>NZ_JAGGLM010000008.1 GCF_017874415.1 Clostridium algifaecis
ATTTTAGTTTTTGTTTGAAATTCTGGGGGGAATAATCAAAAAGCACCCTTCGGGATTAAGATAAATGGAGGCCTAAGGGTTTCCGAATATACTTTAGTTAAAACAGGAGGAAAAAATGAAGTGCGAAGATAATGGCTTAGAAGGTATTATTGATTTACATATCCATACTGCACCTGATATTAGGGAAAGAAGATTAAATGACATTGAATTAGTAAAAGAAGCAAAAAGAGTTGGCGCACGTGCTGTTGTTTTAAAATCTCATGTAGTACCTACAATGGATAGAGCATGGATAGCACAACAATTAGTTAAAGGAATTCATGTATTTGGTGGAATTGTTTTAAACCCTCAAATAGGAGGACTAAATATTGCAGCAGTACAAAATGCTATTAAAATGAATGCAAAAATTATTTGGTTACCAACTTCATTTGCTGCTAATGAACGTAAACAAAAAGGAATGTTAGATGGCGTTGAAGTAATGAATAATGGACAAATTGTTCCTGAACTTCTAGAGATTTTAAAACTAATCGCACAGCATAATGTTGTTCTTGCCACAGGTCATCTATCACCATATGAAATTAGAGTTGTTGTTGAAAAAGCAAAAGAAATTGGTGTGAAAAAAATTTTAATAAATCATCCTGAATGGCCTACTGTAAATATGTCTTTGGATGACCAAAGAGCATTGATAAAATATGATGTGTATTTTGAAAGATGTTATGCACACCGTGTCAATGGTAAATATGAGAAAAATTTTTCAACAAATTTGAAAGCAATTGAAAGTTTAGGATACGAATCTACAATAATATCTACTGATGGAGGACAAGTTGAGAATCCTGTTTGGAGTGAAGAATTATATGAGTACGTATCATTCCTAAAGAATTCCGGATTATCTGAAGAGGCTATTAATAATATGACAAAAAAATATCCGGCAAAAATGTTAGGCCTTGATTAAGCAATAAATGAAATTTTATTACATTATATAAGGAGGAAGTTATGATTAAATTACATGATGAAGGTGCATATTTATTAAACGGAAATGAGATATATATTGATAACAAAGAATCAAATGAAAAACTTAAAGCTAAATTGGGAAATAGATTTTTTAATAAAGAAGATGCTAAAAAAAATACAATTGCATATTCAATTTTAAAAAATCATAATAAATCAGATAATGATGAAGATTTAAATATTAAATTTGATGCAATGGCTTCTCATGATATTACATTTGTAGGAATCGTACAGACAGCTCGTGCTAGTGGTCTTACAAAATTCCCAATACCATATGTTCTTACTAATTGTCATAATAGTCTTTGTGCTGTTGGAGGGACAATTAATGAAGATGATCATTTATTTGGATTATCTGCTGCAAAAAAATATGGTGGAATATATGTACCGCCTCATTTAGCAGTTATTCATCAATATATGCGTGAAATGATGGCAGGATGCGGAAAGATGATTTTAGGTTCAGATAGCCATACACGTTATGGAGCGTTAGGTACAATGGCAATAGGTGAAGGTGGTGGAGAACTAGTTAAGCAATTACTATCAAAAACTTATGATATATCATATCCAGAAGTTGTTGGAGTTTACTTAACTGGAAAACCACAAAAAGGCATAGGACCACAGGATGTTGCTCTTTCAATAATTGGACAGGTATTTAAAAGTGGTTTTGTTAAAAATAAAGTTATGGAGTTTGTTGGACCTGGAGTAGGAAACTTATCTGTAGAATACAGAAATGGTATTGATGTAATGACAACAGAGACTACATGTTTAAGTTCTATATGGAGAACTGATAGCAAGGTTGAGGATTACTTAGAATTGCATGGAAGAAAAGATGCTTATAAAGAATTAAATCCTGGAGAAATTGCATATTACGATAAAATGATATGTGTAGATCTATCAGAAGTAAAATCCATGATTGCAATGCCTTTCCATCCAAGTAATGTATATACTATTGATGAACTTAATGCAAATCTTTATGATATATTAGATAAGGTAGAAAAAGATGCACAAGGACGAATATCAAATAAGAGTATCAAAATATCTTTAAAAGATAAAGTAAGAAATAATAGATTGTATGTTGAGCAGGGATGTATAGCTGGATGTGCTGGAGGTAACTATGAAAATATCTGTGAAGCTTCTAACATATTACAAGGAAATTCTATAGGAAATGATGAATTCACATTAAGCATTTATCCATCAAGTCAGCCTGTTTATTATGACTTAGTTAAAAATGGAGTTGCAGCTGAATTAATGCCAACAGGAGCAATACTTAAAACTGCTTTCTGTGGGCCATGTTTTGGTGGAGGAGATACTCCTGCAAATAATTCATTAAGTATAAGACATACAACAAGAAACTTTCCAAATCGTGAAGGATCAAAACCTAATGATGGACAACTTTCTTATGTAGCATTAATGGATGCACGTTCAATAGCGGCAACAGCTGTAAATAAAGGATTTATAACAGCAGCTACAGATTTAGATACAAACTTTAATATACCTAAATATTATTTTAATAAAACAATTTATGATAATCGTGTTTATGATGGATTTAATAAGGCGAAAAAAGATGAGAATTTAAGATTTGGACCTAATATTAAAGATTGGCCAACTATGGAAGAACTTTCAGACAATCTAGTTCTAAAAGTATCTTCTTTAATTAAGGATCCTGTAACTACAACAGATGAATTGATACCTTCTGGTGATACATCTTCTTATAGATCTAACCCATTAAAGCTTTCAGAATTTACTTTATCACGTAAAGATCCTGAATATGTAGGAAGAGCAAAACAGATTCAAAAATCAGAAAAGGATAGAATTTCTGGAAAATCTCCTTTTGATGCAAACAATGATTTAGAAAAGGTATTTAATACAGTTAAGAAAGATTTTGATAGTGTAGACTTTAAAAATACAGCTATAGGAAGTGTAATATATGCTATAAAACCTGGAGACGGATCAGCTAGGGAACAGGCGGCTAGTTGTCAAAAAGTTTTAGGCGGATATGCAAATATTGCAAAAGAATATGCTACAAAAAGATATCGTTCAAATTTAATAAACTGGGGTTTAGTTCCTTTCGTTATAAAAGATGAACCGAAGTTTGAATGTAACGATTATATATTTATTCCTAATATAAGAGAGGCTATTTCTGAACACCCATCTGAAATAGATGCTTATATAGTAAGAGATAAACTTGAAAACTTCAAATTAAAAGTTGATAAATTAACAGATACTGAATTAAAGATTATATTATCAGGATGTTTAATCAATTATAATAGAAATAACAAATAATAATTACTAATCTTTATTTCATATTTGACACATTACAATTAATTTTGTAATGTGTCATTTTTAAAATATTAGACAAATTTAAATGTAATGCATTTTATAAAATTATGAAGCAAAAAATATTTACTAATTATATAATATATTTATAAATATGCAACTTAACAATTAAATTTTATTGCTTGATTCAATCAAACTTATGCGGACATATATCAATGTTCAATTGCACAAATATTAATCGTTATCAATATATTGTTTTTATTTATATGCACATTGTAGTAGAACAAAACTTGACGGTATCATTTATAATAAGGAGGAAATTATAATGGGGATTATAAGTAGTAAATTAGCAGAAAGAATAGTAGATAGGACAATGAGGGCAGTTAATAAAAATGTAAATATAATGAATGAACAGGGAATTATAATAGCATCAGGTAATAAGGAAAGGATTGGAACTATTCACGAAGGTGCAGTTCTGGCACTTCAGAGAAAATCAGAGTTTAGCATTGATGAAAAGCAGTGTAGAGAATTGAATGGAGTTCAGCAGGGAACTAATGTAGTTATAGAATTTAAGGATAATGTTGTTGGAGTAATTGGTATTACTGGAAAAAGAGACGAGGTTATAGGCTATGGCAAACTAATTAAGATGACTGCAGAAATGATGATAGAACAAGCCTATGTTATGAAGGAACTTGAATGGAGTAACAGAATTAAAGAAGATATGATAGTTTCACTTATAAGTAATAACCAAGGATCATTTAATTTACTTGAAAAATATACAAAAAAATTTAAAATATCTGAAAACCATCCCATGGCTATTTTTATTATTCAGGCTAATTTTAAAGAGATTTCCAGAAGAAAAGATTTGGATATATTGAACAATGTAGTATCAATTTTAGAGGGAACATTAAAAGAATCATTGGTAGCAGTTATTGATTCAAAAACAATTGTTTTATTATACAAATGTCCAAATAGTAAATACAAATCTATAGATTGCAAAGATAGAATACAGAAAATTCATGAAAAGATACAAAAACAGACAGATACTGATGTGAAAATATCGGTGGGAAAAGTATACAATAAGTTATGTGATGTATATAAATCATATGAAATAGCAAAAGAGACACTTTCGTTTGGTAGGAAAAATCATCCAGATACTAACGTTTATATTTTTGATTCGCTAAAATATGAAATGTTATTTTTTCTAGACAATGCTAAGTGGAAAATTAATGAATTAAAAGATTCTTATGATTTAATTATTTTAAATGATAAAAATGGCGAATTAAGAGAAACACTAAAAGTTTTCATAGAAGAAAATGGTGAATTAAATAAAGTATCCAATAGATTATTTATACACAGAAATACTCTTAATTACAGGCTAAAAAAAATATATAAACTTACAAATATGAATCCTAAAAAATATATTGATTTATTCTGGCTTTATTGTACTATTATTAATTTTAGAACTAATTAGCATTAATTTCATTATGCAATTAAACGAAATTAAGTATTATTATTAACTAATATTTGTTTAACTTGATATTGCTTTATCTATTAAAAAAAGTGATAATTGTATATAAATTATTGATTAAGAGGTGAAGCTGTATGAAATTTAGAAAGTCAGGTTGTAATTATATTGTAAAATTGGATAAGGGTGATGAAGTAATAACAGAATTGACAAAGTTTTGTGAAAATAAGAATATAAGAGCTGCATATTTTACTGCAATTGGTGCAGCGTCCAAGGTTAAACTGGGATACTTTGATCCTGTTACAAAAGTATATGATAGTAAAGATATTGTAGAAAATCTTGAAATAACAAGTTTGATTGGGAATATAGGAAGGCTTGAAAATGATGATGAAGTTAGTTTTATTTCAATACGAAATCTTTTTTATCCTCAAAATGTTTATGCATATACATAAAAAAATGCCTTTGATAACGATTAAAATTTGTGCAAGTGAATATTGTTTCGTATATCAAAAAGTATAATAATAAAATAGAAATTATTGTATGATGGTTTATGAATCTTGTAAAAACGTATACAAATAATAAAAAATAAAATTTTAAATACATTGTAGTCAGTAAGGGGGAATAAACATGAAAAAAGATTTTAATATTTTGCTGGCGCCTGATTCTTTTAAAGAGAGTATGACTGCGAAAGAAGCTTGTGAAGCTATGGAAAAAGGGATTAAGAAAGTAAATAAAGATATTAATTGTATACAGGTTCCTATGGCTGACGGGGGTGAGGGAACAATGCAGTCACTTGTGGATGCAACAGGTGGAAAGATATACAAATTGAGAGTGGTTGGACCACTGGGGAATGAAGTAGAATCAGAATATGGAATTTTGGGAGATAAAGAAACAGGAATTATAGAAATGGCCAGTGCAAGCGGTATGGCACTTGTTCCGGCAGAAAAGAGGAATCCTCTTGTGACTACAACTTATGGTACAGGACAGTTAATAAAGGATTGTTTGAACCATAAAGTGAAAAAGTTATTAATAGGCATTGGTGGCAGCTCTACTAATGACGGAGGGGCAGGTGCAATTCAGGCACTTGGTGGAAAATTGACAGACAAAGAAGGAAAAGAAATTGGTTTTGGCGGCGGAGAACTAGATAAGCTTGCTAGAATTGATTTAACAGACTTTGATAAACGATTGAAGGATGTTGAAGTAGAAGTAGCCTGTGATGTTACAAATCCACTTTGCGGTGAGAAAGGTGCCTCGAATGTTTTTGGACCACAAAAAGGTGCAACGCGTGAAATGATAAAAACATTGGATGATAATTTAAGACATTATGCAGATGTTATAAAAAAGCAGATTAGTGTTGATGTAATAAATGTACCAGGATCCGGTGCAGCTGGTGGACTTGGGGCAGGACTTATGGTTTTTTTGGATGGTAAACTTAAAAATGGTATTGATATAGTTATAAAGTATTCAGACTTAGAAGAAAAAGTAAAAAAAGCGGATATAGTTTTCACAGGAGAGGGGAGTATCGATTTCCAGACACAATACGGAAAGACGCCAATGGGTGTGGCAATGGTAGCGAAGAAATACAATAAACCAGTGATAGCACTTGCAGGAAGTGTAGGAAAAGATATAGATATATTATACGAAAATGGCATAGATTCAATTTTTAGCATAGTAAGGGGAGTTACAACCCTTGATTGTGCTATTAAGAAAGGCAAAGAAAATATAGAAAAAACCATTGAAAACATAATAAGGTTAATAAGCTTGTAATAGATGAAATAATGAAATATTGTATCTAAATTTAACCTAATATAAATAAATTGCTTCTCAGGTTCAGCTGGAGTTTTCTTATAAGGATGGCTTTCTCCAGCTGAACCTTTTATGCTTCATATAAAATTAATATTTTTTATATATGTAATAGTTGACAAAAAATCATTTTAAAGAATATAATGTATTGATGATATATTTAATATCTTTAAATTAATTGTTAAAAGCAGGTGGTATTTAAAAAGTTAAATTAATTTAAAGCGCCAGAACTTAAGCGTATGATTCTAATTTACAGGTTATAATAAAAATAAACTGTAGGTTTTGCTTAAGTTGACGAGGATGGGGAGTATCGAATCTTCGGCGGGTGCCCCACGGTATCGCACTACCGTTAACGGCTGATAAAATCAGAAAGTAATTTCTGCAACAACATCAGTCTGGTGTTAAAACCTTAATTGGGTATAGGGATATCATATCTATATCTCTAAATGTCAGTTTTATCCTGTTTTAATTTTAAAAATAAAATTAGTAGGCTTATTTCTTTTACACTTTTTTAAGTTTTGGCAGTAAAAGTTTTTTGTTTGTATACAATAAAATTAAAATATATCGGGATAATTCAAATTTATTATTGAAAGGAAGATTATTATGTGCGGAATAGTTGGTTTTGTTGGAATAGATAAGGCATCATCTGTTTTACTTGAAGGATTGAGTAAACTTGAATACAGAGGATATGATTCAGCGGGTGTTGCTGTAATTGATAAAGATCATATAAATGTAATTAAATGCAAAGGGAGACTTGCAAACCTTGAAAAGAAGTTAGAAAGTCATCCTTTAAATGGATGTGTAGGAATTGGACATACTAGGTGGGCAACTCATGGAGAACCTTCTGATATAAATGCACATCCTCATAGCAATGCAGATGGAACCATAAGTGTAGTTCACAATGGAATAATAGAAAATTATGTTGAATTAAGAAATGAACTTAAGGCAAAGGGATATAAATTTGTTTCAGAAACAGATACTGAAGTTATTCCACAGCTTATAGATTATTTTTATGATGGAGATTTAGTTGATGCTGTTATGAAAGCAGCTTCTAAACTTCAGGGAAGCTATGCTATAGGAGTAATATGCTCTAAAGAGCCAGGAAAATTGGTTGCAGCTAGAAAAGATAGTCCACTTGTAGTTGGAGTTGGAAAAGGTGAATATTTTATAGCATCAGATATACCAGCATTATTAAATCATACAAGAGATGTATATTTCTTAAATGATAATGAATTTGTAGTAATGGACAATAGTGGTGTAAAGATATTAGATGAAAATAAAAAAGAAATAAAGAGAGATATATACCATGTTACCTGGAATGCAAATGCTGCTGAAAAAGGTGGATATGATCATTTCATGGCAAAGGAAATACACGAACAGCCAAAGGCAATAAAAGATACTATGACATCAAGAATTATGAAAGGCAAACCTGTTACTTTAGATAATATAAGTTTAACTAAAGAGCAGATTGATAATATAGATAAAATATATATTGTGGCTTGTGGAACTGCATATCATGCAGGAGTGGTTGGAAAATATGCAATAGAAAAGCTTGCAAGAATACCAGTAGAGGTGGATGTAGCATCTGAGTTCAGGTATAGAGAGCCTATAATAAACAAGAAAACTTTAATGATAATAATAAGCCAGTCTGGAGAGACAGCAGATACTTTAGCAGCACTTAGGGAGGCTAAAGCAAAGGGAGCAAGAGTAATAGCTGTTACAAATGTAGTTGGCAGCACGGTATCCAGGGAAACTGATGATGTATTATATACATGGGCAGGACCTGAGATTGCAGTAGCTTCTACGAAAGCTTATGTAACACAGCTTATCGTAATGTATACACTTGCACTTTTCTTTGCACAGAATAAGGGAACTTTAAGTGATTCTGAAATTGAGAATTTAAAAGCAGAAATGCTAACTCTTCCAGAAAAAGCAGAACAGGTTTTGGAGAATGAAGATGTAGTTAAAGATTTTGCTTCAAAGAACTATGCTGAAAGTGATATGTTCTATATAGGAAGAGGACTTGACTATGCTGTTGCAATGGAAGGCTCACTAAAGCTAAAAGAGGTATCTTATATTCATTCAGAAGCTTATGCAGGTGGAGAGTTAAAGCATGGACCTATTGCTTTAATCGAAAAAGGAACTGTAGTAATTGCAGGAGCTACCCAGCAGAAATTAGTTGAAAAGATGATAAGTAATATAAAGGAAGTAACTACAAGGGGAGCTAAAGTTTTAGCTTTTGCACTTGAAGGCAGCAAAGAGGTAAAAGATGTGGTTGATAGTGTAATATATGTACCAAAAGTAATAGATGTGTTTGCACCGGTACTTTCTGTAATACCACTTCAGCTTTTGGCATATTATATGGCAATCAAAAAGGGCTGTGACGTAGACAAACCAAGAAATTTGGCAAAATCTGTAACTGTAGAATAATACAGCAAATGGTAAAAATTAGCAACAAAGGCTATACATTCTTATACAAGAAAGTGTATAGCCTTTATTTTTTAGGTAAGAAAAGTATATTTCAAATCCAATACATAATAAGCTTTTGCATAATAGATTTTGAATATATGGTTCCAATAAATGTAAATTATTCAACTATACTTAACAGTTCATTTGGAGCATAAATAATCAAATCTGCACCATACTGCTTTAAAGTATCCATGTCCCTAAAACCCCATGTTACACTAATGCATTTAACACTTGAATTTTTTGCCGTCATAATATCTACTTCAGAATCACCAACATATAATGCACTTTCTGCTTTTGAGCCAAGTTCTTTAAGCGCCTTAAAAACAGTATCGGGTGCCGGCTTTTTAGAAATATTTTCTGATTCTCCAATTGCAACCTTTACATATTCTTGAAAATAAACCTTATTAAGTGCCTTTACTGCTTCATCAAATTTATTTGATACAATTGCCATCTTATAATTTTTATTGTATAGCTTTTTTAATAGTTCCATAATTCCATCATAAGCACAGGTCTTGTTTTGCATATTTGCTGAATAATGGGTTCTAAAGTCCAAAAGGCATTTTTCATACTGCTCATTACTGCATTCATCAGGAACAGAAAGTTTCATTAACCTTCCGACTCCATTACCTACAAAGCATCTTACTTCATCTATTTTTCTACATGGAAAATTATTAAGCTTTAATGCATAATTAACACTATCAGCTAAATCATCAAGAGTATTTAACAATGTTCCATCCAAATCAAATATTATTGTATCATATTTCTTCATCTATTCATTACCTCTCTAATAAACTTTAATAACATTCTACTTCACATTTATCTATCATACTATCATTTTTTTCTTGCCAAATCAATAAGCAGCATAATTCTATTCATTAAACTGTTGCACAAATTATTGATATTATAATAGATAACTTCTGAGTTTAACTTATCTTGTTGTATTAAAACCGATAAGAGGCAGAGGAAGTCAAGGTGTATGTGTTGTTAAAAATGAACAAGAGTATAAAGAAAAACTTAAAGAATTAAAGTAACCTACTACAAATAACGATAGTTATATAATATTTATTTAATTTTAACAAGCATATAAAAGTTGATTTCTTTGGCATTGATACCATTATTGAGGTCATTTCTGTTACCAGATATATTTAAAAATATAAATTTAACTTTTATTTTTTCATTTTCTTCAGTTAGAGTCATTTCCTCAGGTGATAATGCATTTTCTTTTGAAAGCATACCATATTTATCAATGAGATTTTTTACAAAAGAATTCAAATTTTTAGTGTAAATTTGATTGCCTTTATAATTTATTTTTATAACAAATGTTTCATGGTTGTAAGAAGCACTTAAAGGTGAAATTGAAGTATTTGCTGCAGCATTTTCCAGGTTTCTCATATCAAAAAGATAATCATATCCAGTTATATCAATGGGTTTTTCTGATTGATTTGTTATGAAATTAAAGTATCCCATGTAGGAACCATAGTTTTGAGGCACAAAAGAAAATCCCAATACATTATTCATATCATTTAACTTAAAGCCTTTAGGAACATATTTAACATCCTGAAGATTGTGATTTTTATTAAAGTAATCGAGTATACTGCTAATTTCAGACTTATCTTCTTTAGAAATATCAGAAGAACTTTGTATTTTCCCGTTCTTAATCATCTTGTTTTTTATAAGAATATTTTCAAATCTACTATTTTGACTCATTTTTGAAATAGAGTAACTACTTAAAGGACCAAATACTGAAATTAAAACAACTATAGAAAGAGTAAAAGGAATTAATATATTTCTAATTCTTTTAATAAATGATAAATATATCATTATAAAAAATAACCAGATACCTAATATAAGTAGAAAGTATCTTTTTTCCGTTACTCCATAAGCATTTATACGTATGCCTATAGAAACAAACATCATTACAATAAGGGGTAGAATTATCTTAGGGAAAATTTTAAAAAAATTATTTTGCCATGTATTATGATTTTTTATAGGAGTAATAAAAAACAACACTATTGTAACAATGACTGAATACCATAAAACCAGATGTGAAACTAAACCAACAGGCCATTGTTTTGTTATTATTATTTTTCCAAAGTATATGTATAATATTATTGTGTACGCAGTTAAAAGAGGCATTACAATATATAAAAGCAGTATTCTTAAAAGCTTTGGATAAGATTTTACTGATAGTTCTTTATGACTAATTGGTAGTCCAGAAAGAAAGTATAATAGTGAAAATATAAAGACTACAAACAACCATGTATAATAATAAATTTTTCCTAAGATTTTTATTCCAAGCAATTTATCTATTGTAAATAAAATGGCAGAAAGTCCTGAGTATATTACAATGGAGTAGATTATAGTGATAAAAAGTCCTGTAAATATATTTATAACGTACATTTCAAATTGTTCTTTTTTTAGAAAATAGGGAATAAATAAAAAAGCTAAATATAATGCAGTGCTTACAGCAACATATCTTGTAATAGGAACCATGCCTACGGTATTTAAAAATAAAAAGTAATAAACAATCAAGAATAAAATTCCACATAACTGAACTGATAAAAGCTTAAATATGCTTTTTTCATTTATTTTCTCAAAGAAAAGTTTTATGCAAAGTGAAATAGGAATTCCTAGTGCTAATATCATAGCAATTCTAGCTAGGGTATTTTCTTTAGGATTAGTCTCAGATATTACTATAAGTGTTAAGAAAACAGAAGCTGAGAACATTATTGTTAAAGGAAATCTCTTAAGGCTTAAGTACAGACCATTTAAAATAGCTTTAATATATTCTGCAAATTTCATAATATCCTCTCCCTATTATTATTTTAGATTAATTATTATTCTGTTGTATAATTTATAATTTTATTCAACATAACTTAAAAAATATTATAAAGGCAATAATGTAGTAATATGGAGTAAAAATCTTTATAATTAAAGTAAAATGTAGGAAAAGTAATTGCAAAATTTCCTAAATATTATGATTATAGAAAAGGAGCAGAATTTTATATGGCACAGACAAAAAGAAGAGATGAAATATTAAGAGAAGATAAATGGAATGTAGAGAAAATATATAAAAGTATAGAAAGCTGGGAAAAGGATTTTGAAAAGTTAAAATCTATGGCACCAAAATTAAGTGAATACGCTGGTAAATTATCTGAAGGTAAGAAGCTTTTAGAATACTTTAAGCTAAATGAAGAAGTTTCGAGATTGGCAGGAAAACTAGTTATTTTTGCACATATGAAAAATGATGAAGATACTGCTAACCCTACTTTTCAAGTTTTAAGAGATAAAATATATGCATATATTGCTGAAATAAAAAGTATGGAAGCATTCTTTATTCCTGAAATATTGAGTTTAAAAGAAGGAACTATAGATAAATTTATAGAGAATGTTCCGGAATTAAACATGTATAAGTTTTTATTAGAAAAAATTTTGAAAAAGAAGCCTCATGTTTTAAGTGTGGAGCAAGAAGAGCTTATGGCTTCAGTATCGGATTGCTTGAATGCACCGGAGAAAGTTTATAGCATGCTATCTAATGCTGATATGACTTTTCCTAACATAAAGGATGAGGGTGGAAAAAGTGTCGAGCTTACTGATGTGAATTATTCAGGTTTTATAAGATCTAAAAAGAGAACTGTTAGAGAAGAAGCATTTAAAGCTTTATTTAATACTTATAAAAAGTATAAAAATACTTTAGCTGCGTCCCTTACTTCAAATATAAAAAATTTTGTTTTTATATCGAAGACTAGAAAGTATAAAAGTTCAATGGAATGTTCATTAAAGCCTAATGATATTCCTATAGATGTTTACAATAATACTGTTGATACTATAAATAAAAATTTAAAATCACTGCACAGATATGTGCGCATTAAAAAGAAACTTTTAGGGCTTAATGAAATGCATATGTATGATTTATATGTTCCTCTAATAGATACTGTAGAAGAACATATAGAATTTGATGAAGCGGTAAAAATAGTAAAGCAAGCATTAAAACCTTTAGGAGAAGAATATTTAAATATATTTGATGAAGGAATAAAGGATGGATGGGTAGATATATATCCAAATAAAGGCAAAAGAGGAGGAGCTTATTCTACAGGGGATTATGATACTATGCCTTATGTACTTTTAAATTATGACTATAAGCTTACAGATGTTTCTACCTTGGCACATGAAATGGGCCATTCAATACATTCCTATTATTCGAGAAAAAATCAACCTTATATATATTCAAATTATTCTCTTTTCTGTGCAGAGGTGGCCTCAACTACTAATGAAAGCTTGTTGATGCATTATTTAATTGACAATGAAAAAGATGAAAAAAGAAAGCGCTATCTTATAAATCAAGAATTAGAGCAAATTAGGACTACTGTATTCAGACAGGTTATGTTTGCTGAATTTGAAAAAGTAACTCATGAAAAAATAGAAAATGGAATACCACTTACAGGAGAAGATTTATGTAAGATTTGGAGAAATTTAAATAAAAAATATTTTGGACCAGATATGGTTGTAGATGAAGAAATAGATATGGAGTGGTCAAGAATTCCTCATTTCTATTGGGATTTTTATGTATATCAGTATGCTACAGGTTATGCAGCAGCACATTCTTTTGCTAATGCAATATTGAAAGACGGAAAAAATGCCGTAGAATCTTATAAGGGATTTTTGAAGAGCGGGTCCAGTGATTACCCAATAAATGTACTTAGAAAAGCAGGAGTAGATATGACTGCGCCTAAGCCTTTAGAGGATACTATAAGGAGATTTGATGAATTATTAGATATGTTAGAACATTACGAATAAATATGTTATTGTGCTTTAATAAATAATGAATATTATTCTTCACTTAAATTAAATGCACCCCGTACCTAGATTTGATTTGCACAAATTCAGGTACGTTCCCATTCATAATGCTTTTCCCTTGTATAATCAAATCTGTCTTAAAGTAAATTATTCTTTAAAATGGAAATAAATTTTTCTGCCATGTGAGAAATATATCTATTTTTTTTATACACTACAATAATATTTCTAACAGATGATTTTTCTGGCAAAGCATAGTAGATAGGATGATCTTCTAAATTTGCATGGCGAATCAAAGTATCAGAAACAATGGTAACACCTAATCCTTTTTGTACAAGTGAATAGGCAGTTTCTAGTTTGTTGATTTGTAAAACAACATTAGGTTTAAATCCTGCATTATTGCACAAATCTAATAATAGAGTATGAATATGCTGATTTGGTTGTAATAAAATAAATGGGTCATTAGAAAAAATAGAAAAATCAACAGAATTGTTTTCACTATAATTGTTTTCTATAATTTCTTGTAAAGGAACTTGATATTGCTCTAAGCCTTTATTATTGGGATTATTTTGTGGTACTGCCCAAAAGAGATGTTCTATTCCGATAGTTTTCATAGTTAACAGGTTATTTTGAATGGGGGAATTACCAATAAAAAAGTCAATACTACCATTTAATACTAAATCCGTCAATGTTGACATTTCATATTCAACCATATTTATTTTAATACCAGGATATTTTTGATTAAACTCAATAATGGCATCAGTAATCAGAAATGACCCTCGTATAGGTGTAATTCCAATGGATAATAATCCTTGTTTCAATTCTAAAATATCAGATATTTTATTGTTTAATTCTGCTTCTAAATCTAATATTTTTTGAGCTGTTTTAATATATTCTTCTCCTATACTAGTTAACTTATTTAAATACCTTTTGTCCGTGGATTTTGAGAATAGGTAGTTATAGTAAAGCTTTAGTTTCTAACGATGGAATAACTGTTTTAATGCTTTTAACGTTATTATTTACAGGAACGCAAATGCGACTTAGTGATATACCTGAGGCTTTAAAACGTGGGGGAAGTCACGTGGCGTTTAAATATTTAGCAGGAGCTGCAAGTTATATTTTTATATTTCATTTTTTTGGGTATAAAGGAATATTTGGTGTGGGCAGTTTAGCAATATTATGTGCATTAACTAATAATAATGGCAGTTTGTATATGGGACTTATGGAAAGCTATGGTGATCATGCTGATTTTGTTGCAAGACCAATGTTTAACTTGAACTCAGGACCAATACTAACGTTGGTTACTATTGGAGCTTCTGGAGGCAGTATAGGCTATCAAGAGTATATAACTGTTTTATTGCCATTATGTGTAGGCATTTTATTATCCAACATAGATGAAGATATTAGAATAGCAGCAAAAAGAGGAATTGCTTTAGTTTTGCCAATAATGGGGTTTGTTTTAGGTGCGAATATTGATTTTTATAAAATTGTAGAAGGAGGATTTGGAGGGGTTATTCTTTTTATTATTGTAATAGTTGTAACTGGATCTGTTGCGTTTATTGTGGATAGAGTTTTGTTAAAAAGACCAGGATATGGAGGGATGGCAACTGTACAAATAGCAGGAGCAGCTATTTTATCAGCAATTTTCTGCCCATTTATTGTACAGCGGTTTGCAAAACGATTTGGCTGTCCACAGTATGAGAAAAATTTTGGTGAAAATCCAAAAGAATTAGTGGAGTAAAAAAATATATATAAATTTAGCAGTGTTATACAAAAAGCTATCGATAAAGGAGCTAATATATTTTGGTTAAATACTGTGTTATATGATGGACATTCAATAGAAGAGTTTATTGAAAAAGGATATTATATTGTTGGACAACAACCTTCTGACATTAGTAAATATATGGAGAGTATTATATATTTGATCTTAATATGAAACCTAATATGACTGGAGCAGGAAGAAAACATCGAGAAAACCAAGACAGCCTAACAATGATAGCTTCAAAAGCTATGGGATGGGAATACAAAGATTTGCTGATTAATATGTTGGCTACAAGATGGTCTAAAAATAACTAAGATTAAATTAATAATAGAGCTTGTAAAGAAAAGTCTATAAAATAGCTTTTATGATAAAATTAAAATATCATAAAAAGCTATTTTTATATTTTCGCTTTTTCTCATTTATAGATATAATTATATAGAACGTTAACTTTTAAAAATTAATCTAAATGTTTTTCTGATGGAGCATTAAACTTTGACCTTGAACTTTCAGCTTGTGGGTCATGATTTATATGCTTTTTTTTAAATTTACCATCTTCCTTTTTATCAGTATTAGTAGTATGCTTGATTTTATTTTGCATATTATCGCCCCTTTCTAATATAAGTTTTCCTCAAAATTAGTTTTTATGCTCAACTATAAATAGTGTTTTAAATTTATTCATATATCCCACTGATATTGTAAATTTACCTTCTTACTTATATAATTACAATATATATTTTTATTATTGGAGGTTTTGAAAACATGCAAAAAAAATTAAAAACAAAAGAGTATATTTATATTGCTTCCATGTTATTTGGTTTATTTTTTGGTGCGGGAAATTTGATTTTTCCTGTTTCTATGGGCCAGATGGCTGGAAGTAATGTATGGCCGGCAATTATAGGCTTTTTGATTACTGGTGTTGGTTTACCACTCTTGGGAATTGTGGCAATGGGCATTTCACGAAGCAGCGGGCTGTATGAGCTGGCAAGCCGTGTTCATCCATACTATAGCTTGTTCTTTACATGTGCATTATATTTAACAATTGGACCTTTTTTTGCGATTCCGAGAACAGCAACGGTATCTTTTGAAGTAGGTTTAGTTCCTTTACTCGCTAAGAGCCAAATCAGTTTATGGCTTACAATTTTTTCTCTGATTTTTTTCCTGACCGTTTTATGGTTCTCATTAAGGCCATCTAATATTTTAACTTGGGTTGGAAAGATATTAAATCCACTTTTTTTATTTTTCTTAGCTATTTTAATTATTACTGCTTTTTTAAATCCAATGGGTAGTGTGACACAAATTCCAGTCGCACAAAGCTATCAAAATGGCAGCTTTTTTAAAGGCTTTTTAGAAGGATATAATACAATGGATGCTTTAGCTTCATTGGCATTTGGAATAATAGTTATAAATGTTGTTCATAATTTAGGCGTTGAAGATCCAAATAAAGTAGCATTTAGTACTGTAAAATCAGGGGTATTTAGTATGTCTTTCATGGCAATCATTTATGCTTCACTTACTATTATGGGAACTCAAAGCAGAGGTATTTTTCCGGTTTCCGCAAATGGCGGACAAGCTTTGACATTAATTTCGGCTCATTATTTTGGTAAAATTGGAGCGGTTCTTCTGGCAATTACCATTACATTAGCATGTTTAAAGACAGCAGTTGGATTAATTACTTCTTGCAGTGAAACATTCGTAAGTATATTTCCAAATTTATTGAGTTATAAAAAATATGCTATCCTTTTTTGTGTTGTATCTTTCGCTATTGCAAATGTTGGCTTAAATAACATTATTTCTTTTTCTGTACCGGTATTAATGTTCCTTTATCCATTAGCAATCACTTTAATTTTGTTAAGCCTATTCGAACGATTATTTCACGGAGACCACTGTGTTTATCAATGGGTTACTGGTTTAACAATATTTGCAGCCATATTTGATTTCGCAGGGGCTTTACCTAAAGCTACTATAAAATTTTTACACTTAGGTGGAATGATTCAAATAGCTTCTAATCATTTACCTTTCTACAATGATGGTATGGGTTGGTTAACACCAGCACTTATTGGATTAGTAATTGGACTTTTACTTCATTTTTCTAGAAAAGGACAAGCAATAGAATAAAAGACAAAATATAGTTCACCTTTTGATATATTATAATATTGAAATTTTATTAAAAATTGTCAGATCTCTATCTAAGAAAGTCATATATGTTAAAATAAATGGATGATTTATATTTTCAAGAGAGGTTATGATGTATGTGAATTTTTTAATTGAAGTATTTATTAGAACTTTTATCGAGACATTTTATCTGGTAGGCGTCATTATATTTATAGGAGTGATTCTTGGAATACTCAGAACTTACTCAATGAGAAACTTTCAGAGGAGTTTTGGCGATACTGCGGTAATGGTAACAGGATTTATAGGAGTGCCTGTACATGAACTTAGTCATGCTATTTTTGCTATATTATTTGGGCATAGGGTTACGGATATAAAATTACTTCAGAAGCCTGATGAAAATGGAACTATGGGTTATGTGAATCATTCATATAATGAATTTAGTATTTATCAGCAGATTGGCAATTTTTTCATAGGCATAGCACCTATTTTAGGTGGGGTTATTTGCATAATTACCTTGATGTATTTTATAATACCTGAATCTTATAATCAATTTATAAATATATTGGTAAATAATTTTCATGCTGTAACTTTGGATAAGTCTGTAATTAAGGGAATGATAATTTCCTATAAAGGATTAATAAAAACTATTTTTTCATTTAAGAACTTTCAAAATCCATATTTTTATATATTTTTATTTGTTTCAATAAGTATATCTTCCCACATATCTTTGAGTAGTGCAGATATAAAAGGTGCTTATAGAGGACTTGTTACATTATTTTCAGTATTGTTACTTATTAATATATTTGGATTATCAAAGTATTTCATGGCTTTTAATATATTAAAATATAATATGTTAATAACAGGATTTTTGATTATAGCCGTTATTCTTTCAACAGTAACTTTTTTAATAAGTTTAATTGTATCAATTCTAATCAAAAGGAATAGGATTTATTAAAATAAAAAAATTCTTATCACACATTAAAATTTATAATTTTAATGTGCGATAAGAAATATTATTTTACAAGCATTTCGTAAGTTTTAGGCTTTCTATCTTTAAAAAATGTATAATATGAATCTCTTAACTTTAATGGTATGGATAAATCTAGTTCAGCAGAAATAATACCTTCAACTTCATCGTTTAATTCAACTATAGGTTTACCTAATGGACTGACTATTTTGCTATGTCCGAAAAAACCTAATGTATCATCATCTCCAATTCTATTAGCAGCAGCAAGATATATACAATTGTCAAAAGCTCTTGCCCTGGTAACTAAATCCCAATCATCAGAATAAGGCTTTTCCCAATTTGTACTGACAACCAGTAGATCAGCCCCTTTTAAAGCATAGGTGCGTGCAACTTCTGGAAATGCAGTATCCCAGCAAATCATAACTCCAATTTTACCTATAGAAGTATTAAAAACTGGATACTCGCATCCTGGTGTAAAAAATTTTTTCTCAGTATCAAAAAGATGAACTTTTCGATATGTGCCTAATAATCTCCCATTATCATCTATAAATGCTGTAGAATTGTATAATAATTTATTATCTTTAGGATCTTTTTCAGGAAAACCAAATACAATATTTGTTTTGTATTTTTTTGCTAACTCGCTTATTTTTTTAATGCTATAAGATTCTGAAGCAATTTCAGCTAAGCTATAGAACTCTTCATAACACTCATAACCGGATGTTATTAATTCTGGAAAAACTATTAAATTTGTATCTTTATTTTTTTTCATGCATTTGTCTATAAAGGTACACATCTTTTTTAAGTTGACAATAGTATTACATCTTTCGGGCTGTATTTGAATACAGGATACATTGATCTTCATGAAATCACCTTCTTAAATAATGGTTAAATTAGCCTATATTTTCTCTTATTTCTTCTTTGGTACTTGAAGCAATAACATCATTAGCTTTGCTATTATTTTTAGTAAATTTATAGCTTAATACAAATCCTACAGCTATCCAACCGAGAACGATATAAGGGAACAAGTTTGATGGAAATTCAGGAATAGGATAAACATTTGCATATAGTATATAAGATAAAGACAAAATTGCTGCTATTTGTATTGTTAGGTTTATAGGATTGCTAATTTTCTTTTTTCTAAAATAAACTATAGCGGCTATACTTGTAAATAGATAAGACACGATTATTGCTAAAGATCCAATAGTTGCATAATATCCAAATACATCAAGTCCACCTTTTTTAAATAAAGCAATTTGTAGTATTACTGAAATAATTACTGTAAGTATAATTCCTAAGTAAGGAGTATTGTGTTTACTGATTTTCATCATACTCTTGTGTAATAATCCATCTCTACTCATTGAAAATAACATTCTTGCACCAGCGCAGACAGCACCAAGTGCACAGGAAAAACAAGAAAGAGATGCTGAAAAAATTAAAAGAGTTCCGTAAGTATTTGACATATATTTTGCAGATAAATCTGAAAGTGGTAATTCTGAATTTGTTAATGCCTTAAGACCGCTTGCATTAATTCCAAAACCTATAACTTGAGCGTAGCTTGACAATAGATAAAACAGGCCTGTTACAAAAACTGCACTTCCAATTGCTAAAGGAATATATTTTTTAGGGTTTTTTGTTTCTTCTCCAAGACTTGAAGCACTTTCAAAACCTATAAATGATAAAAATGCAAAAACAGATGTACTTGCTAAAGTAGATATATTATTTCCATTAGTTTTAAATGGAACAGCACTTAGTCCAGTAGATTTTCCTACTTTAAATATAATAACTAAAGATAATATCAATATCATGAAAATTGATATTCCCTCCATAGTCAGCATTATTCTAGTACTTACCTTAGCATCTTTTATTCCTATATATACAATAAGAACTGAAAAAATTAATGCTATAGGAAGCCATCCAATATGAATACCAAATACATCTAGAAATTTTCCAAAGAATGCTCCTAATTCAGCTGTACAACCAGCAGCTAACATTATATATGCAAGTAAAAGAGACCATCCAGCAGTAAATCCCATTTTTCTGCCTAAAGACTTTTGAGTAAAAGTATATAGGGAGCCTGAATCTGAAAAATAGTGATTAAATTTTATTATTGAGAAAGAAACAAGACCTACTATAATCATTGAAATAAAGAAAATAAGTGGCGAAGAAAAAGATGCTGTTTTTGCCATTAGTGATATATTTAATGACATTGCTGCAGTAGGCGCTATAATTGCAACTGATAAAGCTATAGTTTCGATAACACTTAAGTTGTTCTTTTTTAAACCGGACTTTTCCATAATAAATTCCTCCTTAGAACTGATTTATTTTTATACTTTTTATTCAAATAAGTTCTTTAATTATTTGTCAAAAATATTTTAACTAAATTATTAAATTAATAATTTTATTGGTATTATTATATAATATTATCAATAAAATATATATGTCTATTTTATACAAATTAAATAAATTAAATTGTTCAAAAAAGACATACATATTTTATTAATCTGATATATTATAAATATGAAATTTAATAAATATATAATATGAAGGAACAATGCTATATGTATTCAAATGACAAGTTAGGCACTTAATAATTGTCCTATATGTATATATCAATGATAATGATATTGTGTTAAATTATATGTATAAATTTTAATAAAATAATAATTAAAGCAACGTAATAATACGAAATTTTAAATTTGTAATACAAAATATATAATAATTTGGAGGAATAAAAAATGATTGAAGAGAAGAATGCAAAAATTGTAACAGAGGTACCCGGACCTAAGTCAAAGGAACTTGTTAAAAAAAGAGAAAAGTTTGTAGCTAAAGGAGTTAGTTGTTCTTTTCCTATATTTGTAGATGAGGCAAAGGGAGCACTTATAAAAGATATAGATGGAAATGTATTTGTTGATTTTGCAGGAGGTATAGGAGTTCAAAATGTTGGACATAGAGATGAAGGAGTAGTTGAAGCAATAAAGGCTCAGCTTGATAAATACATTCATCCAGGATTTCATGTAAATATGTATGAACCATATGTTGATTTAGCAGAAAAACTTGTAGAAGCTACGCCAGGAAACTATGCAAAGAAAGCTTTATTTCTTAACAGTGGAGCTGAGGCAGTAGAAAATGCTATAAAAATAGCAAGAGCCTATACAAAAAAAGATGGTATAATTTCACTTCAAGGTTCTTTCCATGGCAGAACTAATTTAACAATGTCAATAACAAGTAAGTACAAGCCTTACAAAAATGGATTTGGACCTTTTGCAACTGAGACTTATAAAACAGAAGAAGCTTATTGTTATAGATGTCCACTTGGATGTAAATATCCTGAATGCGGCATAGCTTGTGCAGAAAAGCTTAGAACAATGCTTAAAACTGTAATTTCAAAAGATATGATAGCTTGCTTAATTGCAGAGCCAGTACAGGGCGAAGGCGGATTCGTAGTACCTCCAAAAGAATATTTTAAAGCTCTTCAGGAAATATGTAATGAGAATGATATTGTATTTATTGTAGATGAAGTACAAGCTGGATTTGCTAGGACAGGAAAATTATTTGCTCATGAGTACTTTGATGTAGATGCAGACATTATAACAATGTCAAAATCTATTGCAAATGGAGTTCCATTAAGTGCAGTTGTAGGTAAAGCTGAAATTATGGATGCTGCCTGCGTTGGTGGTATTGGAGGAACATATGGAGGAAACCCTCTTGGATGTGTTGCAGCACTTAAGGTTCTAGAAAAAATAGATAAGGCTAAGCTCTGTGACAAGTCTAATAAAATGGGAACTTATATAATGACAAGACTTAATGAAATGAAAGAAAAATATGATGTAATAGGTGATGTAAGAGGTCTTGGAGCAATGATAGGACTTGAATTTGTTAAGGATAGAGCAACAAAAGAGCCTTATGCAGAACTTGTTAAAAAAATCACGGATTATTGTTTTAAACATGGTGTAATATTCTTGAATGCAGGACTTTTTGGAAATGTAGTTAGATTTTTGCCACCACTTGTAATGACTGATGAACAATTAAAATATGGACTTGATACACTTGAAGATGCAATTAAGAATGGAATTAAATAAGAAATTTTTGCTTAAACAAGTATAAGTTTGTATAAATGTTTTAATAATATATGTAGAAATAGGATTTAGCACTGAAAATAAAACTAATTTCAGTGCTAAATCCTTTGTTTTGGCAAGTTGAAACTTAATATTGAATACCATATTATAACATTTAATTTTTTATATATATCCATAAAATACCTCTTATAATAAGTGTAAATTAATTAATATTATAATACAAAATTAAAATTTTAACAAAATAATATATACTATAATATAATAATTATATATAAATTGATTACAAATTGCAACTAATTGACATTATTGTTATAATATATATAGAAATAATATAATGAATGCTAAAGTTAGGATGATTAATCAAATGATAAATATTATAATTTGTGAAGATAATAACATTCAAAGAAAACAGATTGAGACTATTATTATGAAAGAAATAAATAATTCTGAGATTAGCTTACGTATAGCTTTAAGCACATCTAGTTCTGATGAGGTATTAAAATACATAATAACTTCTAAAGATAAAAATTTTATTTATTTTTTGGATGTGGAACTGGATGTTGATATTAACGGAATAGAACTTGCCACTATTATTAGAAAATACGATCTTAAGGGCTATATTATATTTGTTACATCTCATCCAGAATTAACTCTTTTAACATTTAAGTATAAGGTACAAGCAATGGATTATATACTCAAATTTAATAAAAAAGAGTTAGAAACTAGAATTATTGACTGTTTAAGATTAGCATATAATAATTTTAAAAAAATTAATATTATTGAAAAAGAATATATCACTTTAGATATTGGAAGTGAAATTGTAAATTTTAATCCTGATGAAATTCTTTTTTTTGAAACTTATAAAGATCATAAAATTAGACTTCATATGTTTAATGAAAGTATAGAGTTTTATTGCTCATTAAATAAAATACAATTATTGTTACCAGAATATTTTTATAAATGTCATAGATCCTATATTGTAAATGTTAGAAATATAAAATCAATTGATAAAAATAATCTTATTATATATATGAATAATGATGATAAGTGCTATATATCAAAGAGATATATGAAAGGACTATTAAAAGGATGTCTCATATAATTTATTATTGCTTATATTTTTTTATATTATCGATAAATTTTTTACTTATATTTTATAATGTTAGTTATATTGATATTAAGAAAAAATTTATTGTAGGATTTATATTAATAAATACTGCGTTAGATTTAATTATTTTTGAAAGTAAAAACGAGTATTTATTACTTATAATATCATCTATACTGTTAATTTATTTTAGCTTTACTAGTTCTAAAAAATTATTGTATTCTATATTTATAGTAATTTTTACAGATATTATTTTTGCAGTTAGTGATGCCATTGTTGGATTTATCGCATCTATGTTTTTTAATGTAGATTTTAAAACTATTCCTAAAGACTCTTTAGAATATTTTCAAATAGCACTAGTTATAACTCTTATATCTTTTATTATAAGTAAGATATTAAATAAATTATTAAGCAATACGAGTATATATAGTTATGAAATTAAAAAAAATTCATTTACCAATATATATTTAATTTTTTATACTGGAATTATATTAATTGCAATATACTTGAATATATTTCAATATAAATATTTAAATAATACATTAAATAAATTTTTTATAATAAATGTTATTAGTACACTTAGTTGTTTTGCTATAGTATTGTCATTAATATATTTAAATAATAAAAATATTATAAATAAGTTACAAAAAGAATATAAAGACAAAGAATTTAGACAGCTTACAGAATATATGAATACAATTGAAACTATGTCAGATGATCTAAGAAGATTTAAACATGATTATATTAATATAATGGAAGTTATAGATAGTTATATAAGGTATTCAGATATGGATGGATTAAAATCATTTTATAAAAATGAATTACAACCTGAAAATAATAAAATAATTAATAAAAATAGAAGTTTATATTTGCTTAAAAATATAGAAATAAACTCCTTAAAAGGGTTGATATCATCTAAAATACATATTTCAAATTCAAATGATGTTAATACATATATAGAAATTACTGATAAAATAGATAAATTGGATATAGATGAAATAGATATATGTAGAATTATAGGCATTTTATTTGATAATGCAATAGAAGCAGCTGTCTTATGTACTAAAAAGATTATCCGTATAGTAATAGTTAAGAAACAAAATTACATATCTTTTATTATTTGTAATACATGCTCTAAAAATATTCCGCCTATATATAAGATCTATGAAAATAAATTTTCAACTAAAGGTGAAGGACGGGGAATAGGTTTGAATACAATTAGAAAAATTATAGATAAAAAGTATTCAAATGTATTTCTGAATACTAAAGTTAAAAACTGCATATTTACACAAGAGTTAGTTATTAAAAATTTAAGCTGATTTAATCTTTTTTATACAGAGTTTTTGGCATTTTAGGTTCTTTCGCTACGAGAAATAAACGATTGAAGATGAAGTTTTTGCAAGTGATAAAGCTATTGTAGATAGAGTACTAGCAGTATGTTTTTTTATATTTAATAATTTCATATTTACGCCTCCCAAGATATAGCTATAAATAAATTATACATTAGCTTAGTGTTAAACACTAAGCTAATTTTTTACTGCATACATTTATATTTTACTATATAAATTTACAAATTGTAATATATATACCTAAAAATTCATAAATTAATCCCAAAAGTATATTATTTAATCAAAATACTTATTTAGGGTACATAATATTAATATCAGGTAACATTTATTGTAAAAAGATAAATTATATGATAATTTTAACATATAATTTATTTCTTTATGAAGAATATTTTAAAGAAAGATAATTTTTAATTATAAAAGCTTTATTTCATGATTTGCATAGTTTTCTTAATTCGTTCATAAAGGATACCTCACAATATATATTTGATATTAAGTGGGAAAAATCCTTTTGATATAGCTTGAGAAGCCTTGAATTCTAACGGACTCAGGTTTTAGCAAGCATTATAATAAATTATATAAATAGGGGGAATTAAAATGAAATTAAAAACACTACTATTCACTGGATTAATAGCTACAATGGTTGCTACTCCAGTATTTGCTTATCAAGGTCATGGTATTTACACTAATGAATATAACACTAAACAAGGAATGTGTGGAAATTATGGCCCAGAACATAGTGTAAAGCTTGGAATAACACATAATAGAAGTGCAAACCAGACTTATGCATTAGCATCTTGTGGCTGTTATGGACATGGTGTTGGTACTAAAGTTATACTTAGTGGAAATGAACAAGAGCGCCATTCCAAAAATTATGTACAAACTACAAGCTTATGTGCACCTGGAACTCTAACAGCCTCTGAAATACACAGAGTAGATTATTAGATCATGTATTTATTTAGCATTAAATAATTTGGAGGCATTCTATGAGAATTTTGAAAAAGTATCTTAGAAAAACACAATTCTTAATATTGTCTTTAACTTTTATATTAATATTCACATCAATAATTGTGGGGCATGTTGAAAAAGTATACCGAATGATATTAGAGGCAAATAATTTTAAAACAATTAATAGCGTTGCTTTTAATTTTAATGAAAAGAATTTAAGTACAGATAATATAATAAAATCTTTAAAAGAAATGGAATCACAAAAAAATATAATAATAATTCATGAAGCAGGGAGAGTTCTTATCCGAGGTGCATCTCAATTCGGAATTTATTTTAATGGAATATATGAAAATGGATACAATTTGTTGGAAGGAAGATTTTTTAATTTACAAGATTTTAAAGAAAATAAAAAGGTAGTAGTTGTTGGAAAAAATCTTATAAATAGTGAAAGCATCCAAATAGAGAATGGAAGAAGATATATATACAGAGGAAACGATAAATTTTTGGTTATAGGAGTAATAGGAAAGAAAAATAGTGATACACAATACGATTCTCGTATTTTGTATAATTTAAATATCGAGCTTGAAGACAAAGATACGAATTACTTGCAGCAGGGGTTTATTTTAGATAGTACAGTAAGAAGTGAAAGCAGTTTAAAAAATATTATTAATAGAATTAATAGAAAAAATAATAGTACTCTTATAAAAATAATTTATCAAGATAAGAGTAACAGTCCATTAGTAAGTGCTATACAAAATTCTAGAACTTTATTGTTTAATTTTTCATTGATAATATTGTGTATTATTATAACTCTTGTAAGAGCTACAATTCAATGGATAGATAAAATATCTTTAGAATTAGGAATAAGAAGAATGTACGGGTGCTCAAATAAAAATATTATTTTGCATATAGCTAAAAGATATTTAAGTATATCAGTAGTTTCGCTAGTTATAGCAATTGTATTTCAAAATTTATTGATATTAGGTAATGTACTTCAAATACAAAACAGTAGTTTAAATAAATTTAATATAATTGCCAGTTTTATTTTTATATTAATTATAGGGAGTATAGTAATTGGCATAAGTATATTTAATATAAATAAAACTCAAATAAGTTATCTTATAAAAGGAAAGGTATAATTATGAAATTTAAATATGCTATTAGAGGACTATCACGTAGATTCTTTTATTCATTTTTAATTATTGCCCAATTAATTTTCGGATTTTATTCTATGTATGAAACCATAAATTTATATAAAAGAATGAATTTAGAGACAAACAAAGCAGAAAACTTTTTTAAAGATAAAAAAGTTTATGCTTTAGAAGTTGGAAGCATACTTAATAGTAGTAATAACATGGATAAAATAATGGCTGCTTTAAAAAAAATAGAAGGTAATTCCAAGTATACTTTTGTAAAAACTTCAATGACAGGAGAGATGATTCCTGCTTTCAATAATTATTACCAATTTGCAGCAAGCGATTTTAAATCTAATATTAATGGTAAAACATATTTTCAAATTAAAAATATTGTCATAAATAAATCATATCTTAAAACCTATCCGTTGAGGGTTGAAAAAGGAAGATTATTTACTAGTAATGATTTTAATTTTATTGGTAAAGATAATTTTGTATTTCCTATTGTTGTTGGATCAAATTATGGTAAATATTTTAAAGTAGGAGATGAAATTCCAATAGATTCGCGTAAATCTAAACGTATGGGCAAAATAATAGGAATACTTAAAGAAAATGAGTATGGTATTGGAGATATAAGCCAGATTGGTAATAGATATGTAAATCTAAATAATTATATTATATCTACAGATGCAATTTATGAAGATAAATTTGAGTTATGTGATTTGACATTATATAATGCAAATTACATTCTATTTGATAGTTCTGAAGATCAATCTGAAATATACAAAGAGCTTACAAAAATCAAAAAAATGTTCAATGATATACCTGCTATAAAAGATGCAGGTGTAAGGGATTTGACTAAGTATATAACTCAAGATTCAGATATGCTTAAAGAACAATATGAAATAATTTTTATAACATCTATAAGTGTCATTATATTTGTATGTATA
Organism: Clostridium algifaecis; assembly: GCF_017874415.1. GTDB lineage: Bacteria > Bacillota > Clostridia > Clostridiales > Clostridiaceae > Clostridium_B > Clostridium_B algifaecis. Next base: position 28,213 of record NZ_JAGGLM010000008.1, read on the forward strand.
ACAGTTATTATATCGATATTAGATTCTATAAATAAAAGAAAAAAGGAATATGGTATACATATTATGAGTGGTGGAAAATTATTTGATATTGCTGGAATTATGTATTTAGAAATATTTAGTACTTTTTTTATAGCGTATATGATTACAGTATCAGTTATATATTATATAGATGGAAAATTAATAAATATTAATAGCTTACTTATTCTATTGATTGCAATGTTAGTTATATCTATAATTTCAGCAATAATTCCTGTCACAAGAATATTTAATTTAAATATTAGTGACTTAGTTAAAGGAGATGAATAGATATTGGAAGTTATAAAATTAAAGGATGTAACTAAAGTTTATCATTCAAAAAATAATAAAGTAAATGCATTAAATAATATAAATTTAACAGTAAATAAAGGTGAGTTAATTGCAATAACAGGTCCATCTGGTTCTGGAAAATCTACTTTACTTAATGTAATAGGAACATTAGATAAAATTACATATGGAGAATATATATTAGAAAATAGAAAAGTTGATACCTTAAGTGCTTCTGAAGTTTCTAGAATAAGAAATAAAACTTTTGGATTTGTAGTACAGCACTTTGCATTAATTAGTGATTATACAGTATTTGAAAATATAGAAATACCACTAGAATATGCGAAAATTAAACGTAATGATAGAAAATTATTAATAAATGAAGTAGTTGTTAAATTAAATTTAGATGATAAAATAAACAAAAATATTAAAGAACTTTCTGGTGGTCAATGTCAAAGAGTTGCCATAGCAAGAGCTATAGTTAATAATCCTGAAATAATACTTGCAGATGAACCAACTGGAGCATTAGATCAAAAAACAGGACAAGATGTAATGAATATTTTTAAGGATTTAAATAAAGAAGGTAAAACTGTTATTATAGTAACTCATGATTATAAAATAGCTAGCCAATGTAACAGGATTATAAAGATAGAAGATGGATATATAAAAAATTAGTGCGATAGCCACACAGTTTATTATTTATTCTTTTTACATGAAGATTGAAACTATGAATCCCATGGCAGATATTTTTCTAGAAATTCAGGATGTGATTCAGATTGGACAATTGGTAGATTTTTAAACGAAAATTCAAGATATTTGATATATTGTCAAATTTATTGGGAGGTATTATATTTTTTCTGTTTTTTTGTTGGTGGTATCAAAACAAAAAAAATATAGTAGCATTATTATTAGTAATTTATTCATTAATAGAGCTTTGTAGAATAGCTTTTTTAGAAAAAGTACTAAATTCTAATTTTATAGGTATCTTAAATGTAATACAATTATTTTTGATTTTAATTGCTTTTATACTTTATGTGCGATCAGTTATTAAAAATAGAAATAATGAAAAATAAGATAGATAAAGCTTATATGGTTACTAACATCTATATTTAATTTAGAGTACAAAATAGTATTCAACGTTAAATTGAGTACTAGATTAAATTATATGAGGGGGTTATGAAATGATTAAATTAATTAAAATTGAGCTAGAAAAATGCAATCTTAAGAAATATATAAAAAATGCAATTATAGCAAACATTATCATTTTAGGTGGTTTAATTTTTATTACCTATCCAATAAAATATTTAAAGATAGATGTAATAACAGACTATTCAATTATTTTTACTATGATAGATAGTTTGGTTAGAGCAACGTTTATGATTTTTTCTAGTGTACTTATTTCGAATATTATTATTAAAGAATTAAAGAATAGAAAAATGATTACATTATTTTCAGATCCAATAGATAGGAAAAAATCAATTACATCTAAAATTATTATTGTTATTATGTTCACTTTCTTAACAATAGTATTGTCAAATATTTTTTTGGGAATTAGTTTTTATTTCTTAAATAAAGTTTATAATCTAGTACCTACTAAGTTAAATTTAAATATAATAACAATAAGCACCCTAACTATACTTATGTATGCAATTACATCTTCTCTTATGAATTTAATACCTATGTATTTTGGGATAATTATGAAATCAACTTTTGTAACAATCTTATCATCTATAGTTTTAGTTTCTATTGTCTGTTCTGACAACAATGGATTTTCATTAAATTCTATAATAGCAATTCCTCTGTCACTTGCAGCTTTAGGAATACTGTCTGCATACTTGTCAATAAAACATATAGAAAATTTAGATATAAAAAAATAAACTGCCCACAAGATATAATTTCGATTATAGATGAATCAAAAGCAGATACTATTGTAAATTCTTTAACCAATGGGAGTAATTAAGATGAAAATCATATAGGGAATCTCTATTAAATGATTTTTAACTAAATTTATAAGCATAAAACATAAATAAATAGCTTAAATATAGAAGTTGTTGCAAAATAAAAGTTTTGTAACAACTTTTTTATATTCTCAAAAAGTAAATGACTGGCTTTATGAAATAATTACTGATAATATAATAAATATAGAACAAATATTGTATTATATTATTAATAATTAATTGACATAATGATTAATTTATAATACTATTTACTAAAACAATGAACTTTTGATAAATTAGAGATATTTATAAATGTTGTGTAAAAGGCTGGATACTTAGAGGTATTCGGCTTTCTATTATATAAACATTTTTATGAATGTGTATATAAATTTAGTCAAGATTATTAATAATATTCGGGGGTGTTATATATGATAATTAATTGTGAGAACTTAAAAACTTTACCATATGGAGATAAATTAAAGATTGTAGCTGGCAAAAGTGGAATAGACAGACTTATAAAGTGGGCACATCTTATGGAAAATCCAGAATATATAGATTGGTTAAAGGGAGGAGAACTGATCTTTATAACAGGTGTCCTAATAAAAGATGATACAAAATCTCTTTTAAAGTTAATTAGAGATTTAAATTCAAAAAATGCAGCTGGCATAGTTATAAATGTAGGACCATATATTGATAAAACACCAGATGAAGCTATAAAGTTTGCGGATTCCGTTGCATTTCCTATATTTGAATTGCCGTTTGAAGTTAGATTAATTGATATAACTCAAAGTATATGTAAAGCAATTTTTATGAGCAAAATAGAACAGGAGTCCATGAACAGTTTCATGAAAAATCTTATTTCTGGAGAAATAAATTACGACGATGAAATAATAAATAGAGCTATGTTTTATGGATATAATCCTGATAGTGACTATTATTCTATAGTTATATCTATTGATAATTTTGTGAAACTTGTTAAACACAATGAAATATGGGATGAGGATATAGAATTTAGATTAAAGCAGAAACTTCAGCAGGTTATAGTTGATGTAATGCATAAGTATAATAAGAAAATTATCAGCATAATGGAAAGCAACTTTATTATACTTATGGTTCCAATGGAGCAAAAAGAGGGTACAAATGAAATTAATTTAATTGCTGAAGAAATATATAATAAGGTTCAAATTAAAATAAAGAAAATTGAAATAAGCATTGGCATTGGAAGCAAATGGAATAAAATAGAAAACTTTAAAAATAGTGTGGAAGAGGCAAGAAAGGCAATAAAAATTATCAGTATTGATGAAAATAAAAATAAATTTTGCAACTATGAACAAATAGGAATATATAAACTATTATTTGAAATAGACAAAAAGGATAAAATGAAAAAGATTTATACACATATTTTGGGAGCTTTAATTGATTATGATAATAAAAATTCTACAAAATTAGTTCAAACTTTAGAAATTTATATAGATAAGAATTGTAATTTAGTACAAGCTTCAGATACATTATTTATACACAAAAACACATTGAAATATAGAATTAAAAGAATGGAAAATATATTGAATTGTGATCTTAAAAATTTAGATATACTGTTTAATTTAAATTTAGCTTTTAAAATTAGAAAGTTTTTAATGTGCATTTGAAATATTATGTTTATAATAGTTTGATAAAAAAATCAATATTTTTATATTAAATTATTAATTTACGCATTGACATATTAATATAATTATAATAACATTTAATTAATCAGATGTTACAATTATATATTAGTGAGGAGGAATAGCATGAGTGAAGTTTTAAAAATGTATATTGATGGTGAATGGAAATTGTCTAAAAGTGGTGATACGAGGGATTCCTTAAATCCTGCAAATGGAGAGGTTATAGCAACAGTTACTGAAGGGTCAAGAGAAGATGTAGTATGTGCAATTGCAGCTGCAAAAAGAGCTTTTTATGAAGACGGATGGATGGATGTTAATGGACTTGAAAGATCTAGACTTTTATTTAAACTTGCAGATATTTTAGAGGAGAGATCAGAAGAATTTTACAAACTGGAAACTTTAGATAATGGTAAGCCTATTAGAGAGACAATAGTAGATGTAAGTGATGCAGTAGCTTGCTTGAGATATTATGCAGGACTTACTACAAAACCTCATGGTATGACTTATGATGTGCCTGACAATATGCAATCCATGGTAGTCAGAGAGCCTATTGGCGTTTGCGGAATGATAATTCCATGGAACTATCCACTTCTTATGGCTATTTGGAAGATTGCACCTGCAATAGCAGCTGGAAACACTGTAGTATTTAAGCCTTCTGAGGTTACACCATTAACTGCAATAAAATTATTTGAAATTATTGATGAAATAGGTTTCCCAAAAGGAGTTATAAATCTTGTACTTGGAGCAGGACCTGTTGTAGGAGATGAATTAGCTAAAAATAAAGATGTAGATAAAATTGCATTTACGGGGGGGACAGTCACAGGAAGATCAATTATGCAGGCTGCTACTTCTAACATAAAAAATATATCTTTGGAACTAGGTGGAAAATCTCCAAATATTGTTTTCGAAGATGCTGATTTTGATACAGCAGTAGACTATGCATTATTTGGCATATTCTGCAACCAAGGACAAGTTTGTTCAGCTGGTTCAAGACTTTTACTTCAGGACAGCATATACGATAAATTCATTGAAAAATTAGTAGAAAAAGCAAATAAGATACGTGTTGGGTATGGAACAGATGATGAAATAGAAATGGGGCCTTTGATTTCAGAGAATCATATGAATAAAGTATTAAAGTATATTGAAATAGGAAAAACTGAAGGTGCAAAATTGGTCTGTGGAGGACATAGAATAACTACGGAAAAACTTAAAAATGGATATTTTGTAGAGCCAACTATCTTTGCAGACACTACTCCTGACATGAGAATTGTAAAGGAAGAGATATTTGGACCTGTTCTGGCAGTACAGAAGTTTAAAGATGAAAAAGAGGCTATAGCACTTGCAAATGATACATGCTATGGACTTGCAGGAGGAGTATTCACAAATGATATCGCTAAGGCTCATAGAGTTATAAGAAAGTTAAGGGCAGGTATAACATGGATAAATACTTATAATCCAACATACAATGAAGCACCATGGGGTGGATATAAGCAAAGCGGAATAGGAAGAGAACTTGGAACATTTGGATATGAAGAGTATACAGAAGTTAAACAAATAAATATTAATCTTGATATTAAACCAACAGGATGGTTTGATTAGATTATTAACAATATATCAATAATATACTGATTTTAGAATTAAATAGTTAAATTTTATTGACATTTAATGATAAATTGATTATAATAAATATAACATTAAAGTTGATTAATGTTATTCAAATCTATAAGTCAAATAAATTTTTTTCACAAAGAGTGGAAGGGGTGAAAACCGATCTATAAACTATGTACAAACAATTTTATAAATGAATATTTAGTAGATTTATTTATAGTAATTTTTTGATCATTTATAGATCACATCAAAATCTAAAACATAGTTCATTATGTTATCTAATTTTCCTTTATGTTAAATATAATTTTCTGAAATTTTCTGATTATAAACTAATAACTAAATTTAAATTTAATTTATGCAATATTTTGATAAATTTTAAATATATATGCTTTAATTTGTAGAATCTTGATGATAGGCAATATTAAGCAATATATTTATAAGCTTTTATGTATGATTAAAAAATAATAATTAAAGAGAGGAATGATGTTTTTGATAAAAGACACAGTAGTGGAAGATCTTAAAAGAGTACTTGGTTATATAGAAAAAGGGAAAAATTTAACTGAGGAGGATAAGGATAGGATAACTAAAGAAACTGTAGAGTATACACGAGATAACCTTAATCCGGGGTGGCTTAGTTATAGAAAGTCTGTCTCAGATGATTATACAATCGTAGAATGGTCAGATGGAGGGGAATTTTTCTATGATTTAAATGGTAATGCATATGCTGATTTCTTAGGTGGCTACGGAATATTTACGCCGGGACACAGAAATCCGGAAATTTTGAAATCAGTACTTGCGCAAATAGATAGACAACCTATGAACAGCCAGGAACTTTTGGAACCGCTTAGAGGATACCTTGCAAAGATCATGGCAGAAATTACTCCTGGTGATCTGAACCATTGTTTCTTTACAAGTGGTGGTGCAGAAGCGGTAGAAATGGCACTTAAACTTGCTAGAATTTCATCAGGCAAAAAATGGTTTATATCTGCTGTAAATGCATTTCATGGTAAGTCATTTGGAGCACTTTCTGTTACAGGTAAAAATATATTTAGAAAGCCATACCTGCCATTATTGCCGGATGTGCAGCATGTTGAGTATGGTGTGGCAGAAGATATAAGAAAAGCTATAAAAAATTTACAAGCTGTTGGTGAGAGCGTGGCAGCAGTTATACTTGAACCAATTCAGGGTGAGGCTGGAGTGGTACTTCCTCCTAAAGGATATCTTAAAGAAGTTAGATCCATATGTGATGAATATGATGTATTTCTTATAATAGATGAGATACAGACAGGACTTGGACGTACAGGAACTATGTGGCGTTGTGATGCAGAGGAAATAGTACCTGATATTATGACTTTTGGAAAATCTTTTGGAGGAGGACTTGTTCCAGCGACAGGTATTATAGCCAGACCAAAATTATGGATTGATGAATTAGTGGAAGATCCTAATTTATTGGGATCACCTACATTTGGAGGAAATCCATTGTCCAGTGCAGCGGCATTAGCAACTATAAGATATATTATTAAAAATGATATACCAGGAATGTGCAAGAAAAAAGGAGAAAAAATTATTGGAATTTTGAAATTATTGCAGGAAAAGTATCCTAAATTACTTAAAGAGGTAAGAGGCGCAGGACTTTTGATATCTATGGAATTTCCTGAAACAGAGATAGGATATTTTATTGCAAAGAATCTTTTTGACAGGCACTTTCTTACAGCGGGTACTTTAAATAATTCTAAAGTCATTCGTATTGAACCTCCAGCTGTTGTAAGTTATGAATCTATAGATAAATTAGGAAAAACTTTAGACGAAGTATTTTCTTTAGCTGTTGATAAATTTAATTTATATTAATAATTGAAATCGTGAGCTATATCGTATAAAATTTAGAAAGGATGAAATTATGTATAATAAAACAGAAATTATCAAAGATTTAGATAGAATTATAGGTTATATTGAAAGTACCGGTGAGTTGGACAAGAAAGATAGAGAACTTATTACATCAGAAACTGTAGATAATATCAGAAATTATTTAAATAAAGGATGGATTGATATTAGAAAGTCAACAGATTCTGAAGACGGTAGAGAAGAAGCAGAACCTGTAATTGAATGGAGTGATGGCGGAGAATATTTTTATGACTTAAATGGTGAAAGATATATTGACTGTCTGGGTGGATATGGAGTATTTACTCCAGGGCATAGAAATCCGGAAATTACGAAGTATGTAAAATTGCAGTTATCGCGTCTTGGGTTACATTCTCAAGAATTGCTTGAACCACTGAGGGCATATCTTGCTAAGACGTTTGAATTAATAACACCTGGAGATTTACAATATGCGTTTTTTACAAATGGTGGTGCAGAGGCTATTGAAATGTCGCTTAAACTTGCAAGATTATATACAGGCAAAAAGTGGTATATATCAACTTTAAATGCATTTCACGGAAAATCAAATGGAGCTCTTTCTGCTACAGGTAAGGGATTTACAAGAAAAGCATTTTTACCAATGGTACAGCAAACATTTCATGTTGAATATGGAAATGCAGAAGAGACACGTACTGCTATTAGAAATTTGACACATGTAGGAGAAGAAGTAGCTGCAGTGATTGTAGAACCTATACAGGGTGAAGGTGGAGTTATAATACCACCTAAAGGATATTTGAAAGAACTTCGTGAAATATGTGATGAATATGGTGCATTACTTATATTTGATGAAATACAAACTGGAATGGGACGTACAGGTACTTTATGGAGATGTGAAGCTGAAGGGGTTGTTCCAGATATACTGGCCTTTGGTAAGGCAATAGGTGGAGGCATAATTCCTATGACAGGTATTGTGGCAAAACCGAAATTATGGACTCAACCTTTGATTGAAAATCCTAATTTGCTTGGATCTCCTACATTTGGAGGAAATCCTGTTGCATGTTCAGCAGCACTTGCAACTATAAAGTATACACTTGAAAATGATATACCGGGTATGTGCAAGAAAAAAGGAGAAACTATATTGAAGGAACTTAAAAAATTAAAACTAGATTTTCCAAAGGTTTTAAAAGATGTTCGAGGAGCAGGTCTTCTTATAGCTATGGAATTTGATGATAGTAAAATAGGATACTATGTTGCTAAAAAATTATTTGAAAATAAGATATTGACTGCAGGAACTGAAATTAATGCAAAGGTAATTCGTATAGAACCGCCTGCTTGTATTTCATATGAATCAATCGGCATTCTTTTAAACACTCTTAAAGGAGTACTTCAGGAAACTGAAATAGAATTTAAATTAGCTGATTTTGCTGCTGCTGCTATTGAATAACTATAAAAATGTTGTGTTTGACATGCATTTACTATAATAATTTGAATTGGAGGTATTAGAATGAAAAAAATTAGAAATATGATAATATTTTCTTCTATAATAACATTACTTTTAACTGCTTTCACAGGTTGTGGAAGTCAAGACAAGGCAACTAAAAATGGATATGCTAAAGAAATACATTTGTATAACTGGACAGAATATATGCCAGACTCAGTTTTTAAAGAATTTGAAAAAGAATATGGCATAAAAGTAATTCAATCAACCTATTCATCAAATGAAGAAATGATGGCAAAACTTATAGCAGGTGGTACATCACAGTATGATGTTGCTGTTCCAAGTAACTATATTATAAAAGCTTTAAATGACAAAAAACTAATACAGCCAATTGATAAAAGCAGTATCAAAAATCTTTCAAATATTAATGGAGATTTTTTAAATCAAAGTTTTGACAAGGGAAATAAGTATACAGTTCCATATATGATGAGTATGTCTGTACTTGCAGTAAATAAGAAAAAGTTAAGTCAGCTTGGCATTACAATTAATAGTTACAATGATTTGTTAAACCCTAAATTAAAAGAAAGTATTGTACTTCCAGATGATCAGCGTGAATGTATAGGTATAGCTCTTAAAGCACTAGGGTATACAGAAAATGAAACAGATCAAGCTAAGATTGATCAAGCAATGCAGTGGCTTAATAAATTGAAGCCAAACATTAAAGCATATGATAGTGATAGTCCTAAAACATTACTTATTTCAAATGAAGTATCTGTTGGTCTTGTATGGAATGCTGAAGCAGCTCTTGCTATGAAGCAAAATAAAGATATACAGGTTATATTTCCTAAAGAGCCTTCATCTATGTCTCTTGATAGTTTTGTTATACCAGCCGGTTCAAAACATAAAAAGGAAGCAGAGTTATTTATAAATTTTGTATTACAGCCTAAGATAAGCAAAATGATTTCAGATGTGTATCCATATGCAAATCCTAATAAGGCAGCTAAATCTTTGCTTGGCAAAGATTATATAAATAATCCTGCAAGTAATTTACCAGAAAGTGAGATAAAGAAAGGAGAATTCCTTCAAGATATAGGAACTTCAGTTAAATATTACGATAGCGTTTGGACTAAGTTTAAAAATTAGGGGGAGTATTGTAATGAAAAAGATAGAGATAATTACCCGTACAGAAAAGTTAAATGATGTAAAAAAAGTATTAGCAAAAAATGAGTATATAGGTATGACGGTGACTGCAGTTATGGGCTGCGGCCACCAAAAAGGAGTTATTCCTGAATTCAAAGGTATGGATTTTGAAATCAACCTGCTTCCAAAAGTACAGATCATGACTGTTGTTTTAGATGAGGATGTTGAAGAAATTTTAAGAGATATAAAGGAAACTTTATCTACAGGTACTGTTGGAGACGGAAAAGTTTTTATATCTGATATTAGCGATGTAATGAGAATTCGTACAGGCGAAAGAGGAGAATCAATTCTGTAAATTAAAAATGCTAACTAAAAGGAGTGGTTTATTTTGGACGATTCAATGAACAATGTAATTGAAATCAAAGATGTAGAAAAAATATTTGGAGATAATGCAGTAATTAAAAAGATTAATCTTAATGTTAGAGAAGGGGAATTTTTAACTTTTCTAGGTCCGTCTGGCTGTGGAAAAACTACTACACTTAGAATGATTGCAGGTTTTGAAAATGTTACAAGAGGAACTATTTTAATTGCTGGGGAAAATGTAGAAAATATGAAACCATATCAGAGAAATGTAAATACAGTTTTTCAAAATTATGCATTATTTCCACATATGAATGTATATGATAATATTGCTTTTGGACTTGTAGAGAAAAAAGTTAAGAAATCAGAAATTAAAGAGAGAGTCAATGAAATGCTTACTTTAGTACAACTTAGCGGATTTGAAAAAAGAATGCCTTCCCAGATGTCGGGTGGTCAAAAACAGCGTGTAGCTATTGCTCGTGCTTTAATTAATCGTCCAAAAGTATTACTCCTTGATGAACCATTAGGTGCGTTGGATTTAAAATTAAGAAAACAGATGCAAGTAGAATTGAAACATTTGCAAAGAAAATTGGGGATTACGTTTATATATGTTACTCACGACCAGGAAGAAGCTCTTACCATGAGTGACAGAATAGTAATTATGAATAATGGAAATATTGAACAGGTTGGAAAACCGGATGAAATATATGAGCACCCTAAATCTAAATTTGTTGCCAGCTTTATTGGTGAATCAAACATTCTTGAGGCAAACATTGAGAAGATTGACAGGGACAAGCTAACAGCAATTGTAGAATCAGGGACAATTACAGTTTATGGAAAAAATATGGCTATTGAAGAGATGGTGTATATATCTGTAAGGCCTGAAAAGCTTAAATGTTCTATTACTCCTGTAGACGGATTTACCCTAAAAGGTTATGTCAAAGAACATATATATGTAGGTTCTATTATAAAAACTGTTATTGAATTGCCAAATGGATATAGGCTAAAAATGAATTCCATGTCCGGTACAAAACTTCTTGACATTGATCAATTAGTATATGTTTATTGGAACAAAAATGATGCAGTCATCATGCGTACTAAAGAAGAAAAAATATACAATATAATAGAAAATGTCCCACAAATTAAGGAGGTGGGATTATGAAAAAAAGAAATAACATTTTACCGGCAACTATTACAATCGGACCTATAATATTATGGATGTCATTGTTTATTCTTATTCCAATGCTGTACATTTTTGTAATGAGCTTTTTGGAAAAAGGAACATATGGTGGCATAGTGGCTAAACTTACACTTAAAAATTACAGCGATTTGCTGAATCCACTTTATATAAACATTTATGTAACTTCGATTTATATAGCTGTCCTTACAACTGTTATATGTCTGATACTTGGCTACCCTTTTGCGTACATTATATGTAATTCAAGTAAAGGTATGAAGGCCACGCTTGTAACTCTTATAATGCTTCCATTTTGGATTAATTCGCTTATAAGGACATATGGATGGAATACCCTGCTTAGAACAGAAGGTGTTATAAACACTATATTGTTGAAGATTGGGCTTATAAATCATCCTTTAACAATGTTATATACGAATGGTGCTGTACTGCTTGGTATGGTGTACACACTTTTCCCATTTATGATTCTTCCTCTATATACTTCTATAGAAAAATTGGATAAATCATTAATTGAGGCTTCAAATGATCTTGGAGCGAGTCGTATTCACACATTTTTTAGAGTGATTTTACCGCTTACCATGCCGGGGATATTTGCAGGCTCCATACAGGTTTTTATTCCTACTTTAGGATATTTCTTTATATCAGATATGATGGGCGGTGGAAAATCCATACTTATAGGTAATCTTATAAAGAATCAATTTTTATCTGCGAGAAACTGGCCGCTTGGTGCGTCACTGTCTATATTGCTTATTTTACTTACAATAGTTTTAATGAAGCTGTATGGTAAGATAGGCAAAGTAGAAGATATGGTATAGGAGGGTAAGTATATGAAAAAGAAAAAAGAAAAAAAAGGATTAAATGCGGTATCACTAATTTATGCTTGCCTTATATATGCTTTTTTATATCTGCCTATATTGGTAGTTATAATATTCTCTTTTAATACTTCTGAAATGAATGTTAAATTTGAAGGATTTACGCTATCATGGTATGTTAAAATGCTTGATAATACAGATTTAATGAATGCATTTAAGACAACTGTAATTGTTGCAGCTGCAAGTACTGCTTTATCAGTATTTATTGGAACAATTTCTGCTTTTGGAATGTTCAAATTTAAATTTAAGGGGAAATCAGTTATAGATTCACTGCTTTATATTCCTATAGTTATACCTGAAATTGTGTTAGGTATAGCTCTTCTAGCATTTTTTACAGCTATAAATATGCCAATGGGTTTATTGACACTTATTATAGCACATGTCACATTTTGTGTACCTTTTGTTGTAATTACAGTGCGTGCAAGACTTTCTGGATATGATATGTCCATTGAGGAAGCCAGCATGGATTTGGGGGCTAATCAATGGAGGACTTTTAGGAGGGTTACTTTGCCTATTATTGCACCTGGGGTGGCATCTGGTGCCATGCTTGCACTTACAATATCACTTGATGATGTAATAGTTAGCTTTTTTACATCAGGACCTGATGATATGACATTGCCAATTAAAATTTTTGGAATGGTTAGAAAAGGAGTATCGCCTGATGTTAATGCGCTGTCAACTGTTATGATTTTAGCTACTATATTGATTATGATCACTTACAAAATTATTGAAAGAAATTCTGAGAAAAGACAGGGTAGAATTTAAGAATATTTTAAATTTATTAAGAGGGAGCTCGTTTATGTTTAGTTTTTATATGCCATCACATTTATATATCGGGGAAGGCAGTTTAAAAAAATTAAGTGAAATAGATATTCCGGGAAGTAAGGGGTTGATTGTAACAACTTCGGGAAAATCTGTAAAAAAGTATGGATATTTAAATAGAGTTCAGGCTTTTTTGGAAATTCAGGGAGTGAAAACTATTGTATACGACAAAGCAAATGCAAATCCAACAAGTAAAGGTGTGATGGAAGGGGCAAAAATAGCTCGAGAGAATAATTGCGATATTATAATAGGTCTGGGCGGAGGAAGTGCTATAGATACTGCAAAGTGTATAGCTGCCATGGCTGTTAACCCGGGTGACTTATGGGATTACATTGAGTCAGGAACTGGCAAAAATAAAATGTTGCAGAATAATCCGCTTCCTATAATTGCAATACCTACAACTTCCGGTACAGGTACTGAAGCTGATCCATGGGCAGTGACTACAAATGAAAGAACCAAAGAAAAAATTGACTTTGGTAATGATAAAACATTTCCCTGTATTTCTATCGTAGATCCTGAGCTAATGATGACAGTACCAAAAAAGTTGAGTGTATATCAAGGGTTTGATGCTTTGTTTCATTCTACAGAAGGATTTATTGCAGCAGCAGCTAATCCTATAAGTGATGCATTAGCTATAAAAGCTATTGAACTTATTGCAAAATATCTTCCAAGGGCAGCGGCTGACGGCAATGACAGAGAAGCTAGAAGTAATATGGCTGTGGCAAGTACAATAAGTGGAATTGTAGAGAGTATATCCAATTGTACGAGTGAACATTCAATTGAGCATGCACTAAGTGGATTTCATCCGGATTTGCCGCATGGTGCAGGGCTTATAGCAATATGTATAGCATATTATGAAAAGTTTTTGGATATTTCAAAAGACAAATACATTATTATGGCAAAAGCTATGGGTGAAGACATAGAAGAGTATAGCGATGATAAAAAGCAGTATGCATTTATTTCTGCACTTAAAAAACTACAACTTTCTTGTGGAACAGCAAATATCCGACTATCTGATTATGGAGTTGAAAGTGAAAAAATAGGTCAGTATGCCAAATCAGCTTATGATACTATGGGAGAACTTTTTGACATGGATCCAAGGAGATTATCTTTTGATGAAACTTGTGAAATAATTGAAAAATCTTTGAAGTAATAAGTGATATTATAGTAAATAATATATGTTATAATGTTAAAGTATTTATACTAAATTACTTTGAGGATGAGAAAATATGTTTCTATTAATAAATGAATTTGATATTTATATATTGCAATTTATACAAAACAATATGCATACACCTGTTCTCGACAAGTTGATGATTTTTGCCACTAAATTGGGAAACAATGGCTTAATATGGATATTTATATCAATATTATTGATAATTATATCAAAAAAACATAAAAAAGCAGGTTTTGTAACTTTGCTTGCTTTATTTATTGGAGCTATGTTGGGAGAGGTAATAATAAAACATATAGTCCAAAGACCAAGACCATTTTTAGAGATGAATACTATAAAGCTTTTGATCCCAAAACCAAAATCTTTTTCATTCCCGTCAGGGCATACAACTGCAGCATTTGCAGCGGTAGTTGTATTGTCCAGATATTTTAAAAAATATTCTATTGAATTTTTTATTCTGGCTTTTTTGATAGCTTTTTCAAGAATGTATCTATGTGTACATTATCCAACAGATGTTTTAGCAGGAATTATTTTAGGCATAATATCCGGCAAAATTGCGCTTGGAATAGCTTCAAAATTTTATTGATTGTTCAAATGGGATGTATCATTTATTGTTAATATAATAGGGTTTAAATCATCATCAAAAATAAGTCTGCATATAGAAGTATTTGAAAGTAAAATTTTATGATACATGGTTAGTTTCCAATCAAATAAACCTGTTAAACCAGCTTTGATTATTCCACCATGAGCTACTATTATAGTTTTTTTATGAGGATGTTTTTTTACTATAGATAGCATGGCATCCTTAGCTCTAATGCAGGCTCTTTTAAGACTTAAATCTCCACCACATATAGGGCCTTCCTTATCATCGGTTTCCCATTTTATATATTCTTCTTTAAAGTTACTTTTTATTTCAGATAAAGTGAGTCCCTCCCATTCTCCAAAATTGATTTCACGTAAATTATCAACTACTACAGGAGTTTTATCTGTATTTTTAGCAATTATTTCTGCAGTTTTTCTAGCTCTTTTTAGAGGACTTACATAAATATAATCAAAATTACCATTCAGATGTTTGGATAATTTTTCAGCCTGCATTATACCATTTTCACTTAAAGCTATATCTGAACAACCTTGGAATTTACCTAGTTTATTCCATTCAGTTTCACCATGTCTTATCAATAACAATTCTGTATTCATAAAAAATATCTCCTATGCCAATATTAAAAATAATTTTTAAAAGTTTATCTATATAGATACTAAAATATTCATCTTAGTAAGTCAACATAAAATTTTTCACATAATTATTGACAAGTTTAATTTAAATATGATACTATAACAATAATTAAATATGGATATTCTTATCTAGAGAGGCGGAGGGACTGGCCCTGTGATGCCCGGCAACCTGATTAATTCAACGGTGCCAATTCCAGCAGGTAGATGCCTGAAAGATGAGAAACTTGAAGAAAAGCTTTCTTGTTACTCATAACTAGGGAAGCTTTTTATGTATCCCGATTTAATAAATTTAATTTATAAACTTATCACCAAAAAAGTTAAAAGATTAGTAAAGGTTGCTGAGAGAATAATTATGAATTGCAGTTATGATTTATTTAATAGTATGCGGCATGAAGAAAAAGATATATTAAACTTACTTCAAAAGAATGGTTCCATGACTAAAAATGATATTTTGTGCAAGCTTAAAATGAAATTGACATCATTAAACCGTTTGATGGATCCTCTTGAGGAGAATAAAATTATAATCAAGTATTCTATAGGAAAATCAAGTGGCGGAAGAAAACCGGTACTGTATGATGTGAGTCTCTGTAATTTTTATATAATAGGCATTGAAATATCTAGAGAATATACAGAAGTAGTACTTACTAATTTTAGGATTCAGATAATATATAAAGAAAAATTTAAAATGGACAGTTCATTTACTCCTTATAAAACAGCATTTAAAATATTGGAGATTATAAATAAAGCTGTAGAAAAGCTAATGATTTGTTCCGTAGGGTTGTTTGGAATAGGGGTATCCATACCTGGAAATTTTGAAAATTTTTATTGTAATGGATGGAGTAATGATGAAGTAAAGATTGCTATGGAAAAAGTTTTGGAATGCCCGGTTGTTATTCAATATGGTGCAACTGCTGCAGCAGTTGCAGAATGTTATTATGGATTTAAGAATGAATTTAAAAATGTCGGCTATTTTAATTGTGGATCTAATATAAGGACAGGTATAATTTTGAATGGCAAAATTTTGGGAGCAAGAAACGATATAGAAGATGCTCTTGGACACATGATTTTAAAAGATTATGGCACTATACAGGATTGCTGCTCAGAAAAGGCAATAACAAAAAAATTTGCATCAAAAAATAATTATTCGAGTGAAGTTAGATATAAAGATGTCTGTACTGCAGCCAGTAGTGGTGATGAAATTGCGCAAAATGTAATAAAAGAAGCAGCTTATATTTTGGGATTAGGTCTTGCAAATTATATAACGATGCTTGACTTGAGGGCTGTAATATTAAGCGGCTCGTTGATTGAAAATTCAAAGCTATTTTATGATACTTGCATTAAAACTGTAATAGAAAAATCAAATATTAATGAAAAAAATAAAGTTATTTTTAAATCAGGTGGATTTTTCAATAAAGATGCAATTTCAGCAGGGGCAGCAGCGGTGGTTGTTGAGAAATACCTGGATAATAACTTTTGAATAAATTACTTTATATTGTTGTATACAAAGAGGAGGAAAATTATGATTATAAAAGTAAATGGGGAAGACAAGGAAATAAAAGATGGTGTAAATGTAACTGAAATTTTAAAGATCGAAAATGTTGAAATGCCAGATATGGTTTCAGTTCAATTAAATGATGAATTTATAGATAGAGACAAATTTGATGCTACAATTTTAAAGCAGAATGATAAGATAGACTTTTTATATTTCATGGGAGGCGGATCTTTTGGACTTTAATGAGGAGCAGATTGAGAGATATTCAAGACATATAATACTTTCAGAAGTTGGAGTGGAAGGGCAGGAAAAACTTTTAAACTCAAAGGTCCTTGTAATTGGAACTGGCGGACTTGGAGCACCTGCTGCAATGTATCTTGCAGCCGCAGGTATTGGAACTATAGGACTTGTGGATGGAGATGTAGTTGATCTTTCAAATCTTCAAAGGCAGATAATACATCAAACTAAAGATGTAGGAAAACCAAAGGTTCAATCAGGAAAAGAGACTATAAATGAATTAAATCCAGATGTAGATGTAGTTACTTACAATGAAATCGCAGATTCAAGCAACATATTAGACATTATAAAAGATAAGGACTATGATTTTATAATAGATGGAACCGACAATTTTCCAGCTAAGTTTTTGATAAATGATGCTTGTGTGCTTGCAAAGAAGCCATTTTCCCACGGAGGAATAATAAGATTTCAGGGACAGCTCACAACTTACATACCGGATAATGGAACACCATGCTATAGATGTATATTCCAATCACCACCACCAGCTGGTGTAGTGCCAACTTGCAGGGAAGCAGGTGTTTTAGGAGTTATGGGTGGTGTAATAGGTTCACTTCAAGCTTCAGAAGCTCTTAAATATATTTTGAACATAGGAGACAACCTTGCTGGATATCTTTTAACTTATAATGCACTCACAATGCAGTTTAGAAAGATAAAGGTATCTAAAAATAAAAACTGTGGAATATGCAGTGACCATCCTACTATAACAAATCTTATAGATTATGAGCAGGCGGCTTGTGATCTTAAAACAGGAAAATTAAAAGGGTGATTAATATGATTTATTTAGATGAATTGGAATATAAAAAGATTGTTAAACAAGCAAAGGCAGAATTTCCTGATGAATGCTGTGGATATTTAGGTGGAGTTAAAAATGGAGAAGATATATCTATAAAGAAAATATATCCTCTTACTAATATAGATCACAGTAATGAACACTTTTCTATGGATCCAAAAGAACAATTTGATTGTATAAAAAGTATGAGAAGTGAAGATTTAAGCATGGTTGGAAATTATCATTCTCATCCAGAATCTCCATCCAGGCCGTCTGAAGAGGATAAAAGATTGGCTTTTGACCCAACAATATTGTATGGAATTTTATCACTTCAAGACAAAGAGCCGGTATTTAATATTTTTAAGGTAGATAAAGAAAAAAATGTAGAAAAACTTAAATATAAACTTGTTTAAAATAAAGGGGTGAATGTTTTATGATAGATATTAACGAAGGTAATTACAAGGCTATAGAAGATATTAAAGAAAAATCGGATCAGTATGCAAATGGAACTATAGATCCAGTCAGATTTAAGGCATTCAGAGTTTCCATGGGATTTTATGAACAGAGAAAAAAGGAAACCTATATGGTAAGGACAAGGGTGCCGGGTGGAGTTATAAATTTAAAGCAATTTCAGTGCATAAGTGAACTTGGAAGAAAATATGCAGATGGGAAAATTAGATTTACTTCAAGACAGGATATACAGTTTCAAAGTGTTGATTTAAAATCTGCATATCCAATAATGAAATCACTTATTGAGGTAGGGATAATTACAAAAGGTACGGGTGGAAATACTGTAAGAAATATAGAATGTTCACCTTTATCAGGAGTTTCGTTAGATGATGTATTTGATGTAACACCTTATATGAAGGCAGCAACTAATTATCTAATAAAAGATCCAACTACTATGAATATGCCAAGAAAATACAAGATAGCTTTTTCAAATAGTCCTGCAGATACTGGAAATGCAGCAATATCTGATCTTGGATTTATAGCTAAAATAGTAGATGGCAAGAGAGGATTTGAATTATACGGTGCCGGCGGCTTTGGCGGAAGTCCAAGAGTAGCTATAAAACTTAGAGATTTTATAGAGGACAAGAACATTTTATACTATATTCAAGCGATGAAAAATCTTTTTGAAGCTGAGGGCGATAGAACTAATAAAAACAAGGCAAGAATAAGATTTATATTGAAGAGGCTTGGAAAAGAAAAATTTGTGGCAAGATTTAATGATGAAGTAGATAAATTAAAGTCAGAGGGCAAACTTGATATAAGTGTAAATAAAGATGAATTTATGTTGCACAAGAAATCAAATATTGTAAAAGAAGTTAAGTTGTCAAAAGGACTTGAAAATGTAATATTCCCTCAGAAACAAGCAGGATATTATTCAGTTTATATTCATCCGCAAAGTGGACATTTACAGGTGGATAATTTAGATAAGGTACTTAATTTTGTTAAAGATTTAGATTATGAAGTGTCTATAAGGACTACAAATACCCAGGGGTTTTTTATAAGAGATTTGAAAGAGAAAGATGCAGGCAAGTTAGCAGGTATAATATCTAGCTTTTCTTCTAAATATAATCTTTTTAACTCATTGACCTGTGTTGGTGCTTCAACATGTCAGCTTGGACTTTGTCTGTCACAAAATCTTTTGACTGCAATAAAGAAAGAATTTGAGCCATTATCAGATGATTTGAAGGATCAACTTCCAAGGCTTTATATATCAGGGTGTCCAAATTCATGTGCACAACATGAAAAAGCCCCACTTGGACTTCATGGAAGAGCCAAGAGGACTCAAAATGGATTAATACCCATGTATTCAGTGTCATTTGGAGGAAGAGTTGGAAGCAGTGCAATAATGGGCGAGGAATACGGTGATATTCCAGCTAAAAAGATACTTGAATTTCTTCATAAATTAGCAGAGTTGAAGTTAAGTTCGGGATACGAAGATTTTTATGAATTCATAAATAATAATGAGCAGCAGATAAGGGGTTTAGCAGCCGAATATACAAATATAGAGAAATTTGTAGATGATGAAGATATTTATTATGATTTTGAAGCTTGTGAAAAATTCTCATTAAAGGGACGTGGACCTGGAGAATGCAGCAGTGGAGTACTTGATGTTATAAAACTTGATTTATCAAATGCTAAAGCTTCTCTTGACAAGTACAAAGAATTAAAGAATGATAATGATTTATATTTATCAGCGTTGTCATCTGCAAGGACACTTCTGGTTTTAAGAGGGGTAGACTCAAATAAACACAGAGAAATATTCAAAGAGTTTGAAAAGAATTTTATAGATACTGGATATGTGAAAGCTTCAATAAAGAATCTGTTTGAAAATCTTCTTGACTATAAACTTGGAGATATAGAGGATATTTCAGATAAATTGGCTGATATAGAATATCTATATAATAAAGTAAAAGCTATGTATGAATCATTAAATGGAAAGCTTGAAATAACACTTCCAAAGGAAAAAGAAGTTTTAAAGCAGAATGAAGATGTTGAAAAATCAGAGAACTCAGGTGAATACAAGGTTGTTGACTTTAGAGGAGTAAAATGCCCAATAAACTTTGTCAAAGTAAAGATAGAACTTTCTAAAATAAAATCAGGAGAAAAAAGAGGATTTTATTTAGATGATGGTGATCCAATAAAGAATGTTCCACAAAGTGTAAAAAGAGAAGGGCATAAAATAATTTCTATAGATTCAAATTATGATGGCTATAATCTTATAATTATAGAAAAAAAATAATATTTGTAATTAATTGGGGTGAAATTATGAAATTTAATACTAAGCTTATACATGGAAATTCGAAATTGGATGGAACTGGAGCAACAAATACCCCTATATACCTTTCAAATGCCTATGCACATACAAGTGCAGAAAAGCTTGAAAATATATTTCAGGGTAAGGATATGGGTTATGCATATACTAGAATATCTAACCCTACAGTTACTGCTTTTGAAAGAAGAATTGCAAGTATAGAAAATGGCCTCGTAGCTACATCTGCAGCATCTGGAATGAGTGCCATATATCTTGCTGTAATGAATGTAGTTCAAAGTGGAGATGAAATAATAGCCTCAAGTGGTCTCTATGGTGGTACATACACTTTAATGAGAAACTTGAAATCTTTTGGCATAAAGGTTAATTTTCTTGAAGATATAAATGAAGTTACATTAAATACTGCAATAAATGCGAAAACCAAGTTGGTTTTCGCAGAAACTATTGGAAATCCAAGACTGGATGTTCTTGATATAGAAGAGGTATCAAAAGTTTGCAGGGATAATAATATCATATTTATTATAGATTCTACTATGACTACTCCATATCTTGTAAAACCATTTGAATATGGTGCCGATATTGTAATACATTCTACATCTAAATATATAAATGGTACCTCTAATGCAATAGGAGGAGTTATTGTAGATGGCGGCAGCAGCAAGTATGCAGATGAGAAATACGAAAACTTTAAACCATATACTAAAAAATTTGGGAAAATGGCATTTACAGCTAAATTAAAAGATACCATAGGAAGAGATATCGGACCTGCATTATCTCCAGCCAATGCATTTCTAAATCTTACAGGTGTTGAAACTTTGTCACTTAGAATGAAGGAGCATTGCAAAAATGCTCTTGCAGTTGCCAAATTTTTAGAGAGCAGTGAAAAGATAACTAGTGTAAACTATCCTGGACTTGTTAGTTCTAAATATCATAACCTGGCGAAAAAGTACTATAAAAATGGATATGGTGGAATTTTGACTTTCAGACTTGGAAACAAGGAAAAGGCTTTTAAATTTTTAGACAACTTAAAGCTTATATTGAACCTTACAAATATAGGCGATACTAAATCTATAATAATTCATCCTTCTTCTACTATATGTGCTAATAATACTGAAGATGAGAAAAGGCAAATGGGTGTTTATGATGATCTACTCAGATTGTCTGTAGGTATAGAAGATGTAGAGGACATAATAGAAGATATTAAAGAAGCACTTAGATAGTTAAGAATTAATTATACACTATTAATTATTAACTATGTTGTTGACATGATGACTATTTTTTATTATACTTTTACTAATTGATATATGTGTTTAGGTTAAAAGGGAGTAACTACCCATAAATTGGGAGATAAGGTCAACATACTGGTTTTTGATAAAAAAACCTGGCTTTATCATGGCTTTGCCACAGTAAGACTTTTAACACAATGGAATGTACTACATTTCATTGCGTTAAAGGTCTTTTATTTTATGATTAAAAACTAAATTGCAAACAAACGGGAGGAAGTATTATGGAATTTTTTCAAAAGTCTGCTGAAGAAACATTAAAGAAATTAAAAGTAGATAGAAATAAAGGTCTAAGTAATAATCAAATTATACAAAATCAAAAGTTATATGGAAAAAATGAATTTTCACCAAAGGAGAAAATATCTCTTTTTAAAAAGGTAATAGAATCTTTAAAGGAACCAATGATATTCATACTTCTTGTAGCGGCACTTATAACAATTGTTATAAATGTCTGCAGATATTTTCAAGGAACTCATGCATCATTTACAGAAAGCTTTGGAATATTGATTGCAATAATGCTATCTGTTGCGATCGGGATTGTTATGGAAGGCAGGTCTGAAAAAGCATTTGAATCCTTAAACGATATAAATGAAGATGCTAAAGTAAAAGTTTTGAGAGATGGAAAAATTCAGTATATACATAAAAAGGAATTGACTTTAGGAGACATTATAAAAATTGAAGCAGGTGATAAAATTCCAGCAGACTGTAGGTTGATATATTCAATGGAACTTAAAATAGATGAATCCATGCTTACAGGTGAGAGTACTTCAGTTGGCAAGAATTTCAAGGAAATAATAAATAACGGAAAAAGTCAGCTTCAAGATAAAATGAATATGGTTTTTGCCGGAACTTTTGTGACTTATGGAAGAGGAGAGGCAGTTGTAACTTCTATTGGTGATGAAACTGAAATGGGAAAAATTGCTGCTAATTTAAAGAATATACAGGATAAGTCAACACCTCTCCAGGAAAAACTCGAAAAGCTTGCAAAATCAATTACTGCGATTGGTATAGCTGCTGCAGCTTTAATTTTCTGTTATGAAATTTTTGAAATATACAGATTCAATGAGATTTCTTTTGATTCAATACAGAATGCATTTATGACAAGCGTGGCACTTATAGTTGCATCTGTTCCGGAAGGACTTCCAACTGTAGTTGCAATGACTCTGGCTATTAATATAATAAAAATGTCAAAAAGTAATGCTCTTGTTAGGAAGTTGATTGCTTGTGAAACTGTTGGATGTGTAAATGTAATATGTTCTGATAAAACAGGGACACTCACAAAAAATCAGATGACAGTTATAGATTTTTGGAGCAATGGAAAGTTAATGAATGCCAAAAATCTTAATGATATGTTTATAACAGAAAATTTTATACTTAATAGTACAGCTGATATAAGTATTGAAAATGGAAGGGTAAAGTTTATAGGAAATCCCACGGAATGTTCTATGTTAAGAGCTTTTTCAGATACTATTTGTTCCATAAATCCTGAAAAATGTATACATTTTGGAGATGATAGTTTTATATGTAGGAAAAAATGTGAAAAATATATGGACAATGGTAAAAAGAATATAAGCTATAGGTATATAAGAAATAACTCTAATACAGTATATCAGTATCCATTTAGCTCTGAAAAGAAGTCTATGACTACTATTGTTTCAGAAGATAACTCCTACAGGGCGTACACAAAAGGCAGTTTTGAGAAGATTGTATTTTTTTCAAGTAAAATTATAGTTGAAGGGAAAGTTAAAGAATTTACAAAAGAATTAAAGGATGAAATAAACAGAAGGGTAATGTCTTTAGAATCTCAGGGAAAGAGAATACTTGCGTTTTCTCATAAGGATATGGAGGCAGATAATAAAGATTGGCAGAGCGTTCAAGAAACAGTAGAGAAGGATATGATTTTTGATGGATTTGTATCTATTGCTGATCCACTTAGAGAAGATGTATACGAAGCAGTTAAAAAAAGTAGAGAATCTGGGATAGGTTTAAAAATATTAACGGGAGATAATAATATAACAGCTGAATCTATCGCAAGACAGCTTGATATAGTAGAGGGCGACAGCTTGATTTTAGACGCTTCAAAGATTGATAATATGTCTGACGGAGAATTATTAAATATACTTGATAAGGTAGTAGTAATTGCAAGAAGTAATCCTGAGACTAAGATGAGAGTTGTAAAACTTCTTAAAAAACAGGGAAATGTAGTTGCAGTTACAGGTGATGGAATAAATGATGCTCCAGCACTTAGAAATGCGGATGTAGGTATTGCTATGGGTATAACTGGTACAGAAGTTTCTAAGGAAGCTGCAGACATTGTACTTTTAGATGACTCTTTTTCAACTATATTGAAAGCTGTAAAGTGGGGAAGAGGTATTTATGAGAATTTTCAAAGATTTATACAATTTCAGCTCACAGTTAATCTGGTTGCGGTGCTTACTGTATTTTTATGCGAAATTCTTGGATTTTCAGCTCCATTTACGACAATACAGCTTTTGTGGGTAAATTTAATTATGGATGGTCCACCTGCACTTTCTCTTGGACTTGAATCGCTTAGGGATTACTTGATGGAAAGAAAGCCAATAGAGAGAAATGCAAGTATAATAACAAAAAATATGTTATTCAATATTATATTAAATGGATTATATATAGTTTTCATGATTATAATGCTTGTAAATAATCAAATTTTAGGAGGAACAGAGGCACAACAGACTAGTATTGTATTTACAACTTTTGTGTTATTTCAACTATTTAATTCATTTAATGCTAGGGAGCTTGGAAATGAAAGTGTATTTTTAAATTTTAAGAAAAATAAACCAATGGTAATTATCATATTGATTACATTCTTGATTCAAATAGTTATAACTCAATTTGGAGGAGAAGTTTTTAAAACATCACCATTATCTCTTGATATATGGATTAAAATTATAGCATATACGTTTTCAGTAATAGTATTTTCAGAAATTATAAGACTTACCAGAAGAGTATTTAAAATTTTTATTAAAGGAAACGAGTTTAAAGTTGCAGGTGAAAATCAAAAATAAATATATTTAATCAGTGCTTATTATTTTGAAATTTTTCTGTCAAAATAGATATGGAAAAAAATAAAATATATGATATAATAGGACAAGCAAGATAGAGTAATACTGCATTTTAAGGGGATAAATTATTCAAAATGTCAAAAATGGAATGTGAATAAAATTATTGCTTACAGTACAGATATAGGGACTTTATTGAATTATTTTATTCAAACTATATTGTGATAATATTAAAAATTTGAATGGAGGATGTTTTATTGTGTCAGCTGAATTGGAGAACAATAAAGAAATAAGCAGTGATAAAGCTGATTTAACTACGGCAAAGCTTTTAGTTAAATGTCTTGAAGCTGAAGGGGTGGAGTACATTTTTGGGATACCTGGAGAAGAAAATCTTGATGTTATAAATGCTATATATAATTCTTCTATAAAATTTATTACAACAAGACATGAACAGGGAGCTGCTTTTATGGCAGATGTTTATGGAAGACTTACAGGAAAACCAGGAGTTTGCCTTTCAACTTTGGGGCCAGGAGCAACTAATCTTATGACAGGGGTTGCAGATGCAAATCTTGATGGGGCACCATTGGTTGCAATTACAGGACAGGTTGGAACTAATAGGATGCACATAACTTCACATCAGTATCTTGATTTAGTTTCCATGTTCAAACCTGTTACAAAATGGAATAAGCAGATTGTAAGACCTGATACTGCACCCGAAATAGTTAGAAAAGCTTTTCAAAGAGCTGTCAGTGAAAAACCTGGAGCTGTTCATATTGATTTACCGGAAAATATTGCAGCTATGCCTGTAGTTGGTGAACCACTTAGAAAACCAGAACCTCAGAAGAGTTTCGCAAGTTACAGCAGCATAGAAAGAGCAGCTGTTGCTATATCAAGAGCAAAGAATCCAATAATATTAGCAGGTAATGCTGCAATACGTGCAAAGGCTAGCAATTCTATAAATGAAATGTCAAATAGGCTTAATATTCCAGTAGCTAATACATTTATGGGAAAAGGAATTATACCTTTTACCAGCAAATATTCACTCTGGAGTATAGGTTTATTTCAAAAAGATTATATAAACAAGATATTTGAAAAAACTGATTTGGTTATAGCAGTAGGATATGATTTAATAGAGTATTCACCTAACAAGTGGAATCCAAATGGTGATATAAAGATTATACATGTTGGAACAGAAAAAGCGGAAATCAATAAAAAT
Organism: Clostridium algifaecis; assembly: GCF_017874415.1. GTDB lineage: Bacteria > Bacillota > Clostridia > Clostridiales > Clostridiaceae > Clostridium_B > Clostridium_B algifaecis. The sequence goes on from NZ_JAGGLM010000008.1 coordinate 54,684, forward strand.
TACCAACCAATGGTAGAAGTAGTAGGGGATATATCAGATTCCATATATGAAATTGTAAGGCGTTCTGACAGACAGTATAAACCTGATTATGCATGCGAAATAAGAGAAAACATGAAAAAGGATTATGAATTATTTGCAGAAGATAAATCATTTCCAATGAAACCACAGAAAATATTGTATGATGTTAGAAAGTTTATGGGTGAGGATGATATTGTAATTTCGGATGTAGGAGCACATAAAATGTGGGTTGCAAGAAATTATCACTGTTATAAGCCTAATACATGTATAATATCAAATGGATTTGCATCTATGGGTATAGCTATTCCAGGAGCAGTTGCTGCAAAGCTTGTTAACCCTGATAAAAAAGTTTTAGCCGTAACTGGAGATGGTGGTTTTATGATGAATTGCCAGGAGCTTGAAACAGCACTCAGAATAGGAACACCTTTTGTTACACTTATTTTTAATGACAGCAATTATGGACTTATAAAGTGGAAACAGGAAGAGAGATTTGGAAAATCCGCTTATATTAATTTTACTAATCCAAACTTCAAAGCTTTTGCTGAAAGTATGGGGCTTAAGGGATATACTATTAATAAATCTGATGAATTAATTCCAACTCTAGAAGATGCTTTTAAGCAAAAAGTACCTTGTGTAATAGATTGTAGGGTTGATTATAGCGAAAATCTAAAGTTGAAGGAACGAATAAAAGAAATATAAAAAATTCTTTATTGACAAATAAAAAAAAAGAATGTATAGTAGTTATAAATTAAAAATAAAAACAAAAATTAAATATTAATTTCTTATCAAGAGAGGCAGAGGGACTGGCCCTATGATGCCCGGCAACCTGGATGAATATTTCCAACGGTGCTAATTCCAGCAGGTAAAACCTGAAAGATGAGAAAAAGAAGAATTTTCAAGCCCTTCTTGCATTCATCTTGCAAGAGGGCTTTTTATATTTAAAATTTTATTTATTTATTTATTTATGGGGAGGGATAGAAGTGAATAAAAAAGGACTATATGTTAATAGTATTTCACAGCAGGATTTAAATAAATTACTTGATATGCTTAAGATAATAAGATATGGTTCAGTAACTTTGGTTATTCAGGATGGAAAAGTTGTACAAATAGAAAAAAGTGAAAAAGTTAGATTGGTATAGATTAATACTCAATCAAACTATATTAAACCATAAATAGATAAAAATTTTAAAATTTGTATTGACAAGTAAATTAAAACATTGTATAGTAAGTATAAATTAAAAATAAAACAAAAAATTAAAAATCAATTTCTTATCAAGAGAGGCAGAGGGACTGGCCCTATGATGCCCGGCAACCTGGATAAATATTTCCAACGGTGCTAATTCCAGCAGGTAAAACCTGAAAGATGAGAAACCCTAAGGATATAACTTCCTACAGTTTCTCTGCAGGAAGTTTTTTAGTTTATAAATATTTCGGGGAAGTATCTAAACAGTAAATTTAATATAGATTGGATGTGATTATTGTGAAAAAGATATGCAAAATTTGCAGATGCATGTGCAGATAGTTAATAATTTCAATGATTTTAGCAGAAAATAAATATAAAAAAAATTAAGAAAATTAAAATAAAGGGAGAGATATAAATGAGCGAAGAGAGAAAATTATCATTTGAAACATTACAGGTACATGGAGGTCAGGTTCCTGACCCAACTACAGGAGCAAGAGCAGTTCCAATATATCAGACAACATCTTTTGTATTTAAAGATGCAGATGAAGCAGCAGATTTTTTCCAGCTTAAAAAGCCAGGAAATGTATATGCAAGAATAATGAATCCAACTACTGATGTTTTTGAAAAGAGAATAGCAGCTCTTGAAGGTGGAACAGCAGGGCTTGCAACATCATCAGGACTTGCAGCAATCTTCTATGCAATACTAAATGTGGCAAGTGCAGGAGATGAAATAGTTTCAGCAAGTACACTATATGGTGGAACTTATGAATTATTTGGAGTAACCTTAAAGAAACTAGGAATAAATGTTAAATTTGTTGATCCGGATGATCCTGAAAATATAAGAAAAGCAATTACAGACAAAACTAAGGCAGTATATGCTGAAACTCTTGGAAATCCAAAGATAAATGTTCTTGATATAGAGGCAGTAGCAAACATTGCACATGAAAACAATATACCACTTATAATAGATAATACCTTTGGAACTCCATATCTTGTAAGACCAATAGAATATGGTGCAGATGTAGTTGTACACTCGGCAACAAAATTCATAGGAGGTCATGGAACTACAATAGGAGGAGTTATAGTAGATGGTGGTAAATTCAACTGGGCAAACGGAAAATTCCCTGATTTTACAACACCAGATAAGAGCTACAATGGACTTGTATATGCAGATCTTGGAAATGTTGCATTTGCATCAAAGGCAAGAGTACAGCTTCTTAGAAATACAGGAGCAACACTAAGTCCACAGAGTGCATTTTACTTCCTTCAGGGACTTGAATCACTTTCACTTAGAGTAGAAAGACATGTTGAGAATACAAGAAAGATAGTTAAATTTTTAAGCAACCATCCAAAGGTTTCATGGATAAACTATCCTGAACTTGAAAGCAGCCCATATCATGATTTGGCTAAGAAGTACCTTCCAAAGGGAGCAGGTTCCATATTTACATTTGGAATAAAGGGAGGACTTGAAGCTGGAAAGAGATTTATAAATAATGTTAAATTATTCTCATTGCTTGCAAATGTAGCAGATGCAAAGTCACTTGTAATACATCCATCAAGCACAACTCATGCAGAGTTAAATGAGGAAGAACAGAAAGCAGCTGGAATCACTCCAGATCTAATAAGACTTTCAATTGGAATTGAAGGCGCAGACGACCTTATAGCAGACCTTGATCAGGCTCTTGCTAAAGCTTGATATTTAGAAAACTGAATATATTCTAAATTAGGTTGGGGGGTAAATGCAATGGGTAAACTGTTTACATCAGAATCAGTTACAGAAGGGCATCCAGATAAAATCTGCGATCAAATATCAGATGCTATTTTAGATGCTATTTTAAAACAAGATGAAAATGGAAGGGTAGCTTGTGAAACCATAGTAAATACAGGACTTGTGCTTGTGGTAGGAGAAATATCAACTAAAGCTTATGTAGATATACCTAAAATTGCAAGAAAAACTATTGAAAAAATAGGATATAACCATTCAAGATTTGGATTTGATGCTTCGAATTGTGCCATAATAACATCCATAGATGAGCAGTCTTCTGATATTGCACTTGGTGTAAATAAATCTTTAGAGTCTAAAGAGAATGAAAAAGACAGTATTGAAATTGGTGCAGGAGATCAGGGAATGGTATTTGGATTTGCTTCAGATGAAACACCTGAGTATCTACCTCTTCCAATAGATTTAGCACACAAACTTGCTAGGAGGCTTGCAAAAGTAAGAAAAGATTCCATAATCCCATATTTGGGACCTGATGGAAAGACACAGGTAACAGTGGAATATGAAGGCGATAAACCTGTAAGGATAGACACTGTTTTAATTTCATCACAGCATGAAGATGGTATAAGTCATGATGAAATTGAAAATGATATAATAGAAAATGTTATTAAAGAAGTTGTACCTGAAAACTTGATTGATTCAAATACAAAATATCTTGTAAATCCAACGGGAAGATTTGTAAAAGGAGGCCCTGAGGCTGACTCGGGACTTACTGGAAGAAAGATAATAGTTGACACCTATGGAGGATATGGAAGACACGGCGGTGGAGCATTTTCAGGAAAAGATCCAACTAAAGTTGATAGATCAGGGGCATATGCAGCAAGATGGATAGCTAAAAACTTAGTTGCAGGAGGGGCAGCAGATAAATTAGAAGTTCAAATAGCTTATGCAATAGGTGTAGCAAGGCCAGTATCAATAAGTGTAGAGACATTTGGCACAGGAAAAGTAAATGATGATGAAATAGTAGAAATTATAAACAAGTTATTTGATTTGAGACCGTCCGCAATTATAAAGGAACTCGATTTAAAGAAACCAATATATGAGAAAACAGCTGCTTATGGGCATTTTGGAAGAACAGATATAGATCTTCCATGGGAAAAACTTAATAGGGTAGATGAAATTAAAAATGAACTAAGCAGTATTGTCATTTGCTCTTAATAAAAATATTTAGTTGATCAGAAAACTGAAGGCTAAAGTAACTTAATAAGTTACTTTAGCCTTTTTTAGTTATTTAAAAAGGAGATAGTAGAGTATGAGTACAGAAGCAGTAGAAACTCTTGATGAAAAAACACTTAAACACCCTTGCTATAACTGTATTGCACATAAATATGCAAGAATGCATATACCGGTGGCTCCAAAATGTAATGTTAGTTGTAATTTTTGCAACAGAAAATATGATTGTGTAAATGAGACAAGACCTGGAGTAACAAGCGAAGTTTTAACTCCCGAACTTGCAAGGGACAAGTTTAAATTAGTAAAGGATAAAGTGAAAAATTTGACTGTAGTTGGTATTGCAGGACCTGGAGATCCACTGGCAAATTTTGAAGAAACTAAGAAATCAATAGAATTAATAAAAAAGGAAGCACCAGATATTACATTTTGTCTTTCGACTAATGGATTAATGTTGCCTTTTTATGCAGATGAATTAATAAAACTTGGAGTTAGTCATATAACTATAACTATAAATTCAGTAGATCCAAAAATAAGTGGACAGATTTATAAATTTGTAGATTATTTAGGAGAGAAGCTTGAGGGAGAAGAAGCAGGTAAAGTATTACTTCATAATCAAATTTCTGGTCTAAAATATATTACTAAAAAAGGAATAATATCAAAGATAAATATTGTCATGATAAAAGGTCTTAATGATAATCACATACCTGACATAGTTAAAAAAGTAAAAGAATGTGGAGCATATATGACTAATATCATGCCTCTTATACCTGTTGCTGGCAGTGTGTTTGAAAATAGACCTACTGTTGATGATTTAGAATTAAATAATATGAGGAAAAAATGTGGCCTTGATTTAAAGCAAATGTATCATTGCAAGCAGTGCAGGGCAGATGCAATAGGAACTTTAGAGAATGATATTTCAGGTAAATTTAGAAAATTTGATTTGAAAGAAATAGATGAAAATAAAATAGGAAGCAAAAAAATAAATTATAGATTTGCAGTTGCTACCAAATCAGGATTAAATATAGATGAACATTTTGGACATGCAACTCAATTATATATATATGATGTAATAAATGGTGAGCCTAAGTTTTTGGAAAAGAGGAGTGTGGATAAATACTGTATTGGAATAAATGAATGCAGTGGTCATGATGACAGGATATCAAAAATTATAAGTGCGGTAAGTGATTGTAATGCAGTGCTGGCACTAAGGGCGGGCCTTGAACCTATAAGCATACTGAATGAAAAAGGGATAAAACTATTTCAGATGTACAACAAAATAGATAAAGGTATAGAAAGGGCAATAGAATTATTGGAGAAAAATTGAGAAGTTGTTTAATAATTAAAAAATAATGATAGATTATATTTTGAATTGGGAGGAAAAGAAATGAGACAAATAGCAATTTATGGTAAAGGCGGAATAGGAAAATCTACAACTACACAAAATTTAACAGCTGGATTGGCTGAACTTGGGAAAAAAGTCATGGTAGTTGGCTGCGACCCTAAAGCTGATTCAACAAGGTTACTTTTAGGAGGTCTTGCACAGAGGACAGTTTTGGATACACTGAGAGAAGAAGGTGAGGATGTAGATTTAAATTATATAATGAAGGAAGGATTTAAAGGAATAAAATGTGTTGAGTCAGGAGGACCTGAACCTGGAGTAGGTTGTGCCGGAAGGGGAATAATAACTTCCATAAATATGCTTGAGAGACTTGGAGCATATACAGATGATCTGGATTATGTTTTCTATGATGTACTTGGCGATGTTGTGTGTGGAGGATTTGCTATGCCAATACGTGAAGGAAAGGCAAAGGAAATATATATAGTAGCTAGTGGAGAAATGATGGCACTTTATGCAGCAAACAATATATCAAAGGGAATAAAAAAATATGCAAATAAAGGAGGGGTAAGGCTAGGAGGAATAATCTGCAACAGCAGAAAAGTCGATAATGAAAAAGATTTATTAGAAGCATTTGCAAAAGAATTGGGTACGCAGCTTATATACTTTGTACCAAGAGATAATGAAGTTCAAAAAGCAGAAATCAACAAGCAGACAGTAATACAATTTGATCCTGATGCAAACCAGGCAAACGAATATAGATCACTTGCAAAGGCAATAGAGGAAAATGACAATTTTGTAATTCCAAAACCTATGTCGCAAGAAAGACTTGAAGAAATATTTTTGCAACATGGACTTATAGAATAAACAGTATAAATAAAATAATATGCCAATTCTTAAAAAAATTGGCATATTATTTTATAGTAATTGTTATTCCTTTAGGATTTTAGGAATATAGATTTTTACTAAAGTACCTATCACCTCTATCAGGAAATACAGTTACTATATTACCTTCATCTATAGTATCTGCGAATTTAAGTGCTGCTGCCAAAGCTGCACCAGAAGAAGAACCAACTATCAAACCTTCTCTTTTAGCTAATTCCTTTACCATTACAAAAGCTTCATCATCATTTACTTTTATAACTTTATCTACTAAATTCATATCCATGGTATCAGGTACAAAATCATTACCTATACCTTCAATAGCATATGCTTTTTCAGTGCCACCGCCTAAAGTAGAACCTTGTGGATCTGCAAGTATTGCTTTTATATTTTTATTCTGCTCTTTGAAATATCTGGCTATACCTGTAAATGTACCACCACTCCCGGCTCCAGCTACAAAATAATCTATTTTACCATTTAATTGATTGTATATCTCAGGTGCAGTAGTAAGATAATGAGCCTCTGGATTGTCTTTATTTTGAAATTGTCCTAGTGATATGGAATTAGGTATTTTCTTTAGCAATTCTTGAGACTTTTCTATAGCACCACGCATACCTTTTTCCTCTGGAGTATGAATAATTTCTGCACCTAAAGCTTTCATAAGAACCTGCTTTTCTATAGAAAATTTTTCAGGAACTGCAAATATTACTTTATATCCTTTATTTAATGCACCTAGAGCAATCCCAAGTCCAGTATTACCTGCAGTAGCTTCAACTATAGTATACCCACTTTTTAATTTACCTGCTTTTTCAGCTTGATTTATCATATAAGCTCCAATTCTATCTTTCACACTTCCACCTGGATTAAAGTTTTCAAGTTTTGCAAATATATTAACCCCATTTTTTAGTTTAAATCTGTTTATTTTTAATATAGGTGTATTTCCTATCATTTCTTTTATATCATTAAAAACTTTCATATTAGAACCCTCCATTAAATATTGTTGAATTTATTTTGCTAGTTCGGCAGCTGATTTTAAATCCTTTATTAAATCTTCTTTATTTTCAATTCCAACAGAAAGTCTGGCCAAATTGTCTACTATTCCAACTTTTTGTCTTATTTCGTATGGTATAGCTGCATGAGTCATGGTGGCTGGATGGCACATTAGTGATTCTACCCCTCCAAGGCTTTCTCCAAAAGTTATAAGCTTTAAGTTCTTGAAAAATTTATTTATATCTATAGTATCTTTTAATACAAAGGAAATTACAGCACCATATCCTGTAGCTTGTTTTTCCTGAATTTCATGTCCGACATGATTTTTAAGTCCAGGATAATAAACTTTTTCTACCAAAGGACTTTTATCTAAAAATTCTGATATATATTTAGCATTCTCCTGATGTCTATCCATTCTTACAGATAAAGTTTTTATTCCTCTTATTAAAAGCCAACTATCAAAAGGATTTAATATTCCGCCTGTAGAATTTTGAATAAAGTGAAGCCTATCAGATAGATCCTTGTTATTTACAACTACAAGACCTGCAACTAAATCACTGTGACCGCCTAAATATTTAGTGGCACTATGAAGTACTATATCTGCTCCAAGTTCAAGTGGCCTTTGAAGATAAGGAGTCATAAAAGTATTATCAACAATTGTTAAAAGTTTTTTGGACTTAGCCAGTTCTGATATTTTTTTAATGTCGGTTATAGTCATAAGCGGATTAGTTGGCGTTTCTATATATATGGCTTTTACATCATCTGTAATACTATTTTTTAAACTTTCTATATTGCTTGTATCCACTAGTTCAAAGTTTAAATCAAAATTTTGAAATACTTTAGCGAGTACTCTATACGTTCCTCCATAGACATTGTCAGATAGAATTATCTTATCTCCGGTTTTAAATAAAGTAAGAACTGCTGTTATAGCAGCCATACCTGATGCAAAAGCAAGTCCACTGTAACCATGTTCAAGATCTGATATTAGTTTTTCAAGTGCTTCCCTGGTTGGATTACCGGTTCTTGAATACTCATAACCGTTGTTTTCTCCTAGTCCATTTTGTCTATAGGTGGAAGTTTGGTATATAGGTACGCTAACTGCTCCAGTTTGTTTGTCTCCATCTATTCCTCCGTGTATTAATAATGATTCAATGTTCATGTTTATTTCTCCTTTCGTATGCCTCTCGCCATAAATATTCCTGTTTCTGTATATTCTCCTTTACTTGAATATCCTTTGCATTTTAATTCAGTACTTTCAACTTTAACATCTGTAAATCCAGCTTCTTTCGCCCATTCATTTATTTGCTCATGAGAAAATCCAAGCCATTTATCGTGCATTTCAACTTTTGCCCATTCTCCATTATGCTTTTCTACATCACATATAACAAAAGTTCCATTATTTTTAAGAATTCTATAAATTTCTTTAAAAGCACCTTTGGCGTCCTCTACATGATGAAGTGCCATATTTATAAAAACAGCATCTATGGATTCATCAAAAAGTGGAAGATCTGATATAGAGCCTTTTATTGGATATATATTTTTAATATTTCTATTTGATGCCTCATTGTGAAGTTGTCTGAGCATGTTTTTTGAGTTATCAATAGAAAATACGAGTTTTGCTTCCAATGATAGTGCTAGTGAGATAAAACCTGTACCACAGCCAAGGTCTGCACAAATTTTATCTTTTGTATCAAATTGTGAAAGTGCTATATATTTTAATTTATCCTCGAAATATTCTTCTCTTATAACATTCCATTTGTCTGCAATAGAATCAAAATAACTCGTAGAATTCATAACTTTTTCCTCCTATTAAATTAAATAAATTTATACTTTTGAGTTCCGGATGCTCAAAAATAAAAATACCTTCTGCCTCAATTCAGAGGCAGAAGGTTAATTCCGCGGTTCCACTCTGTTTATTCTGTATTAAAAATAATAATATAAATACAGAACAACTCTTTTTTGGTACAATCATACCTCAATGCTTTAACGGGCATACCCGCTGAAGTCTACTAAACTTCAATTCAGAGCTCAAAGATGCACTTCAATTGTTTTTGACTAAAATATCCTTTCATCCAAGGGATATTCTCTCTTATAGACAACATACAATTTACTCTTCTTATCATTGCAATTTATAGCTATTAATATAATTTAAATTTTAATTTATAATACTACATAAATAAAATTTAATCAAGTGTAAATAAAAAATCTTTATTTTTTAATAAGATATTATAGCTTAATTTATAATATACATGTATACATAAATTGTTGAATGATTAAATTTATATATAAGTCAAGTTTAGAATTTATATTGACAAGTGACTCAAAAGGTTATAATATAAATACAATTTATGTTATATATATGCAGTTTTATCTGTATTGTTAAAAAATTAAATACGAAACTTCTTATCAAGAGAGGCAGAGGGAGACTGGCCCTATGATGCCCGGCAACCTGAATATATTTCTATATTCAACGGTGCTAATTCCAGCAGGTAAAATCTGAAAGATGAGAAACCTTGAGAATATAACTTCTTGCAGTTTCTCTGTAGGAAGTTTTTTATTGGTTGACTGGAAAAACTAGAGATCAATTTTATATGTCACAAATATGTGGCTTTATATAGAATTGGTCTCTTTTTATTATTTTTTAATCTTAGAGGAGGTTTTATAGTTTATGAAATTTAATTTAAATACTTCTGTAGTAAAAACTCGTGAACAGCGTCTTGGAACTATAATTGGATGGAAAACAGGAAAAGCTTCAGAACTTTCAAGAGACTCTGCATTTACTTGTGCAGGATGTAAGGGTAATGGTGGAAAAAGACTTTGTGAAGCTACAGGACCATTTACACAAGGCTCTACTTGTAGTGAGCAGATGGTAGAGTGTCAAGCTGGTAATGTAAGAGATGCAGTTTTAATACAGCATGCACCAATAGGATGTGCTGCTGGACAGGTTGCATATAATTCTATATATCGTAATGGACTTGCTATGAGAAATTTGCCTGTAGAGAATATAAAGATAATTAATACTAATATAAAAGAAACTGATATGGTATTTGGTGCACTTGATAAATTAGAACAATCTGTAAGGGATGCTTGGAATAGACATCATCCTAAAGCAATTTTTATTGGAACTTCATGTGCTACTGGAATTATTGGAGAAGATATAGATAGCGTAGCAATCAAGATGCAGGATGAGTTAAAGATACCAGTTATTCCAATGCCATGTGAAGGATTTATGTCAAAACACTGGAGTACAGGCTTTGACGCTACACAACATGGAATTCTAAGACAAATAGTTAAGAAAAATCCTAAAAAGCAGGAAGATTTAATTAATGTAATTAATCTCTGGGGCAGTGATGTTTTTACACCAATACTTGCTGAGCTTGGGCTTAGGGTAAATTATGTTATTGATCTGGCAAAAGTAGAGGATTTAGAGAAGCTATCAGAGGCAGCTGCTACTGTTACATTTTGTCATACACTGTCATCTTATATGGCTGCAGTTTTAGAAGAAGAATTTGGTGTTCCGGAGGTTAAATCTCCACAACCTTATGGGATTGCTGGAACAGATGCATGGATAAGAGAGCTTGCAAGAATAACTCATAGAGAAGAAAAAGCAGAAGCTTATATAGAAAGAGAGCATAAGAGGATAGCTCCAAGATTAGAAGAACTTAGAAAACTTTTAAAGGGTAAAAAAGGATATGCAGCTACAGGTTCAGCATATTCTCATGGTCTTATTGCAGTTCTTAAAGAACTTGGAGTTCAGGTCGATGGCTCATTAGTATTTCATCATGATCCTGTATACGATAATAATGATCCCAGTAAGGATTCTTTAAAGTTTTTAGTTGATAATTATGATGATGTTCCTAATTTTAGTGTAAGTAATAAACAGCAGTATCAATTTTATGGACTGCTCAAAAATGTAAAGCCAGATTTTATACTTATTAGACATAATGGACTTGCACCACTTGCTTCACGAATGGGAATTCCAGCAGCGCCACTTGGTGATGAACATCATGCTGTAGGGTATCAGGGAATATTGAATTTAGGAGAGACTATACTTGAAATACTTGCCCATAAAAAATTTCATAAGGATTTGTCTGAACATGTTAAATTGCCTTATACAAAATGGTGGCTTGATCAGAAAGATCCATATATACTTGAAAAACAAAAATATATAGAACAGGAGCGAGTATAATGCCTAACATAAAAACAAATACGAAAAAATCAAATTCAATTGAACAGGTAAGATATGGTTGCGCTATTGGAGCAATGCATAGTGCTTTTGCAATTCCAAGGGTAATTCCGATTACTCACTGTGGTCCTGGTTGTGCTGATAAACAAACTTCAAATATAGATTTTTATAATGGATTTCAAGGTGGTGGTTATGGAGGAGCTTCTGTTGTGCCTAGTACCAATATACATGAAAAGGAAGTAGTATTTGGCGGTGAGAGTAGATTAAGAGAGTTAATTGAGTCTTCTTTTAAAGTTCTGGATGCAGATTTATTTGTTGTTATGACAGGATGTATTCCAGATACAGTAGGAGATGATGTTGGAGCTGTAGTAAGTGAATTTCAAGATGAGGGACGTCCTATTGTATATGCAGAAACAGGAGGATTTAAAGGAAATAATTTTATAGGACATGAGCTTGTAACGGAGGCAATTATAGACCAGTATGTAGGTGATTATGATGGATCTAAAGAAAAGGGACTTGTAAATGTATGGTCACTTCTTCCATATCATAATACTTTCTGGAGAGGAGATCTTACGGAAATCAAAAGAATTTTAGAGGGGATAGGGCTTAAGGTTAACATATTATTTGGACATGAAAGTGCTGGAGTTTCGGAATGGAAAAATATTAAAAAGGCACAGTTTAATTTGGTACTATCTCCATGGCTTGGACTTAAAACTGCAGAACATTTAAAGAATAAATATGGACAACCATATTTACATATTCCTACAATTCCAATAGGGGCAAAAGAAACCAGCAAATTTTTGAGAAAAGTAGTGGATTTTGCAGGTATAGATAAAAATAAGTCAGAAGAATTTATCAAGCATGAAGAAAAAAAGTATTATGAGTACTTGGAGGATTTTTCCGATTTTTATGCTGAATATTGGTGGGGGCTTCCAGCCAAATTTGCTATTATAGGTGATAGTGCCTATAATTTAGCGCTAACAAAATTTTTAGTAAATCAACTTGGACTTATACCAGCTAAAGCTATTGTTACAGAAAATCCGCCAGAAAAATATAGAGATAGTATTCGCAAAGAATATAAGCATATAGCAGAGGATGTTTCTTTAGATGTAGAATTTGAAGAAGACAGCTACATTATTCATGAGAAAATAAGAAAAACTGATTTTGGGCATAAACCGCCTATTATATTTGGTACTACATGGGAAAGAGATTTGGCTAAAGAGCTTAAGGGAGCTATAGTTGAAATAGGTTTCCCTGCATCTTATGAGGTGGTTATATCAAAATCTTATGTTGGATATAGGGGAGCGCTAACTTTACTTGAAAAGGTATATACTACTATAGTTAGTGCAAGTGCATAAAAATTTTGAAAATAAAAAAGTTTAATAATGTTGACAAATGGTTAATAGTATTATATAATCATATATAATTTAATAAAAAACTTCTTATCAAGAGAGGCAGAGGGACTGGCCCTATGATGCCCGGCAACCTGAATATATTGTATATTCAACGGTGCTAATTCCAGCAGGTAAAAAACCTGAAAGATGAGAAACCTTAAGAATATAACTTCTTGCAGTTTCTCTGTAGGAAGTTTTTTTATTGGTTGACTAGAAAAACTAGAGATCAATTTTGCTTGATGCAGTGAAATTCTGTAGTTATGCAAATTTGATCTTTCATTTTTTTAACAATCTAATTAAATTAGTTCTCCTTTAAATTAAATAAGGCATATTGATATAAACATGGAAAACATGTATTTTCAATATGCCACATAATATTTTGAAGTATATGAATTTTTAATAATTATAGATTGGGATGTTAACATGAAAAAAAATCTGGAGGAATACGAATTAAAAAGAAACTTAAAAAATCGTCATATTCAAATGATTGCTATTGGAGGAGCTATAGGAGTAGGACTATTTTATGGTTCAGCAAATGCTATCAGTATAGGCGGACCATCTATTATTTTGGCATATTTGATTGGAGGATTATTTGTTTTCATGATTATGAGAGCTTTAGGTGAACTGGCTGTAGATGATCCAAATTCAGGTTCATTCAGTGCGTATGCAACTAAATATTTAGGAAATTTTGCTGGATTTTTTTCAGGATGGACTTATTGGTTTCAGTGTACTACAACTGTAATGGCAGAGCTTACGGCAGTTGGCGTATATGTTCAATTCTGGATGCCAGGTTTTCCAAAGTGGATTTCTGCTCTAATATTTTTATCAGCATTAATTGTGATTAACTTAATTGGAGTTGGAGCCTATGGTGAATTTGAATTCTGGTTTGCATTTATCAAAGTTGCGGCTATTATATGTATGATTATTTTTGGACTTTTAATTATAATATTTGGTTTTGGCAATGGAGGACATGCTATTGGTTTCTCAAATTTGTGGAAAAATGGAGGATTTTTTGCCAATGGAATTAGAGGATTTTTATTATCATTTATTTTTGTTACTTTTGCATTTGGCGGAGTAGAACTTATTGGTATAACTGCTGGTGAGGCAGAAGAACCTAAAAAATCCATACCTAAGGCAATAAATAATGTATTTTGGCGTATACTTATTTTTTATGTCGGTTCTATAGGTGTCATGCTTAGCCTTTATTCGTGGAATAAAATTGGACTTAAAGGGAGTCCTTTTGTGCTAGTTTTTGATAAAGTTGGAATTCCCGCAGCGGCATCCATTATTAATTTTGTAGTTTTAACGGCTGCTTTGTCAGGTATGAACAGTGCACTGTATGTGGATGGAAGAATGCTTTATAGTCTGGCTTTAAATAATAATGCTCCAAAAATGTTCAGCAAAGTCAGCAAATCTGGAATACCATATGTAGGAATTCTGTTTAGTACATTTATAGCAATGATTGCAGTAATTTTAAACTATTTTCTCCCAGCTAAAGTTTTTGACTATGTGTCATCAGTAACAGTTATAGCCATTATAACTGCATGGATAACTATACTTTTAGTGCAATTGAAGTTTAGAAAATATAAAAATTCTCTAGGCGAAAAAGTCGATTTTAAGATGCCATTTTATCCGTTTTTTTCATATATTGCTATTATATATTTACTGTTGATTGTTATTTCATTGTCATTTTTGCCTAGTACAAGAATATCCTTATATGTTGTACCTGTATGGATAATAGCTCTTTTAATTATGTATAAGTTGTTTCTCAAAAAATAGAAAAAATGATTTTATAGCTAACTAGAAAACTAGAGGCTGAGATTTTCTTTTTCAAGAAGATCTTGGCCCTTTTTAATAAAAATAATAGGGGGAAAAATAATGAATAAAAATAAGTTATTAACTTTAATTTTAACAGCAACTTTAGCAACCTCAGGTATTGCGTCAACTTCTGAAGTATCTGTCGTAAGAGCTGCGTCAACTCAGGTGACATCTGCAAAACAAGCAATAAGAATAAGCGGACAGGACAGGTATGAAACAGCAGCTAAAGTAGCTGCATCTAACTGGAGTACTTCAGATAATGTAGTATTAGTATCCGGCGAGGGTTATGCAGATGCCATAAGTGCTTCAGTACTTGCTAAAAAGCTAGATGCACCTGTACTTTTAACTAATTCAAAGACATTAAATTCTTATGCAAAAGCTGCACTTTCGACATTAAAAGCCAAGAATGTATATGTTATAGGAGGTGAAGCTTCTATTTCAAAAGATGTCAGAGATGCTCTTAAAAGTACATATTCAATTACTGAACTTGGAGGTGCAAACAGGTATGAAACAAATGCAGCTGTGGCAGGTAAACTTGTAGACCTTGGAGTAGACGCAACTAATGCAATATTAGTTGGAGGACAGGGATTTTCAGACGCATTAACTGCAGCATCCATCGCCTCATCAAAGGGAGAAATACTATTACTTGGAAGTAATGATTTAAGTAGTATAAAGTCAATTGAGAATTTTGTGAATAGTCATAAATCAAAGGTTACAGTAATAGGTACGGATTTAGTAATTAATGATAATACTTATAAGGCTGTTAATGGAGCTAATAGAGTAGCTGGAGGTAAAGACAGATTTGACACAAATCTTAAAGTACTGGAATCATTTAAAAGTGATATAAAAGGAAATAAAGTTTATGTAGCAAATGCTAGTGGAAATGACTATGCAGATGCACTAGTTGCGTCTGCTTTGGCAGGAAAAAATAATTCACCATTAATATTAGTGGACAGAGAAGGTTCCGATGCCACAACAAATGCTATTAATTATTTAAAATCCAGTTTAACATCTTCATCGGATATTGAAGTTTTAGGAGGAACGGGAGTTGTTCCAGAGGTTATTATTACAAAGATAAATAATTCTATTCCATCTAATAATAATCCAGAGCCTCAAGCACAACTGAATAGTATAAAAATAACATCACCAGCAACTAAGCTCGATTATACGGTAGGAGATAAGCTTGATATAACAGGCTTAAAAGTGACAGGAACTTATAGTGATAATACTACAAAGTATGAATTAATTACAGAAGCAAATATATCAGGTTTTGATAGCTCAAAAGCAGTAGATGAACAAGCACTTACAATTACTGTAGATGGCAAAACGACAACATATACAATAACTGTGAAAGATTCAGCAAGCCAACAACCACAGCCAGTACAAACGGAACAGACTTTTACAGGATATATTACAACTGAAGATGATGTTGCAGCTTCACTTGGTGAAGATACTGCATATATGATATATATGAAACTTATGGCACAATCTGGTTTGGGGATAACATTTCAAAAGGATGGAAAATGGGTTTTCTATTATTTTGATGGGAATATCGCTACAAATAATAAAAGTGGAGCAGATGGAAAATGGACTTTTGATGGTACAGGATCTCAGTTAAATGCATGGAATTTAGTTAAGGCACAAGTTGAAAATGGAAATCCTCAAGGTCCGGTTCCAGTGACTGTAACAGGAACTTTAACTGAAAATATACAAACTAATCCTGGACCTGATGCTGATGGTCAAAAGTATCAAGTAATAGCCGTAAAATCCATAACAGCAAATTAAAATATATCTGATAATTAATATACAAATGTAAAGTATAGGAGGAAAGACTATGAAGAGAAATAAGTTATTAACTCTAATTTTAACAGTAACTTTGACAACTTCTGGTATTGCATCAACTATAGGATTACCTGTTGTTAGAGCTGCAACTGCTCAGACAACAAGTGAAAAACAGGCAACCAGAATAAGTGGACAGGACAGATATGAAACAGCAGCTAAAGTAGCTACATCTAACTGGAGTACTTCAGATAATGTAGTACTAGTATCCGGTGAGGGTTATGCAGATGCCATAAGTGCTTCAGTATTGGCTAAAAAACTAGATGCACCAATACTTCTAACTAATTCAAAAACATTAGATCCTTATGCAAAATCTGCACTTTCAACACTAAAAGCTAAGAATATATATGTCATAGGAGGTGAAGCTTCTATTTCAAAAGATGTTAGAGATTCTCTTAAAAGTTCATATTCAATTACTGAACTTGGAGGTGCAAACAGGTATGAAACAAATGCAGCTGTGGCAGGTAAACTTGTAGACCTTGGAGTAGACGCAACTAATGCAATATTAGTTGGAGGACAGGGATTTTCAGACGCATTAACTGCAGCATCCATCGCCTCATCAAAGGGAGAAATACTATTACTTGGAAGTAATGATTTAAGTAGTATAAAGTCAATTGAGAATTTTGTGAATAGTCATAAATCAAAGGTTACAGTAATAGGTACGGATTTAGTAATTAATGATAATACTTATAAGGCTGTTAATGGAGCTAATAGAGTAGCTGGAGGTAAAGACAGATTTGACACAAATCTTAAAGTACTGGAATCATTTAAAAGTGATATAAAAGGAAATAAAGTTTATGTAGCAAATGCTAGTGGAAATGACTATGCAGATGCACTAGTTGCGTCTGCTTTGGCAGGGAAGAATAATTCACCATTAGTATTGGTGGACAGCGAAAATTCTGATGCTACAGTAAATGCTATTAATTATTTAAAATCCAATTTAACAACTTCATCGGATATTGAAGTTTTAGGCGGCTCAGGTGTAGTTCCGGAAAGTATTATTAGCAAAATAAATAGCTCTATTCAGTCTAGTAATACTTCAACTGGTAGTTCAGGAGGTTCAAGCAGTTCAGGTGGAAGCTCAGGAAATTCACAAAGTTCAAGTAATGCAGATTTAAATGATGGTAATACACATACTGGAAATTATATAATTTCTAATTTAGGTACAACTACATTTGGTTCAGCCGATCAAAATAAACCTACAGCAATAAATGGAAATATAAGTATAAACTATAATGCTAAAGCAACTGACTCTATAACATTGCAGAATTTAAATATTAATGGAACACTTTCAGTTGATTTTGGAGTGGGCACTGTGACATTAAATAATGTAAAAGTAAATGGTGTAAATATTACAAATGTTGGATCAAATTCATTCGATGCTTCAGGGACGACATCTATAGATTCTCTTACAATAAATGATACTAATAATGTACCTCATATAGTTGTAGAAGGAAATGCAAGTATAAACAATACTGTTACCAGCTCAAATGCTGTTCTTACAGGAACTTTTACTAACTTGACAGTCTCAAATCCAGGAATAAGTGTGGATTTACAATCAGCTAAAACAGCAACTTTAGTAATTGATAAGTTGGCAAAAGATGCAAAGATAGCTACATCAGATAATACATCAATAACTTATTTAAATATTAATGCACCTGTAAATATAACAGGAAATGGTATAATCGAAAATGCGAATTTAGGAGTCAGTGGCAGTACTATAGATTCAACTCCAAAAAATGTATCTGTATTAAAAGGAGTCACAGCTACAGTAGGAGGAAAGACGGCAGATGATAGCAATTCTATAGTAATTTCATCGTTACCTACTGTACAAACATTTACTGGATATATTACAACTGAAGATGATTTTGTAAACCCAAGTATAGGAGGAATAGATCCTAGTACAGATACAAAACCTATGATACTTATGAAAGTTATGGCAGAGGCAGGACTAGGTATAACAGTAAAACAAAGTGATGGAACTTGGAAATTCTGTTATTTTGATGGTGGTATTTCTACAGGTAATAGTACTGATTCAAATGGTAAATGGAAATTTGATGGAACTGGTTCACAACTTAATGCATGGAATCTGGTTCAAAATACTACTAAGTATAATCATATTGCTATTACTGTAACAGGAATATTGGATGGAACTACAGAAACTAATCCTGGTCCAGATGCTGATGGTAAAGTTTATCCAGTAATAAAAGTAGCCTCTTTATCAGAAAATACTACAGCATTAAATAGCATAGCAATAACAAAGCCTGCAACTAAACTTACTTATTCGGTAGGAGATGCATTAGACTTTACAGGTTTACAAGTAACAGGAAATTATGCGGATGGCAGTACAGTATTGCAAAATATTACAGCAGCAAATGTAACTGGTTTTGATAGTTCAAAACCAGCAACTGGACAAGTGCTAACAATAACAGCAGGAGGAAAAACTACAACCTATACAATAGATGTAAAGCCAGCACCTAGCAGTATAGCAATAACATCACCAGCAACTAAATTAACTTACACAGTAGGGGATAAATTAGATCTTACTGGTTTACAAGTTACAGCAACATATATTGATGGCAGTACAGCTGTGTTACCAATTACAACAGCAAATGTAACTGGATTTACTCGTTGGACACCAGCAACTGGAGAGGTGTTAACAATAACAGCTGGAGGAACAACAACAACTTATAAAATAAATATACAAGACCCAAAATTTGAAGTTCAGCTAAGCAGTATAGCAATAAGTTCACCAGCAACTAAGCTAAACTATACGGTAGGAGATAAACTTGATATAACAGGTTTAAAGGTAACAGGAACTTATAGTGATGGTACAACAAAAGATGAGGCAATCACATCAGCAAATGTAACAGGATTTGACAGTTCAAAGGCAGTAGATGGACAAATATTAACAGTTACAGTTGGAGGAAAAACAGTTACATATCCGATTACAATAAAAGCAGCTGAACCGCAAGAACAGACTTTTACGGGATATATTACAACTGAAGACGATGTTGCAGCTGACCTTGGTGAAGATACCGCATATATGATATATATGAAACTTATGGCACAATCTGGTTTGGGAATAACATTTCAGAAGGATGGAAAGTGGGTTTTCTACTATTTTGATGGAAATATTGCTACAAATAATAAAAGTGGAGCAGATGGAAAATGGACTTTTGATGGTACAGGATCTCAGTTAAATGCATGGAATTTAGTTAAGGCACAAGTTGAAGCTGGGAATCCTCAAAGTCCTGTTCCAGTTACTGTAACAGGAACATTAAAAGGAAATACACAGACTAATCCAGGGCCAGATGCTGATGATATAGATTATCCAGTAATAACAGTAAACTCGATAACAGTAAATAAATAAAAAATGGCATAAAAGTTTCAGTGAAATAGAATTTTCACTGAGACTTTTATGAAAAATAATGCAATTTTAAAATATAACAGGAGGTGTTAATATTTTAGAGTTCTTTAAAAATTTGTTTTTGCTTAAATATCTACCTAAGCTTGGAAATAATTCCAGCTATGTGCTGCTATTTGCATTTGGTGTATTAACTTCTTTTCATTGTATAGGAATGTGCGGTGGTATAGCAATATCTCAGTCTATTAAAAAAAATGAAATGAAGTTAAAAAACGGAAAACCTTATATAGCATTTATACCTTCATTACTTTACAATACAGGGAGAGTTATATCATATACCATTGTTGGCGGCATTGTGGGTGGACTAGGACGCATAATTAGTTTTTCAAGTGCACTTAGAGGAATTGTACCTATTATTGGCGGCATATTTATGGTTATTATGGCAATAAATTTGCTTGGAATTTTTCGCATATTTAGAAAATTAAATATAACAGTACCTAGTTTCATTGCTAAAAAAATTTATAAGAAAAATAATTATGGACCCGTTATCGTAGGCCTTCTAAATGGATTGATGCCATGTGGACCACTTCAAATAGTTCAGCTTTATGCACTGGGAACAAAAAGTGTATTAATAGGTGCGGCATCTATGTTCTTTTTTTCTATTGGCACAGTTCCTATAGTTTTTGTGTTTGGTGCTATAAATACAATTATCAATAGAAAATTTTCAACAGTGATATTAAAAGTTAGTGCTGTATTAGTGCTTACACTTGGAGTAGTTATGATTGGAAGAGGATTATCTTTGTATGGTGTATCTATGGGCATGAACAATATGGTGAGTAACTCAGGTGAAGGATTTTCAACATTACAAGGAAATGTACAAAATGTAAAAATAGAAGCAGGATCTGATAGTTTTCCAGCAATTGAGGTTGTAAAGGGAGTACCTGTTAATTGGAATATTCATATGGATGAAAAGAATTTTAATGAGTGTAATAAAGCTATTCAACTGCCAAAATATAAAGTCAAAAAGAGTTTTAAAGTAGGAGACAATATAATTCAGTTTACCCCTAATGAATCGGGTGAGTTCATGTATACTTGCTGGATGGGAATGATAAAAAGCAAAATAATAGTAGTTGATAATTTTAGTCAGTTAAAAGAAGATCAAATTAAGAATTCTAAAAGTATGAGTAAAAATAATAATTAGTTTAAAAATAATATTTTTAAGAGCGAAGGTGTTCATTAATGAAGAAAAAAAGATTAATTATAATAGGTGTTATTATAGTAATATTTATATCTATAATTGGTATTGTGTCATGGAATATAAAAAATAAATCATCAGGAGTGGCTTCTAATATAGATAATAAAGTTTCAAGTACTAAAACAAAACATAATACTACATTAAAAAAATCAAATAGTGAGAAATCCAATCAGCCTAAAGGTGGATCTATGGATAAATGTAAAATGGGATCTGACAATAAATCAAAATCCTCAGCAGCACCAGCAGTTCAGGCTCAATCTCAATCTAAAACAGCTTCACCAAATGCTGCAAGTTCTCAATCACAGACTTTTACAGGGTATATAACTACAGAGGATGATTTTGCAGCTGGACTTCATGAGGATACTGCAGATATGGTATACATGAAATTAATGGCAGAGGCTGGTTTGGGTATAACATTTCAGCAGAATGGCAAGTGGGTTTTTTATTATTTTGATGGTACAATTGCTACAAAAAATACAAGTGGTTCAGATGGAAAATGGGTTTTTGATGGTACAGGTTCACAGTTAAATGCATGGAATATAGTTGGAGCACAAGTTAAAGCTGGAAAAGGAAAAAGCCCTGTGCCTGCTACTGTGAAAGGAGTTTTAAAAGGGAATGCTGAGGTTAATCCCGGACCAGATACTGACGGAAAAAGCTTCCCTGTAATAACAGTAGAATCTATAAATGCAAACTAAATCATATGGGAGGTTTTAAATAATGATTAAAAATACTTCATTGAAAGTATATGGTATGACCTGTACTTTGTGTTCAATTATAATAGAATCTGCCGTTAGTGAAATTCAAGGAATAAAAAAAATAAATGTAAGTTATTCTACTGAAAAGGCTAAATTACAATATGATGATAAGGAAGTAAATTTAGATAATATAAAAGAAGAAATAAAATTACTTGGCTTTTCAGCAGAAGATTTAAATGAAGAAATAAGTAAGAATAACAACCTGAGTCGTGAACAGATTGAACGAAATAAACTGAGAAATCTACTTATAATTTCAACTATATTGAGTTTTCCACTAATATTAGCTATGATATTAGGCGGTGTTGGATTTTGTCACAGCAATTATGACCCTTCATCTGCTGGTAAATGGGGAACTTTTGTTGAAACTTTAAGATGGAAGGCATGGAATCTTCATAATTGGAAGTTTCAACTTACGATAGCTACTATAGTACAATTTATAATAGGTTTTAGATTCTATAAAAGTTCATTCTATGCACTTAAAGCTAAAGTATTTACTATGGATTTATTAGTGGTAATAGGAACATCTGCAGCATATTTTTACAGCGTTTATATAGCATTATTTAAAACATTAACTTACACGCTTGGAATGGTAAATTTATATTTTGAGTCTTCGGTTACTATAATAACCCTTGTGCTTCTTGGAAAATATTTAGAATCTATTGCTAAAAATAAAACTTCAAAAGCTATAGAATCTTTAATTAAATTAAAACCAAAAACTGCTAGAGTACTTAGAAATAATATTGAATCAGATATACCTATTGAAAAAGTATCTGTAGGTGATATTATAGTGGTTCGACCTGGTGAAAAAATACCTGTAGATGGAGTTATAATTAGCGGGAATTCTACTGTAGATGAATCTATGCTTACAGGTGAAAGTCTACCTGTAGAAAAGAAGAAAGATGATTTTGTAACAGGTGCATCAATTAATAAAAATGGAACTTTCAATTTTAAAGCTACTAAAGTTGGAAATGAAACTGTCCTTTCAAATATTATAAGTTTAGTAGAAGATGCACAGGAAAGCAAAGCCCCTATACAAAAAATTGCAGATAAAGCTTCGGGAATTTTTATACCGACTGTACTAATTGTAGCGACGTTAACTTTTGTAGTATGGTTTTTCTTTATATTTGATCATCAGATATTTTTAATAAATTTACCTATGATCTATGCGGTTTCAGTATTAGTAGTATCATGTCCATGTGCTTTAGGGATAGCTACCCCAGCAGCACTAATGGTAGGGATGGGAAGAGGTGCAGAAAATGGAATATTAATTAAAAATGGAACAAAACTTGAACAAGCTTGTAAAATAAATACAATAGTGTTTGATAAAACTGGTACATTAACTACAGGAAAACTGGAAGTTACAAATGTTATCACATTTAATAGCAATAAGGATAAAGACTTATTAATTATAGCAGCTGCTGCTGAAAAACACTCTGAACATCCTCTTGGACAATCTATATATAAATATGCAAAAGAAAAATTTCAAAATGAATTAAAAGAAGCAGATAAATTCGAAGCTATTCCGGGAAAAGGTATATCTGCGACAATTGAAAATGACTATATTCTTATAGGAACTAAGAAATTCTTAGATGAACATTCAATAGACTTAATAGGTTTAAATGATACTTTAACTAAATTTCAAAAGCAGGGTAAAACAGCTGTACTGGTGGCTATCAATGGACAGTTAGCTGGAGTTATTGCACTTTCAGATAAAATAAGAGATAATTCAAAAGAAGTTATTAAGTATCTAGAAAAAATGAATATAAAAGTTTATATGCTTACGGGAGATAATAAAACAACTGCTATTTCTGTAGCAAATAAAATTGGTATAGAAAATGTAATTTCAGAAGTTCAACCTGAAAATAAAGCCGATGAAATTACTAAATTAAAAGATGAAGGTAATGTAGTTGCTATGGTAGGAGATGGAATAAATGATGCACCTGCTATTGCTACAGCAGATATAGGATTTGCTATAGGTACAGGTACTGATGTAGCAATTGAAACTGGTGATATAGTACTTTTAAGAGATGATTTAAGTGCCTTGCCAAAATCAATAAAGCTATCTAAAATGACTATGAGAAAAATAAAGCAAAATTTATTTTGGGCATTTGTATATAATTTAATTGCAATACCAATAGCTGCTGCAGGTTATCTAAATCCAGTAGTTGCAGCTGCATGTATGTCATTTAGCTCTATATCTGTATTATTAAATTCACTAAGTCTTAAAAAAATGAAATTAAACCCTGTAAAACTGACTAATTGACTTATTTTTATGTAAATAATTTAAATGTATAGTAAATCTACACAATTATATATTTAACGACATATTGACAAAAAATATTATAAGTAGTAAAATTATATAAAATTTAAAATTTTTGCTAACTGGAAAACTGGAGGCATTAAGCAATATGACAATATATATTGCTTAATGCCTCTTTTAATTTTATAAATAAAAGGGGATGTAGAAATGGCAATTAATTTAAATACTGCAGTTACATCAACAAGAGAAAGCCGCCTTGGTGCTATTACAGGTTATAGTGGAGATTTGTACGAACTTTGTGGATCAGGCTGTAGAAATTTGAGCAATAAGGAAAGAGCATTTAGTCAATCTAGTTCATGCAATGCTGGGTGTGCATTAAACCAACTTGCAGGAATAAGGGATGTAGCTATAATAAATCATGCACCGTCAGGTTGTACAGCTATGGCAGCAAATAAAAGTGTTAATAATAGTCAAATGGCAGAAAAAAGAGGAATTATTAACAATACTGTATTTGTTGGAACTGACATGAATGAAGAAGATACAGTATTTGGAGCTACAGTAAGTTTAAAAGAAATAGCAAAAAAAATTTATGATAGGTATAAACCAAAAGCAATTTTTATAGGAACTTCGTGTGCAACAGGAATTATAGGAGAAGATGTGGACAGCGTTGTTGAAGAATTAAAAGAAGAAATACCTGTACCTATAGCAGCCGTTCATTGTGAAGGATTTAGATCTAGAGTATGGGCATCGGGATTTGACGCTTCGGATCATGCAGTACTTACAAGTATTGTAAAACCACCTGCCAAGAAAAATAATGTAATTAATTTTAAAAATTTTTATGAAAGTGCCAGACAGGAAATAACAGATATATTCTCAAATTTCGGGGTAAAACCTATATTTTTTTATCAAAATTCGACAGTAGAGGAATTGGAACATTTATCAGAATCCCTTGCTACAGTTTGTATATGTGGAACACTTGGAACGTATTTGGGTAATGGGCTTGAACAAAAATATGGAGTTCCATATATCAAAACCATAAATCCATTAGGTGTCACAGGATTTGAAACCTGGCTCAGACAAATAGGGAAAACTATAGGAAAAGAAGAAGAAGTGGAAAAATATATAGATCAGGAAAGACAAAAATATATACCTAAAATAGAAGAAGTAAAAAAACAGCTTAAGGGACTGCGTGCAGTACTTGGAATGGGACCTGGCTATACTTTTGAAGTATCAAGAGTGCTTCAGGAACTTGGAATTGAAGTAGTTTGGGCAGCTGCATGGCATTATGATAGAAAACATGATGGTGATAATAATCCACCTGCAGCAAAATATTTATTAGAGAATTCTCCTGAAAATATAAAGGTTAGTGTAACTGAACAGCAGAATTATGAAATACTTAATATATTGAATGAATATAAACCGGACATATACTTCTCAAGACATCCAGGAACTACTGTGTGGGCTATAAAGCAAGGTGTTCCTGCACTTTGTGTAAATGACGAATATATGATTTTTGGATATAGGGGAACATTGAATTTTGCTTATAGTGTACTTGATACTATAAAAAATAGAAGTTTTGAAAAGAATCTTGCTTCAAAAGTAAAGCTTCCATATACAGATTGGTGGTACAAACAAAATAGTGCTGCATTTTTGAAAGGAAAGGTGAAATAATATGGCAAAAATACTTGATCAACCTAGATATAAATGTGCTATGGCAGCTATGCAAACTGTACATGGTATAACCAGAGCAATTCCAATTTTACACTCAGGTCCAGGATGTGCTGAAAAGTTGGAAAGAGATTTTGGAACTTCTGGATATTTTTCATCTCACATATTCCCATGTACGAATATAAGTGAAAAGGAAATAATATTTGGAGGAGAAAAGAAACTTAAAGAAACCATAGAAAATGCTCTTAAGGTTGTTGATGCAGATATGTATGTAGTTTTAACTAGCTGTAGTTCTGAAATAGTTGGTGATGATTCGGAAGAGATAGTAAGATCATTTAAAAATTCAAAAAAACCTGTTATATATGCATCTACACCAGGATTTAAAGGTAATAATTATCTTGGACATGAATGGGTCATTAAGGCAATTATAGAACAATATCTAAAACCTTCAAATAAAAAAACAAAGGGGCTTGTAAATATATGGGCAGGAATTCCACTGCATGATCCATTCTGGCTTGGAAATTTGAGAGAGCTTGAAAAACTTGTTTCAGAACTTGGATTGATTCCAAATACGATATTTGGATATGGAAGGGGAATTAAGAATATAGATAAAATACCAGAAGCAGAATTTAACCTTTTGGTATCTCCATGGGTAGGAATTGAAAATATGGAACTTTTAAAAGATAAGTTCAATACACCATATTTGCATTATCCAGTATTGCCTATAGGAGCATTTGAAACTAGTAAATTTCTTCGAGCAGTAGGTGAATTTGCAAAAATAGATAGCGAAAAGGTTGAAGCTATTATCAAGAGTCATGAGGAAGAATACTATTATTACATAGAAAGGTTTGCTGACGTCTTTCTCGAAACACGTGTTATGTCAAAACGTTTTGTAGTAGTTTCAGATGCACAATATACTCTTGCATTAACTAAATTTTTAGTAAATGATTTCGGACTGTTTCCTTCAAAACAGTATATAACAGATAATACACCTGTTAAATATCAGGATAATATAAAAGGTTATTTTAGAGAATTAAATGATGGTATAGAGGCTGAAGTAGAATTTTGTACAGATGGATATAAAATAGATAAAGAAATTAAAAATACTGACTTTTTTGGATATCCACTTATCTTAGGTAGTTCCTGGGAAAAGAAAATAGCAAAGGAAACTAAGGCACATTATATTTCCATATCATGGCCTGTTTTTGAAAGACTTATAATAAATAGTTCATATGTTGGATACCAGGGAGGACTTAAACTTTTAGAGGATATATATTCTGTAGTACTTACAAGATTTAATTAGAAAGGGGTAGTGGGATATGTATAGAATTGCTGTTGCAAGTAATAATGGTAAATTTGTAGATCAACATTTTGGACAAGCTAATCATTTTTTTATATATGAAGTTAATGATAATGACTATAAATTTATAGAAATTAGAAAGCTGGAAAATACATCTGAAAATTTTAAAGAAGATTATGATAAATTTTCATCTATAATCAAATATCTTTCGGACTGCAAAATTGTTCTTGTTAGTCAAATAGGAAGAGGGGCTGAAAGATTTCTAAATAAAAATGGGATACAAGTATTTGATGTAGAAGAACCTGTAGATGATGCTATAAAAAAATTGATTAAGTATTATTTTAGAGTAAACAAAGTTAATAAATATTGTAAATAAAAAGATGAATATAAAAGGGATGATTAAGATTGTCGGAAGAACAAACTTATGGATTTGAAACACTTCAAATTAGAGCTGGATATGATCCTAAAAAACATAATTATGCATCTACAGTTCCAATTTACCAGACAGCATCTTTTAATATTGGAGATACAGATAGATTAAAAAGATTGAAATCTAAAGAAGAACATGGTTTTTTTTATACAAGAAGTGGCAACCCAACACTTGATATACTTGAAAAAAGGATAACAGCACTTGAGGGCGGAACCGGTGCTTTAGCAGTCGCATCAGGAATGGCAGCTGTAGCTTACTCTTTATTAAATGTAGCTGAAGGTGGAGGTGAAATAATTGCAATACATTCCATTTATGCAGGATCATACAATCTTTTAGAACATACACTGCCTAAATTTGGAATTAAGGTAAAATGGATAGACGATCCATATGATACTGAGTTATTTAGAAAAGCTATAACAAAAAACGCAAAGGGTATATTTATAGAAACAATAGGGAATCCATTAATTAATGTATTGGATATAGAAACTATAGCAAAAATAGCACATGAAAATAATGTTCCACTTATTGTGGATAATACGTTTGCAACTTCATATCTTTTAAAACCATTTGATTTTGGTGCTGATGTAGTTGTATATTCATCTACTAAAGCATTAGGTGGACATGGCTCTACACTTGGTGGATTAATTGTTGAAAATGGTAAATTTAATTGGGATAATGGCAAGTTTTCACATTTTACAGAACCTGATTATAAAGTTGAAAATAAAAATTTACTTGAGGTATTTCCAGATACTCCGTTTACAACTAGGGTAAGATTGCATTATTTATCTGAATTTGGAGCTGTTCTGAGTCCTTTTGATGCATTTTTAATACTTGAAGGATTTGAAACTTTATCTGTTAGACTTGAAAGAGAGGTTGAAAATACAAAGATTGTTGTAAATTATCTATTAAAACATCCACAGGTTTGCTGGGTTAGTTATCCTGATGTTCCAGATGAAAGAAATCATAATAATAGACAACTTGCAGAAAAATATTTTCCAAAGGGATCAGGGTCTATATTTTCTTTTGGATACAAGGGAGATCAAGAACATATTAATAAAT
This sequence comes from Clostridium algifaecis, assembly GCF_017874415.1. Lineage (GTDB taxonomy): Bacteria > Bacillota > Clostridia > Clostridiales > Clostridiaceae > Clostridium_B > Clostridium_B algifaecis. Next base: position 83,377 of record NZ_JAGGLM010000008.1, read on the forward strand.
TTTTGAATAACTTAAAGGTATTTAGTTTTCTTGTAAATGTAGGAGATTCTAAATCTCTTATTACACAACCTTCTCAAACAACACATTCTTCTTTAAGAGAGGAGGATAGAATTAAAGCTGGAGCTTTTGATAATGCTTTAAGAGTATCTATTGGTTTGGAAAATGTAGATGATTTAATTACAGATTTAGAGCAGGCATTTAAAGAATCAATAAAATAATTAGTAATAAGTTTATAATTATGAAAGGAATGAATATTGCGATGAATGAGTTAAAGCCAAGAAAAGCAGTGGATAATATAGAATCTTTCAAACCAGCTAAACCAATAGAAAATATAAAAAGAGAGTTTGGAATAGATAAAATTTTAAAATTATCAGCAAATGAAAATACAAATGGATGTTCAATCCTGGTAAAAAATGAATTGATAAAAGCACTTGATGAAGTATATGTATATCCTGACTTTAGGTGTTCTAAAATTAGGGAACTATTGGCTGATAAATACAAATTAAAATTAGAACAATTTGTTTTTGGAAATGGATCTTTTGAAATTATTGATTTAATTGGACAGGCATTTATTAATCCAGGAGATGAATCAATTATTTCTGAACCATCTTTTGGATGGTATAAAGTTGTAACTTTAAAAATGGATGGTATAGATATAAATATTCCTTTAAGAGACCATAAGGTAGATTTACAGGAAATTAAAAATAAAATAACTGATAAGACAAAAATAATCTGGATTTGTAATCCTAATAATCCTACAGGAACTATAGTGAAAAAGAAAGAAGTAATAAATTTTTTAGAATCAATACCTAAAGATATTATTGTAGTATTTGATGAAGCGTATTATGAATTTGTTACTGATCTTGAATATCCTGAAACTATAAATTTATTAAATGATTATAAAAACATTATTATATTACGAACATTTTCAAAAGCTTATGGATTGGCAGGGCTTAGAATTGGATATGGGATAGCAGATGAGTATATAATTAATTCTCTAAATAAGATAAGAGTACCAATCAATGTAAATGGGTTAGCTCAAATTGCAGCTGCAGCAGCTTTTAAAGATCAGAAATTTAAAGAAAAATGTGTAGAAAACAATATCAAAGGTAAAAAGTATTTTTATAAAATATTTAATGAATTAAAACTTCAGTACATCCCTACAGAAACCAATTTTATTATGGTTAATATAAGAAAAAATAGTGATGAAATAAGCAATGAGCTTTTAAAAAAAGGTATATCTGTAAGATCTGGTGCAGAATTTAATATGCCAACATGGATTAGAATTACGATTGGAAAAGAAGAAGAAAATAAATTATTAATAAAAAGTTTAAGATATGTTTTATCTGATTAAAGAAGGTGAAAAAATTGATAAAAATAAAGACTCCTAAATATTATATAAATGAATATGATATTTTACAAGATAGTGGAAAATACATCTTAAAGTTTGCTAATAATGTCCTTATTGTTGGAGGCAAAACATCATTATCAGCTACAAAAGGTGCACTCTTAGAAAGTTTAAAGTCTGAAAAAATAAAATATCATGTTGAGTATTTTCATGGATATTGCTCATTTGAAAATATTGATAAATTTGCTGAAATTGCAAAACAACTAAAGGTAAATGGAATAATAGGTGTAGGTGGAGGAACAGTAATGGATATAGTAAAGGCTGTTGGTGAAAAAATTAATATACCTGTAATTACTGTCCCTACCATTGCTGCAACTTGTGCATCATGGTCGGCTTTATCTGTAATATATGATGATGATGGAAAACATAAAGATTTTTATATATTAAAGAATTCACCAATTATTGTTTTAGCAGATACCAGAATAATTTTGGAAGCACCTAAGAGATATTTGAACGCAGGAATAGGTGATACAATTGTAAAATGGTATGAATATATTCCATATTTATCTAAAAACTATAATGATATAACTTTGAATATAGGACTTCAGATTTCAAAGTTGGCACTTAACATATTAGAAGACTATATTGAAAATTTAAATACACCAGATATTAAAGAATTAAGGTATAAAGATGTTATTGATTCTATATTTATGCTGGCCGGTTTAGTTGGAAGCATAAGTAGTGAAAAATCTAGGGTTGCAATAGGTCATACCATACATAATAGTTTGACTCATATAAAAGATACTAGAGAAACACTACACGGAGAAAAAGTTATTTTTGGTTTGCTGGTTCAATTTATTTTAGAAAAACGGAATAAAGAAGAAGTAAAAAAAATTATAAACTATTTGAAATTATTAAACCTTCCTATTACATTAGGACAACTTGGGATAAAAGAAAATGTAGATAGCAAAATATCAAGTATTGTAAATGGTGTAAAATTTGACAGTGAAAAAATAGATGGTCTTAATTTTAAAATTGATAAAGACTCTATCAGGGAAGCTATTATAAAGGTAGATGAGCTTGGAAGGGCAAGTTTAGAAAATGTATAGAAAGTTTTGGAGATGATTAAATGATCAAAATTCCTAAAAAAATAGAAAGACTTTCCAATGATAGATTTTTCTGATTGAATATATTATAGATATTAAAAGACAAGGGAGGATTATAAAATGAGTGAAATATTAAGTGAATCAATAGAATATATAGAACAATCAAAAGTGGGATTATTAATTACAGTAGGTGAGGATAGTTCACCTTATATAAGAAGTATAGGTGCTTTTTCAAATGATGGTGCAAATATATATTTTGAAACTAAGAGAGAAAGTAATAAGGTTAGACATATAAAGCAAAATCCAGTAGTTACATTTTATTTTCAAAATGAAGGACAAGCATATAACACATTTAAAAGTGTTGCTGTAACAGGAGAAGCTTCAGAAGTATTAGATGGAGTAGAATTTGATAATGCAGTGGAAGGAATAAGTAAAAGATACCCAATTATAAAAGATCAAATATCAAAGGGAGAGTTTAAAGATTCTTCAATATATAGGGTTAAGGCAAAGTTTGTAAAATTAGCTGATTATACCAGAAACCCTAAGGAGATAAAAGAAATAATTTAAGACAAGCTATAGAAAAAGGAGGATACCTATGAGTGTTGATATAGAAAGGGCTTCAGTACAAATTAGAGAACAGAGGCTTAGTTCTATTACTGGATATAATGGAACTGCTAGGGATTTGTGTGATAGATATGATAAAAAAGATCTTCATAATTGTGAAAGATCATTTACACAGTGTACATCCTGTAGTGCCAATCAGGTTATGAATCAGATATGTTGCATTCAAGATGCTGCTATTGTAGAACATGGACCAGCGGGTTGCAGCGGGGATATTCCAGGACGTAATTTAGTTAATAGATCAGGAAGAAAAAAGAGAAATTTACCTATATGTAATTTGAAGTATATAAATACAAATTTAACAGAAAAAGATATGGTTTATGGTGGAGAGAGAAAACTTGAAGATGCTATAAGAGAGGCAAATAAGAGATTTAAACCAAAAGCTATATTTGTAACTACTACCTGTGCTTCTGCAATAATAGGGGATGATATTGAAAGTATAACAAATAAAGTTGAGAAAGAAATAGGAATACCGGTAGTAGATATCTACTGTGAGGGATTTCGTTCTGCAATATGGGCAACAGGATTTGATGCTGCTTACCATGGAATATTGAGAAAAATTGTTAAGCCGCCTAGAATGAAAAAGTTAGATGAAGTAAATATTATTAATTTTCAAGGAAAAGATATTTTCACTGAGCTGTTAGGAAGAATTGGACTTAAAGTAAATTATATTGTACCATTTACAACTATAGAAGAACTCAGCCATATTTCAGAAGCAGCTGCTACGCTTCAAATATGTTCTACGCTTGGCACTTATTTAGGAGCAGGGCTAGAAAAATATTTTGGAGTACCAGAGGTAAAGGCGCCAGCTCCATATGGAATATCTGGAACAAATGCATGGCTTAGAGAACTTGGAAGGATAGTTCATAAAGAAAAAGAAGTTGAAAAACTTATAGAAGAAGAAAGAGAAAAAACAGCTCCTAAAATAGCCGAACTTAGAGAAAAGTTATCTGGTAAGAAAGTATTTATAGGTGCAGGTGCAGCACATGGACATGGACTTATAGCTATAGTTAAAGAGCTTGGAATGGATCTTGTAGGAAGTTGTACATGGCACCATGATCCTCTATTTGATAATGGCAATAAGAAATCAGATACTTTAAGAAATGATGTAAAAAGTTATGGAGATTTTAAGTTTGCAATTTGTAATAAACAATCTTTTGAATTGGTAAGTATGTTATATAAATATAGACCTGACATATATATAGCCAGACATACGGGAACTATATGGGCAACAAAACTAGGAATACCATCATTTCTTATGGGAGATGAACATTTTGGAATTGGATATCAGGGATTAATAAATTACGGAGAATTAATTTTAGATACAATAACAAATCCCTCTTTTGTTAAGGGAATAGCTGCCCATAACAAACTACCATATACTGATTGGTGGTTAAATCAGTATACATTTAAATTTTTAGGGGGTAAAAAAAGTGAGTGAATTGCTTCAAGAACCAAGACATTTTTGTGCGCTTGGGGCTCAACAGACAGTTATAGCAATAGAAAGAGCTATTCCAATTTTACATGCAGGTCCAGGATGTAGTTCTAAATTGTCTGCTGGCATGGCCGGTTGTGGGGGATATCAAGGAACTGGGTATGCAGGAGGAGATGCTATCCCATGCAGTAATATGACAGAGAGGGATGTAGTTTTTGGGGGAGAAAAAAGGCTAAGAAATCTTATAGAGAGTACTCTTAAAATAATTGATGGTGATTTTTTTGTAGTTCTTACAGGATGTACTTCTGATATAATAGGTGACGATGTTGGAAGTATAGTCAGCGATTTTCAGAAACAAGGGGTACCCATAGTATATGCAGAAACAGGAGGATTTAAAGGAGATGCATATAAAGGACATGAATTAGTACTAGAAGCTATAATTAATCAATATTTAAATCCTAAGGTAAATTCAGTGAAAAAGGTACCTAAACTTGTAAATATTTTTTCTTCAGTTCCAATTCATGATCCTTTTTGGGAAGGAGACTTGAAAGAAATAAAGAGGCTGCTTAAAAGTATAGGTCTCAATGCAAATATATTATTTGGATATAATAGTGGCGGCATAAATGCGATTAATGCTATACCTGATGCTGAATTTAATATTGTAATTTCACCCTGGGTAGGAGTAAGTACAGCAGAACTTTTAAAGAAAAAGTTTAATACACCATATTTACATTATCCTGTACTTCCAATTGGCGGAGTCGAAACTTCGAAATTTATACGAAAGGTTGCAGCTTTTGCGAATATAGATAAAAAATTAGTTGATGAAGTAATAAAAAGAGAAGAAAATGAATACTATCATTATTTAACTAGATTAGCAGATTTCCTTATAGAGTCCAGATATGACTTGCCAAAAAGATTTTTTAACATAAATGATTCAGCGTATACGCTTGCTATAAGCAAATTTTTAGTGAATGATTTAGGACTTTTACCCGGACATCAGTTTATAACTGAAGGTGTTCCTGAAAGATTTAAAAATATTATAAAGACATATTTTAAAGATATTGCACCGGGAATATCTTCTGATATAACTTTTTGTAAGGATGGAGGAATAATCAATCAAAAAATAAATAAATTTAATGAATATACAACACCATTAGTGTTGGGAAGTTCATGGGATGCAGATGCAGCATCACAAATTGATGGAATAAATTTAAGTGTGGGACTGCCTATAACAGATAGAGTTATACTTCATCATAATTATGCGGGATATTCAGGAGGACTGAATTTAATAGAGGATATTTATAGTAAAATATTGTCCAGACACAGCTAAATGCAATTAATAAAAATATACCTATGTTTTTATGAAAGGAGGATAATAATGGATATTAAAATTAGACAAATATCAATATATGATTTGGATGCAGTGGCAAAAATTGAAAAAATATGCTTTCCAGAAGCGGAAGCAGCTACAAGAGAATCCTTAGATCAGCGTATAAAAACATTTCCACACAATTTTTTTGTTGCAGAAGAAGATAAAAAAATTATTGGATTAATTAATGGATGTATTACTAATGAAAGTTCTATATATGATGAACTATATGAGGATTCATCACTTCATGTTCCAGATGGAGACTACCAGACAATTTTTGGACTTGATGTTTTACCGGACTATCGCAATCATGGAATTGCGGCACAATTAATGAATTATATGATAAAAATATCAAAAGCATCAGGTAGAAAAGGCGTCATTCTTACTTGTAAGAAAAAACTCATTCACTATTATTCAAAGTTTGGATATGTAAACAAAGGTATATCTAAATCAGTGCATGGTGGCGTTACGTGGTATGATATGATTTTGAAGTTTTAAAAGAAATGTCAGTAGATTTGTTTTTTACACAAATCTACTGACATTTCTTTAGTGTGCTGTAGCTATATGGAGATTATCTAATATTTTCTTTCTTAGCTCAATAAAAGCAGAGCTATTTCTATTTCTAGGTCTATCAAGTTTTACATCTACAATGTTTTCTATTTTACCAGGACGTGGTGTCATAACTACTATTCTATCACTGAGATAAATTGCCTCATCTACATCATGGGTAACTAGAACCATTGTAGTTCCTCTTCTTTCCCAGAGTTCAATTAATTTATCTTGCAAGTCCATTCTAGTAAAGGCATCTAATGCACCTAGGGGTTCATCAAGCAGGAGAACTTTTGGATTATTTATAAGTGCACGGGCAAGTGAAGCTCTTTGTGCCATACCACCTGATATTTGGTGGGGATAAGATTTCTCAAAACCTTCAAGACCAGTAAGTTTTATATATTCTGCCACGTCTGCTTTATGCTCTTTATAAATCTTCCTGGCTTTAAGACCTGCTGCAATATTATTTTCAATAGTTTCCCAGGGAAATAGATTAGCTTGTTGAAAAACATATCCTCTCTCAAAATTTGTACTTTTAATTTTTTCATTATCCAAAAATAATTCTCCACTTTGAGGTTTATCGAGACCTGCAATTAGTCTCATTAGTGTAGTTTTACCACAGCCTGAAGGACCTATAAATGAAATAAATTCTCCAGGTCTAATACTGAGATTTATATTATGGAGGGCTTCAACTAAGTTTCCGTTTGCATCTACATAAATTCTATTTACATTTTTTACTTTGATGGAACCATTGGTGGAAATCACACTTTTTGTCATTTTAATAGCCCCCTTTGCCAAATGAGAACTCTGTCTCTAATTTTAAATATAATAGCAAGTACAATAGAAAATACTATTGCCATTATTATTATTGCTGCATATACTTTAGCATAATTTGACCAGCCTTTTGCCCAATTTATATACCAGCCAAGTCCAGCTTTTGCACCTATCATCTCAGATACAACTAGTGTGGTAAAGGAAAGACCAGTTGCTGTATAAATACCAGTAAATATGGAAGGCATAGCACCTGGTATAGCTATTTTAAATATCAAGAATTTTTCATCTGCTCCTAAAGTTCTAGCAGCTTCAAAGTATGACTTATGAATGTTTTCAATACCACCACATGCCATAAATGCAACAGGAAACCATACGCAAAGAACAATTAAAAATACCTCAGAAATTAGGGCTGATGGAAATATCATCATTGCTATTGGTATCCAGGCTACTGCTGGAACTACGCCTATAATTTTAAGCACAGGGAAAAACCAATAATACCATTGTCTATACCAGCCTATTAAAACACCTGATGTCAATCCTAATATAGTACCGACAGCAAAACCTATAAATAATAGTCTTAGGGAGTATGCTGTACTTATGAGCAAAGTTTGCCAATCATCAAACATTGCTTGTAATATTTGTCCTGGACCTGGGAAGAAAGGCAGTGGTAATATATTAGTTTTTGTAGACAAAATATCCCACACTGAAAGTACAACGCCGCTAACAAAATAAAATTGAGATCTATGATTTACCTTTGCTTTTATTTTTTCGTTAAAAAAAGAAATAATATATTGTATTACTAAAAATGCTATAGAAAATATTAATACTACTCTATAGGGGGTAACATTAACTATTTGAACTGTTGGTAAAGCAATATTTATAATTAACGCTGCAATGAAAGCTGCAATTTGTAAAATCGGCCATATTTTTGACTGAGGCTTCCAGTTAACACTATCATGTACTTTAACATCTATTTTGGTATTTCTAAAATTTTCATCATCCTTTAAATCTATAACATCTTCGGATTTTGCAGATTGACTTGAAATATTCATTTTTTAATCACGCTCCTTTTAAATAACGAGATATTATAAAAGTTATCCTTTCATAAATATTTAAAAAAGGATAACTTTTTAAATATATAAATTACAAATTTTTGCCTTAGCTTTTACTTAATGCATCATAATAGACATTTTTAGTAAATGTACTAGGATCTGTATCCTTCTTTAAAAATCCAGTTTTATTTAATTGGCCTACAAAATAATTTACATCATCTTTAGCACCATCAGTAGTATATTTGAAGTCATAAGCTTTTATTAGTTGGGTAACTAATTTTACATCAGCAGCTGGTACATATTTTTTTTCAACTTCAATTTTTGCAGTTTCTTCTGGATGTTTTGATATCCAGTCATCGGCTTCTTTATATGCCCTTACGATTGCAGCAATTCTTTGTGGATTTTCTTTAATTTGTTTTTCAGAGGCATACAGGAAGCAGCAAGTTTTTCCTTTAAATAGAGGATCTGTTGCAATATCTGTTAAAACTCTAAAGTTTTTATTAATTTGAGCTTGTGTCCCATATGGATCCCATGCTGCAAAAGCATCAACTTCACCTTTGTCTATGGCCTGTTCAAGTTGATCAAGTGGATATGCAAGCCATTTAACGCCATTAGTAGGATCGATATTATTATTAGCTAAAGCAACACTTGTTATAGCCATAGGAGTTCCACCAATTTCATCTACACCAATTTTTTTACCTTTCAAATCTTTTACTGATTTTATTTTTGAATTAGGAGGGACTACTAATTTTATACAACCTTTATGAAGTCCTCCTACAACTTTAAGGTCAAGTCCCTGCTGAACTGATGGAAAGTACTGAAAATCACCATTTGCTACTGTAAATTTACCACTTGCGAGTCCAGCTTTTGCTTCTTCAAAATTTCCGCTTACTAGAGTTACATCTAATCCTTCTTTAGCGAAAAATCCTTTCTCTTTAGCTATATAAGCAGGAGCGCCACAGACACCACCGCCTAGAGCTTGAATTTGAAGTTTGCCATATTTATATTTTCCTGATGCTTGATTTGAAGTAGCAGTACTTTGTCCACATGCTGCAAGCACTGGAATTGAGGCTGCGATTAAAAAAATTGCAGCTATACTTTTAAATTTTTTCATAGTAGTCCCCTCATCTTTCTATATTTATAAATTAATTACTTTATTGCCTTTTCTAATTTTTTTGAGAAAGTTTTTTCAAAGGCTTGATCCAAATCATCTATCAAGTCCTCTGGATCTTCAAGACCTATTGAAAGTCTTATTGTATTATAAGGTATATCGGAAAGCTCCTTTTCTTCAGGGGTAAGCTCGCCGTGCGTGGTTTTAGGTGAATTTACAATTAAAGATCTGGAGTCACCTATATTGGTATGATAGCTAAAAAGTTTTATTGAATCCAGAAATTCATCTATTTCTGAGTCTGTTCCATTAATACCAAATGAAAATACTGATCCAGAACCTTTTGGCAAATATTTTTCTGAAAGTTTTTTATAAGGGCTAGTACTTAAAGAAGGATATTTTATCCATTGTACATTATCATTTTCTTGAAGATAACTTATTACTTTTTTAGTATTTGATAACTGTTTTTCAATTCTTTCAGATAGAGTTTCAAGACCTAAAAGCACAAGATATGCATCAAAAGGGCTTAAAGCTGCACCAAAATAATTCAAATAATTCATTCTTATTCTTGTTGTAAATGGAAATTCAGGAAATGTTTCAAGAAAGTTTCTTGGTTTATCATTACTATCTCTTAAAGTGTAATAGGGTTCTAAAAATTGAGGAAATTTACCATTTGCCCAGTTAAATTTACCACTTTCTAGAATTAGACCTGCAATTACATTTCCATGTCCATTAAGTGCCTTTGTAGCTGAATAAACTACAATATCTGCACCATATTTTATTGGATTAAGAAGATATGGAGTAGCAAGTGTGTTATCTACAATAAGTGGTATGTCGTGCTCATGAGCTACTTTTGCAATATTTTCTATATCGGCTACTACAGCATTTGGATTACTTATAGTTTCTACAAATATAGCCTTAGTATCTGGTTTTATCTGTTTGGCAAGTGCTTCAGGGTTATTTATATCACCAAATTTATCTATTTTGATGCCAAATTTGGGATATATTTTTTTGAATCCGTCTAATGTTCCGCCGTAAAGGTATGGAGTAGTAAGTATTCTACCACCATCTTCGGCTATATTAAGAAGTGTGTAAGTTATTGCTGCCATACCAGAACTTAAAGCAATTGCGCCAGCTGCACCATCTAAAGCTGAAACTCTTTTTTCAAGTATTTCAACCGTTGGATTGCTTAACCTGGAGTATATAAAACCAGGCTCTGAAAATGAAAATAATTTCTTTGCTCGTTTTGTACCACCTATATCAAAAGCAGCAGTTTCATATATTGGAACTGATACAGAATGATTGTGATCTTCAGAATTATAACCTCCTCTTATTTTTATTGTATCGAATTTTAAAGGTTTATTTGACATTATAAAAACTCCCTTCATTTAAATTATTTTTTATAAAAAATAAGAGGTTGCACCTTAATTAAGATGCAACCTCCAGTTTACTGGTCAGTTAATTAGTATTATTTAAATATTAGAATAAAAAAGTTGTTTTTCATAAGAAAAACAACTTAAAATTCAAGATTATTTTTCTCATCTTTCAGAAACATTCTGTTGGAATTAACACCATACATTTAAATAAAAATGCTGGTTGTCGGGTTTCACTGGGCCATTCCCTCCACCGCTCTTGATAAGAATTTCATATTTAATTTTATAAGAATAAAAATAAATTAAATACAATATATAATTTTTTTATCTTTTTGTCAATACAAAATTTATTTTTATTTGATAATTTTTAAAATACTAAATAGATAAAGGTATTGACATATTAAGTTTTATTAGTTATCATATTGTTAAATTAAATATTGTTCTTATCAAGAGTGGCTAAGGGACTGGCCCTATGATGCCCGGCAACCTAAAATATTTTATTGGTGCTAATTCCAGCAGGTAAAACCTGAAAGATGAGAAATGGAAAGTAAACAAGCTTCTTATAGTTTCTCTGTAAGAAGTTTTTGTATTTTAATTTTCAAATACAGTTTTTAATAATAGGTTTAGTTGACCAGATATACTGGAGACTATGCAAGTTCATTTATTGTACTTATGCATAGTCTTTTTTTTATTTAAGTTTTAGAGGGAGGTAATAATTTTGAGTATTAATATAAAGTCACCAGAAGTTGAAATTAGGGAAGCAAGACTTGGTTCAATTACAGGATTTTATGGAAACGCATCTGAGCTTTGCAATAAATCAAAAGAAGGAAGACTTTGCGACAGGAAACATTCTTTTAGCCAGTGTTTAGGGTGCAGTTCAGGTAATGCATTGTGTCAGTTAGTTATGATACAGGATGCAGTTGTTATAAATCATGCACCGCTTGGATGTTCAGCCGACTTTTCAGATTTTAATTTTACCAATAGAGTAGGACAAGGCAAAAGGAACATTCCATTTAGAAATGCCAGATTATTAAGTACAAATTTAACTGAAAAGGACACTATATATGGTGGAGGAGAAAAATTAAAAAACACCATAAAGGAAGCTTATGATAGATTTAAACCAAATGCAATTTTCATAACTACATCATGTGCATCGGGAATTATAGGTGACGATGTAGATACCATAGCTGAAGAAGCAGAAGAACAGTTAAAAATTCCTGTTGTGTATATTCCTTGTGAGGGATTCAAATCTAAAATTTGGACAACAGGTTTTGATGCAGCATATCATGGAATAGTTAGAAAGATAGTAAAGGCGCCAACTAAAAAGAGAAAAGATATGATAAATGTAATTAATTTTTGGGGCAGTGATATTTTTACTGATTTATTTGGAAGAATAGGTTTGAAGCCAAATTATATAATTCCATTTTCCACAATTGCTCAATTACAAAAGATGTCTGAAGCAGCAGCTACTGTACAAATTTGTCCTACACTTGGGACTTACCTGGCTGCATCTCTTGAACAGGAATATGGAGTACCGGAAGTTAAAGCACCACCTGCTTATGGAATACAGGGAACAGATAAGTGGTTTAGAGAGCTTGGAAAAATAACCGGCAAAGAAAAAGAAGTAGAAGAGTTAATTAAATCAGAAAAAGAAAGGATATATCCAGAGCTTGAAAAATTAAGAGAAAAATTAAAAGGAAAAAGAGCTTATATTACAGCTGGTGCCGCTCATGGCCACAGTTTAATTTCACTTTTAAGAGATTTGGGAATGGAAGTTGTAGGTGCATCTATATTTCACCATGATCCTTGCTATGATAATAGATCACAGGAAGGGAAAAGTCTGGATCATGCAGTTGAAACTTATGGAGATATAAATCACTTTAGTATATGTAACAAGCAAGCTTATGAACTTGTAAATTCTTTAAATAAATTAAAACCAGATATATTTGTGGCACGTCATGGCGGTATGTCTATATGGGGAGCTAAGCTTGGAATACCAACGTTTTTGATGGGTGATGAACAATTTGGATTAGGATATCAGGGATTATTGAATTATGGAAATAAAGTTTTGGATGTGCTTGAAACTCCAGAGTTTGTAAAAAATATTGCTGCTCATTCTAAACTTGTGTATACGGACTGGTGGCTTAATCAAAGACCTGATACTTTTTTGGGAGGTAAATAATCATGACTAAAGTAGTAGAACAACCTAGACATTATTGTACTCTTGGAGCGCAGCAATCTGTAATTGCAATAAAGGGAGCAATACCAATACTTCATTCAGGACCGGGATGCGGCGTAAAACTTTTTAGGGGACTTAGTAATGATTCCGGGTATCAAGGCACAGGATATTCTGGAGGTGGAACTATTCCATGCACTAATTCTACTGAAAGAGAAGTTGTATTTGGTGGAGAAAAGAGGTTAAGAGAGGTAATTGATGGAACCCTTAAGGTTTTAAAAGGTGAACTTTTTGTAGTTCTTACTGGATGTACATCAGATATAGTAGGTGATGATGTGGGACAGATAGTACGAGACTACAAAGATCAGGGAGTACCGATAGTATATGCTGAAACAGGTGGTTTTAAAGGTACAAATTTTAAAGGACATGAACTTGTAATTAAAGCTATAATTGATCAATTTATAGGAGAAAGAAGTCCGAATGTAAAAAAGGGTCTTGTAAATGTTTGGGCGTCAGTTCCGTATCAGGATAGTTTTTGGGCGGGAAACTTAAGTCAGATAAAATATCTTTTAGAAAGTATAGGACTTAAAGCTAATATACTATTTGGACCTGAGTCTGGAGGAGTAGAAGAATTGAATACAATACCGGACGCTGAATTTAATCTTGTAGTTTCTCCATGGGTTGGAATTGAAACAGCAGAATTGTTGAAGAAAAAATATGGTACACCTTATTTACATTATGCTGTGCCTCCTATAGGAGCTAAAGAAACCAGCAAATTTTTAAGAACGGTAGCAGAATTCGCAAAACTTGATTCAAGTAAGGTTGAAGATTTTATTAGAAAGGAAGAAGATAATTTTTACTATTACTTGGAGAGGTCAGCAGATTTTTTCCTTGAATTTAGGTACAGTATACCAGGTAGATTTTTTAATATAGCAGATTCTTTTTATGCACTTGGTATAAGTCAATTTTTGTTAAATGAATTGGGAATTATTCCGGGTGAGCAGTATATAACAGATGATGCACCGGAAAAATATCAAAAGGATATAAAAGATGAATTCGATAGGCTTTCACCTACTAGAAAATTTGAAGTGTTTTTTGAGGAAGATGGCGGAAAGATACATGACAGACTTAGAAAATACAATCATGGAACACATATTCCATTGATTTTAGGAAGCTCATGGGATAGAGACATAATTAAAGAATTAAATGCATTTGGAATAAATATAACTCTTCCTGTTATGCACAGACTTGTATTAAATGGAGAATACTTGGGATATAATGGTGGCTTAAGATTGATTGAAGATATATATGGAAATATACTAGAAACTTATAAATAAACAATAATCCTGGGTTTTTTATATTTAAAATTTTATTTGTTTATAGGGAGGGATAAAGGTGAATAAAAAAGGACTATATGCTAATAGTATTTCACAGCAGGATTTAAATAAATTACTTGATATGCTGAAAGTAATAAGATATGGTTCAATAACTTTGGTTATTCAGGATGGAAGAGTAGTACAGATAGATAAAAGTGAAAAAGTTAGATTGGTATAGATCAATATTTTGTAATACTATATTAACCCATAAATAGATAAAAATTTTAAATTTGTATTGACAAGTAAATTAAAACATTGTATAGTAAATATAAATTAAAATTAAATATATAAATTCTTATCAAGAGAGGCAGAGGGACTGGCCCTATGACGCCCGGCAACCTGGATTAATATTTCCAACGGTGCTAATTCCAGCAGGTAAAACCTGAAAGATGAGAAACCCTAAGGATATGACTTCTTACAGTTTCTCTGTAGGAAGTTTTTTAGTTTATAAATATTTCAGGAAAGTATCTAAAGAATAAATTTAGTATAGATTGGATGTGATTGAAAATAGAAAATAGTTATAGTTGTTAATAGAAATTTAGTTGATCAGAGAACTGAAGGCTAAGGTAACTCCATATGTTACTTTAGCCTTTTTAACATTTAGAAGATGACATAATATAATATGATAAAAAATTAAGGAGGCAGTTTTATTTATGAGTGTTGAAAGTATAGATAGAAAAGTTAATGTTGTGTCAGACTATAAAATAGTGGCTGAAAATGTTGGATATAAGTATCATGCTAAAAATCAGGATAAAGGAGATAAAAAGGATTTTGAAGCTATAAGGGGTATTAACTTGAAAGTAAAAAGTGGTGAATTTGTATCTATAGTTGGTCCAAGTGGGTGCGGAAAATCAACATTTTTGGATATTGTAGGAGGTCTTATAAAAGGTAATACAGGAAAGATATTTATTGATAATAAAGAAATACATGGACCTGCACTGGATAGAGGTATAGTTATGCAGGGATATGCACTTTTCCCATGGAGGACTATAGAAAAGAATATAGAGTTTGGATTAGAAATTAAAAAAGTTAACAAAAGTGAAAGAAAAAAAATAAGTGAAAAATATCTGGATCTAGTTGGATTAAAAGGTTTTGAAAATAGGTATCCGCATGAATTGTCAGGTGGTATGAAACAGAGAGTGGCTATTGCTAGAGCGTTAGCTTATAATCCTGAAGTATTACTAATGGATGAGCCTTTTGCTGCAATAGACGAACAAACAAAAGAAGAACTTCATATACAGCTGCTTCATATATGGGAAAAAACACATAAAACTATATTATTTGTTACACATAGTATTGAAGAAGCAGTATTTTTATCAGATAGAGTAGTTGTTATGAGCAAAAATCCTGGTACTATCAAGGAAATAATTGATATAAATATACCGAGACCAAGAGAAAACGGAGATATAAAATCATCTGAGGAATTTACAGTATTGAGACATAGAATATGGGAATTACTTAAAAATACTAAAAGTAAGAAAAAAATATCAGGTGAGGAAGCAGACTATAATGAAGGATTATATGATATACCTGAAAGTGCAGTAAATTAAATAAATCACATGAAAAATACCCGACTGGAAAACCAGAGGTTTTGAATAAAATTCCTGTTCAGAATCTTTGGCTTTTATTGTTTTGAAAAAATAAATTATTTATATATAAGGAGATATAAAAAATGAGTGAGTTGTTAAACGATTCTATAAAGCAAGTAGAAGAATCAAAAAATCATGTCATATTTACAAGAATCAAAAAAATTATATTTAATTTAAAACAGCTGCTGGGAATAGTAATATTTCTTTTGATATGGGAAGTTGTATCGCGTGCAGGAATAATTGATAGTAATTTTTTACCTCCATTTTCTGTAGTAATAAAGACCTTTTTTCAGATGCTTATTTCTGGGGAGCTTATAACTAATATTGTAGTTAGTTTAAAACGTTCTTTAGCAGGATTTGGGCTGGGATTGGCAATAGCTATTCCATTAGGTCTTATTATAGGTTCCTTTAGGAAGATTGAATTTTATATAGATCCATTGCTTCAATTATTCAGACAAACTTCTACTCTTGCGTTATTACCAGTTTTTATGTTGTTTTTTGGTATAGGTGAGATTTCTAAAGTTGCCATAGTTTTTTGGGGTGTTTGGTCTGCTATACTTTTAAATACTATTAATGGAGTAAAGGGTGTAGAACCTATTTTAATTAAATCTGCAAAATCCATGGGTGCTTCTCAATTTACAATATTTAGAAAGGTTATATTGCCTTCTGCATTTCCTTCAATTATAACAGGCATAAGACTTAGTGCAACTTCGGCAATATTAGTATTAATTGCTGCTGAAATGATGGGAGCAAGTTCTGGATTAGGTTATTTACTATATGATACTCAAATAAAGTATCAAATACCTAAAATGTATGCTGCAATTATTACAATGTCATTAATAGGAATTATTGTAAATTATATAATAGTAGCGTTTGAAAAGAGAATTACGAGATGGAAATAGTGGAATAGGGAGTGGATTAAATATGAGAAAATCTATAAAAAATTTTTTGTTGATAGCATTTTGTACAGCAACATCGATGTCAATACTTTCAGGATGTGGAAATACAAAATCAAACTTGAATCAGTCAAGCTCATCTAATTCATCTGAAATTTATGATAGTACCAAGCCGTACACAGGAAAATTTGTAAATGGCAAACTTACAAAACCATTTCATTTAAAAATGCAAACTCCTACAGGATTTACTGAAGAATCTATTATAGCAGATAAAAAAGGATTTTATAAAGAAGTAGGAATAATTCCTGAATTTACTGGTGTCTTGCCTCCTAATGTAAGTTTAGTGCAATCTATAGTTAAAGGCCAAAATGATGTCTTTACTTCAGGTCATATAACAACTATTGCTCAGGCACAACAAGCTGGTGCAAACCTCAAGGTTGTGCTTACAGGAAGTAGTGATAGCACTGATCCACGTAAAAATCACATGGTATGGTTTGTAAAAAGTAACAGTAATATTAAATCTGCAAAGGATTTAGTTGGGAAAACAATTGCAATGAGTGGTAAAGGTAGTTGTGCAGAACTTTGGAATTCAGAATTTTTACGACAAAATGGAGTCGATGTTAAAAAAACTAAAATCGTTGTTATGCCGGATCAACAACAAGAGCAAGCACTTAAACAGGGAAATATAGATGTAGCTATACTACATGCCCCATATAATATAAAAGCCAGGAATGATGGAGGATTAAAAGTTTTAACTACCAGTTATAATATTGCAGCTAAAGATGGTGATGGGCGTCTTAGTGGAGTTGGTGCTCGTGCATTTACTGAAGATTTTATAAAAAAATATCCTGATGTGGTAAAAGCATATATAGTAGCAACTATTAAATCACAACAATATATAAACAACCATTATGATGAGGCTTTAAAAACTGCTGGTGAGTTTTTAAAAATGGATACAAAAAATATGGGAGGTTTAACATATCCAGATCAAAAATGGGTTAAGCCAGAACAAATTAATTTTTGGATTAAGGTAGCTGAGGAAAACAAGTTGAGTGGATTTGAGGTACCTGGTAAAGTAAAAGCTTCAGATTTATATACTAATGACCTAAACCCTTATTATAAAGGTGAACTAAAGTAAAAAATAATGTGGAAAAGAGAGTGTATTTATTATGAATAGGTCAACAAAAAAATTTTTAATGTTAGTACTCAGCGTAGTAGTTGTGGTATCAACGTTTACAGGCTGTGGAAGTAAAAAATCAAGCGAATCTAATGTAAATGATAGTACTAAACCTTATACAGGTAAATTTGTAAATGGTAAATTAACTAAGCCATTTCATCTTAAAATTGAAACCCAAACTGGTTTTAATGAAGCTATTATAGCTGACAAAAAAGGATTTTTTAAACAGGTTGGAATAATTCCTGAGTATACTGGAGTTTTATCGCCTAATGTGAGCTTAGCACAGTCAGTAACTAAAGGCGACAATGATTTATTTGATTCAGGACATGTTGTAACAATTGCTTCAGCCAGAGATGCAGGAGCTAAACTTAAAATTGTGCTTACCAGTATGGTTGATAGTCCTGATTTTGATAAAACACATATGACCTGGTTTGTAAGAAGTAATTCAAATATCAAATCTGCAAAGGATTTAGTTGGTAAAACAATTGCTATGAGTGGTAGGGGCAGCTGTGCGGAACTTTGGAATGCAGAGTTTTTACGACAAAATGGAGTCGATGTTAAAAAAACCAAAATTGTTGTTATGAAGGATCAACAGCAGGAACAGGCACTTAAACAAGGTAATATAGACGTAGCTATTCTACATTCACCATATAATATGAAAATTAAAAATGATGGTGGTGCAAGAATTCTTACTACAAGTTATAAAATTGGTCAGAAAGCTGGAGATGGTCAAGCTAGTGGACTTGCAGTTCGTGCATTTAGTGAAAATTTTATAAAAAAGTATCCTGATGTGGTAAAAGCTTACATAGTAGCAGATCTTAAAGCACAGCAGTATATAGATAAAAATTATCAAGAATCATTAAAAATTGCTGCTGATTACTTAAAAATGAATATTAAAGATATGTCTGGTAATATATATCCAGATCAAAAATGGATTAAACCGGAGCAAATTAATTTTTGGATTAAAACAGCAGAAAAAAATAAGTTAACTAATTTTGAAGTACCTGGCAAAGTAAAGGCTTCAGACTTATATACAAATAGTTTAAATCCATATTATACAGGAGAACTAAAATAAGTGTACTTTTTATAAAATAAACATAAGTTTAAATTTGTGAAGAATATTTCGATCGGAGGATAATTTTATGAATAAGAAATTTGGAATAGGGACAAGATCAGTGCAATCTGGATATTATCCTGAATCAGGAGATCCAAGGGTAGTACCAATAGTACAGAGTACATCTTATAAATATGATACATTTGAAGAGGTAGGAGATGTTGCTGCTGCAAAAACTCCAGGATATTTGTATACAAGAATAGGAAATCCTACAGTTGCAGCTTTAGAAAAAAAATATGTGGAATTGGAGGGTGGAGTTGAAGCGATAGCAACTGCCTCCGGACAATCTGCTGTAGTGTATTCTATAATAAATATAGCTAATTCAGGTGACAGTATTATTGCAAGTTCTAAATTATATGGAGGAACTTATAATCTCTTTAATACAATTTTGCCTAAATTAGGCATTAAAGTATATTTTGTAGATCCAGGAGCTTCTAAAGAGGAGATATTATCTGCTGCTAAAGAAAATACAAAGCTTATATATGGAGAAACCATAGGAAATCCTGGTCTTGATGTACTTGATTTTGATAAATTCTC
Source organism: Clostridium algifaecis (assembly GCF_017874415.1). Classification (GTDB taxonomy): domain Bacteria; phylum Bacillota; class Clostridia; order Clostridiales; family Clostridiaceae; genus Clostridium_B; species Clostridium_B algifaecis. The sequence continues at coordinate 102,977 of NZ_JAGGLM010000008.1, forward strand.
GTATATAGCAAAAAAATTAAATATACCATTTATTGTTGATAATACTATTGCTACACCTTATCTAACTAATCCATTTGAATATGGTGTCAATATTGTGGTGCATTCAACAACTAAATATTCAGATGGACATGCAGTGTCTTTAGGAGGAATAATTATTGATGGTGGTAATTTTAATTGGTCAAATGGAAAATTTCCTGATTATACAACTCCTACAGGTCCAACAGGCTTAATATTTGTAGATGAATTTAAAGAAAAAGCTTTTTCTGGCAAGTTAAGAGTAAATTTAGTTGAAGAATTTGGTGCAGCACCAGCTCCATTTAATGCATTTTTGACAAATCTTGGATTGGAAACTTTGCATTTAAGAATGGAGAGGCATTGTTCTAATGCATTAAGTTTAGCTAAATATCTTTCAAAACACCCTAAAGTTGAGTGGGTAAGATATCCATATTTAGAGTTAGATAAGGAATATGATAGAGCTAAAAAATATTTAAAGGGCGGTGCTAGTGGAATTTTAACCTTTGGTGTAAAGGGAGGTATTGAAGCAGCAAAAAAAGTAGGGAAGAGTCTAAAAGTAGCTTCTATAGTTGTTAATTTGGGCGATGTAAGGACATATGTGATTCATCCAGCAAGTACAACACATATTGCACTTACTGAAGAGCAGCAAAGAGCAGCTGGTGTAACACCTGAATTGATCAGAGTATCTGTTGGGATTGAGGATATTGAAGATATAATAGCGGATTTTGAGCAGGCACTGGACAAAATTTGATATTATATGTAAATTAGAAAATATATTTTTGGGGGTATATGTGTGTGCATGGGTGATATAGAATATAAATCTGAAACATTTTTTTATAAGGATCAACAGGGAGTGAAACTTTTTACACAAAAATGGTTTCCATGTGATAAATCTAAGATAAAAGGAGTTATACAGATAGCACATGGAATGGGAGAGACCACTAATTATTATAGAGAGTTTAGTGAGAATATGGTTAAAGCAGGATTTGCAGTATATATTAATGAAGCTCGTGGACATGGTAGAACGGCAGGAGACATAAGTGACTCATCTTATGCAGAAAATGCAGGATATATGGGCGATGATGGTATAACATGGATGGTTGAAGACATTAAATTATTAACCGATATTATAAAAATTGAGAATCCAGGAGTGCCAAATTTTCTTTTAGGACATAGTTTAGGTTCTGTTTTAGCTCAGATATATGCATATAAATATGGTAGTGAAATAAATGGAATTATATATTCTGGCACTACTGGACCAATTGATAGAAAAATAATAAAAAAATTAGTTAAAGTAGTGGAAAAAGAAGTCATTGAATCTGGAAGAAAAGCTCCGAGTATAGAAACTGCAAATTATTTTTTTAAACATTATAATGACAAATTTCAACCGGCAAAAACAGATTGTGATTGGTTAACTAGTGATTCTAATATGCTTGAGGATACATTAAGCTCTCCATATGCAGCAATAGATTATAAAGTTGGCTATTATGAAGATTTTATTAATGCCTTGAAGAATTTACATAGGGAAAGATTTATTAAAAAAATACCTAAAGAACTACCTGTATTTTCGATATCAGGGAGTGATGATCCTTTTGGAAATTATGGAGAAAGTATAAAGACACTATTTAAAATGTACAAAAAACTCGGAATTAAAGATACAACGTATAAAATATATGAAAGTGGAAGACATGAAATGTTAAGAGAAGTAAATAGATATGAAGTGATAGAAGATTTACAGCATTGGTTGTGTAATCATATTTAAAATAAAAATACAATTTGGCATTTTAACCGTATTTGTTATAATAGAAAGATGCAGTATTATATTAATAGGGAGTGTAAATGCTTCACGATAGAAGTTAAAAATTGAATGGGAGGGTTAAAATGTCAACATCTAAAAATATAGATATTGAAAAATTAAGCAGATATTTTGCATATTTTAAAGAAAAGGATATAGGAATAAGTATAGAAGGAACAAATAATAACCTACTATTCTATAACAAATCAATAATTTATATAAATAATGATGAAATTGTAATATATTCTAAAGAAGATATAGAAAAGTTAAATATGTTTACTATAAAGATTTCTAATATAAAAAGTTGGAGCAGGGATATGTGTGGTGGATTACAAGATATATTAATAATATCAGAAGAGGGATGCTATATACAAGTATACAATAAAGAAAAATAACTTTAATGAAATTTTCATTGAGATATTGTGCACTTGACATCAATATTTATTTTGATATAATAAAATCATATTAAGGAATGAAAATTATTATTTTATTGAGGGAGGTATTATTCATGTGCAGTTTAAGTGTAAATGGATTTATGGATAAAGATATGATACCTTCTTTAACTATGTGTATGGATAAAATTGAAAGTGATGATTTATGTTGTATGATGATGAATTGAATGTACTGCAGTAACGTTTATGTTTTTATATGAATGTTGTTGCAGTTTTTTTGTATTATAAATTGTGTAAAATAAATAACATATAAGGCCGACTGGATAAACTAGAGGCCAAAAAATTAAATATAAAATATATAATACACCCATTAACTAGACAAACTAGAGATAACCAACTAGATAAACTAGAGGCTAACTTTATGTAAAAGCAGAAATCTAATTGATCCTATTCAAATGTTAGTTTTATATCTAACATTTGGACATATTTCAATTAGGTTTTCTTTTTTATTAATATAAATTTTGTTTTTTTTTTGGGACATAATCAACTTTGGTATACTAAGACTAAGACATTATCATCTTTCGTTCATAATGACACAAACATTGATGAAATTTTTATTGACAAAATCTGATTAAGAAAGTATAATAAGCTCAACATAAAAATTATAAATACTATGAGTAAGAGAAGTATACTACAGAGTCTTTAAGAGAGAAATTTTGTTTGCTGTGAGAAATTTTAAGATAGAGTAGTAGAAATGCACTTATGAGTTCTTAAATTGAAATTAAGTAGGTTTATGCGGTAGCGTCCGTTAAAACGTTAAATAGATGAGTTATTGTAAATTAATTTATATTGCAATAAACAGAGTGGAACCGTGGAAGAGTACTTCTGCCTCTGTAGAGAGGTGAATGTGCTTTTTTTATGGTTAAAAAATCTAATTCTTATCAAGAGCGGTGGAGGGACTGGCCCTGTGAAACCCGACAACCGGCATTCTCATTTGAATGTATCGGTGTTAATTCCTACGGAATAAGTTTTCTGAAAGATAAGATAAAATGGTTATATGTGAATAAAGTCACTTTAGATACGGCCGTTTTTCTTGTTATAAGAAAATGGCCGTATTAATTTTTTATGTATTTTCAATAATTAAATATTATTTATAAAAAAACTAACTAAAAAGGAGTGTATGTAAAATATAAATTATACTTTTTACCAATGTAGTAAGAAGTGCAAAACTGTAATAATAAATAAGGAGGATTTGAATATGGAAACTGATAATAATATAGACAATAATAAAGTGATCAAATACAAAAAAAATAGATATTTTAAATTAACAAAAGAAATTGTCAATTATGTATTATTTCCTATTTTAATTTTAATTACATGGGAATTAATTAGTAAATTAAAAATAGTTCCATCTATATTACTTCCATCTATTGGAGACGTAATAAAATCATTTATTTCTCAGATAAAAAGTGGGCAATTAATAAACGATTTGACTACAAGTTTGATAAGGGTATTTAAAGGATACTTTATTGCCGTTATATTAGGCATAACTATGGGAATAATTATGGGAATTTCAGAGAAAACAAATAAATTTTTCACTATAGTTTTTAATGGAATAAGACAAATACCACCACTAGCATGGATACCACTTTTTATACTTTGGTTTGGAATAGGAGAAACTTCAAAAGTTATTATGATAGCAATAGGTGCTTTTTTCTCTATTTTGCTTAATACTATAAATGGTATTAAGAATACCCCAAAGCAATATCTTGAAGTGGCAAAATTATATAAGATAAAGAAAATAGATTTATTTAAAAAGGTGTATCTTCCTTCTGCTGTTCCATCTATATTTGTTGGACTTAGGCTTGGAGCAGGGTCTTCATGGATGTCAGTAGTAGCAGCTGAAATGATAGCTTCAAGTTCAGGTATAGGATATAGAATAAATGATGCAAGAAGTTTAATGCAGCCTGATGTTGTAATAGTTGGAATTATAGTAATAGGTACAGTTGGAATTTTGATGGATACTCTTCTTAGAAGAATTGCACATTTTGCATCCAGATGGGAAAGATTTTAATAATGGGAGGTATACATTTTGGAAAAGAATATCGAAGATTTAGTTATAAAAAATTTAGATAAAAGTTATATGGTGAACTATAAAGAAATAGAAATTCTTAGAAATATCAATATACATATTAAAAAAGGAGAATTTATAAGTATTGTTGGACATAGTGGATGTGGAAAGAGTACATTGCTTAAAATTATAGCAGGGCTTGAGAAACATAATTCTGGATCTGTAACTTTAGGAGGCAAAGAGATAAGTGAACCTGGTACAAAAATTGGAATGGTATTTCAAGACCATAGACTTTTGCCATGGCTTACAATTAAAGACAATATATCATTTGGACTATATGATATTTCTAATGATGAAAAGGAAAAGCTTGTATTAGATCATATTGAACTAGTTGGATTAAAGGGATTTGAAAATGCATATCCACATCAATTATCTGGAGGAATGGCGCAGAGAGCTGCTATTGCAAGAGCATTGGTTCATAAACCGGAAGTTTTGCTTTTAGATGAACCCTTCGGTGCATTAGATGCACTTACAAGAATACAGATGCAAAGAGAAATCTTAAAAATTTGGGAAAAAGAGAAAACCACTATGATATTGGTTACCCATGATATTGATGAAGCCATATATTTAGGAGATAGAGTTGTAATAATGTCTTCAAGACCTGGAAAAATAAAGAACATTTTACCTGTTGAAATTGACAGACCTAGAGATAGAAATAGTCATAATTTTTCTGTGCTTAGAAAACAGATATTCAATGAATTCTTTGTAGAAAATAATATTGAACCAGATTATGTAATTTAGCATAGTTAAAATTTATATAAAAAATGGAGGATAAACAAATGAAAAAAAAGTTATTATCAGTAATTTTTGCAGTTTTTTTTACCTTTTCACTTACAGCATGCTCTCAAAGCGGTGGAAATTCGAGTAATTCATCTACTAATAGTGGAAAGAAAGTTGTTAGGATAGGATATCCTGGAAGCCAGTATTCCCTAAGTGGAGCAGCTGCTATAGCTCAGCAAAAAAAGTTTTTTGAAGAACAATTAAAAAAGATAGGATATACTGTGGAATATGATCCTTTTTCAGGACAAGGTCCGGCAGTAAATGAAGCACTTACTAGTAATAAAATAGATATTGCAGTATATGCAGATTTTCCTGGAGTTGTATTAAAGTCAAAAGGTGTACAAACAGACTTGATTGGAATAAGCCAAAATAAAATTTATTCTACTGTGGTTGTACAAAACAATTCTAAAATAAAGACAGTAAAAGATCTTAAGGGCAAAAAAATAGGATTTACCAAGGGAACGTATATGCAGAAGTTTTTGCTTGAAATATTAAGTAAAAATGGCCTTTCAGATAAAGATGTTCAACTTGTAAATGTTACTACAGATGCAGAATCTTCACTTGTTTCAGGTAACTTAGATGCACTTGTACTTACAGATGATCAAGCACTTCAATTGACTTCTGTTAAAAAAGTAGCAAGAAATATTGTAAGTTCAAGACAGTATCCAGAAATGAGTGCTCAAAGTATTGTAGTTGCTTTAGATAGTTATGCTAAGCAAAATCCGAAAGTACCTGTTGCTATAGATAAGGCATTAATTGAAGCTAGAAATTATTTTAAATCAAACCCAGAAGATAGTTATAAATTGTTAACTAAAGCTGGATTAAGTCTAGAGGCTGTAAAACAGGAGTATAGTGGTGAAGCACCTAATTTTGATGTGTTAAAAACAGAAATAAATCAGGATACAATAAAGAGACTGGATGCAACGCAAAAGTTCTTGTTAGATAACAATTTGATAACAAATAAGTTTAGCACTTCTAGTTGGGTAGATAAATCATATTATGAGAAGGCTTTAAAATAATTATAAATTATGAATGGAGAGGATAATTATGGGGTACCCAAGCGTTTATCCAACGGGGGTTACAATATACAATCCTAAAAAATGTTGGAGTGGTTATACTATTTTTCAAGCAAAAGATACAGGAGCATTATTAATTGATATGAATGGCCAGGAGGTTCAGCTGTGGAAGAATCTCCATGGATTTCCTAATAAAATACTACCAGGTGGGTATGTTATAGGAAGTACAGGAGAAAGGGATTCAAGATACGGATTTCAAGATATGACTGATCTTGTACAGGTAGATTGGGATGGAAATATAGTTTGGAAGTTTAATAGACATGAATATATAGAAGATCCAGGACAAAAACCAAAGTGGATGGCAAGACAACATCATGATTATCAAAGAGAAGGAAATCCAGTAGGATATTATGTTCCTGGCATGGAACCAAAAGTTGATAGTGGAAATACTCTCATTTTATGTCACGAAAATGTGGAAAACAATAGAATATCCGATAGAATGTTATTGGACGACAAAATTATTGAAGTTAACTGGGATGGAGAGATTATATGGAAATGGAATGCCAGTGACCATTTTGATGAATTTGGTTTTGACGAGGCAGCCAAGAATATATTATATCGCAATCCAAATATTAGGACAGCAGGCGGTGGTGTAGGAGATTGGCTCCATATAAATTCTATATCATTGATAGGACCTAACAGGTGGTTTGATGATGGAGATGAAAGATTTAATCCGGATAATATTATTTTGGACAGTAGGGAAGCTAATATTCTGGCTATTATAGACAAAAAGACAGGAAAAATCGTATGGAAAATAGGACCACATTATGATACAAGTGAAGAACTTATTAATTTAGGTTGGATAATAGGACAACATAATGTACATATGATACCTAGGGGACTTCCAGGAGAAGGAAACATACTTGTATTTGATAACGGAGGATGGGGAGGATATGGTGTTCCAAATCCTGGTTCTACAAGTGGAAATAGAAATGCTTTGAGGGATTATTCAAGAGTCATTGAATTTGATCCTATAACTTTAAAAATAGTATGGCAGTATACTCCTAAAGAAGCTGGTTTTATAATTCCTCTGGATGCTGCAAGATTTTATAGTCCATTTATAAGCAATGCCCAACGTCTGCCAAATGGAAATACTCTTATAACAGAAGGATCTGATGGACGTATTATAGAGGTTACTAAAGATCATGAAATAGTATGGGAGTATATAAGCCCATATGATGGCAATGATTCTGTTAAAATGAATATGGTCTATAGGTCATATAGAGTACCATATGACTGGATACCTCAACTTGATAAACCTATAGAGAAACCTATAGAAAAACTTGATAAAAATAAATTTAGAGTACCAGGAGCTGCTGGATCTGGGCGCAAAAATGAAACAACTGTAGCAGAAACTGAAGAATATGAAGGAAAAACTTCAAATTTTTGTGTTATAACTGATGATGAATTAAAAAAGGAAAATAAACTAGACTAAGATATAATTATAGAAGTTGTGTTAAGGCGTGTTATTTAGTTAAGATTAATCTCACGCCTTATTTTTATATATTTGAATGCTATAATTGATATTATATTGATGCAATTAAATTTAAATTATGTACTGTCAATTCTCAATTTCCAACTGAACAAGGGGTGATATAATGATAAATTTATTAGATAGCAAAGATATAATAAAAAAATCGCAGGAAAGATGCGGAAAAGAATATTCAATTCCTAAAGAGAGAATATTTCCAACTAAAAATTTAAATGAACATCAATTAAGAGAATTGAGTTCTGAAAATGTGGAGCTTATAGAAGTGGCAAAACCATTCATGAAGATACTTTATGATTTTTTAAGAGGTTCTGGATTTTTTCTGGACCTTACAGATAAAGATGGGATTATACTCGTTGTTATAGGGGATAAAGATGTAGTAGAAGAAGCAAGAAAGATGAAAATGATAGAAGGTGCTGACATGAGTGAAAAAAGCACCGGTACTAATGCAATTGGTACAGCTATTTATGAAGACATGGCAATACAGATGGCAGGAAAGGAACACTACATAAATGCGTATCATATCTGGACTTGCTCTGCTGATACAATACATGATAAAGAAGGGAATATAATTGGTTGTCTTAATCTGACTGGAAAATATCAGCTTGTACATCCTCATACTTTAGGGCTCGTGGTAGCTGCAGTTAAATCTATAGAAAATCACATAGAAGTACAAAAATCTCAAAATGAACTTGTTCAGGCATATCAATATCTTAATACTATAATAAACTCCATGGATATGGGAATTATTACAATAAATTCTATAGGAAATATAAAATCAATAAATAATCTAGCTTGTAAAATGCTTGAAATTGATCAACAATGTGCCATAAATGAAAATATAATAGATTTAATAGATGGATGGAAGGATATAGATAGTGAAATAAATGACTTTACTATATACATAAAAAATAAAAGATATAATTTAAATGTTTATCCTATAAAAGATAGACATCAATGTATAAGTGGAATGGTAATAGCACTCAAAGACATACAGAAGGTATTTAATATGGTAAACAAGTATACTGGCATGAGGGCAAAATACAATTTCTCAGATATAATTGGTGAAAGTAGTTGTATGGTTAAAGTTAAAGAATATGCTGAAAGTATTGCAGATAGTCCATCTACAGTATTAATTCAAGGAGAGAGTGGGACTGGAAAAGAACTTATTGCACAGGCTATTCATAATAGCAGTGAAAGAAGAAATTATGGATTTGTAGCAATAAATTGTGGTGCTATACCTAAAAATTTAATTGAGAGCGAATTATTTGGATATGAAGAAGGAACTTTTACAGGTGCGAAAAAAGGAGGACAAATAGGAAAATTTGAACTTGCAAACAACGGAACTATATTTTTGGATGAAATAGGTGAAATGCCACTTTATATGCAGGTAAATTTGCTTAGAGTACTTCAGGAGGGCTGCATAACAAGAATTGGAGGAAGGAAATATATAAAAATAAATTCAAGGATTATTGCTGCTACCAATAAAGATCTTAAAGAAGAGATTAAGAAAGGCAATTTTAGAGAGGATTTATACTATAGATTGTGTGTTATTCCAATATATGTACCACCATTAAGACAGAGAAAAGAAGATATAAGTTTATTAATAGATTATTTTTTGAGATTAAAATCTTCTAAACTCAAAAAGTCTGTTCCGGATATAAAATCAGATTTATATAATAAAATGTTGAATTATGATTGGCCGGGAAATGTAAGAGAATTAGAAAATTGTATTGAAAATATAGTTAATATGAATGGAGATATATCCTTTAATTTTGATAAAAATATTTTGAATAGTTCCGAAAAAAACAGTATTACTGGACATGAGTATAATATGTGTTCCTTAAGTCAGTGGGAGAAAATAGCTATTTTAGATTGTATTAAGAAGTGTGATAAAAATTTATCTAAAGCGGCTAAAATATTAAATATAAATAGAACTACATTGTATAATAAAATAAATAAATACGGTATAAAAATTTAAAAAAAGATTAATTGTTTAAATAATATACAATGTTTAAAAATACAACAGCTATTATAGAAAAAGTGTTGACTTTTTAAACAAATATTTTAAATGGTATAATTATATATGTTTTATTTTTAACAGATTTATTATAATATGCAGTAATTATTTATAGCGTATTAAGCATTGATATTGCTGATATGTATTAAATAAATAAGTGTATTGATTTGGTCGACATTCATAAATATTTTTAAATTTGGCATAGATATTGCTATTTAAATAACACTGTAAGGAATGTTAATTAAATAACAATTATTAGGAGTGATATTTATGAAGGGTTTTGCAATGCTTGGCATTAATAAAGTGGGTTGGATTGAAAAGGATAAACCAAGTTTTGGGCCTTATGATGCATTGATTCATCCATTAGCTGTATCTCCATGTACTTCAGATATACATACAGTTTTTGAAGGTGCTCTTGGTGAAAGAGAAAATATGATTTTAGGACATGAGGCAGTTGGTGAAGTAGCTGCTGTAGGAAGTGAAGTTAAAGATTTTAAGGTAGGAGATAGGGTTGTAGTTCCATGTACAACGCCTGATTGGGAATCTCTAGATGTTCAGAGAGGATTTCCACAGCATTCTGGTGGAATGCTTGCAGGATGGAAATTTTCGAATTTCAAGGATGGAGTTTTTGCAGATTATTTTCATGTTAATGAAGCGGATGCAAATCTTGCAATTTTGCCGGATGAAATTTCACCAGAAGTAGCAGTAATGATTACTGATATGGTAACTACAGGAATACACGGAGCAGAGCTTGCAGAGATTGAAACTGGATGCAGCGTAGTTGTTATAGGAATTGGTGCTGTAGGACTTATGGCAATTGCTGGTGCAAAGCTTCATGGTGCAGGAAGAATAATAGGAGTTGGAAGTAGACCGGTATGTGTAGAAGCTGCTAAATTTTATGGAGCAAATGACATTGTTAATTATAAAAATGGCGATATAGTTGAACAGGTAATGGAACTTACTTCAGGAAAAGGCGTTGACCGTGTAATAATGGCAGGTGGAGGAACAAACACATTAGGACAGGCAATAAGAATGGTTAAGCCAGGTGGAATAGTTTCAAATGTAAACTATCATGGCAGTGGAAATCTTGAAATACCAAGAGTGGAATGGGGATGCGGAATGGCTCATAAAACCATAAAAGGTGGTTTGTGTCCAGGCGGAAGAGTTAGAATGGAAAGGCTTATAGATCTTGTTATATATAATAAACTAGATCCAAGCAAGTTAGTTACGCACGTATACCATGGCTTTGATCATATTGAAGAATCCTTATTACTTATGAAAAACAAGCCAAAAGACTTAATTAAACCTGTAATTGTTGTAGATTAAGAGAAAATAATAAGTTTTTATGTTAAATGGGGTAAAACCTTGTGCCAGTTTATATATTTAAATTGGTGCAAGGTTTTAATTAAAGTTCTGACATTTAATCCTCTTTTCTTGATATGATTAAATTTACTTTATTTTTTTCAATGGATTCAATATATTCATTAGGTGGAGTTTTATCTGTTATTAAATAGTCTACATCGCTTAAATTACAATAGGTTATTAAAGAGCAGATATCAAATTTTGAATAATCAGCTAATAAAAATACCTCATTACTTTTTTTAACAGCTGTTTTTTTGATTTCTCCCTCAAGTGGAGAGGAATTTGTGATTCCATTAGTCAGTGATATACCTGTAGCGGCCATAAATGACTTATTTATATTATAATTTTTAAGTAAATTTAATGAATCTATCCCCGCAAAAGAATTAGTTTTTCTAACTAAAGTACCACCAGTAGAAATTATATTCAAATTATCATATTTGATGGAATTGGTAATAAAAATTAAATTGTTGGTTATTATAGTTAGATTATTTTTATCCTTTAAAAAATCTGCCATATTTACTGTAGTTGTACCAGAATCTATAAATATTATATCCCCATCGTTAACAAAACTGGAAGCAGTTTTAGCTATTAAATTTTTAGGATAACTATTTTTTATTTGTCTTTCATTAAAAGGTACTAACGAATTGGAACTAGTAGATACTCCTCCATATACTTTCTTTATATTGCCTCTTTCGACTAATTCTTGTATATCTCTTCTTATAGTGTTTTTAGAAACTTTAAAGACATCAGTTAGTTTATCAAGAGTTACAGTATTGTTGTCTAAAATATATTCCTCTATTTGATTTATTCTTTTTGATTTCATAAGATCCCTCCTCTTGGTAAAAAAGTATATTCGGAAACCCTTAGGCCTCCATTTATCTTAATCCCGAAGGGTGCTTTTTGATTATTCCCCCCAGAATTTCAAACAAAAACTAAAAT
>NZ_JAGGLM010000009.1 GCF_017874415.1 Clostridium algifaecis
GGTCTTCGGGCTTACCAGCCCTTTAAATAAGTGTAATTGGATACAATTCCAGTAAAAATACAATTTTTACTGGAATTTAGATGCGAAATCTCTGTGAATTTAGTGCAATGCTTGTATATTTAAATAATATGATAGAAACAAACCTTATTGAAACATCCGTTATTCAAAAATTGACAAATAAATGTGAAGAATATACCTATTATCCTGGAACTAAGAAATATTCTAAATATTTATTTGGAATAAGGGATGAGGACATATATAGAAGTATGGGTAATATTGTTGATTCAATATTAAGTGGAAAACTTATTCTATTTATAGATGGATTAAATGAAGCAATGGTAATTAATATTAATAAGCCTCCAGCTAGAAATATAGAAGAACCCAAAGTAGAGACCATAATTCGTGGACCAAGAGAGGGATTTACAGAATCTATAGGTGTCAACATGACTCTCATAAGGAAAAAAATCAAAAGTACAAATCTTAAAATGGAATCCTTCAAAATAGGAAGGGAAACAAGAACAGATATTGTCATTACTTATCTTTCTAATATAGCAAATCCTAAAATAATAAATGAAGTAAAAGAAAGATTAAATAAAATTGATATAGATGCAGTAATTGGTGCTAACTATATAAAAGAATATTTGATTGATGATCCTATAAGCAGCTTTCCCACCATGTTTTCTACAGAAAGGCCGGATGTAGCGGCCTCTAAAATATTAGACGGTCGTATTTGCATTCTTGTAGATGGAACGCCTTTGGCTATAACCGTACCATCTCTTTTTCCAGAATTTTTAATAAGTAATGAAGATTATTATCTAAGATTTATTCCAGGTACTATTAATCGCTGGATTAGATATTTATCTTTTGTATTCACACTTACTTTACCAGGATTTTATTTGGCAATAACAACATTCCATCAGGAAGTTATTCCAACCCCATTACTTATTACTTTTATAAAAGCACGTTCTAGAGTACCATATTCAGCATTGTTTGAATGTATTCTAATGTTATTAATGTATGAAATATTAAGGGAGGCAGGTATTAGAATGCCAAGAACTGTAGGTCAGGCAATGAGTGTAGTAGGTGCTTTAGTATTAGGCCAGGCTGCCGTGGAAGCAGGTATTGTAAGCGTTCCTATGGTAATTGTAATATCTGTAACTGCTATAAGTTCCTTTGCCATACCCTCCATAGAAATGTATGAAGCAGTCATATTACCTAGATTTATATTTACATTACTTGGAGGATTCTTCGGATTGTTAGGTTTAATCTGCGGCATAATAATACTATTTATGAGTCTTATATCCAAGCGTTCTTTTGGAGTTCCATATATGGCACCTCTTGCACCATTTATAGGAGAAGATTTTCCAGATTTGATCATAAGGCGTCCCATTTGGTTTAAATTTAAGAGACCTCATTTTATAACAGGAAAACCTTCTTTTAAAAGAAAGCCAAAGTCACATATAAAGTCAATAAAAGAAGAACAATCAAAAGCTATTAAGGAAAAGGAAAACAAGGAGTAGCTTATGAAAAAAATTATTTGCATTTTAATTTCAATTATAATTTCACTTTCCTTTACAGGCTGCAGAGGTTCAAAACAGGAGGTCGAAAAATTAGCAGTAGTAATGGCAATTGGTTTTGATCTTACACCTGAAAATAAATATTTAGTAACAGTACAAATACTTAACGCCCAGAAGGAATCATCAAAAGGTGACCAGGGAAGTTCTTCACCACAGGTTATGATTTTTAGTTCTGAGGGGTACACTCCTTATGATGCCATAAGCAATCTATCTACAAAGTACGGCAGAGATCTATATTTTGGTCACAGTCAATATATTGTTATAGGCAAGCACCTGGCTGAATCTGGTTTGTCCTTGTTTATTGATTCTGCATTAAGAAGCCATCAAACAAGAGCAGGCGATATTTTGCTCCTGGCAAAAGATAAAGCTTCAGAAGTAGTAGCATTTAAACCTATTGACGAAACAATTCCTTCTAATTCAGTAAAGAATTTAACAAAGCTCCAATCATTTAAAGGATATTCTCCTATAATTTCCAGATTAGATTTTGCTAATGCCCTGTACAGCAAGACATCATCTCCTATTATGGGTGTAATTGATATAAATCAAAGCAGTAACATAAGTCCAACATTGAAACTGGATGGTACCGGAGTGTTTAGAAAGGATAAACTTATTGGACATTTAAATATTAAGGAAACACGGGGGATGCAGTGGATAAAAGGCAAGGTTAAAAATGGAACTATAACAACATCTTTGCCAAATGGCAAGAAGATAACGTTTTATATACTAGGTGCAACTAGTAAAGTAAAATCTATAATAGAAAATAATAATATAATAATTAAAGTAAATATAAAATCACAATCAAGTATATTAGAGCTTGATGATAAACTAGACACTATGAAACATCCAAAAATAATGGATGATCTAGGCAAGTTACAGAGTGAAGCTATAGAAAGAGAAGTTAATCTAGCTTTAAATGCATCACAGAAAAAATTTGATGCAGATATATTTGACTTTGGCAGCTTAATACATAGAGATTACCCTAAAGAATGGAAATCATTAGAAGGCAATTGGAATAACATTTTTCCACATATAAAAGTAGAAGTTACTGTGACCTCTAATTTAAAAAATCCAGGTACAATTTCTAAGTCCATAGATAGCAGCATAAAATAATTTTACAAGAGGTAGTATTATGAAAACAAAAATATCAGCTTATCAACTATTTTCTAGTATTGTTTTAGTACCTTATGGCAGCGCATTGCTTTTTTTTATAATTCCAAATGCAAAACAAGATGCATGGTTATCAATGCTTATTTATATGTTTCCTGCAATTATACTACAGATTGTATATACCTATCTCTGGAGTAAATATCCTGATGATACTATCGTTACATATATGCCTAAGATTTTTGGAAAAATCATTGGAACTATTTTAAGTATATTGTATACAATTTTTTTTACATATGAAGCGGCAAGAGTACTGAGAGATATTGCTTCTCTTATAACAATTAATACAATGCCTAAAATGCCACTTAGTCTAACTACAGTACTTATAGTATCAACAGTTGTATGCAGTGTCCATACAGGTATAGAAAATCTTTGCAGGGCAGCACAGGTAATATTACCTATTCTAGTATTTTTCTTTATATTAGAATGGATATTTTTATTTACAACACCTAATGCTTTAAAATTTTATAATTTAAAACCTGTCCTTGAAAACGGAATACTACCTGTTATAAAAGAAGGCTGGAAGCTCATAACTTTTCCATATGGTGAGACTATATTACTAACTATGTTATATCCATCTGTAGTTGAAAAGTCAAAGGTAAGAAAAGCTGCAATACTAGCTGTTATTTTTCAAGGAATAATCCTAACTCTAACCTCTATAATGTTTATATCCGTACTTGGTGCAGACTTTGCGGGCACTTCACTTTTTCCACTGCTGCGAACCGTACGTTTAATGCATATAGGTGAATCCTTCGATAGGGTAGATGTATTTTTAATACTTATTATGGTAGTGGGTGGTTTTATCAAAATAAGTCTGTTTACCTATGGTGGAATGCTGGGTACTGCACAGCTTTTAAAATTAAAAGATACAAAACATTTAGCTGTACCTTTCAGTGTAGTAATTTTAATAACATCACTGCTTATAGCTAAAAATTATACACAACATATATACATAGGTCAGGTAATAACACTATTATATGTTCATCTTCCATTAGCAATTTTTATACCTATTATTGCGTTATTACTTCAATGGATAAAAGATTTAGTTAAAAATAAAAAGAGTTGTGAAAAAAATCTGTGATATGGACAAAATTAGAGTGCAATGTTATCATTAAATTTGTTATACTTTATAAATTTTGTATATTATGATTTTAAAAATATCATAACTAAGAGAAGACTTATATAATAAATTTTAAGATAGAGGCGATAAACTTGATAGATATAAAAACTAAGAAAGAGATAGGATATATGGCAGAAGCAGGTAAAATACTGGTTTCATGTCACAAGAAAGTTAGAGAACTTATAGAACCTGGTATAAGCACTATGGAAATAGATAGTGCTGTAGAAAAACACATGAGAGAATGTGGAGCAACGCCAGAACAGAAAGGATATGAAGGTTTTCCATATGCTACTTGTGCTTCTGTGAATGATGAAATATGTCATGGATTTCCAAACAAAAAGCCTTTAAAAGAAGGCGATATTGTAACTATTGATATGGTTGTAAATTTAAATGGATGGCTTGCAGATTCTGCATGGTCATATGCAGTTGGAAAAATATCAAAAGAGGCAGAGAATCTTATGAAAGTAACTAAGGAATGCCTTTATAGAGGTATAAAAAAGGCTGTTATAGGAAATAGAATAGGTGATATAGGCCATGAAATTCAAAGCTATGCAGAACCACTTGGATATTCAGTGGTAAGGGATTATACAGGACATGGAATAGGCAAAGAAATGCATGATGATATAGCTGTACCGCATTATGGAAAGCCAGGCAGAGGATTAAAGCTTAGAGATGGAATGGTAATTACAATAGAGCCGATGATAAATATAGGAGACTATAAAACTAAAGTGGACAGCAATAACTGGACAGCACGTACTGTAGATGGAAGTCTTTCAGCTCAATATGAGCATACTCTTGCTATAACAGAAGATGGCCCTATTATACTTACAGATCAGGGTGATGAATAGATCAATTAGGCACTCAATTTTGGGTGCTTTTGTTTTATATAAACATTGATGAATTAGATTAGAAATAGAAGGTGAGGTAAAAATTGGATTTTAGGATAGAGAAAGATTTACTTGGAGAAAAGGAAATAGACAAATCAGCTTATTTTGGAATTAATACAAAAAGGGCTTTAGAGAACTTTGAACTCCCGGGAAAAATTGTAAACTTAAATTTGATTAGAGAAATTGCACTTATAAAGAAAGCTGCTGCCATGGTTAACAAAAATTTAAAAGAGCTGAATAAAGATAAGGCTGATGCAATAATTAAAGCCAGCGATGAAATTATAGATGGAAAATTTGATGATGAGTTTAAATTGAGTGCATTTCAGGGTGGGGCTGGCACATCTACAAATATGAACGTAAATGAGGTTATAGCTAATAGGGCTATAGAAATACTTGGAGGAGAAAAGGGAGATTATAATTTAGTACATCCATTAAATGATGTAAATATGTCACAGTCAACTAATGATGTATATCCTACAGCTCTTAGAATTGCAGCTATACATCTTATAAGAAGGTTAAGTACGAGTCTAGCTGATTTGCAGGATGAACTTCAGATAAAGGAAAATGAATTTTCAGACATAATAAAGCTTGGAAGAACTGAACTTATGGATGCACTTCCTATGATGGCAGGTCAGGGTTTTGGAGCTTATGCAAAGGCGATATCAAGAGATAGGTGGAGAATCTATAAATCAGAGGAAAGACTTAGAGAGATTAATATAGGTGGCACAGCTATTGGAACAGGCCTCAATGCTACGAATAGATTTGCATATGAAATAACCGACATAATTCAAAATTTAACCGGGCTTGGCATGGCAAGATCTGATTATCCTATGGATGGTACGGAAAACTGTGATGTATTTGTAGAAGTTTCAGGACTTTTAAAGTCTTTAGCTTGTAATCTTCTGAAGATATCCAATGATTTAAGACTTCTAAATTCCGGACCAAAGGGAGGAATTGGAGAAATCATTCTTCCGGAAGTCCAGGCGGGATCTACTATTATGCCAGGAAAGGTTAACCCGGTTATAGCTGAAATGGTTGGACAGGTGAGCATGAAAGTGATTGCAAATGATACAGCTATTACAATGGCATGCAGTGCAGGACAGCTTGAATTAAATGCTTTTACTCCGCTTATTGCTGATTGTTTGCTCGAATCACTGGAACTTTTGGATGGAGCTGTTATAATATTTAAAGAGAAATGCATTAAAGATATTAAAGTAAATGAGGAAAATTGCAGAAAAAACCTTGAAAGATCTACTGCTGCAGCGGCAGCTTTGGTTCATTATATAGGATATGACAGGGCGGGAAAAGTTGCAAAAATGGCATTAAAAGAAAATAAGACAATAAAAGAAGTTTTATACAAAGAAAAGATATTGTCAGAGGAGAAAATAGATAAGATAATAAATCCATATGAGCTTACTAAACCGGGAATACCTGGCAAATGATATTGGAGGGATTACTCATGAGTTTAAATGAAACACCGCGTTCTGTTAGAATACATATAGCTTTATTTGGCAGAAGAAATGCTGGAAAATCAAGTATCATAAATACAATGACAGGTCAGGAGATAGCTATTGTATCTGATGTAGAAGGTACTACGACAGATCCTGTTTATAAATCTATAGAAATTCTTCCTATAGGGCCCTGTGTCATAATAGATACTGCAGGACTTGATGATGAGGGCAAGTTAGGAGAACTTAGGAAAGAGAAGACCTTAAAGGTTTTAAATGAAACGGATATATCGATAATTGTGATAGATGCGTCTATTGGGATTACAGAATACGATAGATATATAATAAAACAAATAAAAGATAAGAAAATTCCTATTATAGGTGTATTGAACAAAATTGATGAATCAGATGTAAGCGATGATGATGCAAAAAAATTACAGAATGAGTTTAATATAAATTTTGTGAAAGTTTCAGCGGTTACGGGAAAGGGAATAAACGAATTAAAAAATGAGATTATAAATATAATGCCCAAAAGTGAAGACAAATTTAAAATAATTGGAGATTTAATAAATCCAGGTGATTTTGTAGTGCTTGTTACACCTATAGACAAGGCAGCTCCTAAAGGAAGACTTATACTTCCACAGCAGCAGACAATAAGAGATACTCTCGAAAGTGATGCTGTTGCTGTTGTAACCAAGGAATATGAACTTAGAGAAACTTTGGATAATCTTAAGAAGAAGCCTAGAATAGTGATTACTGATTCTCAGGCATTTTTAAAGGTTGCCGCAGACACACCTAAGGATGTTTTAATGACATCATTTTCTATATTATTTGCAAGATGCAAAGGTGATTTATTGGAACTTATAAAAGGTGTCAAGGCTGTAGAAAGGTTAAAGGATGGAGACAAGGTATTGATAGCAGAAGGATGTACACATCATAGACAATCTGATGACATAGGAAAAGTAAAAATACCTAGGTGGATAAGGCAGATAACAGGCAAAAAGATAGATTTTGAATATTCATCGGGTGTATCATTTACAGATGATGTAAAAAAATACTCGCTTATAGTTCACTGTGGCGCATGTATGCTGAATAGGAAAGCTATGCTGTACAGAATTGATTCTGCAAAAAAGTTCAATGTACCTATAGTAAACTATGGAATACTTATTGCATATGTGCATGGAATACTTGATAGAGCTCTTGAACCATTTCCACTTGCCAGGATGATATGGAAAGAAGAAAATTTATAAAATTTTTAGCTTGACTAGTGCTATTTTCTGTATTATAATATCTCTTGTCGGCAATGGCTATTGTTAATAGTTAAAGCTTGATAATATAGGGGTATAGCTCAATTGGTAGAGTAGTGGTCTCCAAAACCATTGGTTGAGGGTTCGAAGCCTTCTACCCCTGCCAAAAATGTTGAAACTAAAGGGTTTGCAAAAATGCAGATCCTTTTTTATTTTGTTTTTCCATCCATAGTTTTTAATAAGCCTTTATTTTAATTGAATAGATCATTTAATTTATCTACTGCTTTTATTTTTTGTTCAGGCATAACATGAGTGTAAATATTAGCCGTAGTAGAAATATCTGCATGACCTAAAAGTAACTGAACTGTTTTTAACGGAACACTTCTTTCAAATAGTAATGATGTAATTTAGTTAACAGTTGTAAATTTTTATGGCATAATAATAAACGGAAAATTAGGAGGACAAAGAGTGGAAAAAAGACCTAAAATTAAAATTCGTTATTCGATTTACGAAATAATAATAGATCTTATTAGTATTGCGGCAATAATAATAAATGTTTATTTATTATTAAAATACTATAAAGCACTTCAAAGCACTTCCAAATGTTATACCAACACATTTTAGTGGTGCAGGTGCACCTGATGGATATGGTAGTAAAAACTCTATACTCATACTTGCTGGTATAAATTTTATAATGTATATTTTTTTAACTACTTTAAGTAGATTTCCACGTATATATAATTATCTGAAACCAATAACTAAAGAAAATGCAGAATATCAGTACAAATGTGCTAGACAATTGATTATTATAATTAAAGCAGAATTTGCAATAATTTTTACCTATGTTGGATGGAACAGTATAAAAGTTGCTTTAGAAAAAGTTAGTGGTTTAGGTATATGGTTTCTTCCAATTATTTTAGTAGTTATTTTTGGTACACTTGCAATATATATTAGAAAATGTTTAAAATAGTTTTGACACAATATTCTTTTATTGTTAATTAAAAATCATTTGTACAGCATACAAATAAAATAGTAATTTGTAGAGAAGGTGAAGTCATGAAGATATTTTTACGTATGCATCCAAGAAATCGCTTATCCTCTGTACAACTATAAAATTATTACTGTACAGAGGAGTGTATATTAAATGAATAGATTAAATAAACCAGTTTTTACAAAAGAAACAATAAGAGAAATGGAAGATATGTCATCTTTCATACATGCTAAGATTTTTGATGATTTGCTAATTGTTGCACAAAAGCAAACAAACTGTTTTGTATTGAAAACAAGTGATGGGCTGATAGTAATAGATGCTATTTGGCCAGCAAAAGAAGCTTTTGAGGCAATAATAGATTCAATTAAAGATATTGGCTGGAATTCTGATACAATAAAAAAACTGGTTTTGACACATGGACACGTTGATCATACAGGATGTGGGAGATGGTTTGTTGAAAAATATCATGTTGAGACATATCTTTCTAAAGTAGATGATATTTTCTGGAAAGAACATCCAACAAAACCTAATAGACCGGAAACGTGGAAAGATTATAAAATTGATGTTTATATTCAAAATGGTGATACCATAACATTGGGTGATAAAACAATATATGTTTATGGCACTCCTGGTCATACTCCGGGAGGATTGAGTTACATATTCCCTGTAAAAGAAGATGGGAAAATACACATGGCAGCATTATGGGGAGGCACGACACCACCATGGACAAAGAATGAAGTAAAACAATATCTCAAGTCATTGGATTACTTTATAAGTGAAGCAATTCTTAAAAAGGTAGATGTAGCTTTAAGTAATCATACAGCTATAGATAATGGATTGGAACGTATTATGTATTCAAAAAAAAGATTAGACTATATGCCAAATATTTATATTATCGGGCAGGATGGATTCCAAAATTATTGTCAGGTATTTCGTACATTGAGTTACGAAATGTTGGAAAAATTATAAACATAACATGAAGCAGACTTTGTATAATTAAACAATATTGAACAAAAGACATATCAATTGCTGATACGTCTTTTGTTTTTATATTAATTGGCATAGTTTAGCTACTTTGCTATAATGACAAGCTTGCTTATATTACTCCAAATATTAAAAAACATCTAAAATTTTATGGAGATTAGTATATGGGCAGGCAGGTCTTATGTAATTTATACAGGTATAAAAAGCAATAAA
The DNA here is from genome assembly GCF_017874415.1 of Clostridium algifaecis. GTDB lineage: Bacteria > Bacillota > Clostridia > Clostridiales > Clostridiaceae > Clostridium_B > Clostridium_B algifaecis. Next base: position 9,632 of record NZ_JAGGLM010000009.1, read on the forward strand.
CGACTTTCTATAGATTTATAATAAAGATAAGAAATAGCTACATCACAATATTCTTACAAGGCTTATTAATTGTAAATTTGAGATTAATGAATAATAGTAAATTAATACGTCTAAATAAAATTCTACAATAAAGGAAGGTGAGTATTATAAAGAAAAACTTTATTGCAACTTGTATCCTTTGTATAATTAGCATTTTGGTAGGAGTAGGCTGTAGTAATAAAACAGCAAATTACGAACCAACATTTAAAAATATTGGCTTGAAAACAGATTCTACAAAAGTAAAAGAAATTTCCTATCAAATTATGAAAGAATATCTTAATGAATATAAGAAAGATACAGTATCAAAAAAAGTTAAAATCACAGATTATACCATAAATGGTATCTATAATATAAAGGGGAATACCGACAAATTTAGTTTTTCCGTTGACTATTCTGTAAAACCATCAGAAAAACCATCCGATGAGAATTCAGGTTGGTTAGCAGGGACAGGTGATGGAGTACTAAAAGGTGATTGGGTTATAGATAAAGATGAATTTATATATGTAAATAAAGTAAACAATGAATATAAGATTACTAGCATAGGAACTGGTCCATAAATTAAACATTTTTTATAAACACTGCATTATTCAATTTTGAATTTTACAGTGTTTTTTCGTCGCATTTCAAAAAATTTATGAAGATATGGTCAAGTTTTTTATCTGAGTATAGAGGTATTCTCTACAAGCTAAGTACTAGAGAGAGCTTTTTAAACTAAAAAAATTTAGAAGTAAATTAATTCTATTGACTTATATAAGCCAATAAATGTATTATATTACAAAAGAAAACAATGCTGGTTTTCCCATAAAAACGTGGGATGTCAAGGAGTAGCTATCCTTGACCATTTTATTTATAAAATTCCTACTTACAGTAAACCTCAATACTGAAATTAACGTGGATTTAGTTTCTTTAACGTTCTCCTGGCTAAAGGTTTTGGTTTACTGCTTTCAGAATTATGCAACTTTATTGAATTGTAGATTTTAGATTATAGCACACAATATAAATGCTGAAAACTTGATACAATGATAGTATTTACCACGAAGCCATCCACATCTATAGATGGTGGCAGTTCACATAAAGTAATAATATTATTATGAGCTGCACTGGCATTATGAAGGATTTTGATGCAAATTATGAAAAGAATAGTGTTAAAATATACTGAAACAATACCTGAGATATCATATATATTATTTGTAAGAGAAATATTTATAATGGCAGAGGGAGGGTGATATTTATGTATGACCAGCTGATTAGTTTAATCAGTACCGTAGGGTTCCCAATAGCAGTTAGTATATATCTCCTCGTAAGGTTTGAAAATAAGATTGATGCTATTGCTAAATCTATCCAGGACTTGAGGGCAGATATATTGGCCGTTATAAAAGAACAGAAAAAGAAATAGGCATTAGGCCTGTTTCTTTTTTTGCTTCAAGTACTGCTTTTATTGGCGATTTTTAATATAAAGATGTCTAAACACATCTAACTTTGAAAAAAACAATATAATATTAATATAATATAGGGATAAATAATTAAAAGATTTAGTTATTTAATATTAATATTAAGAGGAGTATCTACATATTATGTAGAATATAGAAATAACAAATTAATTGTGAGGATATAGAGGATATAAGATTATGGATGATAATAAAATTTTTGGGTTACATTCTTCATTTTACTATTTTGGGTTACAACATTTATATATAAATATGTATCAGTATATAAAGTTGGGTTTAAAAAGAAATGAATTTATATGTTTATTTACAAATTATGATTTATACGATTTCATAAGACATTCTCCGAAAATAGATGAAAATAAAATTTTATATGTTCAGGATGTATCAAGGATACTTAATATGTATAAATCTTTAGAATTAAAGGATATAAAAAATGAATTATTGAAGTATGAGAAGACAGTCACAGACAAGGGTTATTCTGGAATTAGATTTATCATAGATTCCAAACATTTAATAGATAATACATCGAAAGAGGAGTTCTTAAAAATAGATTCTGATGTTACAAAAATTATTTCTAAGACTAGATCATCTGTAATGTGCATATATGATTTTGAAGATTATATTGTTGATAAAAAAACTATAGATGATGAAATTATGGATGAATCATATAAAAACCATTTACACAGGTTGTATAATAGTAAGTTGATAGATTCAAGAAAACTTATTAAAATTTAGGTATTTTATACACTTATATCAAAAGAAGTTCTATATATATTTATACTTTTTATATAGAGTTTTCCAAGTAATAAATTGATTATTTATTAATAGCATGTTCAACTGCAACTGCTGTTTCTGCCATATCAAAAACTTTATCTACAGACCCACTTTACAATGCCCCATTTTATGACATATAATGATACAATTTACGCTTATTTTTCATGATTTATTATGATATAATCTGACCATGAAATAGAAATGGGAGGGTTAAAATGGGTAATTTGATTAATTGCAAAGATTGCGGAAAAGAAATTAGTAAAAAAGCAAAAACTTGTCCACATTGCGGTGCAAAAGTGAAGAAAAAGAAAATAGGATTATGTATTGTTATCGGTATTATAGCATTATTTATTATTGTAAGTGCTGCTTCAAATGGTTCAAAAACAAATTCAAACAATGCATCACAAAAGTCAACATCAGCAAATAGCAGCACCAAGAAGGATAAAAAGTCAGAAATTACAAAAGAAACTTATGATAAAATTCAAAATAATATGACGAAAGAAGAAGTTAAAAAGTTATTAGGTGAACCAACATCTGTTAGTGAAAGTGAAACACCTGGAGTTGGAAAAATGGAACTTTATCATTATCAAAAAACATTTGATACAAAAGCCATCACTATAACATTTTTTAATGGTAAAGTGTACACAAAGAATTGGACTCAGCTATAATAAAGCAGTCACACAGAATTATTATTCATAAAATAACTCTAGCAATAGTCAAGTAGAATTACTGGTGTCATAACTGGTAATTCTTTTTTATTTTCATATAAGCCTACTAAAATGCACAGAAAAAGACTGCACACATCATTAAAATTTTACTTAAAATAATGTGAACAGCCTTTTAAATTAGTTTTTATTTATTCATAGCTTCTTCAACTGCAACTGCTACAGCAACAGATGCACCAACCATTGGGTTGTTACCCATTCCGATTAGTCCCATCATTTCAACGTGAGCTGGAACTGATGATGAACCTGCGAATTGAGCATCTGAATGCATTCTTCCCATAGTATCAGTCATGCCATATGAAGCAGGACCTGCACCCATATTATCTGGATGAAGAGTTCTTCCAGTACCACCACCTGATGCAACTGAGAAGTATTTCTTTCCTTGTGCAATACATTCTTTCTTGTAAGTTCCTGCAACTGGATGCTGGAATCTTGTTGGGTTAGTTGAGTTTCCAGTTATTGATACGTCGACGCCTTCATGGTGCATTATAGCAACACCTTCTCTAACGTCATCTGCTCCGTAGCATCTAACTTGTGCTCTTTCTCCATCTGAATATGCAGTTTCTTTAACTATGTTAAGTTTTCCTGTATAATAGTCAAATTTAGTTTGAACATAAGTAAATCCATTAATTCTTGAGATTATAAAAGCAGCATCTTTTCCAAGACCGTTTAATATAACTCTTAATGGCTTTTTTCTTGCTTTGTTAGCTGAATTAGCAAGTCCAATTGCACCTTCAGCAGCTGCAAATGATTCATGTCCAGCTAAGAACGCAAAGCACTCAGTTTCTTCTCTTAAAAGCATTGCAGCTAAGTTTCCATGTCCAAGTCCAACTTTTCTATCGTCTGCAACAGAACCAGGAATACAGAATGATTGTAAGCCTTCTCCTATAGCTTCAGCAGCTTCAGCAGCTTTTTTGCAGCCTTTTTTAATTGCTATTGCAGCACCTACAGTGTAAGCCCAACATGCATTTTCAAAACAAATTGGCTGAACGCCTTTAACTATGTTATAAGCGTCTACTCCTTTTTCGTCGCATACAGCTTTAGCGTCTTCTAATGAATTCATACCATATTTTTTTAATACAGGTATAATTTGATCTATTCTTCTTTCATAACTTTCAAATAATGCCATAACAATCTTTTCCTCCTATTCCTTATTCTTCTCTTGGATCGATGATTTTTGCAGCTTCGTCATATCTTCCGTATGTACCAGTAGCTTTCTTTAAAGCTTCAGCAGGTTCCATGCCTTTTTTAATGGCTTCCATCATTTTCCCAAGACTTATAAATTCATATCCTATAACCTGATTATTTTTATCAAGAGCTATATGATTAACGTAACCTTCAGTCATTTCAAGGTATCTAGTTCCCTTAGCTTTAGTTCCGTACATAGTACCAACTTGGCTTCTTAGACCTTTTCCTAAATCCTCAAGGCCTGCTCCTATTGGAAGTCCGCCTTCAGAGAATGCAGTTTGAGATCTTCCATAAACTATCTGTAAAAATAATTGTCTCATTGCTACATTTATAGCATCACAAACAAGGTCTGTGTTTAATGCTTCAAGTATAGTTTTTCCAGGTAGAATTTCTGATGCCATAGCAGCTGAATGAGTCATTCCTGAACATCCTATAGTTTCAACTAAAGCTTCCTCTATGATGCCATTTTTAACATTTAAAGTTAATTTGCAGCCACCTTGTTGTGGAGCACACCAACCTATACCGTGAGTTAATCCTGATATATCTTTAATTTCCTTAGCTTGTACCCATTTCCCTTCTTCTGGAATTGGAGCTGGCCCATGATTTGGACCTTTAGCTACGCAGCACATTCTATCTACTTCTGTTGAATAAATCATATTTTATCTCCTTCCTGATTTATAAATATTATATTTGCATATGGTTTTATAATTATCCCACTGGGACTGAAATAATCCCAATGTGTGTATAATCGTTTTGCAAACAATATAATTTTATCAAATATATCATACTATCTCAATAGTTATATATAAAAATTAAGCACTGTGATTGTATTGAGAGTAATTAAAATGTATAGAAATTAAGGTTCTGGGGCTGAATTTCCCTATGGAACATTTTTTTATTATATCCATGGATTTATGTATATCTTTAATTAAATCTACATTGTTTTCTATTAAATCTTCTTTTATACATTCATTTGAATAATTGCAGTAGGCAAAGTAATCCTGTCTTTCTTCAAAATAAGTTCTGTATTCTTTCCTACATAATTTTATTACCCGTCTGCATAGATATAAGTTACAGGGATGTGGTCTCAATATAAAATTCAAACTGCATCCATTTTTACTTAAAAATGGACATAATTTAAAAAAGAGAGATGTATCAAAATTTTCATACTTTTTATTAGAATTTATAAAGTCTGCATATTTATTTTTTAGAAAAGTTCCGTTAATTTTTATTGAATAACTTTTTAATAAAGAATTTTTAAGCGATACTAGATAATATATAAAATTACTTTTACCATTATCTATAATATTTTTGATGTCTATTAGTCTGTATTCAGGAAAATACCAGCAGCAACCTCTATTTTTGATAGAAGTATAAGATGTAGATTCAAGAATATTAGAGCACTTTCCACATAAAGTACATCTGAATACTGGAATATTATTCATAAAATTATAATTTAAAATCATAAAAACACCTTCTAATATAATTTTAATACTTTTTGCTAAGTTTTTAAATAGTTAGTTTAATATAGTATATTTTATTTATATTTACAATAATATTAAACAATATAAAATTATTTTTTATAAATAACAATGAAAAAATATTTGTGATAAAATATTAATAAAAGCGGTAAAAAAGGAGCAATTAAATGACTAATGAAAGATTATTAATATTGGATGGACATAGTTTAATGAATAGAGCATTTTATGCACTGCCTGATCTTACAAATAATGAAGGAATTCATACCAATGCAATTTTGGGCTTTGTAAATATGCTTTTAAAAATGAGAGATGAGATAACTCCTGATTATATAGTATGTACTTTTGATAGAAGTGCACCTACTTTTAGACATAAAGAATATGAAGAGTATAAAGCTGGAAGGAAAAAGATGCCACCTGAACTTGCAGAGCAATTTCCAATTTTAAAGGATATTTTAAAGTATTTATCTATAGATGAATTCGAAATAGATGGATTCGAAGCAGATGACCTTATGGGAACTTTATCTACATTTGCAGAAAGCAAAGGAATAGAAGTATATATAGTAACAGGTGATAGAGACCTTCTTCAGCTTGCCTCTGATAAAATAAATATAGTTATAACTAAAAAAGGAATTACTGAAAAAGAAATATACAACAAAAATAGAATGATAGAAGATTATGGGGTTACTCCAGAAGAATTTATAGATGTAAAGGGTCTTATGGGTGATAATTCGGATAATATACCCGGTGTTCCAGGTATAGGTGAAAAAACTGCATTTAAACTTATCAAGGAATATAAAAATATTGAGAATGTTCTTGAAAATATAAATAATATAAGTGGTAAAAAATTAAAAGAGAATCTTGAAAAGTATTCAGAACAGGCAATATTCAGTAAAAAACTTGCTACAATTATGAAGAATGTGCCTGTTGATATAGACCTTGAATCAATAAAATCAAAAGAAAATTATGATATAGTATCTTTGAAAAATTTATTTGAAAAACTTCAATTTAAGTCCTTAATAAATAAGATACCGGGACTTAAGGAAAGTGAAGAAAAAGAAAAGGCAAAATTAAATTTGAATTTTGAAGTTATAAACAATGTGGATAAGTTTAATGATTTTATAGAAAATAAAGTTTCAAATAAAAAAAATGAAATACTATATGTAAATTTTAATACTTTAAATAATGAAGTATATTCGAAAAGTTTTATAGACAAAATTTTTATAAATTTTTATAACAGCAATTATGTAGTTTACATAAAGGATATTTTCGAAGAAAATGAGGAGAAAACAGTTAATATTCTAAAACAGTTATTTAATCATATGGGTATGGCGACAGTTTCCTATGATGTCAAGACTGCATATAACATATTAAGCAAGAAAGGCATAGATTTAATTAACGTAAAATTTGATATAAAAATAGCGGCATATCTTTTAAATCCATCCAGGGGAGAGTATAATCTAAATGATATTATAAGAGAATGTACTGGAATTGATATATCATGTGATGATGATACATTTATGGTGGAGGAAACTTTACTTTTAAAGAATACATATGAATGTTTAGAGAAAAAAATACATGAAAAAGATATGGAAAATCTTTTATATAAAGTTGAGCTTCCACTGTGCAAGGTTCTCTCAGCTATGGAATGTGAAGGGTTTAGAGTAGACAGAGACAAATTAGATGAATTGAGAAAAAAATTTAAACTTGAAATAGATAAAGTCGAAAAGGATATATATGATCTTTCAGAAGAAGAGTTTAATATAAATTCACCAAAACAGCTTGGAAAAATATTATTTGAAAAATTGGATCTTCCTGTTATAAAGAAGACTAAAACTGGATATTCCACAAATGCTTCAGTACTTGAAAAACTTATGGATAAACATCCTATAATACAAAAAATAGTGTATTACAGGCAGCTTTCTAAAATTTACTCTACATATATTGAGGGCTTAAGTTCTGTTATAGATGCAGATAGCAAAATTCATTCTAATTTCAATCAGACTGTAACTGCTACAGGCAGGCTTTCGAGTACAGAACCTAATCTTCAAAATATACCTGTAAAATATGAAATGGGAAAAGAAATAAGGAAAATATTTGTTCCGGATGATGATGATTCTGTTATACTATCCGCTGATTATTCACAGATAGAACTCAGAGTACTTGCACATATTGCAGATGATAAAAATTTAATAGATGCCTTTAAGAATCACAGTGATATTCACACAAAAACTGCATCTGAGGTATTTAATGTTCCAATAAATGAAGTTACTAAAGCTCAAAGAAATAATGCTAAGGCAGTAAATTTTGGAATAATATATGGTATAGGTGATTTTAGTCTGGCAAAAGATCTGAATATATCGAGAGCTGAGGCTAAAGAGTATATAGATAAATATCTGGAAAGATATCCAAATGTAAAAAAATATATGGATGATATTGTGGATAGTGCAAAAAAACAAGGCTATGTTACTACTATAATGAATAGAATAAGATTTATAAAAGAAATAAAGTCATCCAATAAAATAGTTAGGTCATTAGGTGAAAGATTAGCTATGAATACTCCTATACAGGGAAGTGCTGCTGATATCATTAAAGTGGCTATGATAAATGTATATAGCAAATTAAAAAGTGAAAATTTAAAAAGTAAAGTTATACTTCAAGTTCATGATGAACTTATTTTGAATGTACATAAAAATGAAATAGAAAAGGTTAAGAGCATAGTGAAAACTGAAATGGAAAATGCAGTTTCTCTTAAAGTTCCACTTGAAACGGATATTAATTTAGGCAATAATTGGTATGAAATTAAATAAAAATAAAAGCCTTTAAAGTTATAATTAATGGAGGTTAGTGTGTTTATGATAAAAATAGGACTTACTGGAGGAATTGGAAGTGGAAAGAGTACTATTTCCAATATAATAAAAAATAACAAGATTCCAGTAATAGATGCGGATATTATAAGCAGGACAGTTTTAAACAAGTATCCTGAAATAATGAACGGTATTAAATTGAATTTTGGCAAAAAGTTCTTTGATGAGTATGGAAATATTAAAAGGAGAGAGCTTGGAAATTTTATATTTCAAGATAAAGATAGAAAATGTAAATATGAAGAAATAATAATGCCTTATATAAAAAATGATATACTTTCTGAAATGAAAAAGTTTAGTATGCAGGGAAATGAATTATGTGTATTAGATGCGGCAACACTTATAGAAAATAATTTTCAGAAATATGTAGATGATGTTATACTTGTATGGGTTAATAAAAATATACAAATAGAAAGAGTAAAAAAGAGAGACAATCTGACTTCAGAACAGGTAATAATGAGAATTAATTCTCAGATGTTGTTAGATGAAAAAAAGAAATATGCAGATTTTATTTTAGACAATTCAAATGATATAGCTAGTACCAAAGATAACTTGAAAATTATATTTGAAAAAATAATTACTAAACATAGGGGGGTGAAGTGCCTTAAAGAAGTATATTTAGGGCATACTCAGCATTGAAGTTTGCAAAAAGGTTATTAACTTTTATACTTATTTTATTTATAGTTTTAAATGCAAAGAATATTGTAAAACATTTTTATCCTCTAAAGTATTCAGAATATATAAAAGAATATTCGCAAGAATATAATTTAGATCCATATTTTATAATGGCTATAATAAAGACGGAAAGTGGATTTAAAGAAAATGTAAAATCAAATAAAGATGCCATAGGGCTTATGCAGATAACACCTGATACTGCCAGTTGGGCGGCACAAAAAATGGGTATATATAATTTTAGGCAGGATATGCTTGAAGACCCTAAGTTTAATATAAATATGGGGTGCTGGTATATAAATAATTTAAAAACTGAATTTAATGGTAATATGGATTTAGTGCTGGCGGCATATAATGGCGGCAGGGGAAATGTTCAAAAATGGCTTAAGGAGTCGGAGCATTCCTCTGATGGAAAAAATCTTCATTATATACCTTTTAAAGAGACTGATAAGTATGTAAAGAAAGTAAATGTTAGCTATAAACTATATAAATATATATACAAATGAGATTGATTATAAATATAAGGGTAAAGTGTAATATGGCATTTACCCTTATATTTGTAAGTTTGATAAAACATTAAAATAAAAAGAGAGACATAATAAAACATCTCTCTTTAAAGCTTTTTTATAATCCAAAATACCGCTGACTTCATTTGACACCTATCTCCCGATAGGTGGGTGTCCTCACAGATGATTCTATCACTTCCTATGACTCAAAGGTTACATATACACATCTAAATATTGAACTCCCTTTTTTATAATGTAGGTTCAAATTAAAGCCTGACGAATACCCTAGAAATTAAATTCAATTTTCAAAACTCATATTACAAAATTATTATAAATCTTGTTTTATATAAAGTCAATATCTTTTTGAAATCATTTTCAAAAAGATTATTTGGTGCGAAAGACGGGAGTTGAACCCGTACGATGTTACTCACACGCCCCTCAAACGTGCGCGTCTGCCTATTCCGCCACTCTCGCATTAACTTAACTCAACATATTAGTATTATAAACACATTTTTTTATGTTGTCAACTATAATTTTTTTTAATCGAACGATTTTAAATTTATGTTGAACTTGTTTATTTTTCTATATATGGTTGCTTTGCTTATTTTTAATATTTGAGCTGCACTTGCTGCATTTCCATGAAAGTGATTAAGTGCATTTTCTATACAAATTTTTTCTACTTTATTTAGTGGCAGTATATCTTTAAAGTTGTCAGGTAAAAAATTTGGAGCACTTTTAGTAGGGCTGAAAGACTCATATTTGGAAGTTATTGTAGTATCTTCACATAAATAATAAGATCTTTCAACTATATTTCTAAGTTCTCTTATATTTCCATCAAAGTTATGAAGCTTTAGGTTGTTTATATATGAAGAATCCAAATATTTAGGAGAACTTGGGTTTTTCATATTTAATTTATTTACAAAATATTGAGCAAAGAGATCTATGTCTTCAGTTCTCTGACTTAATGGTATAAGGTGCAGATTCATGACATTGAGTCTATAAAATAAATCTTTTCTGAAATTATTGTTTTTAACTTCTTCCTCCAGAAGCTTGTTTGTAGCGGCAATAATTCTAACATTGATAGATTTTTCGTGGGTAGAACCTACTCTTACTATTTTTAAATTGTCAAGTACTCTCAAAAGCTTTGATTGAATATCAAGCGGAAGCTCACCTATTTCATCTAAAAATATAGTACCTCCATCTGCAAGTTCAAACTTTCCCGGATAACCACCTGTCAGAGCTCCTGTAAAAGCACCTTTTTCGTATCCAAACAATTCACTCTCAACTAATTCTCTTGGTATTGCAGCACAGTTAACAGCAACAAAAGGCGCCATATGCCTTGCACTATAGTTGTGTATGGATTGGGCAAATACTTCTTTACCCGTACCGCTTTTACCTTCTATAAGTATATTGCAATTTGTTTTTGCAGCTTTTTTTGCAAGTTTTATAATATTTTTCATGCTTTCTGATTTGGTTATGATGTCGTCAAAAGTAAAGGAAGCTTTATATCCAACTACATTATTTACTATTTTGTGTAATTTTTTAGTATTCCTTATAGAAAGCACTATCCCTAATATTTTAATATCTATTTTTACAGGTATTATATTTACTACACACCTTATTTTGCTATTGTTTACATAAAAAGTACAGTCTTCATCAAGTACTTTTTCTCCTGTAATCATTATTTTATCAAGTATATCATTTCTTAAAATTTTATTTAAATTAATTTTGTAAAGAAATTTATCATCCATCCCCAATATTTTAATAGCAGCAGCATTTGCTTTTTTTACAATTAGATTTTTATCTGCAATTATAATACCATCATATGTAGAATCACAGATGGACTGAATTGTGGAGGATAGTAAAGCATTTTTCAATAATGAGTTGCTATTTGATTGACACATTGATATCATCCTTACTATAAATTTGTATATTTATATTACTTTAGATTAAGTATAACATTTATATATTTATTTTAGAAAAAAATTTGTATGAATATATATAAATTAATTGAACAAACTAATTTATACTAAGAAATATATTTTATATAAATTTAAGAATTGTAATGAAAAACAAAAAGAATAATATATATCTTTGCTAAAATTAACTAATTCGGTTTTAAATCAGCTTTAAATGTAAAAAAATGAATTATGATAAAAATTAATAATAATATATAATCAATCTCATACTAAAACTAAAAAATTAAAGCAAAATTTGTTTTTAGAGGTGCGAAAATGGGATCTAAATTAGAAAAGTTTTTAATAGGAAACAGCTTGAAAACTGAACAGCTAAAGGGAGAGAAATTCAATATATTTTGGGGACTACCAATAATGTCCAGCGACGCAATTTCATCAGTAGCTTATGCCGGACAGGAAATACTTTTGGTGCTTGTTCCTGTACTGGGAATGTTGTCATATAAGTATATGTTGTATGCATCGCTTTGCATTGTGTTTTTAATGTTCATGCTTACATTTTCTTATAGACAAACTATAGATGCATATCCTACAGGTGGAGGCTCTTATATAGTAGCAAAGGATAATTTAGGAACAATTCCTGGACTTGTAGCAGGTGCCTCTCTAACCATTGATTATATATTGACGGTAGCAGTAAGTACTTCTGCGGGCACGGCTGCTATAACTTCTGCGGCACCTTCGCTGCTGCCGCATAAAGTAGTCATAACTCTGGTACTTATAGTATTTTTGACTATTGGAAATTTAAGAGGTATAAGAGAATCTTCAAAGATGTTTGGAATTCCAACTTATTTATTTATAGTTTCTGTATTATTTATGATTATATGGGGAATATTCAAGGTACACTTTTTAGGATATGTGCCTAAATCAATATACAAAATACCTCAAATTTCAGGAGATATAACTTTATTTTTGTTTTTAAGGGCTTTTGCAGCTGGATGTACAGCTTTAACTGGTATAGAAGCTGTAAGTAATGGTGTACCTAGTTTTAAAGAGCCATCACAGAAAAATGCAAAAAGAGTTCTAGAACTTCTTTCACTTACAATACTTTTGATGTTTGGTGGAATTTCATATTTATCTACAATCTATCATTCAGTACCTAATGACCAGATAACTGTACTTGCACAAATTGCAAATGAGGTATTTGGTGGAAATGTTATGTTCTATGAAATTCAGGCAACTACAGCTATTATACTTGTTATGGCTGGTAATACTGCTTTTGCAGGTTTGCCACTTTTAATGGCATTTATGGCCAAAGATGGATTTGTACCAAGACAGTTTGCAAAAAGGGGAAAAAGGCTTGGATATTCCAATGGAATAATAATACTTGGAGTTTTATCTGGTCTGCTTGTTATAGTATTTAAAGGAGATACTCATTTGTTATTGGCGCTTTATGCTGTAGGTGTATTTATATCTTTTACGCTATCTCAATCAGGAATGTTTGTGAGATGGGTTAAAAATAAAAAATCAGGATGGGTTCATAAGTCTCTTATAAATGGTACTGGAGCAGTTCTAACTTTTATAACAACTATTATTATAGGAATTACTAGATTTAAACACGGAGCATGGATTGTTATTATACTTATACCTGCAATGGTTTATCTTATGTTAGCTATAAAAAGACATTATTCAGAGGTTGCAAGACAGCTTAAACTGCCATTAAATGAAAAGCCTAAGGATATAGATTTTGAGAAACAGAAGAGATACGTTATAGTTCCAATAGATACACTTAACAAGTCATTCTTAAAGGCGTTGAATTATGCTAGGACAATATCTGATAATATAATAGTATTTCATGTATCTGTAGATGACGAAGCTACAGGAAAACTGCTGAAAAAATGGAATGAATATGATGTAGGAATACCAATAATAGTAAAGAAATCACCATATAGGAGTATTGTAGGACCTCTTGTAAAGTTTATAGAGTCAGAAGAATATGCAGCTGGATCAAAAGATACTGTAACCGTAGTTCTTCCACAGTTTGTAGTTACAAAGTGGTGGGGGAACATACTCCATAATCAGACTGCACTCCTTATCAAGACTATGCTTCTAAAAAGAAGAAATATTGCTATAGTAACAGTTCCTTATATAATATTTGAAAAATAAATTTATTATATATATTAGAACGAAAGAAAACATCTCACAATAATAGTTATTCATTATTGTGAGATGTTTTTTTATTTAAATTGGATTTATTGATGATATTTTATGAAATATAATTTAAATGAAACGTTGACATTTAACAATTAATTAAAAAACAATGCTTTTTTTAAACATATGTTAATAAATGCGGTGAGCAATTTTTAAATTTTGTTGAATTATTAATTAATATGTGTTACTATAGGAAATATAAATTTTACATACGTACATTTGTACGCTATATACGGACAAGGAGAGGATTATGAATAATAAGTTTTTAATAATTGATTCAGAAATTCTTCCTGATGTTTTTCTGAAGGTTGTAAAAGTCAAGGAACTTCTTAGAACTGGTAGTGTAAAAGATATATCCGAAGGTGTAAAAAAAATTGGGATAAGCAGGAGCACTTATTATAAATACAAAGATTCTGTTTTTACAATGTCGGAGGGTGTAGCCGGTCATAAAGTTACTTTGGGTTTTATGGTTTTGCATAAAGCAGGAACTTTATCTAAAATAATTGACAAAATAGCACAGATGAAGGGAAATATACTCACAATAAATCAGGATATACCTATAAATAATGTGGCTAGTGTTACAATAACTTTTGATGCTTCAAAGCTTATAATTGATACCAATGAGTTGGTTGATGAGATAAAGTCTATGGACAGCATTGTAAATGTCAGATTGTTAGCAGTTGAATAGATTAATTTAAAATTTGAGAGGTTGTTTTTTTATATAAATAAAAAGATAAATAAAAAGGAGGCAATAAACATGGCAGTTATAGCTATGCTTGGATATGGAGTTGTTGGCAGTGGGGTAGCCGAGCTTATATTAAAAAATAAGAATAAGTTTAAAAACAGATTGAATGAGGAACTTGTAATATCAAATATTTTGGTTAGAGATATGGATAAGTATAAGGACAACAAAAATAAGGCTTTGCTAACTAACAATATAGAAGATATTTTTAAAAAAAAGGTTGATATAGTAGTAGAAGCAATGGGCGGTCTTAATCCATCATATGAATATGTAAAAAGGGCATTAGAAATGAAAAAACATGTGGTTACATCCAATAAGGATTTAATTGCAGAATATGGTACTGAACTTCTGGAACTTGCAAATAAAAATGGAGTAAGTATTCACTTTGAAGCTAGTGTTGGCGGCGGAATACCAATATTGAAATCAATGAATGAATGCTTGGTTGGAAATGAAATAAAAAGTATCAGATCAATATTGAATGGTACTACTAATTTTATACTTTCAAAAATGAATCATGATAATATGAGCTATGAAGATGCCTTAAAGCTTGCTCAAAAGCTTGGTTTTGCAGAAGCAAACCCTGAATCTGATGTAATGGGTTATGATGCAGCAAGGAAACTTTCTATACTATCTACTATTGCATATAATAAAAAAGTTTATTGGAAAGATATAAATATAGAGGGAATTACGGATATAGACATAAATGATTTCAAATATGCAAAAATGAGAGGATGCAGCATAAAACTTCTTGGGGTAAGCCAAAAAGATGCTGACAATATATATGCATCAGTAAGACCGGTTATGGTAAAAGAGAATTCTGTGCTTGGAAAAATTGAAGATGAATACAATGCAATTTTAGTTGAAGGGGATGCAGTAGGAGATGTATTATTTACAGGTAAAGGTGCAGGCATGTTCCCAACAGCTAGCTCAGTGTTTGCAGATATTGCAGATATAGTTATCCATAAAGAAGAAGAAGCGATTACTTTTAATGAAGAAGAAGCTAAAATAAATAAAAAATGGAATACGGATGGCAAATGGCTAATCAGAATAAAGACTGACGATAGAATAAAGGTTATTGAGAATATAACGGCTAATTTTACAAGTTCATATATTTTATCAAATGCCATATCTATGGACAAAGATGAAGTAGTAGCCTTTATAAATGCAGACAGTGAAACTATTATAGATGATTGTATTTATAATTTGAAGAAAGACGGCTATGTTAAATCATCAAAGAAATTATTGATATTTGAAAAATAATTTCTCGAATTAATTTATAAAGTCATAAACTAGATTGGCAAGGGAGGACATAATATGTCTAAAGTAAAAGTTAGAATACCGGCCACCACTGCAAATATGGGACCTGGATTTGATACTTTGGGTATGGCACTTAAATTATATAATGAAATTGAAGTTCAAGAAACAAATGGTGGAACTGAAATATATAATAATGGAGTTAGAGAAGAAGAAGATTTTAAAGATAATTTAATATACAAAACTATAATGAAAACTATTGGTAAACAGGGGTATTCATGTAAAGGACTTAAAATAAATGTAACAAAATGTGATATACCAATGTCAAGGGGACTTGGCAGCAGTTCAGCATGTATAGTTGGCGGCATAAAAGCTGCCAATTCGATTACAGGTGTAAAAATGACTCAGGAAGATATAATCTCTCTGGCAACTGAAATAGAGGGACATCCAGATAATGTAGTTCCTGCAGCTTTAGGAGGAATGGTCATATCTTTAAAAGTTGGAGATAAAATAACTTATTCAAAAGTTAAATTGCCTTCACAGTTAAGATTTGCAGCAATGATACCTGAATTCGAAGTGAGTACAGCTCTTTCTAGAAAAGTTCTTCCAGAATCCTATTCAAAAGAGGACTGTATATTTAATATGTCAAGAGCTGCAATGCTTGTAAATGCATTAAATAATAATGAGTTTAACAAGTTGAGCTTATGTTTTGATGATAAAATTCATCAGCCTTATAGAAAAAAATTAATAAAAAATTTAGATGCTATTTTCAAAGAGTCTAACAAACTTAAATCTTTAGGTGAATTTATAAGTGGATCAGGATCTACATTAATGGCTGTTATTTCAAACGAAAATGCAGATGAATTTACATATTGTATGAAAAAATTTCTTGATGGGCTTGAAGATAAATGGAACATAATTTTACTTGAACCTGATTTGGAAGGCGTTAAGATTTTAAAATAAACTTTTTCAAAAAGTAATATTTTTTTCATCTCATACTTATATTTAATATATAGATATTAACAATAAGAAGATTGAGGTGAGAAAATGAAATACACACGATATGACTTAAAAAAGAAAACTGGGACAAAGAGTTTTGTAATTATAATAACCTTAATATTTATAACAGCATTCATTATAGGTACTTTTGCATTCAAAATATTAATGAGCAATTATGGGGGAAATGCAATTAAAACTGATATGTCTGCAGACAAAACAGAAGATTCATATAATAAGAAATCTGCAATTGATGGAAGTGAAACTAAATTTATAGCTGTTCAGGGCGGTATATATAAGGATAACAACAATGTGGATGAAGAAAAAAAATTACTTTCAAGCTATGGTGTACCTTTTGAAATAAAAGACGGCGATAAAGTAAGAGTTTTTTTAGGAATATATACAGAAGCAGGCGCAAAGGACATTGTATCTTCTCTAACAAAGCAGAAAGTGGATAATTCAAATATGAATTTTAGCATAAAAAAGGACAGTCTATGTAATGCAGAAATAATAGAAATAATAAATGCAAATTTGCAGATATTGAATAAATTTTCTGAAAAAGACGTAGAATCAATAAAAACTGATGAATTAAAAAAATGGTGTGCTTCATTAAAAGATGTTAATAAAAGTGATAAGAACTATTATGTATTTAAAGATTTAAGGGATTATATAAATAAATTTCCAGACAAATTACCTAAAGATAAAATTGATGAGAATTATATATATATTTATGGTAAATTAAAAAATATGAATTAAAAATATTGATTATATATAATTTTAATAATTGGCAAGTATATGTATATATTTTACAGTACTTGCCATTTTCATACTTAATTTAAAAATTTTTTTGAACAATGGTATATGTACTTGTTTATGCTTTTATTAAATGATAAACTATATTAGATATATTGTTAATTAGGGGGATTTAGGTGAAAGGGGCAGGAAAAAGTACAGTTCTTTTATGGTTTCTGATATTTTTAGGAGCTGTGGCCGGAAGCCTTATAGGCGATACTATAGGCAGCAGCTTTGATATGTTTAAATTTTTAAAGAATTCATATGCTATAGGCACAAACGCACCTTTAGCATTAAGTCTTAAAATTTTAACTATTACTATTGGTATAAATTTTAATATTAATATTATGACTATAATAGGTGTAATTGTGGCTATAATATTATATAGAAGATATTAGGAAGTGGTTTATTGAAAATTGTATTAGCTTCATCATCCATAAGAAGGCGTCAACTCTTAGGAAGACTTTTAGAAAATTTTGACGTATTTGTAAGTGATTTTAAAGAAGACAGCGTCAGATTTGAAGGTGACTGTGGCAAGTATGTTATGGAACTTGCTTTAGGTAAAGCTAAAAATGTATGCAGCAAATTAAAAAATGAGCAGGCTATAATAATAGGATGTGATACTGTTGTATATTTAAATGGAAAAATACTTGGAAAACCGGAGAATGAGAATGATGCTTTTAATATGTTAAAAGCTTTGAGTGGAAATGAACACCAGGTATATTCAGGAATAGCAGTTATTGACAAAACTTCAGGAACTGTGAAAAGTGATTTTGTCAAAACTGTAGTTAAGTTTTCAGATATATCGGATGATCAAATAAAGAAATATCTAAAAAGAGGAGAATATAAAGATAAGGCAGGAGCATATGGCATTCAAGGTTATGCAGGAGTATTTGTATCTGAAATTCATGGATGCTATTATAATGTTGTTGGCCTTCCTCTTAATAGACTTTATCAAATTTTAACTGGAATGGGGGTAAATCTATAATAAGGAGTTTTTAAATGAATAGAACATTAAAAATCAAAGATTTACCTGAAAATGAAAGACCAAGGGAAAGACTTTTTAGATATGGGTCAGAGGCATTATCAAATGTAGAACTTTTAGCAATACTTCTTGGCTCAGGGACTAAAAATGAGAATATAATATCATTAAGTAGTAAAATTATAAGAGATAATGGAGGGCTGAATGGAGTTTTTAATTCAAGTCTAGAAGATTTTACCAAAATTAATGGTATAGGAAAAGCAAAAGCTTCCAAACTCCTGGCCATGATAGAATTGTCAAAGAGGTTTAAATCTTTTAAAGATGGTGATAATTATAAAATATCCAGTCCTAAAGATGCTGCTTTTTTAGTTATGGAAGAGATGAAGTTGCTTAAACAAGAACAGCTTAAGGTTATAATGTTAAATACAAAGAATATTGTTATAAATGTAAAAAAAGTTTTTGTAGGAAGTTTAAATTCATCTATAGTACATCCAAGAGAAGTTTTTAATGATGCTATTAAGAAAAGCAGTGCATCTATAATAATATGCCATAATCATCCGTCAGGTGATCCAACGCCAAGTGATGAGGACATAAAGGTAACTATTAGGATAAAAGAATGTGGAGAAATTTTGGGAATACAGCTTATTGATCATTTAATAATAGGAAATGGAATATATATTAGCTTAAAAGAAAAAGGAATAGTGTAAACTGAAAGGAGAAATATAAATGGGATTTTTTGGAATATCAAGAGACATGGGAATTGATTTAGGTACAGCTAATACCTTAATATATGTAAAAGGAAAAGGTATAGTGCTTAGGGAACCCTCTGTTGTTGCTATAAATAGTGATGTTAAAAGAGTTATGGCTGTTGGAAATGAAGCAAAGGACATGATAGGTAGGACACCGGGAAATATTGTGGCAATACGTCCGCTTAAAGATGGGGTTATTGCTGATTTTGATGTAACTCATACAATGCTTAGAAAGTTTATTGAAAAAGTTAGTCCTAAATCTGCATTTACAAGTCCTAGAATATTTGTGTGCTTTCCATCTGGAGTTACAGAAGTTGAAAAAAGAGCAATAGAAGAAGCAACAAAGCATGCAGGCGCAAGGGATGTATTATTGATGGAAGAACCTATGGCAGCTGCTATAGGAGCAGGATTACCTGTAAATGAGCCAACAGGAAGTATGATTGTGGACATAGGTGGTGGTACTACAGAGGTTGCTATAATATCACTTGGAGGAATAGTTACAAGTAAATCACTTAGAATTGCAGGAGACGAATTAGATGAAGCTATAGTAAATTATATAAAGAAAGAATACAATTTAATGATAGGTGAGAGAACTGCAGAAAATGTAAAAATAGAATTAGGTTCAGCTTATGATATAGGTGAAAATAATGAAATGGAAATAAGAGGACGAGATCTTGTAACTGGATTGCCTAAAGTTATAACTATAAATGAAGAAGAAATAAGAGGTGCATTGAAGGAACCTGTAGCTGCAATAATAGATTCAATAAAGACAACTCTTGAAAAAACTCCACCAGAGCTTGCAGCTGATATAATGGACAAAGGGATTATGCTGGCAGGCGGCGGTGCAATGCTCAGAGGATTAGATCAGCTTGTAAATTTGGAAACCCATATTCCAGTTCATATAGCAGAAACTCCACTGGATTGTGTAGCGCTCGGTGCAGGAAAAGCACTAGATACTATAGATAAAATAGTAGCTAGTAGAAAATAGAGTGGTGGATTATGCGATTTTTTAAGAATAAACTGGCAGTAGTTATAATAATACTGTCAGTTACATTTTTAATCTTAATTTCTTTTAGCATAAAAAATGGCGGCACATTTTTTATGAGAAATGGTATGGGCAGTGCATTAAACACAATACAGGGTGGAGTATATAAATTTAACAACAGCATAAAACAGTCTTTAGGATTTATAATAAATATTTCAAGTATTAAAAGTGAAAATCAGCAGCTTGATAAAAAAAATAGTGAACTGGAAAACAAGCTTGTGGAGTACAAAGATTTAAAAAACGAAAATACTAACTTGAGAGAAATGCTTAATTTTAAAAAGCAGAGATCAGAATATAATTATATAGGATGTGACATAATAGGCAGAGGCGGAAATGATGCTTTGGATCAATTTACAATAAACAGAGGAAGTAATGATGGAATAAAGAAGGGCATGGTCGCTGTTACAGACAAAGGTCTTGTTGGTACAGTAACACATGTTGAAAAAGGTTGGGCCATAGTTCAAGCATTATCTAACGAAAATTCTGCTGTTGGAGCAGAACTTGAAAATACGGATCAAAAAAATGAAATTTCAGAAGAGGGAATTTTGAAAGGATATAAAGAAGGAACAAATAGTTACCTTGGAAAAATATATTATCTCCCAAGTGAATCTAAAATTAAAAAGGGAGATTCGATTTTAACTTCTGGAATTGATAATTCCTATCCTAAAGGAATAAGAATAGGAACTGTTGTAAGTGTAGAATTAGATAAGGGAAAAGTAATGAAAAATGCTATAATAAAGCCATATGTCAATTTTGATAAGATTGAGGAAATGCTAATAGTAATTCCAAAAAATCAAATAGACATAAAGTATTAAGGTGATGTATATGAAAAAAATATTAATGCTAATTCTTATATCGATTTTGCTCTTTATACTTGACAATGTATTTGTTCCTTTTTTCCCTATAAGAAATATATATCCAAGTTTACTTTTTGTATTTATAGTATGTTATTCTATTGCCAGTGGAAGTTGGGAAGGGCTGTGGCTTGGAGTTTTTGCAGGAATACTTCAGGACATTTATTTTATAGACGGATTCTGGATAAATACTTTCTTAAATATGATAATATGTGTGATAGCTGGAATTTTAGGCAACAGTATATTTAAAGAAAAAAAATTTATTCCTATTATTTTCTGCTTTTTACTTGCGAATTTGAAGGGACTGCTATTATTTTTTACATTGAATTTGAGTGGAATATATTCAGATATAACTAATATGTTCTTTATCAGTATATATGACATGATTATTTGCATCTTTATGTATAAGACAGTATATAAATTTTCTAAAAAAAATTACATGGAAAGCAAGTGGAAATTTTAGAGGAACGGTGATTTTATGAGATTAAAAAAAGGGAAAAAAAGAATGTCTAGATATACTGCTCTTATTGTAATCATGGCTATTATTTTTGGTTGTATTGGAGTACAGCTTTTTTTGTTGCAGATTGTAAAAGGTGATGACTACAAGGAGCAAGCAAACAATAAATCTATTAAGGAAATATCAGATCCGGCGCCGAGAGGAAATATATTGGACAAAAATGGAGCAGTTCTTGCCACAAGCAAACAGAGTTATACTCTGGTTTACAATCAGACAGATGAGAGTGATAAATACTTTTTCAAAACTATGGACAAAGTGTTCAAGATACTTGATGCTAATGGTGAGACCCAGCAGGATGATTTTGAACTTAAAATAAATCCTTTTAAATTTGAATTTAGAAGCGATGATGCAAATACAAGAAGGGCTCTTGAGATAAAGTTTAAAAGGGATAGAGGACTTAATACGGACATAGAAAAAAAGATAAAAGCAAATAATAAAAATATTTCAGATGATGACTTAAAGAAACAGGTTAATGATGAATTAATGAAGATATCACCGCAGGATACCTTTAATAAGCTTCTTAAGCAGTACAAAATAAGCAGTGCATATCCAATTGAAGAACAGAGAAGATTTATGATTATTAAAGATACTATAAAGATGCACAGTTTCTCAGGCTACAATCCTGTGACTATAGCCAGCAATATGAACAAAGAGACTGCATTAAAATTTTCTCAGATGCTTAGTGACCTGCCGGGAGTAGATGTAAATACACAGCCAATAAGATATTATCCTAACAATGATTTAGCATCAGCGGTAATTGGATATATATCAAAAATAAGTACTGACTATGATAAATACACTGAAAAAGGATATGATTCAAATAGTGACTATATAGGTCAGGCTGGTATTGAAGCTGCGCTTGAAGATAGACTTAAAGGATCAAAGGGCGGAAGAATAGTAAAGCTTGATAAAAATGGAAAGATAACCGAGGAGCTTGGCAAAAAAGATCCTTATCCGGGCCAGACAGTACAGCTTACTATAGATAAGGATGTACAGAAAGCAGCTGAGACAGCACTTGATACCAGGATGCAAGAACTTAGATCAAATCCGTATGGACAGCAAAGGTCAGATACAACCAATGCAACCAGGGCAGCAGCAGTTGTAATTGATGTCAATACAGGAGGCGTAATTGCACTAGCCAGCAGGCCGGGATATGACCCTAATCTTTTTGCAGTACCAGGGAGACTATCAACAGATTTATATAATCAATATTTCAGTCCTGATTTAGAAAAATTCGGGAAACAATATATTGAACAGAGGGGAATTGCAAGCAGATTAGGCGGAACTGAAGAGGATGCACTCAATAAACTCTTCCCTATAGATAAAAGTATAAAAAATAATACAACTATAAGACAGGATGCTTACGATATATATCCAAAACCATTTTATAATTATGCAACACAATCACTTATACCACCAGGATCAACATTTAAACCAATGACAGCTATTGCAGGACTTGAAAGTGGAGCAATAACCCCTGATTTTGGTGTCGATGATGAAGGTATATTTGATAAAGGTGGAAAAATTGTAAAATTTGAATTGGATGGCGCAAATGGTTATGTTGATTTAGCTTCAGCAATACAAAAATCCAGTAACCCTTATTTTATGACAGTTGGCAAGAGAATTAGAGAGTATTTTGGAGATGATACTTTAGCTAAATATGCATGGAAATTTGGGCTTGGAGTATCTACAAGTGGAAATGTTAAAGCATCTACCGGTATAGAAATTCCAGAAAAATTCGGTCAGGTGTACAATACTGTAACAAACAAAAATACATTTGCAAGCACGTATCTTTGGAAAACTATGTCTTCACTAAAAAACGGACAGGATGATTATGGACATAAATTTACTCAGATAAACTTATATGATAATGATAGTGATTCAAGTAAAGTTAAGAGTATAAAGACAAATATCAAAAATTTAATACAAGACTCTATAAAAAATGGTGATAAAGCTTTTGACAAGGCAAAATATAAAGATTTGATTTCACAACTTATAAGTGAAGATCCTGCATATAATGGAAAAGAAATCAGCGACAGCAAATTAAATTCAATAATTCAGGCAATTTATTATATAACAGTATCTGATGCAAATGCTCAGTTGAACGTTCCTGCAAATATAGAAGATGCATCTATTGGACAGGGAATTGACCAGTTTACACCACTGCAGATGGCAAATTATATTGCAACTATTGCAAATGGTGGAACAAGATATAAAGTACATCTTGTAAATAAAATATTGGATTCAAACGGAAAAGTTATAGAGAATGTAAATCCTAGTGTTATAGAAAATACTGGAGTCAAGGCTTCTAATATAGCTGCTGTCAAGGCTGGTATGGAAGCTGTTAATGAAAAAGGTACTGCATCCCAGACATTTGCCAATTTCCCTATACCTACAGCAGGAAAAACAGGTACTGCAAGTATGGGAAATCAGGAGCAGATAGGAAGAACTGACTATGCTGAATATGTTGGATATGCACCTCTTGATAAACCACAAATAGCTGTCTGTGTTGTAGTATTTGATGGTGGTCAGGGAGCAGGTTCTGCTGAAGTTGCAAAAGCTATTTATTCTGCGTATTTTAAATTAAACAATAGCACGAGCACTCAAAGTACTACTGCATCACAAAATTGAATTTTTAATTCTCAGCATAGAGAATATTATAATATTAAATTTGCGGATAGGTGGCTTTCTATTCGCAAATTTAATGTATTTAAAGAGAAAAATTTTAAATTAAGGAGGATTTACAAATATTGTGTTGAAATAATATAATGTAGGTATTATGGAGGTCTGATATGTTGGAAGATAGTATAAAGATAAAGGGAAATAGAGATGGAATAAATATAATTATAAACATGAATAAGTTTAAAGATTTTGACGAAATGGTTGAAGCTTTAAGTGAAAGACTTTCACCGGGTAAAACTTTTTATAGAGGTTCTACCTTAAAAATAACTACAGATTTGAAATATATAAATGAAAAACAATATATAAAATTAAAAGATATATTATTTGATGAATTTTTAGTTAGGGACTGCATACTTGAAGATAGAAAAGAGAAATCAAATAAAATATTTTCAGGAATTTATGAAGGAAGGACTAAATTTTTAAGAAAGACTGTAAGAAGTGGACAGATTGTAGATTATTCTGGAAATATAGTTATAATAGGAGATGTAAATTCTGGATCAGAAATATATGCGGGTGGTAATGTAATTGTATTTGGTTCGCTTAAAGGATATGTGCATGCAGGATATGGCGGTAATGGCAGGGCGATAGTTGCTGCATTTTGTCTTCAGCCAGAAATGCTTCAAATTGCCAATATAGTTACAAGGTCACCTGAAGATAATATTAAACCTGAATATCCAGAGGTGGCAAAAGTTAGAGGAAATACAATAATTGTAGAACCGTACCTTCCAAATAAATTTATTTAAAAAATCTTTCTTATTTGAGGGATTTTTTATTTTTACAGAGGAATTTTTAAGCATTTTGTGGAAAATATAAATTGAATAAACCTTTATTTTTTATTAAATTGTTAAAATAAATCAGGTTATTCAAATATTATAGATTAAGTTTGTTATATTTAGTATAATATTATACAGATAGCGTTAGTACTTAATTGGTTATAAGTACCTGTATGTATTTATATAGATTCATATTTACCAAATAAATTTATTTAATGGAGGTTTTTGTAAATGGGAGAAGCAATTGTAGTAACATCAGGTAAAGGTGGAGTAGGTAAGACTACTACTACAGCTAATATAGGTACGGGACTTGCAGCTTTAGATAAAAAAGTAGTTGTAGTCGATGGAGATACAGGACTTAGGAATCTTGATGTTCTTATGGGACTTGAAAATAGAATTGTGTTTACACTAATAGATGTAATAGAAGAAAAATGTAAATTAAAACAGGCACTTATAAAGGACAAAAGATTTCCTAATTTGTGTCTTTTGCCTACAGCACAAACAAGAGATAAGGAAGATGTGAAAAGTGAAGATATGTCCAAGCTTGTATCTGAATTAAAAAAAGAATTTGATTATGTAATAATTGATTGTCCTGCAGGAATTGAACAGGGATTTGAGAATGCCATAGTTGGTGCAGACAGGGCATTAATTGTAGTTAATCCTGAAGTTACATCTGTAAGGGATTCTGATAGAGTTATTGGAAAATTAGATGCCAGGGGACTAGAAAATCATCAACTTATAGTAAATAGAATAGATTATGAAATGACTAAAAATGGAGAAATGCTTGATGTAAGCGATATACTTGACAGTCTTGCTATAGAATTAATTGGTGTAGTTCCAAATGACAAGGAAATAACTATATCTACAAATAAGGGTGAACCGGCAGTCTTAGATAATAACTCTATGGCAGGCCAGGCATTTAGGAATATATCTAGGAGAGTGACTGGAGAAAAGATTCCACTTATGAATTTAAATGTAACTCAAGCTGGTTTTATTTCTTCTATAAAAAAATTATTTGGAATAAATAGGAGGTAAGTATATGGATTTATTTAAAATTTTTTCAAGAACGTCTTCCAAAAATGTAGCCAAGGAAAGATTGAGATTGATACTTATACATGATAGATCTAATATGTCTCCTGATTTGCTTGAAAATATAAAAGAAGACATTTTAAAAGTACTTTCAAAGTATGTGGAGATAGATTGTGGGGATGTTGATGTAAAAATGACAAGTACAGAAGATATAGAAGGCTCATCACCAGCACTTATTGCAAGTATACCTATAAAAAATGTTAAACATAAAAAGTAAAATGGTAGATAGCTTTTTAAACTATATGTGTTATAATCATATATAGTTTTAATGGAGGTAGGAGATATTATGCTAGAAAAATTTGCTATTAGTAGAAGGTATTTAAGGGAACTGGATTTTACAATAATAATAACTGTATTAATTATCTCTATATTTGGAGTCTTAAACATATATAGTGCTACGCACATGACATCTGGAAGGTATTATTTGAAAAGTCAACTTATATGGATAGCTGGCGGTATTTTATTAACATATCTTATACTTATTCTGGATTATAATATAATAGAAAATTATGCCAGTGTAATATATTGGTTTGGCGTATTTTTGCTTGTTTTAAATACAATTCCAGGAATTAAATCTACAGTTAATGGAGCTTCATCCTGGATAAAACTTGGACCTGTATCTTTTCAACCATCTGAAATTGCAAAGATAGGTATAATAATTATGATTGCAAAGCAATTGGATGATATGGAAGGAAACATAAACAATTTAAAAAATTTCTGCAAACTTACACTTTATGCTGCTATTCCAATGGTACTTATAGTAGTTCAGCCAGATTTAGGAATGACTATGGTTTGCTTTTTTACCGTACTTGGAATATATTTTGCTTCAGGCTTAAATTCAAAGACTATAATTATAGGGATACTAACTGTGGCTGTAGTGGTAGCCATAGCGTGGAATTCTTCACTTATAGAATACTATCAAAAAATGAGAATACTAGCACTATTTAATCCGGACAAATATCAACTGAATTATGGGCTGCAGCTTAAACAATCTCAAATAGGAATTGGATCAGGTGGGATACTTGGAAAAGGGTTTTTAAAAGGAACTCAAATATCTGGTGGATATGTACCATTTGCATCTACAGATTTTATATTTGCAGTAGTGGGAGAAGAATGGGGATTTATAGGTGCTGCTATGCTTGTAACATTTTATGGAATTATACTATACAGAATAATAAAGATAGCTAAAGAAGCCAAAGATATATTTGGTTCTGTAGTATGTGTAGGTTTAGTTTCAACTATGCTATTTTCAATATTTCAGAATATAGGAATGACTATAGGATTACTTCCTATAACGGGAATAACACTTCCGTTTATGAGTTATGGTGGTAGTTCACTTCTTACAGCATTTATAACTGTAGCTTTGGTTCTAAATATAGGTATGAGAAGGAAAAAAATCAATTTTTAGTGTTCCATATTGTAGAATTTTGTTCTATAATTTTAATAGGGTTAAGTAGTATTAATAAAACTTAGGGGGAGGAAACATAATGAAAATTGCATTTATAGCACATGATAAAAAGAAAGATGACATTATAGACTTTGTAAAAAGATATAAAAACATTTTTGAAGGACATGAGTTATTTGGGACAGGCACTACAGCAAAACTTATAAGTGAAGCTACAGGATTAAAGGTTCACGGATTTCTTTCAGGACCTCTCGGCGGCGATCAGGAAATAGGAGGAAAAGTGGCAGAAGGCAAGGTAGATCTTGTATTTTTCTTGAGAGATCCACTTACTGCACAACCTCATGAACCTGATGTATCAGCACTTCTTAGAATATGCGATGTTCATAGTGTACCGCTTGCTACTAATTTGGCAGCAGCAGAAATTTTTGCAAAAGTTATTGGAATGCACTGTGTACAGAAATAAACTTAATTTATTTTGACAAAGAGACTTCATTTATGAAGTCTTTTTTTTATGTCTGATTACAGCTCATAACTTAATTGTCATAATTTAAAATATATAAAAATATATATAGACTATATACAATGATATGGAAAGGTGATAAGCTTTGGGATATTACAATTCGCAGTATGAAGATTATTATAATCAATTAAAGAGGGGTGTTAAATATTCTCCACGTTATGATAAAATTTCAAATAAAAATAACAGATTTGATAAAATAAACTTTATTACCAAAAGGATTATAAGGGATTTAAGCGGAGTTTTAATTTTATCTATAATTATAGGAGTGTGTAAAATTATACAAACTCCTCAAACTAAGACTGTATACAATTATTCTAAAAAAGTAGTAAGCGAGACCTATGATTACAACAATTTAAAACATAATTTAAGAAACATTGATTTAAAAGAGATGGAAAGTGAAGCAAAAAGTATGATTAATAGACTTCAAATCAACATATCACAATAGAATTTGAGGTAATCTTTTGATAAAAATAAGTAGATATTTTATTCCTTATGTAATATTTTTAGTTATCATAGGCTATAGAGGGCAGATTGCAATTACTTTTATAATAGTTTTCTGCCATGAATTGATTCATTATTTATTTGCCAGATATTATAAAATTTCAGGATTTGATATAGAATTTATAGCTGTAGGAACAGTTATAAAATTAAAAGATTTAGATGAAGCTGATAAAATGGAAGACATTATAATATCTTCCTCTGCACCTTTGTTCAATATAATTTTTTCAATAATATCTTATGCATTATATAGAAAATTAAATATGGATATTTTCTATATGCTTTTTTCTATAAATTTGATTATAGGTATTTTTAATTTAATACCTGCTTTCCCGCTGGATGGCGGAAGAATATTCAGAGATATTCTTAATTTTAAAGTTGATTATAGAAAGGCCAATAGAATAATGATTGTGATAAGCATTATTATAGGAAGTATATTAATGCTTATTTATATGATAAATTTTTTAAAAGAAAAAAGTGTTTTTAATATTGGAATTATAGGATTATTTATAGTTGTCTCGTCACTTAGAGAAAAAGAAAGGGCATCATATATAATTATGGGTGATATTATTAAAAAAAAGTATAAATTTATAAAAAGAGGTTATATAGAAAATAGAAACGTGTCTATACATTATAAACAGGATCTTCTTACAGCTATGGGCTTATTTGACAAGAACAAATATAATGTGTTTATGGTATTGGATGATACTATGAATATTTTGGACATTATATACGAAGAACAGATAATAGAAGGACTTAAGGTATATGGAAATATGAGTTTGGAGAAATTTATGAAATATAAGAATAGTCCATAACCTTAGTTTTTATGGCAAATTATTTAAAAAGTTTATTTGTTATGTTAGAATATAGAAATGGTACTTAAGAGGAGGAATTTAATGAACAGAATTAATGATGATATATTGTTTAAAGTTGAAAAACCAGCCAGATATATAGGAGGAGAAATGAACTCTTATATAAAGGATAAGGATAAAATAGATATTAGATTTGCATTTTGTTTTCCGGATGTATATGAAGTTGGTATGTCACATCTTGGAATGAAAATACTTTACTATGTTTTAAATGAAAGGGAAGATACCTACTGTGAGAGAGTTTTTGCACCATGGCCAGATCTTGAAGAGCTTATGAGGGAAAATAATATCCCATTGTATGCTTTAGAAAGCAAGGACCCTATTAAGGACTTTGATTTTATAGGATTTACACTTCAATATGAGATGAGTTACACAAATATACTTAATATGCTTGATTTAGCGGGAGTGCCTGTAAGAGCTTCTGAAAGGGGAGAAAATGATCCTGTAGTTTTATGTGGTGGACCATGTGCTTATAATCCAGAACCGTTATATGATATAGCTGATTTATTCTGTCTTGGAGAAGGTGAACAGCAGCTCCAGGATGTAGTTGAGCTTTACAATAAGTTTAAGGGAAAGGGAAAGGGAAAGAAAAAAGAATTTTTAAGAAAGGCTGCCAGTATAGGAGGAGTCTATGTACCTTCTATGTATGACGTTAGTTATAATGAGGATGGAACTATAAAAGAATTTAAACCTTTATATGATTATATACCATCAAAAGTTAAAAAGAGAATAGTTAAGGACATGAACGAAGTTGTTTATCCTGATAAATTAATAGTTCCATATACTGATATAGTTCATGATAGGATAATGCTTGAAACTTTTAGGGGATGTACTAGGGGATGCAGGTTCTGTCAGGCAGGTATGGTGTATAGACCTGTTAGAGAGAAAAAAGTAGATACTTTATTGAAGCAAGCAGATGAGCTTATAAAAAGTACCGGATATTCAGAAGTATCTTTAACATCACTGAGTATTTGCGATTACTCAGATTTAAAAAATCTTGTATATGGCTTTATAGAAGAACACAAAAGTGACAAGGTTGGAGTTTCACTTCCATCTTTAAGGGTTGATTCTTTTTCTGTAGGACTTATAAATGAAATACAGAAGGTAAGAAAAACTGGGCTTACTTTTGCACCTGAGGCTGGAAGCCAGAGAATGCGTGATGTAATAAATAAAGGAGTTACCGAGAAAAATCTCATGGACTCTGTTAAAAGTGCTTTTGAATCAGGGTGGTCTACTATAAAATTGTATTTTATGATAGGTCTTCCATATGAAACCATGGACGATATAATTGGAATTTCAAGTCTGGCTGAAAAAGTTGTAGATGAATACTTTGCTGTTCCAAAGGAAAAAAGGAAGAAAGGATTGAAGGTAACTGTAAGTACCTCAATATTTGTTCCAAAGCCTTTTACACCTTTTCAATGGTCACCTCAAATAAAAATGGAAGATGTAAAAAATGAAATAGGAGAACTCAGAAGGTCTATAAAGAGAAAACAGATAAATTATAATTGGCATGAGAGTCCTGTAAGCTATTTAGAGGCAGTATTTGCAAGAGGCGACAGGAAGCTTTGTGATGTACTTGTAGAAGCATTCAAGATGGGGATTAAGTTTGACGGATGGTCTGAGTACTTTGATTTTGACAAATGGAAGTCAGCCTTTGAGAAATGTGGTATTGATGGGGATTTCTATGCTTATAGAGAGAGAGGTTATGAGGAGATACTTCCCTGGGATTTCATAGATATAGGTGTTGATAAAGAATATTTGATAAGAGAAAATGAGAAAGCTAAGAAGGCGGAAATCACTCAAGATTGTAGAATGGGCTGCGAAAATTGTGGAGTAAATGTTAATTTAGAGGGGAAGTGCTTTAGCGGTGCGGTATTTAATAAAGTTCAGTAAGGAAAGCAGTATAAAATTTATAGGACATCTAGACCTTATGAGGACAATACAGAGAATGATAAGAAGATCAAAACTTAAAGTAGAATATTCTAAAGGATTTAATCCACATATAAATATGTCTATTGCACAACCTCTTGCAGTTGGAATTTATTCTTGTGGTGAGTACATGGATCTTAATTTTGAAGAAGAAACAGATGAAGATGAAATAAAAGAAAAGTTAAATAAAAATGCACCTATGGGAATAAGGATATTTGAAGTTGAGAAAATAAAAGATGCTGAAAATAAAAAAATATTTAAGTCTATGGCTGAAGTTTATGCAGCCAAATATATAATCAAGATAAAATATCTAAATTCACAGGCTATTTCTCAAAGTATGAATGATTTAATGAATGAAGAGTGTTGGAATACAATTAAAAAGACTAAAAGAGGAGAAGCAGAAGTTGATATAAAAAAACTTGTGAAGATGATTAAGTATAAAATAGACGGCAATGTACTTGTTATAGATACTATCATAAGCTGTGGAAGCAGGGAAAATTTATCGGCGGAACTTTTATCAAGGTATATACAGGAAAATACTGAAAATACAGATAAAGATGCTTTTATAGATATAAGAAGAGAAGAAATGTATGGAAATCTGAAAAACAAGCTGGTACCTTTGTATAAATATGTTATTGACTGTTAGTTAATTCTTATCTGGAAAGTGTGGTGTCAATTTTTGCAGTATATTTATATAGATAGAAGCAGTGAACTTTTAAGAATTGTCATAAAAAAGGATGATTTGTTAAGGGAATTATTTTTTAAAGAAGCAGGAGAAGTCTATCCAGGAGAAATATATAAAGGAGTTGTAAAAAACATTGTCCCTGCAATTAAATGTGCTTTTGTAGATATAGGTAAAGATAAAAATGCATATATGTACATCGACGGCAGATTTAAAAATAATAGATTGAAAAAGGGCGATGAAGTTTTAGTTCAAATTTCAAAAGATGATATTGACAGAAAAGGTGCCAAGGTAGTTAGTTCTATAACTGTGTCGGGGAAGTATTGCGTTCTGGACGGTTTCAATAAAAGCATACAGTTTTCAAGAAAAATTCATGATTGTGACTTTAAAGAGCTAATTTGCAGCAAATTGAAGATACCTGAAGATACTGGTATTATGATTAGGACTTCCGGACAAAATGTTTCGCCTGAAATTATACAATCTGAATTTAATAGATTGTATCAAACATATGAAGAAATTTTAAAAAAAAGTAGATATTCTTCAAAGCCGGGTCTCGTGTTTGATGATGGTGGAATTATAGAAAAAACCTTAAGAGATAAGCTTGATGAAGATAACTTTAAAATATATGTAAATCAAAGTGATGATTATGATAAAATAATTAAAATGCTTAGTCTGTATGATTATAATAAAGACAATGTTGAATTTTATAGAGGCAGCAGGAATATTTTTAGTTATTATGATATTGAAAAGGAAATATTAAAGCTTAGAAATAAAAGAGTTTATTTAAAATGTGGTGGATACATAGTAATAGATAGAACTGAGGCAATGTATGTTATAGATGTAAATTCAGGGAAAAATATAAAAAACAAATCCATGAAAAATACTGTGTTTACCACAAATTATGAGGCGTCGGAAGAAATTGTAAGACAGATAAGACTCAGAAATTTAAGTGGTATTATTTTAATAGATTTTATAGATATGGATAGTATTCAGAATAAAAACAGTATAATGGATGTACTTAAAAAAGGATTTTTAGATGACAAAAACAAAACTGTAGTTTATCCTTTTACAGAACTTAATTTAATTCAAATAGCCAGAAGAAGATCGGGAAAATCCATAGATTATTATATAGATGAGGATTGCAGCTGCTGTCAGGGAAGAGGAAGCAGAATAAAATTTTCTTATATCAGCATGAATATAAAAAACGAAATAGAAAAAATGAAAACAGATGGCAATATAGAACATATTCATGTAGAAATAGGTAATGCTTATAGAAGCGATATAGAAAAAGATACATATGAATTTTTAAAAAGTATAGGAGCATTGAAAAAAAATATATATTTAACCTATAAAGAAAGTATGTGCTTTCATGTAGAACCACTTGTATTTTCAAACCAAATAGAGAAATTGAAAAAATATAAAATTTGAGGCAAAAACTTTACAAAGAAAGTCATATATGCTAAAATACCATGTGTAGACCGCACGAAATAGGTTAAAAATGTAATCAATATTCATTACATACCTTTTAGGCGAGACTGGATTGAGGAGGTGTTTTTATGTACGCAGTTGTAGTTACAGGAGGAAAACAGTATAAGGTTTCAGAAGGAGACGTTATATATGTTGAAAAGATCAATGCTGATGTTGATTCAACAGTTGAAATCGACAATGTACTTGCAGTAAGCAAGGAAGATGGCGAATTAGTTGTTGGAAAACCTAATGTTGATGGAGCTAAGGTAAGTGCTAAGGTTTTAGCTCAGGGTAAAAACAAAAAAGTTGTTGTATTTAAGTATAAGAGAAAGATTGACTACAGAAAGAAACAGGGACACAGACAACCATATACTAAATTACAAATAGAAAAAATTAATGCTTAATTATGATTAAAGTTAATTTTAAAAGAAAATCAGGCAATTTAGTTTCTGTTAAATTAAAAGGTCATGCAGATTCTGTAAGCGAAGGTTATGATTTGGTATGTTGTGCCGTTTCTGTACTTTCGCAGAGTATTCTCATTGGAATTACAGAAGTGCTGAAGCTTAAAGCCAATTATTCAATAGATGACGGATTTTTAAGTTTTTCATTGGAGAATATGTCGGCAAATGATATAAAAAAAAGTCAGGTGCTTATGGAAACTATGTTACTTGGTTTAAAAAAGATAGAGATAAGTTATGGTGAATATATAAATATATTCTTAGAGGAGGTGTAATTATGATTAACATGGATCTTCAATTATTTGCCCATAAAAAAGGAATGGGTAGTACAAGAAACGGTAGAGACAGTGAAGCTAAGAGACTTGGAACCAAGGCAGCAGCAGGACAGTTTGTATTAGCTGGAAACATACTTGTTAGACAAAGAGGAACAAAGATTCATCCAGGAAATAATGTAGGAATAGGATCAGATGATACTCTTTTTGCTAAAGTTGACGGAATAGTTAAATTTGAAAGAGTAGGAAGAGACAAGAAGAAAGCCAGTGTTTATCCTTTACCTGAAGAAGAGTTAGTAGTTGAATAATACTGTATAATAGCACCCTTATGGGTGCTTTTTTTAAACTATGGTTAAAAATGGAGGAATATAAATGTTTGTAGATACGGCTAGGATATTTGTAAAATCAGGTGACGGTGGAGATGGTGCAATATCATTTAGGAGAGAAAAATATGTTCCACTTGGCGGACCTGACGGTGGAGATGGAGGAAATGGCGGAGATGTAATATTAGTATCCGATGAGAATAGTACTACATTGATGGATTTTACATACAGAAAAAAATATAAGGCTGATAATGGAGAAAACGGGGCAGGTTCTAAATGTTTTGGTAGAAAAGGAAATGATCTTTATATAAAAGTTCCAATGGGTACCGTTGTTAAGGATGTTAATACAGATAAAATTATGGCTGACTTATCACATCCAGGAGATAAATATATAGTCTGCAAAGGCGGAAAGGGTGGAAAAGGTAATGTCAGGTTTACAACTCCTACAAGGCAGGCACCAGAATTTGCTGAGCCAGGTATGCCTGGTGAAGAAAGATATATTTTATTGGAACTCAAGGTACTGGCAGATGTAGGACTTATTGGCTTTCCTAACGTTGGAAAATCAACGCTCCTTTCAGTTGTTACAAAGGCTACCCCTAAGATTGCAAACTATCATTTTACTACATTAAATCCTAATTTAGGCGTGGTAAATATTCCGGGAATAAATAGCTTTGTGATTGCAGATATACCAGGAATAATTGAAGGGGCATCAAGTGGGGTTGGTCTTGGAATCAAATTTCTGAGACATATTGAAAGAACCAGACTTCTCATACATGTAGTTGATATATCGCAGATAGAAGGCAGAGATGCTTTTTCAGATTTTGTAAAGATAAATGAGGAACTTAAAAATTATGATGTAAAGCTCTGGAATAGGCCTCAGATAATTGCAGCCAACAAGGCCGATATGCTATATGATGATAAAATATTCGATGATTTCCAGAAAAAAGTATCAGAACTTGGGTATGGAAAGGTATTTAAAATATCAGCAGCTACAAAACGTGGGGTCGATGATCTTATGAAGGAAGTAGCAAGAAGATTGAGTGAGATTCCTATTACTGATATGGAAATAGATGAGGCAGATAAGTTTGTGCCTGAAGATAAAAAGTTTACTTATACTATAAGAAAAGAAGAAAATACTTATATAGTTGAAGGAAGCTTTGTGGATAGATTGCTTGCTAGTGTTAATGTAAATGACTATAATGAGCTGAGATATTTTTATAAGGTACTTAGAAACAAGGGCGTTATGGAAGACTTAATAAAAATGGGAATCAAAGATGGGGATACAATAAAATTAAATGATTTTCAGTTTGAATATTTGCTATAATTTATTTTAGGAGAAGATGTATGATTAGAAAAGCTATTTTTGGCGGTACTTTTGATCCTATACATAATGGTCACATACATATAGCTTATGAAGCATTTTATAAACTTGATTTAAGTGAAGTTATATTTATGCCATCGGGTATTCCGCCTCATAAATTAGATAAAAAAATAACAGATCCATTTATAAGATATAATATGGTAAAGGCCGCTGTAAAGAATGAGAAAAAATTTGTAGTAAGTGATTATGAAATTAATAGTCCAGACTTAAGTTATACTTATAAGACGCTTAGACATTTTAATGATTTAGAAACAAATGTAGAGTGGTATTTTCTAACGGGGACAGATTGCCTGATGGATATAGAGGAATGGAGTAATACGAGAGAAATATTTAAATTATGTAAATTCGTAGTGTTTAATAGACCGGGTTTTGATATTGATAATATAATATGCCAAAAGAAAAAAATGGAGAAAAAGTATTCAGCGGATATTATATTTCTGGATGCCAATCTTTTGGATATATCTTCTACTAATATACGTAAAAATATTAAAATTAATAGAAATGTAGGCTATCTTTTGCCAGAAAGTGTATATAAAATTATAAAAGAATATAACCTTTATAAATAAAGATTATACAGTTTTGTTTTGGAGTGATTACAATGTGGGATGAGGAAGAAATACAAGAATATTTAAAGGTTAACCTTAAAGCTACAAGATATGAACATAGTTTGGGGGTTAGAGACACAGCTGTAAAATTAGCAAAAATATATGGAGCAGATGAGAAAAAAGCAAGGATTGCAGGACTTGTTCATGATTGTGCAAAATATGTCCCGGGTGATGAACTTATATCTATTGCATCTGAAAATGATATCGCTATAGACGATGTCTTTATGGAAACTCCGTCGCTTTTACATGGAGCAGTAGCTGCTGTTATTGCAAAAAATAAAATGGGAGTATACGATGATGATATATTAAGTGCTATAACATATCATACTACAGGAAAAGAGAATATGAGTTTGATGGAAAAGATAATATATGTAGCAGATTATATTGAACCTAATAGAGATTTTCCTGGAGTTGATAGAATAAGAAAGGAAGCATTGGAGAATTTAGATACAGCATTACTTGATTCTTTTAACAGTACTATAAAACATGTTATTGATAAAAAAGAGCTTTTGCATTTAAATACTATAAGGGGCAGAAATTATTTAATTTCTCAATATAAATAATTTACATAAATAAAAATGGAGGTTTTTTTATGAAAAAGCAAATAATAAGCACTAAAAAAGCACCAGGTGCAGTAGGACCGTACTCACAAGCAGTTAAGGCAGGAGATTTTTTATTTGTATCAGGTCAAATTCCGATTGATCCAGAAACAGGGGAACTGATTTCAAATGATATACAGAAAGCTGCTGAAAGATCTTTAGAAAATATAGGGGCAATTTTAAATGAAGGCGGCAGTTCATTTGATAAAGTTGTTAAAACTACAGTATTTGTAAAAAACATGTCAGATTTTGCAAAGGTAAATGAAGTTTATGCTAGATATTTTAAAAGTGATATGCCTGCAAGATCATGTGTGGAAGCTAAACTTCCAAAAGATTCTTTAGTAGAAATTGAAGTTATAGCAATATCAGATTAGCTTTAAATTTTGAATCTTCTAATGAATTTTGATTGGTACCGTTGATTATTTTTGTTTTAATTAATTGACGGTATTTATTTTAACAAATAAATGTACAGGAGAATATAATAATGCACAGTAATAAGATATTTTTTAATGTAGAAGAAGGAGAACAAGGTCTCAAATTGAGGGAATATCTTAGAAAAAACAAGAAATTTTCAGGGAGACTAATAAAAGGCGCAGCTTTAGATGGAAGAATTGAAGTGAATGATAACAGAACTAAATTGAATTATATATTGAAATTACATGATATAGTTTCTATAGATTTAGCTAAAGAAGAGACTCAAAATGTAGAACCGGAAAAAATGGATATTGATATTGTATATGAAGACGAAGATGTATTAGTGGCAAATAAAAGGCCTGGTATGGTTGTACATCCTACTAAGAGTTATCAAAGTGGCACACTGGCAAATGGATTATTATATCATTTCAGAGAAGAGGGAGAAAGCTGTATAGTAAGGTTAGTCAGTAGATTGGATATGGATACTTCAGGACTCGTTATAGTTGGTAAAAATCAATTTGCCCATATGTGTTTGGCTAGGGATATGAAAAGTGAAGATTTTGAAAAAAGTTATATTGCAATTGTGCATGGTAATATGGAAAATAAGAGAGGAACTATAGATTTACCTATATATAGACCTGAAAATGTTATGGGAATAAAGAGAATAATTGATGACAGAGGTCAAAAAAGTATAACCCACTATAATGTTTTAGAGAGTATGAAGGGCGGAGATATTGTCAAACTTACACTGGAAACAGGTAGAACACATCAAATAAGAGTCCATTTGAGCAGTATTGGATATCCTATTTATGGAGATTCTCTTTATTGTGAATATGATGATTCTAAATACATAAATAGACAGGCACTTCATGCATATAGGTTAAAATTTCCTCATCCAAGAACAGGTAAGGTAGTAGAACTTGAAACAGATTTACCAGATGATATGAAAAGATTAATAGATAAAATAAGCTGAAGATGTACTTAATAATAAATCTTCAGCTTAATACTATTCATTTGAAATTTTATTTTTTTTTATTAAAAACGCGGATATTATTATCAAAATAATTATTGAAGCTAAAACGAGATACTGCATATTTAAATGTGATATCTTATTTTGATTTCCAGTATAAATACTACTGGATGAATTATTTACACCACTTAAAAGCTGCAAATTTCCTACGTTTTTACCATTTAAAGAAAACTCTGCTTCATCAACTGTATCACCCTTTTTAAAAGATTTTAAATTTAAATTATTGTCTTTTAATTTAAAAGTAGGAGTAGAATTATCTCCAATTTCTCTATCATAGTAAAAATCTGATGCAGCAATTAATGGCACAGATAAATTATTTTTATTATAATTAGCTATAATATCTCCTTTAGAATAAAGTTTTTCAAATTTGAAGTTATTATAACCATAGTTGAATAATGATATAGCATCTGGAAAGAAAGTTTTATTTTTATCATGGACTAAAGCCACAATTAATTGGTGATTTCCTCTAATGGCTGTTGCTACATATGAATGTAGAGATTGAATTGTATAGCCTGTTTTACCACCTATACAGCCTTCATAGTAATAATGAGACTGTTTTTGAATCAATCTATTTTCATTCCAAACAACTCTTTCATTCTTGGATTTATTAGTAGGTTTAATTGTGTAAGAAACTGTACTTGCTATCTTGGAATAATTTGAATTTTTAGATAGTTCCTTCATAATTAATGATAAATCCTTTGCAGAAATATTATGATTTTTATCAAATAAACCACTTGGATTAACAAAATGAGTATGTAGTGCACCTAATTCTAAAGCTTTTTTATTCATTTCATCAACAAACTTATTTACAGAACCATTACCAACATATTCTGCAAGTGCCATTGCACAATCATTATCTGAAGCGAGCAACAAACCATATAATAAATCTCTTACTTTTAATTTTTCACCTTCAATAAGGCCAAGCCTGGTTCCATCAATTTTTGGCGGATTACTTCCTATTGTAACTTCATTATCTAAATTTGTTTTTTCCAGTACCAATAGAGCAGTCATTATTTTAGTAGTAGAAGCTGGAGGATAAGCTGTATCCGGATTCTTTGAAAATAGAATTTCACCAGTAGTAGCATCTAGTAATACAGCGCTGTCGGCTGAAACAGAAGGAGGCGGATCTTTTGCATAAGCTTTAAAAGATGTGCTACAGCTAATTAAAAATAACCATAGTACAATAAAAATTACTGATTTTTTCATATTTTCCTCCTTAAATTATATACAACAACATTATATCAAAAAAATACAATATGTGCGACATAATTTTTAATATTTGTCAATAATAAAGATATTAAGAATTACTGGAGGATTTAATTTTGAATATAATAAATAAAATAACTGATTATATTATAAGGAAGTGCAAGTCAAATAATAAGAAGATAATAGGATCTATTATTATCCTGGTCATATTCATGGTATTTCTAATTGTTGGGTATTTCAATTCAAGACCTGTCAGCAGCAAGAATAGTGAAGATGTATTTAAACAGAAAAGTTATGATGTAGAAAATAAATCAAATAATAAAAATTCCGGTAAAAGTGAAGGAAACATAACTGTTTATATAAATGGTGAGGTTAAGAAACCAGGAGTATATGTTTTGAAAAATGATAGCAGAATTGAAGATCTGGTTAAAACTTCTGGAGGATTTTTAGATGATGCAGATACTTATAAATTAAATTTAGCAAAGAAATTGAAGGATGAAGATTATATATCCGTAGATAAAAAACAAAATTCCGGCAGTAATGTGCCTCAGAATTCTAGTTCTGGCATAAGCCAGGATGGAAAGGTAAATATAAATAAAGCGTCTAAAGAAGAATTGAAGGAGATTCCTGGAGTAGGAGATGTGACCGCACAGAAAATAATAGACTATAGGGAGAAGAATGGAGAGTTTTCGTCTATAGAAGATATAAAAAAAGTAGGAAGAATAGGAGATAAGACATTTGAAAAAATAAAGGATAAAATTGATGTTAGATAATTATATTCTTTTGAAATATGTAAATAAAAGCCATATTTAGTTTTCAATTAAATATGGCTTTTATGTGTTTTTCATTTTATAAACTTTTTATTAAAAGTTATTTTTGGAGACTGGCATCTCTGAATATAAAGAAACCTAAGTTTGATATGTGAACATTTTTAAGTTTCTTATTCATACAAACAACTTCAGTATAGTAATAAATAGGTATGATAGGAAGATCTGTCATTAATTGATCTTCTGCAGAGTGAAGTAAAACTGCTCTTTTTGCTTTGTCAGGTTCAGCTTTTGCTTGAGCAATCAATTGATCGTATTTAGTATTTGAATATCCTGTATTGTTGTTGCCATTACCGGTTGTAAACATATCAAGAAAAGTCATGGCATCATTGTAGTCAGCTATCCATCCATCTCTTCCTAATAAGAAGTTATGTTTTTGCAGGTCAGTTAAATGTACTTTTCTTTCAACATTTCTTAAAGTAATATTTATTCCAAGGTTCTTTTTCCACATATCTTGAACTGCTTGAGCTATATTCTGATGATTTTGCATTGTATTGTATAGAATTTCTAATTGAGGGAAACCTTTACCATCAGGATATCCAGCTTCAGCTAAAAGTTTTTTGGCCTGTGATACATCAGCAGTTTTGGGAAGGTATTCTTTATTGGTAAATTCATTCCCATTTGAATCACTTGTGCCTAAAGGTACGAATGAAGTAGCAGGTTTTTCACCGCCTTTTGAAATCTTTTCTACTATAGAGGTTCTGTCTATAGCAAGATTAAGAGCTTTTCGAACTCTTGCATCACTTAGAACCTTAGCAGCCTGTGAATTGACGCCTTTTGCCTGAGGTGACACATTTATATCATAAAAGTAAGTTCCTAAATAAGGGTATGACTTTGCAGTTCCATCTTTTAATAAACCAGGAATTTCAGCAGCAGGAGGTTTATCTATTAAATCAAGCTGTCCTGTTTTAAAAGCTGAGTAATAACTGCTTTCATTCTCTAAAGTTTTAAATTCGATTCTATCAATCTTTACATTTTTAGCATTCCAGTAGTTGGAATTTTTTTCGAAGTTTAAACTGTCTTTTTGCTTATATTCCACCATTTTGAATGGACCATTAGATATATATGTTTCTGCCTTTGTTGCCCAGGTAGTTGGATTTTTCTCAACAATGTCTTTTCTCACAGGAGCATAGGTAGGAAAAGCTGTTAGAGATATAAAATAAGGTGTAGGACTTTCAAGTGTAGCAACTAATGTGTAATCATCTGTTGCTTTAACACCTACATTTGCTGCAGTAGATTTTCCTGTATTATAAGCTTCACCATTTTTTAAATAGAATAACTGGTAAGCGTATTGGGAAGCTGTTTTTGGATCAAGTGCTCTTTTCCATGCATATTCAAAATCTGATGCTTTAACTGTTTTTCCATCAGACCATTTTGCTTTTTTTCTTAAATGGAAAGTATAAGTAAGACCATCACTTGAAACGTCCCATTTTTCAGCAACACCAGGTACAGACTTTTCATTTTTATCTAGATTTGTCAATCCTTCAAAGGCATTAGTAATTACATGACCACCTTCAACTGAATTGTTTAGACCAGGATCAATAGTTTTTGGATCGGCAGCAATATTTACTTTTATTGTACTTTTACCGGTAGTATTACCGCCGGTTTTGGAAGTGCCGCATCCAGTAAACAATGAACCCATAAGTGTAAGTGACATTGTAACTGCAAGAATTTTAAATTTGTTCTTTAACATAATGTCCCTCCTATTAAAATTTAATTTATTTAAATAATTTATATTATTTAATGCATAAATGACAGGCAACATAATGATTGTTACCAATATCTTTTAAATTCGGTTCCTGACTGGAACATACTTTATTAGCATATTTGCATCTATCTTTAAATCTGCATCCTGGTGCAGGGTCTATTGGAGAAGGAGTTTCACCCTCCAGCGTTATTCTCTTATTTTTAGCTGCCATGTCAGGATCAGGTATAGGTATTGCAGATAATAGTGCTTTAGTATAAGGATGC
The DNA here is from genome assembly GCF_017874415.1 of Clostridium algifaecis. GTDB lineage: Bacteria > Bacillota > Clostridia > Clostridiales > Clostridiaceae > Clostridium_B > Clostridium_B algifaecis. The sequence continues at coordinate 52,378 of NZ_JAGGLM010000009.1, forward strand.
AGTGGATTATCATAAAGCTCATTACTTTCAGCAAGTTCTACAATTTTACCAAGATACATCACTCCAATTTTAGTAGATATATGTTTTACCATTGACAAATCGTGTGCTATAAATAAGTAAGTGAGGCCGAAGTCATTTTGAAGATCCTCAAGCATATTTACAACCTGGGCCTGGATTGATACATCAAGGGCAGATATAGGTTCATCGCAAACTATAAACTCAGGTTGTACTGCAAGAGCTCTCGCTATTCCTATCCTTTGCCTTTGACCTCCGGAAAATTCATGAGGATATCTGTTTGAATGATCCTTGTTTAAGCCAACTTTATTTAAGAGATATTGAATTCTTTTTTGTTTTTCTTTTTTGTTCATGAGATTGTGTATATCAATGGATTCACCTATTATATCTCCTACTGTCATTCTTGAATCAAGAGATGCATATGGATCTTGAAATATCATTTGCATTTTTCTCCTGTAGGGGAGCATTTTAGCTGGAGAAAATTTAGATATATTAACACCGTTGTATATGATTTGTCCTTGTGTTGGTTCATATAACTTAATTATGGTTCTACCTGTAGTAGTTTTTCCACAGCCTGATTCTCCAACTAATCCAAGAGTTTCTCCTTTGTTAATTGTAAAAGATACATTATCTACAGCTTTAACATTGCTGATTGTTTTCCCAAAAAAATCTTTTTTTGCTGGAAAGTATTTTTTAAGATTTTTAATTTCAATAAATGGATTAATATCTGCCATTTTTTATTTACCTCCTGCGTTAGTTTTTTCTATATTTGGTGCATTTTTATGATTTAGCCAGCAGGATGCAAAATGGCCTTTATCTATTTTAAATGCTTCAGGCATATTGTTTAAACATATTTTCATAGTGTAGTCACATCTAGGAGCAAAAGGACATCCAGTTGGTGGTTTAAGTAAATCAGGTGGAGTACCTTCTATTGGCGTGAGTTTTCCTTTTATTTTCTCTTTTGGATTAGGGATGCTTTTTAAAAGACCCCATGTATAAGGATGTCTTGGATTATAAAAAATGTCTCTTGTGCTGCCGCTTTCAATAATCATTCCGCCGTACATTACATTTATCCTGTTGCAAAGATCGGCAACTACACCAAGGTCATGTGTTATTAAAATTATAGACATATCTATTTTAGATTTTAAGTTTTTCATGAGTTCCAGTATTTGTGCCTGTATAGTTACATCAAGAGCTGTAGTTGGCTCATCTGCAATTAAAAGCTTTGGATTGCAGACAAGTGCCATGGCAATAAGAGCTCTCTGTCTCATTCCACCAGAAAACTCATGTGGATATTGATTTATTCTCTTTTCAGCACCTGGTATTCCAACCAGTCTTAGAATTTCGATAACTTTTTTATTAGCCTCTTTTTTACTCATGTGTTTGTGTTTTATGAGTGGCTCTGCCAATTGATATCCTATTTTGAAAACAGGATTCAAAGATGTCATAGGATCTTGAAATATCATTCCAATTTCGTTACCTCGTATATTCTCCATATCTCTATCACTTAATTTATTTAAATCTTTGTTGTTGAATTTTATACTGTCTGCTTTTATTTCTGCATTTTCTGGAAGAAGTCTCATTATAGACATCATGGTAATACTTTTTCCACTTCCAGATTCTCCCACTATTCCGAGAGCTTCACCTTTATAAAGATATAGGGACACTCCACGAACTGCTTTTATATCGCCAAGATAGGTATGAAAAGATGTACGCAGATTGTTTATTTCAAGCAATTTCGCCATTATAAGTCCTCCTATTATTTTTTCATTTTAGGATCTAGAGAATCCCTTAGTCCATCACCTAATAAATTAAATGCAAGCATAGTTAGACATATTGCCAGAGATGGAAAAAACAGCTGTAATGGATATAGTTGAAATCCATCTAGCGCATCTGATGCAAGAGTTCCCCAGGACGCCATTGGAGCAGATACGCCAAGTCCTATGAAACTTAAAAATGATTCTGTGAATATGGCATCTGGAACTGAAAGGGTCAAAGTTACTATTATTGGTCCCATGCAGTTTGGAATTAAATGTTTTAATATTATTCTGAATGATGATGCACCAAGAGTTTTTGCGGCTAAAACAAATTCCTGCTGTTTAAGCGACATAATCTCTCCTCTTACTATCCTGGCCATGGTAAGCCAGAAAGCAACAGCCAAAGCTATTATTATACTTTTAAGTCCTGCACCAAATACTACCATAAAGAGTATTACATAAATTGTCATTGGTATTGAATATAGAATATCCACAATCCTCATCATTATGTTGTCTATTTTTCCACCAAAATATCCTGATATACCTCCATATAATATACCAATTAATATATTTAAAATACTTGCTGAATAGCCTACAGTGAGAGAAATTCTAGCTCCATAAAGTATTCTTATAAACACATCTCTTCCAAATTTATCTGTTCCAAACCAATGTGAAGCACTTGGTGGCAAGTTTGACATGGTTAAATTTTGACTATAATAATTGTATTTTGACATTAACGGTCCAAATATAGCTAGCAAAGTAATAAAGATTACAAATATCAAACCAGTCATAGCTAGTTTGTTACTTTTTAGTCTTCTCCATACATCTTGCCAGTAAGAAATATTTGGTCTTACTATGATTTCTGATTTTTTTTCCTTATTTGAAACTTTTTCAAATGAGTCATCATGTAGTTCCATATTATTATCCTCCTAAGATTCCAGCTTTATTCTTGGATCAATAATTACATACAATATATCCACGATAAGGTTGCATATTATTAAAAATGTACTGTAGAATATTGTTACACCTAATATGGTCGTATAATCTCTGTTGTATATACTCTGAACGAATTCTCTACCTAAACCTGGTATTCCAAACAAATTTTCTATAACAAAACTTCCTGTAAGTATAGCTGCAAAAAGAGGACCTATATACGTAATTATAGGTATAAGTGAATTTTTCAAGGCATGTTTATATATGATTTTTCTTTCAGATAGACCCTTGGCTTTTGCCACTTTTATATAATCCTGTCTTATTACTTCTAACAGGCTGGATCTAGATAATCTAGCTATAAATGACATTGAATATGCTCCAAGGGCAACAGATGGAAGCACATAGCCTGACGGACTGTCAAGCCCAACAGCGGGAAACCAGCGCAATTTTACTGCAAAAAGGTAAATGAAAAAAGTTGCCATAACGAAATTTGGAACTGTTACTCCAAGGGTAGCTATAATCATTGATGTACTGTCCTGCCATTTACCCTGATTAAGAGCAGCTACTGTGCCCATAAACAAACCTAGAATTAATGCAAATATTACAGCTAATACTCCTACCCTGGCAGATACCGGAAAAGAATAGGATATTACTTCATTTACTGTTTTACCCTCATATCTCATGGATGGTCCGAGTTCACCATGTAATATACTGTTTAAATAGGTAGTATACTGATTAATAAGTGGTTTATCCAATCCAAATTTTTGTTCCAGATTAGCCTTAATTTGAGGTGGAAGTTTTTTTTCTTCGTCAAAAGGACCACCTGGAATCAAGTGCATTAATAAAAATGTTACTGATAATACAATCCATATTGTGATGACACTATAAATTAGTCTTTTTAAAATATACTTTGACATATTCTAGCCCCCATTTAAAATCTTAAAATAATATATAGTATGCATAATTATTAGATATTTTATGTGGTAAAATACAATTAATAAAATTTTAAAACTATTAAATTATTTAGAATTTGAGAAAAATATTAATAAAGTATTATAATATAATTTGTAAAGTTAAAATAATTGGATACGATATTTTAAAGTAGTATATAATGTCCTTTTTTATATTTGAGAGGTGAACTTATGTTTGAATGGTACAAAAAATCCTGGAGTGAAGTTATAAAAGAATTAGATAGCGATAGTTATTATGGGCTTTATGATGAGCAAGTTGGAGTTCATAGAAAAAAATATGGAGAAAATAGAATAATTATACCAAGTACTAGGAGTTTTTTATATCATATATTAATGCAATTTAAGGAAATATGGGTTTTATTTTTGATTTTATGTTTTATAGCGTTAATATATTTTAAGTTGCTTTTAGCAGCTGGTATAGTTTTTATTGTAATTTTTTTAAATAATATATGTATATCGTTAGAGGAATATAAGAATGAAAAAAATATAAAAGAATTGCAGCGATTAAATTATGGTTATGCCAGAGTTATAAGAAATGGAAGAACTATGAAAATTCCAGCTGATGAGCTGGTGGTTGGAGATATAGTAATAATTGGTGAAGGCGAGTCAGTACTAGCTGATGTAAGAGTTATAGAAGCGAACGATTTAAAGGTGGATGAGTGCTCAGTTACGGGTGAAAAATTTTTATCTGATAAATATGAACCTAAAATATCTGATAAAGAAATTTCTCTATCGGATATGAAAAATATATTATTCAAATCTTCTACAGTTATTAGTGGTGATGTTACAGGCATAGTTGTAGCAGTAGGTATGGAAACGCAGATTGCAAATATAATGAAATTACTTTTGGAGCATAATGAAAAGAGAATTTCCTTTAAATCCATTCTAAATAGTATATTAAACGATTTTGCCAGAATGTCATTAGTAGGAATTTTAGTTGTAAGTGTATTGATTTATCAATGGAATAAAGATTTATTTTATTTGATAAAACAAATTTTTGTTATAGGATCAAGTGCATTTCCTGTAGGCTTTTGTTTCATAGTATGGCTTATAAGTATGATAATAATTAAAGAATTGAAAAAAAATAATAATGTAAATTTTAAAAATTTATTAAGTATTGAAAAGTTCTCTAATGTATCTGTTGTATGTACTGATAAAGTTGGTGGATTTTCCACAGATAGAATGGATGTAGCTAAAGCTTATGGAAACAGTGGCTTTATTAAATTAGACGGGGAATCTTTAAAAGAAAGCATCGATAGCAGTTTATTTAGAATGTTAAATATTGGCCTTTTATGTAATGATACAAAATCTATTGATGGTAAAATTGAGAATTCAAAAGATGATTTAGTAGAGATTTCTATTACTAAATTTGCACAGCAGATTGGAATTAGTAAAAAAGAAGTTGAAAGAAACCATGAAAGAATATTTCAAATCTCATTTGATACTGAAAGACATATAATGACTACTGTAAACAAAAAGGACAAGAACTATAGAGCTAATGTAAAAGGAGCAGTAGATTCCATTATTGAAAGATGTACTCATATAATGAAAAATGGAGTAGAAGTCAAGATAACGGAAGATGATATAAAGGATATACGTGATGCAGATATATCTATGTCTAATGATTGTTTAAGTGTAACTGGTTTTGCATATAGAAATTTTAATTATGAACCAAGTCTGAAAGAAAATATAGAAAGTAATTTAGTGTTTGTTGGGCTTATAGGGTTTGAAAATAAATTAAAGGAAACTGCAGAAGATTCTATAAAGAAAGCAGCAAGCCTTTCAATAAAACCTGTAATAATCACAGAAGACAGTAAATTAACTGCATTTGCAGTAGGAAAAAAACTTGGATTTTTATCCAGGCTGCAGCAGATAATCTCTGGTGTTGAAATTGATAATATGGATGATGAAGAATTTAAACGTATTGGAGAAAAAATAAATATTTTCTCAAGAATTAATTCCAAACATAAGATTAAAATTATTGAAGCTCTAAAGAGTTATGGATATATTACAGCTATGACGGGATGGAAGTTGACTGATTTGCCTGCACTTAAGATATCCAATATAGGTATAACCAATACGAAAAGCAATATTGTAAAAAAATTATGTGATATATCTATAAAAAATATTGATTTTATGAATTTATTGAATTTAATAGAAGGTTCAAGAAAAATAATAAGTGTAATGAGAAAAATACTTCTTTATATAATAAGCTGCAGCTTTGGATTTTTAATTTTTTACCTTATGAATTCAATATTTAATGGTGGCTCTCAGATTGAAGGAGATATATTTATAAAATCAATATGGTTTAATATAGTAACTATGTTTTTATCTTCACTGGCATTGGTATATCAATACAAATATGAAACAACAGAATATATTAATTGTAAAATAGATAAACAGATGATAAAAAGCAAAAAATATTTTATTATTTTTGCTGGATTTTTAATGGCTATTTTAGCATTTTCTGCTTTTAAATTTTCACAAATTTTAGGAAGTAAATTTTCTGGTAATATGGCTTTTGGAGTTTTAAATTTTTGTTCGGTAATTTTTGCTTATAGTTTTTCAAATACAAAAATATTTAAAAATTTAGTTTCTAATTTTATAATATTTATAAATTTTGTTTTCCAAATTATTGTTATTGTGTTTATGGGAAAATTTAATATTATATTTGATGGAGTATATTGGATAATTATTTTTGCTTTTTCAATTTTATGGTTCATATTTTGTATGTTTTATAAATTGGATGGAGAAAACTACTATATGGATTAATTGATTTCCTGTTTATAATTGGATTTTTTGTCAATATTATAAACAAGAGGTGCGGAGATTGAAAAGACCATTGGTATTTTATTCTATTTCTACAGCAATAGGTTGTTTATCTACAATGGAGTTTTTTAATGATTTTATTGTAGGCATGACTATTGCTGTATTATTTTTTATAATATATTTTTTTACCTTAGATAGAAAATTTTTTATTATTAATGCTATGTTTTTTATTTTAGCTTCTTTTAGTTTTATGTGTTATTTTAATATGTACTTAGATACAAATGAAAAGATCAGGGTAGTACAGAAAAAAAGTTATTATTTTATAGGAAATTTTAAAGGAAGAAAAGTTATACTTACAGGCAAGACAGAAAAATTAGAAGAAGGTTCGAGGATAGAAGCATATGGAAGCTTTGAAAAAAATAATGATTTTTCCAGGGGGATAATTGGAAGATATACTATAAAGAATTATAAACCATTGAAACATGATATGATATATTATATTTATGAATATAAGAAATTTATTTATAATAAATTTAAAAATAAAATTGGTGAGGATAGAACGGCTTTAGTGATGGGTATATGCTATGGTGATACACAATATTTAACTTCTGATCAAAATCAAGAGTTTCAAAAATTGGGAGTGGTTCATGCAGTTAGTGTTTCTGGCTTTCATATGGCTATACTATATCAATTTATAGAATGTATACTTGGTTTTAAGGCTGCTGTGATATTTTCCATGCTTTATGTTGTTTTTACAGGAATGTCAGCTGCTACTGTAAGGTCGTTTATCATGATATTTATATTTAAAATGTCTAAAGTATTTTTTAGAGAATATGATAGCCTATCCTCATTATCCTTAGCTGCTATTATTCTTATTATGGCAAAACCATATAATGTTGTAGATATAGGATTTTCACTGTCATTTTTAGCTACACTCGGTATAATTTTATACTATAAGAAACTTTCAATGAAATTTTATATGCTCCCTAAAAAGTTAAACGAAAGTATCAGCATTACATTAGCTTCTCAAATTTATTCCATGCCATATATAGCCTTTACAATTCAAAATTTCAGTTATGGATTTATATTGGGAAATTTATTTTTACTTCCGTTGTATTCTGCTATAGTTGTACTTGGAAATGTTGCTCTTATATTTTCATTCTTAAAACAGGCATTTGATTTAATTACAATACCTTTAAATATGGTACTTACAGCATCGGAAGGAGCTAATTCAATAATACTGAAATTTTGTCCTGATATAATCTATTTAAGTTATGAACAGGGAATTATAATGCTTTTGTTATATATGAGTTATGTTCTCTATAAGTCGGGATATAAAAAGATAAAGTATTTGCCGGCTGCAGTTTTAATAGCAGTATTTATTCAAAATTATAGTTTTATTACAGAAATAACTTTTTTGAATTTTAAAAGTGGAGAAGCAGTTATTTTAAATAATGGAAGCAAGAAATTTATGATGTGCAATTATGATTCATTTTCATCTAAATGGGTAACAAATATAAGGGATTCTATGAATGTAGACAAAATAGTGACTAACCCATCACAAAATTATATTTATAAATTAAATAATAATAGTTTCTTAAATATAAATCCTGAAAACAAGGACGAATTGATTGTAAAATTATGCAATAATAATGAAGAAATTAATTTTGTCCTGGATAAACAGTATGAATCTGATATAAAAACGTCTGATAGGAACTTGATTTACATACCAAAATTAAGAAGTGATAGTTCAATGTCTAATGGAGATGTTTTAGATAAAAGTTGTTCTTATGTTATAATATTTAACAGGGCAATTAAAATTAAATAATATAAAACTAGCAGCTGAAATAGAGGTGGTTTATTATTATAGATGTATTTACTTTAAAACAGGATATTAAAAAAGGAAACTTGAAAAATTGTTATGTATTTTGTGGGTTAGATGAAAGAATTATTGAAGAATGCGTAAAAACAATAGTTGATAAAGTGATTTCGCATGATTTTTTAGAATTAAATTATGTTAAATTTGATGGAAATTCACTTGAGAAATTCGATGATGTTATAAATGCCTGCCAGACCCTTCCTTTTATGAGTAACAAGAAGGTTGTACTTGTCTATAGAGCTTCTTTTATAGAAGACAATGTTTATGATAAAAATAAATTATCGGGTGAAAAAGAATTCAATAATATACATAAATATTTAAAACAGGTACCGGATCATTGTATTTTGATATTGTATGATATTTTTAAAAGCAAGAGAGATAAAGCGGGAAAGAGAATACATAAATTAGATAAAGACGTATGCGTGGTTAGAGTAGATAAACTAAAGGGAAGGCAGCTTGAAAATGAAGTTGAAAAAGTATTCATTGAAAAAAACAAAAATATAAGAAAGTTTGAACTTAGAATATTTTGCAGTCTTATGGAAGACAATAATTTTAGCGTAATAAGAAATGAAGTTGAAAAACTTTGTTGTTATACTTATGGAAGGGATATAACTAAAGAAGACATAAAAGATTTGTTTTTCAAGAATAGTGATGATGATATATTTGATCTTGTAAACCCTATAGCAAACAAGAAAGTAAAGGAAGCGCTCGATGTATTAAATGAACTTATATATAAGGGTGTAAAGATAAATTATATTTTGAATATGGTTGAAAGACAATTTATGTTGATGTTAAAAATGAAAATCGCAATTGAAGCTAAAAAGGATAAAAATGATATAATGAGCATACTTAAAATTAGATCTGATTATGCTTACAAAATTATGCTGAGTCAGAGCAAGAAGTTTACTTTAAGACAACTTAAAAATGCTGTGGGATTTTGCCTGGATACTGAGCAGAAAATAAAGAACTCACCTGTAAATGAGAAGACAGAAATGGAGCTTTTAATAATAAAGACAACTGCTGCATAAATAAATAACCGGTTAATACCGGTTTATTTATTATGCAGTTAAGCTATTTAATTTTGCTGCTAATCTGGATTTCTTTCTTGTTGCTTTGTTTTTATGTATTACACCCTTTGATGCAGCTTTATCTAAAGCTCTTGCTGAAGCAATATAAGTAACTTTAGCTTCATCAACATTTTTAGCTTCAACAGCAGTTAAGAATTTCTTTATAGTAGTTTTTAATGAAGACTTTATTATTTTATTTCTAAGAGTCTTAGTTTGAATAACTTTTATTCTTTTCTTTGCTGATTTAATATTTGCCATATAATTCACCACCTTATAATTTTCCAAGGTCTCAACAGCTTTAGGGAACGCTAGTGAGTTTCGTTTATTTAACAAGTGCTATTATAACATTAAAAGTAAGTTTCTTCAAGTATAAGTTTTAAAAGCAAATTTAATTATTTCAAGCTGTTATAAATCATCTGCAGGTTATATTTCATGCTCTGGATATAATCTTTATTATCTTCTTTACTTTCAATTGTATATATTTTTTCTACCTTAGCATCTACTTCTTTTGCGAGAGTATTAGATACTTTAGGGCTTACCATATCCTCAACAAATATAGTTTTGATTTTATTTTGCTTACAGTAGTTTACCAATCCTTCTAATTTTTTAGGAGAAGGTTCACCTTCTGCAAAAACATCTTCTACACTATTTTGTTTTAAACCAAAATCTCTGCATAGATACGCAAAAGCAGCATGACCTGTTACAAAATTCTTATTTTTGATTGTTTTGAAACTTTTATTGTAATCATTATATAAGTTATCCAGCTGTTTTGAAAAATCTTTGTAATTTTTTTCGTAAAAATCTTTATTTGAAGGATCAGCTTCAATCAAGGCATCCTTTATATTTTTAGATTGAGTTTCAGCATCCTTTAAACTAATCCAGATGTGTGGATCATATTCACCATGTTCCTTTATTTCATCATTATTAGTATTTTTTATTGGAGTTACTCCTTTTGAAGCATCTGTTACAATTAAATTTTTGTTGTTTACAGATGATATAACTTTATCTTTCCAGGATTCCATACCGAAGCCACTATATACAAATACATTGGCAGTGCTGAGAGTCTTTAGATCTTTTACAGTTGGTTCAAAGTCGTGTGGTTCAGTGCCATCAGGTATTATAGTTTCAATATCAATTTTATTTTTTCCTATGGCATTAGCAAATTCTCTCATAGCATTGAATGATACAACTACTTTTATTTTGGAATCAGATTTTTTAGTATTTAATTTTGATGTTTCATTATTACAACCACCAAAAATAACTATAGCACAACTAATTGCCACGGCTGATGCTATAGCTTTAATTATTTTGTTTCTATTAAACATAGAGCTTCCTCCCTAAACATGTGTAAATGCGAATAAATTGCATTTACACATATAGTACTTGATAAAACAATTATTGTCAAGAAGTAACAAATGTGAACAAGTTATATTTGTTGTTCAAGTGAATATTAAAGTAAATTTTTAGATATAATAAAATTAATACTTAAATTGAGTTTTGGAGTGATGACTGTGTTAAATATAAGAACGGATCTAGCGTTAGAAGCTAAAGAGATGTGTGAAGATGAAAATAAAAAAATAGATGGTGTTAAAGTAGAAGAAAATCTGATAAATGGAATAAAAGTTACCAATGTAAAAATAACTGAAGACGTTGGTGAGAGAATAATGGGCAAACCAAAAGGCTCTTATATAACAATAGACATACCTGAATTTACACATTATAACGGAGAGTTGAGAGATGAGTTAAGCAGAGTATTAGGGAAAGAATTAAAACATATAATTAACTCAATTGTAAAAATAGACAAAAGTATGACAGCTATGGTAGTAGGCCTTGGCAACTGGAACATAACTCCGGATTCCTTAGGACCAAAAGTTGTTTCAAAATTAATGATTACAAGACATTTGAAACAATTGATACCGGATAAAATAGATGAAAGAATAAGACCGGTGTGTGCAATATCTCCTGGTGTACTTGGTTTAACTGGAATTGAAACAAGCGAAATTATAAGTGGAATTGTAGGAAAAATTAAACCTAATATTATAATATGTATAGATTCTCTGGCTTCAAGAAAGGTTGACAGAGTTAATTCTACTATACAGATAAGTGATACAGGGATATCACCAGGTTCTGGAGTTCAAAATAGAAGAATGGAATTAAGTGAAAAAGCTCTTGGAGTGCCTGTAATAGCTCTGGGTGTTCCAACGGTAGTAGATGCAGCTACTATGGCAAGTGATACTATTGATTTGGTTTTGAATGAAATGATAGCTAAATCAAAGAGCGGAGGAGAATTTTATAATATACTTAAATCTTTAGATAGGGAAGAAAAGAGGAAATTAATACTTGAGGTTCTAAATCCATATTCTCAAAATACAATGGTTACACCTAAAGATGTAGATATTATTATTGAATCAATAGCTAAAATATTATCAACCGGAATAAATATAGCTCTCCAGCCTGAATTAAATGCGAAAGAAATAAATGCTTTTTTAGATTAGTAATAAATTAATCTTTTCTCTCATATAAATTAGTAAAATAAAAAATTTAGATAAATAAGCCAGGAAATTTACATGAGAGGGGGGAGAACTGCTTTTTAGATGAGAAGCGGTGAATTCATTGAATTACAGAAGAATTAATGGAAAAGACAATCCTAAATTAGAAATTTGTATTTTGGTTATAAGTTTAATTTTTGTAATTATTTTACCCTATATGGTTGAAGCGAGCTCTTATAATAATAAGGTTAAGGGAAATATGTTTTATGTAGAGATATTAAATCTTGCAATGCCAGCGGTTAAGGCCACTTCTTTTAATGAAGAAGATATGGCTGAAGACAGTTTTTCTTTAAAAAATTCAAATTTAGCACTATTTCAGATAAATACAAAAAATCCTATGTCCATATTGGGAAGGGAAATAGCTTTTTTAGGTACGGCCTTCTCTAATTCCAGTAATGATTTAAATGTAAGTGAGTTTAAATTGGATAATAAGCAAATTTCAAAAAGCAGTGATAGTTCAAAATCAAATACTCAAAATGATTTAAATCTTCCAGATAAAAAAGTTAGTGTATTTGATTCTAGTTTGAAACAGTCATTAGATAATAAACCAGATGTTTTTATATACCATACTCATACTACAGAAAGTTATAAACCAGGATCTCCAGATAATTTTGATGATACTCAAAATGTATGTGCAGTTGGTGACCAATTGGTAAGTGAGCTAAACAAGTATGGTATATCTGCTATAAATGATAAAACAGTGCATGATGCGGAAGCCTATACTCAAAGTTATTCTAGATCTGCTGTAACAGTTGATAAATATTTAAAAAAATATGGAGACTTTAAACTTATAATAGATATGCATAGGGATTCTGTAGATGATAAAAGTTCGATTACTACAAGAATGAACGGCGAAAATGTAGCAAAATTTATGTTAGTTATGGCGAGAAAAAATCCTCATTTTAATAAGAATATGGCATTAGCTAATAAAATACTTCAAGTCTCAGAAAACCTATATCCTGGATTTACCAAAGGAGTGTGCTATTATAATTATGGTACAAGATATTTTAATCAGGACAAAAGCAACAATGCAATACTTGTAGAAGTTGGAGCAGATATAAACACCACAACTGAATGTAAAGCCTCAATGAAATATTTAGCTAGAATTATTGCAGAAGTACTTAATAGAAAGTAATAAATGAATAAATTTTCTATAAAAGGTCATCCTTAATAATAGGAATTTAAAATTAATTCTTATTGGAAGGGTGATTTTTTATGGAAAAAAGGGCGGCTGTATTTATGAGTGCCTTTTGCCTTATTTTGATTCTAACTGGAATAATTATTGTAAATAATAGCATGCCAAAGTTTATTAAAGATAAATCTAATTTTAGTATAAGCTGCAGCCTTTCTCCGTTTGATTTTAAAATTAATACAAAAAATTATTCAATTAATATGGGTGGAGATAGTCTAAACAATTTTATGAATAAATCAATTAAAACTACAGAAGATGTAGGGAATAATATAAAAAATGGAGTAGATGGTATAATTAATTCTGCAGGTAGAACTTTCAATCAAATTAAATCTAATATAAAACATTAGTTTTCAAAGGATAATGACCTTTTCAGCAAATATGTGTTATGTTATAATTTATTATGGTTGTTCATAGAGTTTTAGGTAAAAAGATTTGCACAAAATGCAAATCTTTTAAATTATCTATTGATATGGGGGAAAGTAATATGCAGAGTGAAAGGCAAAAGTATATAAGGAATTTTTCTATAGTTGCTCACATAGATCATGGCAAGTCTACACTTGCAGATAGATTGATTGAGAAGACCGGTACTCTTACTGAAAGGGAAATGGAATCACAGGTACTTGATAATATGGAACTGGAAAGAGAGAGGGGTATAACTATAAAATCCCAAGCTGTGAGGTTAATATATAAAAAATCAGAAAATGAGGAATATATTTTGAATCTCATAGATACTCCAGGACATGTAGACTTTAATTATGAGGTGTCAAGAAGCCTTGCTGCTTGTGAAGGTGCAATACTGGTAGTCGATGCTACGCAGGGTATACAGGCTCAGACACTCGCAAACTGTTACCTGGCACTTGATCATGATCTTGAAATTGTACCTGTAATAAATAAGATAGATCTTCCGAGTGCAAGACCGGATGAAGTAAAAAAGGAAATAGAAGATGTTATTGGAATAGAAGCTGAAAATGCGCCTCTTGTTTCAGCAAAAACAGGACTTAATATAGATGATGTTTTAGAGGCTATAGTTGAAAAAGTACCAGCTCCTGATGGAGATGAAACAGCACCACTTAGAGCACTTATATTTGATTCAAATTATGATAGCTATAGGGGTGTTGTATGTCATATAAGAGTAAAAGAAGGCTCAATAAAATCTGGAATGCAGATAAAATTGATGGCTACTGACAAAACATATGAAGTAGTTGAAACAGGCGTGTTTGTCCCTAACTTTATGCCAAATGATGGATTAAAGGCTGGAGATGTAGGATACTTTACAGCTTCAATAAAAAATGTAAGAGATGCCAGAGTAGGAGATACTGTTACTGAAGCCAGTAGACAGGCAACAGAGGCACTTGAAGGTTATAGACCGGCAGTCCCTATGGTATTCAGTGGTATATACCCTGTAGATGGAGCAAAATATGGAGAACTTAAAGAAGCACTTGAAAAATTACAGGTAAATGATGCAGCACTTTCATTTGAACCTGAAACATCTATAGCACTTGGATTTGGATTCAGATGTGGTTTTTTAGGACTTCTGCATATGGATGTAATTCAGGAGAGAATAGAGAGAGAATTTAATTTAGATATTATAACTACGGCACCATCTGTTGTTTATAAGATAATAAAAACTGATGGCAGTGTTGTAGAACTTACTAATCCGACTAATATGCCGCAGCTTACAGAAATAAATTATATGGAAGAGCCTATAGTAAAAGCTTCCATAATAACTCCTTCAGATTATGTAGGGGCAGTTATGGAGCTTTGCCAGAGTAGAAGGGGAACATTTAAGGATATGCAGTATATTGAAACTACTAGGGTATCTTTAAATTACGATATTCCATTAAATGAAATAATATATGATTTCTTTGATGCACTGAAATCAAGAACAAGAGGATATGCATCCTTTGATTACGAATTAAAAGGTTATAGTGAAGCAAAACTCGTCAAGTTGGATGTACTCTTGAACTCGGAAATTGTAGATGCACTTTCTATGATTGTACCTGAGGAAAGAGCCTACGAAAGAGGAAGACATATAGCTGAAAAATTAAAGGATATAATTCCAAGGCAGCTATTTGAAATACCTATTCAAGCTGCTGTAGGAGGCAAAATTATAGCAAGAGAGACAGTTAAAGCTATGAGAAAAGATGTACTTGCAAAATGCTATGGAGGAGATATATCGAGAAAAAAGAAATTACTTGAAAAGCAAAAAGAGGGTAAAAAGAGAATGAGACAGGTTGGAGCGGTAGAAATACCACAGGAAGCCTTTATGGCTATTTTAAAAACTGATGATTAGGCTGGTGTTTTTATGAAATTACCTGCAGCGTTATATATACACATACCATTTTGTAAGAGTAAGTGCCTTTATTGTGATTTTCCATCTTTCAGTTGTATGGAAAATCTTATGGAGGGATATTCAATTGCTCTAGCGAGAGATATAAGAAGTATAGGTGATACAGAGATAAAAACTATATTTATAGGTGGCGGTACACCTACATATTTATCTTTAAAGGCATGGCAAAATATAAGTAAGGCTTTATCAGATCTTAATTTAGGAAAAAATATAGAATTTACAGTTGAAGGAAATCCAGGTACTTTTACAGAAGAAAAATTGAAATTCCTAAAAGGAATTGGTGTCAATAGATTAAGCATCGGGCTTCAGGCATGGCAGGATGATATATTAAAACGGCTGGGAAGAATACACACATTATATGAATTCTTGAAATCATATAAACTGGCAAGAAAATTACAATTCTCAAATATAAATATAGATTTAATGTTTGGACTTCCCGGTCAAAATATTTCAGAATGGAAAGACACATTGAAAAATGTAATATACCTGAATCCAGAACATATATCCTGCTATAGTCTTATAGTAGAGGAAGGCACTCCTTTTTATGATATGTATGAAAAAGGTGAACTTAATCTTCCGGAAGAAGATGAAGAAAGGGAAATGTATGATTTTGCAGTAGATTTTTTAGGTGAAAATGGATATAAACAATATGAGATATCTAATTTTTCAAAAAAAGGGATGTCATGCAAACATAATTTGGTATACTGGAATTTACAGCCATATATTGGATGTGGTGTGAGTGCCCATTCATACTTAAATGGATGTAGGTATAGAAAATGTAAGGACATAGAACAGTATATACAAGAATCAGCTAAAAATGATTTTTTGAAATTTGACTTTCATAGAAATTCTGTGAAGGATGACATGGAAGAATTCATCTTTATGGGACTAAGAAAAATTGAAGGAATATCAATGTCTGAATTTAAAAATAGATTCAATACTGATATATATAATATATATGAGAGTGTGATAGATAAGCATATAAGGTATGGAACTTTGATTAAGAATGGCGACAGATTATATTTAAGTAAAAGGGGTATACAGGTTTCAAATAGTGTTATGTGTGAATTTATTTTAACGGCATAAATAAACCATATAGCTATTAAAAGAAAAATTGAGAATATTAGATAAGTATATGGTTAGATTTAATATATCGTATTATTTGACTTTATAATATAGTTTGTGCAAAGTTGACAAAGAAAAACATCAGTGATATTTTTTAATCATAGTAATTAGCACTCAGTACTACCGAGTGCTAATAAAGAGGTGATAATATGGAAATGGATGAAAGAAAGATAAAAATACTTCAGGCTATAATAAATGATTATATAAATACAGCTGAGCCTGTTGGATCCAGAACCATAGCAAAAAAATATAATATGGGAATAAGTTCTGCTACTATAAGAAATGAAATGGCTGATCTTGAAGATATGGGCTATTTAGAACAGCTTCATAGTTCATCGGGAAGGAAACCTTCCAACAAAGGTTACAGATTATATGTAGATAAACTAATGCAGATACCTAATCTTAGTTCAGAAGAGATGTACATTATAAAAAATCAAATTTTAGATGGTGCACTTTTTGAGGTTGATAAGATAATAAAACAGGTAATATTGCTTTTATCAGAACTTACTAAGCTTACATGTATAGTTAAAACTCCATCTGTTAGTAAGAGCTATATAAAACACCTTCAACTTATAAATATAGAATCAAATAATAATATATTGCTTGTTCTTATTACAGATAGTGGAGTTATAAAAAATAATATAATAAGAGTTGGCAAAAATGTTTCTGATAAAGTTTTAATTAAACTTAGCTCAATACTTAGTAACAGATTGAGGGGTTTAAATAGTGAACAGATAAATTTGGAAGTTATAAATAATATAAAAATGGATTTGTATGGATATGAAGATATATTTAATGCAATAATACCGGTTTTATATGAAAATTTAAAAAGTGAAAATAAATCAGATATATATATGCAGGGTACTGTAAATATATTTAATTATCCAGAATACAAGGATATTGAGAAGGCTAGAGAATTTTTGTCTATGCTTGAAAATAAAGAAGAGGTAAATGAACTTTTAGATGATCCTTCAAATATTTCCATAAAAATTGGAAATGAAAATTATATAGAGGGTGCTAAAGATTGCAGTGTTATATCTGCAGTTTATAGCTTGGGTGATAGACCTATAGGAAAAATAGGGGTTATAGGACCTACGAGAATACCATATTCTAAAGTTATATCTGTATTATCGAATGTAGTTAGAGAATTAAATTATATTTTAACTAATACGTATTTTAATGATGATTAATTTTAGATATAGTTGTATTTAACATAAAATACTAGATTGGAGGGAAACAATCGGATGTTTAAAAAGAAAGAAGATTGTAAGAACAACATAAATGAAAATGATGATTTAAAAAAAGATTTAGAGGATAATGAAGAAGAAACTTTAGATGATACAGATGTTCAAGAAGATAAAGATGATAATAAAGATAGCAGCAAAAATAATGAGCAAGAATTGAAAAAAGATGAACTGATTAAAAATATTAGTAGTGAAAATGAAAAATTAAAAAATGAAAATAAGAAAGCTAAAAATGAGCTTGAAGCTTTAAAAGATAGACTGGCAAGGGTGACAGCAGAATATGATAATTTCAGAAAGAGGACTGCAAAAGAAAAGGAAAAGATATATACAGAAGCTTGCGAGGATATATTAAAGCAAATGCTCCCAGTGCTGGATAATCTGGAAAGAGCTATTTCAGTAGAGGGAAATATGGATGACTTGAAACAAGGCATAGATATGACAATGAAACAATTTAATGATGCCTTTAAGAAGTTAAATGTAGAAGAAATTCCTACAGATGGACAATTTGATCCTCATATTCATAGTGCAGTTATGCATATTGAGGATGAGAGTTATGAAGAAAATTCTATAGTTGAAGTATTCCAGAAGGGATACAAGAGAGAAGATAAGGTTATAAGACCTAGTATGGTTAAAGTTGCAAATTAATTCTAAATATAAATATATAAATGAAATTTGAAGTTAGTTAAATTAGGAGGTAATTGAAATGGCAAAAATAATAGGTATTGATTTAGGAACAACAAATTCCTGCTGTGCAGTTATGGAAGGTGGAGACCCTACAGTTATAGCAAATTCAGAGGGTTCAAGAACAACTCCATCAGTAGTTTCATTCCAGAAAGATGGAGAGAGACTAGTAGGACAGGTGGCAAAAAGGCAGGCAATAACAAATCCTGATAAAACAATAATGTCAATAAAGAGACAAATGGGAACAAACCATAAAGTAAATATAGATGGAAAAGATTATACACCACAGGAAATATCAGCAATGATACTTCAAAAAATAAAAGCAGATGCAGAGGCTTATTTAGGCGATACTGTAACTGAAGCAGTTATAACAGTACCAGCATATTTTAATGATAGTCAGAGACAGGCAACTAAGGATGCAGGTAAAATTGCTGGACTAAATGTACGTAGAATAATAAATGAACCAACAGCAGCATCTCTTGCATATGGATTGGATAAAACTGATACAAATCAGAAAATTTTCGTATATGATTTAGGTGGTGGTACTTTTGATGTATCCATACTTGAACTTGGAGATGGAGTATTTGAAGTTAAAGCTACAAATGGAGATACTCATCTAGGTGGAGATGATTTCGACCAGAAGGTAATAGACTATATAGCAGATACTTTTAAAGCTGAGAATGGTATAGATTTAAGAAATGATAAAATGTGTCTTCAGAGATTAAAGGAAGCAGCAGAAAAAGCAAAAATTGAGCTTTCATCATCAACACAGACAAATATTAATTTACCATTTATTACAGCTGATCAAACAGGCCCAAAACACATAAATATGGATTTGACTAGAGCTAAATTTAATGAATTAACTCAGGATTTGGTTGAAAGAACTATAGAACCTATGAGAAAGGCATTAAATGATGCAGGACTTTCAATAAATGATATAAATAAAATTATATTGGTTGGTGGATCTACAAGAATACCAGCAGTTCAGGAAGCAGTTAAAAACTTTACAGGAAAGGATCCATCAAAAGGAGTTAATCCGGATGAATGTGTAGCTGTAGGAGCTGCAATTCAGGCAGGTGTATTAACTGGAGATGTAAAAGATGTATTACTTCTTGATGTTACACCACTTACTCTTGGAATTGAAACTTTGGGTGGAGTTGCGACACCTCTTATTAATAGAAATACTACAGTACCAACTAAGAAGAGTCAGGTATTCTCGACAGCAGCAGATGGTCAGACTTCTGTTGAAATTAACGTAGTTCAAGGTGAAAGACAGATGGCTGCTGACAATAAGACTCTTGGAAGATTTACTCTTTCAGGTATAGCACCAGCTCCAAGAGGAATTCCACAGATAGAAGTTACATTTGATATAGATGCAAATGGAATAGTAAATGTATCTGCTAAGGATAAAGGAACTGGAAAAGAAGCAAACATAACAATTACAGCTTCAACTAATTTAAGCGATGATGAAATAGATAAGGCTGTTAAAGATGCAGAAAAATTTGCAGAACAGGATAAGAAGAGAAAAGAATCAATAGAGGTTAAGAATAATGCAGATCAATCTGTATACCAGACAGAAAAGACATTAAAGGATCTTGGAGATAAGGTATCACCAGAGGATAAAAAATCTATTGAAGACAAGATAGAAGCTTTAAAGAAAATTAAGGATGGAGAAGATTTGGATGCTATAAAGAAGGCTACTGAAGATTTAACTCAAGCTTTCTATGCAGTTTCATCTAAAATTTATGGTCAAAATGCTCAAGCAGGACAAAATCCTGGAGCTGGAGCAAATCCAGGAGCAGATGCAGGATCAAATCCAGGTGGAGCAGGAGATGCAGGAAAAAAAGATGACAATGTAGTTGATGCCGATTATAAGGTTGATGACGATAAGGATAATAAATAATATTTGCTCTTCACGATTATAAAATAAATGTGTATAATAATAATGGTTAAGGGATGAGTTGATGCTCTTCCCTTAATTTAAGTACAGAGTAAATAATGTGCACTAAATTTATTAGGTGGTGAAATATAAAAAATGGCAAACAAAGATTATTATGAAGTACTTGGACTTCAAAAAGGTGCAAGTGATGATGAAATAAAAAAAGCATTTAGAAAATTGGCTTTAAAATACCACCCGGATAGAAACCAAGGCAATAAAGAGGCCGAAGAAAAATTTAAGGAAATAAATGAAGCTTATCAGGTTCTTTCAGATCCGCAGAAAAAAGCTCAATACGACCAATTTGGTACAGCGGACTTTAGTGGAGCAGGAGCTCAGGGAGGAGCAGGCTTTGGTGGATTTGATTTTTCTGATTTAGGTGGTTTTGGAGATATATTTGATTCATTTTTTGGAGGTGGATTTTCTCAAGGGGGAAGCAGCAGGCGTAGAAATGCACCGAGAAAAGGAGCAGATCTTGAGTATACTTTGAATTTAACTTTTGAAGAAGCTGTTTTTGGCACAAAAAAAGAAATAAATTTAAGTAGAGATGAGAAATGTGAACATTGTAATGGAACAGGAGCAAAATCTGGAAGCAAACCACATACTTGTGATAAATGCGGCGGAACCGGACAAATTAGAGTTCAGAAAAATACACCTCTTGGAAGTTTTGTAAGTACAAGTACATGTCCTAAATGCGGTGGGAAAGGAACTATAATAACAAATCCATGTCCACATTGCAAGGGAAAAGGAACAGTAAGAAAGCACAGAAAGATAAAATTGAATATTCCAGCTGGAGTTGATACAGGTAATGTTATTCCTATGAGAGGTCAGGGAGAAGCAGGATCGAATGGTGGACCGGCAGGAGATCTTTATGTAAATGTAAGAGTTACTCCTAGTTCAAAGTTTAAAAGAGAAGGATTTGACATATATATAGATAAACATATAAGCTTTGGAAAGGCAGCAATTGGTACTTCTCTTAAGGTTCCAACTATAGATGGTGAAGTTAAATATGAAGTTCCTCAGGGCACACAGTCGGGTACGGTGTTCAGACTTAGAGGAAAAGGTGTAACTAGAGTAAATGGACATGGCAGAGGAGATCAATATGTAAATGTAATAGTTGATGTACCTAGAAGTTTGAATCAAAAGCAAAAAGAAGCATTATACAAGTTTATGGAAGCAAGCGGAGAAAATATAGGCACTGAAAATGGAAAAGAATCTTTTTTTGATAAAGTTAAGAAAAAACTTTAATGTAAAAGGTAAATAATTAAAATTTAGAAAGTGGTGTATCATGGATAAGGATTGGATAGAGATTTCCATTGCTACAACAAGTGAGGCTGTAGAAGCTATTTCAGGAATATTATATAATACAGGTGTTCAAGGTGTGGCAATCGAGGATCCAGAAGATATTGAATTTAAGAAGAAACATCCTGGAGATTGGGACTATTTTGACAATAATCTTTTAAAAGTTAAGGATTATACTTTAATTACTGCATATTATAAATATGACGAGAAATTTAATGATAATTTAGATTATATAAAAAAGGCTATAGACGATTTGCCGAATTTTGGCATAGATAAAGGCAGAGGAGAAGTTAAAGTATCCAAAGTAAATGAAGAAGATTGGGAGAACAATTGGAAGAAATATTATAAACCTACTAAGGTAGGCGATAAAATAGTAATAGTTCCTATATGGGAAGAATACACTAAAAATCCAGGCGAAATAATAGTAAAAATGGATCCCGGAATGGCTTTTGGAACAGGTACACATGAAACTACGAGAATGTGTATAAGGATGCTTGAAAAGTATGTTGATAATAATTCAGTTGTTTTTGACATAGGAACAGGATCAGGTATACTTTCCATAACAGCTAAAAAGCTAAATGCAAAGAATGTTATTGGTGTAGATTTAGATCCTGTAGCTGTAAAATCAGCTAAAGAAAATATAAAATATAATGATATAAAGGATATAGAGATACTTCACGGTGACCTTATGGATGTAATTTCAGGAAAAGCAGACATTATAGTCGCAAATATAATTGCAGATATTATAATACCACTTTCAGAACAAATTAAGAAATTTTTAAATCCAGATGGTGTATTTATATCTTCTGGAATACTAAAGGAAAGAAAACAGGATGTAGTCAACAAGCTTGAGGAATGCAAATTTAATATAGAAGATATACAGGAAGATGGAGAATGGGTTTGTATAGCAGCAAAATCTAAATAAATTATATTAAAAAGGTTGTAAAAGTATGCACAAATTTTTTGTATCAAAGGATAATATAGTAAATAATACAGCTTATATTTCTGGAGAAGATGTAAAACATATATACAAGGTACTTAGACTTGAAGCTGGAGATAAAATAAGTATAAACAACTGTGAAGGAGAAGAGTTCCTTGCAGAAATAGAAAGTGTCAATAAGGAACAGGTTCAAGCTAGGATAATAGAAAAACTTTTACTTAATAATGAAAGTAAATTGGATATATATCTTTTCCAGGGGTTTCCCAAGGCATCTAAAATGGACTTGATAGTACAAAAGGCAACAGAATTAGGAGTAAAAAAAATAATACCTGTCTTTACAGAGAGAGTCGTAGTAAAAAATAAACAGGGTGAATCAAAAAAAGTAGATAGATGGAGAAGAATATCCAAAGAAGCGTGTAAGCAGTGTAAGAGAAGTGTAATACCTGAGATAGAATGTCCACTGGAATTTGATGATATGTTAAAAATACTTCCTGATATGGATTTAATCTTGGTCCCATATGAAAATGAAGAAAACTTAGGCATAAAGAAATTATCATCATATATTGATAGAGATAAAATAAAGAAAATTGCAATTATAATAGGATCTGAAGGTGGTTTTTCAGAAGAAGAAATCACCTGTCTTAAGGATCTTGGAGCAAATATAGTTACACTTGGTCCAAGAATACTTAGGACTGAGACGGCTGGTTTTGTAGCTATATCGTTGCTTATGTATGAATTTGGTGATTTAGGAGGTCTAAATTAATTGAATAGTTATGAAAATAGAGCAGATTTGACTTTGAATGAAACTGAATTTTTTAATAGATACAATAGAAAAAAAACTGTAGGAACTTCAACTTTAGGCTGCAGGGTCAACCAATATGAAACAGAAGCAATGGTAGAAAAATTTATAAAAGAAGGCTATGAGAATGTAGATTTTGATAGCACAGCGGATGTATATGTTATAAATACGTGTACTGTTACGAATATGGGAGATAAAAAATCCAGACAGATGATTCACAGGGCAAGAAGGAAAAATGAAAATTCGATTATTGCAGTAGTAGGCTGTTATTCACAGATTTCACCGGATAAGGTTTCAAATATTGAAGGTGTAGATGTTGTTTTGGGTACCAGAAATAAGGGAGATATAGTTTACTGGGTCAATAGGGCTGCAGCTGAAAAAAAGAAAATTGTAGAAGTGAATAAAGTTCTAAAAGATAATGTTTTTGAAAATTTAAATATTGATGAATATCAGCATAGAACAAGGGCTTTCCTAAAAATACAGGATGGCTGCAACAGATTTTGCTCGTATTGTCTTATACCCTTTGCAAGGGGGGCAGTTTGCAGCAAAGATCCAAATAAGGTCATAGAAGAAGTAAAAAAATTAGCGAAAAATAAGTTTCAGGAAATAATATTATCAGGTATACATATAGCCTCGTATGGAAGTGACTTAGACGGTAACTGGAATCTTTTGAGGATTTTGCAGGAAGTAGACAATATAGATGGAGTAAACAGGATTAGAATAGGCTCAATAGATCCACAATTTTTTACAACAGAGACTATAGAGAAGATAAGCCATCTTAAAAAATTATGTCCGCATTTTCATCTCTCACTTCAAAGTGGGTGTGATAAGACACTTAAAAGAATGAATAGAAGATACACAACTGCTCAGTATGAAAATATTTTGAAGGAGCTTAGGGAGAATATAAAAAATGTAGCCATAACTACGGATGTTATAGTGGGATTTCCTGGTGAAACAGATGAGGAATTTAATGATACTTATGAATTTTTGAAGAGAATTAAACTTTCGAAGATGCATATATTTAAGTACAGTAAAAGAGATGGTACTAAAGCTGCAGCTATGAAAGATCAAATAGATGGAAAAATAAAGGAATACAGGAGTTCAAAGCTCATAGACTTAGATAAAATTCTGGAAAAACAGTTTATAAATAAGTTTTTGGGAAATAATATGAATGTATTATATGAACAGAAGTTTAATAATGAAGATGATAGATATGAGGGCTATACATCGAACTATATAAAAGTTGTTACAAGATCTCAAAAAAATTTACAGGGTAAAATATTTAAAACTGAGATTTTAACAGCTAAAGATGGATATGCAGAAGGCAAATTATATAGAAAATTTTAAAAAAGTTTTCATAGAATTTAGAAGGATATTTGTTATTAATATTGAATATTATAATTAATGTCAGCAAATCAATGTATTATATATTTAAGCAGTAAATTTATTGATTCCTGTACATATTGAGTAATTTAAGCCATGTGGATTTAGGAAAATTAATCCCTAGATATTATGCATAAGCTTATAACAAATAAGGGGGTGAATATATGGAAGATTGTGTTTTTTGTAAAATAATAAAAGGTGAAATACCATCAGAAAAGATATATGAAGATGATTTAGTTTTGAGTTTTAAAGATATAAATCCTGGAGCACCAGTTCATGTTCTTATAATTCCTAAAAAGCATATAAGCAGCATTAATGATCTCACAGAAGAAGATTCAAAGGTTATTGCTCATGTGTTTATGGTGGCAAAAGAAATCACTAAAAAATTAGGTATAGCAGATACTGGATATAGAATTGTTTCAAATACCGGGGAAAATGGGGGACAGACAGTTCCACATGTACATTTTCACTTATTGGGTGGCAGATCACTTAATTGGCCACCGGGCTAGAGGTCTAAATTCAATATGTTGACAGTATAAAAACATTTGTTGTATAATAATCTATGTGCTATTTGACCTATGTTAACTGTATTTAATTGTTAAAATTAAATTGAGCTAGCGGAGGGAGGGATATATATGTCAGAAATAAAAGTTGGAGAAAATGAAACTATAGAAAGTGCATTGAGAAGATTTAAAAGGAAATGTGCTAGAGCTGGTGTTCTTTCAGAAGTTAGAAAAAGAGAACACTATGAAAAGCCAAGTGTAAAAAGGAAGAAGAAATCAGAAGCTGCAAGAAAAAGAAAATTTAAATAGAATTCTTTTGGAAAGAGGGTACAAGAGTTAATGTCTCTTAAAAAAAGATTACAAGAGGACTGGAAGCAGGCTTTAAAGTCGAAAGACAAATTTAAAGCCAGTACCATAAGTATGGCAAGAGCGGCTGTTTTATTAGTTGAAAAAACTGATGGAAAACAGCTTGACGATGAACAAATTATAGAAATTTTGGCCAAGGAAGTCAAGCAAAGACGTGAAGCTGTACTGGATTTTAAAAAAGGAAATAGACAAGATTTGGTTGATAACACAGAAAATGAAATAAAGATCTTGTTAAGTTACCTTCCTCAGCAGTTAAGTGAAGAAGAGATTTCCGAAATTGTTCATCAGGCAGTTAATGAAATAGGAGCAAATAGTATAAAAGATATGGGAAAAGTTATGGCAGCTATTATGCCAAAGACAAAAGGCAGAGCAGATGGTAAGCTTGTAAGTCAAATTGTAAAACAATATTTAAATAAATAAAAGAATAAAAGGTTGAGTTATCTCAGCCTTTTTTATTTTGCTTTAATTTAGCAATATAATATGCCTTTAAGTAATTTATTGTCCTTCTAATTCATAAATTAGTATAAGAAAAATTCTTAGAGGTGATATTATGGGAGACAAATTTTATAATACAAAGCAAAATATTGCAGATAAGCTGGATCTTCCGAGAGATATAATTTTAAATATGCCTAAAATTGAGATAACAGGCGATAATGAAATAGTAATAGAAAATCATAAGGGCATTGCACTTTTTGATAAACATAATGTAAAAATTAATTCAGGGGTTGGATTGATATCAATATACGGAGATGAATTTGAAGTACTTTTTATGGGTGGAAGTACTATAACTATAGGAGGAAAATTTAAATCTATAGTATATGAAAAAAAATAGTAAATTAAAATTTTATGAATATAAAAATGCTGTAATTAAAATTGAAATACAATCCATAAGACCTGAAAGATTTATTAATTTAATTTGGAAAAATAATATATATGTAGAAAATATAATGAGAAAAAGTATAACTACTGTAATAATGGATGTAAAACTTGAAGACTACAATAAAATAAATAAAATAGCTAAAAGAAATAATGTAAAGATAAGGATACTTAAAAGGTGGGGAATTTCATTCTTAATATTAAAATTAAAAAACAATAAAATGCTTATTGTTGGAATACTTTTATTTATATCGATAATATATTACCTGTCTACATTTATATGGCAGATTAAAATAAATTCAGACTCAAATCTACCTCCTTATGAGTTAAGACAAAAGTTAAAGGAATACGGAGTAGTCCCTGGAATTAGCAAGAAAAGATTAAATGTTTATAAAATAGAGGAATTTCTTGTAAAAAGTGATGAAAATATAATGTGGGTAAGGGCAAGAATAGAAGGTTCCAGACTTATAATTACTGCGGCAGAAAGGAAATCACCACCAAATATAGTTCAGGATAATTCTCCTTGTGATCTTGCAGCCTCAAGAGATGGAGAGGTTTTAAGAGTGTATACTACAGCAGGTACATCAGTTGTAAATAGAGGGGATATGGTCAAAAAAGGCCAGATACTTGTAAAAGGAGTTCAAGGAAAAGAAGGTGAAAGTTATACTGTACACGCTTCAGGAAGTGTAATATGCAAAACATTTTATGAAAAGAGTAAAGATGTAAAGATAGATAGTATAAAAAGGGAGAGAACGGGTAGAAAAATAGAAAATTATTACTTAAATATAAATGGCAAGAAGGTGTATTTAAAAAAAAATATAAACAAATTTGATAAGTATGATAAAATAGAGGAAAGTAAGTTATTCTTAAAAAAAGAAGTATTTTATGAAGTTAAAGAAGTTAAAGTGAAAGGCAACATAGAAAAACTAACTTCTGATGCAGCAGAAGAGCTATATGGACAGATATGTTCTAATTTAGATAAATCAGTTAAAATACTTAATAAAGTAGTTGATAAAAAACAGGATAAATTTCTCAAGGTAAGAGTACTTGTTATAGCAGAGGAAAACATTGTATCTCAGGTAGAACATAAAGAAGATGTTAATGAGAAAAACAGTAAAGAGCAAAAATAGTAACAACTAGTATACAAAGGGTGATTTCTAATGAAAAAACTGGAACTAAAATGCTTTTTTGTACGAGAAAAACAGAGCAGGATGATTATCTTTATATTAAGTTTTATATTTGTATATTTTGTACTTGTAACAGGTCTTACTACAAAGAGATATAATTTAAAAGAAGGAGAGATTGCAAAGTTTGATATAAAAGCTCCACGGGAAGTCAGAGATGAACTTTCTACAAAAGATAAAATAAATCAGGTACTAAATTCAGTACCTCTTCAATATAATAAAAATCCTGAAATAAAAAACACGACTGTAAATAGATTAAATGATTTTTTTTCTAAGCTGGAGCAAATAATAAATGATAATAATTCAGATGACGGACAAAAACAGGAAAAACTTAAAAGCAGTGCACAAATAAAATTATCAGATGATGATTACCTTGAACTGGTGAGAATGAACAAAAATGATGCAAAGACACTTCAAAGCTTTTTGGTGAGCACTATGTCTGACTTATATGATAATAATAATATAAGCGATGATTCTGGAAAAGACAATGAAGAAGATATTAAAAAAGCACAAGAAAATATAATGATAAAAGTCCAAAGCTCAAATTTATCAAAATCAACACGTGAATTGGCTACCAATATAGCTTATACGCAGATATATCCTAACTTTTTTTATGATAAAGACAAAACGCAGGAATTAAAAAATGAAACGATAAAAAAGGTTCAACCTGTTGTTGTAAAGAAGGACCAAATTATAGTAAAAGAAGGGGAACCTGTAACTAGAAACCAAATTGAAGTAATTAAAGATTTAGGGCTTTTAAATGATGGATCATATTTTAAATGGTATATATATATATCTTTGGCTGCACTGGTGATTTTGATATTAGCGCTTCAATGGGTGTACCTTGCCATATATAATAAAGATGTATATGACGATTTGAATACTTTTACTATGATAAATATATTAAATTGTTTGGCAGTAGCAATTGCTAGAACACTTAGTATAGTATCACCATATTTCATGCCACTTGCATTTATACCAATGCTTTTTTCAATACTTGTAGATTCTAAAACATCTCTTGTAATTAGCCTATTTAATTGTGTGCTAATAAGTACAGCTGTAGGATTTAATATTGAAATTACTATAATTGCAATAGTCAATGTTGTCATAGGTTCCATAATACTCAGAAAATTACAGCAGAGAAATGACATATTGTATGCATCCTTTTACGTAAGTGTTATAAATATTATGCTTACTTTTTCCATGGGATTTTTAATAAGCAACAATGTAATGGATGTGGCGAGGAAGGCTATGGCTGTTGGTATATCGAGTATAATATCAGGAATTTTAGTTATAGGATTTTTGCCGCTTTTTGAGAGCACCTTTAATATAGTTACTACTATAAAACTTTTAGAACTGTGCAATCCAAATAATCCACTGTTAAATAGACTGCTCATAGAGGCACCTGGTACTTATCATCACAGCATTTTAGTTGGAAACCTTGCAGAGGTTGCAACAGAGGAAGTTGGAGGTAATGCTCTGTTTGCAAGAGTGGCAGCATATTATCATGATATAGGAAAGATAAAAAGACCTTACTTTTTTAAAGAAAATCAAATTGGCAGCGATAATCCACACAGCAAAATAACTCCTGCATTAAGTGCACTTATAATAATATCTCATGTACGAGATGGTGTGGAAATGGCAGAAGAATATAAATTGCCGAAGATTGTGAAGGATATTATACAACAGCATCATGGCACATCGCTTGTAAAATATTTTTATGTTACCATGAAAAATTCAAGCGATAATCCGGAAGAAATCAGAGAAGAAGATTTCAGGTATCCGGGGCCTATACCGGTAAGCAAGGAATCAGGTATAATAATGCTGGCAGATGGAATAGAGGCGGCAGTGAGGTCTATAAATGACCATAACAAAGAAAATATAGAGCAAATGGTAAATAGTATAATCAGGGACAGACTTGAAGAAGGTCAGCTTGATAACTGTGATCTTACTTTAAAGGATATAAATATAATAAAAAAGGCTTTTCTTAAGGTACTCCTTGGAATATACCATAAGAGAATAGAGTATCCTGAAGATAAATGGGATAAAAAACAAAAAAAATTTATTGAACATAAAATTGTAAATAAAACACAAAATAGCTAAAATAAATTTATATTAGTATAAAAAACATGGAGGACAAATATGATTTTTATAGACAACAGGCAGGATAAAATTCAAGTTACAGATAATCTGGAAAATACAATAAAAGATGTTATACAACATGCACTTGATGTGGAAGATGTAAAAATACCTTGTGAGGTAAGTGTGATTTTTATAGACAATGATAGCATAAGGACAATAAACAAAGAAAATAGAAATATCGACAAAGTTACAGATGTCCTTTCTTTTCCAATGCTTGAATATCCAGAAGGAAAAGTATTTAAACAATGTTATCTGGAATATGAATTTGATGAAAGTGATATGGATAATGGAAATCTGGTGCTTGGTGATATTGCACTTTCTCTTGAAAAGGCAGAAGAACAGAGTACAGAGTTCGGGCATTCTTTTTTAAGAGAGGCCTGCTATTTAACGGTACATTCTGTACTCCATCTTTTAGGTTATGATCATATGAAAGAAGACGAAAAGAAATTGATGAGGGAAAGGGAAGAAGAAATTCTAAAAAAATTTGAATTTTAAAGTTATAATTTTTAGCTGGTGAATGATTATGAAAGTAAAAAAGCTTTTAGATAGTTTTAATTATGCAATTGAGGGAATAATATATTCTGTAAGAACTCAGAGAAATATGAGAATACATATGGCTGCTGCGCTTTTTATACTGATTTTATGTTTTTTTTATGATTTGAGCAAGATAGAAATTCTTGCAATAACCATAACGATAACTATGGTAATAATGGCAGAACTTTTTAATACAGCAGTAGAGTTTGCAATAGATGCAACTACAAATTATTATCATCCACTGGCAAAGCTTGCAAAAAATGTAGCAGCTGGCGGTGTATTAATAACTGCAATTAATGCAGTGGTTGTGGGATATATAATATTTTGGGATAAATTAAAATATATAAATTTTGTACTTATGAGAAAAGTAAGGACTACAAGTCCATATACTGTATTTATCATACTTGCTATTGTGTGCATATCAGTTATTATTGTAAAAGCTATTTTTGGTGAAGGAACACCACTTAAGGGAGGAATGCCAAGTGGTCATAGTGCAATAGCATTTTCTATAGCTACAATTATTGCACTTATGGTTGAAAATCTTACAGTAGTTACCCTTAGCTATCTTATGGCATTTATAGTAGCACAAAGCAGGGTGGATTCTGAAATTCACTCGCTGCCAGAGGTTTTTTTAGGAGGATTTTTAGGTGTGCTTATAACAGTACTACTTTTTAAAATATTCTGATTATATGTATTTACAGAATGAAAATATTAAGGAAAATAATTTTTGGGGGAATAAAATAAAAAATGGATTATAGTAAACTGATTTATAAAGCGATAAAGGCACGTGAAGAGGCATATGCACCATACTCCAATTTTAAAGTTGGAGCATCAGTTATGACTGAGGATGGAAGCATATATTCTGGATGCAATATAGAAAATGCTTCTTATGGAGCAACAAATTGTGCTGAAAGAACAGCTATATTTAAAGCAGTTTCTGAGGGACATAGAAAACTTAAAGCTATAGCCATAGTAGGTTCTCCGGAAGAATATACATATCCCTGCGGAATATGCAGGCAGGTAATTGTTGAGTTTTCTCAGGATAATATGGATATTATAATTGCAAAAAATAAAGATGATTATATAGTAAAAAAACTAGATGAAATAATGCCAGGAGCATTTTCAAAAAAAGATTTAGGAAAATAAGGAGATTATATATGTTTAAATCTGGATTTATAACTGTAGTTGGAAGACCAAATGTAGGTAAATCTACTTTGATAAATAAAATAATAGGAGAGAAGTTATCAATTGTATCCTGCAGACCGCAAACAACCAGGAACAATATACAGGCTATACTCACAGAAAAAGATTTTCAGCTTGTTTTTGTGGATACACCTGGAATTCATAATCCTAAACACAAACTTGGAGAATATATGGTAAAGTCAGCTAAAGAATCAATGGAGGATGTGGATGTTGTACTTTTTTTAACCACTCCAGAAGGTGAAATGAAAAAGGCTGACACTTATATTTTAGAAGAATTAAAACATTTAAAAGTACCTGTGTTCTTAATTGTGAATAAGATAGATGAAAATTCTGCTGATAAAGTTGCAGAGACTCTTAAAGTATATTCGGAACAGTTTGATTTTAAAGAATACATACCGATATCTGCTATTAACGGAAAAAATGTAGATGAACTAAAAAAGCTCATAGTACAATATATGAAAGAAGGTCCCAAATATTATCCTGATGACATGATAATAGATAAACAGGAGAGATTCATAGTATCAGAAATTATAAGGGAGAAATCTTTAAAGCTGCTTTCTCAGGAGGTTCCCCATGGAATAGCTGTAGAAATAATATCCATGAAGAAAAATTCAAAGGGAATGTATAATATAGATGCTACTATACTATGTGAAAAAAAATCTCATAAGGGCATAATAATAGGCAAAGGTGGATCAATGTTAAAAAGAATATCAACCTATGCAAGGGGAGACATTGAAAAATTGTTAGACTCCAGGGTATATTTGAATATATGGGTTAAAGTTAAGAAGGAATGGAGAGACAGTAATGGTGTCTTGAAGGAGCTTGGATATAAATAATGACATTTTTTAGCGGGGGATGGTTGTCTGAACACAATTAAAACAAGGGCTGTAATAATAAAAACTCAGGATATAAAAGAAAATGATAAAATTGTATGGCTATTTACTGAAAAATTAGGTAAAATATCTACAATAGCTAAAGGAGTAAAAAAATCAAAAAATAAGCTTTTTTCTTCAACACTCCAATTCTGTTATGGGGATTACGTATTATACAAAGGAAGAAGTTTATATGTTATAAATGAAAGCAGTTTGATTGATTCATTTCAAGATCTATTGAATGATCTGGTTACTTTGACCTATGCTTCTTATTTTTGTGAATTAGTGGATATAGCTATGAATGATGAAGAATGTAATAAAAGATTATTTATACACCTTGTAACTGCATTTTATCTTATGAAAAATCATGCTGTGGATTTGGAGACTTTGGCAAGGGCCTTTGAATTAAAAATTCTGCAATCCACAGGTTATGGAATTAATTTTGATTATTGTGCAGTATGCAGAAGAAAAATTACAACTTCCGATTATTTAAGCATACAATATTTGGGCGGTGTGTGCAGTGAATGTAAAAAAATAAATGGAGTAGGTATAAAATATTCAACATTTAGTGCACTTAAGTATATTTCAAAAATTCCGCTTGAAAAAGTATATAGAGTTAATTTATCAAAAGAAGTAAAAGAAGAACTTTACAAAGTTCTTAGCTTGATTATATCTCAAAATTATTTTAGAAAACCTAAAAGTCTCGAAACTTTGAATTATCTTGTAAACTTTGAAAAACAAAATTATTAAAAGGAGAGGATAAAATGGCTGAAATAACGTTAGAAAAAATTGATATTATAAGAGAAAGAACTGGTATAAGTTATGCTGATGCGAAAGAAGCACTGGAAGCTTGTGATGCAAATGTGGTGGATGCTCTTATATACATTGAAGAAAAACAAAAAAATGACAAGGAAAATATTTACACTACAAAAGACGAATTTTTGGAATGGCTCAAAAATTTAGTAAAGAAAGGAAATATAAATAGAATAAAGATAAAAAAAGATGATAAGGTAGTTGTAGATATTCCTGTAAATGCAGGGATTGCTGCCACGCTCACAGTACTTGTATGGCCTCCTTTAATTGCTATTGGAATACTTACTGCCGTACTTACTAAAGTAACCATAGAAATAACTAAAGATGATGGATCAGTAGAAGTTGTAAATAAAATAATTAAAGGCGGAGTTAAAAGTACTGCAAAAGATGTAAAAGACAAGGTATTTGATGCTGCATCTTCTATAAAAGATAAATTCAGTCATAAGGGAAATAAAGATGATGATAAAAATACTTACCAATATACTGTAAAATTTGATGATATAGATGACGATGACAAAACCAAATAATTAAAATATTTTATTTTAATTAAGAGAAAAAAATGGGTATTGAAAATAAAAAAATAATTTCAGTATCCATTCTATTTTTTTATATTTTATACAAAATTTTAACTTTTATTATAAATTATTTTGTAATATTTGCGATAATTTATAGTAAAATCATAAGAATTGTCTTATAATTAAATTAAATAGTATAGCATATAAAATTGAGGGGAATTAAGTAAATAATTAGGTTTATATAATTTTAAATAAAAATAAAAATAAAAATGATATACTATTTCTTGTTTTATAATGGTATAATGTTTCTGAAGATATAAAGTTAAGTATACCTTATTTTTTCTGCAGAATTGAAAATAAACATTAGATAGTATATAAAGGGAGGTTGGATGTTATTAAATTTTCTAGCAGACAACAGAAGATAATGGAATTGGTTAAAAAAGGAGCACCTATAACAAGTGAACAATTGGCAGATAAAATTGGTGTTACGAGGGCAGCACTTAGGCCAGATTTAGCTATACTTACTATGACCGGTATATTGGATGCTAAGCCTAAAGTAGGATATATATATTCTAATAAACCATCCTATAGTCTTTTATATGATTATATAAGAAATATAAATGCAGAGGATATAATGTCAAAACCAGTTGTAGTTGATGAAAATACTACAGTTTATGATGCTATAGTAAATTTATTTTTAAATGATGTTGGAACATTGTTTGTAGAGAATAATGGTATATTAACTGGTGCTGTGTCACGAAAGGACTTTTTAAAGATAGCTATAGGCGGTACAGATATGAAAAATGTACCTGTAGGAATAATAATGACCAGGATGCCTAATATAGTATTTCTAGAAAGAAAAGATACTGCTTACACGGCAGCTCAAAAAATAATGGAACATGAGGTAGATTGTCTTCCTGTTATAGAAAAATCAATGGAAGATTCTAAAGAGATACTTAAAATAGTAGGAAAAGTTTCTAAAACAAATATAACAAGGCTTTTTGTTAAAATGGGAGAAAATAATTAAAGATAGTAAGCGGATATTCCGCTGATATATAAATATATAATTTGTATAAAATTTTATAGAGAAAGGGATGCTTGTTTCATGGAAGAAAAAAAATATGTTTATCTTTTTAGTGAAGGAAATGCAAGAATGAGAAGTCTTCTTGGGGGGAAGGGTGCCAATTTAGCAGAAATGACTAATCTTGGAATCCCGGTTCCACATGGATTTACTGTAACTACAGAAGCTTGTACTAAATATTACAGGGACAATAAAAAAATAAACGATAAAATTGTTGCAGAAATTTATTGTGCTCTTGAAAAACTTGAAAAAGTTACAGGAAAAAAATTTGGAAGTTTAGAAAATCCACTTTTGGTTTCTGTAAGATCAGGTGCTAGAGTATCAATGCCAGGAATGATGGATACTATATTAAACCTTGGATTAAATGATAATTCAGTAAAAGCTCTTGGTAAATTAACTAATAATTTGAGATTTGCCTACGACTCTTATAGAAGATTCATTCAAATGTTTTCAGATGTAGTAATGGGCATTGAAAAAAGAGAATTTGAAGATGTACTTGATGAAATAAAAGATTCTAAAGGAGTAAAATTTGATACAGAATTAACTGAAGAGGATCTGAAAAATGCAATTATTAGATTCAAAAAAATATATAAAGACAACATAGGGAAGGAATTTCCTCAAGATCCTAAGGAACAATTAATTGAATCAATTACAGCAGTATTTGGATCATGGGAAAATCCAAGGGCAATAGTTTATAGAAGATTGAATGACATTTCAGGAGATTGGGGAACAGCTGTAAATGTCCAGTGCATGGTATTTGGAAATATGGGAGATACTTCAGGCACAGGAGTTGCATTTACAAGAAATCCTGCTACAGGAGAAAAAAGCATATTTGGAGAGTATCTCATAAATGCGCAGGGAGAAGATGTAGTATCAGGTGTTAGAACACCTCAGCCTATAGCAAAATTAAAACAAGATCTCCCACAATGTTACGAGGAATTTGTAAAAATTGCTAACAACTTGGAAAACCATTACAAGGACATGCAGGATATGGAATTTACTATAGAAAACGGCAAACTATATTTTCTTCAGACAAGAAATGGAAAGAGAACTGCTCAGGCAGCTCTTAAGATAGCAGCTAATATGGTTGAAGAGGGTCTTATAACTAAAGAAGAGGCAATCCTTAAAGTAGAACCTAAACAACTTGATGCACTTCTACATCCTAATTTTGATAAAAATGAACTTGGAAAGGCAGAGATAATTGCAAATGGACTTCCAGCATCTCCTGGAGCTGCCTGTGGAAAAATTTATTTTACTGCAGATGATGCAAAAAAGCACCACAGCCAGGGTGAAAAAGTAATACTTGTAAGACTTGAAACCTCACCTGAAGATATAGAAGGAATGGTAGCAGCAGAAGGAATACTTACAGTAAGAGGAGGTATGACTTCTCATGCAGCAGTTGTAGCTAGAGGTATGGGTACATGCTGCGTAGCTGGATGCGGAGATATAAATGTAGATGAAGAAAATAAGACAATTGAAGTAAAAGGTAAAATTTATAAAGAGGGAGATTATATATCACTAGACGGAAGCACAGGAAATGTATATGGAGAGGAAATAAAAGCAGTAGCTCCTGAAATAACAGGTTATTTTGGAACTTTCATGAGTTGGGCCGATAGTATCAGGGCATTAAAAGTTAGAACGAATGCAGATACTCCAAAGGATGCAAAACAGGCAGTAGAATTTGGCGCAGAAGGAATAGGACTTTGCAGGACAGAGCATATGTTCTTTAATGAAGATAGAATACCTGAAGTCAGAAGGATGATAGTTTCAAAAAGTGAAGAACAGAGGAGAGCTGCCCTTAAAAATATACTTCCAATGCAAAAAGGCGATTTTATACAGATTTATGAAGCTATGGAAGGAAGACCGGTTACAATTAGATTCCTGGATCCACCACTGCATGAATTCCTTCCAACTGATCCTGAGGATATAAAGAATTTAGCTGAGGAAATGAATATAAGCTGTGAAGAATTAAAAGCAACAATAGCTTCACTTCATGAATTCAACCCTATGATGGGACACAGAGGATGCAGACTTACTGTTTCATATCCAGAAATAGCAGAGATGCAGACAAAGGCAGTAATTGAAGCTGCAATAGATGTTAAAAACAGAAAAGGGTATGATATTGTTCCTGAAATAATGATACCATTGGTTGGGGAATTGAAAGAATTAAAATTTGTTAAAGACATAGTTGTAAAAACGGCAGATGAAATAATAAACAAGTCAGGAATAGATCTGAAATATAAAGTAGGTACTATGATAGAAATACCAAGAGCTGCTATTACAGCAGATGAAATAGCAAAAGAAGCTGAGTTTTTCTCATTTGGAACAAATGATTTAACTCAGATGACATTTGGTTTCTCAAGAGATGATGCCGGAAAATTTTTAAATTATTATTATGATAATAAAATATACGAATTTGATCCATTCCAGAAGGTTGACCAAGCTGGTGTAGGAAAATTAGTTGATATGGCCGTTAAATTAGGTAGAAAAACTAGACCGGATATACATCTTGGAATATGTGGAGAGCATGGAGGAGATCCATCGTCTGTAGAATTTTTCCACAATGTAGGACTTGATTACGTATCATGTTCACCATTTAGGGTTCCAGTAGCAAGACTTGCAGCAGCACAAGCTCAAGTTAAGAATCCAAGAAAATAGAACATTTATAAAAAAAGATTTAGTACTAAAATTATTTTCATTCTAGTACTAAATCTTTTTTGATTTACCTTAAAAAATATTGTTAATCTTTTTAAATTTGAGTTTTAAATTTTTTGCATATATATTTTCCAAAATCAATTATAAACTCCAATTGATTCATATTATTGCCAGATGCTTTTTTAAGCAAATAAAAAAAAGAATTGTGATTGCATTTATTTATATTGTTATAATAATCTCGTGATATTTTCCAAAACTTTTGTGGAAAAGATAAATAGGATATTATATATTTATAATCATCTAAATTAAGAGAAAAGTTATTATCATATATTTTTAAGCAATCTACAGCTGTATTGAAATCCCAGTTGGTATTTGTTCTTTTTAAGAATCTTCTCAAAAAATATGATATATCATGAGAACAGTAAGATCTTGTACATTTATCAAAATCTATTACCCATATATTTTGGCTATTATCAAATATTATGTTCTTATTTACGTAATCAAGGTGGCAAAGAGATGAATGCAAATTGTTATAATTTATAGTCTCAGATATTTTAATAGATATTTCTGCCAGCATATAATTTATGTTGAAATTTTGTAAAAATAAATTTGAAAAATTATCATTATACTTGAATGCCGAATTTGAACAAATTAAAAGTTGGTTAAGATGTTTTTCAAAGGACAGGTGTATGTGTTCAAAATTTTTTCTATTGGCGCTTCTATAAATAGGTTTAAAATTACTGCTGACCTTGTGAATATTTGATAAGTTTAAAATAGCTGCATTCATGTGTTTTGCATTATCGTAGCTGCATTTTTCCCCCAATATCCATGGAGTAAGTATAAACAGCATATCTTCATATTTTACAAATCTACTATGTTTGACTGTTGGCAAAATTTTTGGAACATTTATATTGTTTCTGTATAACCATTCAATAGCGGAATATACAAAAAGCAGCTCGGGTTCATCAAAATATACTTTTTTTAAGCAGTAGCTTTTATTCATACAATTTACTTTGTATACTGCCCTTTGCTTATCTGTATTTTTAAATTTTATTTTAATTAACTCACTATCTTGAAGATTATAATATGGAAGCACGTATTTTTTTACATTTTCTTCAGATAATAAGTCTACAGTTCTATTCATTTATCATACTCCTTAAAAAGTATTTCTATATAATAATATTAAATACTTTTTCATATTATACATTATTGTTGAAAAGGAATTTTAAAAGTAAGTATAGAACTAATACAAAAGGTGATGTATATGCTAATAAGAGAAAAAATAGAGAAAAAAGAAAAGTTGATATTAATACCTGAAGCTTCATTTTCTTCTAAAACTATTGGAAGGCAGAGAAATGAGGAAAGTGACCCTATAAGAACATCATTTATGATAGATAGGGATAGAATAATACATAGTAAATCTTTTAGGAGACTTAAACATAAAACGCAAGTTTACATAAGAACTTTCGGAGATCATTACAGAACAAGACTAACACATACATTAGAAGTGAATCAAATTGGAAAAACCATAGGGAAAGGCATTGGATTAAATGAAGATTTAATAGAAGCTATAGCTATGGGACATGATATTGGACATGTCCCATTTGCTCACAGTGGAGAGCAGGTTTTAAATGAACTTGTTCCAGGGGGATTCAAACACAACAAAAACAGTGTAAGAGTATTGACCAAAATAGAGAAGAATGGCAAAGGATTAAATTTAACTAAAGAAGTCCTGGATGGAGTTTTAAATCACAGCGGTTTTGGGAATCCTAAAATGAATGCATTTACACTTGAAGGACAGGTAGTTAAGTATAGTGATAAGATAGCTTATGTAAATCATGATATAGATGATTCTATTAGGGCAGGAATTTTGAAACCTCAGGATATCCCTGAAAACTGTACAAAAATTTTAGGAAAAACAAACAGCGAAAGAATAGATACCCTGGTTAAAGATTGTATATATAAAACTATAGAAAATATTAGAGAAGGAATAGTGTATGTATCCTTAAGTGATGAAATATTTGAAGCTTTAAATGAACTCAGAAATTTTATGTTTGAGAAAGTGTATCTTGGAGATGCACTAAAAGTAGAAAGGGAAAAGGCAAAATTTGTATTAAAGCAGGTGTTTAAATACTTTTATACAAAACCTGATAAAATGCCTAAATTTTACAGAAATATTGTTGAAAAAGAAGGTTTGATAAGAGGAGTGTCCGATTACATATCTGGTATGAGTGATGATTACTGCTTAATGCTGTTTAATAATATATATATACCTAAAATTGTATTGTATTAGAAATATCTTTAATAGTATTCTGTTAAATAAAAAATGATATGTTTCAAATTATTTATTTATTTTATTGAAGGATATTTGCTATTTTTAAAGAATATATATACTAGAATAATAAATTAAATATTTTATAAATTAATTTATAAAATATTTAATTTAAAAGAAGGAATATAATGATTTATGTCGAATATATTAAAATTTGGTACAATAATTTCAGATAGGTGGTAGTTGCTTTGTGATATCAGAAGATGTCATTCAAAAAGTAAAAGATGAAAATGACATAGTTGATGTAATATCTGAAAGTGTAAAACTAAAAAGATCTGGAAGAAATTATATAGGTTTGTGTCCATTTCATCATGAGAAGACTCCATCGTTTAGCGTATCTCAAGACAAACAGATATATAAGTGCTTTGGCTGCGGAGAGGCAGGAAATGTAATAACTTTTACCATGAAGATAAGGAACCTGAGCTTTCCGGAAGCAGTAAAATTGCTAGCTGATAGAGTAAATATAGATATAGATTTTTATAGGAATGAAAATAAAAGCAGAAAAAATAGTTTTGAAAAATTGTATAAATTAAATGTGGAAGCTGCCAGATATTTTTTTTCCTGTTTAAATAAAAATGAAACAGCAAAAAGCTATCTTTTAAATAGAGGAATAACTGTAA
Source organism: Clostridium algifaecis (assembly GCF_017874415.1). Lineage (GTDB taxonomy): Bacteria > Bacillota > Clostridia > Clostridiales > Clostridiaceae > Clostridium_B > Clostridium_B algifaecis. The sequence goes on from NZ_JAGGLM010000009.1 coordinate 92,966, forward strand.
AAACTATTAGAAAGTTTGGACTTGGATATTCTGTAGATAGTTGGAATGCTATGCTTAAATATCTAAAAGAAAAGGGATTTACTGAATTGGATATGCTTTCAGATGGACTTATAATAAAAAGCCAGAAAGGTAATTATTATGATAGATTCAGGAATAGAGTGATTTTTCCGGTATTTAATTACAGTGGAAAAGTTATAGGTTTTGGAGGTAGGGTGCTTAATGATTCAAAGCCTAAATATTTAAATTCTCCGGAAACCTCATTATTTAAAAAAGGCACAAATTTATATGGGCTTAATTTTGCAATAAAAAATAATAGCTCAAGAATGTTTATTATGGTAGAAGGTTATATGGATTGTATATCTCTTCATCAATATGGCATAACAAATACAGTGGCATCACTTGGAACTGCACTTACTGCAGGACAGGCAAAACTTATGAAGAGATATGTAGATAAAGTTATAATATCTTATGATGCAGATACTGCAGGACAGATGGCTACTTTGAGGAGTCTAAATATATTAAAGAATGCAGGATTGGATGTAAGGGTGCTTCTAATTCCTGAGGGTAAAGATCCAGATGAATTTATTAGAAATAATGGTAAAGATGCTTTTATTACTTTGATCTCTAATGCTCTTCCACTTATAGATTATAGAATTCAGAGTGTAAGAAAAGAATTTGAATCGAAAAGCCCTGACAATACAATAAAATATGTGGATAGAGTTTTGGAAATATTAATTGACCTTGATCCTATAGAAAGAGAAATGTATATAAAGAAATTGTCTGAGGAAACAGGCATTAGAATTCAGGCACTTTATGACATGTTGAATGGAAATATTCGAAAAAATACAAAAAAAGTTGAAAACATGAATACTGAAGAGGATTTTGGACAAAAATTATATTTAGAGCCAGCCTATTTAAAGGCGGAAAGAGCAATGCTTAAGCTAATGTTAGATGATGACCATGCGATGGAATATGCACAGAAATTTATAGGTGTTGAAGAAATACTTCTCGAAAGTCACAGGAAAATATATAAGTATATTATTGAAAGTTCAAATTATGATAGAGATGATAAAATAAAGCATATAGAATCTAAATGCAGAGATGTGGATATATCTAAAGAATGGGTGAATATTTTAGATACAGAAATTATATTTGATAATTACGATTATAAATACATGATAAATAGTTTTATTGAAAAAATAAAAAAACATAGATTGGAACAGGAAAAAAGAAATATTATAACTAAAATAAAAAAATGTGAAAAAGAGGGAAAACTTGATGAATCTCTAAAATTGGCACAAGAACTTATAAAAATTCAAAGAAGGATTGGTGAAGTACAGTAATGGTTAAAGGAGGCAAAAAAATGAAGGATAAAAGTTCAAAAATTCAAATAGTTAAAAAACTTATAGAAAAAGGAAAGAAAAATAATAGCTTAACTTATAAAGAAATAATGAATGAATTGGAAGAAGTGGACTTGAATCCAGAGCAAATAGAGAAGATATATGAAGCACTAGAATCTATGGGAATTGAAGTAATAGGTGATATGCATGAACATGAAGAAGAAGTGAATGAAAAAAATCTGGATTTGTCTGTACCTGAGGGAATTGCTATAGATGATCCTGTTAGGATGTATTTAAAGGAGATTGGAAAAGTTCCGCTTCTTCTTCCAGAAGAAGAAGTTGATTTAGCCCAGAAAATTGAAAAGGGCGATCAAATTGCAAAGAAAAAGCTGGCAGAGGCAAATTTAAGATTGGTTGTAAGTATAGCTAAAAGGTATGTTGGAAGAGGTATGCTTTTTCTGGATTTAATTCAGGAAGGAAATCTCGGACTTATAAAAGCTGTAGAAAAATTTGATTATAGAAAAGGATATAAATTTAGTACTTATGCTACATGGTGGATAAGGCAGGCAATAACTAGGGCCATTGCCGACCAGGCAAGAACAATAAGAATACCTGTTCATATGGTTGAAACTATAAATAAGTTGGTTAGGGTATCGAGGCAATTGCTTCAGGAACTTGGAAGAGAACCACAACCAGATGAAGTAGCAAAAATAATGGAAATGCCAGTAGATAAAGTAAGAGACATAATGAAAATAGCCCAGGAGCCAGTTTCACTTGAAACACCTATTGGAGAGGAAGAAGATAGTCATCTTGGAGATTTTATACCGGATGATGAGGCACCAGCACCAGCTGAGGCAGCAGCTTTTACCATGCTTAAAGAACAGCTTATAAATGTACTTGATACTTTAACTCCAAGAGAGGAAAAAGTACTTAGGCTAAGATTTGGGCTGGATGATGGAAGGGCAAGAACACTTGAGGAAGTTGGTAAAGAATTTAATGTTACTAGAGAGAGAATAAGGCAGATAGAAGCAAAAGCACTTAGAAAATTAAGACATCCAAGCAGAAGCAAAAAATTAAAGGATTATTTGGATTAAAGCACCTTTTACAGGCGCTTTTTTTCATTGAATTACGGACATGCCTATAATTAATATATTTTAATATGATATAATTATAAGTACGAGGTGATGATGTGAAAGAGTATAAACCAGCAAAAGGTATAGGAATGAATTATATTTTGGCAATAACAATTTTATATGATGCTGCGTTATTAATATTATCCCATTTTGTAAATTTTTATGAAGTATCTAATTTGATAAATCTAGTTTTGATTGTATTCAATATATATCAATTTTATTATATTATTATTTATGGAACTCTTAAATATTATATAGATGAAGAAAACATATATATATATACTGCTTTAAGGTTAAAAAGATTAAAAATTCCAATTGATTCCATTATTTCCTATCAGAAATCAAATGGATATATAAAAGGAGTAAAATTATCCGGGTATGGTAAAAATAATTTTGCTATTGGCAGAGCTTTTATAGATAAGGTAGGTATTACATATATGTTTACAACTTCTACTAAAAATGTTATTTATTTAAGGATAAATAAAATTATTTACGGGATCTCACCTGAAAAATTTCATGAATTTGAAAAACAGCTTTTAAATAATAAAATCATGAATGTTAGCTGGGAGGATAGTGTAGACAAAAATAAAAATGCTTATAGAAATAAAAAATTTTCTATACTTTTTTTAATATCAGCTTTAATGGCAATTATAATTACACTTAATCCTATAATTCTGTATCTTTCTAATAAAATTCCGTATAAGATGCCAATTAATTTCAATATCAATTTTACACCTGAAAAATTTGGAACAGGAAAACAATTTGCATTTAAACAAATGGCATATGGACTACTTGATATGGCTTTATTATTTTGTACGTATTATGCAGATTTTTTATTTGCAAAGTATAATAAAAAGTATTCTTATAAGTTTATATATGTGTCGCTTATATTGAGTACAATACTTTTAATAATGCAGCTCAGGATAGTTACAGTATTCAGATAGAAATGGAGAATAAATAAATTATGAACCTCAGTTTAAGATTAAAGTGTATTTGTGATATGGTGGATAAATGTAATTTGGTTGCCGATATAGGTACAGATCATGGGTATATTCCTATTTATCTTGTGAAAAATCATAAGTGCATGAAAGCAATAGCTTCAGATATTAATGAAGGCCCAATTCAAAAAGCCAGATTAAATGTAAGTATGGAAGGATTACAGCAAAAAGTAGAGTGCAGACTTGGCAGTGGACTAAATACCATTTATAAAGGAGAGGCACAGGGTATTATAATTGCTGGAATGGGAGGAAATTTAATAAGGGATATAATAGATGAAAATATAGATGTATTTAAAAGTGCTGAATTTTGTATACTTCAGCCAGTTCAAAATCCGGAAGTTGTTAGGAAATATATATACCAGAATGGTTTTAAAATAATTGATGAAAATTTATGTATTGACGAAAATATATTTTATGAGATAATAAAAGTAAAATATAGTGATATTGCAGAGGAAAAAGAAGATATATTTTATGAAGTGGGAGAAAAATTAATACAGAAGAAGCATCCACTTGCTTTGAAGTTTATAGAATCTAAGATTAATAAATATAAAAATATATTAGGCTATATAAAAGATGACAGTAATTTAGCTAAAATGAGAAAATTAGAAATAGAAAATAAGATAATAAGATTACAGGAGTTGGTAAAATGCCTTTAATGGTTAAAGATATAGATAAAATAATTCAACAATATGCACCTGCGAAACTTAAAGAAAGTTACGACAATGTAGGACTTATGGTTGGTGATATGGAATGTGAAGTTACATCTGTTTTAGTATCACTGGATTGTACTTTGACCGTAATTGATGAAGCTAAAAGAGAAAACTGTAATCTTATTTTTACACATCATCCACTTATCTTTGAAAAACCTAAATCCATAACCATGGATACTTTAGTTGGCAAAAAAATAATTAAACTTATTAAAAATGGCATAAATGTATATTCAAGCCATACAAATCTTGATTCTACGTTAGGTGGAATGAACGATATAATAATGCAGATTTTAAATTTCAATCATGCAAGCATTATGGAGCATTCATGTGTTAATGGTGAATCTAGAGATGACTCAGGTATAGGAAGAATTGCAGAACTTAAAAATCCAATTACATTGAATGATCTTTGTACTGAAGTGAAAGAAAAACTTAAGATTTCTCATTTAAGATATGTTGGGAAAGATGAAAAAATAATAAAAAAAGTTGCAGTTGTAAATGGAAGCGGAAAAGATTATTTCAATTTGGCTAAAAATTTGAGAGCAGATTGCATTATAACAGGCGATACTACCTATCATTATGTGAGTGATTTTAATGAGCAGGGTATGGCTATTATAGATGCTGACCATTTTGGAACTGAATGGCCTTCTATTTCTGTAGTAGCAAATTATTTAAAAAAGAGAATAGAATCGATGGGATTTAAAAATAATATTATTTTATCAAAAGTTAATAGTAATCCTTATAAATATAAGTAAAAATGAGTATTAATTTATTCGTTTTTACTTTTTTTATAGAAATATTTTATTAAAAGATATTGGGGCTGCAAGTGAATTCAAAGGGAGGTAATTATATGCTTAATTTATTAATTGAAATTCAGAAAAATAAATCATTAATAAAAAAGGAAAAAAGAGCATTGAAAACGGTACTGAATATAAGTGTTATGAAGGACTTGAAAAAGAAATTTGATGATAAAAAAATACATTATATAAAGTTAGACAAAGAACTTAAGGGAATAAGAAAAAATATAGAAATCACAGAGAAAAAAATAAATGAGGTAAAAGATGAGCTAGAAAAAGACGAGAACAAATTGTACAGTAATTTAAAATATGATTTAAAATTAATTAAAAGTTTAGAAAAATCTATAGAATCAAAAAAAGATGAAATTAAAAATATGGAAGATAAAAGTCTGGAATTTATGTATGAAGAAGAAAAGATTTCGAGCGATAAAAAGAAAAATAGAAAAGAGCTGGTTGATCTTAGAAATAAATTTTACGAATTTAAAGAAAATGGGAGCAAAGAAATATTAAAAGTTAAAGAAGTAATAGAAAAAGCTGAAAAAGATATTTCTAATTTGGAAAGAGAAATTCCAGAGGAATTGCTGGATGAGTTTAATGAAATATCTGAAGCAAAAGGTACGGGAGCTGCTGAATTATATGACGGTGTCTGCACAGGATGTAAAATGAAGGTGTCCGCGATTACAATCGATAACATAAAAAAGAATAAAAAAATTGTATATTGCGATAATTGCGGAAGAATAGTTCACTGCAAATATGATTAGTATTTGTTAAGAATTATAATGAAATATTTTAAAAAATTTTATTGTAAATAAAAAAAATATATGATATTATATTACTTGCGAGTAAACCAGACAATCGCTGCTGCATTATGTGCAGGAGAGGAAAGTCCGAGCTCCATAGGGCAGGGTGCTGGGTAACTCCCAGTCAGGGTAACTTGAAGGAAAGTGCAACAGAGATATACTTCCGGAATTAATTTCGGTAAAGGTGGAAAGGCGAGGTAAGAGCTCACCAGCGCAATGGCGACTTTGCGGCTATGTAAACCCCATCTGGAGCAAGATCGAATAGGAAAGCATGAAAAAGTGGCCCGCTTTGCTTTCGGGTAGTATCGCTTGAGTCCATTGGTAACAATGGGCCTAGATAGATGATTGTTTAATACAGAACTCGGCTTACAGATTTGCTCGTCCACTAAAAACACTAGGTTTTATGCTTAGTGTTTTTTATTGTATCTAGAATACCACAGGTTTTACCTGTGGTTCCGGAAAGCTTATAGCTATGAGTAGAAAAAATAAAACCTCCAATATAAAATAGAAGTGGG
>NZ_JAGGLM010000010.1 GCF_017874415.1 Clostridium algifaecis
TTTTAGGAATAATGTCTTCCTCTAAGAGTTATCTGCACAAAAATAACATAACCAATATTTTTGAGCCAGCTTGAAATTAGTTTCCGAGCTTACTCAACTAATTTTATTATTAATATATACCTAATATATCTAAGCAAATGTTTACATTTTACAGGCTAGCCTATACTCTATTCACAAAAAATTAAAATAGATTTTCTTACTAGTTCATAGATGATATATATATAATTTTTAAATTGCCTAAATATAATTTAATAATAGCAGATCTATTTTTCAAAGTCAACATTAGTTTATATTTTATACAAATGTTTTAAAATTACTTCTTAAAACAAGCTATATATTAATTTTAATCTTTATAATCTTAAATTTCGTATATTATTATTAAAACAAATGTTATTATTTTATACTTTTGTCAATAGCCATATTTTCTTTACTTATAAAATTCAAAATCAGCAGCAAAATATTAATTTAATTAAAATATGCACTTTATTATGTAAAATTGTAATATTGAAAACTTAAAGTTCCATTCATCGCCTTGAAAAAGTAAACCATCTCCATTATAATTGACTTGTATATTCAAGATGATAAGTAATTTTTGTAAATAATATCTTTAAATTAGTTTAAAAATCATTCTTAAATTGCATCAATTATTTAATTATACTTAATACATTGAATATAAATTTAGTTGAGAGGTTAGACATGATAGATGAATTTGAAAAAATAAATGAAGCTGAAAGATTAAATTTTCTTGCCGAGTTATCTTATATGTATTATGAATTAAATATGACTCAAAGCGAAATAGCAAACAAATTATCTACTACCAGATTTAAAGTTTCTAAATTGCTTCAAGAAGCTCGTGATAAACATGTAGTAGAAATTACTATAAATAAACCACATAGTAGGCTGCCTAGATTAGAAAATATTTTGAAGGAAAATTTTGGTTTAAAAGATGCATTGGTACTTGACAATAAAGTTCTTGCTTATGAAGAAACGTTAAATGCGCTTGGAAAATTAGGAGCTCAATATGTAGACAATTTAATTAGTGAAAACTCTATCATAGGCATACTTTGGGGTAAAACACTTTTAAATTTAATAAAGAATTTAAAACCTAAAAAGAAACTGCCAATAACTGTTGTACAAATAGTTGGTTCTGCTGCTAAAGATAATACTATTGTAGATTCTCAGGAACTTATGAGACGAACGGCAAATATATATGGAGGTAAATGTAAGTATTTATATGCTCCTCTTTATGTAGATAATGATTACGCAAGAAAAGCTCTCATGCATGAACCTGTATTAAGTGATACAATATTCTTTGCAAATAAGTCAGATATAATTCTTACAGGAGTAGGAACAACGGATGCTATGTTCTCTTCTTCACTTTGGGCAAATTATTTAGAAAGAGTTAAGCAATATAATTTAGATGATCTAAAAGCTGTAGGATGTATTTATGGTCGTGTTTATAACGATCTGGGAGAAGAAATTGATATTGATATAAATCAAAAAGTCATAGGAATAGATACTTCTTCTATACGTCAAGCAAGTCATGTAATAGGCATTGCCGCAGGTAAATTTAAAGCAAAAGCAATTTTGGGAGCCCTACGTGGAAAATATATAAATACGCTTATTACTGATGATGCTACAGCTTCAAAAGTACTTTCATTGGCAAAAATACAATTTTAAAATTATATAATCTATAGAAAAGCTATATAAGATAAAAAAAGAATGGAATCTTCATTGGTGAAGATTCCATTCTTTTTTAATGTTTTCATTCAATTTTAATATAGTTTATTTAATAGTAGTAACAAGTGAAATAATTATACTTACCACTGTTGCAATTCCCATACACATAGGAGCTGCAATGAAAAGCAGTCTTGGGAATAACTTATTACGTTCTTCTTCATCTGAACAAGAACCTAATACAATGCTTCCACCAGAGGAGAAAGGTGAAATAGAAGCTGACTGTGCACCAATAACAATACAAATGAACAGGATAGCAGGGCTTATACCTGTCGCTTGTGCAATGGATGGAACAGCTGGGAAAAGTGCAGGAACAACAACGCCAAGAGTACTACTAATAGCTGCCATCAATCCTCCTACTATACTAAGTACTATAGGTACTGCAAAAGCAGGTAAATTACCACTGATCCAGCTTGCAAGTAATTTTATAGTTCCTGCCTTGATTGCAACCGATATTAACATTCCAACACCGCAAATCATAATAAGAGTACTCCATGGAACCTTTGCAATAGCTGCTTTCTGATCAGCAATCTTAAGCATTAAAACAATAATTGAGAAAATAATTGAAACAAGTCCAACATCCATTTTAGAATTTATAAAAGTAATAACTGCATTTTTAGGAATAACTAAATGTAAAACTGGAGGTACAAGAACTATAAGTACCATAGCAATAATAAGATAAAGATTGATTTTCTGATTTTTATCAAATGGCTCTGGTTTTTTTATATCTAATGTTTTGCCCATATTCCTTAAATTTTTTGAGAATATTACAAAAGCTAGAATTAATAGAATAGGAACAATCATAGTAATAATAAAGATATACGCTGTATACACAAATGATAGATCTTTAAATCCTGCTGATTCAATAAAACTTTTAAATACAATACCACATCCACTTGTCATGAAATTAGCACCTGCTAATGAACCATAACTTAAAATAATTGATCCTACCATTGTGCTCATGCCTGTCTCTTTACAAAGTAATAGCGTAAGTGGAGCTAAAAATACCATTACCGTAAAGTAGCCTGCACCTAACCCCGAAATTAATACTGCTGCAAAGAAAATAACAAATGGAAGTAATTTCGGCATTTTTCGACATTTATATAAAATGTGCAAAGAAAGTTTTTCCAATGTACCGTTTACAAGAGCAAAATTGTAAAAAAGTGAAACTGAAAAAATTACGAAAAAAATACTGATTGGCCACATTGCGATAACCTGTGAAGCCTTTAAATTTAAAACAAAACAACCAATTATGTACGCAAATCCCATAGCAAAAAATCCTGTATTAATCTTTGTTTTATAACCTAGTGCAATAGAAATTAATATTGCCAACACTACAATTAAACTTATCATAGATACTTCCTCCCAAGAATAAATAGTTTATAAAATGCTTTTATAAATCTTGCATATGTATAATATTTAATAAATTAATTTATTTTCTATAAAACGATTTCTTTCGTCACATATTTTCCTGTTAATTTCTCATCTCCTTTTTTTCAGCAGTCTCAATAATGAGCTTATGCCTTTCTTCTTGTTCTATCATCATAATAATATTTATTATAGCAACTTTTTCTTTTCCTGTCAAAACATTTGTTAAAAATAAAATCATATGTTTAATTAAATTAGTGAGTCTTTAACGCATGTCATATTTTAAAGAGCTTTATACTGCTATATTTTTGCTATCAAATACTATCTTGCCTATCATATGTAAATAAATCAATCATTTGTGTATAGTACAGCTTAAATATAAATAATTTATTAACTGTGTTATTTATAACAGCATACCTAGATTTATGTAAATCAATCTAGATATGTTTCCAAAATACATTGCTTTGCTAAGTTAAAACTTTTGATGTATTTACGGATGTGTCTATAGCGATCATAGAAAAACTATATAAAATAAAAAAGAATGGAACCTACATTAGTTAATATTCCATTCTTTTTTAATATTTTCATTAAATTTTAATATAATAATTTAACAGTATTAATACATATGTTTTAAATGGCATAAATTCAATAGTTGTCTATGGAACTATAAGGTACAACATGGGCCTTATTCTAAATAGCTATACTTAATCCAATTTACTGTCCGTATGTCAGATATGCTGTTAAGCTTTATTGTGGTACTCAGCATCGACAAGTAAAATATCTTAATAATATCATCAAGTGAAACCATTGCTTGATTAAATAAATTGTCAAATCCATATTAAAATTTAAGGTACTTTTTTTGCGAATAGATCCATCAGAAGAGGATTCAACAAAGAGAACTTCTTTAAAAACTTTCTTTGTCTTTTTCTTTAATTTTTAAAAATGAGGCATGAAATTAAGCAATAGTGTCATAGCCAATCCAACCAGTCCTACGATTGATTGGACAACAGTAATAGTTTTAAAGGTTTCACCCATTGACATACTAAAGGACTCCTTTACTAACCAAAAGCCCGCATGATTTGCGTAGTTAAAGAATAATGATCCTGAGCCAATGGCAATTACTAATAATTCCTTGCTAACACTCGGATTAGCCGCAGCAAGAGGTGCTAACAAGCCGGTTGCCCCAACAATTCCTACAGTAGCAGACCCTGTTGAGATAGATAATAAAGCAGCAATCAGCCATCCTAATGCAATAGGAGAAACATGTATTCCCGATGAAAGGTGGTTAATAGCGGTTCCAACGTTGGAATTAGTAAGCACCTTTGCAAAGGCACCACCACCAGCGATAATTAATAAGATTCCGGCAATTGGTTTGAGACTAGCGCCGAGTTCATCATGAAGTTTTTTGGTGTCTACTCCACGCCCATATCCCAAAAATATTATTCCTATTAATAGTCCAATTAATAAAGCCATTACTGGATCGCCAATGAATCCTGTTATTTTATTAAACAAGACCGCTTGTTTAAACAATGTTTTTGCAATTGCACTTGACAACATCATTAACATTGGCAATAATGCAACGATAAATGAAGTTACTGCTGAAACAGGATGTTCAACGGTTGCAGCAATATATTTTGAAGCGTCATCTAAATTTGAAGTTTTTTCTTGTGAAGCGACTGAAGATGCCGCATATAGTTCTAACAGTTGTTTATCAGGACGAACTGTCATCCGTGGTGCAATAAATTCACCATATACCGGGCCTGCAATAATTACTGCAGGGATTGCACAGATAATACCATAAATCAATGTAATGCCAAGATTTGCTTTGAGACCTGCAATGGCAGTCAAAGGACCAGGGTGCGGCGGAACCATACCATGCATTGTTGCCAAGGCTGCTATAACCGGAACTCCAATATGAATATATGCTGATCCTTTTATCTTCCCTTGCTTTTCAAGTTTCGCAGCAACACTAAATACTATTGGTAAAAGCATAATTAATCCTACTTCAAAGAACATTGGAATTCCGATAATAAATGCAACCGCACTCATGAACCATGGTAAAGTTCTGTCGCTAGAACCTTTTAGGATTGTTGAAGCAATTTTGTCACTTGCACCTGAAACGCTTAATAGTTTTCCTATCATTGCCCCAAGTGCAACTTGCAATCCTACCCCTCCTAGTGTACCTCCAGCACCATCTGTAATTGATTTTACTATTTTATTCATATCTAGGCCAGATGTAAGTCCTACACCAACTGAAACTACCAATAGAGCTACCATAGGATGTAAATGTAATTTTGAAACAATGAGAAGTACCAACACCACAACGCTGCATAACGCAATAGTAAGCAATAAAATATCATGACCTGTCATTAAATATTCACCTCTTATTAAATTTTAATATTGTATTCGAAAACTTATAAAGTTTCATTTTTCTACATAACCAACACTGGTGATTTTTTTATTTCACCTCAAAAGCTTTCTTGCTTTAAAATTATACTATGCAAAAATATATTTGTATGTATTAATAAAAAATAATACTTGGTTTTTTGAAATTACCTGTTACGTATACGGTTACCATGCTTCGTTTTCTCATTCTGATGAATTTTAAATGAGTGACCAGTATGCATTTCCGCCTATGACTCTCACTGAAAGACTGGTTAAAAGGGCGATCAAGTATTCCGATGCTAAACTCCTTGATTCAATTAAAACTTTCATAAACCTTATCCTCAAAGTGCTTTTAGTTCTACTTTCCCATGACCTATGGATAGTAAGATGGATCAGTTATAGCTATTTAGAATAAGGCTCATGTCTTACCTTATATTCCTATCCAAGATTATCCATGGATTTAAATAAATCTATGCTCTTAAAGCCTCTATTTGATAGCAATAAAAACTTTCTAAATATATTGCCTAAAAATTTCATTAAATTCTGGTATTCCTTGTTTTATATGTTCAAAACTCTTGTTAACCTTTTCATTGCATTTAAATTTTTTATACCATATTGGTACTGCTACCGCCTCCATGGTATTTGTTCTTAAGTGCGTTAGGTAAATTTATAATCATAGAATCTACTATTTGGATTGAAATATCTTCTTTTGATTTTAATCTAGCTTGCAATTGTATTATACTCAGTTTATATAGTATCTGTATTATTTCTTCAATAAAGCAATAATACAGATACTCTGATTTTACTGTAGGCTTTCTTCGTTAAAGACAGTGCTTTCATTATTCATTGAATTCTATCCTCTTTACTTTACCTGCCTTATAACATCTATGATTGAACCATCTCTGTATTCAACAAGTCCTACAATCTTATCAGTATATTCTATTTTTTCTGGCTTTCCTGTTGCTTTTTCTGCTTTTTCTCTTAATTCTTCTATTGTAACAACTGGAAGTTTTGCAGTTTTAAATCTTTCAATTAAATCCTGTCTCTTTGGATTTACAGCAATTCCTCTATCAGTTACTAATACATCTATAGTTTCACCTGGAGTTATTACGGTAGTTACTTTTTCAACTACTGTTGGTATTCTTCCCCTTACAAGTGGTGCAACTATCATGGAAAGTTTTGCTCCTGCTGCCGTATCACAGTGTCCACCAGATGCTCCTCTTATTACTCCATCAGATCCTGTTATAACATTGACATTAAAATCTGTGTCAATTTCAAGTGCACTTAATATAACTACATCTAGTTTATTTGCAATGCAGCCTTTATTATGAGGATTTGCATACATTGATGCATCTATTTCAAAATGATTCGGATCTTCTCCAATAGATTTTGCAGACTTTAAATCAAAGCTCTGAACATCATATAATTTTGAAATTAATCCTTCTTTCATCATTTCTACAAATTGACCAGTAATTCCGCCAAGACCAAAGCTTGCTTTTATATTTCTTTCTTTCATTTCACTTTTTAAGAATCTTCCAACTGCCAATGCTGCTCCACCTGAACCACTCTGTATAGAAAATCCATTTTTAAAATATCCTGAAACTTCTATAGCTTTTGCGGCATATTTAGCAATCAAAAGTTCTCTTGGGTTCTTTGTATATCTTGTAGCTCCTGAAATTATTCCATTAGGATCTCCAATTGCATCAACTTTTACAATGTAATCTACATCATTTTGAAATATACTTGCTGGTACATTTGGATATTCTACTAAGTTATCCGTAATAAGTACAACTTTATCTGCATACTGTACATCTATCTTGGCATATCCAAGAGAACCACAAAATGATTTTCCTTTAAATCCGCTGGCATTACCGTATTCATCACAGCTTGGTGCTCCTAAAAATGCTACATCAATTTTTAAATCTCCTGCTTCTATTGCTCTAGCACGTCCACCATGTGAACGAATTATAATTGGAGTATCAAGTATTCCGTGAGATATAGCTTCAGCTAATGGTCCTCTAACACCACTTGTTATAATCTTTGTTACAACTCCGTTTTTTATATGTTCTATAAGTGGTTTATGAACTTTATTAAGTGAACTTGAAGCTACTGTTAAATTCTTTATTCCAAGCTTTGCAATTACATCAAGTACCATATTTAGTATGTAATCACCTTCTCTTAAGTGATGGTGAAATGAAATTGTCATTCCATCTTTAAGTCCGCTTTTCTTAACAGCTTCTTCTATACTTTCCAATACTTTATTTTCTCCTGGTAACACTGCTGATATTTTTCTACCATATCTACGTTTATTTGGGACAAAATCAAATGGTCCATTATATGGTCTAAGCTTTCCTATTCCTTCTATACTTTCTGGTATTTCTCTTCCTATTTTATTCTTAAGCAATTTCGTTCCCTCCTTCAGATATGTTAATACCTGCTGCTTCAGCTAACATTAATGCCCTTTGAGCTCTTTCAATAATTGGCTTGTCTACCATTTTTCCATTTAATGAAACTACTCCTGATCCTCTCTTTTTGGCATCTTCAGCAGCTCTTATTACACGAATTGACTTGTTTATTTCTTTTTCTGAAGGTGTATATATCTCATGTACCGGATCAATCTGTCTTGGATTTATTACTGATTTTCCGTCAAATCCCAATTGCTTGATAAGTTTAGTTTCATTTGCAAATCCTTCTTCATTATTTACATCTGAGTATACTGTATCAAAGCAATATATTCCAGCTGCTCTTGCTGCTAGTACAATCTGGCTTCTTGCTGCTAAAAGTTCTATTCCTTCTGGTGAACGTGTTGTCTTTAAGTTTGTAACAAAATCTTCTGCACCTATAGCTATTCCCATAAGTCTAGGACTTGCAGTTGCAATATCATATGCATTTAAAACTCCTATAGCACTTTCTACTGCTGCCATCATTTTTGTAGTTCCTACTTCTATTCCTGCTTCTTTTTCTATTCTCGCAATTTCTTTTTCTACATCTAAGATGTCCTGTGCAGTTTCTGTCTTAGGAAGTCTTATAACATCTGGTTGCGCTCTAACTATAGCCTCTAAATCTTCAATTCCAAAAGGTGTATCCAAACCATTTATTCTTACTACTGTTTCTGTTCCTTCATAGTCAATAGTTTTAAGTGCATTATATACTAAAAATCTAGCTGTATCCTTTTCATTTAAAGAAACTGAATCTTCCAAATCAAACATTAATGAATCTGCACCATAAATTTGGGCATCTTTTATCATTCCAGGATTATTTCCTGGTACATACATCATAGTTCTTCTTAGTTTGTACATTATATATCAGCCCCCCAATTAAAGTAAGTTTCTCCTGCAGCTCTCATTACTGCTGCCTCAACTCTAGATTTTATAACACAATCCAGTGCTCCCTTGTCATTAGCACGTACAATAGCACTTTTTACTTTCAAAGCCTCCAATGTACTTTTTATAACTGATTTTATCTGCTTTCCAAATTGTTTTTCTACAGAACTTTTTAAATCTATAGAAATATCGCCTGCTGGATTTGGTTCTACTGTAACTGATATATCACTTGATTCTAATGTACCAGCCATAGCAATTTTATTTATTTCCATTGCTCTGCCTCCTAGATAAATTATGTTTATATTTATTTAAAACAGCCTTAATTACTGTTATCTAACTATTTTTGATATTATTTATTATTAATTTTGCGCTATCAGATATTAAAAATTCATAAGTAACATCTGGTACTAAATTTCTTATTTCATCAAATTTATTTTCCTTTATAAGACTTCTTACATTAGAAGCACTTATTATTTCTCCATCCTTACAAATCCTATGAACTTCAATTACATCCACTCCATAATGCGGAAGAGTTTTTTTCATAACTTCATTATAATTTTTTGTAACATTTGAAAGTGGTTCGTCTCCTATATATCTTTTATTTATTCCAAGTACCGGTGCAATATATTCACCAAATATTTTTACATCCAAAAGAGAATGTATACTTGAAACTTCACTCTTATCCTTTATAAAATAGCTTGGAAAGGTTGCACTCGATATTATATAATCTTCACCCTTATGCAAAATAACATTATCTAAATGTTCTATTCCTTTTTTTACCAATTTATATCTTATATCATTTGGGAATTCAGATTTATCTTCCCAGACTATAAAAACATGGACAATATCGCTTTCTTTTGAAGCCTTTTCTATTAAATATTTGTGTCCTAGCGTAAATGGATTGCAGTTCATAACTAAAGCTGATACAATCTTTCCATTTATTCTTCTTTTACTTATCTTCTGTAAAAACTTTTCAATTCCATCCGATCTATTTTCGAGTAAAATAACTTTATTCTCTACCTCTTCAATTTTATAAAAACCCAAATCGTTAAATATAGAATAATTTTTAGGTTTAGTATATATAAAAAGGTGGCTATTTCCTCTTCTATATTCTTCATTTATTAGATCAGATAAAATTTTATTTGATATGCCCATTCCTCTATAATTTTTATCTATTGCTATGCATTTCAGAACTTTATTATCAAAGGAGCCAGTGCCTATGACTTTTTCACCATCATATATAGCAACTGTATACTCTACGTTTTTATCAAACTCTAAACCTTGATCTTTCAAAAAACTTTTAATTGGGGTTAATTGCTTTGAAAATCTATCTTCTATTATTACCTTGTTTAAAGTATGATATTCCATAAATACTGCTCCTTTGTATAATATATATAAAACTATAAAATAGTTTGATACCTTTTTAATTAGCTAACCAAAGTTTCTTTTGTAAGTCCAAGCTTTTCTGCAGTGTCTATAACCGCTTTTGAAACAGCACTACAAACATCTTTGTCAAATACACTTGGAACTATGTTGTCTTCATTTAGTTCACTGTCTTCTATAAGTGCTGCAATTCCTTTTGCAGCTGCAATTTTTATATTATCGTCTATATCTTTAATTCTTGCTTCTAATGCTCCTTTAAATATGCCCGGGAATACTAAAACATTATTTATTTGGTTTGGAAAATCTGATCTTCCAGTAGCTACAATCCTAGCTCCTCCAAGCTTCGCCTCATCTGGCATAATCTCAGGTGTTGGATTTGCAAGCGCAAAAACCATAGCATCCTTATTCATAGATGAAACCATTTCTCTTGTAAGAACTCCTGCTGCTGAAACTCCTATAAATAAATCTTTATTTTTTATAATATCTTTTAAATTTCCCTTTTCTAAATTTTTGTTAGTTAATTCTGCTATTTCCTGCTGTGGAACATTTAAAGTTTTGTCACCCTTTACAATAGCTCCATTTAAATCACATAGTACTATATCTTTCACTCCAACCGCTAATAAAAGTTTAGCTGTAGCGATTCCTGAAGCACCTGCTCCATTTATAACAACCTTCAATTCATTCATTTTCTTTTTAATTATCTTAAGTGAATTGAAAATTCCTGCTAAAACTGCAATAGCAGTTCCATGTTGATCATCATGATATACCGGTATATCCAGTTCTTCTTTAAGTTTATCTTCAATATAAAAACATTCTGGAGCTTTAATATCTTCTATGTGAATTCCACCAAAGCCAGGTGCAATATTTTTTATAGTATTTACTATTTCATCTGGATCGCTTGAATCAATACTTATAGGAATAGCATCAGTTCCTGCAAACTTTTTGTGTAACAATGCTTTACCTTCGACTACAGGAAGGCCTGCTTCAGGTCCAATATTTCCAAGTCCTAATACTGCCGTTCCATTAGTAACTACTGCTATAGTTCTACCTTTTAGCGTATACTCATAAGCATTTTTCTTATTCTTAGCTATTTCCATACATGGTCCTGCTATTCCAGGTGTATAAGCTACTGATAGATCATGTCTATTATTGAGCGGCATTGTTCCAGTAATTTTAATTTTTCCTTTATTTTGCTTATGCAATTTTAAAGATTCTTCCTTAACATTCATACTAATAATTTTTAATTAAATTGCTTAAATGCAATCTAATTATCCTCCCTTTTATCAAAGTCAACCAAAACATCTCGACAGCGTTTACACTTATTAATTTTTATATTATTAATATCTTTTATTTATCTTAATGATAACAGAATTTTTAACAAATGTCAAAACATTTGTTAAAAATTAATACAAATGTTTTAATATTATGCTATATTTTAATAGTTATATGGTTATATATATAGAATTAGCAACATTAAAATAACATTTGTTAAAACAAATGTTATTTTAATGTTGCTTTTGTTGATGAATATCTCTTTTGTTTGACTAATTTGCATGAATTTAAACTATTTACTTGGTCCTGCCATAACTATATCTTGTGAAACATCCTCAAATCTTTTAAAGTTTTCTTTAAATCTTTTAGCTAATTCTAATACTTTTACATCATAAGCTTCTTTATTTTTCCACATATTTCTAGGATTAAGTACTTCACCAGGAACACCTTCACAGTTTTTAGGCATTAACACTTTAAATACAGGATGCTCTACAAATTCTTCATTTTTAATCTTTCCTGAGATTGCTGCATTAACCATTTTTCTAGTATATGAAAGTTTTATTCTTTGTCCTTCGCCATAACTTCCACCTATCCATCCTGTGTTAATTAGATAAACATCTGCTTTAGACTCATCTATTTTCTTTCCAAGTAATTTTGCATATACACTTGGTTTTAATATCATAAAAGGTTCACCAAAGCAAGTCGAGAAAGTAGCTTTAGGTTCACTAACTCCTCTCTCTGTTCCAGGAACTTTGCTAGTATATCCTGATATAAAATGGTACATAGCTTGTTCTTTTGTTAATTTAGATATTGGAGGCATTACACCAAAAGCATCAGCTGTTAAGAATATAATTGTATTTGGTTCCTTGCCAAATCCATCACTATCAAAGTTTTCTATATAATTTATTGGATATGCTGCTCTAGTATTTTCAGTAACAGAAGCACAATTATAATCGGGTTTTCTATTTTCATCAAGTGCCACATTTTCTAATAATGTTCCAAATTTAATAGCGTTATATATTTCTCTTTCCTTTTCTTTGTCAAGTCTAATTACCTTTGCGTAGCATCCGCCTTCGAAGTTAAACACTCCATCATTACACCAACCATGTTCATCATCACCAATAAGCTTTCTATCCAGGTCTGCAGACAACGTTGTCTTACCTGTGCCTGATAATCCAAAGAATATAGTTGTATCTCCTTTTTCTCCTTTATTAGCTGAACAATGCATAGGTAATACACCTTTTTGCGGCATTAAAAAGTTCATTATCGAAAATACTGATTTCTTTATTTCACCAGAATATGATGTTCCTCCAATAAGAACTACTTTCTTCGTGAAATTTATTATAATAAATGCCTCTGAATTTATTCCGTCCATTCCTTTTTTTGCTTTAAATCCAGGAGCAGAAATTATATTAAATTCTGGAATATGTTTTGAAAGTTCATCTTTTGTTGGTCTTACAAACATTTGATTTGCAAACATTGCTTGATAAGCATATTCACATGTTACTCTTATTGGTATTTTGTAATTTCCAAGACTGCCTACAAACCCATTAAATATAAATAAATCTTTTTTATTTAAATATTCTACTACCTCATTGTAAAGCACATCGAATATTTCTTCTTTTATAGATAGATTTACTTTACCCCAGTTAATTTTATCTTCTGTTATTGAGTCTCTAACAATAAATCTATCTTTTGGAGATCTGCCTGTATATTTTCCCGTACTTACTGCAAAAGCACCCGTATCTGAAAAAACTCCTTCTCCTCTTTTTACTGCAAGTTCTATAAGTTCAGCAACACTGGTATTTACATAAGTATTCTTACCTTTAAGCTTTGCACTTTTTAAATTAGTCATAATCCTCATCATCCTCCATAGTTATTCTAACTATTTATAACAAGCTGCATTCATAGCGTTTACATGGATCAATTTTCACCGCATTAACGAATTTATTATCAACAATAATAACAGATTAGCTTCATTATGTCAAAACATTTGTTTTATATAAATTACAAATGTTATATATTTTTTAGATAAATACTATATTATTATATTACGAACACTATTTATATTTATCAAATGTTATAATAATATGCTTTTGTTGAATAATGTACATCATTTTTACTTATTTCTATTCTTATGAAAATATGTATACTTTTATTGTGATTTTATTGAAAAAATAATAAACTTCAATTACAATAAAGTAAATAGATTAATATCAATTGAGAGGAATATACATGATTGACGGATATGAAAATATTAGTGAAAATGAAAAATTAAATTTTCTTGCTGACTTAGCAAATATGTACTACGAATTAAACATGACTCAAACTGAGATAGCAAATAAACTATCCACTTCTAGATTTAAAGTGTCTAAGTTGCTACAGGAAGCTAAAAATAAGCATGTAGTTGAAATTACTATAAATAAGCCTAACAATAGAGTTTATGACCTAGAATCTGAATTAAAGGAAACTTTTAATTTAAAAGCTGCTATAGTACTTGATAATAAAGTTCTCCCTTATGAAGAAATTCTTTACTCACTAGGTAAAGTTGGAGCAAAATACGTAAATAGTTTAATTAAAGAAAATTCAACAATAGGAGTATTATGGGGAAAAACTCTTTTAAATTTAGTAAAACATCTTAAACCTCAAAAAAAGCTTCCAATAACCGCTGTACAAATTGTTGGTGCTGCTGCAAAAAATAAAAATATTTTAGATGCCCAGGAACTTATAAGGTATATAGCAAATATATATGGTGGGAACTCCAAGTATCTATATGCTCCCCTATATATAGACAATGATTATGCAAGGAAGGCACTTATGCATGAACCTGTAATAAGTGACACTTTGTTTTTCGCAAATAAGTCTGATATAATTCTTACAGGAATAGGCACTATAGATGCTATGTTTTCTTCTACACTATGGTCAAATTATTTAGAAAAAAATAATGAATACGATTTAAGCACTCTTAATGCTGTAGGCTGTATTTATGGAAGAGTTTATAATAACTTAGGAGAAGAACTTGACATAGATATAAATAAAAAAATCGTTGGAATCGATACACCCTCAATTAAGAGAACTGAACATGTAATAGGTATTGCTTCAGGTAAATTTAAAGCTAAATCAATTTTAGGTGCTTTGCGCGGAAGGTATATAAATACTATAATTACTGATGACTCCACAGCATCAAAAGTGCTTTCTCTATCAAAAATTACACAGTAAAAAGCCCTGTCTATAATCATATAGACAAGGTCGTTTTTTTAAAAAAGCTAATTCATATAATTTTCTACTAAATATAAAAATACAGTTACTCCAAGCAAGTCTGCACTTCCTCCTGGACTTATATTTTTACTTACAAATTCATCACAGAGTTTATTTATTTCTTCCCTTCCTTTTTTTCTTCTCATGCCGCCGTCTTGAATTATTTTCTTTGAGATTGCTTTTACTTCTTCTAATATTTCTTCAGAAGTTCTATATACAATAGTAGAATCATCACATATCTGCATTATTCCTATTAGTGTATGAACTAATCTATCATTTATATTTAAATCCAGGTTCTTTTTATAAAAATCTAGTGCAAAATCGAAAACTGTTGGAATGCCTCTTTCAACTTCTCCCCTTACACCTTCTGTTTTATACTTTAAAAATATTTTTTCACAGTGAGTCAATTTATCATTATTTTTATCTAAGTTATATAACTCATGAGATACAATTCCATGAGTCATAATCTTTATGACATTCTTTATATCATGAAAGTCACCTTTAGAATATATTACTTTTCCAACTGCTGCACAAACAGTACCAATCAAGAATAACATACCTTTATGAGTATTAACTCTATTTGTTTTATCAAACATATCTTTTTCGGCTTTTATTCCAATTGCTCTTATATTTTTAAATATATCTTCACATGATTTGTCTGAAAAACCTTCCTGAACAAATAGCACCAAATATTTACTTAAAGCTGCCGTGCTGTCGATAAAAGTAAAAAAATTCATGTCACTATGCGAACCATTTGATACAGGTGAAACAAGACCTGGTGATGGAAAACATGACACTTCATATATCATAGCCTGAGCTGCTAAACTTCCAATATCAAGTGCAATTTCATCTATATTAAACTTATTATTTTTCATACGTTCTCTCCATATTCTTATAAATTTTAATAGATTTTATATTATAGATTTTATAATGTGCCTATAATATAAAATTAATAAAAGATATTAAAATATAAATAAGATTTATTTAGGAGATGTTTGTTTCAACTAGCAATTTGCCTTTTCTTCAATAAGCTTTGCAAGGCTAGTTGCCATTTTATCTATTTCTGATTGATCCTTTCCTTCAAGCATTACTCTAACTAGAGGCTCTGTACCAGATGGCCTTATAAGAACTCTTCCGCAGCCATCCAACCTTTCTTCCATCTTTTTAATTTCTGACATTATCTGTTTATCCTTCATATATATATCTTTCTTGTCATTTGGAACTTTTGCATTTACAAGTACCTGTGGAAGTTCTTTCACAAAAGATGCAAGCTCCGATAATGTTTTTCCACTTTCTTTAACTATAGATGAAAGTTTAAGTGCTGTAACAAGTCCATCTCCTGTAGTATTATAATCAAGCATAATTATATGACCTGACTGTTCTCCTCCAAGTACATAGCCTTGTTTTTTCATTTCTTCAAGTACATATCTGTCTCCAACCTTAGTTTTTACAGTCTTTATGCCCTCCTTATTCAAGGCTATATCAAGTCCAAGGTTACTCATAACTGTAACTACTACAGAATTTTTGTTTAGCTTGCCCTTATTTTTCAAATATCTTCCTACTATTGCAATTGTAAAATCTCCACTTATAAGGTTGCCTTTTTCGTCTACAGCCAAACATCTGTCTGCATCTCCATCAAAAGCAAGTCCTAAATCACAATTTTTCTTAACAACGTAATCCATTAATTCTTCAGGATGTGTGGATCCACAATTTTTATTTATATTTACTCCATCCGGATCATTATTTATTACATATACACTTGCCCCAAGCTCCTTAAAAGCTTTGACAGAAGTTATGGATGATGCTCCGTTTGCACAATCAAGTGCAACTTTTAATCCTTTTAAGTCCATATCTATAGTTGATTTTGCAAATTCTATATAATCCGTTAATGCTTTTTTTGATTTAATAGTCTTTCGTCCTATATTTTCGCCTACAGGTATATTAATTCCCTGAAAATCATTTTCTATTAAGTTCTGTATTTTATCCTCAAGCTCATCTGAAAGTTTATATCCTTCACCATTAAAAAACTTGATTCCATTATATTCTACTGGATTATGAGATGCCGATATTACAACTCCTGCATCTGCTCCATATTTTTTAGTTAAATAAGCTATAGCAGGTGTTGGTATAACATCTACACATACAGCTTTTGCACCAACCGAAAGTATTCCCGATACAAGTGCAGATTCGAGCATATCTCCTGATATTCTTGTGTCCATTCCGACCAGAATTTTTGGACTTTTAGATACTTCTGTTAATACACAAGCTCCAGCTTTTCCAAGTTTATAAGCTAATTCGCACGTTAATTCCTTATTTGCAATTCCTCTTACCCCATCAGTTCCAAACATTCTATGCATAAATAATACCTCTCTCTTATCAAATGTTAATGTTAAAACTAGATATTCATTGTTATATTATATTATATTGAAAACATTTCTACAATGTTATTTATTCAAATGGTTTATATATGGACATTATTTTCTCCGCTGTTTTTATTCCATCCACTGCAGCAGATATTATCCCGCCTGCAAAACCAGCACCTTCTCCACATGGATATAATCCGCTTACAGATATACTTTCTAAATTTTCATTTCTGGCTATTCTTACAGGTGCTGAAGTCCTAGTTTCAATTCCCGTTATAACTCCATCTCCATAAGAAAAGTTCTTTATCTTGCCCTCAAAATTTATAAATCCATCTTTTAACCCATTCACAACAGCCTCTGGAAGACATTTTCTTAAATCTCTGAATTCATATCCTGGTCTGTAGCTTGGCTCTACACTTCCAAATTCAGTTGATACAGTATCCTTCAAAAAATCTCTTATTAATTGCACTGGAGCTATATAATCTCCACCTCCAAGCTTATATGCCAGTTCTTCATAATGCCTTTGGAATTCTATACCGCTCAATGGAGAATTATCTTTAAAGTCATCTGTTCCCACAGTTACAACCACTGCTGAATTGGCATTTTTAGCATTTCTTTTGTAATTACTCATGCCATTTGTAACAAGCCTGCCATCCTCTGACGAAGCCGCAACCACTTCTCCACCAGGGCACATGCAAAAGCTGTATACTCCTCTCCCATCTTTGCTCCTTGAAGTAAGCCTGTAATCCGCTGCTTTCAGTCTTGGATGTCCGGCATACCTTCCATATTGATTTACATCTATCATGTGCTGCAGATGTTCAACTCTGACACCTATAGCAAAAGGCTTTTGCTCCATAAATACATTCCTTTTTAAAAGCATTTCATATGTATCTCTTGAACTGTGTCCTATAGCAACTATCAAATTCTCGCATGGAATACTGTTATCCCCTATATTTATAGACTTTAATTTTTTATCTTTGACTGTTATATCCTTGAGTTTTGTGTCAAATAATATTTCTCCGCCCTGTTTTGTTATTTTATTACGTATATTTTTTACAACCTTTTTTAATATATCAGTTCCAACATGAGGTTTTCCACTATACAATATATCTTCTGGTGCCCCACATTCTGCAAAAGTTTCAAGTACAAAACTGCATCTTTTATCTTTTATTCTGGTATTTAATTTTCCATCTGAAAAAGTACCTGCACCACCTTCTCCAAATTGTACATTTGATTCTACGTTCAATTTGCCTGTCTTTTGAAATTCTTCTACAGTTTTTGTCCTATCCTCTACCTTTTCTCCTCTTTCTATTATGATAGGTCTATATCCAAATTTTGAAAGCATAAGACCTGCAAACATTCCTGCCGGTCCCATGCCGACTATAACAGGTCTTGCTTTCATGCTCTTTGTACCTGATGCTACATTGTTGTCACCTGTAATTGCTTCTTCGAAGATAACATCTTTATCTCGAACTTTTGATAATAATTTTTTTTCATTATCCAGATCAATCTCTACAATATAATTAAATTTTATTTTATTTTTTCTTCTGGCATCAATTGATTCTCTTAGTATTTTAAATTTTTTTATGTTCTTCTCACTTATTCTTAACTTTTTAGCTGCTTTCATCTTCAATTTATTCATATCTTCATCTATACTCAATGATAAATTGTTTATTCTAATTGACATTTGAAACCTCCGATGTTTTTTTATTAATTTTAACCTTCACATTTTGTGGATTTTTAGATACAAGAGATACTCCATCAGGAAGATTTACATTTACAGAAACATTATTTTCTCCCTGTGATATAGAACTCAAGTCCACAAAACATTGTACATCATTTTCATTTAAATTATTTATAATATTACTTTTTCCTGAAACTATGATAGATATAGAACTGTTTTCAACTTCAGCCGTGTAATTACCATCTAAATTTTTTGTCTGTATCTTAGAATTAATAGTCCTTTGAGAAATTTTGTTGTCATCATTAATTAAATTTATATTTAAAGTTACATATCCACTGTTATTTAACAAATACACTTTATCAGGAACAATTAACTTTGCATTAATACCACCGCTGCTTGAAATTTTGCTCAAATCTACTGGCTCAGTATCCAGACTGTTTATATTGGAAATAATTCTATAATCTCCTGCTATATCAATTTTACCGGGAGATGCAAATATTGATTTAATAGCTGCCCCTCCTTGAATGTTCCCTGTAGTTTTAATATTTACAGGTACACTTTTTACATTCTTTAAAGAAATATTTACTTCAACATATTGTGGTTTTATATATACATCTTTAACTATATTTCCGTATGAATCTTCTGCTTGAAGGGCAACACTAACGCTTGTATCCCTTGAAATATTTCTTATGTTATAACTTGCAATTATCCTGTTTACACTATATACCGAGCTTGCTGCCCCATATATATCAGCATTTTTTGTTTTTAAAACAGAATTAACTGCACGAAGTCCATTCTTAGTTTGACCATCTATTAAAACTTTTATAGGTAGATTTTTTTTTGCAAGAGTATCCAGTTTTATACTAAGCCACAGATTTTCATTGTTTACTATAGTTACATTTCCAGGACTTTTTTTAATCTCTACGGGAACTTTATTTTCACCTTTTTTCATAACATAAGATCCTAAATCACATTCAAGCTTAAAGTCTTCGGCTTTTATAGAAAAAATATCAGACGCATTGCCTTTTATCTCAATTGGTATCTCTAGATTTTTGTCATCTATCTCAACAAGCTTTGATTGGGAAAGTGCTTCTTTATTCACTATATTTACAGGCACAACAATTTTTCGCTGTCTAACCGGATTCTCTACATTAAATACATAAAGCCACAGTATAAATGAAGCAATAACACAGCAAATTTTTATGAGGATTTGGTTTTGTGAAATTTTTCTTTCCATTTATTCACCTTCTCCTTAAGAGTAACCTTTTTCTCCGATCTCTTTTTCATTATACGTATAAGCATATTCTCAAGTCTTTCCTTGGTGTAATCCCTCGTAATCCTTCCATGTACAGCAAGTGAAATAGTCCCTGTTTCTTCAGATACAATTACCGTAAGTGCATCTGATTTTTCCGATATTCCAATCGCAGCTCTATGCCTTGTTCCCAATTTTTTATTTATATCATTGTTATGCGTAAGCGGCAGAAAACAGCCTGCCGACACTATTCTATCATTTCTTATTACAGTAGCTCCATCATGAAGTGGCGTATTCACAACAAATATATTTTCCAAAAGTGCAGAAGATACTATAGCGTCCAATCTAGTACCGGTTTTTATTATATCTCCAAGCCCTGTAACTTGTTCAATTACAATCAATGCTCCTGTCTTGCTTTTAGATAGGTTTTCTACTGAATTTACAATCTCAGTTATAACTTTTTTCATAACTTTCTCATCTTCTAATATGTGTCTGTCTACAAAGGCAGTTCTTCCCAAATGCTCAAGCGCACTTCTTATTTCTGGCTGAAATATAATAATAATTGAAAGAACTCCTATAGTTAAAGTTTTTGTAAGTATCCAGTTCAGCATGGTCAAATTAAAAAAACTACTTATTGGTATTAAAAATATTAAAAGAATAATTCCTTTTAAAAGCTGTTCTGCTCTGGTCTCTTTCATGAGCATATAGCCTTTATATAAAATATAAGATACTACAAGTATATCCATTACAGATGATATGCTCATATATCTTATCGAATTAATAAGCATTTGCAGCAGTTCCATTCATTTCACCATCCTTATAAAATATATATTTATAATTATACACTATTTAATATTGTTTATATGATAGGCAAAAAGTATTTTATAAAATTTTAATAAAATACTTTAAAATTAGTATTTTTTTTAATAAAACGGAAACAATATGACTAGCCTAAGTTTAATAAAAAAACACGGGGAAACCAAAAAAAATTTAGGGGTGAATCGTATTTCACGTAGGTTATGCCTTTACCGAACCCGCCAGCTAACCCCGCAGGTAATAAGGAGAGGATTTAATTGAAAAAAATTTTTTGTTTCGTTAGTTTATTATTATTAGTTTTCAGCCCACTTGACACGGTATCTGCAGCTAATATGCTAAACAAAGATACCACCCTTTTTAATAATAATGAAGAAATAGTGCAGGTATTTAACTATTCAAATCAAAAACTATATGTAACACAAAAAGATGTAGATCTTATGGCAAAAGTAGTGTATGCAGAAAGTAACTCTGAACCTTTCGAGGGACAGGTAGCTGTAGCATCTGTCATATTAAATAGATTGAAATACCCTGAGTTTCCAAAAACCATAGAAAATGTAGTAAAACAAAAAGGTGCTTTTTCATGTGTAAGAAATGGTGAAATAAATGTAACACCAAATGAAAACAATTATAAGGCAGTATCACAGGCATTAAAGGGGGTCGACCCTACAGGCAAGGCTATATTTTTCTATAATCCTAAAATTGCCACTTCGATATGGATGAAAGATATAAATAAAACAAATGTTAAATCTATAGGAAATCATGTCTTTTTTATGGCGGAATAACATACAATCATTAATAATTTAAAAATAGGACCTGGTGCAGAATCAGTTGATTTTATCACCAAGTCCTATTTTTTATGACAATTTGACCATTGAATCAAGATAAGTAACTGCATTTAACGCTGCCACCTGGCCTTGTCCTGCAGATTTAATATACTGATATGGCTTTCCCGTACAATCTCCTGCCGCAAAACATCCTTTTATATTGGTCTTCATATCTAGATTGACTTTTATATGATTGTTTTCCATCTCAAGCCCTGGTACTAATTGAGTTGGCGAAACACTATCCTTTAAAACAAATACTCCATCTGTTGCAATTTCATTATTTTCAAATACTACTTTATCAACTTTGTCTGTCCCCTGTATTTCTACAACCCTATCATTTAAAATTTTTATATTTTCATTTAAAGCTAGTTCCTTTTTATACATAGGCACATAATAAGTTGTCTTAGCCAGTTCACTTACATAATTTGCATCATCTTCAGCTTCTTTATTGTACCCTATAATGGTTACTGTCTTTCCTTTATAAAGCGGTGCATCACAGGTAGCACAATATCCTACTCCTTTTCCTAAAAATTTCTCTTCTCCTTTTAATGGTTTAGTATATTCAATTCCAGTCGCAAGTATTATAGTTTTCGATTCATACATTTTTCCATTTACATCTAATGCAAAATAATCACCCATAGCATATACTTCATTTATTCTTTCAAACGTTATGGATATGCCCAAATTTTCTATATGCTCTTTAAACCTATCTCTCAGTTCGATACCTGTAATATCATAAAATCCAAGATAATTATTTATTTTAGGTGCCTTAATTATCTTATTGCTAAGCTCTTGTATTCCAAATACAATTATGTTTTTATTCCTTACTTTAGCATTAATAGCAGCAGAAAGTCCAGCAGGTCCGCTGCCTATTATAGCTATATCATACCTAGTATTTTCCATTTAATCACACCTCATTTTATATAGTAAAATGACAAATTAACACAGGAATGTTAATTTGTCATTTGATTATTATTTCTTCACATCGTATTTATATATGCTTCTCCAACACTTCTTTTACTGCCTGTTTTGGTTTGAAACCTACAAATTTATCCACAACATTTCCATCTTTAAAAACTATTACAGTTGGAATACTTGATATTTTAAATTCAGATGCTATATTAGGATTTTCATCTACATTTAATTTGAAAAATTTAACCTTTTCTCCTAATTCTCCTGAAACTTCATCCATTATAGGAGAAAGCATTTTACATGGTCCACACCAAGAAGCCCAAAAATCTACAACTACTGGTGTAGATGCCTGATTGATTGATGTTGAAAAATTTTCATCCTTTATTTCTTCTATCATTTTTTTGCCCTCCTTATACCCTATATGGGTATGTTTATTAATTATATTTTATACTCTATTTTAAAGTTAGTCAATATATTTATATATTTTTTAATTGTCTGTAATAGCTTTTACTATAGAATTATTATATATAGATGATGGATAATTATCCGATAATTTTTCAGCATAATTCTTCGCCTTATTTTTATCCAATTTATTATATATAATTACAAGTCTGTATAATACAGTACTCTCATAATCTCCATCTGAATATTTTCCATCATATTCGCTGTAATACTTTATAGCATTTTCAACATCTCCCGATGAATCTAAACTGTATCCCATCATATAGATTATATCTGGATATGTGTTTGTATCTTTTCCATAATCAACAGCTTTTTTTAAGTATTTTTTTGCATTGGTATAATCTCCATTTTTTATATATGCACAACCTTTTTCATAAAAATACTCAACCCCATCTGAGACCAAAATATCATTGGCACTCGACAGAAGTATCTTATCATTAGCAGATAATTTACTGTTCTTAAATTTTTCAACTGCATTATAAATTTCATCATAATTTTTATTTTCAATATAACTTTTTATATTATTATATGGGAAAGCATTATTTTTAATCTTTACAGGTTGTTTACTACTTTTTTGTAATTTACTATTAGTCCCATTGTTTGTCTTAATTGCCTTGCTTACTTTGTTAGATTTAAAATAAGCGATTTTTTTATTTTTTATTAGATAAATTCCAGATAAGGCAGCAATCACTATAATACACACTAAAACTATAGAAATTACTTTTTTCATATTAAACTTTTTTTTAATTACATTTATATCTTCCATATTTTTTTTCGTATCTGCTGCCATCTTATTTTTAACATCAATTTTAAATACATTATCCAACATATCAAGTGCTTCAGTATACTGACCTTTCTTTATATAACATACAGCTAGATAATTATTTACATTAATTGTGTTAAAAGAACTTTTGCTGCAATTTTCAAGTAGATCAATAGCTTCATTTATTTCCAACTTTTTAATCAAGACCAAAGATTTTTTATAAAAATTCAATCTGTTTACATCATCTTTAGAGCTTTCAAGATATTTTTTTGAAACTTTATCCTTATTTACTTCATAATTCATCTTCCATAACTTTTGAGCTGTATCAAGTTCTCCTTTTAAATACATAATAAGTCCTTTTAAATTAATTGATGACCTATTTTTTATATTTATGGATATGCTTTCTTCACACAGCTCCATAGCTTTATCTATATAACCATTGTTATATTTCTTCAAAGCCTTAAAATATATTTTTTGAGATTTGTCCATAATGTAGCTCCTTAATAGTTTAACCAATATTATATATTAAATTTCTAAAATTATTTTCCCATTTGAATCTTTAACTTGCATTTTTTTGTTTAGATTTGTATTAAATGATTCTAATGTCCATTCCTCTACGTGGGATTTATTATACACATCATCATCATATACATTTATCTTTAAATTCAATTTATCATCATTTTTCTGTACAGACATTATTTGCTGTTTATCACTTGGTGTTTTCAAAACCAAATATACTTTTTCTGTATTTATATTTAACATATATAAATTTCCGCCTTTTGAAACTGTACCTGAAGACGATCCGATAATAACTAATAAATTTTCATTGTCAGCCCATTCAACAAACCTTGGTGACTTTTTAGGATTATTTTTGATTTGAAAGCAAATTATTTTATTTTTACCTTTTACTATTATCTTTCCTTGTCCTTCTTCTAAAGCATCTTCACCTTTTCCCTCTATTGATGCACTATAAGTACCATCCTCTGAGCTTTTCCATGGAGTATTAAAATCTATTTTTGCAGTACTTTCTAGTTCTTCCTTAGTGAATTCAATTCCACCTGAATTTTTATAAGTATCATTTGATTTTACTTTATCTTCCTGCAAATCACCTTTAGCTTGTGAATTACTGCTATTAGTTTTCTGTTCCAGTTTTTGAGAGTTCTCAGAATTATTTTTATTGTCAGTTTGAGAATCTGATTTTTTTGTGCACGATGTTAATGATAATACTAAAATAATAATAGATGAGATTATAAGTATAAATTTTCTTATTTTAAAATTCTTCATGGAATTCCCTCCTCATTAAAGTTATATATTGTATTTATAGATTATCAGTAAATCTAAACTTTTTCAATGGTATATAAAAAAGGTTTCAAATTATGGCTAATTATAGCTAATTTGAAACCTTTTTGAATAATATCGTTTTATTTTTCCATTATAAGTTGTTTAGCTTTCAGCATAGATGATGCACTCATTGAGAATTCATCCAATCCGTATTCCACCAATATAGAGATAGCTCTTTCATCTCCTGCCATTTCTCCACACATTCCACACCATTTGCCTTCCTTATGTGCAGATTCTATGGTTAATTTTATGAGTTTAAGTACTGCTGGATGCAGTGGATTATATAAATATGATACTTTTTCATTCATCCTGTCTGCAGCAAGTGTATATTGGATTAAATCGTTAGTACCTATACTAAAGAAATCTACATACTTTGCAAGCTCCTCTGAATTTACAGCAGCTGCCGGTATTTCTACCATTATTCCTATCTCTATATCATCTTTATACTTTTTTCCTTCCTTTTTAAGTTCTTTTCTGCATTCCTTTATTACATCCTTAGCCTGCAAAATTTCTTCCAGGGAAGATATCATAGGAAACATAATTTTAAGATTTCCATAAACTGAAGCTCTTAAAAGTGCTCTAATCTGAACCTTGAATATATCAGGCCTGTCAAGACAGAGTCTTATAGCTCTATATCCCAAGAATGGATTCATTTCCTCTGGAAGTGGCAAATATGAAAGTTTCTTGTCTCCTCCTATATCCAGTGTTCTTATAACTACCGGTTTGTCTTCCATTTTCTCCAGTACATATTTATATGCTTCAAATTGTTCATCCTCTCCTGGCATGTCATCTCTATCCATATATAAAAATTCAGTTCTAAATAATCCTATGGCATCGCCGCCATTTGCAAGTACCTGTTTTACATCTTCTGGCTTTCCTATATTTCCTGCGACGAGAACACGCTTTCCATCCTTGGTAACAGTTTCAACATTTATTAATTTTTTGAGCTCTTCTCTTTCCTTTTCATATTCTTCTTTCTTTTTCTCGTATTCTCTGATGGTATTTTCATCGGGGTTTATTATAGCTGTTCCTTCAACTCCATCCACAATTATTGTATCTCCATTTTTAACTGATGATGTTATATCCTTCATGCCAACAACTGCCGGTATTTCCAAAGTTCTTGACATAATAGCACTATGTGAAGTCCTACCTCCTATATCTGTAAGGAAAGCTATGACCTTGTTCTTATCAAGCTGTGCAGTATCAGATGGAGTCAAATCATGAGCCACAATTACCGTATTGTTTTCCATATTTGAAAGATCTGATATATTGCCTGTCAAGTTTGCAAGTATTCTATGTCCTACATCCTTTATATCTGCTCCTCTTTCTCTTAAATATTCATCTTCCATAGCTGCAAAAGTTGCCATGTATATTTTTACTACATCCGAAAGTGCCTTTTCTGCATTTATTTTATTATTTTCAATTTCGTTTTCAACTGCACCTGCAAATTCGGGATCACCTAAAAGCATGATATGGCTCTCAAATACTGCTGCCTTATCTGCCCCAATTTCCCTTTCTGCTTTTTCCTTTATTTTTTGTAGCTGCTCTTCTGAATTTTTAAGAGCTTCTTTAAATCTAACTTTTTCCTTTTCTACATTATCTATTTTTACTTCTTCTATTTTTATCTTTTTATCCTTTTTTAATAATACCTTACCTATTGAATAACCTTTTGAAGCTGCAATACCTTTTTTCACTTATTTTCTCCTCCTTAAATTTTCCTGAGCTCTAAAACCTTTAAATATATATTATATATATTAATTTTTATTGTATACTGTTATATAATAGCAAGTTTAATGCCATATTAACCGATTATATAATTTTTTTGTTATATCATTTTATTATGCTCCTAAATATCAGTATTTATTTTAAGGAATAATTTCATAAATCTTTTTTAATTGAAACTGTAATATTTAAAGGTTGATAAAAAATATCAGTATTTATCACAACTATACAACTAAATTTTAAAATATCATTTTAAAATGATGGACTTTGCAGCATTCTTAGTATAATATTGTAATTGATAAAAAATATCAAGCATAATATGATATTTGATAAATTTTATCAGTAAAGGAGTATATTATGTATAAAAATATAATTGGAGTTCCGATCCCAAATGGAATTCATACAAGAATTGCCGCTATAATAGTACACAAAGCGGTCAGTCTCAAAAATAAATATGGAATAAACCTTTACATAAAAAAAATATCTGCTAAAGAACCCCTTGCAATAAGTATGCTGGCACTAGTATCTCTTAAAATACAAGAAAATGAAATAATTGAAGTATCATGTATAGAAGACAGTGAGAACGGAAAAATGGCTGTCTTGGAATTGTGCAGCTTTATAACTAATGATCTCTCACAAAATAATCCAACCATATCAAAAATAGATGATATAATAGAGCAAAATACCATAGCTTATGGAGAAATAGTCAAAAATATACCTGTAGGTATAGTGGTAATAGATCAAAATGCCCGTATTACAACTATAAACGATTATGGTTTGAAAATAGTTAAGAAGAATTTAACTGAAGTTATAGGACGATTTATAAAAGATATCATTCCTACTTCTGATTTACAAAATGTATTAAAGCTAAAGAAGAAAAAAGTTGGAGAAACTCAATATATAAATAATAATCTTGTCATATCAAATAGGTCTCCTATTTTCTCCAATAATAAGGTAATAGGTGCTCTTGGTGTATTTCAGGACATATCAGAACTTGTAGGGATAAAGGAATTAAATGAAAGATTTAAAAAAATTTTGGAAGCTTCGCATGAGTTAATCTGCTTTGTAGATGATAGAAGAATTATAAGCTATATAAACCCTGCTTATGAAAAACATTATAAAATAAAAAGCTCTGATATAGTTGGAAAAGATCTTATAGACATTTCACCAAATGGGCTCAGAATAAAAGTATTTAATTCAAAAAAAGCAATCGAGGATACAGTATATCACAAGGACAAAAAAACCATAGTATCCACTGTAGCACCTATTTTTGCCGATGGAAAATTCAAGGGAGTAATATCTATATCAAAAACTGCTGATGAATTAAAAGATCTTTTGAATAAGTTGAAAAATTCAGAAGAAAAGTTAAATTACTATAAGGAAGAACTGAACAGACAAAATAATATAGACAAAGCATTCAAATCCATAATAGGCTGCAGCAGCTCTCTTAAGGAATGTTTAATAATTGCACAAAAAGCCTCTAAGTCAACTTCTACTGTACTAATCAGAGGTGAAAGCGGAACTGGAAAAGAACTTATTGCAAAAGCAATTCATAACAACAGTGACAGAAAAAATGAATCCTTTGTAAGAATAAATTGTGCTGCAATACCTGAAAATCTATTTGAAAGTGAACTATTTGGGTATGAGAAAGGTGCTTTTACCGGTGCCGTAAAAAGCAAGCCCGGTAAATTCGATCTGGCAAATAAGGGTACTATATTTTTAGATGAAATAGGTGATATGCCCGTA
This sequence comes from Clostridium algifaecis, assembly GCF_017874415.1. Taxonomy (GTDB): domain Bacteria; phylum Bacillota; class Clostridia; order Clostridiales; family Clostridiaceae; genus Clostridium_B; species Clostridium_B algifaecis. The sequence continues at coordinate 28,612 of NZ_JAGGLM010000010.1, forward strand.
TATATGCAGGTAAAACTTTTGAGGGTACTTCAGGAAAAAGAATTTGAAAGTGTTGGCGGCCTTGTAACTCACAAAGTAGATGTAAGAATAATTGCCGCTACAAATAAAAATCTTGAATCAATGTTAAAGAAAAATAAATTTAGAGAAGATTTATACTACAGATTAAATGTAATCAGCATAATGCTCCCTCCGCTTAGAAGCAGAAAGGAAGATATAAATCTCCTTGTAGAACATTTTATAAAAAAAATAAGCAATAAGTTAAATAAAGATGTAACCCAAATAGATAAAAAGTCTTTAAATTATTTTAGAGAATATCACTGGCCTGGCAATATAAGAGAATTAGAAAATGTAATAGAAAGGGCAATAAATATGTGTGATGGAACTATTATAAAATCTAATGATCTTCCTTTTTATGTCAAAGGAGAAAGTTCCGAACCTGAAAGCCTTGTAAATCTTAAAAATGGAGAACTTGCCCCTATAGAAGATTATGAAAAAGAAATTATAATTAAAGCCATGAAAAAATACAAAAGTTACAATAAAGCTGGCAAAGTTTTAGGGTTAACTCACCGTACAGTATCTCTAAAGTGTAAAAAATATGGAATAGATATAAATCATATTAACTAAATATTACTTAATCAAATCTTGAAATTCTTTTGAATCTTTAACCGGATCAAAATCCTTTTCTTCTCTTATTATACTTTTAATTTCTGGAGATATATTTAAAGCTATTTTAAGATTTTTTATAGTATTTTTAATATCTCCACGTCTTCCATAAATACTTGCCTTTCCATAATAACTCCAAACATACTGTTCCAATTCCAAATCTTTATCATACCACGAAATTGCATCATCGTAATTTCCATAAAGTTCATAGGCTAAAGCCTTATTAAATCTTCCATATCCATAATCCGGTTTCAATTCAAGACATTTGTCTATATTTCTCATACCATCTTCATAATTATTACTATAGCAAAGAGCTATTCCCTTTATATTATAGGCTTTATAAAAACTCCCATCTTCCTTTATAATTTCATTAGCTTTGTTTATAGAATTTGAATACTGTTTTTTTCTAAATAGAGTTTCTGCTTCTTTGTACTCTAGCTCTAATTTTTTTTGCTTGCTATTTTGTAAATTAGAATTATTTGATTCATCATTTTTTGTGCTTGAATTATATTGTTTTATAGTCTCATTATTATTTTTGCTGTAACTATACTTTAAACTATCATTATTTCTACTGCTTATTGCATTATTTACAGCAATTATAGCTACCACAATACTTAATATACAAAAAATTATTATTTTAGTTTTAAGTGAAAATTTTTTATATAATTTTTCTAAAAATGCATGATATCCACCTTTAAAACCCATATAAGTTATCTCCCATATAAAACCTATTTATTTGTCTTTTAGATATTTCTTCAATCTATCAGAAATATTTTTTTCTATTTCCTCTATGCTGTGTTTCTTAGCTCTACAACATATATTAGCATCTTCATCACATATATAGCATTTTCTGCTTTTTAGTCCAAGTTCTTTCCTGCTAATGCCATTTCCTTTAGTATCATAAACATCTATGTCAACACATCTTCCGATAATGCTTCCATCTTCTATCTTTACTGTAGTCTTTTTTATGTTATATATATTTTCATTTATAACAAGAGTTAAAACTGGTCCTTCTGCCGTTATTTGCAGATTTTTATACATAATTTTATTTTTAAATTCATTAATCACCATAGGGCACAATTCTTTCATTATTCTAAAAGTTGTATAATTATTTTTATGTATTCCAGGATAATTTATTCTCATGGAAACAAGTGGTGAAAAATAATCTCTTATAAGACAATTTTGTCTATGAACCCTATGTTCTTTAGCTTGAAGTAAATCATTCATGGTATATTTTTTAAAATTTATAAATTCTATACCATTATCATCCTTAGATATGCATTTAAGATAAATATCCTTTATTAATTTTTTTTCATTACTTTCTTCTGTACCATCATCAGTAATATTGATATTCATAATTTAGTAGAAAAGATTATCAAGGTTAATCTTTTCTTTATCCAGCCTCCTTTCATAATTTGATAATTACCTCTTCCAATATTAATTAAAAATTATAATATTATAATTTGGAAGCTTTCAAATAATTATTCTGTCCCAATTCATATAGATTATTTCCTTTTGAATCAATAACTACAACCACCGGCAAATTCTTAACTTCCAATTTTCTTATGGCTTCAGATCCAAGATCCTCATATGCTATGATTTCTGAATGTATTATAGATTTTCCTATAAGTGCAGCAGCTCCTCCTATAGCCCCAAAATATACTGCCTTATTTTTTTTCATTGATTCTATAACTTCATTAGATCTTATTCCCTTTCCAATCATTCCTTTTAACCCAATGTCTAATAATTTTGGTGTAAAACTATCCATCCTATAACTTGTAGTTGGTCCTGCTGAGCCTATAGGATTCCCTGGTTTTGCAGGTGTCGGGCCTACATAATATATTATTTGATCTCTTATCTCCATAGGAAGACTTTCACCCTTGTCAAGTAAATCTATAAGCCTCTTATGTGCAGCATCCCTTGCTGTATATATTATACCTGATATAAATACATTATCTCCTGCATTTAAATTCTTTACCTTTTCCTCTGTAAGTGGGGTTTCTATTATTTTATCCATATAATCACTGCCTATGTAAGCAGATTCAACTCCTTTCCATATTAAAGTTCAATTTCCTTATGTCTTGTAACATGACAATTTATATTCACCGCTACAGGTAATCCTGCTATATGAGTTGGATAAGTTTCTATATTTACAGCTAAAGCAGTAGTCATACCGCCAAAACCTTGGGGCCCTATCCCTGTTAAATTTATCTTTTGCAGTAATTCCTTTTCTAGATCTGCATAAAATTTATCATCATTTCTTTTATTTAAAGGTCTTATAAGCGCTCGTTTTGCAAGATTTGCGACTTTATCAAAATTTCCACCTATACCAACACCCACAACTATTGGTGGACATGGGTTAGGTCCTGCATCTTTTACTGCTTTTAATATAAATTTTTTAACTCCTTCTATACCATCAGCTGGTTTTAGCATTTTTATCTGACTCATATTTTCCGATCCAAATCCCTTAGGTGAAACAGTTATCTTTAATTTATCTCCCATAACTATATCATAATTTATTATAGCAGGAGTATTGTCCTCTGTATTTATCCTTCTAATCGGATCTTTAACTATGGATTTTCTAAGATAACCTTCTGTATATCCTTCTCTAACTCCTTCATTTATTGCATCTTCTATACTTCCACCTGTAATATGTACTTCTTGTCCAATTTCAACAAATACACATGCCATTCCGGTATCCTGGCACATAGGCATTTCTCCATTTTTTGATATATCTATATTTTGCAATATTTTATTTAATATGTCTTTAGCAATGGGCCATTTTTCTTGTTCTTCTGAAGTTTTTATTCTGTCTTTAACATCCTGTGAAAGATAATAATTTGATTCTATACAAAGTTTTTTTACTGCTTGAGTTATACATTTTACGTTTATTTCTCTCATTATAGGTATATTCTCCTTTACATCAAATTATAAATTAATAAATATTAATTCTGATACTTTAGTTCTATTATTTTCGATTTTAGAGTCTTTACTGAATTTTCATCTAAATTGTACAAAAATTTTAGTATAGGCTTGCTGTCACTAATATTATCCTTTACATCTTTGTATCTACCAGGCGATACCAATACAACGCTGCAACTATTTATAATCTTTTTCAGTTCAACAATATCTGTTGTATTTGTATATTTAATGTCTATGTTTTCAAGTCCTGCTCTCTCCAATGCTCCTCTCACTTTAAACATAAATTCATTTGAAATGCACACAAAAGCAAATTTAGTTTTATCAGGATATTTTGCAATTTTAACTATTGTTTCTAAATCAACATTAATTGCTACTCCTATTACTTCTTTTTTAAATTTGCTTGTAAGATTATTCACTTCGTTAACATGATTAAAAGTTGATATTATGACCTGGCAATTTTTTATAATATTTTCAACTTTACTATTCACATTCTTTAAATCATCAATAGTAAGAGGAATAACATTTATATCCGTACTTTCTATAAGTTGATCACTGAACATTTTAGACTGCTCTATATTACATTCCACATAAACTGCAGTAATTTTACTCATAATATTTCTTTTCTCTTTAATTCTCTTATTTACAATTTCTAAAAATTCATCCGGGCTTATTCCAGTTTCTACACCTTCTTCAAAAGCAAGGTCTATAAATTTCACTATTTTTTCTTTTACATTTTGTATCTTCCATGGATTTGTGTCCTCAGCTACAAAAGTTCCCCTTCCCTGGTATGACTTCAGGACTCCCTCCTGCTCTAAGTCATTATATGCCGAACTTATGGTATTTCTGCTTACTTTTAAACTTTCAGATAATTCCCTTTCTGTAGGCATTTTATTTCCAACTCTTAAAATATCATTTTTTATTAAATACATTATATGTTTTTTTACTTGCAAATAAAGCGGAACTCCACTTTCCTTATCTAATTTAATATATATTTTAACCACCTCAAAATTTACTGTATTAATCAATCTGCAAACTAATAGTATCACAATCAATAATATATATGCAATATATGCTGAAATACATATGAGAGGTTAATTTATTTTATCTGTTTATAATATTCATTAATGGATTTTGCTAAAGATTTTGATATTTTACATTGGTAATCATCTGATTGCAATTTTTCTTTTTCATCATAATTTGATAAAAATCCACATTCAACTATAACTGAAGGCATATCATCATTTTCTCTAAGTATTTTATATAGATTAAAAGCTGCTTTTTCATGTCTTTTATTACTGGTATCCAAATCATTTATCAAATTATCCTGTAAGATTTTCGCAAGTTTTTTGCTTTCTTTATTTTTTGAATACCATACCTGGGCTCCATAATATTTAGATTGTGGAAACATATTAAGATGTATACTTATAAACAAATTGCACTTAGTATCTTCTTTCATTTTAACTCTGTTACTTAAATCCTCTATCTTTTTCTTTCTTATTCTTCCACCTTCTGTATATAGCCCCTTGTCACATTCCCTAGTCATTAAAACTGTATATCCATCTTTTTTTAATTCATCTCTAAGCTTGCTACTTATTTTCAAATTTATATTTTTCTCTGAAATGCCATCTTTTGTCTCTGCTCCACCATCCATTCCTCCGTGCCCTGGATCAATGAGTATTATAAATTTGTTTTTACTATTGATATCATTCGAATTAGAAGCAGAATATACTGTATTTTGGAACAGTACAGTAAGCATTATTGAAATTATTAAAATTGAAACTACTCTTATATTAACCTTTTTCATTATGGGAGTATCACTTCCTATTTTTAAAATCTAAAAACTTTACTAAATTATTTTGTCATAGATTCATAAAAATATACAAAAGGTAGAAAGATTTTTAAATAAATCTTTCTACCTCTATATCTAATATATCTAAATAATAATTACTTACTAAGCAAATCCCATATGTAAAAGATATTAACAAACTATCTCTTTGAGAATTGTGGAGCTCTTCTTGCTTTTTTAAGACCATATTTCTTTCTTTCTTTCATTCTTGGATCTCTTGTCAAGAATCCAGCTTTCTTAAGTTCAGGTCTTAAATTGTCATCTGCTTTTAAAAGTGCTCTTGATATACCATGTCTTATAGCTCCAGCCTGACCTGTAAATCCACCACCATATACATTTACAATAACATCAAATTTACCTTTTGTTGAAGTTAACTCTAATGGTTGATTAACTATAACCCTAAGTGTTTCTAATCCGAAATATTCTTCTATATCTCTTTTATTTATTGTTACTTTACCTTCTCCAGGTACAAGTCTAACCCTAGCTACTGATTTTTTTCTTCTTCCTGTTCCAAAATATTGAACTTTAGCCATTTTTTATCCTCCTTCCAACTTCCAATTAATATCTTAACTCTAATACTTCTGGTTTCTGAGCTTCATGATTATGCTCTGAACCTTTGTATACTCTCAACTTTTTAAACATCTGTCTTCCTAATACTCCTTTTGGAAGCATTCTTCTAACAGCTTCTCCAAATACAAATTCCGGTTTCTTTGCCAATGCTTCTCTATATGGAGTTTCTTTTAATCCACCTGCATATAATGAATGATGTCTTAACAATTTTTGATCTAATTTTTTACCAGTTAAAACTACCTTTTCTGCATTTATTACAATAACAAAATCTCCTGTGTCTACATGTGGTGTAAATATAGGCTTATTTTTACCTCTTAATATTGAAGCTACCTGGCTTGCTACTCTTCCTAGTGGCTTTCCAGCTGCATCAACAACATACCATTTTCTTTTTATATCTTGTGGTTTAGCGATATATGATTTCATCACGGTTATCCTCCTTGAACTTTTATGTTTATAATACGTTTCTCTATATAAAGATCCGGGGCTAGTGGATCTTTTATGCTTAGATACAAACATTTATATTATAATACAATCACCCTGGCGTGTCAATAATTTTACAGATTTAAGTCATTGTATTAATAAAAAACTTTTTCCAAGCATAATCCTCTGGCTGGAGCAGGCTTTCCAGCCTTTGATCTATCTTTTGATTTTAAAATTACATTTACATACTCAGGTTCAAATTTTTCTAATCCAACTTGAAGTATTGTACCTACCATAATTCTTACCATATTGTATAAAAAACCATTTCCTACAACACTGAATTTTATAAAGTTGTCTTCTTTAACTACCGTAAATTCAGTTACAGTCCTTACCGATGTTTTTACTGAACTCCCATTTGACTTAAATGCTGAAAAATCATGTGTACCTATAAGAAATTTGCAAGCTTTTTTCATATTCTCAAAATTCAATTTCCTATAAAAATAATACATATAATTTCTTCCAATAGCAGGTCTATTTCCACCCGTTATAATCGTATAAGTATATTTTTTGCCTGTACTATTATACCTTGAATGAAAATTAGCATCTACTTGTTCAGATTTAATCACTACTATATCCTCTGGTAATATTCCATTCAATACCATCTTGAAATTGTCGGGAGGTATACTGCTATCTGTAAAAAAATTACATACAAATCCTCTTGCATGAACTCCAGCATCAGTTCTACTAGCACCTATAGTTTCACATAATTTACCTGTCGCCTTGCGTATAGCTTCTTCCAATTTTTCCTGTATAGTCATAGCATTTTTCTGTCTCTGCCAACCTGAATAATTTGTTCCATCATATTCTATGGTAAGCTTTATATTTTTCATTATGCCCACCATATTCTACTAAATACTGATATTACAACTAAAACTATAATAGATATTGAAGCAACAAAATCCCTATTTGTCAGTTTAAGCTGCTTCATTCTAGTTCTTCCATCTCCGCCTCTGTAACATCTTGCCTCCATAGCCATAGCAAGTTCATCTGCACGTCTAAAAGAACTTATAAAAAGAGGAACCAAAATTGGTATAAGACTTTTGGCTCTATTTATCAAATTTCCAGATTCAAAGTCTGCACCTCTTGCCATTTGAGCTTTCATTATTTTATCTGTTTCATCCATAAGTGTTGGTATAAATCTTAAAGCTATAGTCATCATCATCGCAAGTTCATGGGCCGGAACTCCTATTTTTTTCATAGGTGTTAATAACTTTTCTATTCCGTCTGTAAGTTCTATAGGCGATGTAGTAAGTGTTAAAAGTGATGTACCAATTATTAAAAATATCAATCTTAAAACCATAAATGCAGCTAAAATTAATCCTTCTCTATAAACTGTTATGAATTTCCACTTAAATAATGGAGGATTTACCCCGCTTGTCATAAATATATTTAATGCAGCAGTTATAAGTGCCAGAATCAATATAGGTTTTAATCCTTTATAAATGTATCCAAATTTTACTTTAGATATAAGTATCGAAATAAAAGTAAATGCGACTATAAATATATATCCCTTAAAGCTGTTTACTATAAATAAATCTATAATATAAATTATAGATATTAATATTTTAACTCGTGGATCCAATTTATGTACAAAAGAGTCTCCAGGGATATACTGCCCTATTGTAATATCCTTAATCATAATTAGCTTCCTATCCTTTATCTAATATTTTAAGTATCTCATTTTTAGCCTGCTCTACTGTAAATATATTATCTGATATATTAAAACCATTTTTCTTTAACTCTTTTGCAAGATATGTTACCTGTGGTACTGCAAGACCCACACTTTCCAGAGTATCAGCTTCAGAAAATACTTCTTTAGGTGTTCCATCTAATATACATTTTCCATCATCCATAACAAGTATTCTATCTGCGAGTTTTGCAACATCTTCCATGCTATGTGATACAAGTATTATAGTCATATTATATTCTTTATGCAAATCTTTTATTTTTCCTAGAATTTCATCTCTACCTTTTGGATCAAGTCCAGCTGTAGGTTCATCTAATATAAGAACTTTAGGTTCCATCGCAACTACACCGGCTATAGCAACTCTTCTCTTTTGACCTCCACTTACTTCAAACGGAGATTTATTTTTATACTTATCATATTCAAGTCCAACCATATTCATAGCTCTTTTTACTCTTTTTTCTATATCATCATCACTTAGTCCCAAATTTTTAGGACCAAAAGCAATGTCTTTTTCAATAGTTTCCTCAAATAATTGATATTCTGGATATTGAAATACAAGTCCTACTTTTTTTCTTATAAAATTTAAGTCTGCATTTTTATCTGTTATATCAGTTCCATCTATTATTATTTTTCCCGAATCTGGTTTTAAAAGTCCGTTAATATGCTGAATAAGTGTTGATTTTCCTGAACCAGTATGACCTATAAGTGCTACAAATTCCCCTTCATTAATTTCAATGTTTACACAATCTAATGCTTTTTTTTCAAAAGGAGAACCTTTCATATATATATGCGTTAAATTCTCTATTTTAATCGACATAATTCATTCACCATCTCATTTATAGTTAATATATCTGACTTTATATTAACTCCACTTTTTTTTAATTCATAAGCTAATTCGGTTATTTGAGGTACATCCAAGCCCAATTTTTTCATTTTTTCTACTTGACTAAATACATTTCTTGGGGTACCTTCCATAGCAATCTTCCCCTCATCTATAACAATTATCCTATCTGACTTTGCTGCTTCTTCCATATAATGTGTAATTAAAATTACAGTCATATTATAGCTATCATTTATTTCTTTTATGGTATTCATTACTTCACGTCTGCCTGAAGGATCTAACATTGCAGTGGATTCATCAAATATTATACAATGCGGTCTCATTGCAAGGACTCCAGCTATAGCGACTCTTTGTTTTTGGCCTCCTGAAAGTAAATGAGGTGCATGCTTTCTGTATTTATACATATTTACTTTTTTTAAACAATCATCTACTCTTTCTCTTATCTCTTTAGGATCAATTCCCAAATTTTCTGGTCCAAAAGCAACATCTTCCTCTACAATCGTTGCAACAATTTGGTTATCAGGATTCTGGAACACCATACCTGCCTTGTTTCTTACATTCCATATATTTTTTTCATCTGATGTATCTAAATTTTCCACATACATTTTTCCATTGGTAGGAACTAAAAGTGCATTCATATGCTTAGCTATAGTAGATTTTCCTGATCCATTTTTACCTAAAATAGCTAAAAATTCTCCTTTTTTAACTTGAAATGTAACATCATCTACAGCTAATTTTGAGTCATTTTCACTACTACTGTCATATTTAAAGCTTACATTTTGACAATCTATCATTTTTTCTTCCATATAAACACCTCATTATAGATAAGCATATATTAATTATATCAAAAATATGTAGAAATATTTAACATTTTGTATATTACAAAACATTAATTAATAGTATATATGAAAAATGGGGATTAAGCTAGTTTACTTAATCCCCTGAGTTTTATACTAACTCTAATACAACTAATTCAGCTCCGTCTCCTCTTCTTGGACCCATCTTATACATTCTTGTATATCCGCCGTTTCTTTCATTATACTTAGGAGCTATAGTATCAAATAATTTTTTTACAACTTCTTCTTCTGTTACAAAGGAAAGCACTTGCCTTCTAGCATGAAGATCTCCTCTTTTAGCTAACGTAATCATTTTTTCTGCTAAGTTTCTAGTTTCTTGTGCTCTTGTTGATGTAGTTTGAATTTTTTCATGTTTTAAAAAACTAGTAACAAGATTTCTAAGCATTGCTTTTCTCTGGTCAGTTGGACGACCTAACTTACGATATGAAGCCATCTTTATCCCTCCCTACTACTCTGTTAAAGATTAATATTGCCAATCTTATTCAGTTTACTTAGTAATTATATATTTTATTCTTCAGTTAATTTCAATGATAATCCTAAAGCATCTAGTTTTTGTTCCACTTCCTCAAGGGACTTCTTGCCTAAATTTCTAACCTTCATCATATCATCCATACTTCTCTCAGTTAATTCCTGAACTGTATTTATTCCAGCTCTCTTTAAACAATTATAACTCCTGACGGAAAGATCAAGTTCCTCTATTGTCATCTCAAGAACTTTTTCTTTTTTATCTTCTTCTTTTTCTACCATTATTTCTACATTATTTGCATGGTCTGTAAGAGTCATAAATAGCTTGAAGTGTTCTATCAATATTTTAGCTGATAAGCTTACTGCCTCATCTGGCATTATAGTTCCATTAGTCCAGATTTCAAGAGACAATTTATCATAATCAGTAATTTTACCAACTCTTGTATTTTCTACATTAAAATTAACCCTTTTAATAGGTGTATATATAGAATCTACAGGAATTGTGCCTATAGGCATATCTTCAGTTTTGTTTCTAGCTTGAGAAACATATCCTCTTCCCCTGCTAACCATAATTTCCATATATAATCTAGCATCATCATCTAAAGTAGCTATATGTAACTCTGGATTTATTATTTCAACATCACCATCAGTCTTTATGTCTCCGGCTTTTACTTCTCCTTGTCCCTCAGCATCAATATATATTGTCTTAGGTTCATCACCATTCATCTTTAAAGCTAACATTTTTATGTTTAAAATTAACTCAGCAACATCTTCTTTTACGCCACGAACAGTAGAAAATTCATGAAGTACTCCGTCAATTTTTATATGATTAGCAGCAACTCCAGGAAGTGAAGAAAGAAGTATTCTCCTAAGTGCATTTCCAAGAGTAATACCATATCCTCTTTCCAATGGTTCTACTACAAACTTCCCATAGTTACCATCTTCACTTGATTCTACACACTCTATTTTGGGCTTTTCTATTTCTAACATGAATATAACCCTCCTTCTATTTATATTATAATTTATTTTGAGGGCAACTGATTCTATATTAATTACTTACTATATAACTCTACAATTAATGTTTCATTAACTGGAACATCTATATCTTCTCTTGAAGGTTCTCTAACAACTTTTCCTTCAAAATTTTCTACATTTCCCTCTAACCAAGCTGGTAAAGTCTTAGGGTTCTCAGCAAAAGTCTTAAATTTTTCTGATGATTTGCTCTTATCTGAAATAGATATAACATCATTAACAGATACTTGATAAGAAGGAATATCAACTTTCTTACCATTAACTAAAAAATGTCCATGAGTAACTAATTGTCTGGCTTCTGCTCTTGATTGACCATAACCTAGTTTAAATACTACATTATCAAGTCTCATTTCAAGAAGCTTTAACAAGTTTTCGCCTGTTATACCCTTTTTTCTATCTGCCCTATCATAGTATTTCCTAAATTGTCCTTCAAGTATTCCGTATATTCTTCTAGCTTTCTGCTTTTCTCTCAACTGCAAACCATAGTTAGAAATCTTCTTTCTTCCTTGACCATGCTGTCCTGGTGCATATCCTCTTCTTGAAAATGCACATTTATCTGTATAACATCTATCACCTTTAAGGAATAGTTTTAAACCTTCTCTTCTACAAAGTCTGCATACTGATCCAGTATATCTTGCCATTAAAATTACACCTCCTATTACTAAACTCTTCTTCTTTTTGGTGGTCTGCATCCATTATGTGGTATTGGAGTTACATCTTTTATTAAAGTAACTTCCAAACCTGCAGCCTGTAAAGATCTTATTGCTGCTTCTCTTCCTGAACCAGGTCCTTTAACATAAACTTCTATGCTCTTCAATCCATGTTCCATAGCTGCTTTTGCTGAAGTTTCTGCTGCCATTTGTGCAGCAAATGGAGTGCTTTTTCTTGAACCTCTAAATCCTAATCCGCCTGCACTAGCCCAAGACAAAGTGTTTCCAACAGCATCTGTTATAGTAACTATTGAATTATTAAAAGTTGATTTTATATGTGCACAGCCATGTTCAACATTTTTTCTTTCTTTCTTTCTTCTAGACTTTTTTACTTTTGATCCTGTTGCCATCTATTTACCTCCTTATACTATTTTCTTCTTCTTAGCCCCAACTAATTTTTTAGGACCTTTTCTAGTTCTTGCATTTGTCTTTGTCTTTTGTCCTCTAACTGGAAGACCTCTTCTATGTCTTATTCCTCTATATGAACCTATTTCTATTAATCTTTTTATATTAAGAGCAGTTTCTCTTCTTAAGTCACCCTCAACCTTTAAATTCTTTATATAATCTCTTAAAAGATTAACTTCTTCTTCTGTTAAATCTTTTACTCTTGTATCTGGATTAACTCCAGTCTTTTTAAGAATTTTTTGGGAAGTTGGTAAGCCTATACCAAATATATAAGTTAAACCTATTTCTACTCTTTTTTCTTTTGGTAGATCAACACCTGATATTCTTGCCATTAATTTACACCTCCTGATTATCTAATTGATAAATATTATTTTATATAAAATTTTAAGATAAGCAAAACTGATTTGTTTTACCGCAGCCGCACCTTAAAATAAAATATTTTTACATTTGTTAGCCCTGTTTTTGTTTGTGCTTAGGATTCTCACAGATAACCATGACTTTCCCTTTTCTTTTTATTACTTTACACTTTTCACACATAGGCTTAACTGATGGTCTTACTTTCATAGCTAACCCTCCTTAATTACTTTGCTCTCCAGGTTATTCTTCCACGAGTTAAATCGTAGGGAGAAAGTTCTACTGTAACTTTGTCGCCTGGTAGTATTCTTATAAAATTCATTCTTAATTTGCCAGATATATGTGCTAATATTTTATGTCCGCTTTCTAATTCTACTTCAAACATTGCATTAGGTAAAGCCTCTAAAACAGTACCCTGCATTTCTATAACATCATCTTTTGACATAAGGTAATCAAACCTCCTTATTCTTGTCGTAAGACTGCAAAAAGCTCATTATCATGGAATTGGTAACTATACTACCTGTATTTAATAAATCTCTTATATTTTCAGCTACACAACTTGTAAAAAATAAATGTTTAAGTCTTTTCTTTTTGGGCTTTTCTAGTGGTCTACGTTTGCCATCACTTATATATACATGATTATCATCTAAAATTCCTGTTATAATAAAAATTTTTCCTGCATCTCTTCCAACTTTAGATGAGACAACTATTCCTATACAGCTATTTAATGTCAAATATAATCAACTCCTACAAATGATAAAATACTGCTGAATTTTTTACATATTCATCTGCAATTCTATCCAATTCAAGAGTACTTATTCCTAATCTTATAGCTTCTTTAAACTTTTTTAAAGTTTCTCCCACTAGTATACCTATATGACTTATACAATCCATTTTCATATGGATTTTTAACATCATTTACCTACAGCTCCTAAAACATTTATTACTCTTTCAAAAACTTTATCTATTTCGCCAGTACCATCTACTTTAGAAAGTTGATTTTGTTTTTCATAGTAACCTATTAAAGGTTGAGTTTGTTTACCATATACATCCAATCTATCTTTAACTGTACTTTCAGTATCATCTTTTCTTTGGATTACGTCTGCTCCACAAGCATCACATTTACCTTTAACTTTAGTAGGATTAAATTTTATATGATAACTTGCGCCACATGATGGACAAACTCTTCTACCTGTCATTCTTTCAAGAATTAATTCTTTTGGAACATCTATAAGTAGAGCTGTATCAATTTGTTCTCCTTTACCATTTAAAAATAAATCTAAAGCTTCTGCTTGATTTACTGTTCTTGGAAATCCATCTAGTAAAAATCCATTTTTGCAATCTTTCATGCTTAATCTATCTTTAACTATATCTATAGTTACTTCATCTGGTACTAATTTACCAGCATCTAAATAACTTTTAGCTTTTACACCAAGAGGAGTCTTTTCTGAAATATTTTTTCTGAAAATATCTCCTGTAGATATATGAGGTATAGAATATTTTTCACTAATAAATTTAGCCTGAGTCCCTTTTCCAGCTCCTGGAGGACCTAACAAAACTATTTTCAATTGCATCATCTCCAAATTATTTTTACTTCAAAAATCCCTGATAATGACGCATTACTAATTGAGATTCTATTTGTCTTATAGTTTCAATTGCTACATTTACTATTATAAGTAACCCAGTTCCACCAAAATATATACCTTTAAAACTTGTATAAGCTTCCCCAACTATAGGAGCTATTGCTATTATACCAGCAAATCCTCCTCCTAAAATTGATACTTTTGTTAGAACTTTTTCTATATATACAGCTGTTGGCTCACCTGGTCTTATTCCTGGAATAAACCCTGAAGATTTATTCATATTTTCAGCCATTTCTTCCGGCTTAAGAGTTACTTCTGTATAGAACCATGTAAAAAAGATTGTCAATAGAAAGTATAGTAATGCATACTCCCAACTACTCTCTTTGAAAGGGCTAAATTTACCCGCAACTATAATTTTAGAAAATGAAGATTCCGGGAAAAATTGTCCTATTGTCATCGGAAATTGCATAACTGATATAGCAAATATTATTCCAATAACTGCCGATCCATTTACATTAATAGGAATATTTGTTGATTGCCCTTTATACATTCTACCACCAGCAGTCTTACCTGCATATTGAATTGGAATTCTTCTTTCAGACAAACTGGTAATTACAACTGCTACGAAAAGTATAACTATAATCGCTGCAAATCCTATTACCTCAACAAAATTAACTATCTGTGTTTGCTGGAGTTTAAATATACTAGTTAGTGTTGATGGAAATCTTGAAACAATATTTATAAATATTATAAGAGAAACTCCATTACCTATGCCATGCTCTGTAATTTTATCTCCAAACCACATAAGGAATGTTGAAGCTGCAGTAACAGTAAGTATTATAATAAATATATTTAACTTGCTAGATGGTTCTAAAAGTGCACCTGCTTTAGCTATTATCGCATATATGCTAAAACCCTGTATTACTCCAAGAGGAACAGAGGCATATCTTGTATACTCTTGTATTTTTTTTCTTCCTTCTTCACCCTCTTTAGATAATTGTTCTAAACGAGGTATTGCTACTGTTAGAAGTTGAAATATAATAGAAGAATTAATAAAAGGTACAACTCCCATAGCAAATATACTAAATCTACTAAATGCACCTCCTGATAAGAGGTCATAAAAACCAATTAGTGATCCACCTGTAGTCAAACTAGCCAATTTTGTAGTATCAATTCCAGGAACAGGAATAAAATTTCCCATCCTGAAAATTACAACCATAAACAATGTAAATAACAATCTTTTTCTCAATTCAGGAACTTTCCAGGCATTACGCAAGGTTGATAACATTTTATATCACCTCAACTTTTCCTCCAGCAGCTTCTATTTTTTCTGCTGCAGCTTTTGTAAATTTTGCTGCTTTTACTGTAAGTTTTTTCTGTAATTCACCATTTCCAAGTATCTTTACACCATTTTTAGATTTCTTAATTATTCCTTTTTCCAAAAGTAATTTTGGAGTTACTTCTGCTCCATCTTCAAATATATTTAATCTTTCAACATTTATTGCTGAATATTCCTTAGCAAATATATTTGTAAATCCTCTTTTAGGAAGTCTTCTAAATAATGGCATCTGTCCGCCTTCAAAGCCCAATCTTACTCCACCGCCAGATCTAGCTTTTTGTCCATTTTCACCTTTGCCAGCATTTCTACCAAATCCTGAACCAGTACCTCTTCCAACTCTCTTCGATGATTTTCTCGATCCAGGTGCTGCTTTTAACTCATGAAGTTTCATTTTATTTACACCTCCTCTTTTATGCTTCTTCAACTTTTAAAAGATAGCTAACTTTTTTTATCATACCTCTTATTTGAGGAGTATCTTCTTTTTCTACTACACTTCTTATCTTTCTCAATCCAAGAGCATCAACTGTAGCAATATGATCTTTTTTTCTTCCTATTAAACTTTTTTCCAAAGTTATTTTAAGTTTAGCCAAAGGTATTACCTCCTAACCTAAAATTTCTTCAACAGTTTTACCTCTAAGATTAGCAATTTGTTCTGCTGTTCTTAATTTGGATAAACCGTCAATAGTGGCATTCACCATATTTGTTGGATTGTTTGTTCCAAGTGATTTTGCTCTAACGTCTTTCAATCCTGCAAGTTCAAGTACTGCTCTAGCCGGACCACCTGCTATAACTCCTGTACCTTGTTCAGCTGTTTTTATAAGCACTCTTCCTGTACCAAATTCTCCTATAATGTTATGTGGTACTGTTGTACCGACAATTGCAACATTAACTAAATTTTTCTTTGCATCTTCAATTCCCTTTTTGATTGCTTCAGGTATTTCTATAGATTTACCAGTTCCAACTCCTACGTGTCCTGCTTCATCTCCAACTACAACAAGTGCACTGAATCTGAAGTTTCTACCACCTTTAACAACCTTAGCAACTCTATTTATAAATACAACTTTTTCCTTAAGATTTAAAGTGCTAGGATCAATTCTCATTAATTTCCCTCCTTTTTAGAATTTTAGACCTGCTTCTCTTGCTCCCTCGGCTAAATTTTGTATTCTTCCGTGATATACATATCCACCTCTGTCAAATACAACTTCATTTATTCCTTTTTGAATAGCCTTTTTAGCAATAGATCCACCGACAATCTTAGCTGCCTCTTTATTACTTCCTACTCCCTCAAAATCTTTATCAAGACTTGAAGCAGAAACTAAAGTTACACCTTTTATATCATCTATTACTTGAGCATATATATTTTTTTCACTTCTATAAACTGCAAGTCTTGGTCTTTCTGAAGTTCCAAAAATCTTTTTACGAACTCTCAGATGACGTTTAGATCTTAACTTTTTCTTGTCATCTTTCTTAAACATAAAGGTTCACTCCTTTCTATTACTTCTTACCAGTTTTACCTTCTTTACGTCTTATGAATTCACCCTGATACTTAATTCCTTTTCCTTTATAAGGTTCAGGTTTTCTCCAATTTCTTATATCTGCTGCTACATCTCCAACTAACTCTTTGTCAATACCTTTTACAATAATCTGTGTAGTACTTGGTGTTTCAAAAGTTATTCCAGCTTCAGGTTCTACTTCAACTGGATGTGAATATCCGAGATGCATAACTAGTTTCTTACCTTGAAGTTGAGCTCTATATCCAACTCCTACCAAGTCCAAAACTTTTGAATATCCATCTGTTACTCCAATTACCATATTGTTTATAAGAGCTCTAGTTAATCCATGTAGAGCTTTCATTTCTTTTTCATCATTACTTCTTTTAACAATTACTGAATTGTCTTCAATAGCTATACTAATTTCTTTTCTCATAGCCTTGACAAGCTGACCTTTAGGTCCTTTTACAGTAACAACATTATCAGGTGTTACTGTGACCGTTACGCCGCCTGGAATAGCTACTGGAAGCTTTCCTATTCTTGACATTATTACACCTCCTGTGGTATTTCTAGGCTTTCTACCATATGTAACAAAGCACTTCTCCACCTACTCCTAATTTTCTTGCTTCTCTATCTGTAACAATTCCTCCTGAAGTTGATATTACAGCAACCCCAAGTCCATTTAAAACTTTAGGAATTTCTTCTTTTCTACAATAAACTCTTAATCCTGGTTTTGAAATTCTTTTAAGTCCAGTTATAACTCTTTGCTTATTTTCAGCATACTTCATGGAAAATCTCAACATATTAACAGAACCATCTGCATATTCTTCTAAGTTCTTTATATATCCTTCTTGAAGCATTATATTTAATATAGCCTTCTTAACATTTGAAGAAGGTACTTCTACTATTTCATGTCTAACAATATTTGCGTTCCTTATACGTGTAAGTAAATCTGCGATAGGATCAGTCATTACCATTTATTGTGCCTCCTTTCATCTATAACTAACAATTACCAGCTTGCCTTTTTGCATCCAGGTATTTCACCTTTATAAGCAAGTTCTCTAAAACATATACGGCATATACCATATTTTTTCAATACAGAATGTGGTCTTCCGCATATTCTGCATCTAGTATAAGCTCTAGTTGTATATTTAGGTTTCTTATTACACTTTTCTATTAAAGCCTTACGTGCCACGTTTTTCCCTCCTTATTTTTGAGCAAATGGCATACCAAGAGACTTAAGTAATTCTCTTGCTTCTTCATCAGTGTTAGCAGTAGTAACAAAAATTATATCCATTCCTCTAACCTTATCAATTTTATCATATTCTATTTCAGGGAATATTAGTTGTTCTTTAATTCCTAATGAATAATTTCCTCTTCCATCAAAGGACTTATCTGAAATTCCTGAAAAATCTCTAACTCTTGGAAGTGCAACATTCATTAATTTATCAGCAAATTCATACATATATTGCTTTCTTAAAGTAACTTTACAGCCTATAGGCATATTCTCTCTTATTTTAAAATTAGCTATTGATTTCTTAGCTCTAGTCAAAATTGGTTTTTGACCTGTAATTATAGTTAAATCACTTACAGCCGATTCCAAAACTTTTGGATTGTCTTTAGCTTCTCCAACTCCCATATTTATAACTATCTTTTCTAATTTTGGTACCTGCATTATATTGTCATATTTAAATTTATCCATTAAAGCAGAAACTACTTCTTTGTCATACTTTTCCTGTAATCTTGAACTCATGCTTTGCCCTCCTTTCAAAGATTAAAATGTTTCTCCGCACTTTTTGCATACTCTTACTTTTGTTCCATCATCTAATATTTTATTGCTTATTCTTGTAACATTTTTGCATTTGTCGCAATATAACATTACCTTTGAACTATATATTGAAGCTTCTTTATGAATTATTCCACCCTCAGTATTAGCTTTGCTTGGCTTTTGATGTTTTGTAACTACATTTACATCTTTAACAACAATTTTACCAGCCTTTGGGTTTACTGATAATACTTCTCCGGTCTTTCCTTTATCTTTTCCAGATATAACCATAACTGTATCTTTCTTTCTTACATGTATCTTTGCCATTATAGACACCTCCTTATCTTATAGAACTTCAGGTGCTAATGATAATATTTTTGTAAAATCCTTATCTCTTAGCTCTCTTGCAACTGGTCCGAAGATACGAGTCCCTCTTGGTTGATTATCATCCTTTATCAAGACTGCAGCATTTTCATCAAATTTTATGTATGAACCATCTGCTCTCCTTAAACCTCTTACAGATCTTACTACAACTGCCTTAACAACCTCGCCTTTTTTAACAACACCGCCTGGTGTTGCACTTTTAACGCTGGCAACTACTATATCTCCGATGTTTCCCCATTTTCTTTTGGAACCACCTAATACTCTAATACACATAATTTCCTTAGCGCCGGAATTATCTGCCACTTTCAACAATGTCTGTTGTTGAATCATTGAAATACCCTCCTTTCAACTTTATACTATTTAGCTTTTTCCACTATTTCAACAAGTCTCCATCTCTTATCCTTAGATAAAGGTCTGGTCTCCATTAATAATACTTTGTCATTATTTTTAGCTTCATTCTTTTCATCATGAGCTTTAAATTTAGTAGTTCTGTTAATTATCTTACCATATAGTGGATGACGTACTTTTGTCTCTACAGCTACTACTATAGTCTTATCCATTTTATCAGAAACAACTTTTCCTATTATTGTTTTTCTATTTGCTCTTTCCACAGGACAACCTCCTTTCACTCTACTGTTCTAAAGTCCCTAGTTCATTTTCTCTAAGGATGGTCTTAACTTGAGCTATAGATTTTTTAACTTCTTTTATCCTCATTGGGTTCTCTAATTGGCCTATAGCTAATTGAAATCTTAAATTAAACAATTCTGATTTAAGATCAACTACTTTTGCCTGTAAGTCTTGAGGGCTATTCTGTTTTAATTCTTGCAATTCTTTAGCCTTCATTGCTTTCACCACCCACTTCTTCAAAATCTTTTCTTGTTACAAATTTAGTTTTTATAGGTAATTTATATGATGCAAGTCTCATAGCTTCTCTAGCTATTTCCTCACTAACACCTGATAACTCAAACAAAACTCTACCTGGTTTAACAACAGCAACCCAATATTCTGGTGATCCTTTACCTGAACCCATACGAGTTTCTGCTGGTTTTTCAGTAACAGGCTTATCCGGGAAAATCTTTATCCAAAGTTTTCCTCCCCTTTTGATATATCTATTTATAGCTACTCTGGCTGCTTCTATTTGATTACTCTTAATCCATGCACATTCAGTAGCTTGTAAAGCGTAATCTCCATATGCTATAAAATTTCCTCTTGTAGCTTTACCTTTCATTCTACCACGTTGTACCTTACGATGCTTAACTCTCTTAGGCATTAACATGCTGTATTCCTCCTTCCCTATGCGTTAGCTTCTTCCTTACTTTCAACTTTTTTTCTAGCTGGAAGTATTTCTCCTCTATATACCCAAACTTTTACTCCAATTTTTCCATAAGTTGTATTTGCCTCTGCAAATCCATAATCTATATCAGCTCTCAATGTCTGAAGTGGAATTGTTCCATCATGATAAGATTCGGCTCTTGCTATTTCTGCACCGCCAAGTCTACCTGAACAAGTAGTTTTTACTCCTTTAATTCCAGCTCTCATTGCCCTCTGTATAGTTTGTTTCATAGCTCTTCTAAATGAAATTCTTTTTTCAAGTTGAGTAGCTATATTCTCTGACATAAGTTGAGCATCTGATTCTGCTGATTTTACTTCAACAATATTTATTAATATAGTTTTTTCTTTAATTAAATTCTTAAGTTCAGCCTTTAATGCTTCTATTCCCTGACCGCCTTTTCCTATTATCATACCCGGTTTAGCGGTAAATACATTTAACTTTACTCTTTTAGCTGCTCTTTCAATTTGTATTTTTGAAACGCCAGCAATTTTAGTCTTGTCTTTTACAAATTCCCTTATAGCATGATCTTCAACCAAATTATCTGCAAAATTCTTTTTATTTGCATACCATTTAGCATCCCATTCTTTAATTACTCCGACTCTAAGACCATGTGGATGTACTTTCTGTCCCATATTTTTCCCTCCTTTTTTAGTTTTCCTTTTCTTTAACTACTAAAGTTATATGACTGCTTCTCTTTTTTATACTAAATGCTCTACCTTGAGCATGTGGTTGAAATCTCTTTAATGTCGGACCTTGACATGAATATGCTTCTGAAACATATAAATCATTAGAATCTAAGTCCAGATTGTTTTCTGCATTTGCAACTGCTGATTTAAGTAACTTGTTAATTACCACAGCTGCATCTCGTGGAGTATATTTTAATATAGCAAAAGCTTCATTTACATTCTTTCCTCTTATAAGATTAAGAACTAACTCAACTTTTCTTGAAGACATTCTTACATATTTAACTATAGCCTTAGCTTCCATCTTTTCTACCTCCCTTCGGAACTGTCTAGTTTGCCTTAGCAGGACTAGCAACAGTAGTTGTTTTTTCACTCTTCTGAACGTGTCCTCTGTATGTTCTAGTCAATGCAAATTCTCCTAATTTATGACCTACCATATCTTCTGATATGTATACAGGTACATGTTTTCTTCCATCATGTACTGCTATTGTATGCCCTATCATCTGTGGAAATATAGTTGAACTTCTTGACCAAGTCTTTATAACTTTTTTTTCACCTTTTTTATTCATTTCGTTTATTCTATTTAAAAGTGCTTCTTGAACATAAGGACCCTTTTTAATCGATCTACTCAATTTTTTGGCCTCCCTTCATACAATTAAGTAATAAATTTAAGGAAGAGAATATATATTCTCTTCAAACTATTTAGTATTTCTCTTTTTAACAATAAGTTTATCTGAATACTTCTTGTTTTTCCTAGTTTTATATCCCAAAGCTGGTTTACCCCAAGGAGTAAGTGGTCCTGGGTGTCCTACTGGTGATTTACCTTCACCACCACCATGTGGATGGTCATTAGGATTCATTACAGATCCTCTTACTGTTGGTCTAACTCCTAAATGTCTCTTTCGACCTGCTTTACCCAAGTTAACTATTTCATGTGTTAAATTTGATACAGTTCCAATAGTAGCTCTGCACTCGATTCTTATGTATCTCATTTCACCACTTGGTAATCTTAAAGTTGCATATTGCCCTTCTTTTGCCATCAACTGAGCTGATGCACCAGCTGATCTTACGAGCTGTGCTCCTTTTCCTTTTTGAAGTTCTACATTATGAATTACTGTACCTACTGGTATATTTATAAGTGGAAGGCAATTTCCAACTTTTATATCAGAATCTGGTCCTGAAACTACAACATCTCCAACTTTTAATCCAACTGGAGCTATTATATATCTTTTCTCACCATCTGCATAGTTCACAAGAGCTATATATGCTGATCTATTTGGATCATATTCTATAGTAGCAACTTTTGCTGGTATTCCATCTTTATCTCTTTTAAAATCAATTATTCTATATTTTCTCTTAGCTCCTCCACCAACGTGACGAACTGTTATCCTACCGTTTGAGTTTCTTCCACCGCTTCTTTTCAAGTCTTTAAGAAGTGATTTTTCTGGTACATCTGTAGTTATTTCTTCAAATGTACTTACAGTCATGCTTCTTCTTGAAGGGGTGGTTGGTTTAAATCCTTTAACTGCCATTACGGTATTCCCTCCTTCTTTTCGCTTATCTGGCTAATTGCCAATACCTGCTATATTTTATTGCATACCTTCAAAGAATTCTATTGTTTTACTATCTTCTGTAAGCTTTACAATA
Organism: Clostridium algifaecis; assembly: GCF_017874415.1. Taxonomy (GTDB): domain Bacteria; phylum Bacillota; class Clostridia; order Clostridiales; family Clostridiaceae; genus Clostridium_B; species Clostridium_B algifaecis. The sequence goes on from NZ_JAGGLM010000010.1 coordinate 51,668, forward strand.
GCTTTCTTGTAATCCGGTCTTTTTCCTATATGAACGCCAACTCTTTTTGTTTTTCCTATATATTTTGCTGTTTTGATATCTTCTACAGTTACATCAAATACATCTTCTACAGCTTTTTTTATCATTGGTTTTGTAGCACGTATATCAACTATAAAGGTGTATTTTTTATCGCTCATTGAAGACATTGTTTTTTCAGTTACAATTGGTCTTCTTATGATATCATAATTTGTATATTTCATTATGCATACACCTCCTCAATCTTTGATACAGCATCCTTTGTTATTATAAGTTTATCAAATTTTAACAAATCATATACATTTAAATTGTTAGCTGGAAGTACTGATACTCCCTGTATATTTCTTGCTGACTTATAAACATTTTGATCTGATTCTGCTGTAACTATTAATGTTTTTTTTGCTTTAAATGCATCCAAAACGCTTAACATATCTTTTGTTTTTGGAGCATCAAAAGTTAAGTTTTCTAAGACAACTATTTCTTCGTCTTTAACTTTACTTGTAAGTGCTGATTTAAAAGCTACTTTTTTTAGTGATTTTGGCACTGATATTCTATAGCTTCTAGGTTTTACTGCAAATACCATACCACCATGAATCCATTGAGGTGCTCTTATTGAACCCTGTCTTGCTCTACCAGTTCCCTTTTGTCTCCAAGGCTTAATTCCACCTCCAGAAACTTCCGATCTTGTTTTTGCTGACTGATTTCCTTGTCTTTTATTTGCAAGTAATGCTACAACTACCTGATGAAGTGCATATTCATTGACTTCAACTCCGAATACTTTATCAGATAATTCCATATCTCCAACTTTATTTCCTTCTTTATTAAATAATCCTACTGTAGGCATTCTGTATCCTCCTTTCTACTAAGCTTTTATAGTATTTCTTATAACTACAAATCCTTTATTAGGTCCTGGTACTCCACCTTTTATTAATATAAGATTTTTTTCAGGAATAACCTTTGCGATTTGTAGATTTAATGCTGTTGAATTTACATTACCCATATGTCCTGGCATTTTCATGTTTTTAAATGTTCTAGATGGGTCTGATGCTGCACCCATTGAACCAACTGCTCTGTGGAATTTTGAGCCATGGGACATAGGTCCTCTTTGAGCATTCCATCTTCTTATTGTTCCTTGAAATCCCTTACCTTTTGAAACTCCTGATACATCAATTCTTTCTCCTGCTTCAAATACATCAGCTTTTATCTCCTGACCTACTTCATAAGAACTTGTATCTTCAAGTCTAAATTCTTTAATAAATCTTTTTAATGCAGCTCCTGCTTTTTTAAAGTGTCCTTTAACTGGATTTGTAACAAGTTTCTCTCTTATATCATCGAAACCCACCTGTATAGCTTCATATCCATCTTTTTCTATAGTTTTCTTTTGTGTAACTACGCAAGGACCTGCTTCAATAACTGTAACAGGAACTACCTTTCTATTTTCATCAAATATCTGGGTCATACCAAGTTTTCTTCCTAGTATTGCCTTTTTCATTTCTATACACCTCCTCAACATATTAGCGGATCGCAAACTGCAATCATAATAGTTCGTAATAGCTGCTATCTATTACAATTATAATTTAATTTCGATGTCAACACCTGCAGGTAAATCAAGTCTCATTAATGCATCTACAGTTTTTGGTGATGGGCTTATAATATCTATAAGTCTTTTATGAGTTCTTATTTCGAATTGTTCTCTTGAGTCCTTATATTTATGTGGAGCTCTAAGTATTGTAACAACATCTTTCTCTGTTGGCAGTGGCACTGGCCCTGCTACCTTAGCTCCAGTAGACTTAGCTGTTTCTACAATTCTTTCTGAAGACTGATCTAATATGTTATGATCAAAAGCCTTTAATCTTATTCTTATTTTTTGTTTTGCCATAATATTTCCCTCCTTTTCATGCACGTTCTGCTTCTTACGTACAACAGCGGATATATTCTGTAAACTGTTCCTGGCGTTTCATTTTATTTTTGCACAGAATTATACATTACAGAACAACCGTCATCTGGTTCAGCGACCTAGATTGTTCAGTCAAGAATTACCCGGAAGCCCGGCAACCTCTTGCCTCATCACTGTTATAAGATTACAACTTCTTAATTATACTACATATATTTTAATTTTACAAGGAAAAATAAAATAATTTAAAAGGATAAGAGCGTCCTCCTATCCTTTTGTATTTTTATCTTTTATTATCTTTAATTCAAATTATATTCATTTAAGTCCTATTCTAAAAAGTAACAGGCTTTAAACTTTAAAAGAAATTATTCTACAATTTTAGTAACAACGCCTGAACCAACTGTTCTTCCGCCTTCTCTTATTGCAAATCTAAGTCCTTCGTGCATTGCAACTGGTGTTATCAATTCAACGTTCATGTCTATATGGTCTCCTGGCATTACCATTTCTACTCCTTCTGGTAGTGCTATTGATCCTGTTACGTCTGTTGTTCTGAAATAGAACTGTGGTCTATATCCGTTGAAAAATGGAGTATGTCTTCCTCCTTCTTCCTTCTTAAGTACATATACCTGACCTACAAATTTACTATGTGGGTGTACTGTACCTGGTTTTGCAAGTACCTGGCCTCTTTCTACTTCTTCTCTCTGTATTCCTCTTAACAATGCTCCTATATTATCTCCTGCCATTGCCTGATCAAGAAGCTTTCTGAACATTTCTACTCCTGTACATACTGTCTTCTTCTTCTCTGTACTTAATCCTACTATTTCAAGTTCGTCTCCTATCTTAAGTACTCCTGTCTCTACCCTTCCTGTTGCAACTGTTCCTCTTCCTGTTATTGTAAAGATATCTTCGATTGGCATCAAGAATGGTTTGTCTGTTGGTCTCTCTGGTGTTGGTATATATTCATCTACTGCATCCATTAATTCGTGTATGCATTTTGTTGCTTCTGGATCATCAGGGTTCTCTATTACCTTCAATGCACTTCCTACTATTATTGGTACATCGTCTCCTGGGAATCCATATTCACTTAACAACTCTCTTACTTCCATCTCTACGAGCTCAAGTAATTCTGGATCATCTACCTGGTCTGATTTATTCAAAAATACTACTATATATTGTACTCCTACTCTGCTTGCAAGTAGTATATGTTCTCTTGTCTGTGGCATTGGTCCATCTGCTGCACTTACTACAAGGATTGCTCCATCCATCTGTGCTGCACCTGTTATCATGTTCTTTACATAATCTGCATGTCCCGGACAGTCTACATGCGCATAATGTCTCTTGTCTGTCTCGTACTCTACGTGTGCTGTATTTATTGTGATTCCTCTCTCTTTTTCCTCTGGTGCTTTATCTATTTCATCATACTTTGTTGCTGATGCTTTTCCTTCTTTTGCTAGTACCATTGTTATTGCTGCTGTAAGTGTTGTCTTACCATGGTCTACGTGTCCTATTGTTCCTATGTTTACATGTGGTTTTGTTCTTTCAAATTTCTCTTTTGCCATTTCTTTTCTCCTCCTTAAAAACTAACTAATATATTTTGTATTTAAATTAGCTATTTCTTTCTCCAGCGATTTTTTCCTGAATGCTCTTTGGAACTTCTTCATAGTGATCAAATGTCATTGAATAAACTCCTCTACCTTGTGTTCTTGACCTAAGTACAGTTGCATATCCAAACATTTCGGAAAGAGGTACAAAAGCTCTTATAATTTCAGCTCCGGATCTTTGATCCATTCCTTCAATCTTTCCTCTTCTTGAATTTATATCTCCCATTACATCTCCCATATATTCCTCTGGTACTGTAACTTCAACTTTCATTGCTGGTTCAAGTAAAACTGGATCAGCTTTATTCATTGCATTTTTAAATGCCATAGATGCAGCAACTTTAAATGCCATTTCTGATGAATCTACATCATGATATGATCCATCATATAACTTAACTTTAAAGTTTATAACAGGATATCCTGCAACTACACCACTTTCTGAAGCTTCACGTATTCCATTATCAATTGGTGCTATATATTCCTTTGGAATAGCTCCACCAACTATAGCATTTTCAAATGTATATCCATCTTCCGTAGGTGACATTTCTATTGAACAATCACCGTATTGTCCATGTCCACCAGACTGTCTAATAAATTTACCCTGTGCTTTAACAGTCTTTCTAATAGTTTCTTTATATGCAACTTGTGGTTGACCAACGTTACATTCTACTTTAAATTCTCTTTGAAGTCTATCTACAATTATTTCAAGATGAAGCTCTCCCATACCTGCTATAATTGTCTGACTTGTTTCCTGATCTGTATAAGTCTTAAAAGTTGGATCTTCTTCTGCAAGTTTTGCAAGAGCTATACCCATCTTTTGCTGTGCAGCTTTTGTCTTCGGCTCTATTGCTACACGTATAACTGGATCAGGGAATTCCATGCTTTCAAGTACTATTGGATCTTCTTCATCACAAAGTGTATTACCTGTAGTAGTTTCTTTCAATCCAACTATAGCTCCCAAATCACCCGCACGAAGTTCATCTACTTCCTGTCTATGATTTGAATGCATTTTTACAAGCCTTGCAATTCTTTCCTTCTTACCATTTGTTGAATTATATACATAAGTACCACTTTTCATAATTCCTGAGTAAATTCTCGTGAATGCTAATTTACCTACAAATGGGTCTGTAGCAATCTTAAATGCTAATGCAGATAATGGTTCATTATCATCAGCTGATCTTGTAATATCTTCTCCTGTATCAGGATTAGTTCCTTTTACAGGTGGTATATCAAGAGGTGATGGCATAAAATTAACTACTGCATCTATCATTGGCTGAACACCTTTGTTTTTATAAGATGAACCACATAGAACTGGTACTATTTCATTTGCAATAACACCTTTTCTAATAGTAGTTATAATTTCTTCCTCAGTTAATTCTCCACCATCTAAATATTTTTCCATTATATCTTCATCTAATTCTGCAACTGATTCAATTAAAGCAGTTCTGTATTCTTCGGCTTTATCTTTTAAATCATCTGGAATTGCAACTTCGTCCATAACAGTTCCAAGATCATCTTCATATATTATAGCTTCATTTTTAATAAGGTCTATTATACCTTTAAATTCTCCTTCTGCTCCTACTGGAATTTGAATAGGTACTGCATTACAATGAAGTCTATCTCTTAAAGTATTTATGCACATATAAAAATCTGCACCAACAGAATCCATTTTGTTTACATAAACCATTCTTGGAACACCATAGTTGTCTGCCTGTCTCCATACAGTTTCTGTCTGTGGTTCAACTCCACTTTTCGCATCTAAAACAGTAACAGCACCATCTAATACTCTTAATGATCTTTCAACTTCTACTGTAAAATCCACGTGTCCTGGTGTATCTATTATGTTTATTGCATAACCTTTCCATTTACAAAAAGTAGCAGCTGAAGTTATTGTTATTCCTCTTTCTTGTTCTTGAGCCATCCAATCCATTGTGGCTTCACCTTCGTGTACTTCTCCTATCTTATGAGTTTTACCTGTATAGAAAAGTATACGTTCTGTAGTGGTAGTTTTTCCAGCATCTATATGTGCCATTATTCCTATATTACGGAATTTTTCTAGCGGATATTCTCTTCCCACGTGTTTTTCCTCCCTGCAAGTGTAAAATTTAATTTGACAAAACTGTTTTAGCAAAGCTACCAAAACAGTTTTGAATATTAATACCTATAATGTGCAAAAGCCTTATTAGCTTCAGCCATTTTATGCATTTCTTCTCTCTTCTTAACAGCTGCACCTGTATTATTAGCTGCATCCATTAATTCTGAAGCAAGTCTTTCTCTCATATATTTTTCATTTCTTTTTCTTGATGCAATAAGAAGCCATCTAATTCCTAATGTCTGTCTTCTTTCTGGTCTAACTTCTATTGGCACCTGGTAAGTAGCACCACCAATTCTTCTAGCTTTTACTTCAAGTAATGGCATTATGTTATTCATAGCTTCTTCAAATACTTCCATTGCCTCTTTATTTGTTTTTTCCTGGATCATTTTGAAAGCATCATAACATATTTTTTGAGCTACTCCCTTTTTACCATCTTCCATTACATTATTTATTAATTTTGTAACAACTTTACTATTATATACTGGATCAGGTAATACATCTCTTTTTGCTATATGTCCTTTTCTAGCCACTTTTCTTCCCTCCTTAACAATTTGGATTTAAGTTCATCGGTACTCGGCTACATAAAAATAACCGCAAAGTGCTTTGTACTCTTGCAAAATAAATTTATTATTCTATAGTTTATCATATATATAAATGCTGAATACATAGCACTGATTTCATTAAACCGCCAAAGCTATTTTTGCTTTGGCTTCTTAGCACCATATTTTGATCTTGATTGTAGTCTGTCAGCTACTCCTGCTGAATCTAAAGCTCCTCTTACAATATGGTATCTAACACCTGGAAGATCTTTTACTCTTCCACCCCTTATCAAAACAACACTATGTTCCTGAAGGTTATGTCCTATACCTGGAATATATGAAGTAACTTCATATCCATTTACCAATCTAACTCTGGCAATTTTTCTAAGTGCTGAGTTTGGTTTTTTAGGAGTAGTAGTTTTTACTACAGTACAAACTCCTCTTTTTTGTGGACATTCTTTTAATGCTGGTGCCTGTGATTTCATACTTGTTGTTTTTCTTCCTTTTCTTACTAACTGACTTATTGTTGGCATACTTACACCTCCTTTTTGATTTAAATTAGTCTAAATAATTAAAATTTATGTTAAATGTCTTGAAAGCTAATTTAATTAACATCTTCTTTAAGTAATGCAGCTGTAGCTGCACCTACATCTATTCCACACAGCTTACCTAACTCCTTCATAGTGTCTATATATACAACCTCTAAGGAATTATCTGTAATCAATACTTCAACTGAATGTATCAATGAATCGTCAGCATCTTTAGCAATATATACAATTTTAGCACTACAATTTTTAATTGCTTTAATTGTCTGCTTTACACCAACAACCTTTTTTCCTTTAAGTCTGTAAATCATAAACCTATTTCCTCCTCACAGTGCTATAGAGACAAAGGACTATATCTTTGCCTCTTAAACACACACATAGATGTATTTTATCATTTTAACAATGATGTGTCAATTAATTATATGTTAATTAGCTTCTTTATTATCTATTTCATTAACTTCATCTTCATTATCTTTGTTCAATTCATTTTCTGGTTTTATTTTTATAGATCTATATCTCATCATACCAGTTCCTGCCGGTATCAATTTACCTATAATTACATTTTCTTTCAATCCAAGTAATGGATCTATCTTACCTTTTATAGCAGCATCAGTAAGTACCCTTGTTGTTTCCTGGAACGAAGCAGCAGATAAAAATGAATCCGTAGCAAGTGCAGCCTTAGTTATACCAAGGAGTGCTACTCTTCCCTGCGCAGTTTTGCCTCCATTTGCCTCTACTCTCTCATTTGCTTCTTCAAAATCAAATATGTCTATCATTGTACCAGGAAGTAATTCAGTATCTCCAGAATCTTCTATCTTTACTTTTCTTGTCATCTGTCTTATTACAACTTCAAGATGCTTATCATTTATATCAACACCCTGAAGTCTATAAACCTTTTGTACTTCAGACAAGAGATAATTTTTAACACCCTGAACACCTTTTATTCTAAGAATATCATGTGGATTAACAGATCCTTCTGTTATTTCATCTCCAGCACTTATTTGATCTCCATCTGACACTTTAATTCTTGAACCAAATGGTATGTCATAAGTAACTTCTTCTCCGCTATCTGCAATTACAGATATACTTTTCTTCTTCTTTGTCTTTTCCATTCTTACAACACCGGATACTTCACTTATTATAGCAAGACCCTTAGGCTTTCTAGCTTCAAATAATTCTTCTACTCTTGGAAGACCTTGAGTTATATCTGAACCTGCAACTCCTCCTGTATGGAATGTTCTCATTGTAAGCTGGGTACCAGGTTCACCTATACTTTGAGCAGCTATTATACCTACAGATTCACCTATTTCAATCTTCTTAGCAGTAGCCATATTCATACCATAACATTTAGAGCATACACCATGCTTTGATTTACATGTAAATACAGATCTTATCTTAACTTTCTTAATACCTGTGTTTTCAATTCTCTCTGCATTTTTAGAATCCATATATTCATCTCTAGCTATAATTAATTCTCCTGTTTTAGGATCTTTAATATCCTGTGCAGAATACCTTCCTGTTAATCTTTCTGCCAAACTTTCTATAACTTCATTTCCTTCTTTTATTTCTGAAACTTCATAACCTTCATGAGTTCCACAATCCTCTTCTCTTACAATAACGTCCTGGCTTACATCTACAAGTCTTCTTGTAAGATATCCAGAGTCCGCAGTCTTAAGAGCTGTATCAGCATTACCTTTTCTAGCTCCATGAGTTGATATAAAGTACTCAAGTACATCAAGACCTTCTCTGAATGAGGCTCTTATTGGAAGTTCTATAATCTTACCAGATGGATTTGCCATAAGTCCCCTCATACCAGCAAGTTGCTTAATTTGACTTTTAGATCCTCTAGCTCCTGAATCCGCCATCATAAATATTGGATTAAACCTATCCAAGTTATTCATGAGTACATCAGCTACATCTTCTGTAGTTTTAGTCCATTTTTCTATAACTCTCTGATATCTTTCGTCTTCTGATATAAAGCCTCTTCTATACATCTTCTCTATTTTATCAACAACTTTATCCGTTTCTGCTAGAAGAGCTTGCTTAGCTTCTGGAACAACCATATCTGAAGTTGAAACTGTTATGCCACTTATAGTTGAATAATGATATCCTCTTTCCTTTATTTTATCAATCATTATAGAAGTTTTAGTAGCTCCATGTTTCATATAACATTTATTTATTATTTTACCTAAATTCTTTTTAGCAACTAAAAAATCAATTTCAAGTTTAAATTCATTTTCTGGTTTACTTCTATCTATAAATCCTAAATCCTGTGGTATAGATTCATTAAATATAAGTTTTCCTGGAGTTGCTTCAATTATTCCGCTAATAGTTTTTCCATCTTTAACTTTTGTAATTCTTACTTTAATTTTAGCATGTATGTTAAGTTGTTTAAGTTGGTAGGCCATTATAACTTCATCTGGTGATGAGAACATTCTACCTTCTCCCTTAACTCCATCTTCATCTATAGTCAAATAATAAGAACCAAGTACCATATCCTGAGTAGGCACAACTACAGGTTTACCATCTGATGGTTTCAATATATTATGAGCAGCCAGCATTAAAAATCTAGCTTCAGCTTGTGCCTCAACTGAAAGAGGAACATGGACTGCCATTTGATCTCCATCAAAATCGGCATTATATGCTGTACAAGCAAGTGGATGTAATTTTATAGCTTTACCTTCTACAAGTACAGGCTGAAAAGCTTGAATTCCAAGTCTATGAAGAGTAGGTGCACGATTTAAAAGTACTGGATGATCTGATATTACTTCTTCTAATACATCCCATACCTGAGTTTGAACTCTCTCTACCATTCTTTTTGCACTTTTAATATTATGAGCCAGACCATTTTCAACCAACTTTTTCATTATGAATGGTTTAAACAATTCAAGTGCCATTTCTTTAGGAAGTCCGCACTGATACATTTTCAATTCAGGTCCAACAACTATAACTGAACGTCCGGAATAGTCAACACGTTTTCCAAGCAAGTTCTGTCTAAATCTACCTTGTTTTCCCTTCAACATATCTGATAGTGATTTTAGTGGTCTGTTTCCAGGACCAGTTACTGGTCTTCCACGTCTTCCATTGTCTATAAGAGCATCAACTGCTTCTTGAAGCATTCTCTTTTCATTTCTAACTATTATATCAGGTGCTCCCAAATCCAAAAGTTTTTTAAGTCTATTATTTCTGTTTATAACTCTTCTATATAAGTCATTTAAATCTGATGTAGCAAATCTTCCTCCATCAAGTTGAACCATAGGTCTTAAATCTGGTGGAATTACAGGTATAACATCTATTATCATCCACTCAGGCCGATTTCCAGATTTTCTAAAAGATTCTACTACTTCAAGTCTTCTTATTATCCTAACTTTTTTCTGACCAGTACTATTTTTAAGATCTTCTTTTAATTCCGATGAAAGCTGATTTAAATCTATTTCATCTAATAATTTTTTTACAGATTCAGCTCCCATTCCGGCTTGAAAACTTTCTTCACCATATTTCTCTATAGCTTCTCTATATTCTTTTTCATTTAAAAGCTGCTTTTTTAATAATGGTGTTTCTTTAGGATTTAAAACCACATAAGAAGCAAAATAAAGTACTTTCTCAAGAGATCTTGGTGACATATCAAGTATAAGCCCCATTCTAGATGGTATCCCTTTGAAATACCATATATGAGATACTGGAGCTGCAAGCTCGATATGACCCATTCTTTCACGTCTTACTTTTGCTTTGGTTACCTCAACACCACATCTATCACATACTATGCCTTTATATCTTATTCTCTTATATTTACCACAGTGACATTCCCAATCCTTTGTTGGTCCAAATATTCTTTCACAGAACAATCCATCACGTTCTGGTTTTAAGGTTCTATAATTTATAGTCTCAGGTTTTTTTATCTCTCCCCTTGACCATTCCCTTATTTTTTCTGGAGAAGCCAGGCCTATTTGTAATGCATCAAAATTATTTAATTCAAACAAGGGTACATCCTCCCTTCCTAATGTTCATCATTAAAATCATCTATATCTAAGTCACCCTGCAAATCATCTAAATTTAACTCTTCATCATAATCATTAGATTCATTATCATCATTATTATTATTTTCAGTATCCGGTAAGTCATGTTTTTGATTTTCTACTACAGAGTCTTCAGTTCCTTCGATATTAACACCAAGATCTTCAGTATCGTCGTCTACTGATTCTTTTATTTTAATTTCTTCTTGATTATCATTTAATACTTTTACATCTAAACACAGTGCCTGAAGTTCCTTTATAAGAACTTTAAATGATTCTGGCACACCTGGTTCAGGTATGTTTTCTCCTTTTACTATAGCCTCATAAGTTTTTACTCTTCCTACAACATCATCAGATTTTACAGTAAGTACTTCTTGAAGAGTATGAGCTGCTCCATATGCTTCAAGTGCCCAAACTTCCATCTCTCCAAATCTTTGACCACCAAATTGAGCTTTACCTCCAAGTGGCTGCTGAGTTACTAGTGAATATGGTCCTGTCGATCTAGCATGAATTTTATCATCAACCAAATGGTCCAATTTGAGGATATACATATATCCTACTGTAACAAGTCTATCAAAAGGATCTCCTGTTCTTCCATCATATAATACAGTCTTTCCATGGCTCTCATATCCAGCCTTTTTAAGACATTCAAGAATATCTTCTTCTCTAGCTCCATCAAATACCGGTGTAGCTATATGCCATCCAAGTTTGCTGGCAGCCCAACCAAGGTGAACTTCAAGTACCTGACCTATATTCATACGTGAAGGAACTCCGAGTGGGTTCAAACATATCTGAAGAGGTCTTCCATCAGGTAAGAAAGGCATATCCTCTTCTGGTAATACTCTTGAAATAACACCTTTGTTACCATGTCTACCTGACATTTTATCTCCTACGGATATTTTTCTCTTTTGAGCTATATAACACCTTACCAGTTTATTTACTCCTGGTGGAAGTTCATCTCCATTTTCTCTAGTAAAGACTTTTACATCCACAATTATTCCGTATTCTCCATGAGATACTCTAAGCGATGTATCCCTAACTTCTCTTGCTTTTTCTCCAAATATTGCCCTTAAAAGTCTTTCTTCTGCTGTAAGCTCAGTTTCTCCCTTTGGAGTTACTTTTCCAACTAATATATCACCTGATCTTACTTCTGCACCTATTCTTATTATTCCTCGTTCATCTATATCTTTAAGTGCATCTTCTCCTACATTAGGTATATCTCTAGTAATTTCTTCAGGTCCAAGCTTTGTATCTCTTGCTTCGGATTCATATTCTTCTATATGAATAGATGTAAACACATCTTCACGTACAAGCTCTTCTGATATAAGCATAGCATCCTCGTAATTATAGCCTTCCCATGTTGTAAATCCCATTCTTATATTCTTACCTAATGCTATCTCTCCCAAATCAGTAGAAGGACCATCAGCAATAACTGTACCTTTATTTACTTTTTCACCTTTATCTACTATAGGCCTTTGATTTATACAAGTACTTTGATTAGATCTTTTAAATTTAATTAATCTATAAGTATCTATTCCACCATCAGAATCTCTTTTTATTCTAACTTCATTAGCACTTACATATACAACTGTACCTGCATTTCTAGCTTTAGGTAATACTCCAGAGTCTACAGCTGCCTTATACTCAATTCCAGTTCCAACTATAGGTGCTTGTGGTTTTAAAAGTGGAACTGCCTGTCTTTGCATATTAGATCCCATGAGTGCACGGCTGGCATCATCATTTTCGAGGAAAGGTATCATAGCTGTAGCTACAGAAACTAATTGCCTTGGTGAAACATCTATAAAATCAACATCTTCACGTGGTACTACAATAACCTCGCCTTTATCTCTAACTGTAATTTTTGTATCAATAAATTTATTATTCTCGTCAAGAGGTTCATGTGCCTGACCAATCAAATATTGATCTTCTTCATCAGCTGTCATATATACAATTTCATTAGTTACCACACCTGTAGCTTTATCAACTTTTCTATAAGGTGCTTCAATAAAACCATATTCATTTACTTTTGCATAAGTTGCAAGTGAATTAATAAGACCTATGTTTGGTCCTTCTGGTGTTTCTATAGGACACATTCTTCCATAATGTGAATTATGAACATCTCTAACTTCAAATCCGGCTCTCTCCCTTGAAAGTCCACCAGGTCCAAGTGCTGATAATCTTCTCTTATGTGTAAGTTCCGAAAGTGGATTTGTCTGATCCATAAATTGTGAAAGCTGTGAACTTCCAAAAAATTCTTTTATAGCTGCTGCTACCGGTCTTATATTTATAAGTGCCTGAGGTGTTATTACTTCCTGATCCTGTATAGTCATTCTTTCCTTGACTACTCTTTCCATTCTTGAAAGACCTATTCTAAACTGGTTTTGAAGTAACTCTCCTACAGACCTAAGTCTTCTATTGCCAAGATGATCTATATCATCTGTATAACCTATATTATAAGATAATCCCAATTCATAACTAATTGTAGCAAATATATCATCCTTCAATATATGCTTTGGAATTAACTCATGTATATTTTTTCTTATTTGATCTTTAATACTTTCTTCATCACTGTAATTATCCAGTATCTGCTTAAGTACAGGATAATAAACACTTTCCTTTATATTTAAATCATCTATATTAAAGTCAACAAAATTATGTATATTAACAAAATTGTTGCCTATAATTTTTAGAGTCGAATCCTCTACTTGAATCTTTACTATATTCAAACCGCATTGCTGTATTTCAATAGCTTTATCCCTTGTAATCTTTTCGTCTGCTTGAACTAATATTTCTCCTGTTTGTGGATTTACTATATCTTCTGCAGCTGTTTGATTCATAATTCTAAGATACAAAGCTAATTTTTTATTGAATTTATATCGTCCAACTCTAGAAAGATCATATCTCTTTGCATCAAAGAACAAAGAATCAATAAGTGATTGAGCGCTATCTACTGTTGGAGGCTCTCCTGGCCTTAACCTTTTATAAATTTCAAGTAATGCTTCTTCTCTTGTCTTAGTATTATCTTTTTCAATTGTAGCCTTTAATCTTTCATCTTCTCCAAAAAACTCTGTAATTTCAGCATCCGTACCATAACCCATTGCTCTAGCTAAAATAGTTATAGGCAATTTTCTAGTTTTATCTATTCTTACATATATTATATCGTTTGAATCTGTCTCATACTCCAACCAAGCCCCCCTATTAGGAATAACAGTTGATGAAAAAAGTTTTTTACCTGTTTTATCAACTGACATATCATAATATACTCCTGGCGATCTTACAAGCTGACTTACTATAACTCTTTCTGCTCCATTAATTATAAAAGTTCCTTGCTCCGTCATAAGAGGGAAATCTCCCATAAAAACTTCTTGTTCCTTAACTTCTCCAGTTTCCTTATTCAATAATCTTACTTTAACCTTTAAAGGCGCTGCGTATGTAGCGTCTCTTTCCTTGCATTCTTCTACAGAATATTTGATATTATCCATGTCTAACTTATACCCTACAAATTCTAAATTAAGATTTGCTGTATAATCTTGAATTGGATTGATATCATCAAACACTTCTTGTAATCCATCTTTTAAAAACCAATTATAGGAATCTAATTGTACTTCAATTAGATTAGGCATATGACCTATTTCTTTGAGTCTGGAAAAGCTCATTCTAGTTCTCTTACCAACCTGGACAGGATGTACCATCGACTTTCACCCCTTGCATAAACTAAAAATAACCAAAAACACATATATGTTCATGGATTCATTACATTACCATCAAATTAGTATAACCTATTTTTCATAATTAATTCAAGTTATATTAATTGCAATTACTTTATCAATCTTTAACTAATCAATGCAATTTATTATTTTATCATAGTATGAAAAATTTATCAACTTAATTCACACTATTTTACAGTTTTTTTTGAAATCATGAATGTTATAAAAAAAAGACACTTTACAACTAAAGTGTCTTTTTTTATGTTACATAAATTCTAAGAATTGAGTCTACTTTAATTCTAATGTAGCTCCAACTTCCTCGAATTTAGCTTTCATAGCTTCAGCGTCTTCCTTGCTTACTCCTTCTTTTAATGTCTTAGGAGCACCATCAACTAATCCTTTAGCATCTTTTAGTCCTAAACCAGTTACTTCTCTAACTACTTTTATAACCTTTATCTTTTGAGCTCCTGCATCTTTTAATACTACATCAAATTCAGTTTTTTCTTCTGCAGCTTCGCCAGCTCCTGCTGCTCCGCCTGCAACTGCTACTGGAGCAGCTGCACTTACACCAAATTCTTCTTCACATGCTTTTACTAATTCATTTAATTCTAAAACGCTCATATCTTTTATAGCTTGAATGATTTCTTCTTTACTCATTTAATATACACCTCCGAAATTTCTTTTCTTAATTAAGCTTCTTGCGAATCTTTCTTTTTTGATATTCCATCTAATAAGTATACAAAATTTGATAATGGAGCTTTGAAGCTTCCAAGTAATTTTGCAATAAGAACTTCTCTTGGTGGTATTGTCGCAAGTTGTTTAACTTTAGCTTCGTCAAAAAACTCTCCACTAACAATTCCACCTTTTAATTCTAAAACCTTATGGTCTTTTGAATAACTATTAAGTATTCTTGCTGGAGCAGTTGGATCTTCATATCCAAATGCAATTGATATTGGTCCTTCAAGAAGTTGTTCTGCTTCATCGTAACCTAATTGTTTTGCAGCTAATGCACTCAATTTATTTTTATATACCTTATATTCTACACCAGCTTCTCTCAAGTTCTTTCTTAGTTCTGTATCTTCTTCAACAGTTAGTCCCTGATACTTAGAGAATATTATTCCTTGAGCTTTCTCCATTTTTCCTTTTATTTCTTGAACTTTAGTTTCTTTAGCTTCTCTATTTTTTCCCACTGTGTATCCACCTCCTCACAGTTAACCTGCAATTATATAATTAAAGGTCCCTCCATAGACAAAGAGAGACCAATTCTTCTTATATTGGAATCCTGGATAGGTTGGATTATCCGTTACGCTTTCGCACCTATTGTCTATGGAATATTTACTTTTTTATAAACAATCACAAATTAATAATTCACATCAATATTAGTCTAAAACCTTACCCGGATTTACTTTTACTCCAGGTCCCATAGTACTAGATAATACTACAGATTTCAAATATTGACCTTTAGCTGCTGATGGTTTTGCCTTTACAACAGCATCCATTAATGCATGAAAGTTTTCTACTAATTTTTCTGATTCAAATGATTTTTTACCTATTGGTACATGAATAATAGAAGTTTTATCTACTCTATATTCAACTTTACCAGCTTTAATTTCCTGGATAGCTTTTGCAACATCAAAAGTAACTGTACCAGATTTTGGATTTGGCATTAATCCCTTAGGTCCAAGAACTCTACCTAATCTACCAACAACGCCCATCATATCTGGAGTTGCAACAACTACATCAAAATCGAACCAGTTTTCTTTTTGAATTTTTTCAACATATTCTTCTGATCCAACAAAATCTGCTCCTGCAGCTTTTGCTTCATCTACCTTAGCACCCTTTGCAAATACCAACACTCTAACCTGTTTACCTGTTCCATGAGGAAGTACTACAGCTCCTCTAACTTGCTGATCTGCATGTCTTGGATCAACACCAAGTTTTAATGCAAGTTCTATAGTTTCATCAAATTTAGCTTTTGCTGTTTTTAAAACAATATCCACAGCTTCTTTTGGTGAATAAAACTCATTTCTATCTATAAGTTTTAAACTATCATCATAATTCTTTCCCATTTTAAATTCCTCCTTTGTGGTAATAACGGCTTTGCCTCCCACTATACTGTATAACTTACTCTTCTACAGTTATACCCATACTTCTTGCGGTTCCTGCTATCATTCTCATAGCACTTTCAACTGATGCAGCATTTAAATCTGGCATCTTTGTTTCTGCAATTTCTTTAACTTGTGCTTTTGTAACTTTAGCAACTTTAGTCTTATTTGGCACACCTGAACCGCTTTCGATTCCAGCTGCCTTTTTAAGTAATACTGCTGCTGGTGGAGTTTTTAGTATAAAACTAAAAGATCTATCCTGGTATACAGTAATTACTACTGGAATTACCAATCCTGCTTGTTTATTAGTCTTAGCATTAAATTCTTTACAAAATCCCATAATATTAACACCATGCTGTCCAAGTGCTGGTCCAACTGGTGGTGCTGGGCTTGCTTTACCTGCAGGAAGTTGAAGTTTTATCATTCCTACTACTTTTTTAGCCATAATATACACCTCCTATAGCGTGGTTCCATATATCTTGCTCTTCCACTTAATTTTTAGTCTTTTCTAATCTAGCTTTTCTATTTGATTAAAATCAAGTTCAACAGGAGTTTCCCTGCCAAACATATTAACTAATGCTTTAATTTTCTTCTTTTCAGTATTGATTTCCTGGATAACAGCTGAGAAATTTTCAAGAGGACCAGATTTAACTTTGATATTTTCTCCCACTGACACATCTACATCTACAGGTTTTTCGCTTATTCCCATAGTCTTAACCTCTTCATCTGTAAGCGGAACAGGTTTAGATCCAGGTCCGACAAAACCCGTAACACCTCTAGTATTCCTGACTATATACCAAGAATCATCACTCATAACCATGTGTATCAAAACATATCCTGGAAAAATTTTTTTAAGGGTTATCTTTTTTTTACCGTCCTTAATTTCTACTTGTTCTTCCATAGGAACTTGAACATCATCTATCCAATCATAGAGGTTTCTATTTTCTATGGTTTTTTCAAGGTTAGCTTTAACCTTATTTTCATAACCAGAATATGTATGAACTACATACCATCTAGCTTTATCTGCCATAATCTGAGGGACGAAATATTGCTCGACCCTTGCCTCCTTTTTATCTTTATTTCAATATATTTTGAACTATGAAATTAAAACCAAAATCCAATATTCCAATAACAACAACATACACAGCACAAAATGCAATAACAGATATAGATGCTTTTTTTACATGCGCCTTAGATGCCCATGTTATTCTATTGAATTCTGCAATTAAATCTTTAAAAAAATTAAAAAAGCCGCCATCCTTTATCACATCATTATTGGATTTTTTATCATCATTGCTTGAAGACATGATATTCACATCCTTGAAATATTTTATTGCTTATTTCTAGATTATTTTGTTTCCTTATGAACTGTATGTTTATGGCAAAATGGGCAATATTTTTTCATTTCTAATCTATCTGGATTATTCTTTTTATTTTTGATTGTACTATAATTTCTTTGTTTGCAATCTGTACATGCTAATGTTACTTTTACTCTCACTGCCATCACACCTCCTAATATAGTTGATGTATGTGAATTACTCTATTAACAAAGTTTTATAAAGGCCTTTTCATTTAATTTCGCTCAAACTAAAAATATACCCTTTACTTGGGGGAAACACACTCCCTATATGCTAAATAATTATGTTAACTCAATAACACATCCTTAATTCTTCTTTTTATGTCATTAAAGTACATAAGTTTAGTTTTTCTAAAATCAAGCATTACTAATACACTTTATCACAGCTCTGTTTCCATGTCAATGGATATTGCTTATATTTATAATAGTTTCTACATATTTTTCAAAAGGACCAGATGTAAGAAACCCAGTCCCTTTAAACTTTAAAAGAAATTATTCTACAATTTTAGTAACAACACCTGAACCAACTGTTCTTCCGCCTTCTCTTATTGCAAATCTAAGTCCTTCGTGCATTGCAACTGGTGTTATCAATTCAACGTTCATGTCTATATGGTCTCCTGGCATTACCATTTCTACTCCTTCTGGTAGTGCTATTGATCCTGTTACGTCTGTTGTTCTGAAATAGAACTGTGGTCTATATCCGTTGAAAAATGGAGTATGTCTTCCTCCTTCTTCCTTCTTAAGTACATATACCTGACCTACAAATTTACTATGTGGGTGTACTGTACCTGGTTTTGCAAGTACCTGGCCTCTTTCTACTTCTTCTCTCTGTATTCCTCTTAACAATGCTCCTATATTATCTCCTGCCATTGCCTGATCAAGAAGCTTTCTGAACATTTCTACTCCTGTACATACTGTCTTCTTCTTCTCTGTACTTAATCCTACTATTTCAAGTTCGTCTCCTATCTTAAGTACTCCTGTCTCTACCCTTCCTGTTGCAACTGTTCCTCTTCCTGTTATTGTAAAGATATCTTCGATTGGCATCAAGAATGGTTTGTCTGTTGGTCTCTCTGGTGTTGGTATATATTCATCTACTGCATCCATTAATTCGTGTATGCATTTTGTTGCTTCTGGATCATCAGGGTTCTCTATTACCTTCAATGCACTTCCTACTATTATTGGTACATCGTCTCCTGGGAATCCATATTCACTTAACAACTCTCTTACTTCCATCTCTACGAGCTCAAGTAATTCTGGATCATCTACCTGGTCTGATTTATTCAAAAATACTACTATATATTGTACTCCTACTCTGCTTGCAAGTAGTATATGTTCTCTTGTCTGTGGCATTGGTCCATCTGCTGCACTTACTACAAGGATTGCTCCATCCATCTGTGCTGCACCTGTTATCATGTTCTTTACATAATCTGCATGTCCCGGACAGTCTACATGCGCATAATGTCTCTTGTCTGTCTCGTACTCTACGTGTGCTGTATTTATTGTGATTCCTCTCTCTTTTTCCTCTGGTGCTTTATCTATTTCATCATACTTTGTTGCTGATGCTTTTCCTTCTTTTGCTAGTACCATTGTTATTGCTGCTGTAAGTGTTGTCTTACCGTGGTCTACGTGTCCTATTGTTCCTATGTTTACATGTGGTTTTGTTCTTTCAAATTTCTCTTTTGCCATTTCTTTTCTCCTCCTTGTTACTTTAATGTTTTAATTAAGTAAACTCATCCTGGTGTACTGTAATTTATATATTAACTAATTTAAATTGGAGCCCATGACCAGGATTGAACTGGTGACCTCCACCTTACCAAGGTGACGCTCTGCCAACTGAGCTACATGGGCAATTATACTAATTGGAGCGGGAGACGGGGATCGAACCCGCGACATTCAGCTTGGGAAGCTGACGTTCTACCACTGAACCACTCCCGCTAATAGGTATACTAATTCATATCAAAAGTTGTATACCGATTATCAATTTTAATACATCTGTTTTTCTTTGTCAATATAAATTTATTTGTTGCTTAAACATTTTTCAAGCTTTCTCTTGACTCTTTGAAGTGCATTATCTATAGATTTAGCATGCCTGTCTAAATCACATGCAATTTCTTGATAAGATTTACCATCCAAATATGACATTAGAACTTCCATCTCTAAGTTTGAAAGCACCTCACTTATCTCACCTTGTATATGATTAAGCTCCTCTCTGCTTATTATAAGTTCTTCTGGATCTGCTACTTTTGCCTCAGACAAAACATCAAGTAAAGTTCTATCTGACTCCTCATCATATATAGGTTTGTTCAAAGAAATATATGTATTTAATGGAATATGTTTTTGCCTTGTAGCAGTTTTGATAGCTGTTATTATTTGTCTTGTTACACACAATTTTGCAAAAGCCTTAAAAGATGACAATTTATCTGCCTTAAAGTCTCTTATAGCTTTATACAAACCAATCATTCCCTCTTGATAAATATCTTCCTTATCTGCTCCAATTAAAAAATAAGACTTTGCTTTAGACTTAACAAAGTTCTGATATTTACTAATTAAATATTCTTGAGCTTTTGTATCCCCTTTTTTAGCTTCAGCAACTATTTCTTCGTCTAATTTTTCTTTAAATGGAAAGATATTTTCACTAATATAACCCCTATTATCCAATATATCCCCTCCAAAATAATATAGACAGTCCTTTAAATCACCATAAAAAATTAAAATAATAGTTTTATTACATTTTTTAAATTGGCTATTGTAAATTATACTGCCATTTAAATATAATTCCTACCATGATTATACATTACAAGTAATTTTATAGTCAATAGATTTTAGTTATTTCTTCTAATTTTTTCAAGTTTATCTAATATATTCTTATTTATTCTGTCTTCTAATGTATGTTTTTTATCAGAATATTTTTCTGTAATTTTAACACTTATACTATTTTTTATAGATTTAACTTCATTATAAAATTCCATAGAAGGCATTCTAACCGCCCCCCTCTGAAAAACAAGCTGCTGTTCCAATTTATCTGAAGTTACAACAAATACTTCATTCTTTCTGCCTATATTATTTACAGTTCTTTCTATATATGCATCCGCCGTTTCTCCCTCTTTTGTGAATATTACGTTAACATTATTACTAGCTTTTTCATCTTTTTCTAAACTTCCTAAAACAAGCTGAGCATCAAAAACTATAAATACCCTATATCCTTTAAAAGCAGCATAGTTTACTAATATCTCCACAAGCTGCTGTCTAGCAGCTTCAAAACTATAATTTTTAGTTTTTTTCAAATTAGGCCAGCTATTTATTACATTATACCCATCTACAAAAATATTTCTCAATTTTTATTTCCTTTTAATTTTTGTCTTAAAATTTCATACATTATTATTCCCCCCGCTACTGACGCATTTAACGATGTTATTGTTCCAACCATAGGTATCTTTACTAATATATCACATTTCTCCCTGGTTAACTTTGAAATTCCTTTACCTTCATTCCCTATTATAACTGCTATATTTCCACTAAAATCAGTATCATAGCAGTAATTTTCACCATGCATATCAGCACCATAAATCCATATTCCATGCTTTTTTAATTTATCAATAGAAGAATTTATATTTGCTACTTTACATATTTTCATATGTTCTACAGCTCCTGCAGAAGTTTTATATACTATAGGTGTTATTCCAACATTCCTTCTCTTAGGAATAATTATTCCATGTACACCACATACCTCTGCTGTCCTTATTATAGATCCCAAATTATGTGGATCTTCTATTTCATCAAGTATCAAAATAAATGGTTTTTCATTTTTTTGTTTGGAATAATCCAATATATCCTCTAATTCACAATATTTATAAGGCGTTACTTTAGCAATAACTCCCTGATGTGCTTCTGTAGATGACATACTGTCAAGTTTTTTTCTATCTACTTTTTTTACTACAATTCTTTTTTCTTTTGCAAGAGCCAGCACTACATTTATTGATCCTGTAATATCCCCATTTGACACAAGAATTTGTTCAACCGTCTTTCCTGATTTTAATGCTTCAATAACAGCATTTCTTCCCTCAACTATATCTTCTCTAAATTTATTTTCAGAGTTACATTCATTTTTTGACCTATTTTTCTTTTCAAAATAATTACCATATCCATTTGTCATATTATATAATTTCAGCTCCCTACACAAGAAAAAATTAAATTAAAGATTTTTATTTTCTTTAATATCTACTATAATCTTCAGCAAATAATCCAATCTATCACATTTCTTAGTTAAATACAAATATCCTATCAATGTTTCAAATCCTGTAGCAAATCTATAATCCTGGACATCTGCATTTTTAGGAACTGTCCCGGATTTTGCGTTTCTACCGCGTTTGAAAAAATATAATTCATCTTCAGAAAGTTTACTAAAAAGCTCTTTTACAATTTCACTTTGAGAATGAGCTTTTACAAATTTAATAGCTTTTACATGAAGCTTATGTACTACCATATCTCTATTTTTATCTACAAGGTAAGTTCTAACAAAAACCTCATATACTGCATCGCCAATAAATGCAAGTACAAGTGGATTAAGATTTCTTACATCTTTTTCCGTAAATTCTCCTTTAAATAAACAATCCTCCATCTATATCCTCTTCCATCTCACTCCCTGAGCAGTATCTTCAAGGACTATTTTATCTTTTTTTAGCATATCCCTTATTTCATCCGCTAGCTTCCAGTTTTTGTCCTTCCTCGCCTGCTGTCTTTTTTCTATTAACTTTTGTATATCATCTTCAATATTTTCTCTCTTAGAATGTTGTAAAATTCCAAGCGGTCCTCCAAGCTCTTTTATAAGACTAAGACAATAATTTATAAGTTCCTTTGATGACTTGTTATTTACATTTATATTAATGTCCTTTATCAAGTCAAATATAACAGCTATAGCATCCGCTGTATTAAAATCATCATCCATCTTTTGTATATACTTAACTTTGTATTCATTTAGATTATTTATATAATTCTTTTCACTTTCATCTATGCTCTCAGTAACTGCTCTATCCAAAAAGCTTTCTAAATTTAATATAGAATTATTAAGCCTATCCATTGCTGCTTTTGTAGAATCCAATAATTCAATACTAAAATTTATCTGAGTTCTATAGTGCCCTGATAACATAAACATCCTAATTACATCTGGATCATATTTTTGAAGTACTTCCCTTACAGTAAAAAAATTATTGAGGGATTTCGACATTTTTTGATTATTAACATTAACAAATGCCGAATGCATCCAGTATCTTGCAAAAGTTTTTCCAGTCCTGCTTTCACTTTGTGCTATTTCATTTTCATGATGTGGAAATTCCAAGTCAGAACCACCTGCATGAATATCTATAGTATCTCCAAGTAAGTTATAAGCCATACATGAACATTCTATATGCCATCCCGGTCTTCCCATTCCCCATGGACTCTTCCATGCAGGTTCTCCAGGTTTCTGGCTTTTCCATACAGCAAAATCCATAGGATCTTTTTTTCTTTCGTCTATATCTATTCTAGCTCCAGCTTGAAGTTCCTCGATATTCTGTCCAGACAATTTTCCGTATCCTTTAAATTTTTTTGTACTAAAATATACATCTCCATCTACTTCATATGCATAATCCCTATCTATCAAATCCTGTACAAATGAAATTATTTGTTCAATATATTCAGTTGCCCTTGGATTAACTGTAGCTCTTTCAATATTTAAATCATCCGCATCCTTATAATATTCTCCTATAAACCTATTTCCAAGCTCTTCTACTGTAATAACCTCTTCATTAGCTCTTTTAATCATTTTATCATCAATATCTGTAAAGTTCTGAATAAATTTAACCTTATATCCTCTATATTCAAGATATCTTCTTACCGTGTCAAATACTACAAAGGTTCTTGCATTACCTATGTGAAAAAAATTATACACTGTAGGTCCACATACATACATACTGACTTCTCCCTGAACTAAAGGTATAAATTCCTCTTTCTTTCTTGACATGGTATTATAAATTTTCACTAACATTTCCCTCCCAGTTTAATTTCAGCATTTTTTTGAATTTTAATCTAATAATATTCATTTATCTAATAATATATTTATTTTTATATACAATACTAATTATTTTATCATATTATTGTAAGTTATATAAGGTTTGTTAAGTTTTTATTTAAATTGCAAATCCCTTACCATTACCTGGCAAGGGATTTTATTATCATATTCGCAGTATCTAGATCTTCCGGCGTAGTTATTTTTATATTATTGTAACTTCCATCATATAAGTATACTTTATTATCATAATGTTCAACTACTGTAGTATCATCTGTAACTTTTACATCCTCCTGTAAAAGCTTCTTGTGGCAATTTGTAATAAGTTTATAATTAAAGCATTGAGGTGTCTGTACTAAAAAAAGCTTTTCTCTATCTAATGTTTGAAATGAAAATCCTTTTTTATCTTTAATCTTTATAGTGTCTTTAACGCTCACGCCACAAGTACAAGCTCCATAAATTTTAGAATATTTTATTCCATCACTTATTATTTCGTGTGTAACAAAAGGCCTTGCTCCATCATGAATTAAAACTATATTGCAATTATAATTTTTTAATGCGTTTAGTCCATTTAGAACGGAGTTTTGACGTTCATCTCCACCTTCAACTATATCAATAACTTTTGTAAACTTATATTTTTTAACTACCTCAGTTTTACAATATTGAATTTCATTTTTTGAACAAACAATGACAACCCCATCAATTAATTCGTGCTTACAAAACGCATTAACAGAATAATAAAGCATAGGTTTATAGTTTATATCTATAAATTGCTTGTTTATTTTACATTTCATACGTCTTCCTTTTCCAGCCGCTACAATAATAGCATAGTTCCCTTCCATGTTAAAGCTCCTCTTTTTCTTTAGCAAATATCATTCTGCCTGCTGCAGTTTGCAATACAGATGTTACAACTACAGTTTTTACATCTCCTATATATTTTCTTCCACCTTCTACAACAATCATAGTTCCATCATCAAGATAAGCTATGCCCTGACCTGACTCTTTACCATCCTTAATTATTTGAACTTTCATTTCCTCTCCAGGAAGTACTACAGGTTTAACTGCATTTGCAAGTTCATTTATGTTAAGTACAGGTACCCCTTGAAATTCCGCAACTTTATTTAAATTGTAATCATTAGTTACAACTTTACCATTTAACACCTGAGAAAGTTTTAAAAGTTTACTGTCAACTTCTTTAATATTAGGAAAATCTTTTTCATATATTTTAACTTCTATATTTAATTCTTTTTGTATTTTATTTAATACATCCAATCCTCTTCTCCCTCTGGTTCTTTTTAATCCATCGGATGAATCCGCTATATGCCTAAGTTCAGCTAATACAAAATTAGGTATTACAAGAGGTCCTTCTACAAAACCCGTTTGACATATATCAAATATTCTTCCATCAATTATAACAGATGTATCTAAAACTTTAGGAAAATTCTTCTGTTCATTTTTTACTTTTCTTACCTTGTTGCTTTGAGGTTTTCTAACAGATATGTTGCTAAACAAACTTATCAATTCTTCTTTTTTCTTTATAGCTAAATTTCCACCTAATGCGGCCATTATAATAGCTACTACTACCGCAAGCAATGTACCCACAACAGGTATCCTTGCAAGAAGATTTACAAATAATGCAGATATAAGTAAACCTAACAATGCCCCTAAAACTCCTATCAACATCTCTGTAGCTGGAAATCTCTGTAAGCTTTTTTCTATATAGTCCATACTTTTCATTATAAATAAATTAATCCATGGTGATATTAAAAATAATATGATTCCAAAAATTACAGTCATTATAATCAAAAATAATATTGTTCCTATTGGACCATTGAAGTAACCTAATTCCTTAAAATAATGACTGTTGCTTATTTTGTCTCCTAAAAGATATCCAAGTATTAAGCCTATTATTGTAAAAAGTCCTCTTAATATTTTTTTTAACAATAGACTTCACCTCCTTATAATTATTAAAAATTTATTTCTATTTAATATCTACTATATATTAACATCATATTTTTTTCAATAAAACTTGATTCATTTAATAAATTATTCATTAAAATTTCTTATTTCAACGAAACTTTAATTGTAAATACAAATAAATTTCCCCCTGTTAATAATTTCGATATTGATTTATTATATATCTA
Source organism: Clostridium algifaecis (assembly GCF_017874415.1). Taxonomy (GTDB): domain Bacteria; phylum Bacillota; class Clostridia; order Clostridiales; family Clostridiaceae; genus Clostridium_B; species Clostridium_B algifaecis. Next base: position 77,723 of record NZ_JAGGLM010000010.1, read on the forward strand.
TTAACAAATACGAAATACACTTTATAGTTCATTGACAAAATTATCTAAAAAAAATTATAATTAAGCTAATAGATGATACGTTAATCTAAAAATAAGGAGTTGAACTTAATGAAAGATTTAATTTTTGATGATTTTCAAAATGCAGTAAATGATTCACTATTAAGGCATAAAAGCATTTTAGATATAATAACTAAGCTTGAAGAATCGAATGGAAGAATAAATAGAGCCATAGCAAAATCAGTTACAAATTGTGGATGTATAGAAATTTCTGCCAAAAAACAGCACATGCCATCTGATAAAGATGATTTAGATATATCCGACTTAAAAAATTGTCTAAAAACTCATATAAATGGAGATTTATGTGATAACTGTAGAGAAATTATCGAGGATGAAATAGGAAATAATTTCTTTTACTTGACATCCTTATGCAATGTATTAAATTTAAATTTATATGATATATTGTTAAAAGAATATAATAAAATGAATACATTAGGTAAATATTCATGTAGATAAAGTTCAGCACAAAATAGTGAATTCATTCATTATTTTGTGCTAAAATTATCATCTACAAGTATTTGTTCCCTTAGTCTCCTAAGTCCATTCTTTATTGCCCTAGCTCTAGCCTCTCCAATTCCTTCTACATTATCTAGCTCTTCATACGAAGCTTCCATAACACCTTTTAATTCTCTAAAGTTTTTCACCAGATTCTCTATTACATTGGTTGGTATCCTTGGAATTTTATTTAGTATCCTGTAGCCTCTTGGAGATATCAGAGTGTCAACAAGTGGTACACCAACATATCCCAAAATTTTTGAAATACATTCTAAATTTAAAATTTCATCTGAAGTCATACTTTGTATTTGCTTGTAAATTTCATCATAGCTAATATCCTTCTGACAATAATCCCGTATCATCCATATTCCATCTTGCTCAATATTTTTTATAAGCTCATTCAACTGCATTGATATAAGTCTTCCTTCATTTCCAAGTTCACATATGTATATTTGAATTTCGGATACTATTCTCATTACCATCTCTGTCCTTTGAATAGCCGTCATAACATCAAAAAGTGTAACCATATCTTCAAATTCCAGTATATTTAGATTATTTACTACTCTTTCTAAAACAGAAACATATTTTTCTAAAGTCTGTAATGCTTGATTTGCCCTAGCAAGTATTACACTACTTTCTCTAAGTACATATTTTATATAGCCTTTATATACAGTTATTATATTTCTTCTCTGTGAAATAGCAATTACTATAGCTCCCGTTTGTTTAGATACCCTATCTGCCGTTCTATGCCTGGTTCCAGTTTCAAAAGTAGAAATACTTGAATCTGGAATAAGCTGCGCATTTGCACACAATATTTTTTTCAAGTCACTGCTAAGAACTATGGCTCCATCCATTTTTGCCAATTCATAAACATATGAAGAACTATAATCAGCATTTATAGTAAAGCCGCCATCTACAACCTTTAATATCTGCTCACTATCTCCAAGTAATAAAAGTCCTCCTGTTTTTGCCCTCAGTATATTTTCAAGTCCATCTCTAAGTTGAGTTCCCGGTGCTAAAAGCTTAAGTATACTTTTTAATTCTTTGTTTTTTTCTATCCTCAAAATAATCACCTTAAATCAAAATACTTTATTTAATGCTTCTTTAAGAGAAGATACTCCTATAATATTTACATCTTTATCTTTTATTTTTTCCCTATTTCTATTAGGTATCAATATATTGCTAAAGCCCATTTTTTTTGCCTCATTTACAATTCTATCACAAAATGCAACTGGACGTACCTCTCCTGTAAGACCAATTTCTCCTACAGCCAGAAAATTTTTTAGCTTTACTTCGGTAGATTTAACACTTGATATAAGAGCAAGTGCCAGACCTAAATCCCCAAAAGTACCTTCAATTTCAAGCCCACCTACAACATTTACATATACATCACAGTTATAGAATCTAATTCTCAGCTTTTTTTCCAGTACCGCAAGAATAAGGCTTAATCTTGAATTATCTACTCCAACAGCTGTTCTCCTTGGCATTACAGCTTTCGTATCACTCACAAGTGCCTGTATTTCTATAAGTATAGGTCTTGTTCCTTCCATAACTCCTATAACTACAGAGCCTTCTTTCTGAAAATTGGTTTCTTCCAAAAATACTTGAGATGGATTTGATATTTCCTTTAATCCCTTTTCTCTCATTTCAAAAACTCCAATTTCACTTGTAGTCCCAAATCTATTTTTCACTGTCCTAAGTATTCTAAATTCCTGTGTTCTTTCTCCTTCAAATGATAACACAGTATCTACCATATGTTCAAGTACCCTAGGCCCTGCTAATTCTCCCTGTTTGGTTATATGTGCTACTATAAAAAAAGATATATTCTTCGTTTTTCCTATACGCATAATATCGTTAGAACTTTCTCTAACTTGAGATACACTTCCAGGTGCCGAACTAATTGTATCTTTAAATAAAGTTTGTATTGAATCTATTATAACAAAAATAGGATTATTATTTTGTATGTGATTTTCTATAGTATCCAAATTTGTTTCAGAAAGTATGTAAAGATTGTCTGAAAGTGCCCCCAGTCTATCACCTCTCATTTTTATTTGCTCTCCTGACTCCTCTCCAGAGACATAGATCACTTTTCCATATTTTGAAGCAATATTATTAGCTGTTTGAAGAAGGATAGTTGATTTACCTATCCCTGGAGCACCAGATATAAGTGTAAGTGATCCCTTTACAATTCCACCACCAAGAACTCTGTTTAATTCATTTATTCCAGTATCAAATCTTGCATATTCTCCAGATTTTATATCATTAATACTTTTTAATTCACTAACACTATTACTTTGAAGAATAGACTTCGACTGACTTTTTCTGTCCATTATTTTGGTCTCTTCGACCATAGTATTCCATTCATTACAACTAGGGCATTTTCCCAACCATTTCAGAGATTCATATCCACAGTTTTGACATACAAAAATTGTCTTAACTTTTGCCAATTTGCTATCCTCCTTGTATAATCACTATTATATATTGTAAAGCATAAAGCCAATTTTTTGGCAATAAGTGAGGATACACCCCGTACTAGTAAAAGTACAGGGCAGTACTTACTGGTTCACTTTGTTAAATTCTAATTTTCCATCATTTACAATTACTTCTACTTTATCTCCTCTTTTTATATTTCCCTTGAGCATTTCCTCCGAAAGTTTATCTTCGACTATTTTGGTAATAGCTCTTCTAAGTGGTCTAGCACCATATTCTATATCAAAACCTTCTTTAGTCAAGAGTTCCTGTGATTCTTCTGTAAAACTGATCTCAATATTTTTACTTTTTAATCTAGATGAAAGTTCATTAAGCATAATTTTTACTATCTTACTCAAATCCTCTTTCTCCAGTTTCCTAAATACTATAATATCATCAATTCGATTTAAAAATTCAGGTTTAAATGAATTCCTAAGTTCATCCATTATATTTTCCTTCATTTTTTCATATTCATTTTCATTTTTATATTTATCTTCAGGTGCAAATCCCAAAGATTTTTGTTTCTTAATAGTAGATGCACCAACATTAGATGTCATTATTATTATAGTATTTTTAAAATTAACAGTTTTGCCTTTACCATCAGTTAATCTGCCATCTTCAAGTATCTGAAGAAGTATATTAAATATTTCCGGATGTGCCTTTTCTATCTCATCAAATAAAACTACAGAATAAGGATGTCTTCTTACTTTTTCGCTGAGCTGTCCTCCCTCGTCATAGCCTACATATCCTGGAGGTGAACCAATTAGCTTTGATACCGTATGCTTTTCCATATATTCAGACATATCAATTCTTATCATATTATTTTCATCACCGAACATAGCTTCTGCCAGAGATTTTGAAAGTTCTGTTTTTCCTACACCTGTAGGACCTAGAAAAATAAATGAACCTATAGGTCTTTTTGGATCTTTTAACCCAACTCTCGCCCTTCTTACAGCTCTAGCTATAGATTTTACTGCCTCATCCTGACCTATTACTCTTTTATGGAGAATATCTTCAAGTTTAAGAAGTTTTTCTGATTCCTTTTCCGTTAATTTTTGAACTGGTATATTAGTCCACTGTGATACCACAGCTGCAATATAATCTTCTTTAACTTTTAAATTGGATACTTCTTTTTCAGTTTTCCAGTTTGTTTTCATTCCTTGAAGTTTATCCTTTAAATCTTTTTCTTTGTCTCTTAATTTAGCCGCTTTTTCAAAATCTTGAACTCTTATAGAATCCTCTTTTTCCTTTGTTATTTTTTCAACTTCACTTTCCATTTTTTTAAGATCTGGAGGTGCAATCAAATTCTGAATTCTAAGTTTAGCACATGCTTCATCAATAAGATCTATTGCTTTATCTGGTAAATATCTATCAGTAATATATCTATCAGACATATTTACAGCTGCCTCTATTGCTTCATCTGTTATTTTTACTCTATGATGAGCTTCATACTTGTCTCTAAGTCCCTTCAATATTAGAACTGCTTCTTCCTTTGTAGGCTCTCCTACTGTTATAGGTTGAAATCTTCTTTCAAGTGCAGCATCCTTTTCAATATATTTTCTGTACTCATCTATAGTTGTAGCTCCAATACACTGTATTTCTCCTCTTGCCAAAGCTGGTTTTAATATATTGGATGCATCTATTGCACCTTCAGCAGCACCTGCTCCTATTATAGTATGAATTTCATCTATAAATAATATTACATTTCCTGATTTTCTTATTTCCTCCATTACTTTTTTAAGTCTTTCTTCAAATTCACCTCTATACTTTGAACCTGCAATCATAGAAGAAAGATCAAGCGTTACTACTCTTTTTCCTCTTAAAAGCTCCGGTATATTAGAAGATACTATTTTTTGAGCAAGTCCTTCTGCAATGGCAGTTTTACCAACCCCTGGATCTCCTATTAGACATGGATTATTTTTCGTTCTTCTGCTAAGTATTTCAAGTACCCTTTGAGTTTCTTTTTCTCTTCCTATTACTGGATCTAATTTACCCTCTATTGCCATATTAGTTAAATCGCGCCCATATTTATCCAAGGTAGGAGTTGGTTCTCCACGCCCTTCTTTTGAAGTATTATTATTGGGAGATTGCTCTCCAGATAATGAACTTACAAGTTGCTTCTTTAATTTATTAAAGTCGGCACCTAAATTATTTAAAATAGTAAATGCAACACCTTCTGCTTCTCTTATAAGTGCTAAAAGTATATGCTCCGGACTTATATAATTATGATTTAAATTTCTGGCTTCAAACAGACTTAGCTCCAATAATCTTTTAGTTCTCGGAGTAAGTGGTATTTCATTATTATATAATTCTATTTCTCCTTTTCCCTCATACTCTTCTACAAGTGCTCTAACATTCTCAGTAGTAATATTCATCTCATTTAATAGATTTTTTGCTATTCCATCTTCTCTTAACATTCCAAGCAAAATGTGTTCAGTACCTACATAGCTGTGTTTAAGTGATTGAGCTTCCTCTTGTGCATATATAATAACCTTCTGTGCTCTATCTGTAAATCTTCCAAACATCATGATAACTCACCTTCCTTTTATTTAACTGTCGTTTCAGTTAATTTATTTCTTACAAGTTTTGCTCTATTATAATTTCTTTCTCTACTTGATAAAGTTTTTTCATAATTATTTTGTATGTTAGCAGGTTGTATTTCTACCAAAAGGCTATTTAATGCAGCCTTACTTACATCCTTAATTATTCCCATTTCGACGCCTAATCTTACATACGATAAAAGTTTTAAACACTCATCTGAATTTAAAAGTACAGCAGATCTTAAAGTTCCAAGAGACCTGTATATTTTATCTTCCAATTCATATTTTGAATTCTTCATAAGTTTATCTCTTACTAGTTTCTCTTCATTTATTATTTGACTGACAAGAGCTTTTAAATTGCTCATTATTTCTTCTTCACTGCGTCCTAAAGTCACCTGATTTGAAATCTGATAAACATTACCAATAGCTTTTGATCCTTCACCATATAATCCTCTAATTGTCATTCCAACCTGGCCAAGTGCATTCAAAAGTCCACTTATTTGATTGCTTAACGATATAGCTGGAAGATGTAACATAACTGATGCTCTAAGCCCTGTTCCTAAATTTGTTGGACAGGCAGTCAAATAACCCAGTTTTTCATCAAAAGCATAACTTAAATTTTTTTCTAAAATATTATCTATTCTATCACTTACATCATATACCTCTTCTAAATTTAAGCCAGCTGTTATACACTGAATTCTTACATGATCTTCTTCATTTAACATTATACTTATTGTTTCACATTTATTAATTATAAATGCAGACTTATTACTGTTCTCTAGCAAATTTTTACTTATCATGTGTTTTTCTAAAAACATTTTTCTATCATTTTCACTTTTTTCCCATAAATAATTTGTTTTAAATTCTTCCCTAATAGTATCTGATGTATAGAAAGCATCTTCTATAAGTTTTATTACTTTTTTTCCTTTTTCTTGATCTAGTTTATGAGGAAAAGGAACTTTAGATAAATTTCTTGCAAGCCTTATTCTACTGCTTATAACCAAATCTTCATTATCCGTTTCAGATGTTGTTATCCAATTCTTCATTCCCCTTCCTCCTTGTTATCAGAATTATTTTGTAAATTTTTGATTTTATCCCTTATCTCAGCAGCTTTTTCATACTCTTCAAGAGTTATAGCCTTTTGAAGATCTTGTTTTAACTTTAAAAGATTTCTTCTTTCTATAATATTCTTTCCAGCCCTTTTCGGTATTTTCCCTGTATGTTCTAAATTTGCCTGAACTCTTTTAATTATTGGCTGCAATATACTTGAAAAGTTATCATAACATTCGCTGCAACCTACAAGTCCTGTTTTTTTGAATTCTCTATATGAAGTACCACAATTTTTGCAGGTTATATCAAAATCATCCTGAGTTGTACTTGTATTATTCATGTAATTCATTATTCCACTCAATATATTTTGAAAACTAAATGGTGATACAAAATCTATCTGAGGCACAAAACTCAGTTCACCATGTTCCATTGCACATTTTTCACATAAATTAATATCCTGTTTAGCTCCATTTACTATCTTAGTTATGTGTACAGTAGCTTCATTTTTTTTACATATATCACACAGCATGTTATCACCCCACAGTTCTATATTAAACATATTTTAACCATATGAATATATTTTACTAATTTTCATTAAATATTACAATTATAGCAGATTTAAATATATTGGCCCTAACCTTATTTCTGTTATCTACAAACTCAGTAAAATTTCTATCATTAATCACTGCCTTCAATATATCAACTTCTCTATCTGATATAATGTCTGCTTCAAATAATCCATCTATAATTTGGACAGCAGAATTATAGGTTATACTATCCCCTATTTTTTCAATTATAATGTCAAGTAAATTCTTGTTACAACTACAAGATATCCTACTTATAATTATACATCCGCCACCGCCTCTTTTACTTTCTATATAATATCCTTTATCTACAGTAAATCTAGTTGTTAAAACATAATTTATTTGAGAAGGAGCACAACTAAAATGATTAGCTAATTCATTTCTTCCAATTTGCAATTTAAGCTCATCACTGCTTTCCAGCATACTTTTGATAAATTCTTCTATTACATCAGATAATCTTGCCACCATATCACCTTCTTGATTTTAGCAATATCATTTTTGACCTTCTTTGACTTTAATTAAATGATATTATTATAAAGTTATTTTATCAACTTTTATATTTCTCAAAATATAGCATTTTTCAAGTTGTATATAAATATACATCATTATTGCTTTACTTTTCTAATCTATGCTACATTTTATATTAACAAAAATAAAGCAAATCAAGAATAACCTGATTTGCTTAATATACTCTATTTGATATTCAATTAATATTCAAAAAATAAAATGGCTCCGTGGAGAGGGCTCGAACCTCCAACCCTTCGGTTAACAGCCGAATGCTCAACCATTGAGCTACCACGGAACATTTTTTTACCTGGCGATTACCTAACCTTCCACAGGGCCACCCCTGCAGTACTTTCGGCACAATGAAGCTTAACCTGCCTGTTCGGAATGGGAAGGAGTGTTA
>NZ_JAGGLM010000011.1 GCF_017874415.1 Clostridium algifaecis
AAGACCAACTGGTGTTATTCTACATTCGGACAGAGGGTCACAATATTGCTCAAATGATTACCAAAATTTAATAAATAAGTATGGATTTATATGCATGTCTCGTAAAGGTAACTGCTGGGATAATGCTCCTATGGAATCATTCTGGGGTAAAATGAAATGTGAATGGCTTTATGGAAATCACTTTAAAACACGTGAAGAAGCTCGTGCTGCTGTATTTGAATATGTTGAGATATTTTATAATAGGCAAAGAATACATGCTTCTAATGGTTATGTAACGCCTGAAAAATATTATAACAATTCAAATAAAAAATCAAAAGCAGCATAAAAATTAAAAGATTATGATAATCTACGAAATAAAGAGATATTACGAGTTTAAGATGTCTATTTTATTGGGGAAAGGTCATTTTATTGAATTTAACTATATGATTAACGTTAAAAGACTCCAATGTTTTTTATCAAAAATAGTGTTGTTATTTTTACTCTGTAACACAACCGTAACACAACCTAAAGAAAAAAGTATAATATCATGAGGAAATAAGATGGACAAGCAATAACTTAAGTGTAGATATATAAATGATTATAAGATGATGTAAAAAATGGTAAAACGAATTTCAATGAATCCAGAGGTCGTGGGTTGGGTACATCAATATGAAGGCTGCTACTATTTTGAATACTATAAAGCAGCAGAGTATAAAGTATTAAAAAAGTTTAATTCGTATGTTAGCAAAATGTTAGCAAATACCTAAAAAGAGCACTCTGGAAACAAGTTCCAGAGTGCTCTTAACAGTTGATATATCTGGTGCCGAAGGCGGGACTTGAACCCGCACGCTGTTACCAGCGACGGATTTTGAGTCCGTTGCGTCTGCCAATTTCACCACTTCGGCAAGTAACAAAAATTATAATATCATAAATATTATTTTACGTCAAGTATTAGTTTCGAAATCTAAAATACTAAATAAATTATTTGGAAATTATGCTATTTAAACTTTTTATATTTTGTTTAATTGTATTTTCATAACTATAATTGCCATTAAACATTTGAAGCTTAACTGGTTTAATTCCATAAGTTTTTAATATTTCAGAGTTTACATTTAACTCTGAATCATCAGTATATAAAAATACTATTTTATTATTTGAATTATTTTGATCTATTTCTTTCTTTATATCATCTGAAGAGAGAACATTATTAGAAGAAGCTATATCTAATAATTCAAGTTTACTATAATTCGTGAAATATTTCAGATTTTCATTTGATATTATAAATTTATAATCTGATAAACTCTCATCTATGGATTTTAAATTACTCTCATAGCTTTGAAGATTTTTTAATTCACTGGAAAAAATTTTTTCGTAAAAGGATCTATTTTTAGGATCTTTGTCCTCAACTGCATTTTTTATATTTACAAGCATTATTTTATAATTATCAATATCCATAAAATAATAAGGATTTTCATTTACTGTAATATTTTTGTACTTTAAAGGATGATTGTAAGCTAAAAGTTTTACACCCCTTGATGAATTAATTATTCCAACTTTGCTTTTATCAAGTTTATCTATGAAGTCATCTACCCAAATTTCAAAACTAGGACATACATATATGAACAAATCCTTTTTAGAAATATTATTTAAACTATCATATGTAAATTTAAAATTAATTTCGCTTTGCCTGTCCTTAAACATATAATTTATTGTATGTTTATCTTTAACTATAGTTTTCACAATTGTATATAGTAATTTATCTGTAGTAACTATATCTAAATTAACATTGTTATTAACAGCAACATTATGTGTATTGCTTTTTTGATCTTTGTTTTTTGAAATACTATTACAAGCAGTAAGAACTATCAAGAGAATAAGCATGATTAAGCTTATGGACTTTTTCAAATTGGTCACCTCTGCACATGTTTGGATAACTAAAATATTTTTATATATTAAATATATTTTACATAATGTACTTTAACAATGCAAATAATATATGTTTTTTAATCCATTTTATTGTGATAAAATTAATTATGCAAATATAAGAGAGGTATAAAGATGAAGATTAGTATGGATAAGATAATAATGGCTATGTCCACTGCTCTTGATTTGGCTCAAATGAGTTCTAGAAATAGTGATAATGATAAACAGGATATGATTATAGAAAAAATAACTAATGTTGATTATTCTAATCATAAATATATGCACCACTCAAAAAGAACTGCATATATTGCCCTTAGAATTGCCAATTATTTAAATTTAAATGAAGAAAATAAAAAAGAAATATATATATCTGCACTTCTTCATGATATAGGAGCAGCCAATTGCTTTAAGGAAAGTCATCATTCAACTACATTTATTAAACAACATTGTAAAATTGGAGCAAACATAATTAAGCCATTACCTAGATTCAAGAAAATATCAAAAATACTGTTGTATCATCATGAAAATTTTAATGGCAGTGGTGCTATTGGAATAAAAGGCAGCAATATTCCGCTTGAAAGTCAAATAATTAGAATTTCTGATTTAATAGAGATTTTATATAAAGAAGATGAGCCTACATTTAAACAAAGAAAATATATTCAAGATTGGGTAAAGAAACAAATTGAAATTATATTTTCACCCAAAATTGCAAATGCAGTTTTGGATATTTCGTCAAAGGATATATTTTGGTTTGATATTAATAATATATGTTTTACAGATGTAATTTTGGATAGAATAAAGCCTGAATTGAACATATATTTAAATTTGGATGAATTTCAGGTAATAGCAGAAATATTTGCGAATATTATAGATGATAAAAGTAAATTTACAGCTAGGCATTCTAAAGGTATAGCAAATTTAGCATATGAAGTTTCCAAATATATAGGATTCAATGAGGAAAAATGTGTTAAAATGAGAATAGCCGGACTTCTTCATGATATAGGTAAGCTTGCTATACCATTAAATATATTGGATAAAGATGGTCCTTTGAATAATGAAGAATTTGAAATTATAAAATCACATGTATACTATACTAAGATAATATTGGATGAAATAGAAGACATAAATGATATAAGTACATGGGCATCTAATCATCATGAAAAGCTTAATGGACATGGGTATCCGGCAGGACTTACAGCCAAAGATTTATCGGAAGAATCTAGAATTCTAGGAGTATGTGATATATATCAGGCATTAACTGAGGATAGACCTTATAGAAGCGGTTTAGGAAGAGAAAAAAGCTTTGACATAATACAGGATATGGTAAACAGTGGTTTTGTATGTGAAAAAGCATTTTCTAATTTGAGAAATACATTAATTTCATCACATAAGTTCGATGAAATTTAGTTTGTGAGGTATAATATGGATTTTTTTGTAGATAGAGTAGAGGATACTATTTCATTGGGTAAAAGATTAGGAAAAATTTTAAAAGCTGGTGATATAATATGTTTAAATGGAGACTTGGGAACAGGGAAAACTCATTTTGTAAAAGGATTGGCAGAAGGTCTTAACATAAAAGATCCTATAACAAGTCCAACTTTTTCTATAGTAAATGAATATGAGGGGAGACTTAAATTATATCATTTTGATGTGTATAGAGTTAATGATCCTGATGAGATAGAAGCTATTGGCTTTGATGAATATATTTTTAGTGATGCAGTTAGCGTTATAGAGTGGTCAAATTATATAAATGAATTAATACCGGAGGAATACATAGAGGTAAATATAGAAAAAGATAAATACGATAAACCAAATCACAGAAAAATAAGCATAAATTATCATGGAAGCAGATATGATTATATAAAGGAGTTAAAATAAAAAATGAAAATATTGAGTTTGGATTCTTCCACAGAATCTGCAACATGTGCAGTATTATCAGAAGAAAAATTATATGGAGAAATAACATTTAATTATAAAAAACAGCATTCTATAGTATTAATGCCAATGATAGATAATCTTCTTAAAAATGTTAATATTGATATAAATTCATTAGATGGATTTGTAGTTTGCAAAGGACCTGGATCTTTTACAGGACTTAGAATTGGTGCGGCTGTTATAAAAGGTTTGAGTCAGGGAACAGGAAAACCTTTTGTGTCGGTATCATCTTTAGATAGTCTTGCGTATAATCTTGCATATACTGAAGGAATTATATGTCCTATTCTGAATGCCCTGAGGGGTAATGTTTATACTGCCCTTTACAAATTCGAAAATTCTGATCTTAAGAGAACAAGTGAATATATGATAATATCTATGGAAGATTTAATAAAGAAATTAAATAAAATGAATCATCAAGTTTCGTTTGTTGGAGATGCAGTAAACATGTTTAAAGGCTATATTTTACAGAATGCAGCTAACAAAATTTCCTTTGCTCCGATTAATTTAAATATTGTAAGGGCTTCTTCATTAGGTGAAATTGGCCTTAAATTAATACAGGATAATAAATGTGATAATTTATATACCTTTGCACCCTTCTATCTGAGAAAATCTCAAGCAGAAAGAGAATATGAAAAGAAAGCCAAGATGCAATGAAATGGATGATGTACATATAGTACCATTAAAATCAGAACATATTGATGATGTGATTTTGATAGATAGATTGTCTTTTCACACGCCATGGAGCAGAGAATCTCTGGTTCAGGAAATTTCAAAAAATAAATTTGCAAAATATGTAGCTGTAATAAAACATAATACTGTCATTGGATATGGTGGTATGTGGATTATAATTGATGAGGCTCATATAACAAATATAGCGGTGCATCCTGAATACAGAGGTATTGGTGCAGGAAATTTAATTATGGAAGGGCTTATAAAAATATGCAAAAATAAAGGTGTAGGAGATATGACCTTAGAAGTTAGAAAGTCCAATATAATAGCACAAAATCTATATAAAAAGTATGGGTTTATAGAAGAGGGCTTGAGAAAATCCTATTATGCCGATAATAAGGAAGATGCTATAATAATGTGGAATCATAATGTTTTATAACAGCATTCTAGTATAAATAGAGGAAATAGAATTGTTTATGTAGAATATTTTAGATATGAAAATAATAGAAGATAGAAGGATGTGTTTTGTATGACTAAGAAAAAAATATTAGTACCTTTAGATGAGACGGATAGGAGTATGCACTCCCTTGATTGTTTAAAAAAATTATTTAAAAAAGACGAAGTACAGGTAACTCTTATGCATGTTTCTGAAATAGTTATAGCAAATGATATGGTTATATCAAATGATGAAATAGTAAGGGCAAAGGAGAAGGGAGAGAATATTTTATCAAGGGCGGAAAAACAGCTTGAAGGATATGAAGTTGAAAAGTATTGTGCCTTTGGATATGCCTCTGATGAAATACTTGCAAAATCAAAAGAGGATAAATTTGATGCAATAATCATGACAAAATCCAATAAAAAAGGCATAGCTAGAATGATTGGTTCTGTAACCAATAAGGTTCTAAAAAATACACAAATTTTAGTTATGATTGTTCCTGAATAAAAAAGCTATTTTAATTTTAAAGGAATATTTTAAATATAATAATTTAAAAGGAAGATGTTGTGTATGGAAAAGAAAAAAGTTTTAATACCTTTGGATGGAACAGATAGAAGTATGCACTCCATTGATTGTTTAAAAAAAATATTCAGCGAAAAAGATAATGTAAAAGTAACTCTTATGACCGTTTCTGAAATAGTTATAGCAAATGATATGGTTATATCGGATAGTGTAATAGAGAGGTCTGAAAAAGAGAGTAAGTATATTTTGGACAGGGCTGAAAAGGAAATTGAAGGGTATGAGGTTGAAAAATATTCTCCTTTTGGATATGCAGGAGATGAAATATTAAAAAAAGCACAAAAAGATAAATTTGATGCAATAATTATGACAAAATCAACTAAAAAAGGCCTGATTAGGATGATCGGTTCTGTAACATCTAAAGTCGTAAAAAATTCAAAAGCCTTGGTATTAATTGTTCCAGAATAAAAAATAATAAAAATTGTAAATTTAAATAGTCATAATGTTTTTTAACATTATGACTATTTTTGTATATGTTAAGGTGAAAATTTGCTATAATATAAGTACTATTATATAAATTTAATTTAGTATAAAAATTTTAATAAATATATAAATTATACATATGGAGGTAATAAAATGACTTTTAAATCAGACATAGAAATAGCTCAAAATTGTAAAATGCAAAAAATAACAAACATTGCGGAAAAAATGAATATCCCAGAGGAAAATGTAGAATTATACGGAAAATATAAGGCTAAAATAGACTACAATGTTTTAAAGAAATCAAAGGGCAAAAATGGAAAATTAATATTATGTACAGCAATAAATCCAACTCCTGCTGGAGAAGGTAAAACTACAACTTCAATAGGTCTTGCAGATGCACTGTCAAGGCTTGGAAAATCAACAGTTGTTGCTTTAAGAGAGCCATCTATGGGACCTGTATTTGGTATTAAAGGTGGAGCAGCAGGTGGTGGATATGCACAGGTTGTACCTATGGAAGATATAAATTTACATTTCACAGGTGATATACATGCGTTAACTGCTGCAAATAATTTACTTGCAGCTATGATAGATAATCACATTCAACATGGAAATTCACTTGACATAGATCCAAGGAGAATTACATGGAGAAGATGTGTGGACATGAATGATAGACAGCTGAGATTTGTAGTAGATGGATTGGGAGGAAAAGTAAATGGTACACCAAGGGAAGATGGATTTGATATAACAGTAGCTTCTGAAATAATGGCAATATTTTGCCTTGCAAATAACATAAAAGATTTAAAAGAGAGAATTGCAAAGATAGTTATAGGTTATAACAGAAACGGAGATCCTGTAACTGCTCATGACATAAAAGCAGAAGGTGCTATGGCTGCACTCTTAAAGGATGCATTAAAACCAAATTTGGTTCAGACTTTAGAGGGAACTCCTGCATTTATACATGGCGGACCTTTTGCAAATATTGCCCATGGTTGTAATTCCATAATGGCTACTAAAATGGCAAAGCATTTTGGAGATTATGCAGTTACAGAGGCAGGTTTTGGTGCTGACCTCGGAGCTGAAAAGTTTATTGACATTAAATGCAGAATGTCAGGCTTAAGACCAGATGCAGTTGTAATAGTAGCTACAATAAGGGCACTTAAATATAATGGCGGAGTAGAAAAGTCTAATCTTGGAGAAGAAAATTTGGAAGCACTTAAAAATGGAATACCTAACTTGTTGAAACATGTAGAAAATATAACAAAGGTATTTAAGCTGCCAGCTGTAGTGGCATTAAATAGATTCCCTACGGATACAGAAGCTGAGCTTAAATTGGTAGAGGAAGAATGCGCAAGACTTGGAGTAAATGTTAAGCTTTCAGAGGTTTGGGCAAAAGGCGGCGAAGGTGGAATAGAACTTGCAAAAGAAGTTCTTAGAATTATAGATGAGGAAGAAAATAATTTTGAATTTGCATATGATGTTAATCTGCCTATTAAGGAAAAAATAAAAACTATAGCCAGAAAAATATATGGGGCTAAAGATGTTAATTTTACAAAAGAAGCAAACAAGGAAATTAAAAATTTAGAAAAATTGGGATTTGATAAAACTCCGGTTTGTATAGCAAAAACTCAGTATTCATTGACTGATGATCCTTCAAAACTTGGCAGACCAGAGGATTTTACAATTACAGTAAGACAAATTTCTATTTCTGCAGGAGCAGGCTTCTTAGTTGCTATGACAGGTTCTATAATGAAAATGCCTGGACTTCCTAAAGTTCCATCAGCGGAGAAAATAGATGTAGATGAAAACGGAGTAATAAGTGGGTTATTTTAGTATATAAATCTAGTTTGGAGGGAACAACATGAAGATTGTAGATAATCCATGCAGTGATTTCATAGAAGAACTTTCTTCTAAAGCATCTGTACCAGGCGGCGGTGGAGCAGCAGCATTAGATGGAGCTATGGGAGCAGCTCTCCTAAGTATGGTATGTAATTTGACTCTTGGTAAGAAAAAATACGCACAATATACAGAAAAATTAACTGATATATTAAATAATGCAGGGAAATTAAAGGAAGAATTTTTGAATATGGTGGATGAAGATGCAGAAAATTTTCTTCCACTTTCAAAGGCTTATGGAATGCCCAAAAATACTGAAGAGGAAAGACTAAAAAAAGAAGAAGTACTTGACAAATGTTTAAAAGCAGCTTGCAGTGTACCTATAAAAGTGGTTAAAAAGGCTTATGATACAATTTTGCTTCATGAGGCAGTAGTGGATAATTGTTCAGAACTTGTATTAAGTGATATAGGAGTTGGGGTTCAGTGCTTGAAATCAGCACTCGCAGGCGGCTATCTTAATATTATTATAAATATTAAATATATAAAAGATTGTGAGTATACAGATATGGTAAAAAGTGAAGTACTGCCTTTAGTTGAAAAAGGATCTGAAATTGCAGAAAAAGTTTATAAAAGGGTAGTAGAAAAACTTTCTAAATAAAAAGGAGACTGTACTATAATGGGTGAAATAATTAAAGGAAAACCGGTGGCAGATGCTATAAGTTCGGAACTTATAGCTGAAGTGGAAAGCCTAAAATCAAAAAATATTATTCCGAAGCTTACAATAGTGAGAGTTGGAGAAAATGGAAGCGATATAGCCTATGAAAGAGGTGCTTTAAAAAGGTGCAGCAAGATTGGCATAAAAGCAGAAGTTAAAAAATTACCGGAAGATATATGCAAAAAAAATTTTATAGAAGAATTAAAAAAAATAAATGAAGATAAGAGTACAAATGGAATAATGATTTTTAGACCACTTCCTGGTGAGCTTCATGAAGATGTTATAAAACATGTTATAGATGCAAAAAAGGATGTGGATTGCTTTAACCCATTAAATATGTCTAAATTACTTGAAAATGATGCTTCAGGTTTTGCACCATGTACTGCAGCAGCTGTAATTGAAATACTTAAATATTATAATGTTGAAATGCAGGGAAAAAGAGTAGCTGTAGTTGGAAGGTCTATGGTTGTAGGAAAGCCCCTTTCTCTCCTTTTGTTAAATAATAATGCAACGGTAACTATTTGCCATTCGAAGACTAAAGAGTTGGAAAAGGTATGTTCTGAAGCTGATATTTTAATAGCATGTGTTGGAAAAAGTAAAATGATAAATTCAAATCATGTTAAACCCGGTGCTGTTGTAATTGATGTTGGGATAAATGTAGAAGATGACGGAACTATGTGCGGTGATGTTGATACTGAAGATTGTGTTAAAAAGGCAGCAATGATAACTCCGGTCCCAGGAGGCGTTGGCTCGGTTACTACGTCTATACTGGCAAAGCAGGTTATTTCAGCATGTAAACTTCAAAATGCCAATAATGAATCAAGTGAAGCAACTGCCTATGTAGATGGAAGTTTCAACAATGCTACATGTGAATTTTCTTGTGGTGGCGTGATATTTTGGAATAATAAAAAATACGATTTTTCTCAGAAATTTAGTGATGAAAAATTGGCAGAAATGCGAAATGTCGCAGGTGAAATAAAAGGAGCTGAAAGAGCAATTAAGTTCGCAATGGAAAATAAAATTGGCAAATTGACCATATATCATGACTATGAAGGAATTGCTAAATGGTGTACTGGTGAGTGGAAAGCAAAAAAAGATGGAACTATGGCATATAGGGACTTTTATGAAAATGCAAAGGAAAATATAAATATTGCTTTTGTAAAGGTAAAAGGACACAGCGGAGATAAATATAATGATATGGCAGACAAGTTAGCCAGACAGGCACTTGAAATGTAAAAATATACATAAAAAAATTATCTTTTTATATTTGAATATTTTGTTTGAATGTGATATTATAAAAGCATAATAAAAGATAATATTATGGCAGAGTTTATGAGAGCCAATTTAAGATATTTGCATATCTTAAATTGGCTCTTTTTTTAAAAATTAAAAGGAGGCATATTCAATGTTTGATGTAACAATTATAGGTAGTGGAGTTATAGGTAGTGTTATTGCAAGGGAATTATCTAGATATAAATTGAATATATGTGTAGTTGAAAAGGATTTAGATGTAGCAAATGGAACTAGTAAGGCAAATAGCGCTATAGTTCATGCTGGATTTGATGCAAAACCTGATACACTTAAAGGAAAGTTGAACGCAAAGGGAAACAAAATGTTTGACAAATTATCAAAAGAACTAGATTTTCCATTCAAAAGAATAGGCTCTCTTGTACTTTGTTTTGATAAAAATGAAGCTGGTAATCTTGACAAGTTAAAAAAACAAGGTGAAGAAAATGGTGTACCAGATCTTGAAATATTGAATGCAGATAGAGTAAGAAAGATGGAACCAAATTTATCGAAGGATGTAGTAGCAGCACTTTATGCACCTACAGGAGGCATAGTATGTCCTTATGAAATGACTATAGCTTTAGCTGAAAATGCGGCAGATAATGGTGTTAAGTTTGAACTTGATACTGAGGTTTTATCTATAAAAAAGGTTAATGATGTTTATAAAATTAAAACTGATAAAGGCGATATTGAAAGTAAAATTGTTATAAATGCTGCCGGTGTTTTTGCAGATAAAATAAATAATATGGTAAGTTCAAATAAGATTGAAATAATTCCAAGGAAAGGTGAATATTGCTTGTTCGATAAAGCGGTTGGAAATACTGTTTCAAGAACTATATTCCAACTTCCAACTAAGATGGGAAAAGGTGTACTTGTTACTCCAACTGTAGATGGAAATCTTTTAATAGGACCTGATGCAGAAGATGTTTCTGATAAGGAAGATGTTACAACTACAAGTGCAGGTATAGATTTTATATTAGAAAAAGCAAAGCTTAGTATAAATGAAATACCAATGAGACAGGTTATAACTTCATTTTCAGGGTTAAGAGCACATAGTACTTTAGGAGATTTTATAATAGGAGAAAGTGAAGATTCTGAAGGCTTTATAAATGTAGCTGGAATTGAATCACCAGGACTTTCAAGTGCTCCAGCTATAGGAGAATTAGTTAAAAATATTGTTGTTCAGAAACTCAGCCCTCAGGAAAATGAAAAATTTAATCCTATAAGAAAAGGAATACCTAAGTTTAGAGAAATGAGTAATGATGAGAGAAGAAAGCTTATAGCAGAAGACCATAGATATGGTAAGATAATATGCAGATGTGAGACAGTTACAGAAGGAGAAATAGTAAACTCTATAAAAAGGACACTTGGAGCAAGAACTTTGGATGGAGTTAAGAAGAGAACCAGGGCAGGTATGGGAAGATGTCAATCAGGTTTTTGTTCTCCAAGAGTAGTAGAAATACTTGCAAGAGAGCTAAAAATGTCTCCTGAAGATGTAACTAAGTTTGGCAAAAATTCAAATATATTGGTCGGCAAAAACAAGGAATATATTTAGTTCCGGAATTTAGAAAAATTTTGTTTCTTTAAATATAAATTATAAGGTTGGAGGTTAAAAATATGGAAAAGCATGATGTAGTTATAATTGGTGGAGGACCAGCAGGACTTGCAGCCGCTATTTCTGCTAGAGAAGAAGGAATAGAGGACATATTGATACTGGAGAGAGAAAATCAACTAGGTGGAATATTAAATCAATGTATTCACAATGGTTTTGGTCTTCATACTTTTAAAGAAGAGCTAACTGGACCTGAATATGCTCAGAGATTTATAGACAAAGTTATTGATATGAAAATTCCTTATAAATTAAATACAATGGTACTTGATTTAAATAAAGATAAAATTGTAACTGTAGTAAATGAAGAGGACGGAATAGTTGAAATACAAGCTAAATCAATTATACTTTGCATGGGATGCAGGGAAAGACCAAGAGGAGCCATAAATATACCAGGAAGCAGATGTGCTGGAATATATACGGCTGGAGCTGCTCAAAAGTTTGTAAATGTAGAAGGATATATGCCCGGAAAAGAAGTTGTAATATTAGGTTCTGGAGATATAGGACTTATTATGGCAAGAAGAATGACACTTGAAGGTGCTAAGGTTAAGGCAGTAGTAGAACTTATGCCATATTCAAGCGGACTTAAAAGAAATATAGTTCAATGTCTTGATGATTTTAATATACCATTGAAATTAAGCTATACTGTTACAAATATAAAAGGAAAAAATAGAGTTGAAGGTGTAACTATAGCAGAAGTTGGCAAGGATAGAAAACCTATTAAATCTACAGAGGAGTATATACCTTGTGATACATTGCTTCTATCAGTTGGATTACTTCCAGAAAATGAACTTTCAAGAAAGGCGGATATTGAACTTTCAAATATAACTGGCGGACCAATAGTTGATGAAAGTCTTGAAACAGACGTAGAAGGAATATTTGCATGTGGAAATGTGCTTCATGTACATGACCTTGTAGATAATGTAACTCTTGAAAGTATAAATGCAGGTAAAAGTGCTGCTGAATTTGTAAATGGAAAAAGATTTACTGGAGAAAAAATAGAAGTTATAGCTACAGATGGAGTTAGATATACTGTACCTAAATATATAAATCCAAAGAATGTAGATAAATTTTTGGATGTAAGATTTAGGGTTGGTCAGGCTTATAAGGATAGTTATATATCTGTTTACTTTGATGATGTTCGTGAAATGCATACTAAAAAAAGAATACTTGCACCAGGTGAAATGGAAACTGCCAAACTTACAAAAGCATTGTTTGATAAACACAAGGATTGCAAAACAATAACAATAAAGGTAGAGGAGGAATAGCAACATGGAAAATAGAGAATTAACCTGCATAGGATGTCCTATGGGATGCCAGCTGTTAGTTAAAATAGAAGGAGACAAGGTTATAGAAGTTACAGGCAATACTTGCAAACGTGGAGAAATATATGGACAGAAGGAATGCACAAATCCTACTAGAATAGTTACTTCTTCTGTATATGTAAAAAATGGAGAGATAGATGTAGTACCTGTAAAAACCAAGAATGATATTCCTAAGGCAAAAATATTTGATTGCGTAAAGGCACTTAAAAATGTAGTTATAGAAGCACCAGTTAATATTGGAGATGTTGTAGTTCCTAATATACTTGGTACTGGAGTTGATATAATTGCTACTAAAAAGATAGATAGAGTAGCATAAGAATTAATAGTTAATGAATTAAGATAGCTAGTGCATTAAGGTGTATTAGCTATTTTTGATTTAATTGAAATGTAATTCAATATTGTTTATAATTAGCATAAATAGCTAAGAATCTAGACATCTAAAGTTTTGGAGGTAAAATTATATGAAATACGATGAACTGAAAAAAATACTTAAGGAGCTCTCATCTTTTGAACAGTTAAAACTCTATAGTATACCGGATATCGATTTGTATATGGATCAGGTAACTACGTTTGTAGAAGATAAATTGGGATATTTAAAAAGAAATGAAGACGATAATGCTCTTACAAAAACTATGATTAACAATTATACTAAAGCTGGAATACTTATGCCGCCAAATAAGAAGAAATATTCAAAACAACATATGATACTTATTATACTGACTTATTATTTAAAACAGATATTATCCATAAATGATATTCAAAGGCTATTTTCACCTATAGTTAAGTCTATAAATTCTGGAGAAAATCATGATAAGGATTTGGAAAATATATATAATGATTTTTTGAATATAGAAAAAAATGAAGTTGATGAATTTGTAAATGATTTTCATAGCAAACTAAAATCAAAGTATGAATCGGAAAATGGTGAAAATAAAGATGAAGATGATGGCATAAACAACTTAATTGTAATTGTAATTATGCTCATCATAAAAGCAAATACAGAAAAAAGAATGGCGGAAAAAATTATTGATAAATTTTTCAACAATGAAGATTAGAATAATTTATTAAAGCAATTTTTGCAAATTACCAGTTTACCGTTGTTTGCCGAGATTGAATCGGATTTACTGATAGTTTTACCACAAATTTCACATTTTATAGTATTAGGGCTTGAATTTGAACTCTTAGTAGGCTTGTTTCTACATTTAGTTAAATTTATTTTTCTGTTTGGTGGTGGAGAGTATAGAATAGGGGATGTATATTGATCTCTTTCTTTAATTTTATAATCCATAAAATATTGGCTCTCTCCGAACAATTCAAGTTCGAACCTAGGATTGGCCTTGTCATAGAATTCTTCAATTATAATTCTTCTTATCTGGGCATCATTTATTATAAGTCCACTTTTTTCAATCCCGTCAAATATGCTTTTAGTTATATTATTTGTATCAGGGTGTCTCTTCTGGCTTTTATAATATACCTTTAGCACTGCAATCAAAGCTTCAGAAAGTTGAACTCCAGGATTCTGACATCTTGTTTCATAAGCAATCTGTTCTTCATATATGGCATATCTATCGTGATATTTTCCAGAATTATATGGAAGTATGGCTCTCCCTTTTACATTGAATAACTTAAAATTAGATTTTGATATAGGTGAACCACTAATTATAACTTTTGCATATGATTTATTCATTTTAAAAAATCTCCAAATTTAATATTTTAAATAATATTATAATTATAACATATGGATTTTCAGTTTATTGAATATCGGGTTGAATTTTAGCATAACAAATAATAAAATAAAATATACCAGACAAATACGTTATTTAAAGTGTTGGCTTGACACGGGAAGGGTAGAATTATGGATAATAAAGATATTAAAATACTTGCAATTGAGAGCAGCTGTGATGAAACATCCGCTGCAATTGTTGTAAATGGTAGAGATGTACTTTCAAATATAATATCATCACAAATAGATATACATACTAAATTTGGAGGGGTAGTTCCTGAAATAGCATCAAGAAAACATATAGAAGCTATAAGTGTTGTAGTGGATGAAGCATTAAAAGAGGCAAATATTGATTTAAAAGAAATAGATGCAGTTGGTGTTACATATGGACCTGGCCTCGTAGGCGCACTTCTTGTAGGACTTCAATATGCTAAAGGGCTTGCTTATGCTATAAAGAAGCCTTTGATTGGTGTAAACCATATAGAGGGACACATAAGTGCCAATTTCATTCAGTACAAGAAGTTAAATCCACCATTTGTATGCCTCGTTGTATCAGGAGGACATACTTATATTGTTTATATGAAGGACCATGGAGATTTTGAAGTGCTTGGTTCAACTAGAGATGACGCAGCAGGTGAAGCTTATGACAAGATAGCAAGAGCTATAGGACTTGGATATCCTGGCGGACCTAAAATAGATAAAATTGCAAAAGAGGGAAATCCAGATGCAATAAAATTTCCAAGGGCAAATTTTCACGACAGCGGATCACTGGATTTTTCATTTAGTGGGCTTAAGTCAGCAGTCCTTAATTATTTGAATCAAAAAGAAATGAAACATGAAGAAATAAACAGGGCAGATGTAGCTGCTTCTTTTCAAAAGGCAGTAGTAAGTTTTTTAGTGGATAATTCCATGAAGGCATGCAAATTAAAAAAGGTTGATAAAATAGCTGTAGCAGGAGGAGTAGCTGCAAACACATGCCTTAGAAAGACTTTGATTGATGAAGGAAATAAAATTGGAGTTAAAGTACTTTTCCCTGATTTTATACTTTGTACAGATAATGCAGCCATGATAGGCAGTGCTGCATATTTTGAATATAAAAAAGGAAAAACATCTACTATGGATTTAAATGCAGTACCAAATTTAAAACTCGGTGAAAGATAACTCTGAATAAAATTTCAAACTGTTTTTATTATTATCATCTAAAGTTAATAATAATTTTATAATGTTGAATAAATTAATGTATATATGATTAAAGTAATATTTATATATACTATGTTATGCAAGTAAAAAAAATAAACAATGCAATTGAAATAATTTTGATACTTATATATAATAATAATATGTCAAAAAAATTATTTGCAGCGAATTATATTGACTGATTGTCAATTTTTACAAGGGGTTGATTTGCTTTGATAAAAAAATTTAAAAGAGTTCTTGTGGCAAATAGAGGAGAAATTGCCATAAGAATATTTAGAGCATGCCATGAATTGGGTATAAGAACGGTAGCTATTTATTCTGATGAAGATAAGAGAGCACTATTCAGGACTAAAGCTGATGAGGCCTACCTTATAGGTAAAAATAGGGGACCTGTAGAAGCTTACTTGAATATTGATGAGATAATAAATCTTGCACTCAAAAAAGGAGTAGATGCTATACATCCGGGATATGGATTTTTATCTGAGAATCCTGATTTTGCTAAAAAATGTGAGGATGCAGGTATAGAATTTATAGGTCCAACTTCTGATATAATGGAAAAAATGGGTGATAAAATAAAATCCAAAATAGTATCTGGTAATGCAGGTGTTAAGACTATTCCTGGAATACAGAGACCTATAAAGTCAGAAGATGAAGCAATAGAGTTTGCAAGGTACTGTGGCTATCCTGTAATGATTAAGGCAGCTGATGGCGGCGGTGGAAGAGGTATGAGGATAATACAAAAAGAGGAAGATCTTCTAGAATCATATAGGAATGCTAAAAATGAATCTCTCAAAGCCTTTGGATCAGACGAAATGTTTATTGAAAAATATATTGAAGGACCAAAACATATAGAAGTTCAGGTACTTGGGGATAAGTATGGAAATATTGTCCACCTTTATGAAAGGGACTGTTCTATACAAAGAAGACATCAGAAAGTTATAGAATTTGCACCGGCTTTTGCATTATCTAAAGAAATTAGAGATGATATATGTAATGATGCACTTAAAATTGCAAAATCTGTGAATTATAGAAGTGCAGGTACACTGGAATTTTTGGTAGACAAGCACGGAAATCACTACTTTATAGAAATGAATCCTAGAATTCAGGTTGAACATACTGTAACTGAAATGATAACCGGCATAGATATAGTTCAAAGTCAGATACTTGTAGCTGAAGGATATAAACTTGATTCAAAAGAGATAGGAATAAAATCTCAGGATGATATAAGTGTAAGAGGATATGCTATTCAGTGCAGAATAACTACAGAAGATCCTTCAAACAATTTTGCACCGGATACAGGAAGAATTGATGTATATAGAACCGGTTCCGGATTTGGTATAAGATTGGACGGAGGAAATGGATTTACAGGAGCTGTTATAAGTCCTTATTATGATAGTCTTCTTGTTAAGACAGTAGCATGGTCAAGAACTTTTCAAGATGCAGTTAGGAAGTCCATACGTTCTGTAAAAGAGACTTTTGTAACAGGAGTAAAAACTAATATAGATTTCTTAATAAATGTACTAAATCATGATACTTTTAAAAAAGGTCTTTGTGATACTAATTTTATAGCTAATAATCCTGAATTGTTTGATATATCTCCAAGACAGGATGAAGAGCTCAGAATACTTAAATTTATAGCAGAAAAAGTTGTAAATGAAACTCATGGCCAGAAAAAAGACTTTGATGTACCTGTAGTACCTAAAATTAAGCCAGTCGAAAATTTAAGGGGAACAAAGCAGATATTAGATGAAGAGGGTCCAGAAGGACTTGTAAAGTGGATTAAAGCTCAAAATAAGCTGCTTTTAACGGATACTACTATGAGGGATGCACATCAATCACTTATGGCAACTAGAATGAGAACAAAAGATATGCTAAAAATAGCAGGTTCTGAATCTGTTATAGCAAAAGATTTGTTTTCCATGGAAATGTGGGGAGGGGCAACTTTTGATGTATCTTATAGATTCTTGAAGGAATCTCCATGGGAAAGATTAAAGGAACTTAGAGCTAAAGTCCCAAATATACTTTTCCAGATGCTTATAAGAGGTGCAAATGCTGTTGGATATAAAAATTATCCTGATAATGTTATAAGAAAATTTATAAAACAATCTGCAGAATCAGGAATAGATGTATTTAGAATATTCGATTCATTAAACTGGGTAAAAGGAATGGAAGTTGCCATAGATGAAACATTAAATCAAGGTAAGATAGCTGAAGCATGTATGTGCTATACAGGAGACATACTTGATACAAATAGAGATAAGTATACTCTTGATTATTATGTTAAATTGGCAAAAGAATTAGAAAAAGCTGGGGCTCATATAATTGGAATAAAAGATATGTCAGCACTTTTAAAACCTTATGCTGCTGTTAAACTTATAACGGCTCTTAAAAATGAAGTATCTGTACCTATACACCTTCATACACATGATACTACAGGGAATGGTGTAGCTACTGTGCTTATGGCTGCTCACTCAGGAGTAGATATTGCAGATGTAGCATTTAGCAGTATGTCGGGACTTACAAGTCAGCCATCGCTTAACTCTGTAGTTGCAGCACTTAAAAATACAGAAAGAGATACAAAACTTGATGCAGATAGTCTTCAGATGATTTCAGATTATTGGAGTGCAGTAAGACCTGTTTACAGTCAGTTTGAATCGGGACTTAAAACTGGTACAGCTGAAATATACAAGTATGAAATACCAGGAGGCCAGTATTCTAACTTGAAACCACAGGCAGAGAGTTTTGGACTTGGTCATCGTTTTGAAGATGTAAAAGATATGTTTAGAAGAGTAAATCTCATGATGGGTGATATAATCAAAGTAACTCCATCTTCTAAAATGGTAGGAGATATGGCTATATTTATGATTAAAAATAACCTGGATGAGAACAACATATATGAGAAAGGAAAGAACTTGACATTCCCTGACTCGGTAGTATCTTATTTTAAAGGAATGATGGGTCAGCCAATGGGAGGTTTTCCTGAAAAGCTTCAAAAACTTGTTCTAAAAGGTGAGAAACCTATAGATAAAAGACCTGGAGAAATTTTGCCACCAGAAGATTTTGAAAAAATAAATGAATATCTTTCTAAAAAATATAAGAGAGAATTTTCAAATGAAGAACAATTAAGTTATGCACTTTATCCTGATGTATATGAGGACTATTTGAAGTACTTAAAAGATAATGGAAATTTCACCTGTATAGGAAGCGATGTATTTTTCCATGGACTTCGTGAAGGAGAAACTTGTGAAATAGATATAGCAGAAGGAAAAACTCTTATAATTCAACTTCTTGAAATAGGAAAAGTTGATTCAGAGGGATATAGATATGTTGTATTTGAGGTAAATGGAAACAGAAGAGATGTTAGAATAAAAGATAAAGCGAGTATGGAAGCTGCCAATTCCTATGAAGAAGGAGTAACAAT
Source organism: Clostridium algifaecis (assembly GCF_017874415.1). GTDB lineage: Bacteria > Bacillota > Clostridia > Clostridiales > Clostridiaceae > Clostridium_B > Clostridium_B algifaecis. The sequence goes on from NZ_JAGGLM010000011.1 coordinate 19,055, forward strand.
GGCAGATCCAGATAATGAAAAAGAAATAGGTGCAAGTATTCCTGGAACTATAGTCAAGATTTTGGTTAATGCAGGAGATGCTGTAAAAGAGGGTGAAAGTCTTGTTGCAATAGAGGCAATGAAGATGGAAACTAATATAACAGCAGGTGAAGATGGGATCATAGATGGGATATTTGTAAAAGAAAATCAGCAGGTTAAGTCAGGACAGCTTTTAATGAGCTTTAAATAGTAGTTGATAAATTTTAAATGGGATTTAATGCAGAATTAATTAATTCTGTGTTAAATCCTATTTTTATTGTTATATTTTACTATTATAAATTATTTGGTTATGTTAGAATATTTATAGCTTTACAAACAGATAGACAAAAATAATAAATGAAGATTATAGTATTTAGTGGTATAAAGGAGTAAATAATTGATATTATAAATTATGTAAGTAGTTTGAAAAACAAATAATATATTGAAAGGAAAAAATTATATGGATATAGGAAAAATTTATAGTGGTTTTAAATTTATTGAAGAAAAAAATATAGAAGAATTGAATTCCGTTGGAATGATTTTTAAACATGAAAAAAGTGGAGCTAGATTATTTTTCTTGAAAAATGATGACAATAATAAAGTTTTTGCAATAAGTTTCAGAACTCCACCTGAAAATAGCAAAGGAATACCGCATATACTGGAACATTCAGTACTTTGTGGTTCTAGAAAATTTCCTGTAAAAGAACCTTTTGTAGAACTTGTTAAGGGGTCTTTAAATACATTTTTAAATGCTTTTACTTTCCCTGATAAAACTATGTATCCTGTAGCAAGTGTAAATGATAAAGATTTTACTAATCTCATGGATGTATATTTAGATGCTGTATTTTATCCTAACATATATAAGTATCCAGAAATTATGATGCAGGAAGGCTGGCATTATGAACTGGATAATAAAGATGATGACATAACTTACAAGGGTGTTGTTTATAATGAAATGAAAGGAGCATTTTCATCACCGGAGTCCATACTTTTTAGAAAAATTTCAGAATCACTTTATCCTGGAACACAGTATTCAGTTGAATCAGGAGGAGATCCGGATGTAATACCTCAGCTTACAAATGATGAATTTCTGGCATTTCACAGTAAATATTATCATCCTGCCAATAGCTATATATATCTATATGGAAACATGGACATAGAGGAAAAACTTAAATTTTTAGATGAAAAATATTTGAGTGAATTTAATACAATTTCTGTAGATTCAAGTCTTAGGGAAGCAGTTCCTTTTAAAAGCCAGAAAGAAATTAAGATGAGTTATCCTATATCCAGCAGTGAGAAAGAGCAGGATAAGACATTTTTAAGCCTTAATTTTGCAGTAGGAAAAGCTACTGATGCTGAGTTATACCTGGCTTTTGATGTACTTGAATATTTACTGCTTGAAACCCCATCCTCACCACTTAAAAAAGCCCTTATAGATGCAGGTATAGGTAAAGATGTATTTGGTTCATTTGAGGCAGGTATGCTTCAGCCGATGTTCAGTATAATAGTTAAAAACTCTAATGAAAGTGAAAAAGAAAAATTTAAAAATATTGTCATAGAAACACTTAAAAAGCTTGTAAATGATGGAATTGATAAGAAGTTAATAGAAGCTTCCATAAATATAAAAGAATTTAAACTTAGAGAGGCAGATTACCAGGGGTATCCAAAGGGACTTATATACGGGATGAAAGCTATGGATAGCTGGTTGTATGATGCTAGACCATGGATTCATCTTAAATATGATGAGAACCTGAAAAAAGTAAAAACTGCACTTAAAGATAACTATTTTGAAAAACTTATAGATAAATATATTTTAAACAATAAACACAGCTCTCTAATTATGCTTAAGCCTGAAAAAGGATTGGAAGAGAAAAAGGAAGAAACTTTAAAGGAACATTTGAAAAAGTTTAAAGATAGCCTTAAAGAAGAAGAATTGAGTAAGATAATTTTGGATGCAGAACATCTAAAAGAGAGGCAGAAAAGCGAAGATAAAAAAGAAGACCTTGAAAAAATACCTCTTCTATCCATATCTGATATAGATAAAGATGCAAAAAAGCTGAGGCTTATAGAAAATGAAAAAGATAATGTGAAGACATTATTTCATCCTGTATTTACAAATGGTATAGTTTATTTAAATCTATATTTTGATTCCAGCGCTGTAAAAAAGGAATATATACCTTATATATCACTTTTGGGAACTGTACTTGGGAAGATAAGTACCGAGAATTATGACTATGAAGAATTATCAAAAGAAATAAATATCTATACAGGAGGTATAAACTTCATACCTCAATCCTACTCTGAAAATAAAAATACAGATGTATTTTATCCTAAATTTATAGTTAGATCGAAGGTGCTTACAGGTAATATTGAAAAATTGGTAGGACTTATAAGTGAAGTAATAAATCATACCAAGTTTGATGAATACAAGAGAATTAAAGAAATAATACAGGAAACTAAATCAAGAATAGAAATGGCAATGTTTCAGATGGGTCATGTAGTTGTAGCAAACCATGCTATGTCATATTTTTCATCTATAAGTAAATATGATGATCTTCTAAGTGGACTTGGATTTTATAAATTTATATGCAGTATTGAGAAGAATTTTGAAAATAATAAAGAAGATATAAGCAATAATTTGAAAAATACAGCTTCTTTAATATTTAATGTTAACAATCTGATCACAGGTGTTACGTGTGATAACAAAGATTATAATAAGTTTAAAAATAATATTGGGATAATTTATGACCAACTTGATAAGGACAAATTAGAAAATGAAGTATATGAGTTTAAATTTAATCCTGAAAATGAAGGACTTATGACTTCAGGTAAAGTTCAATATGTAGCTAAAGCCTATAATTTTATGAAGCTTGGATATTCATATAATGGAAGCCTTCAGGTATTAAAGTCAATAGCAAACTATGATTATCTGTGGAATGAAGTACGTGTCCAGGGTGGTGCATATGGAAGTTTTGCAGCATTTTTGAGAAATGGAAATATGTTCTTTACATCTTATAGAGATCCTAATCTTGACAAGACTATTGAAGTATATGATAAAGCTGGAGAATTTTTTAAAAACTTTAAGGCAGACAACAGACAGATGACCAAGTATATAATAGGAACAATATCTGATCTTGATTATCCGCTTACTCCTTCATCAGAAGGCCAGAGAGTTTTTGACAATTATATAAGACATATAAGTTACGAAGACATGCAAAAGGAAAGAGAAGAAGTTTTAAATACTAAGGTAAAAGATATAGAAAAATTTTCTGAATTGATTTCGGATGTTATGAAACAAAATAATTTATGTGTACTTGGAAATGAACAGAAAATAAAAGAAAATAAAAGTATATTCAATAATGTTTTCAATCTATTTGAATAGTAATATAAAAATATCCACATTGGGGATAAAAATTATCTTCAATGTGGATTATTTTTTTAAACTGTAGTATTTTGATCTACGTTATCAAACTCTCCTGACTTTAAGTCTTTAATCCAGTGTTTGATACTCTCATAAAGTATAACTACGAGTATTACTATTAGTATTAAAGAAAGTACTACAAGTAAATTCTTGTGATTTGGTATATAATTTGAAGATATATTTGTTATTGATGCGGCAAGTGTCATTACAGCTATAAATGCCATAGGTATTACGGTCATTGGCATGTACTTCTTTTTGCCCATTCTTATTAGAACTGAAGTACCTATTGCAAAGGCTATAGCAGCTAAACTTTGGTTTGCTACACCAAACAGAGGCCATATGGTTGATATATTACCTGTGTATAATAGATAACCCCAACAAAATGACATTACAAAACTAAAGAATATAATGTTAAACCAGGAGTTTCTATTTTTGAAAGGTTCATATACTTTACCTAATAAATCCTGGAATAAATATCTTCCTATTCTTGTACCAGAATCTATAGTTGTAAGTATAAATAATGCTTCAAACATTATACAGAAATGATACCAGTAAGACATTAATCCTTTCATACCAGGTATTTTATAGAATACATATGACATACCAACGGCAAGAGATACGGAACCTCCTGGTCTTCCAGCAAGGTGTTCACCTACCATCTGTGATAACATAGGCAGTTCTTTTGGAATCATGCCTAATTTTGCAAATGCAGCTGGTGCAGAGTTTATGGCAAAGTAATCAGAAGTTGGAAGACAAGTTGCTGCAATTAATGCCATTAAAGCTATAAAAGATTCTATAACCATGGAACCGTAACCTATAGGAAGTATATCTCTTTCATTTGAAATAAGTTTAGGTGTAGTACCAGAACCTATTAATGAATGGAAACCAGATAGAGCTCCACAAGCTATTGTAATAAATACGAATGGAACAACTTTACCTGATACTATAGGACCTCCACCACCTATAAATTGAGTAAGTGCTGGCATTTGAATGGTAGGCCTTACAAGTATTATACCTATTACAAGAAGTCCTATAACACCTAGCTTCATATATGTGCTCAAGTAATCTCTAGGAAGCAATAAAAGCCATACAGGAAGAACAGATGCAATGAAACCATAAGCAGCCAATATAAGTGACATCTGTTTTACATTAAAAGTAAGATATGGAGCTAAAGCTGAATGTTGTACAGAAGGTCCGACAATAACGCCTACTAAAATAAGAGCCATACCTATAACAGTAGCTTCTGCTATTTTACCTGGTCTTAAAAATTTAAGATATAAACCTATGAAAATAGCTACAGGAATTGTAAAACCAACGGTAAATGTTCCCCATGGGCTATTATAAAGTGAATTTACAATTGGTAGTCCGAGACCTGCCATAGTTATAACAAGTATAAAAATAATTGAAATTGATGTGATGAAACCCATTCTTTCACCAAGATTTTTTCTTGCAATCTCGGCAATAGATTGTCCATCCTGTCTAACGGATGCAAACAAAATTATCATGTCGTGAACACCGCCTGCAAGTACACCTCCAATTAGAATCCAGAGTGTACCTGGAAGATATCCAAATTGAGCAGCCAGAACTGGTCCTATGAGTGGCCCTGCACCGGCAATAGCAGCAAAATGGTGTCCGAGCAATATCCATTTGTTGGTTGGAACATAGTCATGTCCATCTTCAAATCTCTTAGATGGAACTTCACGTGTTTCATCTAACATAAGAACTTTAGCTGCAATAAAAGATCCATAAAACCTATAACCTAAAACTAATACGAGTGCGCCTATTATTACAAGTACTATCGAGTTCATGTAAAAACCTCCTTAAAATTTTTATAATATGAATTGTAGTAATAGCTGTGAAGTGAATTTTAATTTTAAAATTTACTTCATATAAATAATACTATTTTATATTTATATTTAGTAGGAAAATTTGTTAAAGTGATGAAAATAAAGTATGAATTGCAAAAATCAATAGTTGAATAGCAAACGATTTCAAAAAATGTTCTCAATATCTGATTTAATTGCACATTAGTCTTGACAACAAATGATAATTAGTAAAGAATAAAAGTGTAATTAATATGTTGGGAGGGTAATCATAATGATTTATATACAACTTTTGGAGAGTATGTCGTTGATTGCTTTATCAGCATATATATATAGCCATACCCGTATTTTCAATAATCTGATTAGAGATGATCTTAAATTTTTTGACAAGTTTCTTCTTGTAATATTTTTCAGCATTTTAGGAATTATCGGAAATTATACAGGAGTAAATGTACAACCTCATGATATGTATACTATAAAACACAGTGTAGGGTATATAGGAATTCATGATGCTATAGCAAATACAAGACCTATAGCAGCTATAACGGCAGGTTATATTGGAGGACCAGTAATTGGAATCTGTGTTGGTATAATTTCGGGTGTAAATAGATATTTTTTAGGAGGATTTACAGCGCTATCCTGTGCAATATCAACTATAATTGAAGGATTAATTGGTTCTGCTGTTAAAAGGTATTCGAAAGATACCGAATTTAATATAAAATATATTTTTATTGGATCAGTTATTGCAGAAATAATTCAGATGAGTATAATACTTATATTTTCAAGACCATTTGATGTTGCAAACAGACTGGTACAGCTTATAGCACTGCCAATGATATTGATAAATTCATTTGGTACAGTAATATTTGTAAATATAATAAAAAATTCAAGGGAAGAATATAATAAAATAGGGGCGATACAGGCACAAAAGGCACTTAGTATTGCACAAAAGACTATCAGTTATATGAGAAAAGGACTTAACCTTGAGACATCAAAAAATGTATCTCATATAATATACGAAATGTCAGATATAGAAGGTGTGTTTATTGGTGATAAATACGGAATACTTGCTTATGATGGCATTGATTTAGACAGAGAAAAGCTTAATGAAAAATTAAAAAAGTATTATTTATCTCCACAGTATATGACAATAGAGTTTTCTGATAATAAGGAAAAATTATTTTTCATTTGTTCACCATTTAATATATGTAATTCTGGTTTTGAAGGAGTAGTTGGACTTGGAGTAAAATCAAAAAGAGATATAACAGTATATTTTAGGCAATTTGCAGAAGAATTAAGTGAGCTATTATCAAACCAGATCGAGCTTTACAAATTAAATAAATTAGCACAGGAAGCATTGACAGCTAAATTTAAAGCTCTGAGAGCTCAAATAGAACCACATTTTTTATTTAATGCTTTAAATACTATTGCATCTCTTTGTAGGACAAACCCGCTGAAAGCTAGAGAATTAATTATAGATTTGTCAAATTATTTTAGACAAACTCTAAAGAGACAGGAGGATTTCGTCTTATTGAAAGATGAAATAGATTTTGTAAAATCATATCTTTCAATAGAAAAAGCCAGATTTGGTGAAAGATTAAAGCTTGTTATAGATATACCTCATGATTTGATGAACAGCAGTATACCATCATTTGTGCTTCAACCAATTATAGAAAATGCAATAAAACATGGTATACTTCCAAAGGCAGAAGGTGGCAATGTTCTTTTAAAAGCAGTCTTATGCGGGAATGGAAATAATAAAATATTATTTTCAATAGAAGATGATGGAGTTGGCATGGATGATATTCAACTGAATAACTTAATTCAAAATTGGCCTGGAATAGGGCTTAGAAATGTAAATGAGAGGTTGAAATTGTTATATGGTGAAAATTGCGGAATTAATATTAAGACATCTTTAAATAATGGTACAAATGTTAGTTTTATTATACCGTTAAAGGGGGATTACAATTTAGATGGATAATAAGTTAAATTGTGTTATAGTTGAAGATGAAATTCCAGCAGCAAAGGAATTAGAATATATAATATCAAAATATGATAATATATTGGTTAATGGAATAGCGACAAATGGCAAATCTGGACTAGAAATTATAAAAGATAAAAGGCCTGATGCTGTATTTATGGACATAAATATGCCATTGAAAAATGGGATTGAGCTTGCAAAGGAAGTCAAGGAATTTGATAATTCAATTGATGTTATTTTTGTTACAGCCTATGAAGAACATGCAGTTGAGGCATTTAGATTATATGCTTTGGATTATGTACTTAAACCATTTGATGAAAATAGAATAGACATAACAATTAATAGATTAATTGATAAATGGAAAGAAAAAAATGAAAAAAAAGAAAAATTGCCGGATTTGTTAAATCAAATAGTAGATAATATTCATAATACAGAAAAGATTGTTAAAAGAATTGCTTGTGAAAAGAATGGTAAAATAGTATTAATAAATACTAAAGATATATATTTTTGTTATATTAAGAATGAGAAAACTTATGTAAAGACCAAAGATGAAAGTTATTTAGTAGGATATACTCTAGGCCAGATAGAAGAAAAAACAAAATTTTTTAGAACTCATAGAAGTTATCTTGTAAATATGGATAATATAAAAGAACTTTATTCGTGGTTCAATGGAACTTATAAATTGGTTATGAATGATAAAAATAATACTGAAGTGCCTATAAGTAGAAGTAACGTTAAAAAATTAAAAAAATATCTAGAAATATAATGAATTAGGAGGTAATTTTATGGCAGTTGTAAACGTAAGTCTTCAGATTCTACCTGTTGTAGAAGAAAAAAATTTATACGGAGTTGTAGACAAGGTTATAGAATATATAGATTCATGCAGAGTTAAATATGAAGTTGGACCGATGGAAACTACTATGGAAGGTGAACTAGATGAACTTTTAAAAATAGTTTCTGCAGCACAAAAAATATGTACAGACAATGGCGCAAAGAGAGTTGAATCTATGGTAAAAATTGATTACAGACCTACTGGTATTACCATGGAAGAAAAAATAGGCAAGTATAGAAAATAGAAGGAAAACTTTACATAAAGTTTTCCCATTCTTCATAAAGTTTTTCTAAATTATCTTGATTAATAAGAAGCTGTTTATTTATTTTTTCGCTTTCTTCAGGATTTGAGTATACTTCTTCAAGACAAAGTTTATTTTGAAGTTCAGAAATTTCCTTTTCCAAATCTGATATTTTTTCTTCAATATTTTTCATTTTTAATTGCTCATTTTTTTTAGATTTTTCCAGCTCCTTTTTCTTTTTTCTCTCACTTTTTATCTGAGTTTTAGTTTTTCCAGAAACTTCTTTAATCTGTTCAAATCTTAAAGGATTTTTCTTTTTTTCAATATAATAATTATAATTTCCAATATATAATTTGATTTCATTTTCCTTCAGTTCATATATCTTACTTACAACTTTATTTAAAAAATATCTATCATGAGATATTACAAATACAGTGCCATCATAGTTAAGCAGAGCCTTTTCCAGAGCTTCACGCGACATAATGTCTAAGTGATTTGTAGGTTCATCCAAAAGTAAAAAATTTGATTTTGAAAGCATCAATTTTAATAAGTTAATTCTGCATTTTTCACCGCCGCTTAAAGATGAAATTGTTTTGAAAACATCATCTCCTGTAAATAAAAATGAAGCTAGAGCATTTCGTATTTCTGTAGTTGTGAGCTTGGGAAAGTCGTCCCATACTTCATCTATAACTGTTTTATTTAGACTTAAATTTGATTGCTCCTGGTCATAATAGCCTATTACTACATTTTTACCTAATGAGCATATTCCATTATCTGATTTTACTTCGCTCATTATTATTCTAAAAAGGGTAGTTTTTCCTCTGCCATTTTCTCCGATTAAAGCTGTTTTTTCTCCTTTTTTTATATCAAAGCTAACATTTGAAAATAGTTTTTTCTCATTGAAGCTCTTTTCTAAATTTTCTATGTGGAGTACATCATTGCCGCTTTTTATCTGGGTTTCAAAAATCATATCTTTCATTTTAGGAGGCTTGTCGGGAGATTGTATTCTTTCAATTTTATCAAGCATTTTTTGACGACTTTCAGCAGCTTTTATGCTTTTCTCTCTATTGAAGGATTTATATCTTTCAATTACTTCCTCCTGCCTTTTTATTTCAGCTTGTTGAATATTATATGCTTTCAATTGGGATTCATAATTTTTTTCTTTCAAATCTATAAATTTTGTATAATTTCCATTATAAAAATTTATGTGACCGTTTATTAATTCCATTGTTATTGAAGTTACAGAATCTAAAAAATATCTATCATGAGATATTAAAATTACAGTACCTTTGTAATTTTTAAGATAATCCTCAAGCCATTCTATAGCTTCTAAGTCAAGATGATTTGTAGGCTCATCTAAAAGCAATATATTAGGTCTTGTAAGTAGAAGTTTGCAAAGTGCTATTCTTGTTTTTTGACCTCCACTTAAGAGATCAATTTTTTTATCAAAATCATTTTCAAAAAATCCAAGTCCCTTTAATACTCTGCTTATTTCTGCTTTGTAAGTATATCCGCCTGTATTTGTATATAATTCCGAATATGTAGTATAATCATCTATAATTTTATTACGGTATTCTTTACTGCTTTTATCATAGGGTTCATTCATTAAATTTTCTAATTTGGACAATTTTTTTTCGAGCTTGATTAAATTTTCAAATACCGTTAACATTTCTTCGTATATAGTATTTGAAGGATTTAAGGATAAATGTTGAGCTAGATATCCTAGAGTTTTAACTTTGTCTATAAAAAGATCTCCGCTGTCATGTTCTAATTTTCCTGTGAGTATTTTAAATAAAGTAGATTTTCCTGCACCATTTGGACCTATTAAACCGACTTTTTCCCCTTCATTTATATTAAAAGTTATGTTATCTAGTATAGTATCTATTCCATAACTTTTATGAATATTTTTACAACTTAAAATTACCATAGTATAAAACACCATCCTTAACCATTATATTTTACTATTTATATTGATTTTTTTGTAGTGGTATTTCAAATTAATATTGTATATAATTACATAATGTAAAAAATAAGAATACAAATTACTTTAATTATATAAAATAAAGTAGTGGACTTGACATTTTGATAGTATAAATAATACTATTAAATATGTAATGTATAGTAAAATGATATGGTTTAGAAAGTATAAAGTTTAAATATAAAATATTATGAATGAATTAAATTATTACAATATGAGGTGCAGATAATATGGATAAGAAAAAAAATATATCAATGGCAGTTATAAAGAGGTTACCAAAATATCACAGATATTTAAGTGATCTTATGAGAAATGACGTTGATAGAATATCTTCTAAGGAATTAAGTGAAACTATAGGATTTACGGCTTCCCAGATAAGGCAGGATTTAAATTGCTTTGGTGATTTTGGACAGCAGGGATATGGTTATAATGTAAGTGAGCTTTACAATCAGATAAGAAATATACTGGGACTTAGTAAAACTTATAAAATGACTATAATAGGTGCTGGTAATATAGGCCAAGCCTTAGCAAATTATACTAGATTTGAAAAATTAGGTCTTGAATTAAAGGTGATATTTGATATAAATCCTAAGCTAATAGGCATTAAAATAAGGGATATAGAAATAAAAGATATAGATTATTTAAGTGATTATTTAAAAGAGAATACTATAGATATAGGGATAATATGTGTTCCAGACAATAATGCACAAAAAGTTTGTGATGTATTGATTAAAAATGGAGTGAAAGGTATATGGAATTTTGCTCCTGTAGATTTGGTAGCTCCTGAAAATGTAAAAGTTGAGAATGTACATTTAAGTGATAGTTTATTAACGCTTACTTGTTTGTTGAATGACATAGAATAACAAATATCAGAGTAATAACGTAATTTTATTTTTGAAAAATCCTAATAATTTAAACATTTATTTATATTTTTATTGAAATGTATGGTTTTAGGGTATATAATAATAATTGAAGTTTGAAACTTTGGTTGTTATTAACTATAATTGTGATATTATTAACAATGCTTTGTTAAAAAATATCACATATTATAGCAAATAAAATATAAAAAAATATATAAGGTTGCGGGGGAAATTAGTATGGATTTTAAAAATGTTATTTTTGAAAAAGAAGGAAAATTAGCTTTAATCACAATTAATAGACCTAAAGCACTTAATGCACTGAATTCAGAAACACTATGTGAAATCGATTGTGTAATTGATAAAGTTGCAGAGGATGATTCTATATTAGCTGTAATAATTACAGGAGCAGGAAAAGCTTTTGTAGCTGGTGCTGATATATCAGAGATGAGAGACCTTAATGCTAATGGAGGAAGAAAATTTGGTATACTTGGTAACAAGGTATTTAGGAAAATAGAGAAGTTAGAAAAACCTGTTATTGCAGCTGTAAATGGTTTTGCACTTGGTGGTGGCTGTGAAATATCAATGGCTTGTGACATAAGAATAGCTTCATCAAAGGCTAAATTTGGACAACCAGAAGCAGGACTTGGAATTACACCAGGCTTTGGTGGAACTCAAAGACTTCCTAGATTAGTAGGTACTGGAATGGCTAAGGAACTTATATATACTGCAAAAATTATAAAAGCAGAGGAAGCATTTAGAATAGGACTTGTAAATAAAGTAGTTGAACCTGAAGCACTTATGGATGAAGCTAAAGCATTGGCAAATACAATAGCTGGTAATGCACCAATAGCTGTAAAACTTTGCAAAGAAGCTATAAACAGAGGAGTTCAGACAGACATAGATACAGGTGCAGCATATGAATCTGAAGTATTTGGAGAATGTTTTGCTACAGAAGATCAAAAAGAAGGAATGACTGCATTCCTTGAAAAAAGAGATAAATCTTTTAAAAATAAATAGAGTAAATTAAAAAACTATTTTTTAGAGAAATGAAGTAAAGAAATTTTACATTTAAAAGAGAGCAAGAATTTGTAAAAAAGATGGTATGATCGGTATACCTTTCCCTGAAAAGTATGCTATCGTAGGAGATTGTGAAAGGATTATATCTGAATTTATAGCTTAAATCAAAGCTTTAGATTTAGTATAAATATAATTTAATTGTTTCTTTAATATGTAAACTTAATTTTATAATTAAGATATTAAAAAGGAGGAAAGTAAGTATGAAAAAAGTATGTGTTCTTGGTGCTGGTACAATGGGATCTGGTATCGCTCAAGCTTTTGCAGCAAAAGGCTGTGAAGTATTAATAAGAGATATAAAAGATGAATTTGTTGAAAGAGGAATTTCAGGCATCAAAAAAGGATTTGAAAAAAGAATAGCAAAAGGAAAGATTTCACAGGCAGATGCTGATGCTATATTAGCTAGAATAAGTGGAACAGTTGACCTTGAAAAGGCAGCTGATTGCGATCTAGTAGTAGAAGCAGCAGTTGAAAATATGAAGATAAAAAGAGAAATATTCAGTGACTTGGATAGAATATGCAAGCCTGAAACAATTCTTGCTTCAAATACTTCTTCACTATCAATAACTGAAATAGCATCTGCTACAAAAAGACAGGACAAGGTTATAGGAATGCACTTCTTTAATCCAGCACCTGTTATGAAATTAGTTGAAGTAATAAGAGGTATGTCTACATCTCAGGAAACTTTTGATGCAGTAAAGGAAATTGCAACTTCAATTGGAAAAGACCCTGTAGAAGTAGCTGAAGCTCCAGGATTTGTTGTAAATAGAATATTAATACCAATGATAAATGAAGCTATTGGAATATATGCAGAACATATAGCTTCAGCAGAAGATATTGATAAAGCTATGAAGCTTGGTGCTAATCACCCAATGGGACCACTAGCATTAGGAGATCTTATCGGACTTGATGTATGTCTTGCTATCATGGATGTACTTTATAAAGAAACAGGAGACTCAAAATACAGAGCTCATTCACTTCTTAGAAAGTATGTAAGAGCAGGATGGCTTGGAAGAAAGACTAAAAAAGGAATTTTCGATTATTCAAAATAGAATTATGTACATAAAAGGAACTTTGGATTAAATAAAAATTAATCCAGGGTTCTTTTTATATACAATTCTTTGTACGTTATGATATAATTAAAAAGGCTTATTGTAATAAGTTTGTATAAGTTTTATAAATGGGGTGAATAGAAATGTACAAAATTGTAGACAAAAAAACTCTTGCACCGAATATATTTTCAATGGATATAGAGGCACCAAGAGTAGCGAAGTCCTGTCTTCCAGGTCAGTTTGTCATAGTTAGAATTGATGAAAAAGGAGAAAGAATACCTCTCACAATTTGTGATTATGATGCACAAAAGGGAACAGTGAAAATAGTATTTCAGACATTAGGAAAATCAACAAAAGAAATGGCTGAATTTGAAGTAGGCGAGTATTTTAGCGATTTTGTTGGACCTTTAGGCCAGCCATCTGATCTTACTAAGGAAAGTGAAGAAGAGCTTAAAAAGAAAAATATTATATTTGTAGCAGGAGGAGTTGGAACAGCTCCAGTTTATCCTCAGGTAAAATGGCTTAATGCTCATGGAGTGAAGGCAGATGTCATTGTTGGATGTAAATCCAAGGATTATTTGCTTTTTGAAGATGAATTAAAAAAGGTTTCCGGTAATCTGTATATAACTACTGATGATGGAAGTTATGGATACAAGGGTTTCGTTACAGATAAACTTAAGGAACTTATTGATAAAGAAGGAAAAAAATATAATCATGCAGTTGTCATAGGTCCTATGATCATGATGAAATTTTTATCAAAGCTTACAAAAGAATATGGGATAGAGACTGTAGTAAGTTTGAATCCTATAATGGTAGATGGAACTGGTATGTGTGGTGCTTGCAGGGTTACTGTAGGTGGAGAAGTAAAATTTGCCTGTGTTGATGGACCAGAATTTGATGGACATCTGGTAAATTTTGATGAGTCTATGAGAAGACAGACAATGTATAAGACTGAAGAGGGAAGAGAGATACTCAAAAAAGAAGAGGGAGATACTTTCCATAGAAAAGGATGTACTTGTGGAGGTGACAAATAATGGCTGCTGATAAAATGAAAAGAGTACCAATAAAAGAACAGGATCCAAAAGTTAGGGCAACTAATTTTGATGAAGTATGTCTTGGATATACTAAAGAAGAAGCTATTAAAGAAGCTTCAAGGTGCCTTAATTGTAAAAAACCAATGTGTGTTACAAAATGTCCAGTTTCAATAAATATACCTGGTTTTATTTCAAAAATTAAAGAGGAAAAATTTGACGAAGCTGCAAAAATAATAGCACAGTCAAGTGCACTTCCTGCAGTTTGCGGCAGAGTATGCCCACAAGAAAGTCAGTGTGAAGGAAAATGCGTTTTAGGCATAAAAGGAGAAGCTATTTCGATAGGAAAGCTAGAAAGGTTTGTAGCTGACTGGTCTAGAGAAAATAATGTGGATCTTTCAGAAAGAAAACCAGCTAATGGCATAAAAGTAGCTGTTATAGGAAGTGGACCTTCTGGACTTACATGTGCAGGAGACCTGGCAAAGCTCGGCTATGATGTTACTATATTTGAAGCACTTCATAAGGCTGGAGGAGTTTTAGTTTATGGAATTCCAGAGTTTAGACTTCCAAAAGATACAGTAGTTCAGCATGAAGTTGACAATGTGAAAAAATTAGGTGTAAAAATAGAAACAGATGTAATAATTGGAAGAACAATTACTATAGATGATTTATTTGAAGAAGAGGGCTTTAAAGCTGTATTTATAGGCTCAGGTGCAGGTCTTCCAAGATTTATGGGTATACCTGGAGAAAATTTAAATGGAGTATTTTCTGCCAACGAATTTTTAACTAGGAATAACCTCATGAAAGCATTTAAAGATGATTATGATACACCAATAAAGGTTGGAGCTAAAGTTGCTGTGGTTGGCGGCGGAAATGTTGCTATGGATGCAGCAAGAACTGCTTTAAGACTTGGAGCTGAAGTACATATAGTATACAGAAGATCAGAATCAGAACTTCCAGCTAGAGCAGAAGAAGTACATCATGCTAAAGAAGAAGGAATACAGTTTAATTTATTAACTAATCCTATAGAAGTTTTAGGAAATGAAAAAGGCTGGGTTAAAGGAATTAGATGTATAAGAATGGAACTTGGAGAGCCAGATGCTTCAGGCAGAAGAAGACCTATTGAAATAAAAGGTTCGGAATTTGACCTGGATGTAGACACTGTAATAATGTCACTTGGTACTTCACCAAATCCACTTATTTCATCAACAACAAAAGGTCTTGATATCAACAAAAAAAGATGTATTATTGCAGAAGATGAAACTGGTAAAACTTCAAGGGATGGAGTATATGCAGGCGGAGATGCTGTAACTGGTGCAGCTACAGTAATACTTGCCATGGAAGCTGGAAAAAAAGCTGCAAAAGCTATAGATGAATATTTAAAAAAATAATAGAATGTTTGAATGAAAAACAACTATAATAGTTTAAACTATTATAGTTGTTTTTACTTGAAGGTATATAATTAATATTTGAAAAGGAAGAAGGTTATAGTATGGATTTTAGTCATATAGAGAATATAGAAAATGGTATTATAGTAAAAAATGTAAGAAATTTTGAATTGTCACATATATTTGACTGCGGACAGTGTTTCAGATGGGATAAACAGGATGATGGAAATTATATAGGAGTTGCGTTTGGAAAAGTTATTGAGGTTCAAAAAAAATATAATGATGTAATGATATATAACACAAATGAAAAAGATTTTAAAAATATTTGGGCAGAATATTTTGACCTTTACAGGGACTATGGAGAAATAAAAAGTATATTGAGTGATGACCCAATCTTAAAAAAATCATTAGAATTTGGGTACGGAATAAGACTTTTAAAACAAGATCCTTTTGAACTTATAATATCATTTATAATATCAGCTAATAATAGAATACCTATGATAAAAAGGGCTATAAAAAATATAAGTGCTAAATATGGTAAAAAAATAGAATATAAAAATAAAATTTATTATAATTTTCCGGATGTCGAAGATTTGAATAAGGCTACTTTGGAGGAACTTAAAGATTGTGGTACTGGATTTAGAAATAAATATATAAAAGACACTGTATCAAAAATATGTACTTTTGGTAAGCTTGGAAATTTAGATTATAATGAAAAATTTAATATAGAATGGATAAAAAGTCAAAAAGATGAATTATGTTATAAAGAGCTTCAAAAATTTATGGGAATTGGCCCAAAAGTTGCAGATTGTATAATGCTATTTTCTATGCAGAAATATTCAGCTTTCCCGGTGGATGTTTGGGTAAAAAGAGCAATGACTCATTTTTATCTGGCACCAGATGTATCTTTAAATAAGATAAGACAGTTTGGAATAAACAAATTTGGAAATTTTTCGGGATTTGCACAACAATATCTTTTTTATTATGCAAGAGAAAACAACATAAAATTATAGGGGGTATATGTTAAAAAAATATCTTTTATTCTAAAAAACTGTTACATTATATTCACTAATCTGTTATAATAAAAATTGTTAAGATATAATGCGATATAATGTGTATTTGAGCTATTGCATATATTTTAAAATTTTTATATTCGTGTAACAGAAAGGGGAGAATGTTTTGGCAACCTTCGAGACACCACTAAAAAAGTTAAAATATTTGATATTAAAAAATGTGATAGAGCTTGCAAGAGATAATAAATTAACAAAGAATGAATTACAAAAAATACCATATAAGATAATTAAAGGTGATAAAGCCGAATATAGATGCTGTGTTTATAAGGAAAGAGCTGTCGTATATGAGAGAGCTACATTAGCTGCTGGTTTTGTGCCTACTAATAATATAACTGAAGAATTAAAAGAAATTGAAGATAAAGATCATATTATATTTGTAATTTCTTCTGCGTGTGATAAGTGTCCTATAGATAAATATAATGTTACAGAAGCTTGTAGAGGATGTATTCAACATAAGTGCATGGAAGTTTGTCCTGCAAAAGCAATAACAAGGGTGGATGGAAAATCTTATATAAACCAGGAGTTGTGCAGGGAATGCGGTATGTGTAAAAAATCATGTCCTTATAATGCTATAGCTGAAGTAATGAGACCATGTAAAAAAGCTTGTCCTACAGGTGCACTGGAAATAAATTCTGAAAACAGAAAAGCAAAAATAGAAAAAGAAAAATGTATAAGCTGTGGAGCATGTATGTCAATGTGTCCTTTTGGTGCCATATCTGATTTGAGCCATGTAACCGATGTTACAAGAAAATTAGTTGAAGGTAAAGAGATTTATGCAGTAGTAGCACCATCTATAACTGGCCAGTTTGGACCAAAGGTAAGTGTTGGAAAGATTAAAGATGCATTTAAGAAAATGGGATTTAAAGATATGCTGGAAGCTGCATGTGGTGCGGATGCAGTAACTGTAAACGAAGGCAATGAATTTGTTTCAAGAATGAAAAAAGGCGATAAGTTTATGACAAATTCGTGCTGTTCTGGATTTATGAATTATATAGAAATGAAATTCCCGGATATGGTAGATAAAATGTCAGGAACTGTTTCTCCTATGATTGCAACTGCAAGGTGGATAAAAGAATTGCATAAAGATGCAATAGTTGTATTTGTTGGACCATGTACTGCAAAAAAAGTAGAAATAAATAGAGAATCTATAAAAAATGATGTAGATTATGCACTTACATTTGAAGAAATAGCAGCTTTAATGGGCGCGTTTTCTGTAGATCCCGAAAACTGTGAGGACGAAACTGTTGATGATGCTTCAGCTTTGGGAAGAGGGTTTGCACAAGGTGGTGGAGTAGCAGCAGCTATAGAAAATTATATTTCTGAAAAGAAAATTGATGCTGATTTTAAACCTGTAAAAGTAAGTGGAAAAGATGAGATAAAGAAAGTAATGATGAGTGCTAAAGTGGGTAGGACCCCTGGAAATTTCATAGAGGGTATGATGTGTGAAGGCGGATGTATAGGAGGTCCGGCAACTATGGTATCTCTTATGAAGGCAAGGCCACAACTCATTAAATTTAGTAAGCAGTCAACTAAAAAGACTATCCTTTCAAATGACAAACTTAAGGAATTTGAAAAAGTAAATATGGAAAGATAATAATTATTGTTTTATTTTCAAAAGGTAAAATGCATTTGAGTGTATTTTACCTTTGTTATTTTAAAAATATACAGTGTATATATAAATTATAATTGGATATTATAGTAAATAGATTTTACTTTAATTAGTATTTCAAGTTATAAATAAAATAATGGGATATTTAAAATGAGATTATTTGAAAAGTTAAAAAAATATAAAGCATATATAATAATTGGTATTATAATTATATTTTTATTTGTGACTGCTTATGAGTATTATCATAAATATATGTATATTTTAAGAAGTCCTAAGGATTTAAAAAATTTAATCATGTCTTATGGTAAATACGGAATATTTGCATTTTTAGTTCTGCAGATATTTCAAGTAGTAGCATTTTTTATACCTGGAGAGTTTGTTCAAATTGCTTCAGGATATATGTATGGTTCATTTTTAGGAAGTGTCTTATCTGTTTTAGGGATAGTTTTAGGAAGCATAATTGCATACTTGATATCAATGATATATGGTAAACCTCTTGTGAACAAAATGGTATCAAATAGGCAATTAAAATTTTTTAAGAGAATATTGAATTTAGGGAATATGAATCTTGTGGTATTTTTAGTATATTTAATTCCCGGAATACCGAAAGATATTTTATCTTACATATGTGGAATATCAAATATAAGTTTAAAAAATTTCATTATTTATTCCACGCTTGGAAGATTACCGGGCATAATTATATCTTCTTATTTTGGAGCTAAAATATATTCTGAAAATAAAATAATGCTTATAATTATAACAATTGTAGTGACCATGTTATTTTTTATTGGGATTTTTAAAGGAGAAAAGATAATATTAAAAATGGTAAAGCATAAATCATCTCAAAATGACAATTAATTATGCATAATTATATTGTTTTTAGCTAAAATGGTGAAATCAAGAGAAATTAAGAGAGATATTTATTTAATAAGAGCGTATCTGGAAATTTGAACAATAAATACTGTTCAAGTATTAAATTAGAATTTGAAAATATAAACAGTATTTATTATTATAATAATTGTATTAGCACTCAATATTAATGAGTGCTAACAATAACTGCTAAAAATTATTTTAAAATAAATTAAAAGATATTTTTAAGGAGGGGTTTTCATGAATATTAGACCACTTGGAGACAGGGTTGTTATTAAAAAAATCGAGGCAGAAGAAACTACAAAAAGTGGAATAGTTTTGCCAGGAACTGCTAAAGAAAAACCACAGGAGGCTGAAGTTGTTGCAGTCGGAGCCGGAGGATTAGTAGATGGAAAAGAAGTTAAAATGGAAGTCAAAGTAAAAGATAGAGTATTATTTTCTAAATACGCTGGAAACGAAGTAAAAATTGATGGCGTAGAATATACTATTTTAAGACAGGATGATATTTTAGCAGTAATTGAAAAATAAAATTATGATTATATATAATCTAAAAGTTGTTAGGAGGGTTTTTTATGGCAAAGAGCATTTTATTTGGTGAAGAAGCAAGAAGAGCAATGCAGGAAGGTGTAAATAAGTTAGCAAATACAGTTAAGGTTACACTTGGACCAAAGGGAAGAAATGTAGTACTTGATAAAAAATTTGGTTCACCACTTATAACTAATGATGGTGTTACAATAGCAAAGGAAATAGAATTAGAAGATCCTTATGAAAATATGGGAGCTCAACTTGTAAAGGAAGTTTCAACTAAGACAAATGATGTAGCAGGAGACGGTACAACTACAGCTACATTACTTGCACAGGCAATAATAAGAGAAGGATTAAAAAATGTTACTGCAGGAGCAAACCCAATGCTTTTAAGACAGGGGATTAAAAAAGCCGTAGATAAAGCAGTAGAAGAAATCAAAAAGATATCCAAAAAAGTAAATGGAAAAGAAGATATAGCAAGAATTGCAGCTATATCAGCTTCTGATGAAGAAATTGGTAAACTAATAGCTGATGCTATGGAGAAAGTAGGAAATGAAGGAGTTATAACTGTTGAAGAATCAAAATCAATGGGCACAGAACTTGATGTAGTTGAAGGTATGCAGTTTGATAGAGGATATTTAAGCCCATATATGGTAACAGATTCAGATAAAATGGAAGCAGTATTGGATGATGCATATATCCTATTAACTGATAAAAAGATATCAAATATACAGGATATACTTCCAATATTAGAGCAGATAGTAAAGCAAGGAAAGAAACTTCTTATAGTAGCTGAAGACATAGAGGGAGAAGCTCTTGCAACTTTAGTTGTTAATAAGTTAAGAGGAACATTTACTTGTGTAGCAGTAAAGGCTCCAGGATTTGGTGATAGAAGAAAAGAAATGCTGCAGGATATAGCAATACTTACAGGTGGTAAAGTAATATCAGAAGAATTAGGAAGAGACTTAAAAGAAGTTACTTTAGAAGATCTTGGAACAGCTGAAAGTGTTAAGATTTCTAAGGAAAATACTACAATTGTAAATGGAAAAGGCGACAAACAAGCTATCACTGATAGAGTAAACCAGATTAGAAAACAAGTTGATGAAACTACTTCAGATTTCGACAAAGAAAAATTACAGGAAAGACTTGCAAAACTTGCAGGTGGAGTAGCTGTAGTAAAAGTTGGAGCAGCAACTGAAACTGAATTAAAAGAGAGAAAGATGAGAATAGAGGATGCTTTGGCAGCTACAAAGGCAGCTGTTGAAGAAGGATTAGTTCCAGGTGGTGGAACAGCTTACTTAAATGTAATTTCAAAAATCAAAGATTTAACTTCTGACATACAAGATATAAAAGTTGGTATTGACATAATAAGAAAAGCACTAGAAGAACCAATAAGACAGATAGCAACTAATGCTGGACTTGAAGGCTCAGTTATAATAGAAAAGGTTAAGAAGAGTAAACCTGGCGTTGGATTTGATGCTTTAAATAATGAATATGTAGATATGATAGAACGCGGTATTGTAGACCCAACTAAGGTTACAAGATCAGCTCTTCAAAACGCAGCATCTGTAGCATCAACATTCTTAACTACAGAGGCAGCAGTTGCAGACATTCCAGAGAAAAATCCAGCTCCAGAAGCAGGCGCACCAGGAATGGGCGGTATGGGTGGAATGTACTAATATTCCACAATCATTAAAATTAACTTTGTGTCTTTTAAGAGACATGAAGTTAATTTTTTATTTATTTACATTGACAAAAACAGAAAAATTGAATAAAATAGTGTAAATAGTTAATAAAGCAGATAGAAATAAATCAAAATTTATAAAAAATAAACAAATATTATTTATTTAGCTCATATATCCCCTGAATGTGGCAGAGAGTATCTACCGGAAACCTTAAATTTCTGACTATGAGTGAAATTATTATGGTATAATTCTATTAATTTCACTTATAGTGATTTTTATAGGATTTTTGTTTTTATTTACATGATTTATTCATGCTAAACAAATAACTTTCATAAATACATTTTAATATGGCTAAAATAATTATAAAATAAATTATTATATAGGAGTGATTTTAATTGGCAAAGATTTTAAAACAAGCTTATACATTTGATGATGTTCTTCTAGTACCCAATAAATCAAATGTTTTACCAAGGGAAGTTTCACTAAAAACTAATTTAACTAAAAAAATAAAATTAAATATACCTATTATGAGTGCTGGCATGGATACTGTTACTGATTCAAAAATGGCTATAGCTGTAGCAAGAGAAGGCGGAATTGGAATAATACATAAAAATATGACTATAGAGGAGCAGGCTGCAGAAGTTGATAGAGTAAAAAGACAGGAAAATGGAGTAATAACAAATCCATTTTATCTTTCACCAGAAAATACTATAAATGATGCACTTAATCTTATGAGCAAGTATAGAATATCAGGTGTTCCTATAACTGTAGATGAAAAACTTGTTGGAATAATAACAAATAGAGATATAGTATTTGAAAGCAATTATGACAAGAAAATTTCTGAAGTTATGACTAGAGAAAAATTAATAACAGCCCCTGAAGATACAACTATCGAACAGGCAAAAGAAATGCTGAAAAATAACAAAATAGAAAAATTACCATTAGTTGATGAACATAATAATTTAAGAGGACTTATAACAATAAAAGACATAGAAAAAATAAAAAAATTTCCAAACAGTGCGAAAGATGATAGAGGAAGACTTTTATGCGGTGCATCTGTTGGAGTTACTAAAGATATGATGGAAAGAGTAACTGCACTTATTGAGGCAGGAGTAGATGTTTTAAATGTTGATACAGCTCACGGACATTCCCAGGGAGTATTGGATGCAGTAAAAGCAATAAAAGAAAAATTTCCTGATTCACAAGTTATTGCAGGAAATATTGCAACAGCTGCAGCCGCTAGAGATTTAATTTTAGCTGGTGCTGATGCCGTAAAAGTTGGTATAGGACCAGGATCAATATGTACAACTAGAGTTGTAGCTGGAATAGGTGTGCCACAACTTACAGCTGTTATGGATTGTGTGGAAGAAGCTAATAAATATGGTATTCCAGTTATTGCAGATGGTGGAATAAAATATTCAGGTGATATAGTAAAAGCATTAGCTGCTGGGGCAAAAGTTACTATGATGGGATCTATGTTTGCAGGATGCGAAGAAGCACCTGGTGAAACTGAGATATATAAAGGAAGAAGTTATAAAGTCTACAGAGGAATGGGATCACTTTCAGCTATGGCATGTGGAAGTAAGGACAGATATTTCCAGGAAGGAAATAAAAAATTAGTTCCAGAAGGCGTTGAAGGAAGAGTACCTTTTAAAGGATCCGTTACAGATACAATATTCCAGTTAATTGGAGGAATACGTTCCGGTATGGGATATCTTGGAGCACCTACTTTAAATGATCTTTATGAAAAAGCAACTTTTGTAGTTCAATCTTCAGCAGGCTTAAGAGAGAGCCATCCTCATGATATATCAATGACAAAAGAAGCTCCAAATTATAGTATTAGACAGTAAAAGTTATTTATAATTTATTTAAAATGAACTAAGGTATATTGATTTTCTATAATTGGTCAGGAGGAAATTTATGAGCAGACAATTAGTTATTATAGTCGATTTTGGTGGACAGTATAATCAGCTAATAGCAAGAAGAGTTAGAGAGAATAATGTATATTGTGAAATAGTCCCATATACATATTCTTTAGATAAGATAAAAGAAAAAAATCCAAGTTGTATAATATTTACTGGAGGCCCTAAGAGTGTGTATGGAGAAAATTCTCCTAAAATAGATCATGATATATTTAAACTTGGAGTTCCAATACTCGGAATATGTTATGGACATCAATTAGTATGCAGTGCTTTAGGTGGGAAAGTCGTAAGTGCTGAGGTAAGAGAATATGGAAAAACAAAGGTAAAGTTGAATTCTAAAAATATTTTATTTTATGGAATAGATGAAAATCAAAGTTGTTGGATGAGCCATACAGATGTAGTATCAGAAGCTCCAGCAGGTTTTGAAGTTATAGCAACAACAGAAGAATGTCCAGTAGCAGCAGTAGCAAATGATGAAAAAAAAATTTATGGAGTTCAATTCCATCCTGAAGTTGAGCATACTCCTTTTGGAAAAAAGATGCTTTCAAATTTTTTATTTAATGTTTGCAAATTAAAGGGAGACTGGTCTATGTCCTCTTTTGCAGAAGAAAAAATTAAAGCTATAAAAGAAAAAGTTGGGGACAAGAAAGTAATATGTGCCATGTCGGGTGGAGTTGATTCATCAGTAGCAGCTGTACTTGTACATAAAGCTGTAGGAAAGCAGCTTACATGTATATTTGTAGATCATGGTCTTCTTAGAAAAGATGAAGGAGATCAAGTTGAAAATGTATTTAAAAAACAATTTGATATGAACTTCATAAGAGTAAATGCTAAAGATAGATTTTTGGGAAAACTGGCTGATGTAGATGATCCAGAAAAAAAGAGAAAAATTATAGGAGAAGAATTCATAAGAGTGTTTGAAGAAGAAGCCAAAAAATTGGGAGATATAGGTTTCTTAGTTCAAGGAACTATATATCCTGATGTAGTTGAGAGCGGACTTGGAACTTCTGCAACTATAAAGAGCCATCATAATGTTGGTGGACTTCCAGAGGATATGGATTTTAAACTTATAGAGCCACTTAGAGAACTTTTTAAGGATGAAGTCAGAGCTGTAGGCGAGGAACTTGGAATACCTCATAAATTAGTCTGGAGACAGCCTTTTCCTGGGCCAGGACTTGCAATAAGAGTTTTGGGAGCAGTTACAGAGGAAAAACTTAAGATAACAAGAGAGGCAGATGCTATATTTAGAGAAGAAATAGCAAATGCGGGATTAGATGAGACTATATGGCAGTATTTTGCATGCCTTCCTAACATAAGATCAGTAGGAGTAATGGGGGATCACAGAACTTATTGCTATACTGTAGCCCTTAGAGCGGTTATATCCTCGGATGCTATGACATCTGACTGGGCAAGAATACCATATGATGTTTTAGACAAAGTAAGTAGGAGGATAGTAAATGAAGTGGATGGAGTAAACAGAATTGTTTATGATATAACAAGTAAGCCACCTTCTACTATTGAATGGGAATAAAAGTAAATTACTGTTAAATTAGTGTTTTCAAGGTATTGAAATAGATTTATAACAGAATAACTCAGTTAGCTAAAAGTAATTAGGATAGAAATATCTTAGTTACTTTCTGTTTAAATTAATATATTATCTTGGCATTTAAAATAAATAGCAATATATTATGACTGAATAGTCATAATATTTAAAAATGCGATAAAACGCCGAAAGATACATTATTAAATTTAAAAGAAAAAAAGAAATGAAATAATAAGTGCTGCAATAAATGAGGAGGGGCAATCATGAAAAATGTTGTTGAGTTTAAAAATCTTACTAAAACTTATGGAAAAGCTAGAGGTATTGAAAATATTAGCTTCAATGTAGAAGAGGGAGAAATTTTTGGATTTATTGGACCAAATGGAGCAGGAAAGTCCACAGCAATAAGGACAATGTTATCTATAATATATCCAACCAGCGGCAGCGTTAGTATCTTCGGAAAGGACAGTGTTAAAGATGCAAAGGAAATAAAAAAGAACATAGGTTATTTGCCCTCAGAGGTTTTTTACTACGACAACATGAAGGTAATTGACCTTTTAAAATATTCAGCTAGCTTTTATAAAAAGGACTGCAGCAAAAAGATACATGATTTAGCAGAGGATATGAATCTTGATTTAAATAAAAAAATAGATGATTTATCATTTGGAAATAGAAAAAAGGTTGGAATTGTTCAGGCACTGCTTCATGAACCTAAACTTATAATTCTTGATGAACCTACAGGGGGACTTGACCCATTAATGCAGCAAAAGTTCTTTGAAATATTAATAGAAGAAAATAAAAAGGGAGTTACAATTTTGTTTTCTTCACATATTTTAAGTGAAGTTCAGAAAATGTGCAGCAGGGTTGCAATAATAAAAGAAGGAAAACTTGTTAAGCTTGAAAAGATAAGCACATTAAAAGAGACAAATCATAAAAAATTTCAAATAGAAGTTAAAGATAAAATTGATGAGGATTATTTTAAAATCAATGGAGTTAGTAGTTTAAATGTTAATGAAAATAATGTTAGTTTCTTGTTTAGAGGGGATATTAATGAGATGGTAAAAAAACTCTCTAAAATAAACATATCAAATATATTAATAGAAGAACCTGATCTTGAAGAGATATTTATGCATTACTACAAAAAGGAGGAATAGGACTATGAGTATGTTTTTACATGAATTAAAAGCCTATAGAAAATCAACTATTATATGGTCTGCTTCCTTAGTTTTATTAGCACTTTTTATGTTTTCAATGTTTCCAAGTATATCTAAAGATGCTGAAAGTTTTAAAAAGCTTCTTGATGTCTATCCTCCTGCTTTTAGAAAAGCACTTGGACTTTCGGTAGATAGCGTAACATCACTTCTAGGTTTTTATTCTTCTTTTGTGCTTTTGTATGAAGTACTATGCGGCAGTATTCAAGCTATGAATTTAGGAACAGCAATTATATCAAAGGAAGTAAGGGAAAAGACAGCTGACTTTTTATTAACCAAGCCAATTAAAAGACATGAAATAGTGACTTCAAAGCTTTTGGCTGCCATTTCTTCACTTGTAATTACAAACATAATATATATAGCAGGGGCAAGTATTATTGCAGAAATTGTGAAAAATAAAAGTTTTGACTATAAGATATTTTTATTGCTCTCTATAACACTATTCCTTGTTCAGATTATGTTTATGAGCTTAGGAATTGTTATTTCTATGATTTTGCCAAGGATTAGATCTGTGCTACCTATTTCTATAGGCACTGTTTTAGGATTCTTTTTTATTGAAATGTTTAGTTCTATTATAGGAGATAAGGCTGTTAGATATATTACTCCTTTTAAATATTATGATTATTCATATATAATTAAACATTCTGCCTATGAGTACAAGTACATTTTAATAGAATTAGTTTTTATTATAGTATTCATTTTAATGAGCTATGTTATTTATTCTAAAAAAGATATTCATGCAGTATAGAGGAAAGGGGAGAGTGTAATGAATCTGTTTATTAGAGAAATGAAAGCAAATATGAAATCACTTATATTGTGGTGTATTTTTATAGTATTACTCATTATTAGCAGCATGGCTAAATATGGCTCATTTACAGCCTCAGGACAATCAATGAATGCACTTATATCAAAAATGCCTGAATCCCTTAAAGCATTACTTGGAGTTAGTTCTTTTGATCTCTCAAAATTAAGTGGATATTATGGTATGATGCTTGTATATATACTTCTAATGGCTGGAATACATGCAGCAACAATAGGTGCTAATATTATTTCGAAGGAAGAGAGAGACAAAACTACAGAATTCTTACTTGCAAAACCAATTTCAAGAAATAAAATTATTACAATGAAGCTATTAGCAGCATTTGTAAATGTAATAATCTTCAATTTAGTCACTCTTATAATCTCTATAGTTTCTGTAAGTAGATTCAATAGCAAGGGAGAACCTATAGACCATTACATTGCATTGATTATGATTGGTATGTTTATTTTTCAATTATTATTTTTAACATTAGGATCAGTAATATCATCTGTTAGCAAAAGCAATAAGCGTGGAGCTTCACTTTCAACGCTCATTATTATAACTGCCTATTTGATTTCTGTATTTATTGACATGAATAGTAAGCTTAAAGTACTAAAATTTTTAACACCATTTAAATATTTTGATACAGGTGAGATAATGTATGAAAGTGGATTTAAGACTGGATATTTAATATTATCTTCGGTAATTATTATCGGATTTTTAGTGATAACATACTTGTTTTATAATAAAAGAGATTTAAATGTTTAACAGAAATTTAGTAAAAAATATAACTGAAAATCAAAATTTTCAGTTATATTTTTAATATATTTAAAATTTTCATATTTACACATTTTTTATACATTGATAAAGTAAATTAATTCATAGCTTTTATTTGAGCTATCATTTCAGGTATTACCTTAGTGTAGTCTCCAACTATAGCAAGATCTGCTACCTTCATTATTGCAGCTGAATCATCTTTATTTATAGCAATTATAAAATCACTATCCTGCATTCCTGCTAAATGTTGTATTGCACCTGATATTCCACAAGCTATATATAAATTAGGTCTTACAGTCTTACCTGTTTGTCCTACCTGATATGCTTTATCTATCCAGCCGTTATCTACAGCTGCACGTGAAGCAGATATTGTTCCACCAAGTAAATCTGCAAGCTCTTTTAACATATTGAATCCTTCTGGGCTGCCAAGTCCTCTTCCTCCTGATACAAGAACTTTAGCTTCTCCTATATCAGCTATATTTTTAGCTGATTTTACTACGTCCTGTATTTTTGTTCTTATGTCATCTTCTTTTACTTCAATATTTACTTTTTCTATCTTTCCTGTTCTGCTTTCATCCTTTTGTAATTTTTCAAATACTCCAGGCCTTACTGTTGACATCTGTGGTCTGTGATCGGTACATGCTATTGTAGCCATCAAGTTTCCACCGAATGCTGGTCTTGTCATAAGTAAGTTCTTGCCTTCTTCATCTATATCAAGACCTGTACAATCAGCGGTGAGTCCTGTTGCAAGTCTTGCAGATACTCTAGGTCCGAGATCTCTTCCTATAAATGTTGCACCGACCAAAAGTATTTCTGGCTTTTTGCTTGCAACAAGTTCATTTATTACATTTGCATATGCATCAGTTGTATAATGCTTTAAGTTTGGATTATCTACATATATAACTTTATCTGCTCCGTAAGTTACCAATTCTTTTGCAATATCTTCTACGCCGCTTCCAAGAAGTACAGCTGTTACTTCTTCGCCTAATTTATTTGCTAATTCTTTTCCTTTTCCTACCAACTCTAGGGCTACTTTCTGAAGTTCCCCATTTCTTTGTTCAGCAAATACCCATACACCTTTATAATCTGCTATACTCATGTTTAAATCCCTCCTATAAATTTAGATGAAGTGTTTTTCTTTTAGTTTTGTAACTGTATATGCTGCTGCTTCTTTAAATGGCTTATCAACAATTTCGCCCTTGCCCTTTGCTGCTTTTGGCCATGATTTTTTAACTTTTGTTGGTGAACCTTTAAGTCCAAGAAGGGATTTATCTACATCTATGTCATTTGCTGTCCATAACTTTACTTCCTTCTTGTATGCTTCAAATATCTTTGACATGCACATATATCTTGGCTCATTTAATTCTTTTATTGCAGTTAAAAGAACTGGAGTTTTTACATTTATTATTTCATATCCATCTTCAAGTGATTTCTTTACAGTAAGTTCATTTCCGCTGACTTTTACATCTTCTACATATGTTACCTGTGGTATTCCAAGGTGTTCTGCTATTTCTGGACCTACTTGTGCAGTATCTCCATCTATAGCTTGTCTTCCTGCAAATACTATATCATAGTCTAATTTTCTAAGTGCTCCTGCAAGTGCATTTGATGTTGCAAGTGTATCTGCTCCTGCAAATGCTCTATCGGAAATTAATATTGCTTCATCTGCGCCCATTGCTAGAGCTTCTCTTAAAGCCTTGTCGGCCTGTGGAGGTCCCATGCTGATTACTGTAACTTTTGCTCCTTCACTTTCTTTTAATTGAAGTGCTCCTTCAAGTGCATTTTTGTCATCTGGATTTATTATTGATGGAACTCCTTCTCTTATAAGTGTTCCAGTCTTTGGATCTATCTTAACTTCGTTAGTATCAGGTACTTGTTTTAAGCAAACTACTATATTCATATGTTTAACCTCCCTATTTTTTTAACAAACTGCCTGCAATAACCATCTTTTGAACTTCTGATGTTCCTTCATATATTTCAGTTATCTTTGCATCTCTCATCATTCTCTCAAGTGGGTAATCCTTGGTGAATCCATATCCTCCTAGGATCTGTAATGATTTAGTTGTTACAGCCATTGCGGTTTCCGCTGCAATCAATTTTGCTTCTGCTGCATCTACTGAATATGGAAGTCCCTCTTGTTTCTTCCAAGCTGCTTTATATACAATATATTTAGCTGCGTCTACTTGAACTTTCATTTCAGCTATATACCATTGTAATCCCTGAAATGCTGCAAGTGGTTTTCCAAATTGTTTTCTTTCTTTCATGTAGTCTATAGCGTATTCAAGTGCACCTTCTGCTAGTCCTAGAGCTTGAGCTGCTATTCCTATTCTACCACCATCAAGTGTCATCATTGCTACTTTAAAGCCTTTACCTTCTTTTCCAAGCAAATTTTCTACAGGTACTTTTACATCTTCAAATATAAGTTCCGTTGTTGAAGATCCTCTTATACCCATCTTGTCTTCTACTTTTCCTATTTTAAATCCAGGCATTCCCTTTTCAATTATGAATGCTGAAATACCTTTCGTTCCCTTGCTTCTATCTGTCATTGCAAATATTACAAAAGTATCTGCAACTCCTCCATTTGTGATGAAGATCTTGGAACCGTTTAATACGTAGTGATCTCCTTCTTTTATAGCTATACTTTGTTGCCCTGCGGCATCTGTTCCTGCATTTGGTTCTGTCAATCCAAATGCTCCTATTTTCTTTCCACTTAATAAATCTGGAAGATATTTTTTCTTTTGATCTTCTGTACCAAAATTAAATATTGGCCATGAACATAGTGATGTATGAGCTGATAAAATAACAGATGATGTACCACAAGCTTTAGCAAGTTCTTCTACAACAATTATGTAGCTTAAATAATCAGTACCTGCTCCACCGTATTCTTTAGGATATGGCATACCCATCATGTTATATTTAGCCATTTTTTCTACTGTTTCCATTGGAAATCTTTCTGTCGCATCAACTTCTGCTGCTAGTGGCTCTACTTCATTTTTTACAAATTCAGATGCCATTTGCTTTACTAATTCCTGTTCTCTTGTTAAACCAAAATTCATTACATTGACCTCCTCGTATTAAGTTTTAGAAATGATATTTGACAACGTTTAATATTATTCTAATTGCATACAAATTATTTGTCAACAAGTAGCTATAAAAATATTAAAATTTATGCATATAATTTAATGATATTTTTGTTCCATATAAGTAATTAACTAAAAAGTATTGAAATTTATGGTATATAATTTAGTATATCATTTTAAGAGAAAAATTTTTACTTTTTTTTAATATAAACATAATAATTATATATTAATATAATATTGAAGGAACAATCACGGATCCGTATTTCTAGGTAAGTAGTGCTAATAAATATTTCAAAAAAGTTGACATGGCTAAAAAACTTGAATCGGATATATTTATAGATGACTGATATGAAAATGCTGTGCAGTTATCAAAAAATGGTTTTAAGGTGCTGCTTATAGATACTAATTATAATAGAATGCCTTTAAATGAGAATATAATTAGAGTATTTAATTGGAATGAAATATATGAGATAGTAAAGGGACTACTATTACAGAGAATTGTATAAATAGTAGTCATTTCATAATTGAACAAAAATTATTATTAATAAAATAATTTTATGATATAAGTATGAGTTTTATATTATAATTGATTTATATAAATTAATAGTCTAAAATTGATTTATATATAATAATTATACAGATATGGAGGTATGTAGCATGTCAAAAAAAAGTTTAATATTGGATTTAAGCAAAACACAACCTTATTTGGAGGAAAGCGAAATCAAAAATCTTCAACCATTTGTAACTACAGCTAATAAGATGCTTGTAGAAAAAACAGGAGAGGGAAATGACTATCTTGGATGGGTAGACTTGCCAGTTGATTATGATAAGGAAGAATTTAGAAGAATAAAAAAAGCTGCAGAAAAAATAAGAGCTAATTCCGATGCACTTATAGTTATAGGAATAGGCGGATCTTATTTAGGTGCAAGAGCAGCTGTTGAAATGCTTAGTCATACATTCTATACGAGTATTTCAAAAGATAAAAGAAATGCACCTGCTTTATATTTCGTGGGAAATAATATAAGTTCTACATATATGGCAGATTTGCTTGAAGTAGTAGAAGGAAAAGATATATCAGTCAATGTAATATCAAAATCGGGAACTACTACAGAACCGGCTATTGCATTTAGAATATTTAAGGATTTGCTTGAAAAGAAATATGGTAAAGATGGAGCCAAAGATAGAATATATGCTACTACTGACAGAAAAAAAGGAGCTTTAAAATCTTTAGCTGATGCGGAAGGCTATGAAACTTTTGTAATTCCAGATGATGTAGGGGGAAGATATTCAGTTTTAACTGCGGTAGGACTTTTACCTATAGCAGCAGCAGGAGTTGACATAGATGAAATGATGCAGGGTGCAGCAGGTGCAAGGGAAGCATACAGCAGTGATGATATAGAAAAAAATGATGCTTATAAATATGCAGCAGCTAGAAATGCACTTTATAGAAAAGGTAAAACTATTGAAATGATAACAAATTTTGAACCATGCTTGCATTATTTCGGCGAGTGGTGGAAACAGTTATATGGTGAAAGTGAAGGAAAGGAAAATAAAGGATTATTCCCGGCAGCAGGAGATTTTTCAACAGATCTACATTCAATGGGACAATATATACAACAGGGGCTTAGGACTTTATTTGAAACATTTATAAGAGTAGAGAAACCAAGAAAAGAAGTATTTATAGAAGCAAATAAGGAAAATCTTGATGGCCTTAACTTCTTAGCTGGAAAGTCCATGGATTTTGTAAATCAGCAGGCTCTTAGAGGGACAGTACTAGCCCACAGCGATGGAAATGTTCCAGCTATAGTTTTAGATATACCTGAATTGACACCTTACTATTTTGGATACACAGTTTATTTCTTTGAAAGAGCTTGTGCCATTAGTGGATATTTACTTGGAATAAATCCGTTTAATCAACCTGGAGTTGAAGCTTATAAAAAGAATATGTTTGCACTTCTTGGAAAACCAGGATATGAGGATAAAAAGGCTGAGTTAGAAGAAAGACTTAAGTAGCAAATAAATAATCCCATTTCGTCATTAATGATGGAGTGAGATTATTTTTTTATTATATCGATTAATTAACTGAAAAAATGTAATATAATAATATTAAAGGTTTTAGTTTATGGGGGGGTAAGTTTATGAAAAAAACTTTTATTAAATCATTGATAATATATTCAATATTATTTTTTATAATAAATTATTTTAATTCTTCAAGTATGAGTTTTTTAGTAATACTTAAAATAATTTGCATTTCTATTCTATGCGGTGGAGTACTTTCAGGTATTACAGTTTTATTAAAAATAAATTTTTTAAAGAAGAACAAAGAAAAATTAGAACTTATCGAGAAATCAAAGCAAAGGAGAAAGTAATAAGTAAATGAGAATATTGGTTGATGCAGATGCATGCCCTGGTAAAGATATAATAGAAAATGTAGCAAGTAACAATAATATTGAAGTTATAATGTACTGTGATATTAATCACATATTAAATAGCAATTACAGTACTGTAAAATATGTGGATAGTGGTTTCCAAAGTGTAGATATAATCCTTATAAATGAAGTGAAAAATAATGACATAGTGGTAACTCAGGATTATGGGGTAGCTGCGATGGCACTCGGGAAGAAAGCGTATGCTGTAAATCCAAAGGGATATATATATGATAACGGAAATATAGATAGACTTCTTTTTGAAAGGCATATGTCTCAGAAAATAAGGCGCAGCGGTGGAAAAACTTTTAATCCTAAAAAAAGATCTCAAAAAGATGACGACAGGTTGAAAAATAGTTTAATTAAATTAGTAAATAATTATAAAAATACTATTACATAATATGGAATTATAGTATAATTTAAAGTAACATTATTTAACAGTCAGTTGTCCACTGTGAATTGAATATGGGGGGATAATATTTATGAATGAATTGGCTATAAATTGCAATTTGGATAGCCCACAAAAAAGGGATTCCAAAATTGTTATAAATATAGAAAATGAATGCGATCAGGAATTGTTATATAAATATATGGTGGGTTGTAATGGAAAATGGAGTGTGCTAAAAGATTTTACATGTGACAAAAATATGGAATGGGTTCCTAAAAAAGATGGAAAATATATAGTTATGGTTCAGGCTAAAAAAAGGAATGGAAACAAAAGTTTTGATTATGTGTCCAGGACGAATTATATAATAGGTGATGCAGAGGAAAAACTAATAAACGATATTGTTTTAAATAAAAACAAATTTGTTCTTGGAGACAAAATAAAAATTTATGTAGATACTAATAAAGTTCCGGTTATGTTTAGATACTGGATAAAGATTGATAATAGATGGCAGCTCGCAAAAGATTATTCTACAGATAATACGCTTATATATACAGTAAAGACAGAAAACAATGGTGAAATACTTGTAGAGTGCAAAAACACGGATTCTAAAAGTGATTTTGATGATTTTAAAAAAGTAAACTTCTTTATAGAACCTCTAAAAAAAGTTCAAATAATAGATTTTAAATGTTTGAATAGCAGTCTTATTTGTAATTCTGAAATTATGTTCCAGATATTATCAGAACATGAAGAAAACAGGACAATACTCTATAAATTTTTTAAGATAAATTCAAGCGGAGAAGTAAATTTAATACAAAATTATTCTACTAAAAGAATTGTAAGTTATATAGAAAAAAAAGAAGGAAATTATAGGCTTTTGTGTCTTGCAAAGGATATGTACTCTAACAACAAATTTGATGATAGGGCAATTCTAAACTTTAATGTAGAAAAGTATAAAAAAATATTTATAGAAAACTTCACTACAAATGTAAATTCACCTCAGCTTTCAGATACTGAAATTGTCATAAAAGTTCAAGCTATAGGAGGCAATGAACTTTTATACAGGTACATAATTGAAGGTGAATACAGTGAGGATTCTGGATACATAAGATTTTCAAGCTATGTATGGAAAAGTAAATGTCAGGGAGAATATAAGATAAGTGTATTTGTAAAGGATAAATCTTATGATGGAGAATATGAAGCTTATGATTCCATGAAATTTGTTATAGATGACAAAAGTAGTGATCCTGTTAATATAGATGATTTTACACTAAATAAACATAGAAATGTATTAAAAGGCGAAAATATAAGAGCAGTTGTTTCAGCGTCAGGTGGAGTGAATTTAAAATACAGTTTTGTGATAAAAAGAGATGGACAAACTGTTGAAAAGAGAGAATACAGTAAAAGTAACTGGATAGAATTTAAACCACTAAAAAGAGGAGATTATGAAATAGAAGCGAGGGTGAGGGACTATTATTCCAGCAGGGAATATGATTGTCATGCAATAAAGAATATAGACGTTTTTGATTACATACCTGCAAATATTGATTATATACTGTATCCTATTAGGGAATACTATATGGTAGGAGACAAGGTATCCATATCTATAATAACTCAGGATACTAAAAATATTGTAGTAAAATATATTATGAGTATAAATGAACATAAAATAGAAGAAACAGGTTTTGTAAGTGAAAAGAATTATTCTTTTGTACCGAAGTGCAGGGGAAAGTACAGTATAGATATTTTTGCAAAAAATGTGAAAAGTACATTTGAATTTGATTCTAAAAAACATATGAGTATAGAAATAAGGGATGCAATTCCTGTTACTAATACAAAAATATTTTGTGAAAAAAATAAATTTATAATTAATGAGCCAGTTACATTTTATGTACGCAGCGAAGGCGGCAAAGATGTATTATATGAATTTTATATTATGGAAAAAGGTGACTGGATATTAACGCAAAGCTATAGCAAAAAGAACAATTATACTTTTGTACCATTCGATAATGATGAGTATAAAGTAATGGTACTTAGCAAGAGCCAGTATAGTAAAGATGCATATGAAGACTATGATATATTTACAATCAATGTTTAGTTTTGTTGTCAGAGTATTGATTTTAAGTCAAATTAAATTTATAATTTAATTATTGTAGATGTATATAATTTATAAGCGGGTGAAAAAATGAGTATAAACAGTGTATCTGGAACGGATGCAAATAAAAATGCTGAAAAATTGATGGAAATGCAGATGATGACACAGATTTTTAAAACAGCACTTGGAGATTCTGATTCATTTAGCCTTGTTATGGAAAGCTTGACTAAAGCTATGACAGATGAAGATGGAAATATAGATTTATCAAATTTAGGACTTGGCGAAGATGATCTGAGCAAGCTTGGATATGGAGCAGGTGAGAGACTTAATAAAGTCTATAATGGAGTCAAAAATGATATAAAAAGTGGAAACATGACCATAGATCAGGCTGTAGATACAGCGTCCAGGAAATATGGAGTAGATAAAAATCTTATAATGGCAGTTATCAAGCAGGAATCAGATTTTAATCCGAATTCCACATCTGAAGCAGGTGCAGAAGGACTGATGCAGCTTATGCCGGGAACAGCATCAGAATTAGGAGTAAGTGATCCATATAATGTAGAGCAGAATGTAGATGGCGGTACAGAATATTTGAGAAGTTTATTGAATATGTATGGAAATTCAAAAGAATTGGCTTTAGCTGCATACAATGCTGGATATGGAACTTTAAAATCTAGAGGCGTAAATGATGCATCTGAAATTTCAAGACTTCCTTATGAAACAAGGGATTATGTTCAAAAAGTTATGGGTTATTATAATAATAGTAAAACAGTCTGATACGGCTGTTTTATTTTATTAAAGTTCAATTATTGCAGCTTGAAGGAGGGTACATAAAGAGGTGGAAAGATTAGATAAAATTTTATCAAATTTAGGTTACGGAACTAGAAAACAAGTTAAGGAAATTGTAAAAAAGGGTTATGTAAAAGTAGATGGAGTTGTTGCAAGTGATAGTTCAATAAAAATTGATGTTGATAAAAGTAAGTTGGAGGTAGGAGATAATACAGTAGATTATAAAAAGAATATATATATTATCATGAATAAGCCCGATGGAGTTGTATCTGCTACCTATGACAACTATGACGAAACTGTTATAGATATATTGGATGAAGAGTACAGGGCTTTTAAACCTTTCCCGGTTGGAAGGCTTGACAAGGATACAGTTGGACTTCTTTTTATAACTAATGATGGAGAAATAAATCATAGATTGATATCACCTAAGTGGCATATTGACAAAGTTTATTATGCTGAAATAGATAAAGCTGTAGATGAAACCGATATAAAAGCTTTTAAAGATGGAATAGTACTAGACGACGGTTATAAATGTATGCCTGCAAAATTGGATATTGTAAAAGTTGATAATGACGGTTCTATGGTAAATGTTACTATACAAGAAGGCAAATTTCATCAGGTAAAGCGAATGTTTAATGCAGTTGGAAAGAATGTAGTATATTTAAAGAGAGTAAAATTTGGACCACTTAAATTAGACGAAAATTTAAGGGAGGGAAGTTACAGAGAATTGTCAGAAAGTGAACTAAAAAGCGTCAAACATATTTTAAAAATGAATTAATTTATATCGTACTTTTATTAAAAATGCATGATATATATCTATAAAAAAGACTTGATATTTTTATAAACTTTTACTATAATAATATTGTACGGTTAAATAAAAAGAGTAAATAGCCCCCTTTTTATTTATAAAAAACAGCCTATGCCCCAATGGGCTGTTTTTGTTTTCAAAAATTAATATGAAAAAATATATAATTTTGCATATATGCAATTTTTAATTCATATATAGAAATATAATAATTTAAATGCAATATTCTCTTCACTTAAATTATTATATTTTTATGGATTAATGTTTTAATACGTGATAAAATTAAAGTGATCTAAGTTAAAACTCATGAGATAAGAGGGTAAGCTTATGGAAAAATATAAATCCAAATTACAAAGTAAACAGATGGATTATCTGTGTGAGGCTGTATTGAGTCTTAAAACAAAAGAAGAATGTTATAGATTCTTTGATGATATATGCACTATAAATGAAATAAAGGCATTGGAACAGAGGCTTCAAGTTGCAAAGATGTTAAAAGACAAAAAAACTTATTTGGATATAGCAGGTGAAACAGGAGCAAGCACTGCTACAATAAGCAGGGTAAACAGATGTCTGAATTATGGTAGTGATGGATATAAAATCGTCTTAGAAAGATTAAAAGAAAAATAAATAATATTTTCTATATTTAGTTTAAATGTGCTTATAATAATGAAAAGCACATTTTTGTGTTTTTATGATTAAATTCAGTTTAAAATGATATAATATTAAACATAAAGTTTTTAATTAAAAGCAATAGAGAAAAATAGGGAGAGAGGATTTTATGGATTTAAAAAATCTTTTAAATAAAGAACAGTATAATGCGGTAGTTACTATAGATGGTCCACTTCTCATATTAGCTGGAGCAGGTTCTGGTAAAACAAGAGTGCTTACATATAGAATAGCCCATATGATTAAGGATTTAAGTATATATCCTTCTAAAATTCTTGCTATAACTTTTACAAATAAAGCTGCAGGAGAGATGAAAGACAGGGTGAGAAAACTTGTAGGAAAAGAAGCAGATAATATGTGGATTTCCACTTTCCATTCCAGTTGTGTGAGAATACTTAGAAGAGAAATAGATAAGCTTGGTTACAATAAAAACTTTGCGATATATGATAGCTATGACCAAAAAGTACTTGTAAAACAGTGCATGGAGGAGCTTAATATAGATGATAAATTTATATCTGACAGAGAGATAATCAATAAAATAAGCAATCAAAAGGACAATCTTATATCTCCTACAAAGTATAAAAATAAAGTTGGAAATAATAAAAATGATAGGCTTGATAAAATTGCTGATGTTTATATTCTTTATCAAAAAAAATTAAAAAATAACAATGCGCTGGATTTCGATGATTTGATATATAAGACGGTTCAGCTTTTTAAGGAAAATAGTGATGTGCTTGAATTCTATCAGAGAAAATTCAAGTACATAATGGTAGACGAATATCAAGATACAAATAAGTCTCAATATGAATTAATAAGGCTCCTTGCAAAGGAGCATAAAAATATATGTGTAGTTGGTGATGATGACCAATGTATTTATGAATGGAGAGGTGCAGATATAAGAAATATACTGGACTTTGAAAAAGATTATCCAGCTGCAAAAATTATAAAACTTGAGCAGAACTACAGATCCAAGGGTAATATACTAAAAGCGGCAAATGATATTATAAAAAATAACTCCGAACGAAAAACTAAAATACTTAGAACTGAAAATGAAGATGGCGACAAAATAAAATTATACAAAGCCTATTCTGATATAGACGAGGGTATGTACGTATCAAACGAGATAAAAAAGCTTTGTAGAACTGAAAATAGAAAATACAGGGATTTTGCCATACTTTATAGAACTAATGCACAGTCCAGAGTATTTGAAGATACTTTTATGAAAAATAATATACCATATAGAATAATTGGAGGGTTAAAATTTTATGACAGAAAAGAAATAAAAGATATAATGTCATATTTGAAATTTATAAATAATCCTCTGGATGATGTTAGCTTAAAGAGAATAATAAATGAACCAAAAAGAAGCATTGGAAATACTACAGTAGACAAGATACAAAAATTTGCTATCTCTATGAATGAATGTATGTATAGTGTATTACTTGACATAGAGGAAGTTATAAACCTTCCTAAAAGAAGTATTACTTCAATAAAAAAATTTGTAAGCCTTATAAATAGCTTTATAAGAAGCAAAGATGAAATTTCAGTTTCAAGTTTGATAAAAGAGATTCTTGAATCTACAGGATATTTGGATAAACTTAAAACTTCAAAAGATGCAGATTCTGTAAGCAGAATAGAAAATTTGAAAGAGCTTGTGTCTGCTGCAGTGGAATTTGAAAATTCATCTGAAGACAGATCCTTATCGGCATTTTTGGAAAAAGTAACACTTGTGTCTGATATAGATAATTTTGATGAAAACTCCGATACAGTGGTTATAATGACAGTTCACAGTGCCAAGGGTCTTGAATTTCCTGTAGTATTTATGGTGGGAATGGAAAATGGAATATTTCCTGGCAGTCAGTCTCTTGATAATCCTGGCGAAATGGAAGAATCAAGAAGACTTTGTTATGTCGGAATAACAAGGGCAAAAGAAAAACTTTATATGACCTCAGCTGAAACAAGAAGAATATTCGGGAGAATGGTGTCTTACGGTCAATCTGATTTTATAGACGAGATATCAAGCAGTTTGAAGGAGTATGATAATGGCGGCAGAGAAAATTTTAGAAATAAACCAAGTCTGCATAATACTTTTTCACTTATGTCAAAGGTTGATAATAAAATGTCATATGGATTGCAGAATAAAACCATTAATAAAGTTGAAAGTAAAAATGAAAATGAATTGAAATTGGAAAATATAAAAGCTGGTATAAAAGTAAAACATAATAAATTTGGAATAGGCACTATTGTGAGTGTAAATAAAAATGGAAGTGGCATAAAACTTACTATAGCTTTTGATAAGAGAGGAATAAAGAATCTTATGTATGGAGTTGCACAACTTGAAGCTGTATAGTAATAAAAGTATTTACATGAATATGAGGTGGTAATTGTGAACATGGACAATGACAAGGCTGATTTAATGAACAAAATTATAAAGGCATTGAATAAATACGCATATGAGTATTATGTAATGGACAATCCAAGTGTTTCTGATAAAGAATATGATGAAAAATATGATGAACTTGTAAAATTGGAAAAAGAGACAGGTATGGTGTTTCCGTATTCCCCAACTCAAAGAGTTGGGGATACTGTACTCCCGGAGTTTCAGAAATATGTGCACAAAAACAAATTATGGAGTATGGATAAAGCGCAAAGTGTAGATGCAATATATGAATGGCATAAGAGAAATTTGAAAATTGTAAATGAATATAATTTAACTCATACGCATAAACTACCGGAGCTAAGTTATATTTTGACCAAGAAGTTTGATGGACTTACTATAAATTGTACTTATGATGAAAATGGAATGCTTGTAAAAGCTGCAACTAGAGGTACAGGCAGTATTGGAGAAGACGTTACAGAGCAAGTTAAGACAATAATGTCCATTCCACTTAAAATAGATAATAAAAATGTCATAGAAGTACATGGAGAGGCTATTATGACCAAGAGAGCATTTGAGGAATACAATAAAAAGTCGGAAATACCTCTCAAAAATTTAAGAAACGGAGCTGCAGGGGCTCTAAGAAATCTCAATGTAAAGGAAACAGCCAAAAGAAAATTGTCTGCTTTTTTTTATGATGTAGGATATAATGAGGGAAAATCATTTAAAAGTTATATTGAAATGATGAATTTCATAAAAAAAATGGGATTTCCACAGGATGGATATATTAAAAAATGTAAAACACTTGATGAAATTAAAGAGGAACTTTCTTATATAGACAGTATAAGGAGTGAACTCCAGTATGATATAGATGGAGTTGTAATTGTAGTTGATGATATGGAAACCAGGAATATACTTGGATATACTATTAAATTTCCTAGATGGGCAATAGCCTATAAATTTGAGGCAGAGGAAGCAACTACTACTCTTTTGGATATAGAATGGAATGTAGGACGCAGCGGAAGGGTTACGCCTACAGCTATACTTGAGCCTGTAGAGCTTGCAGGAGCTACAATTAAAAGGGCAACATTAAATAATATGGATGATATAAAAAGAAAGGGAGTTAGAAAAGGCTGCAGGGTTTTTATAAGAAGATCAAATGATGTTATTCCTGAGATTATGGGAGTAGTTGAAGAAAGTTTAAATGAAGGTACTGAAATTAATCCTCCTAAATATTGTCCGTATTGTGGAAGCGAGCTTGTACAGGATGGGGTTCACTATTTTTGTGAAAATACACTTTCATGCAAACCACAGCTGGTAAAGAGTATTGTACATTTTGGCAGCAGGGAAGCTATGAATATAGAAGGGTTTAGTGAGAAGACAGCTATTCAGCTTTTTGAAAGACTAGATATAAAATCTATACCGGATCTATTTAGATTAAATAAGGAAGAGCTTATGAAGCTTGACAAATTTGGAGAAAAAAAATCTCAAAATCTTATAGATTCAATAGAGAAAAGTAAAAAATGTGATCTAGCTTCATTTATATATGCTCTTGGTATAGCAAATGTAGGTAAAAAAACTGCAGGAGATCTTGCAAACACATTTAAAAATTTAGATAATCTTAGAAAAGCTAAATATGATGAACTTATAAACATTCAGGATATAGGAGATACAGTAGCAAACACCATAGTGGAATTTTTCGATCAGAACAATATAATAAATAGTATAGAGGAATTATTAAAATTGGGAGTAAGTCCATATTTTGAGGAAAAACAAATTAAAGATAGTGAATTTAATGGTAAAACTATAGTAGTAACAGGAGCTTTAACCAATTATACTAGAACGACAATAAAGCAGAAACTGGAAAGCCTTGGGGCAAAAGTATCTGAAAGTGTAAGTAAAAAGACAGATTATGTTATAGCAGGGGAATCTGCAGGTTCAAAATATGACAAAGCAGTTAAACTTGGAGTAAAAATAATAGATGAATCGGAATTTGAAAATATAATTCGAGTATAAAATTGTTAACAAAAAAGTATAATTAATATGTATTTACAAACTATAAAAAAAGGTTTATTATAAAAATAATTTGACCTAATATAGTTTAGTTTTTGCATTTGAATTGCTGGAGGATAAAAATGAAAAATACAATAAGTTTATTAGGATGGATTGGTGTTATTTTTACTACTCTTGCATTAATATTAACACTACTTACTACATATCAATTTGTATATGTAAAATATTTTAATGGTTATTATACTCTTCAATTGTGCATAGTTGTAACTATGATCATATGGTCTATAAATATGCTGATATTCAGAAAAAATTTCAAGAATATAGTATATCCTATAACTTGTGTGTTAATAGCATGTGCCACTGTGTTTTTTATGTATATGAGAGTTTATTAAGCATTACAGAGACAATCTTTTTGATTGTCTTATTTTTTTATATTTACAAGTATATATGATGGCTTTAAGATAAAATATATAATATATACAGAAAAAAGAAGGGGATTAAATGTTTATTACAAGGAAAGAGTTCAAATATGTGGCTGATCTTTCAAGACTTGAGTTTAAAGAAGATGAAGAAATAAAATTAATTGATGAATTGAATGAAATACTAGGATATATAGATAAATTGAATGAACTAGATGTAGAAAATGAGGATGAACTTGTAAATCCATATTATATAGAAAATAGGTTTAGAGAAGATAAGATTGAAAAATCTATGGAAATAGATAAAGTAATAGAGAATTCACCTGAACATATTAAAAGTTATATAGCTGTACCTAAAATTATTAAATAAGTTAGCTGAAAAATTATATTTATGGAGGCAATGTAATGAGTTTTACTGCACATGAATTAGAAGATAAGATACTAAATAAAGAAATGAAGGTAGAAGAGGTAGTTGGACTTTATTTAGATAGAATAAATAAGCTCGATTCTAAACTTGAAGCTTATCTATATATAGCACAAGATGAAGCTATAAAAAAGGCAAAGGAGCTCGATTCTAAGCTAGCATCTTCCAGTCAAGATGTTGGAGGGCTATTTGGAATACCTGTATCTGTTAAAGATAATATAAGTGTTTCTGATATGCAAAATACATGTGGTTCAAAAATACTTGAGGGATATACATCTCCATATGATGCAACTGTTATAGAAAAAATAAAAAATGAGGATGGAATAATGCTTGGAAAATTAAATATGGATGAATTTGCTATGGGTTCTTCTACAGAAAAAAGTTACTTTAAAACAACAAAAAATCCATGGGATTTAGAAAGAGTCCCAGGTGGTTCTTCTGGAGGCTCGGCAGCAGCAATTTCATCAGGAGAAGCAGCACTATCCTTAGGTACAGATACTGGCGGTTCTATAAGGCAGCCTGCAGCATTTTGCGGAGTTGTTGGAATTAAACCAACTTATGGAAGAGTATCAAGATATGGAACTGTAGCTTTTGGGTCTACGTTAGATCAGGTTGGACCAATAACAAAAGATGTAGAAGATTGTGCACTTTTAACTCAATACATATCTGGTATTGATGATAAAGATTCTACAACTGCAAATGTAAAAGTACCGGATTACAGTAAAAGTTTAAATAAAGATATAAAAGGCAAGAAAATAGGTGTACCAAAAGAGTACCTTGAATACGGAATAGATGAAAATGTATTAAAATGTATAATGGAAGCTATAGAAGTATTTAAAGAAAATGGAGCAAAAATTGAATATTGTTCTCTTCCATTTTCTAAATATGCACTTGCTGACTATTATGTTATAGGCTGTGCTGAAGCATCGTCAAATTTAGCAAGATTTGATGGTATAAAGTATGGGTACAGGTCAAAAAATTATAAGGATGCAGTAGATATATATATAAAGT
Source organism: Clostridium algifaecis (assembly GCF_017874415.1). Lineage (GTDB taxonomy): Bacteria > Bacillota > Clostridia > Clostridiales > Clostridiaceae > Clostridium_B > Clostridium_B algifaecis. The sequence continues at coordinate 63,255 of NZ_JAGGLM010000011.1, forward strand.
CTAGAAGTGAAGGTCTTGGAGAGGAAGTAAAAAAGAGAATAATGCTTGGAACTTATGTGCTCTCTAAAGAAAGATATGATACTTATTATAAAAAGGCACTTAAAGTTAGAAACCTTATAAAAAAAGAATATGCGGATATAATGAAAAAATTTGATGCTATAATATGCCCTGCAACTGCAAATACTGCTTTTAAAATAGGAGAAAGAGAAAAAGATTCTATAGCAATGTACATGTCTGATTTATATATCGTACCTTCAAATATGGCAGGAGTTCCTTCTATATCAGTTCCATGTGGAATGGCAAATGGACTTCCAGTAGGTATGCAAATTATAAGTGGATATTTTAGGGAAGATGTGTTATTTAATTTGGCATACAGCTTTGAACAGTGCACTAATTGGCATAAGTTAACACCTAACATATGATTTTTTAATACTTAAAGGAGAGAATTTTCATGGAATTTGAATCAACTATTGGATTAGAAGTTCATGTAGAACTTTCAACCAATACTAAAATATTTTGTGGATGCAGTACAGAATTCGGAGGAATACCAAATAGTCATGTATGTCCAGTATGTCTCGGATTGCCGGGCTCTATTCCAATGATAAATAAAAAAGTAATAGAATATGCTATAAAAGCCGGTTTAGCACTTAACTGCAGTATAGCAAATAACAGTAGAATGGATAGAAAAAATTTTTTTTATCCTGACTGTCCTAAAAACTACCAAATAACCCAGGATAAATTTCCACTTTGTAGAAATGGATATATTGAAATAGAAGGAGAGAATAACAAAGAGAAAAAAATAAGGATAGAGAGAATACATATTGAAGAAGATGCAGCTAAGCTTATTCATACAGAAAATGGTACACTTGTTGATTACAATAGATCAGGTGTTCCACTTATTGAGATAGTTTCAAAACCGGATATAGAAAGCCCGAAAGAAGCAACAATGTATCTTCAAAAACTTAAGAGTATACTCCAGGCTATAGGTGTATCAGATTGTAAAATGGAACAGGGCTCGCTGAGGTGTGATGGAAATATATCTGTAAAAGAGAAGACTTGTATTAAACTTGGTGTGAGAACTGAATTAAAAAATATAAATTCTTTTAAAGCACTAGAAAAAGCATTTGAATATGAAATAAAAAGACATATTAAAGCAATAGAAAATGGAGAAAAAATAGAGCGGGAAACAAGAAGATGGGATGATGAAAAAGGTAGAACTTCAGTTATGAGGAGTAAGGAGCAAGCTAATGATTATAGGTATTTTCCTGATGGTGATTTAGTAGCTATAAAAATTAGCGATGAAGATGTAAAAAGAATAAAGAAAACTATACCTGAGCTTCCATATGAGATGGCAGAGCGTTTTGAAAAAGAATTTAAAATTTCTAAATATGATGCAGCTGTTCTTACTTCAAATTTAAAGATAGCTGATTTTTTTGAGAATGCTGCAAAATTAAGTGGAAATCCTAAGTCTGCTGCTAATTGGATTATGGGAGATATGTCAAAGTTTATGAATGAAAAATCTATCAGCATAGAAGATCTAAAATTTACATCAAGTGAATTAGCAGATCTTATAAAACTTGTAGATTCGCATAAAATATCCAATAATATAGGAAAAAAAGTAATAGAAGAGATGTTTGAAACAGGAGAAAGTCCCTATGATATAGTAAATAAAAAAGGCCTGGCACAGAACAATAATGAGGGAGAAATATATGAAATTGTAAAGAAGGTTATACTAAAAAATCCAAAATCCGTACAAGATTATAAAAATGGTAAAAAGAAAGCCGCTAAATTTATAATAGGTATGATTATGAAAGAGACAAAAGGAAATGCAAATCCTGAAATTGTAAATAAACTTGTGAACAAAGAATTAAGGTGACTGTCATTTTTTTGCGTTAGTTTGTTTAATTTTCTCCTGTATGTCAATACTTAAAACAGTAAGTAAACTAAGATTTAGTAGGGAGAGGATTATGAAAAAATTTATTTATATAGTTTTTACTACAATCTTAACCTTTATAATTGTTATAATGATAAGTTCTATATCTGTAGAAAAAAAAGTTAAGCAAACAAATAGCAGCAATTATGAAGATGCAGTAGTTTATAATATGACTGAAATTCCTAAAGATTTAGTTATGCTAGATTCATATAATACAGGTGATAAGGATTTGCTTTGCAACTTATTTGAGGGACTTGTTAGTGTAGATGAAAAAGGCAATGTAGTACCTGATCTTGCAGAAAAATGGGAAGTTAATAATGATAAGACTCAGTACACTTTTAACATAAGAAAAGATGCAAAATGGAGCAACGGTCAGGATATAACTGCTGAGGATTTTGTAGATTTTTTTTCAGATGTACTTAACAAAAAGTTGAACAATGTATATTCAAATCAGTTAAACTGTATATTTGGAGCGGAAGAGTACAGAAAAAATAACGAAAATTTTGATAATGTTGCAGTTAAAGCTATAGATCATAAAACACTGCAGATTAGATTGAACTATTCATGTGGATATTTTTTGAATGTACTGACAGAACCAATTTATTCTCTTAGAAAGATAGATGGTAATTTATCAAATTGGAGGAAAAATTACAAAAATATATTATATTCAGGAAGCTTTAAAATAGATAATGTATCAGATGATGGAGACATTGTATTAAAGAAAAACGATAAATTTTGGAACAAAAATAACGTTAAAAGCAGTAAAATAGTTATAACTTCATTTCAAAGTGGTGAAAGTGCACTTGCAGCTTTTCAGAATAATATGCTAAATGTATTTACAAATCCTCCGATAAGCGAAATGAAAAATATTGAAAATCTACATATTGTTTCATCATATGGAGGGGAAGCTCTTATTTTTAATAGAAAAAAGGCTGATATATTGGATGATAATAATTTTAGAGAGGCAATAGCTCTTTCTGTCAATAAGAAGAATATAATTCAAAATATATTGAATAATAAAGTTGATGCATCCTCAGTCTATGTACCGTATAGTGAAAATAATGGATTTAATAAAAATTACATAACTACCGACAATCTTTTACCTCAAAGTGAAAAAGCAAAAGAATTCATGAATAAAGCTAATTATAAATATAATGGAGTTCCATTAAAGCTCATATATTTAAACACTGTAGAAAATAAAAAGATATGTGAGTCTATAGCTAAAGATATTAAAGATACATTTGGTATAAAAGTAGATTGTACAGGGTACAACAAAGACAATTTTGAAAATGAGATAAAAGGTAAAGATTATGATATAGCCAAAGTAAGCTATAGTGGCAGCTATTATTATCCAATGGATCTGCTTGAGAACTTTCAATCATCTTCTAAATTGAATTTTGGGAAATATAAAAATAGCGAATTTGATGCTAAAATATTACAAGCAACTTTTGAAAAAGATGATGCTAAAAGATTAACTGAACTTAAAGAAGCAGAAAATATACTGCTTGGAGATAATGCCTTAATTCCACTTTACTTCAATAATATTGTAATCTGTAATAAGAGTTATATAAAAGGTATATATTTCAATAAACTTGGAAATGTAAAGTTAGATAGAGCTTATTTATCTAAATAAGTTCTATCTAAGTTAATATTTATTGTATTTTATTTTAATATGTGTAAAATTAAAAAAAATATATACATGTTTTTATATGAATCAAATGAAATTTTAGGTGATTTAAAGCTCTCTTTTTTTTTGCTGTAGGTCACATATTTGGCAAATACAGGAGCAAGCTCACAGGTCTCAGGTGATTGAATTGATGACATCCTAAAATTTTGTTCTTCAATCAGATCCTCTGATTTTAAAGAAAAATTTTTATATCTTTCAACATTATTTAAAGCAGGGGCTTCGGGCCAGCTTAAAATCAGTCCTGAATTTAATAATTGATTTTTAAATATATCAATGGCAATCAGATTGCTTTTGTTTTTTTCTTCATTTAAATTTGAATCTATTATACAGCTAATTAAGTATGATAGTATTTCTAAGCAGGAAAACTCGATATTCTTTTCAGAAGTATTTTTAATAAATATTCCTTTTTCAGCATCATATAAGTTTAAAAGCTTTTTGTATATGAAAGCTGCGTTTTCTTTAGCTTTTATTATGTTTGTATGTTTATATATAAGTATATAATTTATATAGTTTATAGTATCATTTTCAACACTGTCTTTTTTGTTGGTATTTAATAAATATTCATCATTATAAAAATTTTCAAATATTAATTCTGAAATATCAATAAGAAGTTTTTTGCAACTTTTATCTTTTGAATATGAATGAAATATATTTAATGCAAAACATAGCTTTGTGAGTTCTGAAAATGACTGTTCATATAATTCACTTTTTAATTCAACTAGCATATTTAATATATCAAAGGAAAAATTTTTAAATTGTTCACTGTCCTTATCTTCAACTAAAGAACTGCATTTGTAATAAGCGCACATAAGTAGTGCCTGGGTTGAAAAATCAAATTTCTTATTTTTATCTGTAAATTTTAAGCCATTAATGTAAGAACTGTCTTCACACTTTTTATCTACAAATACACCCTGGGTGTTTCTAAAATATTCAGCATAAAATTCGAGCTGTTTTTTACAAATATTGTTATACAATTGCCCTAAGCTGTACTTATTCTTATCTATATCTTTGAAATTGTTATAATAGCTGCTTAGTTCTAAGAGTGAAAGAGTCATAAAAGCGTTACTATCGATATTTATTTCTTTTTTAAACTTATCTTCATTCCAGCATAATTTATTGTCCATATTTATTAAATTGGGATTTGCTTTTCTATATAGACATAATAGTGGAGAAACATTTTTAAATGTGGTAATATCAACATTAGATATATTTTTGGACTTAATATCTTTATTCGGTACAGTTATACCACATTTGGAATATAGAACTATTTGTTTTAATGACTCCTTCGTTAAGTAAAATAATTGTGATTTTATATTATCCGGTTTTATTTTATTGATTTTTAAAAATGGGCCTATATATTTCAAAATATAACACCTACCATAAATTAATCCTTATATAAATAATATGAAATATAATTAAAAATAGTGACTATTTATTTAAAAGAGAGGAAGATTTTTTTATGAAAGTTGGAAAGCTTGATTGGGATGACTTAAAAAATTTAATAGATAAAAACAAAACGGTGCTAAGGGACGATGTTAGGATAAGAAATGGTATAGGAGAAGACTGTAGTGTTATAAATTTTGGAGAAAAAGAATGTGTTGTTTCAACAGATCCTATAACAGGTGCATCTAAAAATGGTGGAAGGTTAGCCGTACATATAAATTGTAATGATATAGCTTCATGTGGTGTAGAGCCTATTGGAATTTTAGTAACTATTTTAGCTCCAGAGGAGTGTACTCTAGATGATATCAACAATATTATGAAAGAAATTGATGATGAAACTAAAAAACTGAATATAGAGATATTAGGAGGACATACAGAAGTAACCAGGGCTGTAAACAAATTGGTTATATCCTGTACTGTAATTGGGAAAGGGGATAAAGGAAAAGCCGTTTCTACAGCAGGTGCAAAAGAAAATGATGATATAATAGTTACAAAGAATTTATGTATTGAAGGTACAAGTATTATAGCCAATGATTATGAAAGAAAAATTGATAATGTACTTTCTAAAGAAGAAATAGAAGAGGCAAAGTCTTATATTAAAAATATAAGTGTAGTAAAAGAAGGAATCATATGTGGAAAATTTGGTGTAAACTCCATGCATGATATAACTGAAGGTGGTCTCCTTGGAGGACTGTGGGAAGTTGCCAAAGCAAGTGGAATTGGTTTTAAAATATACAAGGATAAAATGCCGATAACGGAAATAACAAAAAAATTATGCAATGCATATGGAATAGATCCACTTAGGTTAATTTCGTCTGGAAGTATGCTTATAACTACAAATAGAGGCGAAAAACTAATTGATTTATTAAAAAGTGAAGGAATAGAAGCCAGTATTATAGGGAAAATGACAGGAAATATTGGTGTTATGATAGATAAAGAATATGAAGTTCAGGTAGAACCACCTGAAAGAGATGAATTGTTTGTACTGGAAGAAAAATTAAAATGATAATTTGTTGATTTTGGAGGTATGATATGCGAATTGACGGCAGAAGAAACGATCAGGGAAGACATATAAAAATAACAAGGCATTATACTAAATATGCAGAAGGATCGGTGCTTATAGAGACAGGAGATACTAAGGTTATATGTACTGCTTCTGTTGAGGACAGAGTTCCACCGTTTTTAAAAGGAAAAAATGAGGGATGGATCACATGTGAATACAATATGCTGCCAAGAGCCACTCAATCAAGAAAGGTAAGGGAGATATCCAGGGGAAAAATAGATGGAAGAAATATGGAGATTCAGAGATTAATAGGGAGGGCGCTAAGGTCGGTTGTAGACTTAAAAGCACTTGGAGAAAAGACTATATGGATTGACTGTGATGTAATACAGGCAGATGGAGGTACAAGAACTGCATCTATATCTGGAGCTTTTGTAGCATTAGTTGATGCTGTAAATAGACTTCACAAGCGCAGCCCTTTTAAGATATATCCAGTAAGAAATTTTGTAAGTGCTGTTAGTGTTGGAATAGTAAATAAAGTAAAGATGCTTGATCTATGCTATGTGGAAGATTCAAGGGCGCAGGTTGATATGAATATTGTAATGACAGATACGGGAAAATTTATTGAAATACAGGGTACAGGAGAACAGTATCCATTTTCAAGAGATGATTTAAATGAACTGCTTGCAATGTCAGAAAAAGGTATAAAAAATATGATACAATCACAAAAAGATAGTTTAAAAATGGATTGTTTATGGATAGGAACAGGTGAAAGTGATGAAAAAGTTAATAATAGCAAGTAACAATAAAAATAAAATTAGAGAGATAAAGCAGATATTTTCAGATTATCCTGTAGAAATTTTTTCTATGAAAGAAGCAGGGGTAAATATAGATGTTGTAGAAGATGGAAATACATTTATGGAAAATGCCTATAAAAAAGCAAAACAAATACATGATATAACAGGTGGAATGGTACTTGCAGATGATTCTGGAATTATGGTAAAAGGACTAAATGGAGCACCTGGAATATATTCTGCAAGATTTTGTGGAGAACATGGCAATGATAAAAAAAATAATGAGAAACTTTTAAAGCTGCTTAGCGAAAAAAGTGAAGATGATAGGAAGGCAAAGTTTGTATGTGCGATAGTTTTAATTTTGGAAAATAACGAACCGTTAAAAGTGATAGGAGAAGTAAATGGTGTGGTAGCTCATAAGGAACTGGGAGAAAATAATTTTGGATATGATCCTTTATTTTATGTACCTGAATATAATATGACTTTTGCCCAGATGCCAGCAGAATTGAAAAATTCAATAAGTCATAGAGCTAATGCACTTAAAGCTTTAAAGGAAAGAATTGATGTCATTAAAAAGGAGTCTTAGTAAGAAAATGAAGATAGGAGTAATAAGCGATACACATAGATATACAAGCATTATTAGTAAAGCTATTGAAGTATTTGATAAACCTGATTTAATTATTCATTTAGGTGACAATGTACAAGATATATGCAGCATAGAAAAATTTTATAAAGGCAGGATTATAAATGTCAGGGGAAACTGTGACTTTTCTACGGATGTACCTGAAGAAAGAATAGAGGATATAGCAGGAAAGAGGTTTTTCATAACTCACGGCCATAGATATGATGTTAAATATGATATATTGAGGATTAAGTATAGAGCCATGGAATTAAATGCTGATGTAGTTCTATTTGGACATAGCCATGTGTCAATGATAGACTATGATGAAGGAATATGGTTTATCAATCCAGGAAGTCCATCATATCCAAGGAATGGATCCAGGAGCGTTGCTGTGATAAAGATAGAAAATGAAAGAATAAATGCAAGTATTAAGGAAATTTAAATAAAAAAAATGAAAAAAATTTAAATTAACTATTGACGAATATGATTATATCGTGTAGAATAGTTAATGTTGTTGAGGGCAAGGAAAGTTCAAAGAGAAATCTTAGGGGTTTTCGATCAGCAACGTTATGTATTTATTGATTTCGGGGTGTGGCGCAGATGGGAGCGCGCGTGGTTTGGGACCATGAGGTCGCAGGTTCAATCCCTGTCACCCCGACCATTAATCATAGATATGCGGGTGTAACTCAGTGGTAGAGTGCTAGCCTTCCAAGCTAGTTATGAGGGTTCGATTCCCTTCACCCGCTCCAAAAATGTGCGTCTTTAGCTCAGTTGGATAGAGCAACGGCCTTCTAAGCCGTGGGCCGGGGGTTCAAATCCCTTAAGACGCACCAGTTTTGCGCCATTAGCTCAGTTGGTAGAGCATCTGACTCTTAATCAGGTTGTCCGGGGTTCGAGTCCCCGATGGCGCACCAAATATGGTGGACGTAGTTCAGCTGGTAGAGCGCCAGATTGTGGTCCTGGTTGTCGTGGGTTCAAGTCCCATCGTCCACCCCATATTTTGGGATGTAGCCAAGTGGTAAGGCAATGGACTTTGACTCCATCATTCGTAGGTTCAAATCCTGCCATCCCAGCCAAATAAATATGGTTCACTAGCTCAGTTGGTAGAGCACATGACTTTTAATCATGTTGTCCGGGGTTCAATTCCCCGGTGAGCCACCATTGGTTTTGTTTTAATTAATATATTGTATTATATATAATATATGATAGTATATGTTTGTTTTATATGCAGGTGTGGCGGAATTGGCAGACGCACTAGACTTAGGATCTAGCGTTTTACGACGTGGGGGTTCGACTCCCTTCACCTGCACCATTATATGTTTTAATAATTGATTAGTATAAGCGGGAGTGGCTCAGTGGTAGAGCGTCACCTTGCCAAGGTGAACGTCGCGAGTTCGAATCTCGTCTTCCGCTCCATTTTTATGCGGGTGTAACTCAGTGGTAGAGTGCTAGCCTTCCAAGCTAGTTATGAGGGTTCGATTCCCTTCACCCGCTCCAAGATATGCGTCTTTAGCTCAGTTGGATAGAGCAACGGCCTTCTAAGCCGTGGGCCGGGGGTTCAAATCCCTTAAGACGCACCAGTTTTAGCGCCATTAGCTCAGTTGGTAGAGCATCTGACTCTTAATCAGGTTGCCCGGGGTTCGAGTCCCCGATGGCGCACCAAAGTAAAACTTTAGTCTATAAAGTTTGTAAACAATTTTTTATATCGGGGTGTGGCGCAGATGGGAGCGCGCGTGGTTTGGGACCATGAGGTCGCAGGTTCAATCCCTGTCACCCCGACCATTTAATTTAATAAGATATGCGGGTGTAACTCAGTGGTAGAGTGCTAGCCTTCCAAGCTAGTTATGAGGGTTCGATTCCCTTCACCCGCTCCATTTTTATATATTAAAATATGTTTGTGCACCCATAGCTCAGCTGGATAGAGTGATGGACTTCGAATCCAGAGGTCGTGGGTTCGAACCCCACTGGGTGTACCAGTATCAATGCTTTCACGATATCGTGAGGCTTTTTTTATTGCCAAATAACACAACCGTAACACAACCCAGAATGTTTTATATAAAAAATAAAAATAAAAAAAGTACTCCATAAATTTATGGAGTAAATAAATAGTCAATTTTATCAACCGCTTTTACCTTTTGCTTAGGCATTACATGTGTATAAATATTCGCTGTGGTAGATATATCTGCATGACCTAAAAGTTCCTGAACTGTTTTAAGAGGGACATCTTCTTCAAATAATCTTGTAGCAAAAGTGTGTCTCATGGAGTGAAAATTTTTGTAAGGTATATTAGCTTTTTTAAGTACTCTTTCATAACTTTTTGTTAAATTTCGTATATCTAAAGGTTCACCAACTTGATTTGGAAAAATTAAGTCATTATCTGTATAAGCTTCACCAGCCATTAATTTTTCTTGTGATTGTCTTGTCTTATGTTTTTTAAGTTCAGCAAGTACAGATGAAGTGATATGCTTCCTTCTAGGTAGACAAGTGAAATAATAAAAACTTGCTTACTTGGAAGGGAGTATTTTTGTTTCTTAGTTTGCAGTATTTTATATTTTAAAAGTTATTATTTTTGTATTCATACTGACAGTCAATGTCAGTACAACAATATATAATTAAAGTAAAATTTATGAAATATAAATATTGAGGGCAGGGGTATTAAGTGGATTATGAAAATATGGATAAGAAAATACTTATTAAAATTTTAAGACATAAGGATGATATTTTAAAAAGATTATGTTTAGAAAAAGAAAAATTAAACTATTATGCAAGTACAGATGCAATGACTGGTGTACTAAACAGGAGATCAGGTTTAAAGTTGCTGGATAAAGAACTTAATTTATCAAAAATTAATGATAGAGATATTGTTGTTTGTTTTGTTGATATAGATAGATTAAAAATAATAAATGATACTTTGGGACATGGAGAAGGTGACAAACTTTTAATAAACACATCAAAAATTCTAAAAGAAAGTATTAGAAAAACTGACTTTGTAATTAGAATGGGAGGAGATGAATTTTTAGTAGTATTTCCTGGAACAACAATGAAAGAGGTTAATAAAATATGGTATAGAATTTGTGTAAAGATAGAAGAAATTAATAAGAATAGCGACAAGTATAGTTTAAGTTTAAGCTATGGATTTTATGAATATAAAAAAGAAGGGAAAAGTGAAATGACTGTCAGTGATTTAATAAAAAAGGCTGATTTTGAAATGTATAAGAAAAAATTAAATAAAAAGGAGGGATTTGACGACAAATGTATAAATAATATAAATAAGTAAAAATATTAAAAGAGGTAAAATACTTAGAATGGAAAGATTTAAATCAGATGTATTACTATATATTTACAATGATTTGCAAGAAGGAAAAGTAGTTAGGAAGAGTGATATAATAAATAAATTTAATATTAATGAAAGAACTTTTTATAGATATATAAAAGATATAAAAAATTTTGTGGAAGAAAAGTTCAATGATGATCTCATAGGCGAGAAAATTATAGCAGATAGAGAAAAAGGAGGGTATATTTTTAAAGAAAAGCATGAAAAAAATCTTAACGAAAGGGAGATTTTAGCGATTTCTAAAGTTCTCTTAGAAAGTAGAGGATTTATTGAGAATGAAATGAAAAATATAATTAGCAAGCTTCTTGATAATTGTGTATGTGAAGATAAAAAAAGTATTCAATATATTATAGGTAATGAACTAGCTAATTATGTTCCTCCTCAGCATGGTAAAGGACTTTTGGACAAGTTATGGCAAATAAGCAGTGCAATAGAAGATAAAAAAGTACTGGATATTGAATATTACAAGATGGGTACAGATGGAAATCTGCGAGAGGAAGTTTCTAGAAGAATTGTATATCCAGAAGGACTATTATTTTCTGAATATTATTTTTATCTGATAGCATTTATTGAAGGAAAAAGTTATGAGTATCCTGCTATTTATAGAGTGGACAGAATTAAAGACATAGATGTTACAGATAGAAAATATAAAGTGGATTATAGCAAAAGATTTCAAGATGGAGAGTTTAGAAAACTGATTCAATTCATGCAAGCAGGAGAATTGGAAAGGGTCAAGTTTAGATATACAGGTAGCTCTATAGAAGCAGTTTTAGATAGATTACCTAATGCTGAAGTAAGAAAAGAAAACCATGGAAAATACATAGTAGAAGCAAAGGTATTTGGTAGAGGTATAAAAATGTGGCTTTTAAGTCAAGGGGATTCTGTGGAGGTTTTAAGTCCTGATAAATTTAGAGAGGAGATGAAAATGACTATTTTAGAGATAAGTAAGATGTATGAATAGTTAAATAAAAGTTTCAGAATTTAATTTTTAGAAGTAAATATCAAAATAAGCTAAAGAAGGCTTAATGAAGGAGTTATAAATGCCAGAGAAATATGAATTGCTAGAAGGAAAATGTGATAAATATGATTATGCCATTGCAGCATTTTGTGGAATTTCAGCGGGCTTAATTGATATATTTTTTGTAGGAGAGCCTAAATTAAGTTCTCTTGGAAAATGGACAGATGATCAAACTGATAATGTGGTAAAAAGATTTGCTAAAGTAGTTGGTTGGAAACCTAAACCGGAGAATGAAGGTAATGTAGCAAGTGCAATTGGTTTTTTAGAGAAACACTTTAAAGTTAATTACGATCATAGATCTACGACTGACGTAAATGGAGTATTTAATATGGGAACTAAAAATCATCACTTAAAGTCTTTAGCACATTCGCCAGATATTATTGGTTTATTTTTTTCTATTTTAGATCAGTTCCAGGGAAAAGCCAGTTTTTTGGATAAAGGACAACTTATACGTATTGATGCCAATGATCAGCAGTTATATGGAAATAACTTGGTTGGAAAGATATTCTGTGGATTTTCCAATTGGGTTGGTCATTTAATGTCAGATGTGGCAGGAAGTTCAGGTGGAAGAGGAAGTTTAAATGGTGGTCGAGGGAGTGGTATTTCTATACCATTTTTCCCATTGTTTCAATTATGTGATTTTGGACAATTTCAAATAGGAAAAGATAGACAGACTCTTGCAACGTTGATGACAAGGGTTTTTCAAGAAGGATATGATGCTAGATTTGGTGAAACTATGGCCATTCCAATTATAGTAAGTGATTTATCCATTAGATTATTATGGACTATTAAGAGACGTTTTTATCATAAAAAAAGTTGGGATGAATGTATTCCAACAAGTAAACATGCAGATTTGCGTGCTATGATTCTTGTGGGGAATGCTGCCTTATGTCTAATGGATGGTGCAGATGCAGCTATTCGTTCAGGTGGTAATGCACTTAAATTTGTTCTACGTTTAAATGTGGTTGCTTGGTTTAGGCTGATATTATTGATACTTAAGGAATTAAGCATTAAATATGGTATAAGCTATGATGACATTAAGAGGGAATACGAAAAAATTAATGCTGCATTAGATACATACTTGGAACAGCTAAAGAAAATTGATTTTGCAGCCTATGAGAGGGAAATTAAGAAATTAGCTAATATTAATGAGCTTCTGCTTATTAATGATGATAAAGCAACTGCAAGTATGTACAAATATCTTGAAAATCATAATGTAGAATTGCAATTTCATAATTTTAATGAATTTGATAAAAAAATGAAGGATTCTAATTTTGTATTAAAAATATAAAAATAAAAGGAGAGATAAACGTGAATATTAGGGAAATACTTAAGACAGAAGAATCAAAATTAAACTTTTTAGGCGGATTAATTCGTTTAGCTAAGATTGATGGAAGTGTTAGTGAAGATGAAAAAATATTCTTTTCACAAGCAGCAGTTCAATTAGAAATGAAAGAGAATACAATTTCTTTGCTTGAGAATTATTGGTCAAGCGAGGACAAGATTAACGTAAAATTTGAAACAAAAAGAGAAGGATTGTTTTTTATACAACAGGCAGTACAACTTTGTGCAATAGATGGAGTTTATAACGATAAGGAAAAGAAGGAAATTAGGTTATTAGGTAAAGAATTAAACCTTTTAGAATCATCTGTAGAAAAGATAGAAACTTGGGTTGAAGATGGATTAAAATGGCAGGCATTAGGCGAAACTTTACTATGTATTGAAAATTAATTTTAGGAAGGTGATATTATGGGTTTTGGAAAGTTTTTATTAGGAGCAGTAGGAGTAGTAGGTGCAGTTGTAGCAGCCCCTATAGTTATGCCGGCAATAGCAGCTACAGCAGCAGGAGCGGCAGTTACAGGAGCAGTGGGTGCAGCAGGAACAGCAGTAGCTAGTACTGCAGTAGGATCAGCAGTGGTTGGAGCTGTTGGTACAGCAGGAACAGCAGTGGTTGGAACTGTTAGTACAGTAGGAGCAGCAGTAGGAACAGCAGCAGAAGCAGTTGGGTTATCTTCAGTAGCAGCAGTTGCAGCAGGAGAGACAGGAGCTGCTGCTGTAGGTACAATAGCAACATCAGTAGCAGTTGGTGCTGCAAGTAGTGTTTCAGGAGCTAAGAAGTTAAGTGATGCAAGTAAAATAAAGGATGAAGCGAATTATAGATATAATTCTAAACGTCAAGAATTTGATAGTATAGAAGAATCTACTAATGGGTCTCTTAAGAAATTAGGAAAATTAAAAGTTGATGTTTGGAAAAAGTTCGATAAGTTTGTTGCTGTATATGAAAAGATACAAAACAAACCAGAAATATCAGGTGATGTAACAAGTGAGTCAATTAAGCTTACTAAGGATGAACTGAAAAATATTAAAGGAGTTGCATTTACAGTACAAGATATGTTAAAGACAAGTGCAGGTTCAATAGGTGCAGGTGGGTTAATTGGAATAGCTACATCTGGTGGTTTGGCAAGCACAATAACAGTGGCTTCTACTGGAACTGCTATAAGTACATTGTCTGGAGCAGCAGCAACTAATGCAACTTTAGCAGCTTTTGGAGGAGGCTCATTAGCTAGTGGTGGATTAGGTATGGCTGGAGGAACTGCAGTTTTAGGTGGATTGACATTTGCACCAATGCTGGTAGTTGGAGGAATTATGGTTAATTCTAAAGGTAAGGCTAGTTTGAATGCGGCAAATGATATTAGCTGTGAAGTGGACAGTGCTGTAAGCAAAATGAATGAAGCAGAAAAACTACTTAATAAGGTGAAGGCTTTAAGTGAAGAGGTTTATACAGAACTATACAAACTATTTAGCATTTATAAAAGATTTATATTTTCAATGGAAGAAGTAGTAAGTATAAAGACAAATTATGAAGATTTTACTGATGCAGAACGAAAATTACTTGAGAAAACAATACTTTCTGTTTTATTGTTAAAAACACTTACAATGACAAATATTTTAGATAGTAAGAATAATAATAATGTTCTTGAGTATTCTGTTAAAAAGACAATTAAAGAGGTTAGCGAACAACGTAAGAATTGTCTTGCTAGTTAATTCTATTATAATAATAAAAATGGATTGATTCTCTTTCAATTTAATAAGATATAAGGGGCTATTGTAGAATGAATTTTTAAGTACATTTATGCATAGAAATATTTTCATTTTATCTGCTGTTGATCATCGTATTATTTTCTTTGAGTATATATTTTTTGAAGTTTCATGGTATAGCCAAGCCGCATGAGTGTACTATAGCCAATGTCAGCTAACCATACGGAATTTGGAGCCTCAACTTTAAAATTTTATTTCAAAAGATTTTCAGTTGAAGGCAGTCTATAAGAAAGTATGTATTTTACTTAAATTTGACTACCATATTATGTGAAATATAGGTAAATACCTTGTAATTATATATCATAATATCAATTAATGGTATTTAATAGAATAAAGATGGAGATGAATAAGAATGTATTTATCTAAAATTAGTATTAAAGGTTATAGATTATTTGATGAAGAAATAAGTATAAAATTCAATAAGGGAATTAATGTTCTAGTCAGTGAAAATGGATGTGGCAAAAGCACTATTATTGATGCTATTAGAATGTTACTTAATGAAGATGACTATTCTAGAAACGGAGTAAATCAAGAGGACTTTTATTATTCAATAGATAACAGCATTCAGTCTGAAGAAATTAATATTAAAGGAAAATTTTCTGACCTATCAGATAAAAAGAAAATTGAATATTTAACATGGCTTGATGATAATTACGATGCTATATTGAATTTAAGTATTATAAAAAAATTGGATAATCGTAATCACTATAAAAAGAAAATATGGGGTGGAGAATCGAGCAATAGCATATTTGAATGGGAAGCACTAAATGATATACAATGTGCATATTTACCTGCACTTAGAGATGCTAAAAAGAAATTACGTGCAGGTAGAGGTTCTAGGTTAGCCCGCCTTTTACTAAACTTATCACAAGATGAAATAGAAGAAAAGAGAAAAACAGGTAAACTTATGGAAATAGAGGAGGATGTAAATAATTTTAATAAGAAATTATCAGGTAAAGGTGATATAAAAAAAGCAGATGAAATGATTAATAAAATTTTACAGAATGCACTGGGGAGTGTATTTGGACAGAAAACTAAAATTCAATTTAATGATTTAACTTATGAAAGGATTGTCGAATCTCTAAGGCTTGTATTTTTTTCAGGGACTCAAATAAATGAAGAAACAGTTTATAGAAATTTATCTGAGAATAGCTTAGGATATAATAATTTAATTTATTTAGCAACAATTCTAGCTGAATTTGAAGGCTTAAAGAATAATTATACTTCACCTAGAATACTGTTGATTGAAGAGTTAGAAGCACATTTACATCCACAATTACAGATGAAACTATTAAAATATTTAAATGGACAAGCTGAAAAAAATGATATACAAATAATTATTACAACACATTCTACTACAATTGCATCGTCTACACCTATTAAAAATTTAATTTGTTTAAATTCAATTGAAAATAAAAAAATAACTGCAGTATCTCTTTATGACTGTAGGTTAGATGAAAAATCAGAAAAGTTTATTGACCGATGGATGGATGTTACAAAGTCTACATTATTATTTTCCAAAGGAGTAATTTTAGTTGAGGGATTGGCAGAGTCCATATTGCTTCCGAAATTAGCTGAAATTTATTTAAGACAGTATAATTTATCTCATGGAGAGAAGACAGTAGATTCTTTAGAGGAAGCTGGAATATCTGTTATTAATATGAATGGCGTTTTTTTTCAATATTTTATGCAGCTATATCGTGGATATCAATTGATTCTTCCTAAAAGAAAAGTAAGGGAAACAAAAAAAGATTATGAAGAAAGATTATCTAAATTTAAAAAGAAGCCTAAATTTGAAGAAGATGAATATATTAAAGTAAATTTTATTCCAATTAGATGTGTTGCTATAACAGATAATGACCCGGATAAAGATAAAAATCCTACAAAGCTAAATCCTATTGATGGTAATAATCCACAGTTATTTTATATAGAGCAGCTTGAGAAAATGACAAGTAACTGCAGAGTATATAAAAACTTAAAAACTTTTGAGTATGATATGGCGATTTCGTCAAAATATAATTCAAAAATGATGATTGAAATTCTTTTAGATAATATAAATATAG
This sequence comes from Clostridium algifaecis, assembly GCF_017874415.1. Taxonomy (GTDB): domain Bacteria; phylum Bacillota; class Clostridia; order Clostridiales; family Clostridiaceae; genus Clostridium_B; species Clostridium_B algifaecis. Next base: position 80,248 of record NZ_JAGGLM010000011.1, read on the forward strand.
ATGGAGAAGTAAAAAAGACTTTAGAAAATTATAAAAATAAAATTGAAGAATGCCAAGAAAATGATAAGGAAGTAGATAATTTAGATGATATTGCCTCATTTATTTTAAAACAAATTGATAGCTTAGATATTGGAAAGGGAATGTTTGCCCAAATACTTTTTGATAAAATTTCAAAGAATGAAGAATTTGATGTTCCTGAATACATAAAAAAAAGTATAGATTTTGTACTGGAGTTATAGGGGGACAAAGTATATGATAAGCGACAGTGCTATAGAAAAATTATGCTTTGGCATATGCAGTAAAAAAAGATGTCCTAAAGATATTTTTAAATGTGACGGTATTATTAAAGATAAGTGTATTGAAAGAGGGAAAAGCTGTATAGAAAATCTTAATGAAAATCAAATCGAATATATTTTATCTGATATTGATAAAAATATATTTTTAAGTGCATGTGCAGGGAGTGGAAAGACGGAAGTTCTGGGAATTAAAAGTGCTTATGAGATAAAAAGATGGGAAAAAGAGAATCAAGGAATTGCTATTTTAACTTTTACAAATTCTGCTGAAGATGAAATAAGAAATAGAGTGGAAGGGTTTTTACATTTTAATATTGGGTATCCTCATTTTTTAGGCACATTTACAAGCTGGATACATGGATATATAGCAAATCCATTTTCTTCATATATTACAAAATATAAAGGTGATGAAAATGGAGACAAATCTATTAAATTAATTGATTCTAAAAGTAATTCAAAATTTTTGAAAGTGTATTCCACTAAATATTCATATGACAAGTTAGGAAATATGAGAGCAAATGAATTTTATTATTATTTAAAGGAAGACAAATATGCTTATTGTGGAGATCGTAATAGAGAAGGACAATCTATATTAGATGGATTAATAAGTGAACAAAGCTGGAGAATTGATGACTTAATTAAAACAAAAAATAAATTTTTTAAAAGCGGATATTGTACATATGAAGATGTTGAAAATATTGTATATTCTATACTTAAAGAAAAGGATGATATAGCTAAAATTTTTTCTCGTAGGTTTCCAGTTATTTTAGTAGATGAATGTCAGGATTTATCATATATGCAACTTGAAATTTTAAAATGTTTAAGTGAACAAGGAAGCAAGTTACACTTTATTGGAGATTTAGACCAATCAATATATGAATTCCGTAAAATACATCCTGAAGATACAAAGAAATTTATTAAAGAATTAGAATTTTGTGAATTAGAACTTAATAAAAATTATCGCAGTTGTCAAGAAATAGTAAATATATCTAATCTGATAATAAATAAAACAGATAAAATTGAAGGATTTAAATATGTTGAGATAAAAGATAAACTAATTGTAATATTATATAAGAAAAATCAAGAAAAGTTAGTAGTAGAAAAATTTTATGATTTAATTAAAAAAAATAAGTTGAATTGTGAAAACTCTAGAGTAATAGTTCGCAATAATAGGTTAAAAAATAAGCTACTTGGTTTAAAAAACAATCAAGGCAGTGAGAATATTTTAGAGGATTTAATAAAGGCAATTTATTTGTGTAAGGAGTATAGTAACATAAATAATTATAGAGATGGGTTTATATTGCTATGTAAGGTGATTCAAAAAATATATTTTAATAATGACGAGCATAAGAATAAAAATTATTTTTATATGCCATTATCATTAGAAATTAAAATATGGGAAAATTTAGTATACAATATTGGAAATGAACTAATAAACAATGAAGATTTATTTAATTTTGATTTGACCTTTAAAGAGTGGAAAAATTTATTGAAAAATATATTAGAAAATGACTTGAAATACATTAATGAAATTGATGGAAAAAAAATAAATCTAGGTAAGATAAGAAGTGGAAATTCTTTAAAAAAAATTAATGAAATTATATTTTCAAATAATGATAATTGTCTAGATCATAAGATTGAAACTATTCATGGATGTAAGGGAATGAGCTTAGATGCAGTTTTATTTATGTCATCTTATAAAAGGCCTTCATTAACTTCGAGAGAAGAGCCATCAGGATCGTACTGGAGAGAATGGTTTGATACAAATCAAATAGAAGAGAAAAATAGAATGGCCTATGTTGCATTTTCTAGAGCAAAGTATTTTTTGGCATTGGGTATACCTAAGCCATCTAGTTTTAGCGATTCTGACAGAAATAAGTTGATGGATTATGGCTTTAAATTAATAGAAATTTAAATGGCATTTTTATTTAAGGAGAAGTAAAAATGACTTAATCAGAATGGTGAGGAGGCTGTAGTAGCAATTGCTAAAAGTTTAAATTCACCAGAGTCCAAATAGGTCAATAGTTCATATTTACCTGAATTAACTGAATGGATTTTGGAAAAGTTTGAAACAAGTGATGGAGTCTTTCATGAATTCATTTTAGCTAGGTATTCTATGCAAGCTATTTTGGTTGGTGAAAAAATAGCAGAGCATGATAATCTAGCTAAAAAGATGAAACCTTATTTAAAGTATAAATTAAGAAGAATACGAGAATGGGCACAGTGGAAAATTGAGTATTCTAATGATTTAATTAATGATAACAAACATATGGAAGTTATCAAAGAAAGATAAAATTGAATGTAAACGGTAAATTGTAGGTGTGTACTTGTAAAAATAAACAATATATAGAGATACATAAAGATATTTTAACATAATTAAAGTATTTAAACGTAAAATAAGTATACAAATTTGTAAAATTGATATACTATAATAGTAACAGAACTCGTAAAGCCTATGTTTGAAAAAATATGCTCAAATGTACGAGACGTTTTTTAGTACAGAACTCACCAAGCCTCTTATATTTAATATAATGCTCAAATAGGTGGGACGAATTTATTACCCACTAAGTAATTACTTAGTGGGTTTCATTTTAACTAAATTTAGGAGGTTGTATAGTGACGAAACTAAAAAGACCTATTAGTTTTGATGAACAAATAAAGAAACTTGAAGGTAGAGGATTAATAATTGAAGATGAAGAAAGAGCTAAATTTATATTAAGTAATTTAAATTATTATAGATTTACAGCGTATCTTTTGCCTTTTAAGTTGGATGATGATAACTATGCTAAGGGTACAAGCTTTAAGAAAATTTATAATATATATATGTTTGATAAAAGTTTAAGGTTATTGCTAATGGATATTGTGGGTACTGTTGAAATATCTTTTAGAACTTATATAGCTTATACATTGGCGATGAAGTATGGGGCATATGGATATACAGATAAAAGAAATTTTATAAATGAAGATTATCATAATAAATTCTTATTAAATTTAGAACTAGAAAAACAGCGTAATTCTAGCAAACTTTTTATTATGCATCATAATGAAATTTATGAGGGTAGATTACCAATTTGGGTTGCAACTGAAATAATGCCATTTGGTATGTTGTCCAAGCTATATTCAAATTTATTACCTGGTGAGAAAACTTTTATTAAAAATAATTTTTGCAAAGTAAATGTAGGATTAGTTAATTCATGGTTACAATCTTTAACTCATTTAAGAAATGAATGTGCTCATTATGGAAGAGTATATAACTCATTATTTCCTGTTGTTAAAATAATGAAAAAGCATAGAGAATATGATTTTGACAATAGAAAAGTTTTTATACATATAGTTGTTATTAAGTATTTAGTTGCTGATCAAAAAAATTGGAATGATTTTTTTATTTCTTAGGAATTTAAAAAAAATTGGCTCAAAAAAATAGCCCGTTAGGGCTTGAGAAATCTAAGTCTAGAAGTTCGAGGAAAATATTACAAGTA
>NZ_JAGGLM010000012.1 GCF_017874415.1 Clostridium algifaecis
TTTTAGGAATAATGTCTTCCTCTAAGAGTTATCTGCACAAAAATAACATAACCAATATTTTTGAGCCAGCTTGAAATTAGTTTCCGAGCTTACTCCTATTAAATATTTTCTCAAGAGGTACTATGTTTATAAAAGGAACATTCATATCTACTTTTTTATTTAAAAGTTGTGATAATGCTGTTGCAGCATTTCCTGTACCTATATTGGCAACTTCTTTCAGTGCATCGATTTGTATTGAAGTAAGACTGTTATAATCCATTTTCTATCCTCCTTAAACAAGAGATGCAACATCTAATATCAATGTTACAAACCCGTCTCCAAGTATTGTAGCACCTATATATTCCTTCATTCCATTAAGAGTTTTTCCAAGAGGCTTTATAACAATTTCCTTTTGTCCAAGTAATGAATCTACCATAAGCCCTACAGTTTTTTCTCCTACTTTAACTATAACTATATAATTTTTAGCTTCATCTGATTTTTCAAGTCCTAATTTATCATACAGCCTTATAAATGGTATTACATTGCCATTATAGATTATAATTTCTTTGTTGTTTGACATCTTTATCAAGTCATCACTATAATCTATAACTCTGTCTATGTAGCCAAGAGATATTGCCATTGTTTCATTTCCTACTTTTACCAGAAGGGCCTGAATTATTTGAAGGGTAAGTGGAAGCCTTATTATAAATGATGATCCTTTCCCTTCTTCACTTATAAGATCTACTGTACCATTCAAGGAAGATATTTTGTTTTTTACAACATCCATACCAACTCCTCTTCCTGATATATCAGTTACCTTTTTATTAGTGCTGAATCCTTCTAGGAATATTAAATTTTTAATATCACTTTCAGACATATTTTCAGTATTTATTCCAATACTCTCAGCTTTTTCTCTAACTTTTTCTACATTTATTCCTGCTCCATCGTCTTCTACTTTTATTACTGCCTTAGTTCCTTCCTGATATGCAATGAGCTTTACTTTTCCTACAGGGTCCTTGCCTGCTTTAATTCTCTCTTCTTTCGACTCAATACCATGATCTGCTGCATTTCTTATAAGATGGAGTAGTGGATCTCCAATTTCATCTATTACCGTCCTGTCGAGCTCTGTATCTGCTCCTTGAATAATAAGTTCCATATCTTTGTTAAGTTCTACAGACAAGTCTCGTATAAGCCTTGGAAATCTATTGAATACTGTGTCAAGAGGAAGCATCCTTATTTTCATAACCAGATCCTGAAGATCCGATGTAGTTCTTGCTACCTGTTCCAGTGTTTCATTTAATTCTGGAGATTTATAATTACTGCTTATCTGTTCCAATCTTGTCCTGTGTATTACAAGTTCAGAAACCATGTTCATAAACTTGTCCAGTCTTTCAAGATCAACCCTTACAGACTGATGTATCTTTTTGTGTGGCTTTGGTTTTTTGCCTTTAGTGTCTGCAGGCTTTGGTTTTATATTCTGGGATTTATTATCTGATTTATCAGCAACCTTATCATTGACTTTAGCTTTTATTTCATCAGCCTTTTTGCTTTGTTCTTCTATTTTGTTTTTCTTTTCTGTTTCAATATCTACATTTTCCACAATAACATTTGCCACTTCAGATATACCTAATATTATATCCTTTATTTCATCCAGCTGCTTTTCAGTTAAAATTACAAGATTTATTTCAAATTCAAAATTTTCATTTTCCAGATCTTCTGCACTTGGAACTGACTTAATTATTTCTCCTACTTCTTCAAGACTTTTGAATATTAAAAATGCTCTTGCAGATTTTAAAAGTGTTGTTTCGCTTAAAGTTATTTTTATCTGATAAGCATTATAATCCTTATCCTTTGCCTGTTTAATTACATTTATGTCATATTCATTCAATTCAACTACATAATCTGATGCTTTTTCATCATCACTGGCTTCGGAACTTTTCTTATCACCAGTTTTTTCTTTAGTTTCTTCTTTTTTTCCTAAATCCTCTTCTGCTCCCTTTTCTCCCTTGTTTGCTATATTTTCAAGCTCGTCCATAATTTCTTGAATTGGAACTTGATCGTCTACCTCATCCTCTATATTCTTTAACATCTTCTCCAGTGTGTCAAGACATTTAAACAAAACTGTAACTACATTTTGAGTTACTTTAAGATCTCCATTTCTAAATTCTGTCAATACATCTTCCATTTTGTGAGTAAGTTCTGCCATATCATTAAATCCCATAGTAGCAGACATTCCCTTTATAGTATGTGCAACTCTAAAAATTTCATTTACTTTATCTATGTTATCAGGTTCCTGTTCAAGTTGAAGTAAAGAATCATTTAAAGTTTGTAAATTATCCATTCCTTCTTCTAAAAACATAGACATATACTGAGATGTATCCATTTTACTCCCTCCTTATAACTTTCTATATATAAATGTAGAGGCTTTTTCAAAACCATACTCTCTATAATTATATATGCTTTCAGTAGCTCCAACAAATAATAATCCTCCAGTTTTTAAAGACTCACTAAATTTTTTATAGATTTTATCTTTTATATCCTGGTTAAAATATATCACTACATTTCTACATATTATAAGATCAAAGTTACTTTCATAATTATCTAATATGAGATCATGTTTTTTAAAAGTAACCCATCTTTTTATTTTACTACTTATGATATATTTATCGTCTTTTTTAGTAAAATATTTATCTAAATATTCATTTTTAACATTTTTTACTTCTGAATCTACATATTCGCCATTCTTTGCTCTCTCAATTATAGTATTATCTATATCTGTAGCAATTATTTTATGATTCCCAGATGGAGACAACTCATTTAAATAAATTGCAACTGAATAAGGTTCTGCCCCAATTGAACAAGCCGCACTCCATATCTTAAGCGAATTGCCACTTTTCAAGAGGTCACTGCTTAATTTCACCTTAATTTCTTCAAATATTTCGGGATTTCTAAAAAATTCAGATACATTTATAGTTATAAAGTCCAAAAACTTCTGCCTTTGCGAAGCATCTTTTTTTAAAAGATCTATATACTCATCTATGCTGCCTACTCCAACTCTCGACATCAAACTGTTTATCCTTCTGTGCAGTTGGTTTGGCTTATATGCTGATAAATTTATATTAAATTCTTTTAGTACCCATTTTTCAAAATACTCCATATCCATAAGTCTACCCCCTGTTAAGTGATACTAATTTTATTAATTCATCTGCTATGTTATCTAATTTCAATACCATATCCACTTTTCCAGTAGCGTATGCTGCCTTTGGCATACCATAAATGGTACATGTTGATTCATCTTCAGATATAGTAATTCCTCCATTGTCCTTTATTTTTGCAGTACCTTCTGCCCCATCCTTTCCCATACCGGTTAGAATTACACTTACAATATTTTTTCCGTAAACTTTAGAAGCCGATAAAAAAAGTTTGTCAACAGCAGGTCTTACACCCCAAATTGGTGGTTCTTTATTCAAATGTATCTTTTTATCATTTCCTAACTCCATATGAAGTCCACCCGGTGCAATATATATCGTATTTGGATATATAAGCATATTATCCTCAGCTTCTACCACTTTCTGATATGAATTATTATTCAGCCTCTCTGCAAAAGCTTTTGTAAAACCTTCTGGCATATGCTGCACTACAAAAGTAGGTATATTAAAATTATCAGGCAGTTTGGTTAAAACAGAATAAAGTGCTTTTGGACCGCCTGTAGAAGCTCCAATTACTATAGCTCCTATATTTCGTCTTTTTTCTCTATTATGCATATGTAAATTTTCAGAAACAAAAGTTGTACTATTTACACAAGTTTTTTTTATATTAGATGTTTTATATGCCATTTTTATTCTTTCAATCAACTTTTCTTTTATTTTATTTATGTCAATAGAAATACTTCCAGATGGTTTTGATACAAAGTCAAAAGCACCTGAGTGAAGGCATTCCATAGTAAGCTCTGTTCCCTGTTTTGAAATACTGCTTAAAACTATAGTAGGTATATTTATATTTTTTTCCTTCATTTGTTTTAAAGCTTTTAATCCATCTATTTTAGGCATTTCTATATCCAAGGTTATTACATCTGGAGTATTATGACCTGATTGGAAAGCCTGCAGTTTTTCAAGTAAATCTTCACCATTTCTGGCTGTTCCAATAACTTCCATGTCTTTTTCTTCATTTATCATATCAGAAATAAATTTTCTCATAAGTGCTGAATCATCTACTACTAAAATTTTTATTTTTTTCAACTCACTCACTCCAATAATTTTAATGCCATTTACAATTCTTTAATGCCCATTCCAACTGTCTTTATTTTTACCGATCCATCATAAGTATCGAATATCATTGTTCTGCCTTTATTTCCACCTAAATCTTCTGCCAATATTGGAATGGAATATTTATTTAAAATTTCCTTTACCGATTTTCCATTTCTGTTTCCCACATCCATTATCATGCTCTTATCTGAAAAATTAAACATTGAGGCTCCACCAGCTATTTTAGATTTCAAGTTTCTCTTGTTTACACCTAATTTTTCTAATTTTTCTATAAGCATAGGTATTGCTAAGTCTGCAAACTTCATAGGATTCTTGACATTTTTAAATTGTGTGCTGTCAGGAAGCATTATATGTGCAAGCCCTCCTATACATTTGATTCTGTCATACATAACTATACCAATACATGATCCAAGTCCAATCGTCATAATTACATCAGGAGAAGCGGCAGTATTCATATCTGCAATTCCAACCTTTATATCCTTTTTATCCATAATATTGCACCTTTCAATTAAATTATATAAGCTGCTTTTCTTCCTCAGTTAATATTTTAGAAAGATTTAAAAGTATTATAATTTTATCCTCTATTTTTATTAAACCTTTTATATATCTCTTAGATATTCCAGATACAATGTCCGGTGGTGCTTCAATTTTGGATTCATCCACAGCTCTTACTTCTGATACCACATCAACTATAATTCCTATTTTATTTTCATCCTGTTTTGTTACAATAATCTTAGAATCCTCTTTGTTTGCACTATCCTCTATTTTAAATTTTTTTGTTAAGGATATAACTGGAAGTATATTTCCTGCATAATTAATGACACCTTCTACAAAATCCGGTGAATCTGGAATTTTTGTAGTTTCTTCATAACCTAATATTCTTTCTATTTCCATAATATCTGTAGCATAATATTCTTCATTTATACTAAATACCAATACTTTTAATTCTTTTTCGCTCATTTTCATCCTCCTAACCTAGTCTATAAATATACATTATTCTATTTATTATAACATTAACTTATCTACTACTATATTACCATCTTTTATATATGCATGCACATTTTTACATGGTAAATCAAGTACTATTTGTTTTGGTCCTATTTTAAATATAGTATTGTGATAAGCTATATCTGCCCATATATCTCCACTGCCTGCCAATTCAAGTTTTGTTGTAACTCCTGCTACACTTCCTACAGTTTTGCATTTTATTTCATTTAAAGCCTTGAGACATCCTCCTCTGGCTACAGATCTGTCTTGAATAAATTGAATAGATTTATTTGCAGTAATGTTTGAAATATATTCTCCCTTGCTTGTCACTATTACATCGCCTGAACTTTCTATAGTTGAATCCTGACAATATGAAATGACAACTTTTACAGGTAATTTCAAAGCATTCTTCAATATGCCTATCTTTAAATCGGCACATTTTACTATCTCACCCAGTTCAGAATAATCTTTAATGCTTATAGGTGCCATCCCCATGAGTTTTGACCTTATAAGTTTAACCAGAGTATCCTGTTTTTTATAATCACTATACTGAACACTTAAATCTGAAATTATATCTATACATAATTTAATTATATTCTTGAATTTATTTTCTAAAAGTACTTTTATTATTTCTCCATCTCTTTTATTCTGTCCAAGTAAATTATATGTTTTTATTTCATTAACTGCACTCATCAAATTATTAATATTCTCATTGAATTTTTCTAGATGCTCTAATGATTTTATTTTTTTTACATCTTCACCGCCGCCGCATATTTTTGAACCTACTATGCTTCCCTTTACAAGTATGTCTCCTCTTGCAATCAAAATTGATCTCTCAACGTCCTTGTCTACTATAAGGTTGTTTCCACATTCTATTTTCATATTTTCTTTTACACTGCCATGTATTGCTACATTTCCCATAAAGCATACATTTCCTGTACTCAAATCCACATCATTGTTCAATTCATGAACTTGCTGTACATAAAATGTATTTCCTTTATATGAAGGCTTTCCAGCAATTAAAGCTATAATGCTTTCATCCTTAAGTACGCATCCTGTCCCAGATTTCATATTGATTTCTTTTCCCTTCTTGCAATTCAATACTTTACCTGTAACATCACAGCCGTTTTCTCCATCTTTCCCTTTATGGCGTACAGCCAACACATCATTTTTCTTTACAGAATTTACAAAGCCAATACTTTTGAAATCTATGTTGCCAACCTTATCTTCTTTTAAGTTGGAGGATGTTTTAAATTTAATTTCTATAACATCATCTTTTCCATCTATTACATTCTTGCCTTTTGCTATTAATACTTTTTGGTCAGTATGACCTTCTATAACTTTTTCTAAATTTTCCTGTATTAGTCCATAAACTATCTTGTTCTTCGAAAGTTCCTGCTTTAATTCACTTTCTGTATATTTTGGCGGATCAATTTTTTCTTTTTCACAGGTTTCCAGCATTACCTTATTGCTCTCTTCTGTATCTTTAAGTTCATATATAATCTTAGGAATGTAAACTACCCCGGCATAGACCTCCATCCTGTCATCAGACATATATATGTTTAACTCTCTTCTAGCTTCATTTTCAGGAAGATGCACTTCTATTTTGCTATCTTTAAATACTTTTACATCGTTCTGCACATCATTTCCATCTACTACAACTGTCATATCCCTAGGTTTTACTATAGTTGCCGGATTTCCACCTTCTTCAGGATCTTTTACAATTATTTTGCCATCAATTATTTTTAAAGTACCATTTTTCTCACATATATTTTTTTCTTCAGTTTTAGTTTCTCTAACGTCATCTTTATCTTCTACTTCGACTTCTATAACTACCCTTTTTCTAATAATATAATTTTTACGTTCCACTACTCTGTACTTTAATTTATCTTTTTCTATATTTAACTCTTTAAATGCACTTTCAAGACAATCTTCTAATGAATTCCCCCTGAATAATTTTTTCATAATTTATCCTCCACTTAAAATATTTTAATTGCAGAATACAACTATACTAAAGGATAAGATTCTTTATATTATTTTCTACCTTTATGTCATAATTTTTCATTATTTCATTCACAATTTTATTTTGTGAAGATCTAAACTGAAAATTGTCCACAAGTTTTACGGGTAATACTTTAGGGGACGTTCCACATATAAAAAGTGCATCAAATTCATCTATATCATTATGATTAATTTTCTTTTCTATTACATTAATGTTCATTTCCCCACATATTTCAAGTATAACCTGCCTTGTAGTCCCTGGCAAGACTTGCTCCAATGGTGCAGTAATCAATCTGTCACCTTTTACAAAGAAAACGTTTGATCTGCTTCCTTCAGTTATATAACCTTTTTTATCCACTAATATAGCTTCATATACATTCTTCTTTTTTATTCGAATATCTACGAGTTTTCTAAAGTCCACATTTATAATTTTTGCATTTGGATTTTCTCTTTCTGCAGAATATAAAATAGTGTCAACTCCATTTTTATAATCTTCTGTATCTGGATAATGATGTTCAATAAAATATGCGAAAAAATTATTTTCATCGTTGAAATTAAATACAATTTTTATATTTCCTATATTGATGTTATTTACTTCTATGAGTTTTAATATGTTCTTTTTTACTTTTTCAATGCTAAGCCAAAGTTTTAAATTAGCAACCTTAGCAGAATTTTTCATTCTAGCCATATGCTTTTCCAAAAACAGCGGTTTAGCATCTATTATACGTATTACTTCATACAGTGATCTTCCTGTTTTTATTTCTTTATCATTAAATTCGTGTGAATGTTTTATATCATCATTTAACATAAAAAACTCATTAGTGCATTTATCCAATTCAAGTCACCTCAATATTATTTTATCATTAGATTACTATATATGTTAAATTTAATGTTATACTATATTTATATTTTATCATTATCGCATATGTAATTTCTACATTATTCATATTTAATTACATATTATATTAAAATATTTATTTTTTTAGTTATTCAGTAAAATAATACATGTAGACTAAATTAGGAGTGATTTACTTGGAAAAACTTGCAATATTTGATGTGGATTTTACTTTGACAAAAAGAGAAACTTTGCTGGAATTTTATATATTCATGATTGGAAAACACCCAAAATTGATATTACACGCACCAAAAGCGCTATTTGCTTCAATTTTATTTTTAAGTGGAATTTTTAATGCAAAAAAAACAAAGGAAATATTTATTTCTTTCATAAATGGAATAAGTCAGTCTGAAATGGATTCTCTGGCAAAAGAATTTTACGATACAAGATTGAGTAAAATATTTTATAGAGATGCTGTAAATGAAATTAAAAAATTAAAAAATAATGGCTTTAAAATATATCTAATATCAGCTTCAGCAGAATTTTATTTGAAAGAACTATACAATATAAATGAAGTTGACAAAATCATAGGTACTATTTTTTCAGTGGAAAAAGGAAAATATTCAAGTAAAATTGTAGGTGAAAATTGTAAAGGACATGAAAAAGTCATCAGGCTAAAAAATTATTTGAAAAGCAAAAATATAGATGTTGATTTTGATAATTCATATATGTTTTCCGATTCTCTTTCGGATCTTCCATTATTTAATCTTGTAGGAAATCCATATCTTATAAATTTCAGAAAAAAAGACAGTATGGGAATTAAAGTTTTGAACTGGAAATAAGGGGCTGCTGCACTATGCAGCAGTCACTAATTAATCTTCCTGAAGGCTGTCATAATAGGCAGAAACTCTTTCAAATTCATCATCATCAGGAATTACAAGTTCACCTACATCTCCCTCTCCAACTACTTTAAATAAATATACACTTTCATTTTCAGGATTTTCAACCACAGCATATTCATTTTCTTCAAATTTAAATCCATCTACAACTTCACAAGAAACTGTTTTCCCTTCTTCATCTTCTATATCAACCATTAGTGGTTCATGATCACCACATCCACATCCGCATCCACAGTCATCTCCGTGCTCGTCATGGCCGCACCCGCATTCTTCTACCGGTTTATCTAAATTATAATCCTTGTACTGTTCTTTATCCATAATTAACTATATCCTCCAAATTCAATTTTATAAATAGAATTTGTTAGATATTTACACCTCCTTTTTTGTGTTATGTTATAATTTTACCCTCAATCACAAAATAATAAAAGTGTTTTTTTGTATTTAATTAATTTTTATAAAAAAAGAGGAGTCACAATTGACTCCTCTTTCTTATTATTTATAAAGTTCTACTAATCTTAATAAATGTTCATAACGGTCTTTTGCAGACTTTTCGGATTCATCGAATAATTTCTCTGCACGATCAGGGAATGCACGTTTCAAACGAGTATAACGTGTTTCATTATTCAAGAAGTCCTGATAAGTTCCATCACCTGGTTTAGATGTAAGAGTGAATGGATTCTTTCCTTCAGCTTTAAGAGCAGGATTAAAGGAGAATAGATTCCAGTATCCAGCTTTTACAGCTTTCTTCATCTCATCCTGGCAGTGGTTCATGCCGCCTTTAACTCCGTGAAGTTCACAAGGTGCATATCCAATGATAAGTGATGGTCCGTTGTAAGCTTCTGCTTCAGCAATAACCTTAACAGCCTGAGCTGGGTTAGCACCAAGAGCAATTTGTCCTACATATACGTATCCATAGCTCATAGCTATTTCAGCAAGACTCTTCTTACCAACTTCTTTACCAGCAGCAGCGAACTGACAAACTTCACCGATGTTAGAAGCCTTTGAAGCCTGTCCACCTGTATTTGAGTACATTTCTGTATCGAATACCATAACATTTACGTTTTCTCCAGAAGCTAGTACATGGTCAAGTCCACCGAATCCGATATCGTATGCCCATCCGTCTCCACCAAGAATCCATACTGACTTCTTAGCAAGGTACTGTTTCTTATCAAGTACATCTTTAGAAAGATCGCAGCCTGCAGCAGCAGATTTTTCAAGCTGAGCTATTAATGCATCAGCAGCAGCTGTATTTTCTGTTGTACTATCTTTTGTTTCTATAAACTTCTTAGCAGCAGCTTTTACTTCAGCAGATGCTTTATCAGAAGCAGCAATCTTCTCAACCTTAGCTATAGCTTGGTCACGAAGTGTCTTCTGTCCAAGATACATACCAAATCCATGTTCTGCATTATCTTCAAATAATGAGTTAGACCATGCTGGACCCATCTTTGAATCTTTATTAACTGTAAATGGACTTGTTGCAGCAGGACCACCCCAGATAGAAGAACATCCTGTAGCATTTGAAATGTACATATGTTCACCAAATAATTGTGTAATCAAACGAGCATAAGATGTTTCAGCACATCCTGCGCAGCTTCCTGAGAACTCAAGAAGTGGTTGATTAAACTGTGAACCCTTAACTGTAGTATCAGCTGGCATTCCAGGTTTTTTACCTACATTAGCAACTAAGTAATCGAATACTGGCTGCTGGTCTGCCTGTGATTCCTGAGGTACCATCTTGATAGCCTTTGTAGGACAAACAGTAATACATTCTCCGCATCCCATACAATCAAGAGGAGATACACTCATTGTATATTTGTATTCACTAGCCTTTGGCTTAGTATCAGCAACCTTTGTATTTGAAGGAGCTGCTTTTACTTCATCTGCACTCAGCATGAATGGACGAATTGTTGCATGAGAACATACAAATGCACAGTTATTACATTGAATACATTTATCTGCATCCCATTCTGGAACAGTTACAGCAGTACCACGTTTTTCATATGCAGCAGCACCAATTTCGAACTGTCCATCTGGATTTTCTTCAAATGCAGATACAGGAAGACTGTCTCCATCCATAAGTCCAATAGGATTCATAAGATTTTTAACCATCTTAACTGTTTCTGGACGTCCTGTAAGTTCTGGAGCTTTAGCATCTGGTGCTGGATTCTTCCAGGAAGCTGGAACATCTATTTTATGAACAGCATCTACACCGGCATCAATTGCTTTGTAGTTCATTTCTACAACCGCATCGCCCTTTTTGCTATATGATTTCTTAGCAGCAGCTTTCATAAATTTAATAGCATCATCAATTGGCATAACATTTGCTAATTTGAAGAATGCAGATTGAAGAATTGTATTAGTACGTTTACCCATACCAATTTCAATTGCTTTATCAATAGCATTGATTGTATATAACTGGATGTTGTTATCTGCTATGTATTTCTTAGCATCAGCAGTTAACTTAGAATCAAGTTCTTCATCTGACCACTGGCAGTTGATCATGAATGTTCCGCCTGGTTTAACATCCTGAACCATCTTATATCCTTTAACAACATATGATGGGTTATGACATGCAACAAAGTCAGCCTGGTTTATGTAATATGGGCTTCTGATTGGCTTGTCACCAAATCTAAGATGCGATATTGTTACACCACCAGTTTTCTTAGAATCATACTGGAAATATGCTTGTATATATTTATCTGTATGATCACCTAATATCTTTGTTGAGTTCTTGTTAGCACCTACTGTACCATCACCGCCAAGACCCCAGAATTTACATTCTACAGTTCCAGGTGCAGATGTAATAGGAGCTGGTTTAACTTCTGGTAAGCTTAAGTTTGTAACATCATCAACTATACCGATTGTGAAACGAGCTTTTGGAGCATCTTTCTTCAATTCAGTATATACAGCAAATACGCATGAAGGTGGAGTATCCTTAGAACCAAGTCCATAACGTCCGCCTGTTAATACTACGTCATTAAGTCCTGCTTCACGAAGAGTTGTAGCTACATCAAGATATAATGGATCTCCTAATGCTCCTGGCTCTTTTGTACGGTCAAGAACTGCAACTTTCTTAGCTGTCTTAGGTAAAACTTTAAGAAGTCCGTTAGATACCCATGGACGATATAGACGAACTTTAATGATTCCAACTTTTTCTCCCTTAGCTGTCAAGTAATCGATAACTTCTTCAGCTACATCACATATAGATCCCATAGCGATGATGACACGGTCAGCATCAGGAGCTCCATAGTAGTTGAATAAATCATAGTCTGTACCAAGTTTTTCATTTACTTTAGCCATGTATTTTTCAACAACAGCTGGTAAATTATTATAAGTTGTGTTGCTTGCTTCACGGTGTTGGAAGAATACATCTCCATTTTCGTGAGAACCACGCATAGCTGGGTGTTCTGGGTTTAATGCATGTTCACGGAAAGCTTTAACAGCATCCATGTTGCACATTTCTTTAAGATCTTCATAATCCCATTTTTCTATTTTTTGAATTTCATGAGATGTACGGAATCCATCAAAGAAGTTGATGAATGGAACTTTACCTTCGATTGCAGCAAGATGTGCAACTGGGCTTAAATCCATTACTTCCTGTGGGTTTGTTTCAGCGAGCATTGCGAAACCTGTCTGACGACAAGCATATACATCACTATGGTCACCAAATATATTAAGTGACTGAGTAGCAACAGTACGTGCTGATACATCAAATACGCAAGGAAGCTGTTCAGCAGCAATTTTATACATATTAGGAATCATCAAAAGAAGACCCTGTGATGCTGTAAATGTTGTTGTAATAGCTCCAGCAGCAAGAGAACCATGAACAGTTCCTGCAGCACCTGCTTCAGACTCCATTTCTACAACTTTAACCTGATTACCAAAAATATTTTCACGTCCTGCAGCAGACCATTGGTCAATAACATCAGCCATTGGACTTGATGGTGTGATAGGATAGATACCAGCTACTTCAGTAAAAGCATAAGCTACGTGTGCAGCAGCTGTATTACCATCCATTGATTGTTTAGATCTTGACATATAAAATTTCCTCCTTTATTTTTTAAGGTCATTATATTATTGTTCAACAACCTAGTTCAATAATAAAAGCGTATAAAAACCTATTAATCAAAATTTCAATTAATATTACACTTTTATATTACAACAAAAATAAGAATATGTAAATTATAAATTTACCTGTATTAATAAAAATTTTTGTTTGTATACAATTTATGCAGTAAGTACTTTTAAGTGCTTATAGGCTAATTCGTGATCTGTATTAATATTAATGTATAATTATTTCAAAATGACCCTTTATATAGGTAACGTATTCATTTTTTTTGAATGAATTTGCCAATTATATAAACTTATTTATATAATTGTAATGACTGCAAGAGAACAGTCTTCATACCACTTGTAAAACAACATTATAATAATGTCAACTTACATTATAGTATATTCTACATCGTTTTCCTTTTTCCTTCTAAAATAATTAAAAAATATTAATTTTTTCACAAAGTACTTAAAAACATAAAATGTTTGTTATTTATATAACTATTATATCACTATATTCATTTATTTTATACTATATTTATTAATTATATTTATAATTTTATCTACTCCATTGTCGATATTGCTTTTATTCATCTTATTTATATACTCATTTCTACAATTATATAATTCGTCTACCTTATTAACAAGCAGATCTAAGTTCAGTGTATCTTCAGGCAAAACCATGCTATATCCACTCTTTTCAAAAGAAGCCGCATTCAATATCTGGTCTCCACGACTTGATTTTTTAGACAATGGGATAAGAATATTTGGCTTTTTTAAAGCCAGCAGTTCAAATATAGCATTTGCACCCGCTCTTGATATTACAATATCAGCGAAATTCATTATATGAGGCATTTCCTCATTTATATATTCAAATTGTATATATCCAGTTTTTTTAAGCAGTGCGCTGTCTAAATTTCCTTTTCCACATATATGTACCACATTGTATTTTTGAAGAAGTTTATCCAAAGAATTTCTTACCATATCGTTTATAAACTTAGATCCAAGGCTCCCACCTATTATGAGCAGAACAGGTTTGTTATCCCTAAAATCGCATATTCTTCTGCCTATTATTTTACTTCCATTTAAAATTTCTTCTCTAATAGGTGTACCTGTTAAAACTCCTTTTTTGTCTTTTATCTTGTTTAATGATTCAGGAAAAGTAACACAAATTTTATTGCAGTAGGACGCAGATATTCTATTTGCAAGGCCAGGTGTAATGTCTGACTCATGGGCAATTACAGGTATTCTGCTTAAATATGCTGCAATTACAACAGGCACTGATACAAACCCTCCTTTTGAAAATACTATATTGGGTTTCTCCTTTTTCATTATAAAAAAAGCCTGTATAACTCCTTTTAGTACCTTAAATGGATCTGTGAAATTTTTTACGTCAAAATATCTTCTCAATTTTCCACTTGATATTATATTATATTTTATATTTTCAGATTCTATTATCTTTCTTTCAATTCCGTTTTTAGTTCCTATATATTCTATTTCATAGCCCAATTTTCTAAGTTTAGGTACAAGTGCAAGATTTGGAGTTACATGGCCTGCAGAGCCTCCACCTGTCAATATTATTTTTTTCAAAATTAGCTTCCTCCCATTTATTTAGATAATCTAAAATCCTTTATTATTAATTGGATCGAAGTATTTCCATTATAGTTATTAATCGAGGGTGAAAATATAAAATCCATGAATATGTGTCTGAAATTGTTTGTTAAAATTTTATTTAATTCATTGCTTCCATAATTTTTGTTGATTATTTGTTTGAATTTTTCCCCGCCATCAAAACTTATGGCATCCATCTTTTCCATACTGCCTCTCAATCTGCAAAATAATTTTAAAATATTTTTATCTTTTCCCATAAAATATATTCTGAAAACTTCTATATTCTTTTCTGCAAAAATTGGTGTAGAATTGCCTTTGCCAAATGGTTCCAAAGATTTTATGTCATTTATAATTTTAAAATTTATACTTTCTAGTGGAAGCCTTCTATCTATTCTTATTTTTGGAATTAAATCATTCTCGCTCAAATTACAATTGGTATTCAATTGCTTTCTCAATTTTTCTATATTTTCTTCTCTAATAGACATTCCTGCTGCCATCTTATGTCCTCCAAAATTTTCCATAAGGCTGCCGCACTTTGTAAGTTCTTCATACATATTGTACTCTTCTATAGACCTTCCAGAGCCCTTTGCCATAGTTTCGCCTCCGGTCAAAACTATAGAAGGCAGATTATATCTTTCTTTAAGCCTGCCAGCTACTATGCCTGCAATACTTTCATGCACATCTTCTTCATAAACTACAAGTACCTTGTCCTTTTTCAATTGGGATTTTTCAATTTTATCTATTATTTTTTCCAGGCTTTGAGATGTCATATCCTGCCTTTCAATATTCAAATTTCTCAGCTTTTTTGCAAGAGCTGCTGCTGTTTCAGCATCCTGTGCCATGAAAAGTTTTAAAGCAAGTACGGCACTTTCAAGCCTTCCTGCTGCATTTATACAAGGTCCTATAACAAATCCAATATGATATGCTGTTATATTGCCCATTTTAAGAGAATTTTCTTCTATAAGGGCTCTTATACCCGGATTTTTGCTTTTATTTAAAAGCTCTATTCCAATTTTTGTAATAATCCTGTTTTCACCAACCAAATCCACTATATCGCATATGGTTCCAATAGCTGCATATTCAATAAATTTATAAGCTTCTGTTTCATCTATACCCATCTTTCTGTAAAGTACCTGTGCAAATTTAAACGCAACTCCAGCACCACAAAGCATTTTAAATGGATATTTGCATTCTTTCTGCTTTGGATTTATTATAGCATCTGCAGATGGCAGAATAAAAGTCCTGTCATTTTCATCTTTAGATAAAAACGGTATATCATGGTGATCCGTCACAACTACTGTCATTCCAAGTTCCTTTACCCTTTTAATTTCATCAACAGCAGATATGCCATTATCACAGGTTACAATAGTATTATATCCTTCAGAATTCAATTTTTCTATACTGTTTATGTTTATACCATATCCTTCTTTTACTCTATCTGGTATATGATATTTCACATCCGCCCCGCACCTTGAAAGTGCGCTATAAAGTATAAAAGTACTTGTTATTCCGTCAGCATCATAATCTCCATAAATCACAATCCTGTCATTTTTTTTTATTGCCCTGTATATTATATCAGTGCCAACATCCATGTCTTTCATCAAAATAGGATCATGTAATTTGTTTAAATTTGGATTCATAAAGTCATTTATTTCTTTTTCTGCAGTTATTCCTCTATTTGAAAGTATGGATAATAAAAGTTCACTTATACCCGTTCTTCTTGAAAGCTCTTTTGTATTTACTTTGCATCTTCTAAGCATCCATCTTTTATCCAAAGAATTACCCCTCTCATTCACCAATAATCTGTATAGACGGATTGTTTAATATTTTGTTTATTAACAAATATATAAGTTCTCCGGAAATATCTTCAAGTCCATCTATTTCATCATAAAGCTTTTTAAAGTTTCCATACATCAATTCATAAGTTGTGAGTTCTTTGCAAAGTTGAATTGACCTTTCAAGTTTGAGTTTTCTCTTGATTTTTATTCTCTTGCTCATTTTTAATATATTTTCATTATTAAAATATGATTTGTCATTTTTAATTTTATGTATCAGTTCATTTATAGTATATATTGACCTCTCTACTTTTTCTTTAGAAGTTCCCATATTTATTGAAAAGAGCTTTATTCCAGGCTCATTTTTTACATGGCTTCCTATCTCGTAGGCAGCTGCATTTTTAGTCCTTATTTCATTGAATAAAAAGCTGCTGGTACCTTCACCAAAAGCTTCATTAAATAAAAGAAATGCTTTAAATTCTTCTTCTTTTAAACTGCTTATATCAAATATATATTGAATTTTAGTTCCTTCTATACCTGCTAATTTGTTTCTATATGTCCCTGGAATATTCTTTTCATAAAAAATTTCGCTGTCTCTTTTAAAAACAGTGCTATTTTGCTTCCAGTCAGAAAAATACTTTTCCACCAAATTGCATATAAGCTCAAAGTCAAGGGAAGACGAAAAACTAATCACACAATTATCTGGCCTATAAAAAGCTTTATAGAATTTTTTTATTTCATCCAGAGTTATGGATCTTATACTTTTCTCAGAGCCTATTATAATCTCTTTTATCCTTCTATTTTTAAAAGAATTTCTAAAAAGTGTGTCTTCACAATTTTGATACAAATCGCCCTGCCATTCTTTAAGCTCTTCACATATTATATCCATTTCCTCCTTAAATCCTTTCCCCGGAAATAATGGATTTAGAAGAATATCTGAATAAAGTTCAAGTGCGGCATTTAAGTTTTCCCTGAGACAGCTGCCATAATATATTGTATAAGGGAAATTTGTCATGGCATTTTCAAATCCAAATATATCATCGAAGGCAGTGTTTATTTCATTTTCTGTTTTATGCAAGGTGCCTTTAGATATCATGTGTTCAAGTGCATGTGCAGTTCCAAAATGAAAAGTATTTCCTTCATCCACTGCTCCTGCGTTAAATCCTATGCAAAAAGAGGTTACATCTGAAGGTCTATGCTCATATATAAGTTTAATTCCATTTTTTAAAGTACAATATTCCATAATCTATTTACCATAATATCCTTTGACTAAATCAAAAAGTGTAGATTTTTCGACTTTCTTTACAGTTTCTTCATCTGTAAGACTTTCAAGTATCTTAAATGCGAAATAAATTGACATGCCTGCTCCCCTGCTGGTTATTATATTTCCATCTTTTACTACGAAATCTTCTTTATAATTTGCAGCTTCAAATTCATTTTTAAAGTTAGGATTAGAGGTTACAGCTTTCCCTTCAATAATACCTGCCTGTTTAAGTACTATAGGTGCTGCACATATGGCAGATACCATCTTGTTCTTTGAGTTAAACTCCTTAACAAGCTTTATCACGTTCTCATTGTCTCTTAAATTGGCTGCTCCTGGAAGACCTCCTGGAAGTATTACAGCATCATATTCATCTACATCAATATTCTTGATGGATTCATCTGCTTTTATAGTAGTATTCCTTGAACTTGTTTTATATAATTCATCGTCTATAGAACAAATTGTACACTCAACTTTTCCACGTCTTAATATATCTACAGGAGTCAAAGCTTCAATATCTTCAAAACCTTCTGCTAATAAAACTACTGCCTTTTTCATAAATTCATCACACTTCCTACATTATAATTAATTCACAAATATATCTCTTATAATATTATAATTATTATCACTGTGTTTTACAAATTAAAAAAACTGCCAATGTCCTTGTAAAAGAACATTGGCAAGTTTTATATATCAAACATAACAAAGTATATTATTTATTAGAAGCCCATCCCATGGACCTTTTTACCGCCTCATGCCAGCCTGACAAAAGTTTTTCTCTCTTTCCTTCTTCAAAATTAGGTGTAAAACTTTTAGATATTGCCCAATTTTTAGTTACATCTTCTCTGCTGTTCCAGTATCCTACTGCAATTCCTGCAAGATATGCCGCACCAAGAGCTGTAGTTTCTATAACCTTAGGTCTATCTACTTGAACATTTAATATATCAGATTGAAATTGCATCAAGAAATTATTTGCACATGCTCCACCATCAACTTTAAGAGCCTTAAGTTCTATTCCAGAATCTTCCTCCATAGCTTTAAGCACATCATAAGTCTGATAAGCAAGTGATTCTACTGTAGCTCTGATAAAATGCTCTTTTTTAGTTCCTCTTGTAATTCCTACCATCGTTCCTCTTGCGTATTGATCCCAGTAAGGAGCACCAAGTCCTACAAATGCAGGTACCAGATAAACTCCGCCAGTGTCTTCTACTGCTTCACAATATTTTTCGGATTCAGGAGCAGACTTAAGCATTCTAAGTTCATCTCTTAGCCATTGAATAGAAGCACCTCCTATAAATATACTTCCTTCAAGTGCATATTCAACTTTGCCATCTATTCCAACAGCTATAGTTGTAATAAGTCCGTTTTGGGATTCTACTGCTTTTTCTCCTGTATTCATAAGTAAAAAGCATCCTGTACCATAAGTATTTTTTGCCATACCAGGTTTAAAGCATGTTTGTCCAAATAAAGCAGCCTGCTGATCACCAGCATCACCTGCTATAGGAATTTTTACACCAAACAAACTCTCTGAACTCTCTCCATAAACACAGCTTGATGGTTTTACTTCTGGAAGCATTGATTCAGGAATGTCGAAAATTTCAAGAAGTTCCTTGTCCCATTTCAATTCATGTATATTAAAAAGCATAGTCCTTGAAGCATTTGTATAATCGGTTACATGTACCTTTCCTTTTGTCAGATTCCATATAAGCCATGTATCCACATTTCCAAATATCAAATTTCCTCTCTCAGCTTCTCTTCTCGCAGTTGGTACATTATCAAGTATCCACTTTATTTTAGTAGCTGAAGAATATGCATCCAGTACAAGACCAGTTTTTTCTTTTATTGTTTTTCCAACGCCTTTTTCCCTGAGCTCATCACAATATTCTGCTGTTCTTCTACACTGCCAAACTATAGCATTATATATTGGGAGTCCTGTTCTTCTATCCCATACAATAGTTGTTTCTCTTTGATTTGTTATACCTATAGCTTCTATGTCCTCGGCTTTTATGTTTGATTTAAAAAGAGCCTCTGTAGCTACTCCAAATTGTGTAGCCCAAATTTCCATAGGATCGTGTTCTACCCATCCACTTTCCGGATATATCTGTTTGAATTCTTTCTGAGACGTACTTACAGGCAGCCCATTCTCATTGAATAATATACACCTTGAACTTGTGGTTCCTTGATCTAACGCCATAATATACTTTGCCATATTTATTCCTCCTCTATATACTCTCATATTCCCAAAATCTTATAACGTTTTCAAATTTTAGTACAAAAAGCCAGTTTAATGAATTTAATATTATAAATTCCACAATGTGCTGTCAGTAGTTGAAACTGCTACAGCTCCAGATGATAATGCATCCATAACATCTTTTTTCTTTGTTATAAGTCCTCCTGCAATTATTGGAACTTTTACTTCTCTCTCTATCACACTTATTATCTTATTTGCCACACCAGGCATAACTTCCACTGCTGTAGGATTTGTTTCATGAATACTTCTTATTCCTGTTTTAAGGGAAAGTGAATCTATTGCAAATATTCTCTGTATGGCATATAAATTAAGGTGATTTGCGTATCTTATATTTGAAGCTTTCGTGCTTATTATTCCATCTGTTCTTACTGAATCTTTTATAAAACGTATAGCTGCCTGGTCACCTCTAAGACCTTCTACCAAGTCAAGATGAACAAATACAAGTTTTCCATTTTCTTTAAGTTTGCTGCATATATCTTTTATGCTGAGTATATCTCCATACAATATAAACACTATATTGGCATTGCTGAGTATAGCTTTTTCCAAATCATTATCATTTCTTATTGCAGCTATAACAGGATTTTCTATTAAAGTTTCCTTAAGTTTAATCATATATACCTCTTTTAATCCAATTATTTTAATAATTAACTATTAATTAAACTTATAATACTTTATATTTATAATTAATTCAATATATAGTAACAACTTGCTATTAGAATATTAGTGTAAATACAAGAGCTCCTACTATTCCACCTGCTATTGGTCCTAAAACTGGAATTAATGCATATGACCAATCTGAATCACCTTTACCTGCAATAGGAAGTACTGCATGTGCAATTCTTGGTCCCAAGTCTCTTGCTGGGTTTATAGCATATCCTGTAGGTCCACCAGCAGAAAGTCCTAATGCCCATATTATAAAAGTTACAAAAAGTGTTCCAAATCCAGCTGCTGTATGCTGAATACCTATTCCAAGAATTCCAAATACAAGTGTAGCTGTTCCTAAAAATTCTGTTATAAAGTTTGCTGGTAAATTTCTTATAGCTGGTGCTGTACAGAATATACCAAGCTTGGCTGCCTTATCTTCTGTCTGTTCCCAATGTGGCAAGTAACTAAGCCAAACAAGTACAGCTCCTGCAAATGCTCCAAGCATTTGAGCACATATATATGGGAAAACCTCAGATGCAGGAAACTTTCCTATTACTGCAAGGGCAATAGTAAGAGCCGGATTAAAATGTGCCCCACTTACTCCTCCAAAGATGTAAGCCGGTATACCAACTGCAAATGCCCAGCCGGCAGTTATTACAATCCATCCACTATTCTGTCCTTTGCTCTTTGTAAGAGTACAGTTGGCACATACTCCGTCTCCAAGATAAATCAAAATCATGGTACCTACAAACTCAGCTATTAATTTTGTCATTAACATTATATCTTCCTCCTCGCATATCTTTTTAGCAGTTAATGTATATGTGATTACTTTTTAATTACAATCGATTACAGAAAGCTTAAAAAATTCACATAAAAAGAGCCAATTTTAATAAAGCTATCTAAAGCTCTACTAAAATGGCTCTCTCATTCTCTGCCGTTTATATAAAATATTATAATACATATTTTATATAAACACAATAGGGTATTTATTTTATTTTAATGTAACATTTTCTATGTTATAATCCTCATTTATAATAGATTTTCCTTTCCCTCCCCTATTTTGAATTTTTATATCTTTTAATTTTATTTTCAATTTTTTTCCGTTTTTACATTTTACATCTAAGAATGAGACAGTATCTTCATTTTCAATAATAAATGCACAAATTACTTTATCATCATCTTTTAAATTTATGGCAGCAGCACCAGCTGCAATTTTTCCTGTAGGGTTTACATCATTACTTGAAAATTTAATTTCCAATCCATTTTTAGTTAAAACCATTATTTCTGTATTTTCTTTTTCAGAATATTTTACGTCAATTAAAATATCATTTGTATCTTTAAATTTATAAGCTGTTTGTTTAATTTTAATATTGCTGAACTCACTTAATTCAGTCTTTTTTATCATTCCTTGTTGAGTAAAGAAATATATATATCCATTTTTAAAATTCTCTATTGACATTATACTTAATATACTTGATTTCTTTGGAATTTCAAATAAATCAGTTATGCTTATTCCACCATCTAAATTTTGAAGCATAACTGATGGAATTGAAAATACGTCTCCTTTTTTTGTAAACAAGAGTATATGACTATTTGAATTTGTATATGTTCCAAAAGTCCTGCAAGCTTTTTCTGAAGACTTTAGTATTCCATTTTTGTCTATAGAAACATAGAATCTTTTTTGTATTCCACTTTCTCCAAAGCGTATACCTATAACTTCATCAACCTCCGGCATGCTAAACATATTTGTACTGACTATGTTTCTGTCTTCAAGATCAATCTCAGGTTCAGGTATTGTAAATTTCAGTCCAATTTTAGTAGTAACATCAAGATAAGCTTCTTTCCTATCTTTTAAAGTCAATTTTACATCTATAAGCTTTTCATCTTTCTTCAATTTAATCGCCATAAGCTTTGTATAATTAGTACTGAATTTTTCTATAGATGTCTTTTTTATACCTCCAGTACTTGTAAACATCATAAAATTCGAATTGTAATCATCATCTTCCAAATTTATAAACGATACTATTTTTTCCTCTGATGTATTCAAGCCTTTTACTACGTTGTCAATCTTTTCTCCTTTTTCCCTCCATTTTAATTCGGGGATATCAATACCTCTCAGCTTATACATATTTCCCATGTCAGTAAATAACATGAGTGTATTTTTAGTATTTGAATTTATAAGAAATCTGTTATAGTCCCCTTCCCGGTACTCTATTTCTTCTACATTTTTTGTGGAACGATTGTAACTTTTTTTAGATATTCTTTTTATAAAGCCTTCATTTGACATAGTTACAATAATATCTTCTTCAACTATAGTCTCCTCCACATTTATTTTTGCTTCATTGTCATCTTCTATAATATCTGTTTTTCTATCGTCACCATATTTGTCTCTTATTTCTCTAAGTTCACTTTTTATGACTTTAAACTGCTCCTTCTCACTTTTAAGTATGAGTTCAAGTGAGTTTATATGTTTTTCAAGTTTTCTATGCTCTTTTTCAAATTCTACTATTTCAAGTCCGGTAAGTCTGTATAGCATTAATTCAAGTATAGCCTCAGCCTGAATTTTCGTGAATTCGAATTTATCCATAAGATTTGAGGCTGCATCTTTTTTAGATTTTGAGCTCCTTATGGTCTTTATAATATCATCCATTATTCCAATAGCTTTTATAAATCCTTCTACAATGTGGAATCTGTTTTTGGATTCAGAAAGTTCTTTTTTAGTTCTTCTTATCAATATCTCTTTCTGATATTTTATAAAATATTCAAGTATATCTTTTAATGAAAGTGTCCTTGGTTTTCCATCGGCCAGTGCCACCATATTAAATGACACACTGCACTGGAGGTCTGTTTTCTTGAAAAGATATTTTAAAATTTTCTCTACCTGATCATAATCTACAGATTTTCTAAATTCAATTACAGCTCTAATTCCAGTTCTATCGGATTCATCCCTTATATCAGAAATTGCTTCCAGATTTCTTGAATGTTTTTTATCCGCTGTCATTTCCGAGATAATCTGAAGTAATTTTGCCTTGCTTCTTCTGTAAGGAAATTCAGTTATCACTATTCCAAGTCTTCCATTTTCCAGTTTTTCTATAGATGTTTTAGCTCTCAGTGTAACTTTTCCCTCACCTGTAGAATACGCTGACTCAAGTGAACCCTTTCCTATTATTATTCCACCAGTTGGAAGATCCGGCCCCTTGATATATTTCATAACCCCCGATGTATCCAAATCCGGGTTATCCATTAATGAAATAGCTGCATCTATAACTTCTCTTAAATTATGTGGTGGTATGTTGGTTGCAAGTCCTACTGCTATTCCAAATGTTCCATTTACAAGTAAATTTGGATATCTTACAGGAAGAACTTCAGGCTCTTTTTCTGATCCAGAATAGTTGTCCACCATATTTACTACATCATCTTCTATGTATTTTACCATTTCCATGGCAATAGGGGTAAGTCTTGCTTCAGTATAACGCATAGCGGCTGCACTGTCACCATCCTGACTTCCCCAGTTTCCATGTCCATCTATAAGCGGCATTCTTGTCGTAAAATTTTGTGCCAGTATCACCATTGCATCATATACTGAAGTATCTCCATGTGGATGATACTTACCTAAAATATCACCAACTATCCTTGCAGATTTATAATATGGCCTATCTGGAAAAGCCTTGAGCATATATGCACCATATATTATCCTCCTATGTACAGGTTTTAGGCCGTCTCTTACATCCGGAAGTGCCCTGTCTTTTGCCACCTCAACAGCATAAGGAAGATAATTATCCGGCATGGCATCCTCTATTGGAAGTTTTATTATATTGTTATCTTTAGGAATTATTATCTTTTTAACCAAATTAAGTCCTCCTGATCTAAAATTGTGCGTATTTATACATATATTTCTTTCTAGGTGCTACAACGTCTCCCATCAAAAGCGAAACCATTTTTTCTGCTTTAGCTGCATCATCTATAGTTATTCTTTGAAGTGTTCTGCTTTCAGGATTCAAAGTAGTTTCCCACAGTTGATCAGGGTTCATTTCACCAAGTCCTTTATATCTTTGTATAAGTGCACCTTTTCCAACTTCTTTTTTTGCACTTGAAAGCTGCCCGTCACTATAGGCATACCTGACTACCTCTTTGCTCCTGTTTTGTTTATACACTTTATAAAGCGGCGGCAATGCTATATAAAGGTGTCCATTTGAAATAAGCTGTCTCATATATCTATATATATAAGTCATCCACAGAGTCCTTATATGATATCCATCTACATCTGCATCACTAAGTATTATGATTTTATCATATTTTAGATCTTTTTCATTGTAATTTTCAAGTATCCCAGTTCCTATTGCTGTATTAAATATTTTTAACTCTTCACTTCCAATTACATTTTCAAGTTTTTGCTTTTCAGTATTCATGATCTTGCCTTTAGAAGGCATTATTGTCTGGAACCTTCTGTCCCTTGCCTGTTTTGCGGAACCTCCTGCTGAATCCCCCTCGACTACAATAAACTCACAGTTTGAACAATCTTTTAATGTACATACTGCAATTTTACCTGCAAGCGGTGCAGCACCTTTTCCTATTTTCTTTTTTTCAGCATCATTTATCTTCTTTATTTTTTCTCTTCTTGCAGCAGCATCAATTGCATTATTCATTATAATAGCTGCTGTATCCTTATTATCTTCAATCCATTCACAAAGTTTTGTATAAGACAGATCATTCATCATAGTATAGGCTTCTGTATTGCCAAGCTTAGTTTTTGTCTGCCCTTCAAATACAGGATTACTTATTTTTATCTTAACTATAGCTGTCATTCCCTCTCTTAAGTCATCTCCATCAAATTCTACGTCTTTGATTAAATTAAGCTTTTTTCCCATATCCTTAAATGCCCTTGTCATGCCGGTTTTAAAACCGCTTTCATGAGTTCCTGATTCCGTAGTTGGTATATTATTTACATAACTAAGTATGTGATATGTAGTAGAATCAGTAAACTGAATGCACACTTCTCCCTGCATATTTATATCTTCAAGTTTCCTGTCTCCTTGAAATAATATAGGCTCTTTGTGAAGAGTAGTTTTACTTTCATTCAAATAATCTATAAAATCCAGAAGTCCTCTTTCTGAATGATATTCTTTTTTTATTTCATCCCCGTTTCTATTATCTATAAGCTTTAAGTTTATACCTTTATTCTGAAAAGCCAGTTCTTTTAACCTTTCATCTATTATATCAAATTTAAAATCCACTGTAGAAAATATGCTTGAATCGGGCATAAAGGTTACTTTTGTGCCTGTTTCTTCTGTATCTCCAATTACTTCAAGAGAAGTTACCGGCGTACCCGGCATATTTTTTTTAAGAGCTTTATCATAGGAATATTCAAATCTTTGTTTATATATGTGCTCATTCTGCTTAACTTCAACTTCGAGCCACTTTGAAAGAGCATTTACTACAGCAGCCCCTACTCCATGGAGGCCTCCAGAAGTTTTATACACATTGTTGTTAAATTTTCCTCCAGTATGAAGCTCCGTAAATACCATTTCCACACCTGTTTTTTTCTTCAGCTTATGTACCCCTGTAGGAATTCCCCTTCCATTATCTATTACTGTTACACTGCCATCTTTGTTTAATATAACAGCAGCTTCTGTTCCAAATCCATTTGATATTTCATCTATAGAATTATCTAATATTTCCCATATGCAGTGATGAAGTCCGCGGCTTCCTATTGATCCTATGTACATTCCCGGTCTTACTCTTATCGGTTCAAGTTTTTCAAGAGACGTTAAAGAATTTACATCATATATCTCATTTTTATTTTTTCTTTGTTCCATGTTTCTCCTCCAAACTATATTGGCAGTCTTCTTAATGTGCGAAAAAAAAACCTTCTCGATAAAGAAGGAATAATAAATTAAATTTTGTACTTCAAAAATTATTATATATATACTAGGTTAATTATGCAAATATATTTTAAATTTTATTCTTGCAATTTAAATTTCTGCACTGTTTCATGTAATTTCTGAGCCATTTCAGCCTGACTTTGAGCTGTAAGTGAAATCTGGTTTATACCATGTGATGATTCATGAGTACCATCTTTTATAGCGTTGGTGCTATTTGATGTACTGTCCATAAGTCCTGCCATTTTTTGTGCAGATTCGCTTACCTGATCCATAGTTGCACTTAGTTCCTCTGACATTGCTGCTATTTTTTCAGACATTGAACTTACAAAATCAGCATCTTTATAGTATTCATTACTCATATTTTCACAATTCTCAAATTCAGGGTTTACATCATCCTGTATAAATTTTAATATTTCACTGCTAGTATCTGAAAGATTCTTAAAAGCAAATTGAACTTTTGAAATAGTATCCTGTATACCAGCTACTGCATCAGAAGACTGTTCTGCCAATTTTCTAACTTCTTCTGCAACTACTGAAAATCCTTTGCCCTGTTCTCCTGCCCTTGCTGCTTCAATTGCTGCATTGAGTGCTAAAAGATTAGTTTGTTCTGCAATAGATGCAATGGTATCCGACATAGTTTTTATGTTATCTACTACTTTTCCATCTTCAATAGCTTTGATTATGTTTTCTTCTTTTTCTTTATAAATATTATTTATTTTTTGTACAGATTGATTTATTCTATTTTTAAATTTAGTAGCCTTATCCTTTGACCCAGTAGAACTTTTACTTGCTTCGTCTGCTTGCTTTGCCAGTTCAGTGACACTTGAGTCAACTTCCTGTACCGATGCACTTATTTCCTCTGATTCGGAACTGTTTTGGCGAACCCCATTTGCTATACCATCTGTAGCATTTTCTATACTTTCAAATTTTGCTGTTATCTGCTCTACGGATGCAGAAAGTTCTTCACTCGAAGCACTCATTTCCTGAGAATTATCCATAATTGTAAATATGAGTTTTTTTACATTTTCCTGTGCTTTACCCAATTCATTAATAGCATGTCCAAATTCATCTTTTATATTAGTACTATACGTATGTGAAAAATCATAATTTGAAAGATTTTCTGCGAATCTTTCTATTTTAGATAATGGGGCACTTATACTTTTTGAAGTAAATATTCCTAATAATATAGCAATCAAAAGCCCCAGTATAGTTATAATAAAATTTGCTATACTTGAAAAAGAATACACTTTTTCATTACTTGAATTTGCATAATCGGCACTATTTCTATTATCCTCTATTAATTTGTCAAGACTTGAAAAAACACTTTTTCTGAGAGGTGTTATTTTTTTAAATTCATTATTTGCTCCATTTAAATTATTTTGAGAAACATAATTGTTTACTTTTTTTCCTACTTCCATATATTGATTTATTTTGTCTTTAAGTTCATTCCAATCTTTTTTTCTGAAGAATTCAAATCTAAATTATCGTATTTCTTCATAGCTTCATTTGTACTATTAATACTTTTATTCATGTCATTCGAAGCACTCTGTAATTGATTCTTTTGATAAATTAATTTCATTATGTTGGCCCTTATCTCTGTCAAGTTTTTTTCTATGCTAACTGATAGATAAACGCTCTGAAGATTTTTATCAAATATAACTTTAGAATTTGAATTTACTTTTCTGACACTTATTGTTCCAACAATACCAACTATAAATACCATCAGTGCTATAATTACAAAACATACCATTAATCGTGCTTTAACATTTAATTTTTGTAAAATATTCAATTTTATAATCCACCTCATTTTTTAATTAATTTACTTACTACTATTAATAATAACAAATTTACCTAATATTATCAAAACATTTGTGTAATAATTTATCAAATATTAAATAATATTATATATATTATTAAAAAAATTGGTTTTAATATAAATTTAATATGACAAATGTTATATTAAATTTATCTATGATAGTATATTTTTTTTAAAAATTTCCCGGATTAATTTCAAAAAACAAAATTAAACCAGGAAATCAATTTTAAAGATTATATCATTTTATATTACAAAATATATGTTATTATTATCTTTTAACAGCCACAACTAATTTAAAAAGAGATACTAAAACATCCTTCTCATAAGCGGATACATTTTCAAAACTTTGAAGAAATACAACATATCTTTCATCAAGCTCTATTTTTTCCTGCGGCATAAAAGTTTCAGTCCCCGCTCCTATAATGTACTCTATTCTTTTTGTAAATCTTTCTGCAAATACAACCTGGGTTCCACTATAGAATTCAGCAGTATTCTCACATAACATTTTAAATGCATCTTTTAAATTCGTCTGCTTGAATGCCTCTTTTAAATTACTTTCTACAAACTTCTTAAATTTTGTTTTATCCATACCAAACCCTCATCTACATTAACTTTAGATATATATATCCCTTTGTCCATCGACAATAAGCTGCAATTTTTTCTTTATTATATCCTGTTTAGCAGGTTCAAATTTCTTTATTGTCTTGTTTATAACTTCATCTCCTGCTTTTTTAGTTTCAGGTGAAGCATAATCAAGAAGATATTCTTTAAAAGTAAATATTGCATTTGGAATACAGTAGTTGTGGATTAATCCTTTCTTAGCTATACCCATAAAGTGAGCTCCAGTTCTTCCACATCTATAGTCAGCTGTACAAAATGAAGGAATACATCCATGCTTGCATACATCTCTTACTGCCTCATCAAGACTCCTCATGTCTCCAAGCTGGAACTGTTCCTTTTCAGGTATCAATCCTTCATCATATTCTGCATAGCCACCGATACCGATTCTAGAACCTGCATCTATCTGTGATACTCCAAGAGGTAGCACTTCTTCCCTAACCTTAGTGCTTTCCCTTGCTGTTAAAATCATACCTGTATAAGGCACTGAAAGTCTAAGTATGGCTACTAATTTTTTGAAATCTTCGTCTGATACCCTGTATTTAGGATTCAATGTGAAAGGTACATCCAGAGCTGGTTCTATTCTAGGAAATGATATAGTATGAGGTCCAACTCCATTAAACATTTTTTCAAAATGAATAGTGTGATATAAGAGTCCCATAACTTCAAATTTCCAATCATAAAGTCCAAACAATGCGCCTATACCAAGGTCATCTATTCCTGCTTCCATTGCTCTGTCAAGTCCATAAAGTCTCCATGCATAGTTGGCTTTTCTATCTCCCTTAGGATGAAGTTTTTTGTAAGTCTCATGGTGATAAGTCTCCTGAAATATCTGAAATGTTCCAATACCTGCTTCATGAAGTTTTTTATAGCCCTCAACATCAAGAGGTGCAGCATTTATGTTTACTCTTCTTATTTCTCCTCTTCCAACTTTTGTCGAATAAACTTTTTTTATGGTTTTAGCTATAAAATCCGCATCATACATAGGATGTTCACCATATACAAGTATAAGTCTCTTGTGTCCTGCTTTTTCTAGAACTTCAACTTCTTTACCAAGCTCATCCATAGTAAGTGTTTTTCTATTTATTGCATCATTTGCATTTCTAAATCCGCAATATTTGCAATTATTTATGCAATTATTTCCAACATATAATGGTGCAAAAAAAACTATTCTTTCTCCATATACTTCTTCTTTTATCTTTCTTGCTAAAGAAAACATTTCTTCAAGCAAGTCCTTGTCTTCTATTTGTAATAATTTTGCAGTTTCTTCAGGTTCCAGCCTGATTTTTTTCTTAGCCTTGTCAAATATTCTTCTTATTTCACTTTTATCTGGATTTTTCGCTGCATTTAATTGCTCCCATATTTTATCATCATCAATAAAATCTTTAAGATTAGGATCTAAATACTTCTGGTCAATTTTCATAATTTTTTCCTCCCTACAATAAAAAAAATTAAACCCCTGTGCTGTGCTGAAAGTTTAACTAATTTATATAAAACAAGTACTTATATAATTAAATATAGAAAGAATAAATTGATAAATACTTCTCTATAAAATATGTTCTATCAGCATCTTGCTCAGAAAATTCTTTGCAATCTGGTATAGATTTTAATATTATCTCTAGAAGCAGATATTCCACAACTAAAGAACAATTACATTGTATACTAATAAAGTATTTTTTGTCAATAATCAAATTGGTATTTTTCGATATTATTGATAATAATTTAACATTTAAAATGTATGAGTACACTTTTCAAATATCAAATTATAAACTATACTCAATTCAATTCATATTTATAGTGAAATGTGCACAGTTCACTTTTATAGTTTTATTATACACCAAAAATTAATTATACAAGGAGAAAATATTATGGGACAATATGAAATAAATAAAAATTTAGCTCAGATGTTAAAGGGCGGAGTAATAATGGATGTTGTAAATAAGGAACAAGCTGTAATTGCTGAAAAAGCAGGAGCTTGTGCAGTTATGGCACTTGAAAGAGTTCCATCAGATATAAGAAAACAAGGCGGAGTTGCAAGGATGTCAGATCCAAAAATGATAAAAGAGATACAGGAAGCCGTATCAATACCTGTTATGGCAAAAGTTAGAATAGGACACTTTGTTGAAGCTCAGGTACTTCAACAGTTAAATATAGATTTTATAGACGAAAGTGAAGTTTTGACTCCTGCAGACAATTCCTATCACATAAACAAATGGGATTTCAAGGTACCTTTTGTATGCGGTGCAAGAAACCTGGGAGAAGCTCTCAGAAGAATAGGCGAAGGTGCTTCCATGATAAGGACAAAAGGTGAGGCTGGAACCGGAAATGTTGTTGAAGCTGTAACTCATATGAGAACTATGGTAGATGACATAGCAAGGGTTAAAAGTGCGAAAAAAGAGGAACTTATGACAATTGCAAAAGATTTTCAGGCACCTTATGATTTAATAAAATTTGTGTGGGAAAATGGTAAACTTCCTGTAGTAAATTTTGCAGCAGGTGGAATTGCAACACCAGCAGACGCAGCACTTATGATGCAGCTCGGAGCTGAAGGTGTATTTGTAGGTTCTGGAATATTCAAATCAGAAAATCCAGAAAAGAGAGCCAATGCCATAGTACTTGCTACAACATATTACAATGATCCTAAAAAAATTGAGGAAGTTTCAGAAGATATAGGTGATGCAATGCCAGGACTTGAAATAGATAACTTAAATGAAAAATATGCAGAGCGAGGCTGGTAGTCATGAAAATCGGAATACTTTCCTTTCAAGGAGGAGTAATAGAGCATATAAAGCATATTGAAGCTCTTAACTCTTCTGCAGTTGAAATAAAAAATCCAGATCAGCTTGACGATATCGATGGAATAATACTTCCCGGAGGAGAAAGTACAACTATAGGAAAACTTCTAAAAGATACAAATATGATGATACCTCTAAGGGAAAAAATATTAAATGGTCTTCCTGTATGGGGAACCTGTGCAGGTATGATATTACTCGCAAACAATATAGAAAATTCAGATAAAAGTTACTTAAGGGTAATAGATATTACAGTAAGGCGAAATGCATATGGAAGCCAGATTGACAGTTTTTCAGAAAATGCATTAATTAAAGATGTATCTCCACATAAAATACCTCTTGTATTTATAAGAGCTCCTTTTATTACAAGACTAGGCTCTGATGTAGAGAGTTTATGCAAAGTAAATGGAAATACAGTTGCCGCAAAATATAAAAATATTCTGGTAACTTCATTTCACCCTGAGCTTACAGAAAATTTAGATTTTCATAAATATTTTTTATCACAATGCAGGCAGTTAGTTAAGAGTTAATAATTAAGGAGAGTCGACAATTCGTTCGGCTCTCCAATTTTTATTTTTTCATTCAACTGAAATAATCGGAATAACATTTATTTTTGTTGTGGTATAAATGTCTCTATTTTATAATTTTCAAATTCCATGTTTATGTCGCCCCACAAATTAGTTAATAATTAATAGTTAATAATTAATAGTTAATAATTTTAGAAAAGATTTGAGAAGAAATTTGCAATGGAATCCATAAATTTGCTAAAAAATCCCTTTGCTTGTTGTGCCTGTTCACTGCCTATAGCTCCTTTGAGCTTACTTGACACATCATTTAATTGTCCCTTTAAATCTCCAAAATTCAAGTTTAATCCATTTATTTTGTTCATAAGTGAAGTTAACTTGTCAATATCCTGTGAACTCAAGTTAAGATTATAATTATTAGTTACATTTTCAACTATCTTCCTTACTTCTGCATCATCTTTAGGTTTGTCCTGAATTACCTGCTTCTTAATGTCATTTACAACCCCTGCAGCCTTATCTTTTCCTATCTTTTGTCCAAGATCTCCAGTAGTCATAAGTTCATCATTTGCTACTTTCTTTTTATTTTCATCAATTTTGCTGCCAGCACTGCTGTTTTCAAATCCCTTTAGAATTCCTGTAAGTGCTGCGGTACCTGATACATTAAAAGGTGCAGCTGCTTTAACATTTGCATTTTTTATTCCAGCTGTTATAAGTGCATTTTTTATCATACTGCTGCTTACCCAGTATATATTATTAGTTGTTACATTCAATCCACCACTTGAAGTAGGCTCCACATAGGCACAGGATATAGATTTTGTACCTATCTGATCACTGCTTGCTACATCACTCAGATATTTTTTTTCTTCATCTATGTTAACTTCTATTACATTAGCTTCCTGTCTGCTAACTCCAAAATATTTGAGCATTTGCTCCTTTTGTGCGTCTGTAAGATTTCCACCTAAAGTTACAACTTTATAAGCATCTGCATGAACAACATTTCCTGAAAGTGGTGATATTATGCATACAGCCATAAGCAGCACAATTAATTTAGTAAAAATTGTTTTTATCTTCATAGTTCAAAACTCCCTTATAATTTATTATAAATTATTCTCTTATCTGTCCATCTCCATAAATTATATATTTTGATGTTGTAAGTTCATTCAGTCCCATAGGTCCTCTTGCATGAAGTTTTTGGGTGCTTATTCCTATTTCTCCTCCAAATCCAAACTGTCCTCCATCTGTAAACCTTGAAGAAGCATTTACATAAACTGCTGCCGCATCCACTTCCTTTAAGAATTTTTCAGAATTAAAGTAATTGTTTGTCACAATAACTTCAGAATGCTTAGTTCCATATTTATATATATGTTCTATTGCATCATCTATAGAAGGTACAACTTTAATTGCCAGTATCAGATCTAAAAATTCAGTTGCCCAATCATCATCTGTTGCAGGAAGTATATCTTCTACAATTTTTCTTGTAATATCACAGCCTCTTATTTCAACATTCAAGGCTTTTAATCTTTGACACATATGTGGAAGAAATTTATCTGCAATATCCTTATGCACAAGAAGTGTTTCCATTGCATTACAAACTCCCGGTCTTTGAGTTTTGGCATTTATGACTATATTCTCTGCCATTTCAAAATCAGCATCGCTGTCTACATATACATGACAATTTCCAAGTCCCGTTTCTATTACAGGCACTGTAGAATTCTTTACTACATTCTTTATAAGACCTGCTCCGCCTCTTGGTATGAGAACGTCTATATATTCATTTAATTTCATCATGACTTCTACGGATTCTCTGTCTGTTATGTCTATAAACTGTATTGCTCCCTTTTCAATTCCAGATTCTTCACAAGCTTTTGATATTACATTATATATTGCAATATTTGAATTTATTGCCTCACTTCCGCCCTTTAATATAACTGCATTTCCTGATTTTATGCACAGTGCTGCTGCATCTACCGTAACGTTAGGTCTTGCCTCATAAATAATGCCTATAGTTCCAAGTGGAACTCTCATTTTTCCTATTCTTATTCCATTTGGCCTTTTCCACATTTTTGTTACCTCTCCCACTGGATCTGGTAATGCTGCCGTATCATTCAATGTATTTGCCATATTCTCTATTCTTTTATCATCTAACATAAGTCTATCAATTAGTGATTCTGAAATACCTTTATTTCTGGCATTTTTTACATCCTTTTTATTCTCATCTATTATATAATCACTATTTTTCAAAAGTGCTTTTCCCATATTTAAAAGTGCTTTGTTTTTAGCTAAAGTACCTGTATATGAGAGCTTTCTTGAAGCATTTTTAGCAAGTCTGCATTTTTCTATAACATATTTTTTTATATCCATTATAATCCATCCTTTTCAATTAACAGTTTTTAGCTGTTCTTCTTAGCTACAAACAGGGTTCCCACATTTTCACATGAAATTACATTTCTTATTATATCCCTAACTTCTCCATTTGCAATTATCATGGATACACCATTCGAAGTTGCAATTTTTGCAGCTTTTATTTTTGTTGCCATGCCTCCTGTGCCAAGCTCACTGCCTGCTCCCCCAGCACATCCTACTATTTTATCGTCTATTTGCATAACTTCATCTATTAAAACAGCGTTTGGATTGTCTTTTGGGTTATCATTATAAAGTCCATCTATATCAGATAAAAGTATTAATAAATCTGCACCT
This sequence comes from Clostridium algifaecis, assembly GCF_017874415.1. Lineage (GTDB taxonomy): Bacteria > Bacillota > Clostridia > Clostridiales > Clostridiaceae > Clostridium_B > Clostridium_B algifaecis. The sequence continues at coordinate 34,889 of NZ_JAGGLM010000012.1, forward strand.
ATAATAGATGCAACTCTAGCAGATAAAGTGTCATTATCTCCAAATTTAATTTCGTCTACAACTATGGCATCATTTTCATTTACTATAGGTATAACTCCCCTCTCAAGCAAAACCGAGAAAGTATTTTTAGCATTCAAAAGCCTGTCCTTATGAGATATATCTTCCCTGGTAATAAGTATCTGTCCTACAGTTTTTCCATATTCTGAAAAAAACTTTTCGTAAGTATTCATAAGTATTCCCTGCCCTACAGCAGCAGCAGCCTGATTTTCAGGAATATCTTTTGGTTTTTCCTTTAAACCTAATTTTCCTATTCCTGCACCTATAGCACCTGAAGTAACAACAACTACTTCCTTCCCGGAACTTTGTAAATCGGCAATTTGTCTTACTAAATGTTCTACCATGTATAGATTTAAAAGTCCATTTTTATATGTCAGAGTTGATGTTCCAACCTTGATTACTATTCTTTTGGCACCCTCTATATATTTCTGTCTATCATTCATGATTGTATAATTTTGATTGTACCCCTGCAGCACATTCATTAACTCCTTTTATAATTTTAGTGTATAATTGAATATAGTATACATCTATTCTAAAAATTATATCATAAAAATTTATAAGTTTTCAAGGAGTGTTGACTAATGGACAGTAAGCTCGGTTTAATTGGATGCGGAAATATGGCACAAGCTATTATAGGTGGAGTTGTAAACTCTGGAACTATCTCACCTAAGAACATAGTTGTAAGTAACCCATCTGATGGTAAATTAATAAGTGTAAAAGATAAATACAAAGTTCTGACAACTAACGACAATACATATACAGCTAAAAATTCTGACATAATTATACTTTCTGTAAAGCCTAATAAATATCCTGAAGTAATTGCTGAAATTAAAGATTGTGTAAAATCAGATGTGATAATTGTTACAATTGCTGCAGGCATTACTATAGAAAAAACAAAATCACTATTTGGTAAAGATATAAAAATTGCAAGGACTATGCCAAATACACCTGCAATGGTTCAGGAAGCTATGACTGCTATATGTTTTGGAAATAATTTAGACGACAAGAACAAAGAACAGGTTTCAGCTATATTTAACAGTCTTGGTGAATCTGAAATTGTCGATGAAAAATTAATGGATGTTGTAACAGGTGTAAGTGGTTCTTCCCCTGCATATGTGTATATGTTTATAGAAGCTATGGCAGATGCAGCAGTGCTTCAAGGTATGCCAAGAAAAAGTGCTTATAAATTTGCAGCCCAATCGGTACTTGGATCAGCTAAAATGGTTCTAAAAACAGAACTTCATCCAGGTGTATTAAAGGACAACGTATGTTCTCCCTCAGGGACTACAATTGATGCAGTACGTTCACTTGAAAAAAATAACTTTAGATATGCAGTAATAGATGCTGTAAATACCTGTACTGAAAAATCAAAACAGATGTCAAAGCAGTAATAATTTTAATAATGACTGAACCTTCTTTTATAACAAGTTCAGTCATTATTTTTTTAAACAAAACCAAATAAACTTGATGTATTGTATCTTCTCTCCATAAGCATTATGTTTCTATAACTGTACTCAGTACCATTAGCCTGAGGATATTCTCCTTTTGTCCAGCTGTGATCCACTGAAAGTTCCGAATCCGTCAGATTAAAATAGTTATGGGAAATAACATCTGCCCCACTACTTGTTACAGGATCATCCCAGGTAGTATCAACATCGTAGTACTGCCCCTGTATTTTGACTACATTCCATGCATGTCCAACCCATGTTCCATCCCCATTATTAGCTTCTCCTATTACCATTGTGTTCTCTATTCCAGCTGCCGTTAGAAGCCTATACATGGCATCTGCATATCCCTGACAAACTCCAATACCATTTATTAAAACACCATAAGCTGTATAAGAATCAGTCGGCATATTTCCTGTTTCCGCCCTTTGATCATACTTTGTATTATTAACAACATAGTCATGAATTGCCAGCTCTTTTTCATAATCCTTCATATTGGAATCAGTAACACTATTAACTACTTTTGAAACTTTTTCCTTTATCAGGTTATCTTTTTTTACCAAATTATCCTTAGTATCGCTGTACTTAAACTCTATACTCATATTTACAGGACTACTGTAAGTAATAGTACATGAAGCACTTTCATACCATGCTCTTAAATCTGGCGAATCATCCATCACTTTATCTATAACACTCAAACTGTATGTATTTTTGTCATAATTATTTATATTGACAACTAATTTTGAATCATAATTCGAGAGTGCCTTTTTTAAAGCATTATAATAATCAGTATAACTATTTATATTTATTGCATTATCATCGCTTGTTGAATCTGTATTAGTTACCACACTGCTAGTTGGTTTTTTAATCTCATCTATCTTGAAATTATACTTGACAGATTGATTTAATGTATTCCCGTATATATCTTTCAGCCCATTACTTACAGTTAACGTATAACTTTTTCCTTCCACATATGATTCTTTTGGAGAAATCTGGAGTATATTCTTATTAGCGCTTGAAATATTTAATGCTATATTTGAATTATTGTCATCTTCATAAACTTTGACAAAATCTTTTGCAGAATTTACATCCACATCTTTATTAAAGGTTACATTAATTGTCTTATTTGAGTCTGTACTTGTTACTACTCCATTAGTATTCCAAACTTTATAATTTTCATCAGCATAAACAGTTTGTCCCATAAAAAGAAGTATAAAAATTGAAAACGACAAAATTAGTCCATATACTTTCTTTAACACAATATCACCCCCAATAAATGCTTTATTAAATAAATTATACCTTATTTATTCAGTAATTCATATAAAACCTGTGTTCCACAATCTCCTTTATTTTCATTTAGTAGTTCATCATATAGTGATTTTGCAAGCTTAAGTCCGGGAGTTTCAAGCTTCATATCTTTGGCTTCACTTAGTGCTATATTCATATCCTTTATAAAGTGTTTAACATAAAATCCCGGTTCAAAATCACCCTTTGCCATTCTAGGTGCTAAATTGCTAAGAGACCAGCTTCCTGCTGCTCCTGTTTCTATACTTTTAAGTACATTTTCAACATTAAGTCCAGCTTTTTTTGCATATACCATAGCTTCGCATACACCCATCATATTTGACGCTATTGCTATCTGATTGCACATTTTAGTATGCTGACCCGCTCCTGCTTGCCCCTGCCATACTATATTTTTTCCCATTAGCTGAAATATAGGTTTCATTTTTTCGTATATATTTTTATCTCCTCCTACCATAATAGAAAGATTAGCATTTTTTGCACCTACATCCCCTCCAGATACAGGTGCATCCAGAGAATATATATTTTTTTCTATGGCAGCATCATAAATTTTCTTTGCAAGAGATGGTTTAGATGTAGTCATGTCAATAATTATACTTCCTGTTTTTGCATTCTTGATGATTCCATTTTCATTCAAGTATATTTCTTCTACATCTTTAGGATAACCAACTATAGAAATAATGACATCCGATTCTTTTGAAATTTCTTCTACTGTGTCCTTCCACCTGGCTCCTTTTTTAACTAAATTATCAGCTTTTGACTTGGTCCTATTATATACCAAAAGATTATATCCGCCATTTAATATATTCATTGCCATACTGTTTCCCATTACACCGGTTCCAATAAATCCAACTGTTATATTATCTCTACTCATGAATATCCCACCTTTACAACTATATTTATAATATATGATATCTATATTATACATTAACTTACCCAATATTTCTAACTTAAAGTGACAACTATGAGTACCACATTTAAAACTATTATTAATGCAGCAATCATAATTCCTACAATCTTAGTAGCTAATTTATTAACTAAAACACCCATTAAGTCTTTACGCCTTGCAATATATAATAATTGAATAATCGGAAAGGGAAGTATAAAACTAAGAACTACCTGACTTAAGACAAGAGCTTTCATAGGATCAAAGCCCATAAATATTATTATCATAGCTGGAGCCATAGTAATTAATCTTCTTACATTCACAGGTATGCTTAAATTCACAAACCCTCTCATAATAACCTGACCTGCCATAGTTCCAACTGCTGAAGAAGATAGTCCTGAAGCTAAAAGTGCAATTCCAAAAGCAGCACTTGAAAGTGAACCTAAGAGAGGCTGAAGTGACTTATGCGCTTCTTCTATTGTATTTACCTGCATGCCATTTTTATAAAATACTGCAGCAGAAACTATAACCATTGCAGCATTAACTATAAATGCTATATTCATGGCTAATGCTATATCTAGCTTTTCCATTTTTAGATGATTTAATTTTTCATCACCATAAAAATTATTTTTTCTATACTGCACTAGTTCTGAATGCAAGTAAATTACATGCGGCATAACTGTAGCTCCAAGCATACCAACTGCAATCAAAAGATCTTTATTACCGGATATCATTGGCACCACAGTATGTATTGCTATGGTGCCAAAATCAGGTTTTGCCAGAAACAATTCAATTACATATGCTATACATATAATAGATACAAGTACTCCTATTATAATTTCTACAATTCTCTGTCCATATTTTTGTGTATAACATATAAATAATGTTATTATGCCAGTTAATATTCCAGCATATACAAGTGGAATTCCAAATAGCAAATATAATCCTAACGCGCCTCCAAAAAATTCCGCTAAATCCGTCGCCATGGCCCCTATTTCAGCAATTATCCAAAAAAAATAATTTATGGATTTCGGAAAAAATTTAGAACATAACTGTGGAAGATTGCACCCTGTAGCTATACCAACTTTGGCTGACATTGTTTGAAGAAATATTGCTGCTATATTACTCCACACGACAACCCATATAAGTTCATAACTAAATGTGGAACCAGCTGTAATATTAGTTGCAAAGTTTCCAGGATCAATATATGCTACACTAATAATAAAAGCTGGTCCTAAGAATTTAGACATTGTTTTAAATCTAACTCTTATGTTTAGTTCTGATTCCATTTTTTATTCACTCCTTGTTTATTGGACAATTAGAAATTCACAGTGAACAATTTTCCATCATAAAGTAAAAAAGATTGTTAACTGAGTACAAGTATATTAACCTAAGCTAATTATTTATATTAATAAATTATGTGTGCCCATATAAAATTGTTACAATATGTAATTTTATTTTTTATCGATCATATAATTTACTAAGGACTATATGTTTAAAGCAGGTGAAAGTATGGATGAAGACAAGTTTTTTACTTTTAATGAATATATGAAAAAAGATGAAAATCTTTTAACTGCCTCAATGGAAGATTATGTTGAAATGATTTATAGATTATCAATAGATTGCGGCTTTACAAGAGTGCATGATCTATCGGAATCACTGAATGTTCAGCCCCCTTCCGTCACTAAAATGATACAGAAGCTGTCAAAGCTTAAAATTCTAAAGTATGAAAAATATGGAGTTGTAATGCTCGAGAACAGTGGTATAAAAATAGCCAAATATCTTGTGCACAGACACAAAACTATAGAAAAATTTTTAAAGCTTATAGGAGTGAATGATGAGAAAATTTTACAAGAAACAGAAAAAATGGAGCATACTATAGATAAACAAACTGTAGATTGCTTTGATAAATATGTGAAATTTATAGATGATAACCCATATATAGATTTACAATTTAAAAATTACAAAGAGTCAACAAATAACTAAAATAAAGAATCCCTTTACTAAAAATAAAGAGGTTCTTTCTTTATCCTTTCCTTATTAAAATTATGTTATAATTAATAAGTAAAATAAATTTAAGATGATATTGGGGGGTTAACATGGCTGATAAGTTAGAACTACTAAAAGAAAATCTCAAGAAATTTGAAAGTGCCGTTGTTGCGTTTTCAGGTGGAGTAGACAGCACTTTTCTCTTAAAAGTTGCACACGAAGTTCTAGGTAATAATGTTATTGCTGTAACTGCTACTTCTTCTACATATCCTAAAAGAGAATTAAATGAGGCTAAAAAATATGCTAAATCCATGGAAGTAAAACATATAATCATAAATTCTGAAGAATTGGATATTAAGGGATATGCTAAAAATCCTGTAAATAGATGCTATTATTGCAAAAAAGAATTGTTTTCAAAGCTTCAAAATGTTGCAAAAGAAAACGGTGCAAAATATGTCTTTGATGGTTCCAATCTTGATGATACCGGAGATTACAGGCCGGGAATGGAAGCTGCAAAAGAACTCGGTGTAGTAAGTCCACTAAAGGATGCCAAACTAACTAAAGATGATATAAGAGCATACTCCAAAGAAATGGGCCTTCCAACATGGAACAAGCCATCTTTTGCATGCCTGTCCTCAAGATTTCCATACGGAAATGAAATAAACAGCAAAAAATTAAAGATGGTAGAGGATTCGGAACAATTCTTACTTGATCTCGGTTTCAAACAGGTAAGAGTAAGATATCATGGACAAATTGCAAGAATAGAAGTTGCCCCTGATGAAAGAAGTAAATTTTTTGATTTAGATATTATGGACAAAGTTGGGAAAAAGCTTAAAGAAATAGGTTTTACTTATGTAACTTTAGATGTTTCAGGCTATAAAACTGGAAGTATGAATGCCGGGTTAAAAGTTAATAATTAATAGTTAAGAAATATTTCAAGGGGCTGTCCACTAATTTTTTAGTGCGACAGCCCCTTTCTTAATTATCATCTAATAATTGTTAATCATGCATATTTTTCTGATGGAATAGTTTTTTATGCCTGAACTCCCAGTGATTTAATATAGATATCTTCTGTAATCATTGTTAAGATAGCATATGTAGACAAGCCTAAATCTCAACAAAATGAGATACGGGGGATACATTATTTGGGGTGAATCTTTTTTTAAAAGGTAGGGTATCTCTGCCCGAACCCGTCAGCTAACCTCGTAGGCAAACAGGGAGGAAAATTAATTATGAATTTTAAAAAAATCAGAACAATCTTTTTTGCCGCGGCATTTTCAATGCTGTCTTTCACAAATGTATATGCAGCCAGTTACACTATTAAACCTTATGACTCACTTTATAAAATAGGGTTATTATTTAAAACCACTCCAGACACTATAATGAAAAATAACAATCTTGCTACAAGTCAAATATACCCGAATCAGGTTCTGAAAATTGATTCAAAAACTTACACAGTACAACCATCTGATACTCTTTATTTAATAGCAAAAAAATATAATATATCTATTGATGCATTAATAGCAGCCAATAATACAGCAAGATATATATATCCCGGTCAAATACTCAATATCCCTGGTGGAATTGTTTTTAAAGGGACAAGCTCTACAAAATCACCTATAGTTCCATACACTCAAAGTGACTTAGATTTACTTGCAAGGCTAGTAACTGCAGAAGCGGAAACTGAACCTTATACAGCAAAGGTTGCAGTAGCAGCTGTTGTATTAAATAGAGTAAAAAGTTCTCAGTTTCCATCTACTATAAAGGATGTAATCTATGAAAAATCCTCTGGATATTATCAGTTTACTCCAGTATCAAATGGATGGATAAACAAGACAGCTTCTGCTGATTCAAAAAAGGCTGCACTTGAAGCTTTATACGGTTCTGATCCAACAAAAGGTGCTATTTATTACTTTGACGATTCTGCTACAAATAAATGGCTCTGGTCAAGACCTTTAGCTTTGAAAGTTGGAAAAATGATATTTACCTACTAATTTAAATTAGCAGGTAAAAAATAGGATAAGGTGAGCCATATGGTTCACCTTATCCTATTTTTATAAATTAAAACATACATTAACTATCTAAATATATTTTTTTGCAAGTTTATCAAAGCTGTCTAAAGACCTTTCTATCTGTTCATATGAAATACAGTATGATAGTCTGAAATGACCCGGACACTTAAAAGACGAACCTGGAACTATAAGTAAATTAAATTTCTTTGCTTCCTTTGCAAATTCTTTGTCATCTGGAATTAAAGACTTAGGAAATAAATAGAAAGCTCCTTCTGGTTTTACACAGGAAAATCCTATTTTTACAAGGTGGTTATAAAGAAGATCTCTATTTTTCTTATATATATTGACATCTACTTTTGAATCAATGCATTTTGCAATTACTCTCTGAAACATGGATGGAGCATTTACAAATCCTAAAATTCTATTTGCAACATTAAGAGCAGCCATTACATCTTTAAAATCATCCATTTCAGTATTACAAACTACATATCCTATTCTCTCACCAGGAAGTGAAAGTGATTTGCTATAGGAATATCCTACAATTGAATTTCTATAATAATTTAATATGTAAGGAACCTTCACCCCATCATATGCTATTTCTCTGTAAGGTTCATCTGAAATTAAATATATACTGCTGTTAAGTTGCTGCTGTTTTCTCTCAAGAACTTCCCCTAACTCCTTAATAAGCTTTTCTGAATAAACTATACCTGTTGGATTATTTGGTGAATTTATTATTACTGCCTTTGTTTTACTATTTATTGCATCTTCAAGTGCATTTAAATCAGGTTCAAAAGTTTCTGTATTTGATGGAACAATTACAAGCTGTCCATCAAAATTTTTTACATAGTTTTCATATTCTCCAAAGAATGGTGAAAAAGTAATAACTTCATCTCCCGGGTTCAAAAGAGTCTTTAAAACAATATTCAAACCACCTGCAGCACCACATGTCATTATAAGATTATCCTCAGTCAGTTTCAAATCATACTTTTTATTAATATGTTTTGCAATTATATCCCTTACATCCTCATAGCCTGAATTGCTCATATATCCATGAACTAAATTTGGAGATTCTTCAGATAATATTTCTGTTATTGCTTTTTTTATATCTTCTGGTGGCTCTACATTTGGGTTTCCAAGGCTGTAATCAAACACATTTTCTGCACCATATATAGCTGCTAATCTTTTTCCTTCTTCAAACATTGCCCTTATTATAGAACTTTTAGATACATAATCCTTCATTTTATCAGATATCATATTTATTCCTCCAATATTTTTATTTATTTTCTATTTTATTTTTCCCTTCTATCCAATCAATAAATTGTACAGCTGTCCTTGCGGAAGGTCCGTTATACCACATTTCCCATTTTACAGCTTCTCTATGAAGAGTCTTCCTGTCAATTTTTAATTTTCTTTTATCTGCAATTCCATCTACAATTTCTAAGTATCTTTTCTTATCAGGAGATGAAAATAGTACATTTATACCAAATCTATCTGCAAGAGAAAGTTTTTCCTGCCTGCTGTCACCATAATGTATTTCCCCATCACCACGCTGAGATTTAGCAGAATCCCTATCGCTGAAATATTCTTTTACCAGATGCCTCCTATTTGAAGTTGCATATATTAAAATATTTCTTGATTTGCTTTCAATTCCACCCTCAAGTATAGATTTAAGTGCTGTATAACTTTCTTCATTATCTCCAAATACCAAATCATCTATAAATATAATAAATTTCTGAGGTTTATCCTTTAATTGTCTTATTATATCAGGAAAATCTATAATATGAGCTTTAGGCAGCTCTATCATTCGAAGCCCATCTTTATAATATTTATTAAGTATTGCTTTCACAGTAGATGATTTTCCTGTCCCCCTGTCACCATATAAAAGCACATTGTTGGACGGGAATCCTTTTAAAAATTGAACAGTGTTCTCTATTACAATTTTTCTTTCGTTTTCATATCCTATAAAATCTGAAAGCTCCACTGGATCTGGATTGCTTATACACTTAAACTGTGACTTTCCATCAACATATTCCCATACAAATGCCCTGTAAAATGCAAATATGCCACAGCCATAATTTTGATGAAATTTTTTCAAATCATAAATGCATTCATTCCAATTATCGCTGTTATATAAGCTCTCCTTAATCAATTTTATATGTTCTGGAATATTTGTAAGATCAAGTTTTTCTACTTCGCCCCATTGTGGAAATTCTTCTATTACATTTTTAAACTTATTCTTATCAAAAATCTTCAAAAGTCTGTCCTTTATAAAGCTGCCCTTCAAGCTGGCAATAAATTGAAGTTTTTTCAAATCATTAGCTGCAGCATCTTCAATATTTTTATGCTTCTCTATCCTTGAAAAAGCATTTTCATCAAACAAAATTTTGTTTATAATATACTCCTTTAAGGAATTCGTCCCGCTTTCTGAAAGATTAAAGAAAAAATTATTATATAATTCTGCTGTATGGTCTAGTTCTACTTTTTCGCCATCTGCATAATTCAAAAATAAATATAAACTATTTACAACTTTATCCTTCAGTAAATTTCTATAAACTGAAATTGAATTTAGTGAAAGTTTTGCATTTTTAATGTCAAAACTTACATTTGAATTTGTATTTTCCATAAAAAGCCCCCTAAATTTGGAAATTGATTTTAGAATAAGTTTATATTTATTCTAACATAATAATCCAACTTTTTTAATCGTTTTAAACGACAAAAGCATTTCGTGTAACAAATATCTATTTCTTTTTAAGAACTAAATAATGTACAGAGACAATAAATATATAAACATAGAAAACTATTTGAATTATAAAAACATACGTAATTTTTATTCCACCTGCAAATCCTATCATATAAGTTAAAAACATAGCACCAAAATTATTAAATATCACCATGACAGATGAAGTAGAAGTAATATCTTTCCTTTCAACATTTTGTATAATATGTCCCTGTAATGCAGGATATATCAGTGACATAGTCAAACCAATAATGCCAATTCCTATTAATGCCTGAATTTTACTTGTACCAGATAATATTATAAATATTCCTATAATAGCTATTAAAGGAGCAACCGACAAATATTCAAGTCTTCCTACTTTATATAAAAATTTGTCTCCTACAGCCCTTCCAAAAGTAAATAGAATCCAGAATCCAGAAAGAATATTTGGTACTTCAGCCTTGCTCATACCATAATATTTTTCAAGAAAACCACCCGTCCAGTTTGTAGTTGATATTTCTGCACCAACATAAAAAAATATAGCTATTGATAAAAGCAATACAAAAGATTTCTTTAATACACTAAAAGAAAATTTACTAGAAGGAACATTATTTATATCATTTAATGATACATCGTCAATCTTAGTTGCAATAATCACAAATAGGCACATAAGTACTATATGAATAATATAAGTATAATTAAATTTCATTCCATTTCTAAGTACAAATCTGTCTATAGGCAATATTAAAATTCCACCTAAACCAAAACAAGCATTATAAAGTCCAAATTTCTGATATCTTTTAGGCAATAGTGAAAGCATTGCACTTAAAAACACATAATTCATACCAATTGCTAATCCTGCTATAAAGTATCCAAATAATAACACATAAAAAGATCTGGATATCAAAATTATAAAGCTTGAAAAAATCACACATGAAAATCCCGTATATATTCCTTTTTTTATTCCCAATGCCGGCATTAATTTTGCACCTACTATACTCATTACAAACGAAGCAAAATAAACTACCGGTGGAAGTATTGCAATCGTATTGCCGGATAAATTATATGTTTTCTCTATTGTAGTTATGAAGGGTGACATAGTGTTTGAAAATAAAGATAAAAGAAAAGAACCTAAAAATACAATAATCATGTTTTTTAAATCTTTATTCATTGAAGTTCTCCTAATTAAAAAAGTTTTAACAAATATTAAAATGGCTTATATATTTTATATAAGTCATTTAATATATTTATATACTTATTTATTGGTATTGCCTGATATGTTTAAAAGTTTAGTTGATAATTCACTAAGTTTTTGACTTCCAGCTGCTATTTGTTCAGCCTGAGCGGCCTGAGTCTTACTACTGCTAGAAAATTCATTTAATACATTTACTATACTGTTTATATTTTCTTTAATTTTTGCCAGTGTATCATTAATCTGTCTGGTTGAATCCTTACTATTTGCAGCAAGTTTCCTTATTTCTCCTGCTACGACTGAAAATCCTCTACCATGTTCGCCTGCCCTGGCAGCTTCAATTGAAGCATTAAGTCCTAACAGATTTGTAGTATCTGCAATACTTTTTATGTACTTTATTATATCATCCATACTGGATATACCTTCTTGAGTTTCATTAATCAAATTTCCTACATTTTCGCTATTACTAGACATCTTTTGTGTAGAAGTTGCCAGCTCTTCAGATGAAGCTGCCAGTTCCTGTGAAAATGCCTGTAATTCATTTGCCATTTCTATTTCCTTATTCTGTTTTTCTTCAGATACTTCCATTCTAAACCCCTCCATAAATCAATTTTGTCATTAAAAATATTTTATTTATGTATTAAGTATACCAAATATTAGTGCTTACGTTAACTATAATACTGATAATAATGACATTTTAGTTTGCCATTGTAAAGTTTTCTGTTCTTGTTTGATTTTTTACCAAAATGTTTTTCAAAACCATCATGGGCTGTTATTATAAAATATGACCATCCCTTAAGTTTTGAAAATACGCTTCCAATATCTTCATAAAGTTTTTCAGCTTCTTTTAGTTCTCCGAGTCTTTCTCCATATGGTGGATTGCTTATTATAAAGCCACATGTCTTTTTTGATGTAAAATCCTGAACAGGCATTTTTTTAAATTCTATACAATCTGACACACCTGCCTTTTTAGCATTGATCCTTGCAGTACTAATTACCCATCCATCTATATCAGATGCCATTATAGCAAGTTTATTGTCATTTATAGAATTTTTGGCATATCTTCTTAAATCTTCCCATATATCTTGCGGAATTATGCCCCATTGTTCTGAAACGAATCTTCTATTCAGGCCAGGTGCTATATTTTTTCCTATCAAGGCTGCTTCAATGGCAATAGTTCCTGAACCACACATAGGATCGCATAATGTTATCGATGGCTCCCATTTGCTTAAAAGCACCAGGGCTGCTGCAAGAGTTTCTTTAATTGGTGCACCCCCGGAATTTTTTCTGTATCCCCTTTTGTGAAGCCCCTCACCCGAGGTATCTACGGTTAACGTAACTATATCCTTCAATATTCCTACTTCTATTTTATACTCCGCACCTGTTTCCTCAAATTTTTCTAAATTGTATTTACTCTTCATAGCTTCAACTACTGCCTTTTTAACTATGGACTGACAATCAGGAACACTGTGCAATTTTGACTTAACTGACTTTCCCGTTATATGCATAAAGGCATCTTCAGGCATAAGTCCTGCCCAATCAACAGAACGTGTACCCTGAAAAAGTTCTTCAAAACTCTCCGCTTTAAATTCTGCCATTTTTATAAGTACCCTGTCAGCTGTTCTAAGCCATAAATTACAGGTAACTATATCCATCTCGTCACCACTAAAAGTTACTTTTCCATTTTCTACTTTCAAATCATCATATCCAAGATTTTTAAGTTCTTTTGCCACTACAGATTCAAGTCCAAAGGTAGCGGTTGCAATCAATGTATAATCCATTTTTACTCTCCTATTATAATATAGTCATGAGGTTATCATACAATACTAGTTTAAACAATTCAATAATAAATACCCCATAAACTTTATATAAAAAATTTTGGGGTATTTATATTTTTATCTTTTAATATTATTTTATTTCTCCATGTCTTTCATAATTCGTTACTTCTGAAATGGAGTTGTCATCATTCACAAATACTACTGTTGGCTTATACTCTCTAGCTTCACAATCATCCATCTGTCCATAAGTCATAAGAATAACTTTATCACCTGGTTGTACATATCTTGCAGCCGCACCATTAAGACAAACTACTTTACTTCCTCTTTTACCAGCTATAACATACGTTTCAAGTCTGCTTGCATTGTTTACATTTACCACTTGAATTTTTTCATATTCAATTATATTTGCATTATCCATCAATTTTTTATCAATTGTTATACTTCCTACATAATTAAGATTTGCTTCCGTAACTGTCGCCCTGTGAATTTTAGATTTTAGTATGTTTATCTGCATAATTTTCCTCCTAAGTTCCAAATAAATTTACATTTTAAAAGTAAAGTTGTCTATAAGTCTTGTTTTACCAATATAAACTGCAATTGCGACCAGAACAGGTTTATTAATGTTGAAAGCAGGTTTTAAATTTGAGCTATCCACTATCTCAACATAATCCACTTTAGCCAAACTCTCTGAATTCAATTTTTCAATAATTATATCTTTTACTTTATTTGCATCTCTTTCACCCTCATTTAAAGACTGTTTAGCTAAATTAAGGCTCTTATTCAAAATCAAAGCCGCTTTTCTTTCTTCATTCGAAAGATAAATATTCCTCGAGCTCCTGGCAAGTCCATCGCTTTCCCTTACTATAGGACAGCCCACTATTTCAATATCAAAGTTTAAATCTCTGACCATTCTCTTTATAACAGCCAGCTGCTGTGCATCTTTTTCTCCAAAATATGCTCTGTCAGGAGTTACTATGTTAAAAAATTTTGAAACTACTAAACAAACTCCTCCAAAATGGACAGGCCTTTTTGCACCACACAAGCCTTCAGTTAATCCAGCTACATTTACAGTAGTACTTGCATCATCATAGTACATTTCTGAAGGATCTGGATTAAAGATTAAATTTGCCCCTGCCTTCTCACATACGGTTTCATCTCTTTTAATATCCCTTGGATAAGCCTCTAAATCTTCATTTGGTCCAAATTGAGTTGGATTTACAAATATACTTACAACTACCCTGTCATTTTCTTCTGATGCCCTTTTAATAAGACTCTCATGACCTTCATGCAAAAAACCCATTGTAGTCACAAGCCCAACAGTAAGCCCTTCTTTTCTCCATTTTTTTATTTCATTTCTTACTTCTTTTATTGAATGTACTGTATTCATCATCAATTACTCCTTTTAATATAATTTATTTATAACATTTTCATCTATTTTAAAGCTGTGCTCTTCATCAGGAAAAGCACTACTTTTTACTTCATCATTATAATCTTCAAATGCTTTTCTCATAACTTCTCCAGCATTTCCATAAACCTTAACAAATTTAGGCTTGAAATCTGAAAACAATCCCAGCATATCCTGATACACAAGAATCTGCCCGTCACAATATTTCCCTGCACCTATTCCTATAGTTGGAACAGATACAGTTTCCGTAATAATTTTTGCTAGTTTATACGGAATTCCTTCAAGTACAATAGAAAACACACCTGCCTGTTCTAATTTTTTTGCATCCTCTATTATTTTTTTAGCCTTAATTTCATCCTTGCCTTGAATTTTAAATCCTCCAAATACGTTCACAGATTGTGGTGTCAGTCCAATATGTCCCATTACAGGAATTTGTGATTTTACAATGGCTTTTACCTGTTCATAAACAGTTGCACCACCCTCCAGCTTTACAGCTCCTGCTAAACCTTCTTGAATCATTCTTCCAGCATTTTTTACCGCATCATACACAGAAGTTTGGTAGGACATAAATGGCATATCACCAACCACAAGGGCATTTTTTGCACCTCTGGTAACTGCTTTTATATGGTGAAGCATATCTTCCATCGTCACACTTAAAGTATCTTTGTACCCAAGGCACACCATACCTAAAGAATCGCCAACCAAAATACCATTAATACCTGCTCCATCTATAATCTTAGCTGTTGAATAATCATAAGCAGTCAACATGGTAAGCTTTTCGCCATTATGTTTTGCATTCATAAAAGTCGAAATACTATTTTTCATTTTTTTCATCCTTTCGTTTTTTAAGTTCATTTTTTATGACTTGATAATTTTCTCCTATGTGTTTTTTTTCAGATAAATCAACTAAATTAAGTGACAAACGCTTATACAATTCAATATCTTCAAATGGTATTACATTAAGGTGCTTCCTTATTGTCTCCAAATCACCACGCTCCACAGGGCCTGTAATTGAGTCTATAAAACCGCTGTTTTTTATATTGTTTATATTATTTTCAATTAAAGGCATGAGCGCATTTTTTGCAGTTTCATAATCAATATCACATTCTTTCAAATAACTGCAGCCTATATTTAAAAGAGAAAGTACCAAATTTGAAACTGTTACATTTGCAAGATGATAAATTGGTTTTTTAGCTTTATCTATTGTAATCACTTTGTTACCCATTGAAGTAAAAATTGATTCTAAAATTGACAAATATTTTATATCTCCTTCAATCGAGAAATAAATTTTGTTTAAAATTTTATAAGTATTGAATTTATCTGAAAAAGCGCACATTGGATGGATAGAATATCCGAATGCTCCCAAAGTGTTAATATTTGAAAAGATTGACGAGGACAAAGAACCACTTGAATGGCAAATGATTTTATTTTTTAGATTGTATTTCTTAATTTCATTCCATATTCTTTCTACAATATCATCGGGAGTAGTGATAAAAATTATATTACAATCTTTGATTAAGGTTTTTAATTCAGTGTAAAAATTACTTTTTGTAAAATCTGCAGCTTCTTTTGCTGATTTTACACTTTTACTATAGTAACCTTTCAATTTCAGCCCATTAATGCTAAAGTATTTACCTAAGCTTACGCCTACTCTTCCGGCACCGATAAAACCAATATTAAATTCCATGGCATCACCGTCTCTTTTAGTAATACAATTAAAAAAATTATAATCGAGCTGATGTTTAACTCCCGTACAGCTTGTCCCATTCAAAATGATATGAGCAAAATATTAACTTATAAAAACACTTAAGGTGCAGCTCAAAATGATACTACCCAAATTTTATTTTACCATATAATAGGATTTTATTCAAAAAGGATTTTTCCTATTTTTATATTAATCATAAATTTAATTATCAATTTATGATTAATATGATAATATATTTATATGGTTTTTTTTAATTAACATAATTTTAACAACAAAAGGAGAATTTATATGAAATTTGCATCACTTAGTGCCATTATCTTATACTTAATTATTTTGCTATTAATTGGGTACTATTCTTACAGAAGGACTCATGATATGTCTGATTATATGCTTGGCAGCAGAAGCCTCAGTCCTATGGTAACAGCTTTATCTGCTGGTGCAAGCGATATGAGTGGATGGATGCTTATGGGACTTCCAGGCGCAGTATATACCACAGGTATTTCAAGTATGTGGCTTGGAATAGGTTTAACTATAGGCGCTTATTTTAACTATCTCTTGCTAGCTCCACGATTTAGAATTTATACTGAAGTTGCCAACGATTCCCAGACTATACCTGATTATCTCGAAAACAGGTTTAAAGATAATTCAAATATGCTAAGACTTGTATCTGGAATTGTAATTCTTGTTTTCTTTACTTTATACGTTTCATCTGGAATTGTAGCAGGTGGAAAATTATTCAAAAACTTATTTGGATTTACATATACATCAGGTGTAGTAGTTACACTTTCCATAGTTGTAATATATACATATTTCGGCGGATTTTTAGCTGTAAGCCTTACAGACTTCTTCCAGGGAAGCTTGATGTTTGTTGTACTTCTTATGGTTCCAATCGTAACTTATTTAAATTTGGGAGTAACTCCAGGTACTTTTGTGCACAAGGTAACTTCAATTAATCCAGCATTATTTGATATGCTGCGTGGAACAAGCTTTGCAACAATTATCGGCTTTATGGCCTGGGGCCTTGGTTACTTTGGACAGCCTCACATTATTGTACGTTTTATGGCTATTAAATCTGCAAAGGAATTAAAATCTGCAAGAAGAATAGGTATAAGCTGGATGGCTATCGGACTTTTAGGTGCCATTACAAGTGGTCTTATAGGTCTTGTATATTTTACATCTCATAATATGCCGCTTAAAGATCCTGAAATGGTATTTCTAAAACTTGGAGATATATTGTTCCATCCATTTATTACAGGAATTATACTTTCGGCAGTACTAGCTGCTATTATGAGTACTATATCTTCTCAACTTCTAGTATGTTCAAGTTCAATTACAAAAGATTTTTATCTTACTTTTTTCAATAAAGAGGCCTCAGAACATACTCAAATGTTTATAGGAAGATTATCCGTTGTTCTGGTTTCTGCTGTTGCAGTTATATTTGCATATGTTCCAAATAAAACTATTTTAAATATAGTTGGGCAGGCTTGGGCAGGTTTTGGTTCAGCTTTTGGTCCGGTACTTCTAATAAGCCTTTACTGGAAAAAAATGACTAAATGGGGTGCACTATCCGGTATGATTGTAGGTGGATTAACAGTTATCATATGGATTGTTTCTGGATTATCAGCTTACTTGTATGAAATGATTCCTGGTTTTTCACTTGCTCTCATATCTATAATAGTTGTTAGTCTTTTAACAAAAAAGCCTGATAAATCTATAGATAATGATTTTAAATTAATGGAAAATGAATTAACAAAATAAAAATGTAAAAATAAGAAGCCTCATTCAATTGATGACTTCTTATTTTTATAATTAATCTGCTTTATATTTTAATTTACTATATGATATACTAAATTTGATAAAGCAAAGGACGTGTAAAAATGAATTTATTAACTGCAGAAAATATAAGTAAAAGTTATAGTGAAAAAATTTTATTTCAAGATATATGTTTAGGTATAAATGAAGGCGATAAAATAGGTGTAATTGGCATAAATGGTACTGGAAAATCTACTCTTTTAAAAGTAATTGCAGGACTTGAAACGTCCGACAGTGGTAAAATTATAACATCAAACAAAGCATCTATAGACTATCTTCCTCAAAATTCTGATTTTAGTGACAGCAGTTTAACAGTACTTGAACAAATTTTTAAAGGCAGTTCACCTGTGATGAATCTTTTAAGAGACTATGAAAAAGCTCTTAAGCTTATTGAAAAAAATCCTGATGACAGCAACCTTCAAAGTCAAATCTTTAATTTAAATTCCATGATGGATGCAAAAAATGCCTGGGAGATTGAAAGTCATGCCAAAACTATACTTACAAAGCTTGGAATAAATAATTTTGATACAAAGATATCCGTGCTTTCAGGCGGTCAGAAAAAAAGAGTAGCTTTAGCCTCAGCACTTATAACTCCCTCAAATATTTTAATACTTGATGAACCTACAAACCATCTCGATGATGAAACCATAGAATGGTTGGAGGACTTTTTAGGTGAATATAACGGTGCTCTTCTAATGGTAACACACGATAGATTTTTCCTGGATAAGATTACTAATAGAATGTTAGAACTTGATAGAGGTAAACTTTACAAGTATACAGGAAATTACAGTGATTTTCTTGAAAAGAAGGCAGAAAGACTTGAAAAAGAAGATGCCAATGAAAGGAAAAGAGAAAATCTTATAAGGAAAGAACTTTCATGGATAAGAAGAGGTGCCAAAGCAAGAAGTACAAAACAAAAAGCTAGAATAGAAAGGTTTGAACAATTAACCGGCGAAAAATCATCTTTAAATAATTCAAAGCTTGATATCAGTATTCAAAGCACACGAATCGGCAAAAAGGTCATAAATCTTGATCATATAAATAAAAGCTTCGGACAAAAAGTTTTAATCAAAAATTTCACTTATAATATATTAAATGACGACAGAATAGGAATTATAGGTGCCAACGGAAGTGGAAAGTCTACACTGATGAATATTCTAACAGGAAAATTACTGCCTGACAGTGGCAGCGTAAGCACAGGTGAAACTGTAAAAATAGGATATTATTCTCAGGGAATTCCTGATATGGATATGAACGAGATAGTAATTGAGTATATACAGGATACATCAGAATCCGTAACAAATAATCAGGGTAAAAGAGTAAGTGCCTCTTCCATACTTGAAAAATTTTTATTTGAACCATCTGTGCAGTGGACTCCTCTTGGAAAACTTTCCGGTGGGGAGAGAAGACGTATTTATCTTTTAAAAATACTGATGAAGTATCCTAATGTACTTTTACTTGATGAACCTACAAATGACCTTGATATAGAAACACTTACAATTTTAGAAGATTACATAAATAATTTTCAAGGTGCTGTTATCACAGTATCACATGACAGATATTTTCTTGACAAAACAGTTGATAAAATATTTGCATTTGAAGGTAACGGCAAAATAACTCAATATACGGGTAACTATTTTTACTTCAACAAACTTCAAAAAGAGAAAGCGAAAGAAAAGCCTTTAATTAAAAAAAATACAGAAAAAAATAATTATAAATCCAATAAAGAAAAGCCTTTAAAATTTACCTATAAAGAAAAGCTTGAATTTGATAAAATAGACGAAGTTATTGAAAATCTAGAAAAAGCTTTATCAGAAAATGAAACTAAAATGGAGGAGGCTTCCTCGGATTACACTCTTATTGAAAAACTCTTAAAAGAAAAAGCTTCTCTTGAAAAGGAGCTTGAAGAAAAAATGGATCGCTGGACCTACTTGAATGAACTAAACGAAAAAATACAAGAAAATAAAAAATCATGATTAAAGGGGAACGTATTCCCCTTTTCTATTATTAATTAATCTATTTTATTTACCAAATAAGCTACATTTTCAGAAAATCTCTTTACTGTTCTCATTCCTTCTTCATCATTTAAAGCTTCTCCAGGCTTCTGACCGAAAACTACATTCCAATATGTTGAACCCGGTACAATCATATCATTATAAAGGTAAAACATAAGCATTTCCTGTATGGATGATGTTTGACCTGCTCGTCTTGCGACAGCAATAGGTCCGCCTACTTTTCTGGATAAAAAATTTCCGTCTTTCATAGATGCCATGGCTATTCTCTGAAGTGCCACCATAAGTTCTGCTCTTGCAGTTCCCCAGTAAACAGGTGCTCCTACAATAAATCCCTTGGCCTCTTTTATTTTTTGAATTATTTGGTCAAAGCCATCATTATATCCTCCCTGAAAATCCATAGAATCCTTCAATTTCATTCCAGCTAATGATACAACTTCAGCTTGAACTCCATTTTGTTCTATAACTTTTGCACATTCTTTAAGAATTTGTACAGTGTTGCCTTCCTCATTTGGACTCCCACTTAATAATATTACCTTTTTCATATATAATATCTCCTTCCAATATTAAAATAACAGCCTTTAATCATATTTTAGAGTAAATTATTGAAATAAACAATATAAATATTAAAATTTTACTCAAATATAATTATGTTATAGATATTGAAAATTTATATATAATGTGTTATTATTACTAAAAATAATCAAATAATAAATATTACATCTTAGTATTTATTATTAGTAATAATTTAATTAGTATATAATTTGCTAATTAATTTAAATGTGAAAGGGATGAATTTACTTATGCTAAGTGATACACTTGTAAGGGCTATAAACGATCAGATAAACTTTGAGATGTACTCCGCAAATATATACTTTGCTATGCAAGCATACTGTGATTCAATCGATTTAGATGGATTCGCTAATTTTTTCAAAGTACAGATCGAAGAAGAGAATTATCATGTAACAAGATTTTATGATTTTTTAAAAAGAACAAATTCAAGGATAATTATTGGAACTGTTGAATCACCTGATAATAATTATGATTCAGTAAATGATGCTTTTAAGAAAGCACTAGATCATGAGAAAAAGGTCACTAAAAGAATTTACAATCTTATGAATTTAGCAACAGAGGAAAAAGAACATGCTACAATAAGTTTGCTTAAATGGTTTATAGATGAACAAATTGAAGAAGAGGATACTTTTAGTAAATTAATTAAAAAATTAGATAGAATAGGTGATAACTCAGCTGCCCTCTATATGCTGGACACAGAGCTTCAATCAAGAACATTTGTGCCACCTGTAAATACAACTGTTAACTAAAAATCTACATAATTTTAGTATTCTTTCAAACTTTATTAGGGGCTGTCGCACTAAAAGTAATTACTACATTACTTAGTGCGACGGCCCCTATTTCACTCATTACTAATAATAACAAACAACTGGAGTGCCTTTATCAATACTATAGAATATTGTCTTTGCCAAATAATATGGTGAGTTCACACAACCATGCGAACCGTCTGTCATATATATACTCCCACCAAATTGATTTCTCCAACGTGCATCATGAATTCCAATACCGCCATTAAATGGCATCCAAAAATCAACCGGGGAACTATAACCCTCACCTTTTAAGGTAGCATTTCTTTCCTTATATTTTACCCAGTAAATACCTTCTGGCGTTGGATGTCCACTACTTACATTACCTGTAACAACGTCTCCTTGTACTACTAACGAACCTTTTTTGTAAAACCATAAATGTTGTCTTGACATATCTACTTCTACATAAGTATTTCCAATATCATTACTACTATGAGATACAGCAGTTTGAATGTATGTTGGTTCTTTTTTTATAGTTTTTCCTTCTTTAATGGCAGCAATTAAATCTTGAGTCTCTTTAGCATTATTAATATACCATCCATAATCACCACCGCCAACATTTATTGTTTTTCCTGAAGATGTGCTAAAACTTCTTGTCTTACCAATTGTATTATAAGTATTAGAAAGTTCATTCATGTATTTTTTAATTTTATCTTTCTCAAATACAATCTGAAAATTATCATCAACTGCAAGCCACTTGTTTATTGTAGAGCCATCTACAGTTTCCTTTTTATCTCCAAAAGTATAAGTAATTTTTGAAGATACATATTTATTAAGCGTATTTCTAATTTCAGTAGTTTCTTTTGATTTTACAGTATACTTTGGATTAACATAGCAATTCATTGCTTCCAAATCTATTGTAGTTTCACCCTTAAGTATTGCTTTTACTATATTATTATACAATACATTTTCATTAACCTTATTTCCATTTACTTCATTTATAATCGTATAACCTTTATTTGAATATTTGAAGCTTGGGTTCTTAGGTTCAATTACATTTTTACTATCGAAACAAGAAAGCTTATCCACTTTTTCTTTCAACAATTTGCTGTCATATGAAATTCCGACTGTCATTTTAGAATTCTTTGTGTTTAAAAATCCCAAAATCCAATTATAAGAACCCTGTTTATCCTTAAGTTTCTTAACTTCACCATTCAAATTATACTTTAATTTAATATCATTTTCTGTAATTTGTTCTGTCTTTCCATCCCTTTCTTTTAAGCTCAACTTATATGATTTTATATGAGATGCCATTTGTTTATTTACTTCTTCCACAGTTTTTCCAGAAACGCTTACACAATCAATTTTAGAGCCAAAATAAAAATGATTCGTAAAATACGCCGATATTCCAAAATATATAACAAGTAAAATACAAATAGAACTCATAGCACGTATGTTAATTTTATTACGCTTATTCTTTTTCTCTTTCTTTATCATTTTTTATAATGCCAATCCCTTCTATATAATTACAATAAAATTTATATTACATATAAATTCCTTTTAGCACACAAATAACAACCACCTGTAAGTATCTGCTTAATACTTACAGGCAGTTATATACATAGTGAAAGCATACACTATCATTTTCAAATTATATTTTTCAGACATTTCTACTTTTTATTTTACATTATTCCAATTTTTATGTCTACATTTTATTTGTAAACAAAATTTTTCATTAATATGGCCCCTCATTAATTTTTACTTTTTGAATTTTATTACAAATATCAATAACCACACAACATTATATAAAATTTATTTGACATTTTTACTATGTTGGCATATAATTAGTATACTAATTATATGTATCATAATTATATCTATATCATATATTCTTGGAGGTATAAAATTATGGAATCCCTTGATAAATCTATTGGTATGTATTTAAACTACATCAATAGAAAAATACTAAGATTTTTATCTTTAAACTTAAAAAAATATAATATAACCACAGAACAATGGTCAACATTGCTGAACTTACTAGAAAAGGATGGTGTTAATCAAAAAGAATTAGCTAAAAAAGTAGACAAAGATCAAGCTACCTTAGTAAGAATATTGGATATTCTTGAAAAGAAAAAATTAGTAGTAAGGAAAAAAAGTTCTAAAGATAGGCGTTCATTTTTAATTTACGTTACACCTGAAGGTAAAAATTTAGAAAAAGAAGTATATCCTTTTATTGAAAGTCTATTTAAAACCATTATAAATGGGATTTCAAAAGATCAAATAAATTTATTTATAGATACATTAAATAAATTTGAAAAAAACATATATGCCGAAGAGCAAAAAATCAATCAAAATAATGACTAATCTCAATATCAACAAGGAGGAAATTTTATGGAAGAACATTTAGATGAAAATTTAGATGAATCAAATTATAAACAGCGAACTTATAATGTAATACCTATAACTATTGCCTTAATTATGGCAGGATTCTTATGTATGTTAAATGAAACTTTATTAAATATGGCATTAAAAAAATTAATGGTTCAATTTATTATATCTGCAAATACCGTGCAGTGGCTCAGTACAGGATATATGCTTATTATGGGCATAGCAATTCCTGTTTCTGCCTTACTTATTCAAAGCTTTACAACAAGGCAACTATTTCTTGCTTCTGTAACTATATTTTTAATTGGAACAATTGTAAGTGGTTTCTCTACAGGCTTTTCAATTTTATTAATAGGTAGACTAATCCAAGCTATTGGAACTGGTATTTTAATACCAAATATAGTAAATACTTTATTAATTATAAATCCTATAAACAAGCGTGGAAAAGCACTTGGTATATTTAACCTTGTAATGTTTTGTGCACCAGCTATTGGTCCAACGCTTTCTGGTTTAATAATTCAATCACTTAATTGGAGATGGCTATTCTTTATAATACTGCCTTTTTCAGTTATATCTTTAATTTTAGGTTATAATTATATTGAAAATGTAACAGAACTTACAAAACCACCAATAGATTTATTATCTATTATACTATCTACTATAGGATTCGGTGGATTTATATATGGTGTTAGCAACATTGGAAGTACTTATATATATTTAATAGCAGCTCCTATAATTGTTGCTTGTATAGCATTAGCCGCATTTGTACTTCGTCAGCTGCACATGAGTGAACCTATGTTAGATATGCATCCATTTAAAGAATCCATGTTTAGCCTCGGTTGTATACTTATGATAATCATGCATATGATTAACTTTGCTACTATGCTTATTTTACCGATGTTTCTTGAAGGTGCTTTAGGCTTAACAGCATTTACTGCTGGTATTCTTATGCTGCCAGGCGGACTTATTAATGGAATTGTATCACCAATTTCTGGACATCTATATGACAAATTCGGTCCTAAAGCATTAATTATACCCGGGTATGCAATTTCAACCATTGCATTTCTTTTACTTTCGCGCTTTGTATCTATGACTATAAGTATTCCTGTTATTATTGCTTTGCATTGCTTATCTCTAATAGCTGTTGGACTTATAAATACTCCTGTGCAAACTAATAGTTTAAATCAATTATCTCCAAAATACTATCCTCACGGGACTGCTATAATGAATACTCTACAACAAATAGCAGGAGCATTTGGAACTTCTTTATTTGTTGCTATTATGTCTGCATCTCAAAAAAAATACTTATTTGATGTTAGCAATCCAGTTTCTGCAAAACATCAAGCTTTAAGTTTAGTATTTGGAGTGCATCACACTTTTGCAATTGAAACCTGTGTTCTTGTTGTTGCTTTAATATTATCTTTATTTATAGCAAATAATAACCTTAAGAAAAAAGCACTATAGCGTTGACAAAAAAATATATATATGGTATTACTTAATTGAAAACAAAATATTTTATGGGGGAGCCTGTATATACAGACTGAGAGTGGGATGTTATCTCAGACCCTTATGACCTGATTTGGGTAATGCCAACGTAGGGATAAACTTTATCTTAAGTACATAAAGTTTTATAAAAGACGTTTTAAAGGGAAAGCATTACAGCTTTCCTTTTTTATGCTCAAAAACTCAAGAGGAGATGGTTTAAATGAATTATACAACACAAATGGATGCAGCTAAAAAAGGAATAATTACAAAAGAAATAGAGACCGTAGCAAAAAAAGAAAATATGGATGTACAAAAATTAATGCAGCTTATTTCAAAAGGTAAAGTTGCTATTCCTGCTAATAAAAATCATAAAAATATAAGTGCAGAGGGTGTAGGAAAAGGATTAAAAACTAAGATAAACGTCAACCTTGGTATTTCAAAAGACTGTTGTAATATAGACATAGAACTTGATAAAGTAAAAAAAGCAATAGAAATGAAAGCCGAAGCTATAATGGATTTAAGTTGTTTCGGTAAAACAAGAGAATTTAGAAATAGACTCATAGATATATCCCCTGCCATGATAGGAACAGTACCTATGTATGATGCCGTTGGATTTTATGACAAGGAATTAAAGGACATAACCGCTGAGGAGCTCTTAAACGTTATAGAAACTCATGCAAAAGACGGTGTTGATTTCATGACTATACATGCAGGGATAAATAGAGAAACTGCAGAAGTATTCAAAAGAAATCCAAGACTTATGAATTTTGTATCAAGGGGTGGAAGTTTATTATATGCTTGGATGCATTTGAATAATAGAGAAAATCCTTTCTATGAATATTTTGATAAAGTACTTGATATATGTGAAAAATATGATGTAACTATAAGTTTAGGAGATTCATGCAGACCTGGCTGTATAGACGATTCTACAGATCCAAGCCAAATTAAGGAACTTATGACTTTAGGAGAACTCGCAAAAAGAGCATGGAAGAGAAACGTACAGGTTATGATAGAAGGTCCGGGACATATGGCTTTGGATGAAATAAAAGCAAATATGATACTCGAAAGAAAGCTTTGTCACGATGCACCTTTTTATGTTTTAGGACCAATTGTAACTGATATAGCACCTGGATACGATCATATCACCAGCGCTATAGGAGGATCAATTGCAGCAACTTATGGAGCAGACTTTTTATGTTATGTAACTCCTGCAGAACATTTAAGATTGCCTGATCTTGAAGATATGAAGGAAGGAATTATAGCTGCTAAGATAGCTGCCCATGTTGCAGATATTGCAAAAGGAATTAAAGGTGCTAGAGATTGGGATAATAAGATGGCTCACGCTAGACGTGAACTTGATTGGGAAGAGATATTTAAGCTTGCAATAGATCCTGAAAAAGCCAGGAAATATAGAGAAAGCTCAAGACCTGAAGATGAGAAAACCTGTACAATGTGTGGAAAAATGTGTGCAGTAAGAAATATGAACAAAGTTATGGAAGGCAAGAATATAAACATTTTAAGAGATGATGACTAATTACGTTTTCTTTCACTTTTAGTACTTGTGATTTCACAAATATACGATATATGAAAGTCCTAACATACATATTAGGACTTTCTATTTATATATTAGTTTATGCACATATTCATCATACAATATTTACCATAAGATTAAACAATTTAGCCTATAAATTTACTTTTTTATTATTTATTAATAATTCCCTAGTTTTTATATTTATTTTTAAAGTTCCACATTTCAATAAACTTTCATTTACAAATGCCCCTGTCCTCCTAAGCAATGCTTCAATCCTTACTTTTAATTCTTCTATATGAAATGGTTTAGAAATGTAATCATCTGTTTCCATTCTAAATCCAATTATTTTATAATATAATGAATCCTTTGCAGTAAGCAGTAAAACAGTATCTATGCTGTAATAATTACTAAGACTATTTTTTATATGCTGAGAAATTAGTATCAATCATATACAAGCAATATTTTATTAATACCATTCACATATTTAATATAAATTATTAAAATCATTCAAAAATATATTGACATCATGCATAAAATCGATTACAATAAAATTGATCAATCATAAAACGTTTTCATTTTTGATTGGTTATGAATGATTTATCTATGATTCATTAAAATGATTAAAACGAAAGTGTGATTGGATGTTTGCAGAAGAAAGACAAAAAAAGATATCAGAATTACTAAAAGAACAAAGTAGCTTAAAGGTAAGTGCATTAACAGAAATATTTAATGTTTCTGAATCCACCATAAGAAGAGACTTACAAGAGATGGATGAAAAAGGTCTTTTGACTAGAACTCATGGAGGAGCAGTAAGTAACCAAGGTACTAGTTTCGAACCTTCATTTAAGGACAAAAAGATAGAAGGTCATCACGAAAAAGTTACTATAGCCAAAATTGCATCTTCTATGATTGAAGATGGAGATACAATTATGCTGGATTCAGGCACAACAACCTTAGAAATAGCAAAGCATATACAAGCAAATAAAGTTACAGTTATAACAAATTCTATAGATATAGCTGCTGTTCTCTCAAACAATGAGAATGTTGATCTTATAGTTACCGGTGGAAACATGAGGTTTACTACAAGAGCTATGGTTGGATATATAACTGAAAATGTATTAAAAAATTTTAGAGTTGATAAAGCTTTTATTGGGGCTAATGGTATATCCATAGAAGAAGGTATAACAACACCTAATTTTATAGAAGCTCAAACTAAAAAAGCTATG
Organism: Clostridium algifaecis; assembly: GCF_017874415.1. Classification (GTDB taxonomy): domain Bacteria; phylum Bacillota; class Clostridia; order Clostridiales; family Clostridiaceae; genus Clostridium_B; species Clostridium_B algifaecis. The sequence goes on from NZ_JAGGLM010000012.1 coordinate 63,146, forward strand.
ATGAATGTTGCAAATAAAGTTATCATTGTAGCGGATAGTTCTAAATTTAATAAAGTATGTTTTTCCGTTATAAGTCCTATAAGAGCAGTATCTTCAATTATAACAAGTGGTGATTTACCACAAGAAACATTGAAAAATTTTGAAGATGCTGGAGTTGAAATAATACTTCAATAAAATAGGAGGAGTAAATATGGTAATAACAGTAACTTTAAATCCTGCTATGGATAAAACTATTACACTTAAAGGCTTAAATATTGGAAGTGTAAATAGAGCAATTACTGTAAGAGAGGATATTGGAGGAAAAGGAATAAATGTATCAAAGGTATTAAAAAATTTTAATATTAGCTCTTTGTGTACAGGCTTTTTAGGTGGTGAACTTGAAAACTCATTTATACATGATTTCAAAAAAAGAAAACTAAACAATGACTTTATACACATCCAAAATGAAACTAGAGCCAACATTAAAATAGTAGATAGTTTAAATCATACAAATACCGATATAAATGAACCAGGGCCATACATTAGTAAAGAAGAGCTCAAAATATTTATAGATAAATTTAAATCAATGTGCAGTAAAGAAGATATAGTAGTTTTATCAGGCGGAGTAAGTCCATCAATGCCTGATGATATCTACCTACACTTAACAAAAATAGCAAAAGAAAAGGAAGCATTTGTAATTTTAGACGCAGATGGAGAACTTTTAAAACATGGCATAAAAGCTTGTCCTGATGTTATTAAACCTAATAATCATGAATTGCAGAAATTATTAAATCTCAGTGATATCTCAGAAGAAAATATTATAAATGCAGCTAAAGTTCTAAAAAATAAAGGTATAGCAAAAATTATGATTTCTCTTGGAGAAAAAGGAGGATTGTTTGTAACAGAAAATGGCGTATACAAATGTAAAGGACTCAAGGTGCCTGTAAAAAGTACTGTCGGCGCTGGAGATTCAATGGTATCAGCCATAGTATACAGCTTAATAAACAATTATAGTGATAAAGAGACTTTAAGATTTGCAACAGCTTGCGGTGCAGCATCCGTAGCTCTTGATGGTACACAAGCATGTACATTACAACAAGTACATGAGTTATTAAAAGAAGTTAAATGTGAAATTAAGGAGGAATTTTAAATGGCAACAAAAGACATGTTTTCAAAGGACAGAGTAAGTTTTGACTTAAAGGCAACTAATAAGGATGAGGTTATAAATGAATTAATCCAGATCTTATACGATGATGGAAAAATAATTGATAAAGATAAATTTAGAGGAGCTGTATTAAAGAGAGAACAAGAGTTTTCAACAGGCATAGGTATGGGAATAGCAATACCACATGGTAAAAGTAATGCTGTAAAAGAAGCTTCTATAGCTTTTGGAAGAAGCTCTAGTGGTATAGATTATGAATCTATGGATGAAAAACCAGCACATTTATTTTTTCTTATTGCTGTTCCAGAGGAATCAAGTGACGTTCATTTAAGAGCATTAAGCGAAATATCTAGAAAACTCATGCATACTGAAACAAGAGAAAAGTTATTCAAAGTCCAAAGTTTTGAGGAATTTATAAAAGTTTTTGAGTAAATAATAAGGGGGAATTATTATGAAATTAGTAGCAGTAACATCTTGCCCGACTGGTATAGCTCATACGTATATGGCTGCAGAAGCTCTGCAAATGGCTGCAAAGGAAATGGGACATGAAATAAAAGTTGAAACCCAAGGTTCTGTTGGTGCTGAAAATGTAATTACAGAACAGGAATTAAAAGAGGCAGATGCAGTTATAATTGCAGCAGATACAAACGTTGATACATCAAGGTTTGTAGATAAACCAATGGTAGAAGTTTCAGTTAAAGATGCAATTAAAGATGCAAAAGGTCTTATAAACAAGGCTTTAGCTGCTAAACCAGCAGTAAGAAAAGTTGATGCAAAAATGCCAGTAGTTAAAAAGAAAGAGAAAACAGGTGTGTATAAGCATTTAATGACAGGTGTATCCTTCATGATACCATTTGTTGCAGCTGGTGGTTTACTTATAGCTCTAGGTTTTGCACTTGGTGGAATTTATGTTTTTGATTGCCCGGGAACTCTTGCAGAAGCATTATTTGTAACTGGTAAAGGTATATTTGCTCTTATGCTTCCAGTATTATCAGGATATATTGCTTATTCAATTGCAGATAGGCCTGGTATCGCAGCAGGTTTTGTAGGTGGAGCTCTTTCAAGCGGAGCAGTTTTTAGTGGACAATTTTTAGCTAAAGCACCTGCAAGTGGTACTAGTGGATTTTTAGGTGCTTTGATTACAGGTTTTTTAGCAGGTTATTTAGTTTTAGGATTAAAGAAAGTTATTAAACTTCCAAAATCATTAGAAGGTTTAATGCCAGTTTTAATTTTACCATTACTTTCAGTAGGAATAGTAGGTTTAATATACTTATTTATCTTAGGCGGTCCTCTTATAGCTATAAATACAGCTTTACTAACTTGGTTAAAAGGATTAGCAGGTGCAAATGCAGCAATTCTTGGATTAATTCTTGGATTAATGATGGCATTTGATATGGGTGGTCCAGTTAATAAAGCAGCTTATGTTTTTGGTACAGGTACAATAGTAGCAGGTGGTTCTCCAATAATGGCAGCGGTTATGGTAGCTGGAATGACTCCTCCACTTGGAATAGCTTTGGCTTCAACAGTACTTGCTAAGAAGAAATTTACAGAGGCAGAAAGAGAAGCAGGAAAAGCAGCTTGGGCACTTGGATTATCATTTATAACAGAAGGTGCTATACCATTTGCAGCAGCAGATCCATTAAGAGTAATACCTGCAAACATGGCAGGTTCTGCAGTTGCAGGCGCACTCTCAATGATATTTGGTTGTAAACTTGCAGTTCCTCATGGTGGAGTATGGGTTTTAGCAATTCCAAATGTTGTAACAAGTCTTGGTGGATATTTAATTGCTTTAGTCGCAGGTACTGTAGTAACAGGCATATTACTTTCAGTAATTAAAAAGAATGTAGCTGAATAATTATTTAAAATATATTAAGAATTGGCGGCTGTCTCAAAATAGAAAGAAATTTCTAGATTAAGGCAGCTTCTTTATTTAAATAACTTAAAATTATATACTACATATTTCCATCACAATAATGATATAATAAATAATGCAAAATATAATTTTATTGTATTGGAACTTATATCTTTATTATATTGAAAGGGGTCTCTAAGATGAATAAATGCTATTTAGAAAGATATTCGAACATTATTGTAAAAATAGGTCTTAATATACAAGACAATCAAATACTCGTTATAAATTCACCTATAGAATGTGCATATTTTACTAGAATGGTCTCTGAAGTTGCATACAAAGAAGGTGCACGGGATGTAATAATAAACTGGAGTGATGAGCTTTCAACAAAGATTAGATACTTAAATGGCAAATATGAGATCTTCGATGAATTTCCAGACTGGAAAAAAGACTTATATACATCTTATGCTAAAGATGGAGCTGCTTTTTTGAGCATTTACGCACAGGATCCAGAGCTTATGAAAGATGTAAATCCAAAAAGATTAATGAGAGCAAGCAAGGCTCAAAACATTGCACTTGCTGAATACAGAGAAAGGATTATGGCAGATAAAAATGCTTGGTGCGTTGTATCAATTCCAACTAAATCCTGGGCAAAAAAAGTTTTTGAAAACATCCCGGAAGAAGAAGCGGTTGAAAAACTTTGGGATGCCATATTCAAGACTGTAAGAGCAAATGAATCCGCTCCTATAAAAGCATGGGATATCCATAAAACAAAGCTTAAAAAAAGTATGGATTTTCTCAACAATAATAAGTTTAAATACCTGGTATACAAAAATTCACTTGGTACTGATTTAAAAATCGAGCTTTCAGAAAATAATATATGGCTTGGAGGTTCATCATATACTCCTGAAGGAATAGAATTCATGGCAAATATACCTACAGAAGAGGTATATACTTTTCCATTAAAATGGGGCGTAAATGGTAAAATTGTAAGTTCAAAACCTTTAAATTACAATGGAAATCTTATAGAAAACTTTTCTCTTACTTTTAAAGGCGGAAAAATTGTGGATTTTACGTGTGAAAAAGGTTATGATACCTTAAAAAATCTAATTGAAACAGATGAAGGCAGTCATTGCCTTGGAGAAGTTGCATTGGTACCCTTTGATTCACCGATTTCAAATTCAAATATATTATTTTACAATACTCTTTTTGATGAAAATGCCTCCTGCCACCTTGCTATAGGTGAAGGCTATCCTACATGCTTGAAAAACAGTGAAAGCATGAACAAGGAAGATTTAAAAAATGCAGGTATAAATTATTCGCTTGAACACGTGGACTTCATGGTTGGAACAAATGATTTAAACATAACAGGGATTACAAGAAGTGGAAAGGAAATTCCAGTATTTATAAATGGAAATTTTGCATATTAAAAAAGTACCTTCCTTAAAGGAAAGTACTTTTTTTACTCATATCTCAAAGCTTCAATAGGATCTAATTTTGCTGCCTTACTTGCCGGATACAAACCGAAGAATATACCGATTGCCGATGAAAATGAAAATGCTATAAATATTATCTTGAATGATACTGGCACCTGCATTTTTAGCAAAGATCCTGCAATTTTACCTATTGTTATACCTAATATAGTACCAATGGTTCCTCCTATAAGGCACAATATTATAGACTCCATTAAAAACTGTACTTTTATATCTCTGGTTTTAGCTCCAATAGCCTTTCTTATACCAATTTCCCTAGTCCTCTCAGTTACAGATACAAGCATTATATTCATAACACCTATACCGCCAACTAAAAGTGATATAGCCGCAATAGCACCCAATACACCAGTTATAGTAGTAAGCACCGTATTCAAACTTTCAAGCTCTTTAAATCCAGTTTGAGCCGTATACATATTCTTATTTTGATGTTTATTTTCCAGAATTTTTATCATTTTAGAGCTTATTTCATCTGCATTGCTCATATCGGATAACATCACCGACATATAACTAATATCAGTATTTTTAAGTATTCTATCTGCGCTAGTTATAGGCATAAATATTTCACCAGGAGTATTGTCAGATGAAGATCCCAAATTACCATTCGGATCCTTGCATACACCGACTATATTGAGATTTATATCACCGTAATCCGAACTCAATTCAATGTCTTCTCCATCTACATCTGTACTATGAAATAATTTTTGAGCTGTCTTTTCATCTATAATTGCTGCATTTGACCTTATATCTACATCATGTTCGCTTAAAAATCTTCCATTAATCATTTTTATATTTGAAAGTTTGTCATATCCTTCTGTTGATGCCACAACTTGAGCAAGCTTGGATTTATTTTCAACTTTCAAATTTCCATCTCCCGAAAGCATTGGAACAACCGATGTAACTTCAGGTATTTTATTTTTTATAAGATCTAAATCATCCATAGTAAAATAATCTCTTTTTTCTATTGGATTACTTGAAGATCGATTAAGCTGTACATTAATTACATTACTGCCCATACCCTGAAACTGCCCTGTAATATATTGTTTTGCTCCAGCGCCTATAGACACTATAGTAATTACAGAAGATATTCCAATTATTATTCCAAGCATAGTCAAAAAAGACCTTAACTTATTTGACTTTATGCTTTGCAGTGCAGATTGAAAGCTTTCCTCAATATTCATATCACTTCTGCCCCCCAATTACAGTTCTTTTTTCTACTGGATTATCTGAAATTATAGCTCCATCCTTAAAAACTATGGTTCTTTTAGTATGCATGGCTATATCTGGTTCATGTGTAACCATGACAATAGTTACACCTTCATCATTCAATTGCTGAAAAATCCCCATTATTTCTTCACTCGAAACACTATCCAGATTTCCTGTAGGTTCATCTGCAAGTATTATAGATGGATCATTTACTAGGGCTCTTGCAATTGCTACCCTCTGTTTTTGTCCACCAGACATTTCATTTGGTTTATGGTTAAGTCTGTGAGATAACCCAACTCTATCCAAAGCCCATTTTGCCTTTTCTTCTCTATCTTTCTTAGATACTCCAGCATACATCATGGGCAATTCAACATTAGCCATAGCTGTAAGCTTTGGAAGCAAATTAAATGCTTGAAATACAAAACCTATTTTCTTGTTTCTTATATCAGCTAAACTATTATCATCAAGTGATGATATATCCACATCTTCCAAATAATATTTTCCACTTGTAAGTTTATCCAAACATCCAAGTACATTCATAAGAGTAGACTTACCTGATCCTGACGCTCCCATTATGGCTACATATTCTCTTTTTTCAATTTCTAAGTTGATTTCTTTTAAAGCTTTAAGCTTTACGGCACCAGTATCATATATCTTAACTAAATTTTCTAACTTAATTATCACTTAATGTTCCCTCCTGCTTTGTTCTCTACACTATCTCCAGCTTTAAGTGTATCAGGAGGATTTGATACATATCTTTCGTCTTCTTTAAGCCCCTGTATAACTTCCACATAATCATCTGTTTCTATTCCCGTATTTATATATCTTTTTAAAACCTTATTCTTGTCATTTACTACATAAACATACTTTTTCTTTGTAGCCTTTTCTTGTTTTACACTGTTAACATCCATAGAAACCGCATTTCTTCTCTCATTAAATATAATTTCTGCATCTGCTTCATAACCTGATTTTATGCTGTCATCTGCATTGTCCAAAGTCACTTCCACATTTACTTTGGCTTCCTGGCTTGGACTTGGGCTTGTACTTTTAGCATCAGTGCTAACTTCAGCTATTTGTCCTACATTTGTAACAGAGCCTGTATATTTTATATCATCATTTCCCTTTATTTTAACAATGGCCCTTTGTCCCTTTTCAACCTTCATTGCATCATATTGGCTCATGTCTATAGAAACCTTGTACTTTGAAGTATCATCTACTATAACTGTATCTCCTGTATTAGGTACCTGATTTTCCTTAGCATCAATTTTTACTACTTTTCCATCTATACCGGACTTTATATTGCATTGATCTATCTTCTCATTTAAGTCATCAATTTGAGCTCTAATAGAATCTGTCTGACCTGCTCCACTATTTTTACTAGCTCCTCCTGCTGCTTGTACTGTTTGTGCCTGTGATATAGAATTTTGAGCACTACTTAAATCAGCTTTTTCTTTATTTAGTTCGCTCTCATAGTCTGATGTATCCATTTGAACTAAAATATCACCTTTTTTAACCTGTTGTCCTGCAGTTACTAAAACTTTTGCTACCTTTTGAGTATTGTTCAAGGTTATAGTATCTCTATAGTTAGGTTCTATATTTCCAGAAACTATAGTGCTTTCAACTAAATTTCTCTTACTTACTGTAGATATTGTTACATTTTTAACTTGAGATTTTCTTGCCTTAACATAAGAAGATATTCCTATAATCACAATTATAAATACAACACCTAATATAATTCCTAATTTTTTCTTATCTTTCACAAATTCAAATCTTGTTTTCATTTAACTTTTTTCCCTCGTTTCTTCAAGCATAATATATAAACTATCTTTAATTATTTAAACCAACACACGAATAATTGCTACAACAATGTAAATTCCAAATACTATAGTTGCAGACTTTTTCATCTTCATTTTAAAAACAACAGAAGTACCAATTGCTAATAAAATTGAACTCCATATATAGAAAAAATCTATGCACGAAAACACCTTATAAATACCACTTGTTATATCTGTTGACGAGCTTAAAACCACTGTAAGACTGGTTGAAATATTTTTTATATTCTGTGGCTCTGTAAAAAACATTATTATTGTAGTTAAAATTGCAGATATTAATATTGGAACATAAGCTAAGGTATTCATGCAATATAAGTTTTTAAAATTTCCAGTTTTTTTCGAAATAGTACATACGAGCTTAATAAGTGCAGTACTTATTAATATTAATATTCCTGGCCCGACTATTGACCAAACTATAGTAGAAATTGCAATCCCTGTTTTCATAATTGGAATTGCAGCTTGAGAAAAGTTTGGCATTTCCTGAGCTTTTAAAATTGTATAGCTTGTAAGTTTAGGTAATTGTAATAGTGTAATAATTAATTGTATAAGTGTTACAGGTATTAAATATTGCCATACTTTTGGGTTTTTATTAACTTTTTCCATTGTTTTTATTGGTGACATTATAACACCAATAATATTTCCTAAAACCCCGACTTTATTTTCTTCTGACATTCAGTTTTCCCCCTAATTAATAAATTACTATCTAAATAAAATACTAAGCTCTTATATATCTTTTGTAAATACTTTATAAAAATTATATTAGAAAATGTTAACAACCTATTCACTTATTTGTAATTAAACTGTCACAGAGCAATGAGATCATACAATAAATTAAAAAAATGTTTTGGAGGTAATGAAAATGTTAAAAAGAAATATTAAAATAATCTCAGCTTTAGCCCTTGTAGCATCAATTGGTACAGGATTTACTACAGTTAACGCAGCTTCACTTTCTAACAATAAAACAAAAGCAGCATACTATGCTAATAAAGACTTCAAAAAAGGAAATAGTGCGCATTTACTAAAAACTAAACTTGATGCCCTTGTAAAAGCAGGTACTATCACTCAAGATCAAGAAACTGCTGCATTAAATCTTTTAACTCCATCTAAAACTATAAAACAAAAATCTGCAAATTCTCTAAAAACTAAACTAGATACCCTTGTAAAAGCAGGTACTATTACTCAGGATCAAGAAACTGCTATAATAAACAGCAAAGAACAACAAGAAACTGAAAGAAAAGCTGAAATGAATAAGGTTAAAAACATGACACAAGCTGAACGCAAAGCTTATTTTGAAAGCAAAAAAACTGCAGGGAAAACTAATTTTTTAGACTCTTTAGTAACTGCAGGCACTATTACTAAGGACCAAGAAACTGCTATACAAAATCTACTTAAACCTAATAAAGACGCAAATGTTGGAAAAGAAAAATTTGCAAACTTCTTAAAAACCAAGCTTGATACCCTTGTAACTGCAGGTACTATCACCCAGGATCAAGAAACTGCTATAATAAACAGTTTAACATCTTTTACAAATAAAACTTCTCAGAATTAGAAGTAAAGTCCAAACATAAAAATTATTTACACATTTTAAGAAATCTTTTAATATTATCTTCTTCTTTTTTTCTATCACTTTTTAATCTGCCAATTCTATCACATAGCCCGAGCAAAGCCACTTCATGTATATCTGTATGTTCTTTCATACCATGTATATATGCAAACGGCAAACTGTTTACTACAAAAAGTATCTGCATATGGTAAAAAATAAGCCAATAAACTTCATCAATAAATTTTTTATCTTCTGTAAAGTGTGATAAAAACTCATGGGACATTTCCGCCCCAACCTTATCATGGTTATATGAAGTTATTTTACCTTTCCTGTTTTTTGTTGTAGAATATTTTCCAATATCATGAAGAAGTGCTGTCCACATAAATACCTTTTGATTTTTACTTCTCATTTTTACCTTTGATGCTTCATCTAACACCAGTAGAGTATGGTTCCAGACGCTTCCCTCGGGATGATATTTTTGAGACTGCTCTGTAATCTCCAATTTATACAACATGTCAAAGGGATACTTTTGAAATAATGGTTCATTGTACACTTCTTTTAAATAACCAGATGGTTTTAAATCATTAAGCAGATGATATTCAATATTTAAATACAAATCATATATGCTCATCATCTTTTAGTATTGGGTCCAAGTCCCTCTTTTTTCGCGTTATGATTTTGATTTTGATTATTTCCATTTACGGAATTAACAGCATTACTCAGTTTTTCTTGCACATTATTTAAATGTTTATTTCCAATCTTTTTATTTTTAGACACAGCTTTCACCTCTATATCAGTATTCCAATATAAAAAATAATTATACACAGAATCAATTTTTCCCTACTTACGAAAGTTCAAATGCTCCTGTATAAAGCTGATAATACTTGCCTTTTTGTTTAATTAAATCATTATGATTTCCTCTTTCAATAATCCTACCATGATCAAGTACCATAATAACATCGGAATTTTTAATTGTGGAAAGTCTATGGGCAATTACAAATACTGTTCTTCCTGCCATAAGTTTATCCATGCCATCCTGCACAATAATTTCCGTTCTTGTGTCAATGCTTGATGTTGCTTCATCAAGTATTAAAACTGGTGGATCAGCAATGGCAGCTCTAGCAATTGTTAAAAGTTGTCTTTGTCCTTGTGATAGATTTCCACCATCACCTGTGATGACTGTATTGTATCCGTTTGGCAAATGCTTTATAAATCCATCTGCATTTGCGAGCTTTGCTGCTTTAACTACCTCTTCGTCTGCTGCATCAAGTTTTCCGTATCTAATATTATCTGCAACAGTTCCTGTAAACAAATGCGGATCTTGAAGTACAATTCCAAGTGATCTTCTCAAGTCATTTTTTTTAATTTTATTTATATTAATTCCATCATATCTTATTTTTCCATCCTGAATATCATAAAATCGATTAATCAAATTAGTAATAGTAGTCTTTCCTGCACCTGTAGCACCTACAAAAGCTATCTTTTGTCCAGGCTTTGCATAAAGTTTTATATTCTGCAATATGATTTTTTCATCATCATATCCAAAGTCAACATCGTCAAATACCACATCGCCAAGAAGTTTTTTATAGGTAACCGTACCATCCTCATGAGGATGTTTCCACGCCCAAATTCCAGTATGTTCTTTAGACTCTATTATTTCTCCATTTTCATTTTCTTTTGCATTAACCAGGCACACATAACCTTCATCTGTTTCTTTTTCTTCATCAAGTAATTTAAATATACGCTCAGCTCCCGCCAGAGCCATAATTACAAAGTTTATCTGTTGAGACATTTGGTTAATTGTAGTGCTAAAAGTTCTTGTCAATTGCAAAAATGCTGCAATTCCCCCAAGAGTAAATCCACTAAATCCACTGATAGCTAAAATAGATCCAAAAATAGCAACAAATACATAATTTAAATAACCAATATTACCCATTATAGGCATTAAAATATTAGCATACGTATTTGCATTATTTGCACTTTTATAAAGCATATTGTTCAATTTATCAAAGTTTAGTTTTGCTTCTTCTTCATGACAAAATACTTTTACAACCTTTTGTCCATTTATCATTTCCTCTATGTAACCATTCACCATACCTAAATCCTTTTGCTGAAGTCCAAAATATTTTGCACTCTTCGCTCCAATAATTTTAGTTACATATAGTATGATAAATATAATTAGAACTTCAATTATTGATAATGGCAAGCTCAAGTAAACCATAGATATAAATGTACCAACAACAGTTATGATTGCTGATAGTATTTGTGGTATGCCCTGACTAATCATCTGCCTCAATGTATCTGTATCATTTGTATAAAGGCTCATCAAATCTCCATGAGAGTGTGTATCAAAGAAACTAATAGGCAGAGTTTCCATATGACTGAACATACTATCTCTTATTTTCTTAAGTGACCCTTGAGAGATTACAATCATTACGCGACTGTATAAGTATGTTGATAAAACTCCAATATAATAAATTAATGCCATAGTAGTTATCATTTTAAGCAGAGGTCCAAAGTTAGGATTTGATTTTTTTAAAAGAGGCATTATATAATCATCAATTAAGTTTTTCAAAAATAATGTACCTATAACATTGGCAAGAGCACTTACAATAATTGCTGCTACTACAATAAAAAATAGAAACTTATATTCTTTGATAACATAGGATAATAATCTTTTTAATGTTTTTAAGGAATTTTTACTAGCTTTTACATGTCCCCGATGCCTGCCCATTGCTCTAGGCTTGGCGGTATTATTTTGACTCATTATCCTTGTCTCCTTTCACTTGAGATTCATAAACTTCACGATATATATCATTTGAATTTAATAACTCCTCATGAGTTCCGAAGCCATCTACTTTTCCATCATTTAATACAATAATCCTGTCTGCATCTTCAACTGACGAAATACGCTGCGCAATAATAATCTTTGTGGTATCAGGTATTGTTTCTTTAAATGCTTTTCTAATAAGAGCATCAGTTTTAGTATCTACTGCACTGGTAGAATCATCCATAATCAATATTTTTGGTTTTTTAAGCAGAGCTCTTGCTATACATAACCTTTGTTTTTGTCCTCCAGATACATTTGTTCCTCCTTGTTCAATAAAAGTATCATATTTATCAGAAAAACCTTCTATAAATTCATCCGCTTGAGCTTGCCTACATGCGATAATTATCTCTTCATCACTGGCATCCTTGTTTCCCCATCTTAAATTTTCTTTTATTGTTCCAGAAAATAATACATTCTTTTGCAGCACCATTGAAACTTCATTTCTAAGAGTTTCTATATCATACTTTCTAACATCAATTCCGCCAACCTCTACGTTTCCTCCTGTTGCATCATATAATCTCGGGATAAGCTGAACAAGTGTTGATTTCGCACTTCCCGTTCCTCCAATAATACCTATTGTTTCACCTGAATTAATTTTTAAATTTATATTTTCTAAAACCAGATTCTTCATATTCTTATTGTAACTAAAACCCACATTATTAAACTTTATAGAGCCATCTTTCACTTCATAAATTGGATTTTCTGGATTCACTAAATCACTCTTTTCGTCCAAAACTTCAACAATTCTTTCAGCAGATGACTTTGCCATAACTACCATTACAAATACCATAGATATAATCATAAGACTCATCATTATATTAGTTGTATAAGTAAATAAACTCATTAATTCACCAGTTGTCATTGAACCCGAAACAATCATCTTTGCTCCAAGCCAGGATAACAATATAATACAAGTATAGACTGCAAACTGCATTGCAGGAGCATTTATTATTATTAATTTTTCAGCTCTTATAAAGTATTTGTATAAAATCTCAGAAGCTTTATAAAACTTGCTTGTCTCATGTTCTTCCCTTACATAAGCCTTCACAGTTCTTATTGCAGTTAAGTTTTCTTGTACACTGGCATTTAAATCATCATATTTTTTAAAAACTTCCATGAAATATGGATGCACTCTTGTCATGATAAAATACAATATAATTCCTAGAAAAATTATTGCACATAAAAATACAAGAGCTAACTTTGCATTGATGTAAAAACTCATTGCCATAGCAAAAATCAACATGAATGGTGCTCTAACAAACATTCTTATTATCATTTGAAATGCATTTTGAACATTTGTTACATCTGTAGTGAGCCTTGTTATAAGTCCTGCTGTTGAATATTTATCTATATTAGAAAAAGAAAAATTTTGTATATTATAATACATTGCTTTTCTTAGGTTTCTAGCAAAACCAGTTGATGCACTAGCTGCATATTTTCCCGATAATGCACCGCAGGTAAGTGATACAAATGATACTGCTATCATTATAGCTCCAACAATACATACATATTTTATATTTCCCTTTCCTACTCCATTATCAATAATCATAGCCATTAATAATGGAATAATTGTTTCCATTATTGCCTCAAAAGCAACAAATATAGGGGTCAAAATTGAATCTCTTTTAAATTCTCCTATATAACTCACTATTTTTTTTATCATAATTTCTCTCCTCTGTTAGATTTCTAACTAATATTAGAAGATCATATTCAATTACTAATTTTTCCAGACAATCTGTCAAGTAAATTGACTAATATGCAGAGATTTCGCATCTAAATTCCAGTAAAAATTGTATTTTTACTGGAATTGTATCCAATTACACTTATTTAAAGGGCTGGTAAGCCCGAAGACCG
>NZ_JAGGLM010000013.1 GCF_017874415.1 Clostridium algifaecis
AATCTTCATGTAAAAAGAACAAATGACAAACTGCGACCATTTTAACAAATGGCCGTTTATTTTTGTACATATACACTTGGTAGTTTATCGCTTACTATTGAAGTAAGAAATCTGTATAAGAATAATGAACAAATTAGCATACTAGATTTGTACAATATTACAAGTCTTTACAAGTCTATTGATACATTTTTTTCACAATTAATTAATGAAGTGCTAAGTAATAACAATAAGTATATGAAAGTCAATGAATTTGCAACAATATTAGATAAAAAGATTTGTAATTTTTATGAGTATATAGATATTTTAAGGAACAGAACTAATGCAACTAGAAAAACTAATGATATTATTAAAGATGCTATTAGTAAGTATACTTACACATGGAGTGCATATGCAAAGGATAGGGCACAAAATAAAATTAGTAAGACTTTTGTAAAATATTACGACAGCAACTATTATGGTTTAGCAGAATGGTCTGATGAAATCCATAAGCAATACTTTATGGATGCTATAGATGAATATACAGCAAATAGTCCTAATGAAAAGAAAGCCAAAGATATATTAAAATTGTTTAAAGAACTAGACATAGAAGATAAAGAAGACTATGTAGATATTATTGAAGACAAGATAAAAAAGGCTTTTAGTTAAGAGGTGAAAAATTGAATATAGAATCATTGTCAGAAAAAATACCAATAGAAGAGACTATAAAAGCAATTGAGTATGTAAAGCATGAGAGAAATATAGAAAAATTTAAATCCTATGTAGATGATATTATGCCTTTTGGAGAAAAGACAACAGTTAAATATAGGAACAAATTTATTCAAAGGTTTATAGAGGTATCAGGGGAAGAAATAATGTATTCCCCTTTACTTCGATTTATTAATGAAATAGATAACTTTCAAACTAAAAAGGACATTATTTATTTTATAGTATGCTCAACATCTAGTGCTGTTGGGGAGATAGTAAAGGCATTTTGTGATAAAAAGATACCTGAAAGTATTGACTCTGAAGAGTTATTAGAGGTATTTACTAAAAGTATGAAAGATGCTAAAGAAAGTTCTATTAAGAAAACATATAGTGTTTCAACTACAATACTAAGTGATTTTAATATTATAAGCAGCAGAAAAGAAGATACAAAGACAAAGAAATTTATACTAAATACTAACATTAGACCTAATAACGAGGCTATACTTTTTAATTTGTATTATGAGTTTATAAAAGTAAAAGGAAATAAAATGCCTGAAGAAGAAGCAGTATTAGAGAGTGATACATTTAAGTATTTTTTAATGAGTAGTTTAATGAAAAAGAGATATCTTAAATGGATTATAGACAAAGGCTATATTGAGCACTATGTCATGGGTGGAAATTCAAAATATCAGTTTGCCTATGACACACTAGATCTTTTAGTGGAGAAGGTGATAAGTAATGATTAAAGTAATAGAAAATGCATTAAAAAGTATGGGGCAGAGGAAAGTTTTATTTATTTTAGGAGATCATTTAGTTGGAAAGACAAAACTGATAAAGGAATTTTTAAAAAGTAACTATGGAGAAGAAAATATCCATAAACATTATATAGATGTTGGACTGTATATAAAGGATAGGGTGAATAAAGAATATTTAGATACCTATGAGATTTACCCGGAGGAATTTAAGTCTGATGCAGAAATTTTTTTCAAAGAACTTGTAGATGAAAAATATAAGGATTCTAATATAATTGTATTTGACCACATGGAGTTTTTGCTATCAGAAAAATATACAGGCTGGATTAAGATATTAGATAAAAAGGCTATGGAAGAAAATACAGCAGTAGTAATTGTTCCAAGTGAGTATAAAGATAGTTTACCACTGAGAGCATATAAGTATATAGAAGTGTAATGGAGGGGAAATATCAATGAAGATAAGAGAGGTTGTTGAAGTACCTCGTATAGATAAGATAGTTAGACTTACAGATAATATGTCTGATAAGGCAGATGCTGAAAAATTAAGAGGATTATTAAAAGGTTATGTAATCACAGAAAGTGTTGAAAAAAATCTTTCTAATTTCTTTTATAAGGTAACAAATTTTAAAGACAAAGGACATGGTTTTTTAATCTCTGGGCTTCCGGGTTGTGGTAAATCTCATTTTATGTCTGTACTGGGGCTCTTAACCAAAAACAGTGAAGCCTTTGACATTATGAATGGTAAAAGTGAATCAATTGATAAATCAAAGAAGTTTTTTCAAGATAAAAAGGTATTTGTAGTACCTCTTATGGCAGAAGAAGGTGGTCCAGAAATATCTTTAGAAGAGATGTTTTTTGATGCAGCAGAGAATATAACTGGTTTTCCTTTTAGTGATGCTAGTTTTTATATAAAACAATTTGAAGAAGCAATAGTGGCTAATAGTAACTATGAGCAGAAGGTAAATAATTTCGTTCAAGAAGATTCAAAAGGAAGATTTTTAACTTGGGCAGATTTTAGAACAAAGATAAAAAGTGAAGAAGGAATAACTAGATTAATAAAATCTTTTGTAGATAAATATGAAATAACTTTCTTTAAACCCAATAGAGGCAGAAAAGAGAGACTAGATAATTTGTATAAATGGCTTTCTGAAGAAAATTATGATGCAGTGCTTGTATTAGTAGATGAACTTTCTGAATATTTAAATGATAGAGGCGGACGAGCAAGAACTGATGCATTGTTTTTAAAAACATTTTTAGAAAATGCGCAGCAAGAACGAAACGGAAAAATTATACCTGCATGGATAGTAGGAGCATTTTTATCTTCGTTAAATGATATTAAAGTGCCAGATGTATATGATTTAATGAAGGATAGGTTTCCAAGTGAAAATCAATTTACTTTGAAAGTAGACGATGTAGAAGATATTATTGACCAAAGACTTGTAGTTAAAAAGCAGCCTGATAAAATTGAGGAAGCATACATTACATTGAAAAAGAAATATAATGCTTTTGATAAAGTAGAGAAAGATACTTTTATGAAAATATATCCTCTTCACCCAGAAAGTTTGGACATCTTATCAAAGTCAGTTCGCTTTTTATCAAGACAAAGGTCTATTGTGGATTTTGTATTAAGTGAAGTAAAAGGAAACATAGATGAAGGAGGACATACAAAGGGAATTTTAGATGAGGATTTTCTAAAACTTGTAACTCCAGATAGAATATTAAGCCATTTCCAAGAAAGAATAAGAGAACTTAGTGATAAAAGGGAATACTTTGAAAGTATATATGCTTATTATATGGGACCAGAAGGATTAGGAAACGGTAAAATCAAAGAGTTGTTTAAAGATAATGAGTCGGATAAAGATACAGCATGTAAACTTATAGATGTAATGACACTTTTGAAAATTTTAGATTTGGAAAAAGAGTATACTGTAAGAGATTTAACTTATATGATTCAATATCCTAAGATGGAAGGGGATTTTGCAGAAGAGAAGGTAAATAAAATTCTTTTCAAAATGTATGATAAAGGAAGATTTATAGAATTTGAAGAAGATGAAAGCAGTGCTGGAGGGAATATATACTTCATAAATAAAGATGTAAGTCTTGCAACGAAGATTACACAAGATATGAAGAAGAAACTTGCTTTAGTTGAAGGAGAAAGTATAGTATCTATTGTTGATGAAATAGTAACTACACTATCACAAGAACCGTTAAGTATAAATGGATATTATAATGAACCATCTAGTATCAGAGTAAATTGGAATAATATAAGTCGTGAGGGTGTTGTTCTATTTAATAACTTAACCAAGACGGGAACAAAGGAAGGCTTATCTAAATCACTTACTAACCTAAAAGACTCTGAAAATGACTTTTATATGTATATAGGAACCTTTTTAAATACAGAAAAACAGAAAGAATATATAGAGAAGGCTTTAAAGGAAGTTAGCAGTGCAGGCAGTAACCAGACATTTTCGTTATGGGGAAATCATGAAGATGATTCCTCAAAAGAGATAGAAAAGAGACTGATTAAATCAATAATATATTGGTTACCTTCTAATGAATTAGAAAGAGAAGAAGGTAAGGAAAAACTTTATAGGCTAAAAGAATATTTTGCTTATACAGAACTGTACAAGGAATATGAAAAGAATTACCAAGAAACAAATTCAAATGAAAATAGAGAGTTAGTGGGAAAAGTTGAAGAAAAAATATTGAATTTACAAGATGAAGTATTTGAAATACTTAAAGGACTTTATTTAAATGGTAGTTTTTACAATATTGATGGCGATATTGATATAGATATATCTGCTTATGAAAAAGATTCTTTTACTAAAATTATGAATACAGTAGTAGGTGCTGTTTTAAGTAAGGTTTATAAAGATAATAAATTCATTTCTCCAGACGAAAATATAGGTCTTACAGATAAAGTTACAAATAAATTTATTAACTACTATATTACAGGAACTCAAACAGATCTATCAGGTATTGATTTAAGTATAATAAAAAATATAGTGAAGAAGTTTGGAGAAGCACAAATTAGGATTGATTCATTTAAATTTAATATAGACGCTAAAAATAATAATCTAGTTAAATTGATTATTGATGAAGTTAATGGAAAAGGTGAAGTTATATATAAGAATTTATACAACAAAACAAGAAAATCTACTTTTGGTCCAGATAAAAATATTGTGGATATTTTACTTGCTATGATGATTAAAAAGGGATTCTTATTACCTATAAAAAATGATATGCCTGTAAGCATTGCTAATGTAAAGGCGCCGCTTAATTCTTCGGTTACTAAATTTAAAATGGGAGAATTTGTGGAAGAAAAATATCATGAAGGCCTAATAAGAATAACAAAATTATTCTTTAATAAAAAATTTGAAAAGCAGGACCTTTCTTTCCAAGAAGAATTATGGGAAGAACTTATTCAATTTAAAAAGGTAAAATTGAATGAAATAAGTGATATTAAGAATAAACTAAATGAATTTAAGGAACCTCTCAAATTAGAAGATAACAGGTTATCTAAGACATATGAAACAATTAACTTTATGAAAACTTTAGTTGAAGATATAGCAGAAGACAATGGTTCAAAGGATGGATTAGAGTACTTTATAGAAAAAAACAACACGGAAATATCTGAGGGACTATTAGAGAAGTATTATGAAAATTTAAATAAAATATATACTTGGGCAGAATCATCATTACCTATAGATATTCGTAAAGTAAATATAACTATTAATGGATATAGAGAATTTATTCCAGATAAAGAAGATTATAAGGAACTTATAAATCAGTATAATTCTATGAAAGAATTGTTAAATAACGGAGATGAATTCATATTCAATAATTGTGCAAGTGAACTAAACAAGAAATTTAATATATTTAAAAATGACTATATATCTTTATATGTCGAAGAGCATAATAGGGAGAATGGAAAGCCTGAATTTGATGAATTAAGAACTGTTCTTGAAGAAGATAACTTTAAATTCCTAAACTTACTAAATGGAATTGAAAGAATAAATATGGATTATGACTATATGAACATAAAAAATGATATAGATAGTCAATTAAGGCTTCAGTGTAATTTATCTTCTATTAAGTTTTTAAAGGATAATGAAAGTGCTTGTAAGTGCTCTTTTAAACTAGGACAGAAGAAATTTATAGACGATAAGGAAGAATATCTAGAGGCAATAACAAATGCTGTTTTAGGATATATAGATCAATTAAATTTGCAGGCAAATAAAGAGAAAGTATTTAAGTATATTGGAGATTTAAAAGAAATTGGAGAAAAGAAAGATATTATCCAATTAGTTGAAAAAATGTATGAAATACCTTTAGATGAAAACAGATTAGATAATTATAGAAAGTATTTAACTGTTAATTCAGAAATTATTCCTTTCATAGATAAGGCTTTAAAGGTGAATATAAATATTATTCAAAGAGATATAAATAAATTAGTAGAGGTATTTAACGATAAGACCTATTCTAAAGAAGAAATGATAGAGAAGTTTACTGCACTTATTGAAGGAAATGATACATTATATAGAAACAATTATATTAAGTTTACTAACTTAAGAAATGATAACTAGGTGATAGTATGAATGAAGTATTTATAGATTGTTTAAAGAGATATCTTGAGGATATTACTGACTTAGGAAGTAATATATTATTTTTACAGGATGAAAGTGGGCTTATGGATGATGTCGAGGGTATAGATTTGTATCTATATCCTCATAAAGTAATATCAGTTAAGGAGAATGTGTTATTTAGGGCTAAATACGAAGATATAAAACATAAAAAAGACGAAAAATATATACTGGTTCTAAAAAATAAGGGCTTAAAAAGTAAATTATTAGACTTTATAAAGCGTTCAGAGAAAGCAAGAGTTATTGAAATAGATACTAAATCATTACTTGATTCAATAGAAGATGATGTAAATTGGAGTGAAGAGATAAATAACTTTCAGAGTGAAGACATTAAGAAGAAATTTAGGGAATTATTATACTATAGAAAGTTATTTAGAAAAAGTAATATAGAAAAAAATGAGGTCGATAAAGTAGTACTATCTGCATTTGTTGATTTAGATGCCACTAAACTAAAAGATGATGTAGATTGTTATTTATATTATAAAAATCTAAGTGAAATTTATTCCGATTTACACAGTTTCAAATATAAATCAGATATAAAGGAACTTATATATAAAGTTTTTGCTGAAAGTGGTTCATTAATTGCGAATATAATAAAAAAGGACATATTTGTTGAGTTTGAAAATCTATTGTGGATATGTACTGCACTTTATGAATTTAATAAATTGACCAGTGAAAATGTAGAAATAGTTTTAGGCCAAGATTTAGATAAGTTATCATATTTTAAGGAACATTTAATGGATCTTGTAGAGTTTGCTAAAGTAGTAAGTAAAAAAGATAAGATACTATATATTCAAAAGAAAGACGCAGCGGAAAAACTTATTTATAAATCAGGTATAAACATATATGAAAGTGAAAAAGATTATAGAACTATTATAAGAGAAGGCAATGGAACTTATATAAGTGTAATAGAAAGTATTAAAACTCTTCTTAAAGGCGTTAACTTAGAAGGATTTAAAAAGATATATAAACATGATTTCAATGATTTAATGGAACTTAAAGTACTGATAGACGAAAATAATAATTATTCAACAGAAAACATTAATAATGCAAAGAATTTATTTGATATAATCATAAATCTTTTTAAAGATATTGATTATATTGAAAAACAAATAAAATATGTCATTAATAGTTATTCAGATTGGGAGAATCTATATAAAAATTATCTTTATGATTTACAGTACAGATTCAGCAAGATAGTGCACTTAGATAGTCAAAACCTTATAGAATCTAATAGATATGAAAACATAGATAAAAGAATAAGTAGAATATTAAATGAATATAGAAAAAGATTTGCTGAATTTATTGAGAAGAACTATGAATCGTGGGAGAATACGGAATATGGAGTATCTAGACCTATTTTAAATAGTGATATTGAAAGTTTATTAAATCTGGAAGATAACAAAACTTTTATAATCATATTTGATGGTATGAGATATGATGCTTGGGAACATATAGTTAGACCTTATTTTGAAACAGTTTTAGGTGAAAGAAATACCAAGTATAAAAGTTCTTATGCATTGCTGCCAACTATTACATCTATATCAAGAGAAGTAATATATAGTAATATTATTAAAAACTATAAGAATGATGTTAACTATATTACAAAGTCAGAAAGTATGAAGAATGAGAAACTGTTAAAAGAAAGCATTCTTCAAGATAAAAAGATTAATGTTCTTGTATTTAATATGTTTGATAGAGATGGTCATAAGGCTACAGAAGATTTTTATATTTTCTATGAGAAACAAAGACAGGTTTTTGAAAAAAGCATAAGTGAACTTATAAAGGTGATACCTAATGATGCAAACCTAGTAATTGCTTCGGATCATGGCTTAATGAGAATAGATGAAAATATAAATATGAAAGATGAGCAATATATAAGTACAGTTAAATCAAGATACTTAACTGTAGATAATAACATTAAAAAAGAAGGCTGTATAAATATAAAAGATTATCTATTACCTTATAATAATAAAGGATACTTTTTAGGTGGTGGAGAGAAAGATTTTTATAGTCACGGAGGAGCAAGTATAGAAGAAATATTACTTCCTTTAGTGATATCTGAAACTAAAATTTCTCAAAGAAATAATGAAAATACACAAAAGATATCTTCTGTAGGATTAGAAGAAGAAACTTTAGTGCTAGATGCTAATGTTCAATTAAAGTTGAGTTTTAAGCCAAATGAAAAAGAAAAGATCATATTAGTTTCATTGTACAATTTAAAAAATCAAAATGTAAGTAATAGGGATATTGAAAAGATACTAAAAAATAAGACTGGAAAATCTGGACTTGTAGATGGCGTTATCAGAAGGCTTCTACAGAAGTTGAAAAAAGATGGACTAGATATTATAGAAACTTCATCTGCAGGAGACTTAATCATTTATAAATTGAATGACAAAGGGTTAAGAGGAGAGATATAATTGAGTGATATATTAAGAGAAATTATAGATTCATTAAGAAATGGAACAGTTCCAGCAGAAGGCACTGAAAACATTGCAGTTGGGATTGCTGATGAGTTAGTAGAAATTGAAAATAGATTGGAAGGCATAAAGAATAATAAATCTGCATTTAAATTTATTATAGGTGACTATGGTTCTGGAAAGACTTTCTTTAGTACCGCAGCCAGAGAAATGGCCTATAGTAAAAATTTTGTTGTATCGTCTGTTGTAATTTCACAGGAAGCACCTCTTCATAAATTTGAAGAATTGTATCGCAAAATAATGGATGGTATGAGAACATCAGAAAATAAAAAAATACCTGCTTTTACTTTAATACTTGAGGAATGGCTTTTAAATATTGAAGATAAAATTATTGAAATTGAAGGGTTAGATCCTGAAGAAGATAGAGAGAAGTTTGAAGTAGAAATGAGTAAGCGAATTAACGAAGAGTTATTAATAGTTGGTTCCATTGCTGCTTCATTTGCAAATGCTATAAGAGGTTTTTATAATGCTAAATATGAAGGTGATACAGTACTTTCACAAGGGGCTATTGCATGGCTTAAAGGTGAAAATGTAAGACCAGAACTAAAAAAGAAATTAGGGGTTACGGGAACAGTGACAAGGGAAAACTCTTTTGAGTTCTTTAGAGCATTGCTACATATGATTAAGTCTGCTGGGTATGAAGGTTTAACTGTTATTTTAGATGAAGTTGAAACCGTTCAGAAATTAATGAGAAAAGATATGAGAAGTGATGCATATGAAAATCTAAGGTTTTTTATAGATGAATCGGATAAGAATTCATTTCCTAACTGTTTTTTCTTATATACTGGAACTACTGATTTAATGGAAAGCGAAAAGGGATTTAAATCTCTTGAACCCTTATATCAGAGAGTTAAAGTAGATAGAGATAACAAATTTAAGAATCTTAGGCAGCCTGTTATGTTTTTAGACGGGTTTAATAAAGAAAAATTATTTGAAGTTGCTTGTAAGGTAAGAAGTATACATGGAGAAGTTTATTCCTGGATGCCTAATGATAAGGTAACAGATAGTTTTATAGAAAGACTGGTCAATGATATAACTTCGGGTTTTGGTGGAGAAATTAATATAGGACCAAGAGGATTTTTAAGAACCTTTGTAGATATTTTAGATAAATCTCAAATGTATGATAATTATAGACCACAAGAACAATTTGAATTCAATGAAGAAATAAGAACTATGGCTGAGACTATTGAAAATGAAACTGCACACATAGTGAATTTTTAGGTGATAATTATGTCAAATTTCCATATGTTATGCCAACCGCTTAAGAGTAAAATTATCAATAAACTAGGGTGGAAGGAACTTACTTCAGTACAAGAAATGACAATTCCGGAGATTTTAAGTGGAAAAAATGCTGTAATTCTTGCACCAACAGCAGGTGGTAAGACTGAGGCAGCATTTTTCCCAATTCTATC
Organism: Clostridium algifaecis; assembly: GCF_017874415.1. GTDB lineage: Bacteria > Bacillota > Clostridia > Clostridiales > Clostridiaceae > Clostridium_B > Clostridium_B algifaecis. The sequence goes on from NZ_JAGGLM010000013.1 coordinate 9,972, forward strand.
TTTGATACATGAAGAAGAACTTGGTCCTACATCTGTTTTATATGTTTCTCCAATAAAAGCATTGCTTAATAATCAAGAAGAAAGATTAAAAGTGCTTTCTTCTTTTGTATATGGTGATGTATTTAAATGGCACGGAGATGTTGAGAGCAATGAAAAAAGTAAATTTTATAAAAATCCATCTCAAATATTAATTATTACGCCTGAATCACTTGAAGTTATGCTAATGAGCCAAAAAGTAAACAAAGAAGAAATATTTAAAAATATAAGGTTTATAGTAATTGATGAGATACACGCATTTGCTGATAGTGAAAGAGGTTCTCATTTAATGGCTATTTTAGAAAGAATACAGGCTTTTTCTAAATATGATATTCAAAGAGTTGGTCTTAGTGCCACAGTTGGAAACCCTAAAGATATATGTGATTGGATGCAGGGAAGCAGTAAAAGAGAAAGTATTGTAATTGATCCACCTAAACTAGCAGGTCAGAAACGCATTGAAATTAAAGTGGTTAAGAAAGATGAAGATTTAGGTATTGAGGTATGCAAGAGGATACAAGGGAAAAAAGCATTATTTTTCTCAAATAGCAGAAGTGCTGCAGAAGGATTAAAGAAAGCAATAGAAGGAAAAGGGATAGATACATATGTTCATCATTCATCTATAGATAAAAGATTTAGAGAAGTAGCAGAAGAAAAATTTAAGATTGGAACGAATAATTGCATTATAGCAACTAACACATTAGAACTTGGCATAGATATTGGAGATCTTGATATTGTTCTTCAGTTAGATTCGCCAAATACCGTGTCTTCATTTTTACAGAGGATGGGAAGAACAGGTAGACGAAAAGGAACTATTGCTCATTATGTATTTTTCCCTACAAAGCCAGCAAAGTTAATTCTTTCTATAGCAATATTGAGTCTTGCTATGAGGAGATGGGTTGAAAATGTATATGTAAGTAAACTTTCTTATGACATATTGTTTCACCAAATATTAACTATGTCTATGGGCGAATTTGGAGTAAATAAGGAGCATGTTTATGAAGTTTTAAAATGTGTTTATTCATTTTCAGATATAAGCAGGTCAGACTATGAATACTTACTTAATTATATGGTTGAAAAGAAATTTATACAGATAAATAGGAACATGATACACATAGATACAGAAACTGAAAAGGTTTTTGGAAGACAGAATTTTATGACGCTTTACTCGGTTTTTGAAACAAATAAGGAGTTTACAGTAAAGTTTAGAAATAAATCTATTGGAACTCTTGAAAGATGGTTTGTAAATGCTCTTGGTGAAAATTTTCAATTTATTCTAGCCGGCAAGTATTGGCAAACAGATAAAATAGATTATGATAATTCTATAATACATGTAGAAGAAGCAAAATCAGCAATGCCACCAAGATGGATGAGTGGAGAAGGTTTTTATTCTTATGAGTTATCTCAAGAAATACTAAAGGTGCTAAGTACAAATGAAGAATATCCATTCTTAAATAGTTATGAGAAATCAGTATTAAAGGATGTCAGATATGAGGAGAAAGCCTTTGGACTTGAGATAGGCAAAATCATTATAGAAGAAATAAAAGACGGATATCACTTTTACACATATGCCGGAAATGGTGTGAACTATACAATGGCTACTGCTTTTTCTTTTATAAATAGAATGATAGATATTAAAAGTATTACTTGGAATGGCTTTAAGGTAGTAGCAGCGGATAAAGACTTCAAGCCTAAGAATGAAGAAATATTAAAAGTTATTGAAGATATAAAGAACAATGAAAATTATTTTGAAGAGAATTATGATAAGTTAGTAGAAAGAGTACCAGATATTTCCTTATCAAAATATCAAAAATATTTGCCTGATAGACTTAGAAAGAAAATGTTGGCTGACTATGTATATAACATTAAAAAGACAGTTGAGTTGATTAGAACTTCTTCAATAGAAATATTAAAGATATATTAAAAAGACTGGAAGTTATTACCAATACTTAAGGGGTGATTATTTTTGCATTTATGTAAAAATAATCTAATGACTAAGGAAGATAGGATGTTTCCAATAAAGATTGAAACAAATCAAGTAAATGGTAATGGTGGATATCAAATAACAGTAGACCTTCTACAGAGGCAAAAGATACAATTAAAAATGTATTTAACTATATAAAAGCAAATACAAATAATATGGGTGTTAAATCAAAGTTAGAGGAATTTAATTATATTACCCAACTTATTGATGAAAATGCTTCAGGTGGCAATCAAGAAATAGGTGCTGCCTTTTATATGAACATGATATCTAATTTTATAACCAAAGTAATAAAAACAAAAACAGTAGTATTAGGAAGCTTAACTGTTAATGGAAATCTTATTAAAGTAAGTAATTTAAATGAAAAGATAAGTTATATTATTGAGCAAGGAGCAAAATTTGTTTATCTTCCGATCTCAAATCAACCAGATGTAATGATTTTATCACCAGATATTTGGAGCAAAGTATCATTGATATTTTATGTAAGTCCATAGGATTTAATGAGAAAGATATTTGAACTGGAATAAGGAGAATTAATATGTCCGACTACATCTTAACCTATACAAAAACTAAATTTTATCCTTTAGAACCATTAATGAAAGATATAAAAATTGAAGATATAGCCCATGCTCTTTCTTTGATGACAAGAGCAAATGGGCATTTTAAGCACTTTTATTCTGTAGCTCAGCATTCTGTTAATTGTTATAAGGAAGCAAAAATTAGAAGATATTCAAAGAGAGTTCAGCTTGGCTGTCTTTTACATGATGCCAGTGAAAGCTATATTTCAGATTTAACTAGACCTGTTAAAAAGAATTTATCACAGTATTTTGTTATAGAAGAAAAGCTTCAAAAGGTAATATACGAGAAATTTGGACTTGTTAATTTAACAGAAGATGAAATAGATAAGATAAGAGAAATTGATGATGCAATGCTATACTATGAATTTATAGAGCTTATGGATGAAAAAATATTTGATGAAGAGCCTTTTATAGCTATGAAACATAACTTTTCACAAAGAGATTTTAAAACTGTTGAAAGTGAATTTATATATGCATTTGAAAACTTAAATAAATCTGATACTAAGAATAGTTTTGTTGGTGTTGATGGCTGTAAATATGGTTATGTAGCAGTAAATATAACAGATAATGATTTTGATATTAATGTTTTTAAAAATATAGAAGAAATATGTGCAAAATATAGTGATAGTAATACAATTTTAATAGATATGCCTATTGGACTTCCTGAAAATACATATGATATAAGACCGGAAACAGAAGGAAGAAAAATATTATCTTCAAGATCATCTTGTATATTTACAGTGCCATGTAGACAAGCTGTGTATGAAGATGATTACTGCAAGGCTAATGAAATAAACAGAGATGTATTAGGAAAAGGTTTAAGCAAACAGTCTTTTTCTATTTGCAGCAAAATAAAAGAGATAGATGAATTTTTAAATAATGCACCAGAGTATAAAAATAGGCTTTTAGAAAGCCATCCAGAAATCTGTTTTGCAATGCTTAATTTTGACGGAACAATGGCAATGCCTATTTTTGAAAACAAGAAAACAGAAGAAGGAATAGATAGAAGATTTGAGGTATTAAGCCGCTATTATGAGAAGACTGATGAAATTAGAGAAGTACTATATTCTGATGACAAGTTGAAAGGGATTAAGGATGATATCATAGATGCACTATGTCTTGCTATTACTGGAATGCTTGGATATAAAAATGGATTTAAAACTATACCAGGAAATCCAATGAAGGATAGCAGAGGACTATTTATGCAGATGGTTTATGCTGATTAAATTTAAGAGAGGTATTATAAATGCTTTCAAAACAAAATATAATAACCACAATAAATTCCTTGAGTAATAAAAGAAAAATCTTTTTTTCGGAGGCAGACTTTCAGTTTGCACTTTCTTGGGAGCTGCAAAGGCATATGCCCAAAAGTGATGTTAGATTAGAATACTCTCCTGCACATATTGATCCATCTATGCATATTGATATTCTTCTTAAAGAAGAGGATGAGTTTTATCCTATAGAGTTAAAATATGTAACTGCTGCTTGTGATACTATTGTAGATAGAGAAAGATATTTATTAAAAAATCATGGAGCACAAGATATAAGAAGATATGATTTCTTAAAGGATGTTATGAGAATTGAAAAACTCATTTATAACCATAATGAATATAAGAAGGGGTATGCTATTTTTCTAACTAATGACTGTAGTTATTGGACAAAGTCCTCCGCTAAGAAAACCTGTGATAGGGTTTTAGAATAAATCAAGATGAAATAAAATCAGGGGAACTTAAATGGGGAGAAGCAGCAGGAATAGGAACTAAAAAGGGCAGAGAAGGCAGGGAAACTATAAATTAAACTGGCAGGATTATAGTAGTATTAGTGATGAAAAATGGGGGAAATTTAAAATTCTTATTGTTGAAGTAGAAAATAGCAAAGATATAACAAGTTTTAATATATAAAAAGCAACATCTAAGAATTATTAAAAGCAAGAGATGTTGCTTAAAGGATTATTATTTTATATGTGGAAGTATAACTTTAATAATATCGCTAATTATTTCTAATTCGTGGTTTGAACACTTATAAAGTAAAGAAGTAATTTCAGTAGTTTCTTTAACTAGCTGAGAATTATTATCTCCAAAAACTAAATAATCAATAGAGCTATGAAGATTTTTAGATATGTTAACTAAACTATCCATGCTCATTTTTCTTTCTCCTCTTTCAATTTGACCAACATAAACAGGAGAAAGACCGATAAGCTCTGCAAATTTTTCTCTTGATATTCCTAATAATTCACGTTCAAAACGAACTCTTTCACCAATACTTTTATAATCAGGTTCATATTTCATTTAAATCTCCTCCTGTAATTACTTTACAAGAGTAAAAAGAATATAAAAATAAGCTATATGTATATAAAAAATATATGCATATAGCTTATTTGACATTAGGCATTATACTAATTCGGATTTACCTTCAAGTTTGGCATACATTCTTTCTTGCTGCTTAGTTGTAAATTGAAAATATATTTCAGTATTTGAAACTGATTTATGACCTAACCACCACTGCAATTCTTTTATATCTATATCACATTCAGCTAGATGAACAGCAGTGGTATGCTTAAGTGCATGAAAATGATGTTTTGATTTATCTTCTATATTTGCTATTGAGCAATATTTTTTCATTAAATAATTTAAAGTTTGCCTAGATATAGGCTTGTTTTTTTGACTTTTAAAAAGTATTTCAGATGTTGATGATATTCCATTTTTCTTGATGTATTTGTTTAAAATATGTTTTGTTTTTTCATCTAATCTTATAGTATTATTATTGCTTCCTTTTAAGCGTTTACAATAGATTTCACCTTTATCCATATTATAATCTTCAAGTTTTAAAAGTGAAATTTCAGAAGCACGTAAACCACATCTATATGCAATTCTGAAAATTGATAAATCTCGGAGAGTATGAGACGCGCATGTACTTTCAATAGTGCTAAAAAGAGATTTTGCTTCTTGCTGTGTTAAATATTTAATTTTAGTTTCTGTGTTTTTCATTTTGTTATATTCTCCTTAGTAAAATAATATACAATATAAATATTTTGTACCATTTTATTATAATACAAATTGCATATTATGCAAATAATTTACTGTATATTGTAATATTATATAGAAAATACATGGTAGAGTTTTATTTTATACAAATACATGTAAAATATAGGATAATTCTCTTCATTTATTCTATCATAACTATACAAAATATTTATTTTGTTTTAATAAATAATATAATGACTTTTTCTAAAAGTCAAAGGAGCAATTACTAAATCAATATAAAGCTAATAGCGTATTAAAAATATTGCTATAAAGCTCACAAAGTAGTAAAATTTATTTAATGATAAAAAAATAGAGGTTTTAAGGGAGAAATGTATTAAAATAGAAATTAGAGATTTAGAGAAAAGAAGAGAAATATTAAATGAATTAGCAGAAAATATTGAAGGTTTAGATATAAACGAAAGAAATATGTTACAACAAATTAGTGAGGAAATGGACATACTTATAGCAGATTATATTAATAATTCTTGCTTAAGTATTAAAAGGTGAATATCATGAATAAAAGTAAAATAGTTAAAATTAATGAAGTTTACAATAGAGGAATTTCAGGAGGAGAAATTGGAATTTGGGAATGGAATATAGAAGAAAATTATGTGTTTTTATCTGAGAATTGCTATAGATTTATTGAATATACAAATGAAAAATTCAATGATTTTTATGAATGTATTGATAAATTTGTATTAATGGAAGATAGAGATAGGGCAATTGAAGAGTTAAAACTGTTTACTATAAGTAATTTAGATTTATATACAAGTGAAGTTAGAATTTTAACTAAAGAAGGTAAGGAAAAATGGGTTCTGATTAAGGGGAAATATAGTAAAAATAAAAAAATTATTTCAGGATCTATTACTGATTTAAGTATAAAAAAACAGCTTGAAAATGAAATTGAAACAGTAATTTATTATGACTTAATTACAGGACTTCCAAATAGGAATGTATTTATTGAAAAACTAAAAAAAATTATAGAAAAATGTAAAAATGAAAAAAGTAAATCAGCAGTTATTTGTGTTGATATAGATAATTTTAATTTAATAAATGATACATTTGGATATGAATATGGGGATGTGTTATTAAGGATATTTTCACAAGTATTATCATCACTAAAAAATAATATTAATGTATTCAGAATAAGTGGAAATAAATTTATTCTAATTTTAAATCAAATAAGTAATTATTGTGAAATTGAAGAAGTTTGTAACAAAATATTATCGTATTGTGATAAACCATTTGAATTAATAGATGCTCAAGTGTACATATCTGTAAGTATAGGAGTTGCATGCATACCAGAAGATAGTTTAAATGAAAGTGATATTTATAGATATGTGGATTTAGCAATGCAACAATCAAAAATTAAAGGAAATAAAATGATTACTTTTTTTGATAAGTCTATGTACAATAAATATTTAAGAAAAATAACTATTGAACAGGAATTAAGAAATGCTATAAAAAATGAAGAATTATATATAGTATATCAACCACAAGTAGATATGACTAAGCACAAAATTATAGGATTTGAAGCATTACTAAGATGGAAAAATAGAAAGCTTGGAAATATTTCTCCAGCAGAATTTATTCCAATAGCAGAACAAAGTGGTGTAATAGTAGAAATTGGTAAATGGGTGATTAACTCTGCATGTGATAAAATTTTAGAATTATCAAAAGCAAATTATCAATTGGAATCTGTATCAGTAAATATTTCACCTGTTCAACTTAGAAATATGGATTTTTTAAATACATTAGAAAATATAATTGATAAAAAAAATATTTCACCATCAATGCTGGAAATAGAGATAACGGAGGGAACTATAATAGATTTGAAAAAAAACAATATTGACATTTTCAATAAAATTATTGAAAAAGGATTTAAAATAGCAATTGATGACTTTGGAACAGGGTATTCATCTTTAAATTATTTAACTATTGTACCATTTAATACACTGAAAATAGATAAATCATTTATAGATGGTATTGAAAAAGGAAAAAATATGGCGGTAATAAGCTGTATATTAAATTTATCAAAAGCATTAAACTATAAGGTTATTGCAGAAGGTGTGGAAACTGAGTTGCAGATGAATAAGCTACTTGAGATAGGAAGCAGTATAATACAAGGATATTATTTTAGTAAACCTATAGATGAAAGAGAAATAGAAAATTTATTAGGTGAATTTTAATATGTAAGTGAAGGAGATGAAAGTGATAATAGATAATATAAAAGAAGTTTTAGAAAATATACACAATAAAAAATAACGATAGGGAGATATGACAATGAAATTTTTTGTTGATTTAGGGGTAAAGAAAAAGCTTGTCTTAGCATTTTCAGTGATTTGTATTTTTATGATTTTAATAGGAGTGGAGGGTATATTAAGTTCTGCAAAGATAAACGAAGGCTCTAAAGCTATATACAGTACTAATTTAATATCCATTAAAGATTTAGAAAAAATATCTTCTAATATAAACGATGTTAGAGCTAATATACTTAGAATTGTTTTTGAAAGAGATAAGTCAAAGTTAAATGAAGAGATACAAACTATAGATGATTTAACTAATGAAAATAAGAAATATCAAGATGAATATGAAAGTTTACCTGCAACAGATGAAGAGAAAAAAACTTATACAGATTTTAAGAATGATTTATTAAAATATAGAGAAGTAAGAAATAAGGTGATTGAACTTGTAAAAGCCGATAACTATGATGAAGCAGTTAAAGTATATAATTCAGAAGTAAGCCCAATCAGAGCTGCTATGGCTGAAAAATTGAAAAAATGTATTGATATAAATGAAATAGAAGCTAAAAAAACTAATGAAAATAATATAGCTCAGTTCAACAAGGTTAAGTCTACAATAATAATCTATACAGCTATAGCATTTTTAATTATAATTTTAATGGCATATGTATTAAGTAAAAATATAATGATACCACTGAATAAGATAAAGGAACTAGCAAATAGATTATCTAACTATGATTTTTCAACACCAATTAGCATTACAAGAAAAGATGAATTTGGACAAACAGGTTTAGCTTTAAACACAGCACAGGAAAATGTAAATAGCTTAATTAAAGTAATTATGGAGAATTCACAAGATATAAGTGCATCTTCGGAAGAACTTTCAGCAACAGTGCAGGAATTATCATCAAAAGCAGAAACTATAGATGAGGCCGTAAACACTATTTCCTCAGGTATGCAAGAGTCAAGTGCTACTACAGAAGAAATAAGTGCGTCTATTGAGGAAGTGGATTCAAGTATAAATGTTCTTTCTACAAAAGCTATGGAAGGAAGTAATAGTGCAAATCAGTTTAAAGAAAGGGCTACGGATGTTAAAAATAATAGTCAGATGGCACTAGAGGAAACAAGAACAATTTATACTGAAAAACAAAAAAAGATGGAAAAAGCTATTGAAGATGGAAAAGTAGTAGAAGAAATAAAGGTTATGGCAGATACTATTGGAAGTATAGCACAGCAAACTAATTTACTTGCATTAAATGCAGCTATAGAGGCAGCAAGAGCAGGAGAGCAGGGTAGGGGTTTTGCAGTAGTTGCAGAAGAGGTAAGAAAGCTTGCAGAACAGTCAGCAGAGGCAGTAACAAATATTCAAGAAACAATTTCAAAAGTACAACAAGCCTTTATAAGCAGTATTGAAACTGGTAGTGACATATTGGAATTTATAAACACAAAGGTACACGAACAATTTGATGCCTATGGGGAAACAGGCAAACAGTATTATAATGATTCAGATTTTGTAAGTAAAATGTCCGAGGAGATTGCAGCTATGACTGAAGAAATAACAGCTACAGTTGGACAAGTAAGTGGAGCAGTTCAGAATATGGCTGAGGCTTCACAAAAATCAAGTGAAAAATCAGAAACAATAAAAGAAAGCATAGATGAAACTACAAAAGCTATAGAACAAGTGGCATTAACGGCACAAAGTCAAGCAGAGCTTGCTCAAAAACTAAATGAAATAGTTCAAAAATTTAAGATATAAAAGATTTAACTACTGATACAAAAAGTAATTTCATATAATCATTTTTTGTATCAGTTTTTCAAAAAGTTTCCTTTAGAAATGCATAGTGTACTTATATTATACCCTTTAGCTTTTAATATTTGACTTTTAAAATCAACTAGCTCAATAGGCACGTTTAGTTCAGCAGCTACTGATGAAAAGGTATAATCGCCATAAAATAATTCCATAATAGTAGAGTCTGGAATTAAAAGTTCTGATGCGAAAAGATTAGCTTCTCTTTCAGGTTTTGATGTCATATCAAATAAAGAGAATTCTCTTATAGCATCATTTTTGGCATAACTTTGGTGAAATCTATCATGTCCAAGTTCATGAGCACATATAACTGGTAATAGTTCTTCCTGAATATTTTTATTGATTACAATATACCGAAACTTAGATTGATAGAAATAATACCCCTTTAAGTCACCTAAATCATGATAGCATATATTAATATTCATACCTTTAGCCATTTCAAAAGGATCTCTTGTCTTATATTTTTTAATAAGCTTATCCACTTCTTTAGAAATAAAATTAGTCATAAGCAATTACCTCTCTTAAGGAGTTTTATTATCGTCATTGCCTATAGATGTTGATTTATTACCATATTTTTTTCTTGCCTTTTGTTTTGCATCAAAATATATTTCCGTAATTGACTTAAAAAAAGCATCCTTATCTTCATCGGACAATTCCCCTCCTGCAAGTACTGCAGAAGTTCTCTTTAAAATCATTTCTGCCTCTTTTTTCCCTTTGTAACCAAACTCAGCTTTAGCAGAAGATATAAAATTCTCATCTCTTGAAACATCTTCATTATCAGATATTAAATAATCTACAGAAACATTGAATATTTCAGCAAGTCCAGTAATAATCTTTTGCCCTTTAGGGAATCTAGTATTATTTTCGTAATTACAGATAGATTTTTGAGTAATACCTAACTTTTTTGCCAATTCTTCCTGAGAAAGTCCAGCTTCTTTACGGAGTAATTTTATTTTATCACCAAAATTCATTTCTGTGACCTCCAAATATATAAATTTAAAAACAGAACATTTGTTCTTAAAATTATTGACAAGATAAATTTGCCAATATATACTTATAATTAGAACGAAAGTTCATAATATTATTCTAATTCAGAACAATATTTCTGTCAATGATAAAGTGTAAGGGGGATGTGTCATATGGCTATTTATGAAGGAATTCAAAGTAATAATATTAATGCTGGAATTGATAACATAAAAGATAATAAGAAAGTAAGTCCTAATATTTATCATAATACTAAGCTACTTTTAAAACTATACAATAAAGTTTTATGGAGAATAAATAATTCCTTTGAGGAGATAGAGGAAGATTGTATTTCTTTCTCTGGAAAGAGACTGGATGAACTATTACATAGTCTTACTGATACAGAAGAATTCATAACAGAAGCAAGACTTGAAAGTAGGCTGCAATCTATAGAAGATAGTAAAAGTATTATAAATTTAATTGAAAAAGCTCTACTTATGTTAAAGTCCTATCCTGAAAATGGAGAGAGGTATTATTCAATAATTTATAAGATATATATTTCTGCCTACCCTTATAGTGAAAGTGAAATAATTGATTATTTATGCTGTTCAAGAGCTACCTATTATAGAGAGAAGAAAAATGCAATTAATTTACTTGGAACAATACTATGGGGATTTTTATTTCCTAATTTCATGAAAGAAATTAAAAGCATAAAACTGATACAAGATTGATACTAAAAAAATACATAATTGGTACTGACACCATACTTTGATACTGCTATGATATATACAATGGCAATAGTATTAGTGTTAGAGGACATTTTATTTTGCAGTAAATTAAGTTTTTTAGACAAGAAAATCAGCATGGAAATTATAGAGAAAAAAGCACAAGCTGTAATGGATACATCTTGTGCTTTTTGTCTAGGATTTAAACACGCCTAAAAAACCCACTACCATAATAATCCAATTGCATATAGATTTCAATAGTTTTTGCGAAAATTATGAAAAAAAGTATCTTAATAATATTTGTAAAGACTCAATCCGCAAGGAATTAAATATACCAGATTCAGATAAGCTTAAGAAAAACGGAACTTTTGAACGTGGGATATTTTATATAGTTGATAATGATTTGAGATATAGCAGAATAAAAATACAAACTCTGCTTTGGGAAACAGCCTCCGGCGAAAAGAAATATATAAGCGTATTTCCATCATTCATTATTAAGTATAACAAGGTTTCTACAGATTTAATTGAGTTTATCAGTACCAATGTAGGGAAGGATGAGAATATTTTTGATTACATAGATGATTCTGGTGATTTATTAGAGTGTGAAGATATTTTGGCGAGGTCGTGTAAAAGAGTAGAGCATGCTGTAATAAGTAAAAAACTAACAGCATTATTAAGTGCAAAGTACACCGAAACTTTTAACAATACCATTAGCTTCATTAATTTTGTTGATTATAAAAAGCTTAATCTAAGATTTAAAGAAACTTATGTATTGATAATTGCAGCAAATATCTGCTTTAAGTCACTTATTTTAAATGGCGCTAGCCTTTCTTACCTCAATGAGTTTTTCAAATTTTTAAGATAGTTTCATATTCCATAAAATTATTCATTTCAAGGACAAGTTCTTATAAAAAGACTATTTTCATTTCTATTTTCTATCATTTTTATAAAAAAACTAAAAATTCAACATTTTTCTAATGAACCACCAACAATCTAAATTTCTACTATATTAAATTTTTATAATTATAGCAGCCGCTAGGCTAAAACAGCAAGAAAAATTTATTTTTATAGTCACTGTAGCTTTCGTAAAATGGAATTACAAAAATGAAATGAGGTGTTTTTAATGTTTGAAGGATGCATAAAGACTGATGATGCTGTCGCATTTTTTAGGTACACTGTTATTCTTCCTCTTTTAGAAGCAGATCCAGGAACAATAAGAAAAGTAGCTTATGAGTTGGCCCATACAACCTTCAATGATCCAGTAAATAAGCGCATAGTAACCTTTGGAGAAAGAACTATCTTCACCTACTATGCAAATTATAGAAAACATGGTTTTGAAGGATTAAAACCAAAAACAAAATCTAATAAAGGCAAACATCCATCTATACCTGAAGAAACTATAAAAGAAATATTAAGCTTAAAAGAAGAGCTACCGTGCCGTTCAGCGCAGAAAATTATAGCTATGCTGGAACTGGCAAATAAAGCTGAGAAGGATTTCTTAAAGGTTAGAACAGTAAATAGAATACTCAGTTTTTATGGATATACAAGAGAAAATCTATCTAAAGATACAAGAGTTTATATTAAGCATGAAAAGGAAGCTATAAACATGATGTGGGAATCAGATGTTATGGAGGCATTTTATATTTCAGATGGAGATGGAGCAAACAAACTTGTATATCTAATAGGATTTATAGATGATCATTCAAGGCGAGTTTTACATTGTCAATTCTATTTTGATTCCACGCTAACGCGTCTTGAAGATTGCTTAAAAAAAGCTATAACGAAGTTTGGTGTGCCTCAAAGTCTTTATGTGGATAATGGGAAAATTTTTATAGCTGAAAACTTTAAAATAATTTGTGCAAAGCTTGGAATAAAACTAAAATATTCAACTCCTTATCACCCGCAGGGTAAAGCGAAGATAGAGAGGTTTTGGCAATATGTCCAGAGTTCTTTTGTATCAGAAATTAAGCAACATAAATTAAATAATATTATAGAGCTTAATGATCTTTTCCAAGGATGGCTTAAGACAGAATATCACGATAAACTGCATACTTCCATCGGCAAAACTCCAGTGGAAGCGTGGATTAGCTCGCTAAACAATGGGACTAAGATAAACTTTTTTTCACCAGTACAGCTTGATGAAATATTTTTACATTATGCTGAAAGGACTGTTGATAAGTATGGAACAATTTCTTTTCAAGGTAACACATATGAAATTGATGGATCACTTGTAGGAAAGAGAATATCACTTAGATATAATCCTTTTCATTTGGATTATATTCATATTTACTATAATGATAAATATTTTGGAATAGCAAAAATAATAGATCTTAAAAACCAAAAACATAAAGATGTAGGACATATTGAAGAAGATCCTTGTGTTGATTCCGAAGTCTCAAAACAATATTTCGAGAATATAAAAAGCAACTATCAAGATTATCTTCAAAAACAAATTGATTCCTACTTATCAAAGGATTTAGTTGCTACTAATAAAGAGAAAGAAAACTCTGAAACGTCAGATGCTGAAGGTTTTAGAGCTCCTAAAGACAAAGACTACGTCATAGATAAAAATGAATTTGTTTCAATAGTCTCCCAGGCTTTAGATATTTATACTGTAACCTTTGCTGAGAAAGGTAAGCTCTACGAGCTGTGGGAAACCTTCAAGGAGTTTAATAGAGAAATTCTAATATCTATACTTAATGATATTAAGGAAACCACACCAGATTTTAAGAGGAATTTTCTATATTATCTGTCACAGCTCAAAACAATGTACCTATTAAAGTTAAGTGCTGAAAAGTAATAATCGGAGGTGATGTATTTTATACATAATTTTTATGCCATATTATAATTAAAATCCTTTCCACCAAAAGATGGAAATTAATTTTCTAGACTATTAAGCCAAGCCTTAGTTTCTTTCATTCTGTAAGAGTTTCCATTCATGTTAACAACATAAGATTTATGAGTTAACCTATCAGTCATTGCTGCAGTCATCACAGGATCACCAAATATTTCACCCCACCTATCAAAAGAAAGGTTAGTGGTAATTATTGTGGATTTTTGACCAGCTCTTAAAGAAATGTGAGTAAATAGGAGCTCCGCCCCCTCTTTATCAGAAGAGATGTATCCGAATTCATCCAAAATAACTAAATCATATTTAGAAAGTTTGTTTTGATAACATCTTAAATTTTTTGCTGATTTTAATTCTTTTAATTGTGTAATAAAAAGAGGTACAGTTGTAAATAATACTTTATATCCTTCTAAACATGCCTTTATTCCTAAAGCAATGGCAATATGAGTTTTTCCAGTTCCACAATTTCCAGAAAAAATTACATTCTGTCCGTCTTTTATGAATTTTAGGCTACTAAGATGCTTCAGTTTTAATTGAGCATCTGCTGGCAAATCCTCAATGGATATATCTTCTAAATACTTCTTATATGGAAAATTAGCTGTTCTAATTCTGCTTTGAGTTAAGTTATAGTTTCTTATATCGCATTCTTTTTGAAGGAGCCCATACAAGAACTCCTCATAACTAAGGTTACTAGTATTAGCATCCTCAATTGCTAGTTCAATATCACTTTTTATAACTCCTAGTTTCATTATTTCAGCGTATGTTTTGATATCACTAATAAATGAATTCTTAGAATCCATGATTATTCACTCCCTCATTAGTTTAAAAGACTATTGAAATCTTTTAGAATATTAAGTGAATTGTTCATAATTTCATCATTATGATCTTCTAAATATATAATTTTAGGATCATCTTTTCTTGAACAAATAAATTCAATTTTATCAACACTAATATTAGTTGGACATACTTCTTGTATATCTTTTATTGCATTATCAACAGAGACAAGCCCGTAATTACCAACTAATTCAATAAGCTTTACAAACTCTCGTTCATTGTTGTTAAAATATTTAGAGTAAATCTCTTTCAGGGTGGTATCCATTTGATTAAAGGCTGTGCTATTAACCAATGCCTTCGGCTTTCTAAAAAGTGTTTTAGCATAATGAGTAATATCTATATGCCATAGGTTAAGACCATAAACCTTATCATGTCTAGCTATCTCTTCTTGATTATAAAACACTAGAATTTTAGTAGTATATACCTTACAACGTACCATTGTACCAACATAATCATCTGGTACTGAGTAGTAACAGGAATCTACCATAATAGTTGAGTATTTGTTTACTCTTAGATCCGAAATAGTAGCTGTTTCGTATAAAGGCATATCTGGTAATAAGTACTCTCGTTCTTCGTCTAATAATTGAAACGGTGACTTATTAGAATTGGATAAGGTTCTTGAATTTAATTTATTTAGCACTTCATCAAGGTAGGCGTTAGCCTCATCTAATGAGGTAAATGTGCGTTCTCCTGAAAATGCTTTCCTTCTTATAAATTCAACACTTCTCTCAACATGCCCCTTTTCATTGCCACTATAAGCATTACAAAACCTAAATCTAAATTTATAATATAGCGATAGCTTTAGAAGTGCCTCTGTTGGCTCTTTTTCTGTATGCCCTACAAACTTTGCTACCGCAACTCTAGTGTTATCATATACAACTGTTCTATGATTACCTTTGATATGCTTAAAAAATGAGGCATGAGCTTCTAAAAAACATCCTGTATTCTGCTTTGGAAATAACCTAGCCCACCTGTAATTGCTATAAGCTGCTGTAAATACTGCTAATTGAAATTCCTTTATACTACCATCATTCCTTTTAAATTTAACTACCCCAAAATCAAATTCTACAATATCTCCTGGAGCATATTCTTGACGTATATACGCTTCGCGTTTTTTTCTTTCTATGCTATTTACAGCATTTACTACAGACGGATAACTAACGCGATATCCTTCTTCAAGCAAAGTTTCATACATATCTATTTTTTTCTTCTGTTGTTTAGATAATCCACTTAGACGCTTTTGCTCATTTTCTTTTAAAAATTGCTCGAGTCTTTCTATAACCTCATCGGTTAAAGCCTTTTTGACTCTTGGGGATGAAATATATTTAGGTTTAGCTGTTATATCATCGATAATATTTATTTTGTCTATTTCAGCCAAGTCATGATTAATTTCAATCAACTTATTTTCATAATCTTTAACATATTTTCTTATGGTTTCTCTGCATATTCCCGTTTCTTTGCTTATCTGTCTTTGAGATTTACCTTCTCTGATATGTTTTAATATAATGTCCTGTTTTTCATTCAAGTTTATCACCCTTTGCACTTCCTCTTATACCCAATATTATTACCTAAATATTGTTTGTATAAAAGGTTTGGAAAATACTAGTGGGCAGGTTTTTAATTATAATTTGGTACAGTTATAGTTTATACAATACAGGTGATAAATGTGAATACAAAAGTTCAAACATCTATATTGGAGCACTTTAAGCTTAGTTCAATACCATTTTTAGATAGAACTAAACAAAACTTTCAATATGAAGAGTTTAATCATAACATTAATCTTATATCTACAGTTTTTTATTCAAGACAGATTGCGGCTGTTACAGGAGCCGCAGGCTGTGGCAAAAGTTCTCTACTCTTTTATGCAGTTAATGATTTGGAGCCTTCTGAATTTAGAGTGGTATCTTCAGAACTTTCCGCTCCTAACAAAAAATCTTTGTACAAAACACTAGCTCTCAAGATGGGCATAAAACCTGTTTTTAATGCTGATGATATAAAAAATCAGATTTTTAATTTCTTTAACGAGGAAAATTCAATGGGTAAATTTAATTCAATTATTATTGATGAGGCTCATACTCTAAGCATTCCTATGTTTGATGAAATAAGAAGCTTTTATGATGAAGGAAGTAACTTTTCCCTAGTTCTTATTGGGTTACCAGCACTAAATAATCAGTTGAATCTTTCATTAAACCTACCACTAAAGCAAAGAATTTCTCTTTTCATAGAGTGCTCAGGTCTTAGTCTCGTAGAGACTAAAGAATATATCATGCATCAGCTTGATATTGCAAGGATTAAAGAAAATATTATTGACGAAAAGTGTTTTTCGCTAATTCATAGTTTAACTTCTGGAGCTCCAAGAAGAATAAATCAACTATGCTACGCATCCCTTTTGGAGGCCTATAAAGAAAAACAGTCCATAATCTCAGAAGAAATTATAAAGAAAGTGCAGGCGAAGTTGGCATATGTATAAAAATAAAGTACAAAAAAAACATAAAAATAATACGAAAAATACAAATTTGGTACAAAGGTTAAAGGCTACTGAAAGGTATATAAACCGCTTTCGGCTAGAGTTTTATTCTTTGGAAGATAGGCTTCTCAATTGTAATTCCTTGATGGAAGGAAGGATAGAATTTATAGAAGAGAAAATTGGCATTGAGCCATTTTAAGGTGATAATTTATGGAAGTAATAAAAAATCCAACAACAATAAAACTGCTGTCAAAGCAAATAATCTTAGCTTGTGATGAGTATCTTTCACTAAAGCTATCAGAACAGAAGTTAAAAGAGCTGATGCTTTACTATGCTAGT
This sequence comes from Clostridium algifaecis, assembly GCF_017874415.1. Taxonomy (GTDB): domain Bacteria; phylum Bacillota; class Clostridia; order Clostridiales; family Clostridiaceae; genus Clostridium_B; species Clostridium_B algifaecis. The sequence goes on from NZ_JAGGLM010000013.1 coordinate 27,813, forward strand.
AATCATGGAAATAAGCTATTTAAAGGCCACAATCTAAACCCTACTGTTCTAAATCGTATTGGCAAAAAAAGAGCGGAGCTCGTTGAACACACCCTATAGGGTTTTCAAATTAGGCTATAAAAAAGAAGCACCCCTTTTTCTAAAAATAAATAAGGGGTGTTTCTTATTATAGATTTGCTGCTGATTTTCATGGCTAAGTTGCTGTAAATTGAGATGACTAATAACAGTAGTTGTTTCAGAAGTTTAGATTTAGGTTGATAATTATAAATATGGTGCTAGTATCTGCTGTTATCGTAATTAGCTTTTTCACAGTATATAATGTTACAAAACAATCATTGGAGCAGCAATCTGAAATAATTATGCATGGAATAGCTAAAGATGACGGAAAGATTACTAGTGTAAACGGTGATTTAAAAAATACTAAAAATCCAGCAAATATTATTTTAGATAAAGTATTTTGTACAAGAGTATCAAAAAACGGAGATGTTTTAGAATACTTACAAGTAAGTGATTTTAATCAAATGCTTATGAAGAATATCTCTATACAAGCACTTAGTGATTCTAAATTGAAGGGATTTTTGAAACATGAATCATATACATTTAAATATATAAAGGTGGAAAAGGAATATGGTTCAATTTTAGTGTTTTACGAAATAAGTAGTGAAAATTATATATTTAATAGAATATTAACTATTTCTATGATTGTATTTTTAATAAGCCTTATTTTTATATTCCTTATAAGTTTATATCTTTCTAATAAAGCAATAAAACCTGTTAAAGCTTCTTGGGAAAAGCAAAACATCTTTGTTGCAGATGCCTCACATGAGCTTCGTACGCCATTAGCAATAATTAAGTCAAACCTTGAAATTGTTATGGAAAACAAGGAAGAATCTATACAAAGCCAAGGTAAATGGTTATCCAATGTTGATAGAGAAATTGATAGAATGTCAAAATTAGTAGAAGAACTCCTATTTTTAGTTAGAGTTGATATGCAACATGAAAAAATGGTTTTTGATAAGGTTAATATCAGTTATGTTATAAATAATCTTATAGATAACTTTAAACCATTACTCAATAAAAAGTTCATAAATATTGTGAGTAATGTTGAAACTGATATTATAGCTATGGGAAATGAAGGAAGAATAAAACAATTAATAACTATTCTAATTGATAACGCTATGAAACATACTCCACAAGGAGGTATGATTGATGTTAAATTGATTGGAAATGAGAATTATTATGAAGTAATCATACGTGATAACGGTGAGGGGATTCCTGAAGATGAAATAGGTAAAATTTTTGAACGTTTTTATAGAGTAGATAAATCACGTTCAAGAAATTATGGTGGGGCAGGACTGGGGTTATCTATTGCAGATTGCATTGTAAAAGAGCATAATGGAAAGATTTCGGTAAAAAGTGAACTTGGGAAAGGAAGTGAGTTTAAGATACGAATACCCTACAAAAGGATGGAAAGGATTGATACAGATGGTTAGAATAGGTGACTTTTCTAAAATTGCAAGAGTTTCCATAAGGATGCTTCGACACTATGATCAAATAGGAATTTTTAAACCTGCATGTATTGACAATTTAACTGGATATAGAGGTTATTCTATTGAGCAATTGCCAAAACTCAATAGAATCATATTTTTAAAAGATATTGGATTTTCACTAAATGAAGTCAAGGAGTTAATAGATGAGAATATTTCTATTGATGAAATGAAAGAAATGCTTTTAAAAAGACAAAAGGATCTGGAAAATGAAATAAGTATGGCACAAATCAATTTGAAGACTGTAATGGATAGGCTTAAAACTATAGAAGATGAAAGAAATATACCTAGATACGATATTAGCATTAAAAGAACAGATAGTTATACACTAGCTTCACATAGAACTATAGTTCCTCATATGAATCAGATGGGTATTTTCTGCTATGATATGTATTCTAAATTGTATAAAGAACTTAATAAAATGAATATTACCCCAATTGGTCCAGAAATCACATTCTATTATAATGAAGAATACTGCGAAGCTGATCTTGATATGGAAACGGGTATTCTTGTTCCGCATACCTGGCTAGATATAAAAAATAAAAATGAATCTATTCTAATGTTTAGGAATATTGAAGCCGAGGAAAATATGGCTTTTCTTTTATATAGTGGATCATTTGATGGTATTGAACAAGCAATTATCGAATTACTTAAATGGGTTGCAGTGAATAATTGGCAAATTACGGGTGCGCTTAGGGAACTACATCTCTCAGGGCCTGCACACCCAGATGGTAAAGTGGTTGAAAATGCTATTGTTGAACTTCAAATCCCGGTTTCTAAAATTTTATAATTTGCTACTTGACCCTCACATTATGTGAGGGTTTATTATTAGTTTGTAAAATAGAAAGGTGGTTGATTTTATGATTATAAAAAAAGATTACAAGTTTACTTCAGTAGTATTTATGGCATTTTTTATATTTTTAATGGCTGGTTGGCTTACACTGATTAGTACATTTCAATTTCCAGATATTTTAAGAGAAAGTGTTATGGAACGTTTTACACTCTTTCAGGAGAACAAAGATATTATAGTACCTGCTTACTATATTATGTCCCTAACATCAATACTTCAGGTCTTTATGGCTGTTTCTATGTATCACCTTACCAAGAAAGGAAAATTTATTGATATCGTTTCACTAACCGCAGGTGTTTTATCTGGTGTGTTTCAGATATTAGGTTTCTTTAGATGGGTAATTCTTATACCTATGTTGTCAGATGCTCTTAATGCAAATGAAATATCCTCAGATATTATCTTTTTCTTTGAAAAATTTGCCAACACTTATCTTGGAATGACTGTAGGGGAACATTTGAGGTCGTTTTTTACAGGACTATGGGTAATATCTCTTGGCATCATTCTCATCAATAACTCCAGTTTTGATAAAAAGCTATCTATATTAGGGTTGGTTTCAGGTGTTGCTGTATTAGCGCAAAGTTTTGAGACTGTAAGTAGCAGTTTTAGTTTTTTAGGAGAAATAACTGCACCACTATGGGGACTTTATCTTGTATGGGTTCTTATAATGTCCATTACTTTATTTGCTAAAAAAGATGATAGCAGCTTGACTAAAGTTCATTGGGCAACATGGATTATTGGGTTAATCATTTATCTTGCAAATGTGATTCCATCATTTATGTAAAAATAAATTACAAGCTGCATATAAATTTGAATAGGAGGGAGTTAGATTATGAATAGTGAACTACATGTAGTGCTTGGAGCAGCGGGTTCAGTTGGTAAAAGCGTCGTTGAAGAGCTACAAAGGAGAAATTTTAAAATTAGAGCAGTAGAGAGAAAAAAGAAAATAAACGGAGTTGAAACTGTAAATGCAGATTTACTGGATTTAGAGCAAACAACAATTGCCTTAAAGGATGCAAGTTATGTTTACTTGTGTATTGGCCTACCATATAATACTAAAGTTTGGCAGGAAAAGTGGCCTATAGTTATGAAAAATGTTATTAGCGGATGTGAGCAAGCGCAAGCGAAACTTATATTTTTAGATAATGTTTACATGTATGGGCCAGCACCGTTGAATATTCCTTTTACAGAAATGCATTCAAAAAAAACTATTTCTAAAAAAGGTATGGTGAGAAAAATTATATCAGATATGATATTGGAAGCACATAGTGCTGGCAAAATAAAAGCAGTTATTGGCCGTTCGGCAGATTTTTATGGACCAAATGTTATTAATAGTCCATTGTATGTTTCATTTATTGAGAGAATGTTAAAAGGAAAAGCCCCTCAGTCCTTAGGTAAGACTAACATTAAACATACTTACTCCTATACAAAGGATAATGGTAGAGCCTTAGTTACTCTTGCAATGGACGACAGTACTTATGGGCAAGAATGGCATCTTCCAGTTAGTAAACCCATTACAATAGATGAAATTATTGTAGAGATTAACAAAGTACTGAATACAGATTTTAAGGCAACTGTTATTCCTAGGGTTATGTTAAAACTCATGGCCAGATTTATGCCATCCATTAAGGAAATAGAGGAAATGTTATACCAAGCGGATTATACTTACATTATGAGCGATGATAAGTTTAGAAAATATTTTCCAGAATTTGTGGTTACTGATTTTGAAACAGGTATTAAACAAATGATAAATTCATTTAAGAGTTAGGAGTAATTATGAAGGAAGGGTTGAATATGAGTAAAAAATTAAGTGTAAAAATGAATAGAGACTTTATTAAAAATTCACAATTAGGTAATAACTATTGGCGAAGTTTTGTATTGACTATTGTGTCAATTATAATTGCAGTTGCAGTTGTAAATTTTGCATGGTCATTAATTCTTCCTAGCAATATGTCAGATACTTTAATGGTGAATTTAATCAATATTATATTAATGGTTAATATCCTTGTTGCTCTGTTAGCTTTCAGGTTTGCATTTACAAAATTTCATAAGGGTTCTTTTAAAAGCATGAATAGCATAAAAGAAAGATTTCGTATCGGTGTCTATGCAATATTTTTTGTTTTAGGTCTAGTAATATTTTTCCTAAATAGTTTAATGACAAATTTCACAAATTTTCAAAATTTTATTAAAAATTTTCAATTGAATCAGTTTTTGATCTTGCTCATTCTATCTATCATTAGTTTGCCGATTCAGTCATATTTTGAAGAATTATTCTTTCGTGGATATCTGCTTCAGTTTTTTGGTGTGAAATTCAAGAGAATTGCAGTAACAATTATTATTAATAGCATACTGTTTGGATTGTTTCATATTGGTTATGGTTTAAGTAATTTCATTAGCTCTTTTCTATTTTCTACAGTTGTCTGCATAATTACGCTTCGTACATCAGGCATCGAAGCTGCAAGTGGAATTCATACAGCTAACAATCTTGTTATTGCATTATTTTTCCAAACGTTGAGCGACATAAAAGACATCCCATTTAGCTGGGAAATAAACTTTAACGAATTGTTTGTGGAGATTTGCACATTTGCCATTATACTTTGGTTTACATTTACTTGGGCTAAACAAAATGAAAAAAAACAAATACTTATGTCCAATAGTCAAGAAAGTTAGGAAATGATCAGAGATTTCGTATCTAAATTCCAGTGAAAATCTTATTTTTACTGGAATTATCTTTGTGTAACAAAGTAAACCACTTGCTAAGCAAGTGGAAGAAAAAAGGCTTATGCCGTTGAGCAGAAAAAAACTCCTATGTTAGAATAAATGCAGGTCTAGCCAACCGCAAATATAAAAACATAGGAGGATTGTCTAATGAAAGACACAAATAGTTTATCGCATACAACATGGAATTGCAAGTATCACATAGTTTTTGCACCGAAATATAGGAGACAAATAATATATGGGAAAATAAAAAGTGATATAGGGAGAATAATACGAAAGTTATGTGAGTGGAAAGGTGTAGAAATAATAGAAGCAGAAGCATGTCCGGATCACATACATATGCTAGTAGAGATACCACCAAAAATAAGCATATCAAGTTTCATGGGATATTTAAAAGGAAAAAGTAGTCTAATGATATTTGACCATCATGCAAACTTGAAATATAAATATGGAAATAGGGAATTTTGGTGTAGAGGATATTATGTTGATACAGTTGGAAAAAACAAAAAGAAAATAGAAGAATATATAAGAAATCAATTGCAAGAAGACTTGGCATATGAACAGATGAGCATAAAAGAACTAGTTGATCCGTTTACCGGTGAACCAGTAAAGAAGAACAAAAAATAGTCGCTTTAGCGACTGCACGAGAAAGTATGCGGGTGGCGGATCATTCAGAGGGCTTTCAGCCCAGCCAGTAACATGCCCTTATAGGGCTGAGCAAACCACCGGCTTAGCCGGTGGTCATGATTTTTTACACTAATTAATAGTAATGGTAAGTCTGTAGATCTATAGCTTGCAAAAATAGTTATAATTACCCATACCCAAGAAATTTTAATAATTAATTTCCAATTTTATTTATATATTAAGTCTTTTCAAATGTTGGATTATTCAAGTTATCCTCTATAGTAAATCTCTCATCTCGTATGTCAACAACAATAGCTACTTGCAACATTCGTTTCTTTCTAAAATATCTGATACATCTAAAAAAATATAACTGCATCAGTTTGAATGCTATAATTATAAACATTAGTATTGTTTCTACGCCTGTAGGGCTATAAAGAAAGCAATGGTCTAATGCCATTCGTTACTTAATCTTTTGACCACATATTGAAACCTGATAATTACCATACAAACTAATTCTGTCCATAAGATTGTTTAGTGCCTCAAGGCTAGTTGTTTCAATTTTTATATAATAACAAGCATCAGAAGTCACTTTATATGCTTCAACAATAGAAGTTTCATTTGCTAAAAGATGTAAAAAATCTTGATGTTTAAAGGATTTCATATATATTTTTGCTATTGCAACTAAAGAAATACCAAGCCTTTTGCTATTTACTTTAATCGTAAATTTCTCAATAATTCCCTGATCAATTAAATTATTAATTCGAATACCGACTGCTTGCCCAGTCATGTGAGTTATCTTACCTATTTCCTTATAAGATATATTAGAATTATCAATTAAAATATTTATAATTTTCAAATCTGTTTCATCCATATTAATAATCCATTTCCTCCCAAAAACTAATTTTTAAAGACTATTGTAGTATAACTTTTTCAATGTGAAAATAATTTGTTCAAAAGCTTTTCTCTACAAAATTGTTTAATTGTATTAATTATACTAAAATTAGTTTAGAAAAACAAATTTGTGTACAATAATTAAATTTCTTTTGTTAGTGGATCTTACCAATAATAAGGGAGGCAGGAAAAATGGGTAAAGGTAAAGGAAGTAAAAAGTTATGTAAACTAGCCACTATATTATTTATAATTGCTAATGTATTATGGGGATTGGTTTTTTTAATGCCCTTTATGCCATTAAGTATTTCGATGAAAGCAATTTTAATACCAGTACTAGCAGTAGTTGGTGAAATTACACTATGGATTTCAGTAGCACTAGGTGGCAAAGAATTGGTAGTTAAATATAAAAAGTATTTTAATCCAAAATATTGGTTTAAAAGCAGGAAAGAAAGTGTAGACGAATTGGGGGTGAAAAAATGAAAAAAATATTGCTTTTAGGAGAAATAGATGTAAATTGTTATTTTATAGAACATAATAGGAAATGTTATATTGTTGACCCAGGATATGAAAAAGAAAAAGTTATAAAATATGTAGAAGAGAATGAATTAGAAGTACTAGGGATACTTTTAACACATGGTCATATAGATCATATTGGAGCTATTGATAGTTTTAATGTGCCTATTTACTTACATGAAAAAGAATATGATATTTTGCAAGAAAATTATACTTATGGATTTGAATACTATGGTAAAGTAAAGCCTTACGTACTAGAAGATCTAGATATAAGAATTATTGATGAAAACTCACAACTTGCAATTGATGAAAGGCTTATAGAAGTAATTTATACCCCTGGTCATACAATTGGAGGGTTAAGCTTCAAATTTGGCCATGATCTATATACTGGGGATACACTTTTCAAAGGTACGGTTGGTAAGTGGGAATATCGAACTGGTGATATTAATACTCTAGGAAAAACCATTATTCGGCTAATCGATACTCTTGATGAGAAAACCAGAGTACACCCAGCTCATGGCCCAAGTTCAACCATTGGAGCTGAAAAAAATAGTAATTTTTTCTACTTAAAGTGGAAAAATGATCAAATATAAAAGTAAACAACAAGAAGTATTAGAAAAATGAAGGAACAGAAGGTGTAAAAATCCATCCTTCGCTGCTAGAGATAGCACCGAATGCTAAAGTTGTTAAAAAGATATTCGCAGATAGTTAGTTTAAATAGTATTTTTTATTTATGTAAACCATTTGGGTGATGCACACATTCAGCATTACTCAAATGGTTTGTGAAAAATTTGAAAAGCTCCCGTCTGAGATACTCCTCTATTTACCAAACTTCTCAATGTAAAGAGGGGTGATGACTGTGTTAAGATAGATTCGAAGCATCTTTTCTATATAGAACTCAACATCAAAGCTGTCTCCACATAGTCCCCATTCAAATATTACACCTTTTGCTACCATACAAATATTTGCACCTATCTCTTCGGCACTTTCATCAGTTTTTACATATCCAAGGTTTTGTGCATGAACCACCTGTTGAAGAATAAGCATTGAGTAGCTTTCTCCAGACATATTATCTCGATTAAGTAATAAAGAATTTTTAATATTATAATAGCTTCTAACATATTGCACACCTATTTGTTTTGTATATCTAATATTATGTAAATGAATTTCAACAATGATATCTATAAAATTATCTTTGTGCAAAGACATTTGATTATCAAAGCTATACTCATCATAGCATGCGTGCATATAAAAAGCAATTAAACTTTCCTTAGAATCAAAATAATGAAAAAATGTACCGTTAGAAATTCCAGCTAATTTACAAATATTTTTCACTGTTAGATGTGATATATCATTTGATTTTAGAAGCTCAATAGCCGCATCTAAAATTTTTTGTTTTGTTTTTTTTGATTTGATTTCTCGTGGGGTTGATAATTCCATATATAACTCTCCTAAATAAATTTTGTTAGTAAGCAATAATGAAAACCTTACTATTCATATATTAACACAAAATAGATAAATTTGCATTGACAAATTAATAACAAATTGATAATCTATATTTAAATCTAGAGTTTACTCTAATTCATTAAATTAAAATTATCGCAAATAAAATTTTATGGAGGATGTTTTGATGAATAATTACTTAAACTTTAAAGGAAAAAATTGTGTAGTAACTGGTGCAGCAACTGGGGTAGGAAGAGCAGTAGCCACTAAGTTTATGGAACTCGGGGCTAATGTTTATGCCATGGATATTAATAAGGTATCGGATGTGACTAAGTACATAAAAGTTGATTTATGCCGAAAAGACCAAATTGATAATGCAATTACTCAGCTACCTGATAAAATAGATGTATTAATTTCTAATGCTGCACTAGCTGGCACTACCTTTATGGATTATGTTTTTACTGTGCCTGAGGTGTTTTCAGTAAACTATATTGCTTGTAGATATTTAGTTGAAAGTCTTATACCTAGGATGCCTAGAGGAAGTAGCATTGCAGTGGTTTCTTCAACTACAGGAGAAAACTGGAAAGATAAAATGGATTTATTAGGAGACTTATATGAAAATGGAGACACCTTTGAAAAGGCAGTAGTTTGGGCAGAAAACCATATTTATGATGAAAGAGTATTTAATGGCACTGAAAGACCTGACTGTTTATATACTTTCAGCAAGGAGGCTCTTATATATTTTGTAAAAAGAGCTAGTTTTGATATTCTTAAGAAGGGAGTACGAATAAATGTTTTGTGTCCAGGTGGAATTGATACTCCTATGGTAGATGAAATAGCTCGCATTGTAGGAACACATGAATATGATAAAGCTGCAACAAATCCGATTATGGATCGAGCTGCTACCCCTGAAGAAATTGCAGATTGTTTACTATTCTTAAGCAGTAGCCTATCATTTAGCTTAAATGGTTGTGATATTACAGCTGATTTTGGATTCACCCCTGGAGTAATGTTTCAAAGATGCACACCAAATGGAGAATTTATATAAATAACAACATAAATTAATATTTTAAAGGATTGGTGAAAAAATGAAAAAAACTAAATTTTCAGGTTATAAAGTTGCTTTTGGAGCTTTAATAGTATTGTTTGTTCATAACGGAATAATGGGTACGCTTGGTCTCTTTTTACCAGAGATTTCAACAGGGTTAAAAGTACCTATTAGTCAGGTTTCACTTGGATTAACAATTTCATCTGCTGTTGCATTTATTATAAGTTTGTTTGTAGGTAAATTATTAATAAAATTTTCTCCCAAATATATTCTTTTGTTAGGATCGATAACAACCTGTTTACAATGCTTTGTTTATGGAAGTGCATCTTCCCTATGGATACTATATTTGGGATCTGTAATAGAAGGGTTTACAACTGGAATTGCTACAACTACATGTATCGCTGCATTAATTAAACAATGGTTCGTTGAAAAAAGATCTTCAATGATTGGTTATGTATTTGGAGGAGCAATGCTCGGAAGTGCATTGTTCATGACTTTAACAGGAATATTGATTCAAGGAATTGGCTATAGACATACATATTATGTACTTGGAGCAATAGCAATAATTATTGCTATACCTGCTAATATTATTTTTATCAAAAAGGGGCCTGAAAAACTTGGACAGAAGCCACTTGGATGGGAGAAGGAAGAAGAAATTGAAGCTGCATTAAACGCTGAAACCCAAAATGCAAAAGGAGTAACTTTAACTCAAGCGACAAAAAGTCCTTCTTTCTGGTTAATTTTGCTTGTGGGCACAATTTTTGCTGGATTAAGTATTGGGTTTGCAACATTTGTTCCTTCGTTCTGGCAGGAAGAGGGGATGGATCCAGTTAAATCTGCTTACTTGATTACTATTTATAGCTTGGTAGCCACTATTGCAACAATTGCATCTGGAAAAATTGCTGATAAATTTGGGAATAAAGTATTTGTTACCTATTTACATTTAGCCTTTATTGCAGCTATGGGTTGTGCAGTATTATCTAGAGGAAACTTATCTCCAATATTTGTTGGTGGTTCAATACTGTTTGCTGCAATTGCATTTCCAATTTATACAACTATAATTCCTACAATTACATCAGAAATTTTTGGGAGTTTAGACTATGAAAAAATAACTGGTATATTTATGGCAGGATTATATATTGGACTTTGCTTGGTATCACCAATATGTGGTTATATTCATGATATAACAGGAAGTTTTTCATCATCATTTATTTTCCTAGGTGTTGCTGCACTTATTTCATTGATATGTATACTAATAGCCTTGAAATTATCACCAATGAAAAAGGTGAGTAATAACTAGTTAGATAAGATTGGAGATAAGTTTGAAAGAAATGCTTTCATGACGTTTTGCTCCTCAAGAAAGGAATGATCATAATTATGAAATATAAAAATATGTTAGCAAAAGGAAGAATAGGATCTCTAGAAATAAAAAACAGATTAATAATGCCCGCTATGTCAGAGACATTAACTGATAAATATGGCCAGTACATGGAAGATGAAAGAGCGTATTATGAAGAAAGGGCAAAAGGTGGAACAGGACTAATAATCACCTCCTTTTGTGCAGTTGATCCCAAAGGCCTAGGAGCTCCAAATCAGTTGGGAGCATATGATATTTCTCAAGTAGTTGGATTGAAAAAAATCTCAGATGGCGTTCATAGATATGATGGAAGGATTTTTTTACAGCTTCACCATGCAGGCCGTGCTGCTAGTTCAGATGTTATTGGAGAGCAACCAGTTGGACCTAGTGCAATACCTTGTCCACTAGATTTTGGTGGCACACTTGAAATGCCAAGGGAAATGTCAAATGCTGAAGTGAAAGAAATGGTAAACAAATTTGTGTTTGCAGCAAAAATTGCTAAGAGAGCAAATTTCGATGGTGTGGAATTACATTGTGCTCATTCTTATTTATTAAACCAATTTATTAGTCCACTTTCTAACCAAAGGACAGATGAGTATGGTGGAAATACAGAAAATAGAGTAAGAATAATTAAAGAAATTATTAGTGGAATAAAAGAAACTTGCGGCCAAAATTTCCCGGTTTCAGTTAGGTTATCAGGAAATGATGGGATTGAGGGTGGAATAGATATTGAAGAAGCTGTTAAGATTGCAATTCTTATTGAAAAATATGGAGCAGATATTATAAATGTATCCGCTGGTGGATATGAAGCAACTCAGCTTTGCATACCAACTGCAGGTTATGAACAAGGATTAAACGTATATTTGGCCGCAACAATAAAAAAAGCTGTTAGAATTCCAGTTGCAATTGTTGGAATGATAAGAGATTACGATTTTGCAGACCAAATTATAGAAAAGGGAGATGCTGATTTTATATGTATGGGCAGACCACACATAGCTGATCCGTATATTGTAAATAAATTGGAGACAGGGCGAGAAAAAGAAATCAGACAATGTATTACTTGTTTGCATTGTGTAGAATCAGCAGACGAAGGAAGAATGGCTTGCGCAATTAACCCAGTACTAGGATATGAAAAAGATTTTAGGAATTTTCATAAGAACGGTAATGGCAAAAATGTTGTAGTTATTGGAGGAGGTCCAAGTGGATGCGAAGCCGCAAGAGTTTTAGCAATAAGAGGATATAGGGTAGTATTGTTTGAAAAGAAAAGCAAACTTGGAGGACAGGTTAATCTTGCTGCAGTTCCTCCAAATAAAGAAAGGATGTATTTATTATCAGATTACTACACATACATTCTTGAAAAACTTGGAGTAAAAATAGTATACAATACTGAAGCAAATCTGGAAAATGTTAAGGCTAATAATCCTTATGCGGTATTTATTGCTACTGGAAGTGGCCCTGTAATTCCGCCAATTGAAGGGATAAAATCCGAAAATGTATTGACCGCTGAAAGCATTCTTGAAGGAAATGTTAAGCTTGAAGGTAAAAGAGTAGCAATTGTTGGTTCGGGAAATACTGGAATTGAAACAGCAGAATACTTACTTCACCTTAATAATACAGTTACTTTGGTTGACATGCTGCCTGAAATTGGAATGTTGGCAAGTACTAGTGGCATGTATGCGTTAGCTGATGTTATGAAATCTGGTGTTGAAACCTTAGCAGGACACAAACTGTCATCAATAAATGGAACATCCGTTGAATTCATTAATGTGGAGAACAATGGGAAAGTAACTAAGGAATTTGATTATGTTATATTATCTCTAGGGGTACGAAAAATAGATACTCTGTTAAAAGAGATGACAAGAGAGTTTAAAAGGGTTAAGGCAATCGGAGATGCATATCAAACTGGCAATATTGCATCTGCAGTAAAAAGCGGATTTTATGCAGGTTATTTCTTTGAAGATGAAATAGATGAAATGGTGTAGATATATACATAATTGAATAGTTAATATTAAGGGGAATACATGATCACTCAACGTTTAATAAGTGTTGGGTGATTATTTTACATTGAATCTCGAGCACTGGATTTTCTTTGTATAGTAAAGAAGATTTATCTGTAAGTAGCAAATTCGATAATATAAGGGCATTGCTTCATTAGGTGACAAATCCAGTTAAGCTGAAAGCCTAGTAAAAGTAATCATCAAGGAGCCTTCTAGCTATTTACTGTCCGTATAAGAAATTATATGTATAAAGTGTGGTGACAAAGTGTTTGAAAAAATGTGAGCAAAAATACAGGGGGTAACATAAAGTGAATCCTGCTGTATAGTAAGTGGGTCTAATAATTAATATTAGAAGGAAAATAATTCTTACTTTGAGCATAGTTGGCAATAAAAAATATAATGCTTGTCTACAATAAATATTAATGCTAAAATAAAAATGTACAATAAAATTAAAGATTATAGGTGGAGGATTTTAAGTGAAACTTAGAAAGGAATGTACTTGCCCATTAGAAATTACACATGATATTTTAAAAGGGAAATGGAAAACAGTTATTTTATGGCAATTAAAACATTATGGAAAAACTTCTCTTTCTCAATTAGAAAAAGATATTAAAGGGATCAGCCAGAAGATGCTACTTGAACAATTAAATGAATTACGAGATTTTGGCTTGGTAGATAAAATACAGCATGACGGTTATCCATTAAGAGTAGATTATTTCCTTACGGAAGGAAGAGGAGAAAAGATAATAAAGGCTTTGGAAATCATGCAAGAAATAGGTGAAGAATATTTAAATGAAAAAATAAAAAGCATTGATACTTAAAGTATTCAAGTATTGACGTTTTTTACTATTAGATTAAATTATGATACACACAAAAAAGTGGGTAATTTTCAAAATAAATTATTGATGATATTATAAACCTATCAAAGCTTTAGAGATAAAGATACAAGGCTAATAAGCTGAAGGAGTTTGAGGGTAAATATAATGAAAAAATTATTACTACACGGGGAAATACCGGTTAACTGTTATTTTATTGTTCATAACAATAAGTGTTATATAGTTGATCCAGGATATGAAAAAGAAAAACTTTTAAATTATGTTAAGACAAATAATTTAGAAGTTTTGGGGATACTACTAACCCATGGTCATATAGATCATATAGGTGCAATAGACTGTTTTGATTTACCTGTTTACTTGCACAAAGATGAATATGAAATATTATGTGATAATCATAAAAATGGATTTGAGTTCTATGGAAGAGAGAAAACATATTCATTAAATGATATAAATATAGTAAAAATTGACGAAACAACTGTTTTACCGCTTGGTGATAAAAATATTAAAGTGATTCACACACCAGGACATACTATTGGAAGTGTATGTTATAAGATAGATGATGATTTGTATACAGGAGATACTCTTTTTAAAGAAGCTGTTGGTAAATGGACTTTTCCAACAGGAGATTTAGATACTCTTAAAAGGTCAATAATTCACTTGATTGATAGACATAAGAATTTTATTAGAATACATCCAGCACATGGAGAGAGCAGTACAATAGAATATGAAAAACAATTTAATTATTTTTATAAAATATGGAAAAATGAAAAATTATAAATTTTAGGAGGTTTTTATTAATGAAAAAAGCACTTTTAGTTATTGATTTACAAAATGATTATTTTGAAGGTGGTAAGTTTCCGCTATGGAATACTGAAAAAACATTAGAAAACATAGAAAAAGCAATAGTAAAAGCAAATGATAAAAATATACCAATAATATTAATTCAGCATATTGCAGATAGCAGTCAAGGTATAGCTCCATTTTTTAATGAAGGTACTCATGGAGCTGAAATTCATCAGAGAATATTAAAAGCTGCTCCTAATGCAAAAATAGTAATTAAAGCATTTGCTGACAGTTTCCATAAAACAAATTTAGAAGAAGTATTATCAGAACTTGGAGTAGAAGAGCTTCTTGTATGCGGAATGATGACACAAAATTGCGTAACTCATACAGCTATTTCTAAGGAAGCAGAAAAATACAGTGTAAAAATATTACCAGATTGCTGTACAACTATAAATGAGCCAATACATCTAATAGCACTTCATGCAGTATCAACACGAACTGAATTTATTAATTCTGATGAAGCATTAATGTAGAATTTACTATAATAAATAAAGGAACATACTGCTATGATATATACAATGGCAATAGTATTAGCTGTTTTTTTAGCCTTGAAGCGTTTATATACGCCTCAGGGCTTTTTTTATTATATAGGAATTTTCTATTTTTTGGCCTCAAAAAAATGCCCGGTAGGGCTTGAAAAAACTTATGCGCAGCCTTTGTTGAAAATATTAACAGGTAAATAATTACATGACTTAAAAGCGATAATAATGTAAAATATACTAAAGTATTTTTCAGAGGATAAGAAGATATGGGAGTAATTAAAAAGATTTTTAAAGAAAATTGGAATGAGTTTACAATATTATATTCTGATAAGATAAGAAAAACTATATTCAAGGAAGTAGAAAAAATGCTTGAGTGTGGTTCTTTAGAAAAAGGGTTTATAGAATTTAAGTGCGAAGCATGTGGAGAAATAAAAAGAGTAGGATTTAGATGTAAAAGTAGGTTTTGTACATCATGTGGAAAAATAAGATGTGATGATTGGGCAGAAGAAATGACTGGAAGATTAATAAATGTAGTACACAGACATATGGTTTTTACAATACCAAAAGAACTCAGAAAAATATTTGCAGAAAAAAGAGAGTTACTTTGCTTAATACCACAATGTGCAGCTAAAGCAGTAATAAGCTACTTTAAGGATAGAAATAAAAAAGAATCATTTACCCCAGGAATAGTATCAGTAATACACACATTTGGAAGAGATTTAAAATGGAATCCACATGTACATATGCTTGTCACCGAAGGTGGAGAGGGTAATGTAACTATTTTTAAGAAAATGAACTATATAAGTTATGAAGCATTAAGAAAAAGGTGGCAAAAGCTTCTTTTAGACGAGTTAGAATTAAAAATGATAAATAAGAAGAAGTGGTTCAGAGAATTAAAAAATAAAATATATAAGAATACAAAAGAAGGATTTTATGTATATGCAAAAGGTATAGTTAAAACAGCAGAAGCTGCTTTAAAATATGTGGGAAGATATGCAGCAAGACCGGCTATTGCAGAATCGAGAATAATTAAGTATGATGGAAAAAAAGTTACGTTCTATTATGAAAGACATGAAGATGGTAAAAGAGTAGAAGAAACATTGGATGTTATAGATTTTATAGGAAAATTAATAAGACATATTCCTGAAAAAGGGTTCAAGATGATAAGATATTATGGAATATATGCAAAAAGTAAAAAACATAGAGAAAGGTTTTTTAAATTAATGAGGGAGGCAATATTAGAAACGAAAAGAAAATTAAGAAAATGGAAGTATAGAATACTTAAGTATTTTGGAGTAGATGCGCTTGAATGCGATAAGTGCGGAGCACAAATGCGTTTCTATGATATAGTTTATGAAGGCGAAAGTATTAGAGAAAAATTGAGAAAGAAAATTTTAGATGATAATAAAAGGAAACTTGAAGAATTGATGCATACATATGGGGTGATAAAAGGACTAATTCATGATAAAATGGAACCACTATATATATAAATAAGGATGGAAAGTATAATGGGAAAAAAGAACAAAAAGATAAGAGATAAGCAAAGAGCAAAATTTAAAGCTAAAAGTGATAAGAGTAAAGAGTTAGAAGAATCAATACAATATGTATGCACTGAATGTGGAGAAGAAGAACTGATTCCAGAAGGAGTAGTACAATATTTTGATATTATGGATGATGGGGATATATTAGAACCGCCCACTTTTACTTGTGAAAAATGTGGTGGACTAATGAAACCTAAGAAATATGAAGGAGTTCATGGTATAACTTATGAACTTTAAAATGCGATAGCATTCTGAATGCTTTCGCGTTTGGTTTAAGTGTAATAAATTAACTTAAAAGTGATAATTATACTGAATGATTCAGAATGCAAGCTACCGCTTCAAAAGCGATAGCTATAAAAGCGTGGCTAAAAAGCCACGCCTATTTTATTATAAAACTAGAAAGGGTGTTAAAATGTACTATACATTAAATAA
The DNA here is from genome assembly GCF_017874415.1 of Clostridium algifaecis. Taxonomy (GTDB): domain Bacteria; phylum Bacillota; class Clostridia; order Clostridiales; family Clostridiaceae; genus Clostridium_B; species Clostridium_B algifaecis. Next base: position 44,932 of record NZ_JAGGLM010000013.1, read on the forward strand.
TGGTGTATACATTGTAAATGGCAAAGTAAAAAGCTGTATTTATGACTTGAATGAATCGAAGTTATATAGCATTAACAAAGTATTGGCTGAAAAGGTTAATCAAATTAATAAAGGTCAAATAAGAGTGGACTCTGTAGATGAGGAGTTAAAAAAAGTTCTTGATAGTTTTGTTGCTCAAGGATTAATTAAGATGTCAGAATTACCGGAAACACATCAAATAGATGAAATAAAAGAGGACCGCTCAAGGTGTAAGTGTATTGTGTAAACTATAACTGTACCAAATTATAATTAAAAACCTGCCCACTAGTATTTTCCAAACCTTTTATACAAACAATATTTAGGTAATAATGTTGGGTATAAGAGGAAGTGCAAAGGGTGATAAACTTGAATGAAAAACAGGACATTATATTAAAACATATCAGAGAAGGTAAATCTCAAAGACAGATAAGCAAAGAAACGGGAATATGCAGAGAAACCATAAGAAAATATGTTAAAGATTATGAAAATAAGTTGATTGAAATTAATCATGACTTGGCTGAAATAGACAAAATAAATATTATCAATGATATAACAGCTAAACCTAAATATATTTCATCCCCAAGAGTGAAAAAGGCTTTAACCGATGAGGTTATAGAAAGACTCGAGCAATTTTTAAAAGAAAATGAGCAAAAGCGTCTAAGTGGATTATCTAAACAACAGAAGAAAAAAATAGATATGTATGAAACTTTGCTTGAAGAAGGATATAGCGTTAGTTATCCGTCTGTAGTAAATGCTGTAAACAGCATAGAAAGAAAAAAACGCGAAGCGTATATACGTCAAGAATATGCTCCAGGAGATATTGTAGAATTTGATTTTGGGGTAGTTAAATTTAAAAGGAATGATGGTAGTATAAAGGAATTTCAATTAGCAGTATTTACAGCAGCTTATAGCAATTACAGGTGGGCTAGGTTATTTCCAAAGCAGAATACAGGATGTTTTTTAGAAGCTCATGCCTCATTTTTTAAGCATATCAAAGGTAATCATAGAACAGTTGTATATGATAATACTAGAGTTGCGGTAGCAAAGTTTGTAGGGCATACAGAAAAAGAGCCAACAGAGGCACTTCTAAAGCTATCGCTATATTATAAATTTAGATTTAGGTTTTGTAATGCTTATAGTGGCAATGAAAAGGGGCATGTTGAGAGAAGTGTTGAATTTATAAGAAGGAAAGCATTTTCAGGAGAACGCACATTTACCTCATTAAATGAGGCTAACGCCTACCTTGATGAAGTGCTAAATAAATTAAATTCAAAAACCTTATCCAATTCTAATAAGTCACCGTTTCAATTATTAGACGAAGAACGAGAGTACTTATTACCAGATATGCCTTTATACGAAACAGCTACTATTTCGGACCTAAGAGTAAACAAATACTCAACTATTATGGTAGATTCCTGTTACTACTCAGTACCAGATGATTATGTTGGTACAATGGTACGTTGTAAGGTATATACTACTAAAATTCTAGTGTTTTATAATCAAGAAGAGATAGCTAGACATGATAAGGTTTATGGTCTTAACCTATGGCATATAGATATTACTCATTATGCTAAAACACTTTTTAGAAAGCCGAAGGCATTGGTTAATAGCACAGCCTTTAATCAAATGGATACCACCCTGAAAGAGATTTACTCTAAATATTTTAACAACAATGAACGAGAGTTTGTAAAGCTTATTGAATTAGTTGGTAATTACGGGCTTGTCTCTGTTGATAATGCAATAAAAAATCTACAAGAAGTATGTCCAACTAATATTAGTGTTGATAAAATTGAATTTATTTGTTCAAGAAAAGATGATCCTAAAATTATATATTTAGAAGATCATAATGATGAAATTATGAACAATTCACTTAATATTCTAAAAGATTTCAATAGTCTTTTAAACTAATGAGGGAGTGAATAATCATGGATTCTAAGAATTCATTTATTAGTGATATCAAAACATACGCTGAAATAATGAAACTAGGGGTTATAAAAAGTGATATTGAACTAGCAATTGAGGATGCTAATACTAGTAACCTTAGTTATGAGGAGTTCTTGTATGGGCTCCTTCAAAAAGAATGCGATATAAGAAACTATAACTTAACTCAAAGCAGAATTAGAACAGCTAATTTTCCATATAAGAAGTATTTAGAAGATATATCCATTGAGGATTTGCCAGCAGATGCCCAATTAAAACTGAAGCATCTTAGTAGCCTAAAATTCATAAAAGACGGACAGAATGTAATTTTTTCTGGAAATTGTGGAACTGGAAAAACTCACATTGCCATTGCTTTAGGAATAAAGGCATGTTTAGAAGGATATAAAGTATTATTTACAAATGTACCTCTTTTTATTACACAATTAAAAGAATTAAAATCAGCAAAAAATTTAAGATGTTATCAAAACAAACTTTCTAAATATGATTTAGTTATTTTGGATGAATTCGGATACATCTCTTCTGATAAAGAGGGGGCGGAGCTCCTATTTACTCACATTTCTTTAAGAGCTGGTCAAAAATCCACAATAATTACCACTAACCTTTCTTTTGATAGGTGGGGTGAAATATTTGGTGATCCTGTGATGACTGCAGCAATGACCGATAGGTTAACTCATAAATCTTATGTTGTTAACATGAATGGAAACTCTTACAGAATGAAAGAAACTAAGGCTTGGCTTAATAGTCTAGAAAATTAATTTCCATCTTTTGGTGGAAAGGATTTTAATTATAATATGGCATAAAAATTATGTATAAAATACAGTAAGTTTGCTTGGATTGAAATTACAAGTAAATGTAACTTGAGATGTATTCATTGCTACAATGAATCGGATATTCGTTGCGATAACATTATGTCGTTATCACAATTTAAGCAAGTTATTGATATTTTGCTTGAGATGGAGGTACCTAAAATACAAATAATTGGTGGTGAACCATTTTGTGATAAAACAGTACTTAGAAATATGCTTAGCTACACTGTCGGCAAATTTGAATACATAGAAATATTCACTAACGGAACATTAGTTCCTGAAATGTGGTTTAATTATTTGGCTGAAAATAATATTCATATTGCACTATCAGTGTATTCTTATAATCCAGAAATGCATGATTTGGTTACAGGAATTAAGGGTTCTTTGGAAAGAACTAATAAAACAATAGAAGAATTAAAAAGGCATGGAATATCATACAGAGTTTGTAATGTTTTGATGAAGAATATTGAATTGGGTGAAAAAACAAATGATCTATATACTCTTAGTGAGGAAAAAGATGTTGTGAGAATGTCAGGTCGTGCAAATTTTAATTTATTATCAGATGAACTGATAAAGAAAAAACTTATTACAAAGAAGTCATTCCAAAAACCTATAAAAAGAACATTTTGCAAAAGATTAATTTCAGGACATAATTGTTTTCGTGATAAAATATACATTTCGGCTAATATGGAAGTGTTTCCTTGTGTAATGGAGAGACGGATGAAACATTGTGTAATAGATGAACATAAGCAGATTATTTTAGATGACAATATACGGTATTTTACTAAAGATAAAGTTAACGAATGCTCTGAATGTGAGTATAGATATGCTTGTTTTGATTGTAGACCGAATTCACTAAGCGAAAATATATATGAAAAACCGTGGTATTGCACATATAATCCAAGACTTGCTGAATGGGAGGATGAAGATACATTTATTACTGAATTGAGAAATAATTGGGACGAAACAACAGAAAGTTGTTCTCAGATTAATCTGAGTTGATTTGGGAGGAAAGTAATATGGAAAACCGTAGAAGATATCTTAATATATTAAGAAAAATGAATTTGCAAGACGAAGATATAATTAATGAAGCACTGAAAAAAAAGGGTTTCTATTCTGACTCCGATATATATCCTCTTTCATCGTTACATTTTGAATTAACATCTAGGTGTAATGCGTTTTGCAAGCACTGCTATAATAATTCTGGAATAAATACCGGGTTGGATGTAATGACACCAGACAAGTGGACTGCATTTTCGAAGTATATTGTTGAACATGGTGGAGTCTTTGAATGTCTTCTTTCAGGAGGAGAACCCTTGCTTTTAGGGGATAGTTTGTTTGAAATTATGGATATTTTACATGATGATGGTACAATATTTCTTGTAATGACCAATGGATACTTGTTGACTGAAGATATGGTAAAAAAATTTAAAAAGTATCAATACCATTGGTTTCAAGTTTCCATAGATGGTGCTACATCGAAGTATCATGATTTGTTTCGTCAAACAGAAGGAAGTTGGGAAAGAGCAATTAAAGGTGCAACTGCTATTTCTAATAATGGAATACCTCTAAAGATAGCACATTGTGTAACTCCTTATAACCTAAAGGATATCGACGATATGTGTGCGTTGGCGTATTCACTAGGTGCATCTAGTATTATGGTTGGTGGAATTTCGCTCAGTGGTAGGTCAAGTGATAATCTAGATATGCTCTTATCAGGTTCAGATAGAAAGATTTTGAGTGATAAACTTGAGGAAAATCGTATTCGTTACAAAGGACGTATGCGCGTTAAGTCAACAAATAGTGTAAAACATGGTTTGCAGAATCATGCTAGAAGGCCACGTTCTGGAGCAGTGATTAGACCAAATGGGGATATTCGTATTGATGGAATGGCACCATTTATTATAGGCAATATAATCAATGAAGATTTTACAGAAGTATGGGAAAATAAAATTGATAATTGTTGGAGTGACCCAAGGGTTCAAGAGTTTATTACTGGATTCGATGAGGATGATAGAAATAGAACACTAATCAATTATGTAGAAAGAGATATTCGATTATAATAATTTATAATGGGAAAAGAGAATGGTCAATGACAGATAGGGTTATACTCTTTTTCATAAAACCGAGTAGCAATTGGTTACTTGATTATACATCAAATTGCTGAGATGCAGGAGTTCCTTGCAGAGCAGATGGAGCAGATAGAAGAATATGATGAATCCTTTGTGAGGCGAATGGTTGAAAAGGTAACGGTTTATGAGGAGAAATTCATGGTGGAATTTAAGTCAGGCACAAGCGTGGATGTAGAAAGATAAAAGTATCGAAAATAAGGCACTGTGTAGGTTAAAGATAATTACATAGTGCTTTTAACGTTCTGTAAATTTTTACAATAGTACATTGTATTTATCAACCAAACGGTTTATAATTAGAGGTAGATAATGGAGGAATGTCATGATAACATCAGATATGATAAGAGCATTGTGTGAGAAAAAGAATATTAGTATTGCAGAACTTAGTAGACGTATTGGTCAGACACCTCAGAACTTTAATAAAAAATTGAAACGAGGTACTGTTTCACTCGAAGAGATGAAGCAAATAGCAGATGTGATGGAAGTTACATTTGAGCTGTCTTTTAGATTCCCAGATGGAGATTGTATTAAGGCAGGAAATGAATAGGTGGTGATTTACTATGGATACGGTGGATTTGATTATCAATTCATCTACAAGCTTTTATAATTATTTAAAACAGGATAAAAATGGAAGGTACCGTTCTTGGGAATATTGCTATTCTCATTTTTATAATGCACGTGGTAAGGAAGATGCTGATATCGATTACTTAAGTCTTCATCTTGCTTTTTATCTTGCAAGTTGGGGAATGTATAGAGGATCGTCATTTTTATTGCAAAAGGATTATAAAGTACATATTCCTGTTGTCCAGGAATTGTTAAAACCGAAATATGATCCACTGATGGGAATTGAATGCACTGAATTCAAGAAGGAAGGTAATCAGAATCTGCTTGTGGAGATAAATGCCTTCATAATTGAATACTACGATAAAATTCGTAGAGAAGTAAAGGAGCAAGACTTGAAGAAGCAACTGTCCTACACACTCATCACAAAAATTCTTATGGGAACGATGGGATGTGTTCCGGCTTATGATAGGTATTTTATATCTGGTATTAAAAATCAGAAGATAGCAACAGGCAATTATAATATCAAGTCAGTCTTACAGCTTGTCGATTTTTATGAGAAGAATGCAGATAGATTAGAGTCTGTAAGGAAGAGCATGACGGTTTGCGATTTGCCATACCCGCAGATGAAAATGCTTGATATGGGATTTTGGCAAATAGGGTTTGACTTGGATACAAATAAAGGTATAAAGATAGCACACTAATGGGGGTTATTTATGGAATATACAGATGTAGAAAAACAATTCCTATCACTTATGGAGAGGTCTGATTTCAAAAATTTATCAAAAAATGATGTACTGAGTTATGCTTCAAAACTGAATGAGTTGCGTCCAGAAGTGGCACAGCAGGTTCTTGCACAGTTTCCTGAACTTGCAAAGCTGATTCAGTCTTCAATGGTTGAGTACAAAGGAATTCTTGAAAAGATTATTGCAAGTGATGATGACAGTACAAATCAAGTGTATGGTATCTTAAATAAAGAACTTGAAGGTTTACATGAAAGCAGAAAAGAGTATATTGTATTTGCTGATAAAGTACGTTCTGATTTAAGTAAGTGCCTTGATAATCCTAATTTGACACAGGAACAGCAAAAAGAAATCATTGATCGTGAGATGGAAATTTCCCATCTGGTGGATAAAAAAGATACAGAGATACGAGAACAGGAAATGGAAACTGCTCGTATGGCTGATAAAAAAGACTCAGAAAAGAAAGAATATAATTGGAGGACACTTGGTGTAGCAAGTCTTGTTGTACTCACAGCTGTTGGAATAAGTGCAGCCGCATTAGGTGGTAAATTTGATATTAAGCTGCCGAAGAAATTGTAATGGTGTATTGTTAGGTAGAAAAACATTTAGCCTTTAATACTAATTGAAATAGTTCGAAAGTGTGGATTTACGGGGGTAATAATGATTGAAAAAATGCATCGTTTTTTTCAGAGCTTTCCTGATACACCACCTATTGGTGTGAAAGGAGATTATAGATGTTCAGTTCATTACAAAAATACATATAGATTAGATAAAGCTAAAGAGCAATATTCTCTTCCAATAGTAGATATATATGATATCATCAACTACACTAATGATTTTCTCGAAAAAATTAGTATCGTGGTTAAAACGAAAGATTCTAATAAATACAATCCGTTGCAAATTGATTATAAAGAGATTAAACGAAACAACGAATTAGTTTCCGTAGCTGATATTGTTTGGATGAAGTTTACTAATAGTGGGCATTTAGGTGTTGTAGCAACGAGCAATGATATAAATTTTGATATACCACTAAACGAAAATGAATATGACAAGAAAGAATGGAGATATAATCCTTATAAAAGAAAAAATGAGTTGGTGTGGAAATATACTTCATCTGGAATTTTAATCCACCAATTAGGAGAGTACTGGGACACTTCATTTGTATTAGTGTTTCCGTTGTCCAATATACCGAAGGGATATAATCGAGGTGATATTGAAAAAGCAGTCGGAAATTACTTGATACATAAAGGCGTGCCAATAATTGATTTTTATTCACATAACTATTAGAAAACTATAAGTCACTGGAAAAATTCAGTTTGTCGGTGGATATATTCCCACAAACAAGAGTTGTCATTTGACGTACTTCCTATCCTCTCGTGCCATGTGGAGAGTGTGGTGCTGCTGAAGCGTTGTAGTTCGGGAAGCAAAATGTAGGATTCGACCACAAGATTTTATGGGTTGAGAACGATTTTGAGGTAAAAAACAGGTTAAAAATCTGCTTTTTTCCTCCTTAAAAAAAATAGGTAAAAATATAGATGACATGAAGGAGATAAAATTATGAATGATAAAACTGTGGTATTAAATGCCAGCTTGGTAAATTATGATGGAAACATTGATTACTCACAAATTGCATCTGAAGTGGTAATCTATGATGAAACGTCTGAAGATAAAATTTTGGAGCGAGTTGACGGTTTTACAATCGTTGTAACGAAAGAAATGAAAATCACAGGTGACATTATTAGAAAATTTCCTGATAGTGTAAAGATGATTTGTGAAGCCGGAACCGGATATAATAATATAGATTTGAATGCGGTACGCGAAAAAGGAATCATGTTATGCAACATCCCTGCGTATAGCAGTGAACGAGTGGCACATACAGCGATCCTTTTGATTTTAAACCTGGCAAGCTCAATGCAAAAACAGATTCGTATGCTTTCGGAAGGTAATCACGATAATTTCCATAAGCACTTAATGGTTGACCATGTTGAATTAAATGGCAAAACATTAGGAGTTATCGGTTATGGAAATATTGCAAAAGAAATAATTAAAGTAGCACAAGCACTGGGAATGAAAATTTTAGTATCGACTAGAACTCCAAGAGAAGATGTTGAGAATATTCACTTTACAACAAAAGAGGAAGTATTCATGCAAAGTGATTTTATTTCTCTTAATTGTCCTTTAAACGAATCAACAAGACATATGATGAATAAAGAAACTTTAGCAATGATGAAACCGACAGCATATTTAGTCAATACTGCACGGGGAGCATTGGTTGATGAAAAAGCATTGATTGACGCATTGCAAAATAATGTAATTGCAGGTGCGGGATTAGATGTGCAAGAAGTAGAACCATTAGATGATGCTAGTCCATTATATACAATGGATAATGTTATCATTACTCCGCACATGGGATGGCGGGGATTAGAAACAAGACAACGCTTAGTTTTATTGATCCAAGATAATATCAGAGCTTTTTCTAAAGGACAGCCGATTAATAGAGTAGATTAAAAACCCTCAGTGAGAGCTTTCATCTTAAGAGCTTTTATATTTACTAAAGTAGATATCGAAAAATGAGGGAGTACTAGCCCGATGGCCATCAGAATTGCAGCAACAAGGCATGTAGAAGCTGTGGTTAAACTATTTAGGAAATAAGCCATTTAAGATAGATTTAATAACTCAATAAATACCATTTGCCACCATAAATTATTTTTGGGTGGCAATTATATTCTCAAATATATTTGATTCATGAAATAGTTGAATTTGAATACATAAATATATTATGATAAAGTAATGAAGAAATTTCCATCTTGGATAAAGATGAATTAAACATATATTTAAATAAAAAGGAAGGCAGTAAAATAGAAGGATTTATAGTTGAAGTGGAACACAGTCTTAAAACATTCTTAGAGGATTGGAGTAAAAGCAGATAGAAAAAATAATATTTTCTTGAGAATTTCATAAACTTAATTTATAACATCTTAATCCTTAAATAATTAGATTTTAGAGATTAATTATATCAGATGGAAAGAGGAATTATGAAATATGAGGTATGTAATTGTATGTGTAGTTAAAGGAAAAGCAGGAGATTTCAATAATAACATGAGAAAAGAATTATGGACAAAATTTGAGACAAAATCGTCTAAACTGCCAGCACATTTTACTATTAAAGCTCCTTTTGAATATGAAGGAGATATCACAGAACTTGAAAATGCTATAGCAGATTTTAAGAAAGACGAAAAACCTGAAGCTTTTAACATAGAAGGCTATGATCATTTTGATAATAGGGTAGTTTATATGAAAGTAAAGATGTCTAGAGAAGGCAAGAATATGCACGATAGACTTATTGATAAAATGGGCTCAGTATCTTATATAAAATTTAAGAAAAAAGAAGGCAAAGATAAGACATTTCATGTGACCCTGGCAACGAGAATGACACCTCTTTTATATCGAAAGGTATTTAATTACGTAAATAAGTATCCTTGTAATTTTCAATGCTTATTTGATAATGTGAGTATATATAAATTTGAGGATTATAAGTGGAAATTATATAGAGAATTTAACTTATAGGTAAATTACAGAGTTAGTTAATATTAAAATATATTTGCTAGAAGATGTTTGTTCTATAACCGAGTTTCTTGATGAGTCAAACAATTTGTGGCATAGTCAACAATTTTTTTGATATCATTGACACTATTCCTAATGGTTATCATTTAAAAAACGATTAATATTCAAATATGCATATCATGTACCTCATTCTTCTGCAGTTATTTCGGGTAATTTGCATTCTTGACCGCTATGGATCGCTTCAGTCCCGGCAGCTACTGACGTTTTGTAATACCAGATTTTATAGTCGATTTTTTTCATATGTTTTTCTAGTAATCTAATTTGGTCAGCAACTTTCTTTTTGTGTTCAATGAAAATTTCAAGACGATTTTTGAGAGTAGCATTACCCTCAAGACACCAATCTATAAATTGCTTTATTTCTTTTATTGGCATTCCAGTTTCCTTTAAAACTGTATTAATTCAAGGTCAACGTATTTTAATAAAATAAAAAATCAAAATAACACCTAGTTTTAACTGGGCGCTATTTTGTTTAATAATTTTTTTAGTTTTAATTTTTCAAGTATGTAATAATCTTTATATGTATTTAAGATTATTTTATAACAATCAGTTCATATTTTCTGGTACCCAAACCTATTTTTTCTGAGTGTTCAAGGCAGGTGTGCCATTCCGATTCTGGCGTTGAATTGGCAAAGTGATCGTGATGATCTTGAAAGTTGGGTTTTGCCATGTTGTCAGATAACTGACTGTTTTGTAGAGGCGCAGCTGCCATACAAGCATCCACACATGCTTGATCAAGTGCTAGAGGATCGAAGGAAGCGAACATACCAAGGTTTGGAAGAATTGGTGTGTCATTTTCAGGGTGACAGTCACAATTAGGTGAAACATCTACCACAAGAGAAATATGGAAGCAAGGACGACCATCTACTACTGCCTTAGCATATTCTGCCATGCGGCAGTTCAGCTCTCTACTGGCTGACCAGTTTGCAAATTCAATTGCATCAAAATTACATGCACCTAAGCAGCGGCCGCAGCCAACACAATTTTCTGTATTGATAGTCATCTTCTTTTTTACATCATCAAACGATAAACCATTATTAGCACATTCACGCTGGCATCTTCTACATCCCTGGCATTTTTCCTCTATTATATGAGGTTTTCCGTTAATATGCTGATCTTTTTTTCCAGCACGAGAGCCACAACCCATACCAATATTTTTGATAGTACCACCAAAGCCAGCCATTTCATGACCTTTGAAGTGAGTTAGGCTGATAAATACATCAGCATCCATGATTGCATGACCAATTTTGGCCTCTTTTATATATTCACCATTTATTACAGGTACTGTGATGTCATCGGTTCCTTTTAATCCATCACCTATAATAATTGGGCATCCAACTGTAAGAGGAGTAAAACCGTTTTCCCAGGCACATTCCAGATGTTCAAGTGCATTTTTGCGGCTACCAGGATAAAGTGTATTGCAGTCAGTTAGAAAGGGCTTTCCTCCTAATTTTTTTACTACATCTACTACTGCTTTTGCATAATTTGGTCTAAGATAACCTAAGTTGCCAAGTTCACCGAAGTGCATTTTTATAGCAACAAATTTATTATTCATGTCAATTTGGCTGATATCTGCCTTTTTAATAAGTCTTTTTAATTTAGCTGGTAAACCTTCTCCAAGTTTTGCTCGGAAATCAGTAAAATAAACTTTTGATTTTTCCATACTTAATCGCTCCTTTTTGAAAAATACTGATTGATTTTAATATTTCATAATAATTATAAAACCTAGAGTTAACTTTAGGTCAATAGTTTTTTAAAATTATAAAAAGAAATATCCAAATTATAATATGAAGTAACTACGATAAAATATTTCCTTTTTTATTCGCAAAAGTTTGCTAATGCTTCAATATCCTTTATTCTGAAAGTTGATAAGTGAAAATCAATTATACCCTCGTCTCTCATTTTGCACATTTCCCTTGACATAGATGGTCTGGATACATTTAAAAAATCAGCAAGTTCATTTCGCTTTAAGGATAAAATTATAGTGCTATTTTTGGTATTTTGATATTGATCCAACAAATATGAACAAATTTTACCACGTATACTTTTAATTGAAAGGTATTCCACCTTCTTATTTAACATTAAACCCTTATCTGATATTATTTTCATAAAATTTTGGAGAAGTGAAACATGCCAGGAGCAGTTATTTTTACATCTAGCTATAAGATCTGCGTTTGTAAGAAACAAAACCTTACAAGATGATTGTGATATGACTGTCACTGGCCATTTTTTATGACTTGAGAATACAAACATTTCACCAAATAATCCTCCTTTTTTTACTACGTTCATAATAACTCTATTTCCTTCGGCACTTTCTTTTACTATTATAGCTTCACCTTCTAAAACTAGGCCAAATTTGTGGACAGATTCACCTGAATTAACAATACATTCATTTTTGCCAAAACTGTGTATTTGAGCAGTTAAACAGTGTAACAGTAAAATAACCTCATTTCTTTTTATTCCATTAAATAGAGGTGAATTTTCAATTATATCAATATATTTTTCTATCATTTTAAAACCATCCTTTTCGTATCCTCAGATACTGAATTGTAATAATAAATATAATATAATAATCACATAGAAAAAACAAATGTAAAATAAGTAATTGGGAGGTACATTATGTCAAATATGTTTTGTTTTCAATGTCAAGAAACTGCAGGGGGAAAGGGATGTACTGTAAGAGGTGTGTGCGGTAAAACCAAAGATGTAGCTAAAGCTCAAGATCTATTGGTTTATGTAACTAAGGGATTAGCGATAGTGAGCAATGAAGGAAGAAAAGTTGGAGTAGTTGATGATAATGTGGATAAATTTATAACTGAAAACTTATTTTTTACAATTACTAATGCTAACTTTGATAGAGAAGCAATTTTAGATAGAGTAAAAGAAACTTTAAAAATAAGAGAAGAAATAAAAACAAAAGTTATAAAAGATGGTGGACAAGCATCAAGTAAAATCAGCATTTCTGATGCTGCAGTATGGTCATCTGACAATGTAAGTGATTTTGATGCAAAGGCTGAACAAGTTGGGGTATTATCAACTGAAAATGAGGATGTAAGAAGCTTAAGAGAACTTATAATATATGGGCTAAAAGGCTTATCAGCGTATATGAAGCATGCTATGAACTTAGGATATAATGACTTAGAGGTTCATGGATTTATTGCTAAAGCTTTAGCTGCTACGTTGGATGATTCACTGTCAGTAGATGATTTAGTTGCACTTACATTAGAAACAGGAAAATATGGTGTGACTGGTATGGCTTTACTTGATAAAGCAAATACAGAAACTTATGGAAATCCTGAAATTACAAAAGTTAATATTGGAGTTAGAAACAATCCTGGAATATTAATTTCCGGTCATGATTTAAAAGATCTTGAAATGTTATTAGAGCAGACAAAAGGAACAGGAGTAGATGTTTATACTCATGGTGAAATGCTTGCGGGACAGTATTACCCAGCCTTCAAGAAATATGATAACTTTGCAGGAAACTATGGAAATGCATGGTGGAAACAAGGAGAAGAATTTGAAAAGTTCAATGGAGCAATTCTAATGACTACAAACTGTGTAATTCCTCCAAAAGATTCATATAAAAATAGATTATTTACAACAGGAGCAACAGGTATAACGGGTTGTAAGCACATTTCAGCAGATGAAAATGGAAACAAGGATTTCTCAGAAATAATTGCTGTTGCTAAAAAATGCAAAGCTCCAACTGAAATAGAAAAGGGAGAAATTGTTGGTGGATTTGCTCATAATCAAGTATTAGCACTTGCAGATAAGGTCGTAGATGCAGTTAAAACTGGTGCTATAAAGAGATTCTTTGTAATGGCTGGTTGTGATGGTAGGGCAAAATCAAGAAACTACTATACTGAATTTGCAGAGAAGCTTCCAAAGGATACGGTTATATTAACTGCAGGATGTGCAAAATACAAATATAATAAATTGAATCTTGGCGATATCGGTGGAATTCCAAGAGTACTTGATGCAGGACAATGTAATGATTCATATTCATTAGTAGTTATTGCATTAAAGCTTAAGGAAGTGTTTGGACTTGATGATGTAAATAAACTTCCAATATCCTATAATATAGCATGGTATGAGCAAAAAGCTGTAATAGTATTATTATCATTATTATATCTTGGAGTAAAAAACATTCACTTAGGACCAACACTTCCAGCTTTCCTATCGCCAAATGTGGCTAAAGTATTAGTTAATAATTTTGGAATAGCAGGAATTGGAACTGTTGAGGATGATTTAAAACTATTTTTAGGATAATTATTTATTTCTCAAAATTGATAACAGATTATTCAAAAACCCATCACTTGTTTAAAAGTGATGGGTAAAATTATACTTGTGATGAAAACATTACTAATTTTTTTACTACACTTATGATAAGTTGACTTGATTTCGGCAGCCATATTTGGCCTTATAGAGAGACTTGTCCACTCTCATAAACCATTGATCTAAAGATTCACCACAAATCCTTTCTGTAGCTCCAATACTGGTTGTTATTTTTAGATCAGGCAAGATTTGACTGCTTTCTACTTTTAAACGTAAATTTTCTGCTTCGATTACTGCGTCTTTAATAGCTGTATTTGGCATTAGTACAATAAATTCATCTCCACCGAACCTGAAAGCTGTATCTGTAGTTTGCAAAGAAGAAGTTATAATCTTAGCAAAATTTTTCAACACTTCATCACCAGCTAGATGACCGAAGGTATCATTTATTTTTTTAAAATGATCTATATCCAATAATAGTATTGTAATAGGCTTTTTGTTGAGGTCTGCTCTTTTTATTTCTTTAGCTGCTTTTATATTAAGATAAGTACGATTATATAAACCTGTTAGCTGATCAGTGATACTTAAGTACAGCAGATTTAAATAAGATTCAATCAAGTTGCGCATTTTCTCCATAAAATCCTTTATATCTTGTGAAAAGTGGTTTTCCTTGTCATCAAGCATACAAATTGTTCCAAAGAAATTACCGTTTGGTAGTTTGATGGGAAATCCTAAATAGCACTTCATATTGAGTTTCATATCAGGATTATTTCGCCATTTATTTGATTTTGATGCATTGGGTACTAAAAGCATTTTACCTTTATTGATTACCGTTTCGCAATAAAGTCCAGAATTTAAGAGATATTCTTTTTTACCCGTTTGATAAGGATTATTTTTAGTTTTGCTGGCTACGAACACTTGTATTTCTTCGTTCTGTACTCTCATAATAAGGGTCGCACGGACTTTTGCAATACGAGCGATAAGATCTACTATACTTTGCCACTCTTCAAACATGGTATCAGGAATATCTACATTATAATTGTTATTTGTATTTATTGTTTCATTCATAGCTTTTAATCACCTCTATAATTTATTTAAGCTAAAAATTACTGATAACTCTTATTTTGTGTTTTGCATAGTTGGAGTACTTTTATACACATAAGTATACTATATATGAGCATGAAAATGTAATAAACCTATAAGTGTTCATAAGTCTAGTACTTAAAAAATTTTAGAATTATATACTTTTGTAGTATAAATACAAAAATTACAATTATATCAAAAATAAAACATTTATTGACTTTATTTTTATTTGGTAGTAAAATATTTGTAATAATTTAAATAAAAATAGCAATAGATTTAATAATATTGCAAAATTTAATTTTGGAAACTATGAAAAATTCTCTTTATATGGGCACTTTGAGAATTTAGAGTTAGTAGTGCACCCTGCCAATAGTTAGTTTAATAACTGATTATTGGCTTTTAATTTATTTATAATTATAAGATTGGAGGCAGTAATATTAAATAGCTAATAAATATTAGTGGATATGTTTGAAAATATTTAAAATTATGAATAGGGGGTAAAAAATGAATAAACACATAAAAGTAATTATTATAAATTTTTTAATAATTATTTGTTTCCTTATGGGATGTCAATATAAAACGAATAAAAGAAATAAACCGATTGTGGGGGTAGTAGTAGCCAGATTTGACGATACTTTCCTGACATCAGTACGTAATCAATTTTATGATATGGCACAAAATAAAGTTGAGGTTGACATATGGAATGGAAATGGTTCACAAAAAACTGAGAATGAGAAAGTTGATATTCTTATTAAAAGTAAAGTTAATGTTTTAGCTGTGAATCTTGTTGATACTAATGGAGCATCTTCAATTATAGAAAAAGCAAAAAAAGCAAATATACCCGTAATTTTTTTCAATACGGAACCATCAGCAGAGGATCTTGAAAAATGGGATAAAGTGTATTATGTAGGATCAAGAAGTGAACAATCTGGCATTTTTCAGGGTCAAATGCTTGTAAATTACTTTAAAAGCAATCCTGCTAAAAATGGAACTATACGATATGTAATGCTGGAAGGCAAGACAGACCATCCAGATGCAATTGCACGTACTAAATATTCTGTTAAAACTATAGAAGATGCAGGCTTTAAAGTTCAAAATGTAGCACAGGATACTGCTATGTGGGATCGTGAGGAAGCTGAAGAGAAAATGGCAAATATTCTTGCAGTTCAAAATGATAATATTGATTGTGTAATTGCCAATAATGATGATATGGCATTAGGTGCTATAGATGCACTTAAGAGTAAAGGCTATTTTAATAATGGAAAATATATACCTGTTGTTGGTGTCGATGATACCGATGGTGCTGCTAATGCTGAAAAGGCTGGTACTCTCCTTGGTACAGTGCTTAATGATGCCAAAAATCAAGGAAAAGCAATTTTTAATCTTGCCAGCGTTCTTTCTAATGGTCAGGCTCCAGATAGCAGCAATTTTACTACTCCAATTAATGATGGAAAGTATATATGGATTGATAATAAAATTGTTACAAAATAAAATATTGAGAATATAAAATAATTATTACAGAATAATTGTATTATAAAATCCGTTAGGGGGAATTGTGTTGTTCAAGAATGCTAAAATAAGAGTAAAGTTTTTAATTGGTTTCGGTATTATTTTAATAATGATGTTAATTACTACTGTTTGTGCTTATTACAATTTTAGCCATATGGAAACTATTCAGAATAAAATAATAAATAATGTAGTTCCGATAGATAAAATAAATAAGGAGATTAATAACGAACTAATTGATGAGGAATCAGGAGTTCGTGGCTATATTGCCAGCAATGGAGATGCAAAATACTTAGAAACATATAGTTCAAGTCGTAAAAATTTGGAGAATGAAATAAATGAAATTCAAAAGTACTGTGCTCAATATGATAGCTTAACAGTTATAATGAAAAATGAGGAAATTCCTAATATTGAAGTTATAAATAAACATTTTGATTCTCAAATTCAGCTTGTAAAAACAGGCAAGATCGAAATAGCTAGGGATAGACTTGGCGATGGAAAAGGATATATGGATGTATGCAAAAATATTCAGGGCAAGTTAGATAATGAAATAAATAAAATAACTGCTGATTCATTAAATAGCAGCAAATTGGCAAGTATTCAATCAAAACTTATTATGGGTATTATTTTTCTAATCAGTTTTCTAATTGCAACATTTATTGCTGTATTTTTTTCATCTATGATGAGAACACAGTTAACTAGAGGCATTATAGCTTTAGAGGAAATTTCTAATGGAAATTTGTCTATAGAACCTTTAAAAGTAGATTCAAAAGATGAATTTGGACAATTAGGTAATGCAATTAATTCAATGCAAAATTCTATGAAGGATATTGTTATTTCTATAATAAATGAAACTGAAAATGTAAATAAGGCACTGGCAATATCAAATAAAGATATTAAAGAACTTACAGTTGAACTTGAAGGCATATCAGCAACAGTAGAACAATTATCTGCAGGAATGGAAGAAACAGCAGCTTCTACAGAAGAAATAAATTCATCTTCTTGTGAAATTGAATCTGTAGTTGGAACTATTGCAGATAAAGCACAAGATGGTGCAGAATCTGCAGAGGAAATTAGTAAAAAAGCTCTTGCTTTAAAGGATGATTCCGTTAAACTTCAAGAAGATGCTAATAAAACACGTTTAAATATTAAAATAGTTATGGATGCCGCACTTGAAAAGACAAAGAAGGTTGAAAAAATCAGAGCTTTATCTGAAACCATTTTTGAAATATCTTCACAAACCAACCTTTTGGCTTTAAATGCATCGATTGAATCAGTTAGAGCAGGTGAAGCTGGAAAAGGATTTTCAATAGTTGCCGAAGAAATTGGAAAATTAGCAGAAAGTTCCAGTGAAGCTGTAAAACAAATACAGGATACTATTGATATAGTATTTGAAGCTGTAAATAATCTTTCAGATGCTTCAAAATGTACATTGGATTATATTGAAACTAAGGTAGTTAAAAGTTATAAGGATTCTGTTATAGTAGGTGAAAGTTATAATAAAGATGCATTGTATATTAGTAATCTGGTAACAGATTTTAGTTCTACTTCCCAAGAACTTCTTGCATCTATGAAAACTGTGTCTGAATCAATTAATGAGATATCGAAAGCAAATAGTGAGGGATCAACAGGTACAAATGATATTGCTGAAAAAATATTAAAAATAAAGGACAGGGCAGATGAAGTAAAAGATGAAACTGTTTATGTAAAAGAGAGTGCAGAGCATTTAAAAACTATTGTTTCAAAATTTAGTATATAATTTAAGTATAGAAGAGTTTAACTAACAAAAATCACCGGATTTGAATCTGGTGATTTTTTTATGTTACAAAATTGTAAGCATCCAGTTAGTTGTTATATACGGATTCGGTTGGAGTCAGTCTTGCTCTTTCAAAATTCATAATTGAAGTAAATGGTGGTATGATTGATGTAAAAAGTAATATAGGAGATGAAGTCCTTGAACGAAAATTATTTTAATAACGCGGTTAATATAGCGAAAGGTATATGCATGAGGAAAATAGATAAAGGGGATATAGTGGTTGATGCCACTATGGGAAATGGAAATGATACGGTATTTTTAGCGGAACTTGCAGGAAATTCAGGGAAGGTTTATGCATTTGATGTACAGGAGAAAGCTGTTAAAAACACGGAAGAAAAAATAAATGAAAAAGGTTTTTCAAAACGTGTAGAACTTATAAATGATGGACATGAAAATATGGATAAATATATAAGCGGAAAAGTAAGCCTTGTAATGTTTAATTTAGGATATTTACCTAAAGCAGAACATACAATTACTACAAAAGCAGATACTACACTTGCTGCACTTAAAAAATCATTGGATTTAATTAAAAAAGGTGGTGTAGTGATTTTGATAGTGTATTATGGACACGAAGATGGAAAAATTGAAAAAATAGCTTTAGAGGAATATATAAAAAATTTAGATCAGAAAAAGTATAATGCTGTAAAGATGTCTTTTATTAATCAAATTCATAATCCACCAATGCTCATTGTAATTGAAAAAAGATAATTTGATCTAGAATAAGGCTTATAATAAAATTAAAATAATTTATAAGAGGTGAAATATTACGGTAAAAGTTTATTTTAAGGCTTTAACGTCTCACTCAGATGTAGATAAAGTTAGTAAAACGGCAGAGAAAATATTGGACAGGATAATAAGAGAAGAAAATATATCACTTGAAGATTTTGTACCTCTTAAGGTCCATTTTGGCGAGAAGGGAAATAAAACCTATATCCATCCTGAAAATTTTAATGGAATAATAGATTATCTTGAACAAAACAACAAAAAGACAGCGTTTATAGAAACAAATGCACTGTACAAGGGACAGAGAATGACAAGGGAAAATCATACAAAGATAGCAAAAGAACATGGATTTACAAGAGTTCCTGTTATAATTGCAGATGGAGAAAGAGGAGAAGATTTTGAAAATATTGAGATAAACAAGAAGCATTTTAAAAACTGTAAAATAGGAAAGAAAATTGCGGATTTAAACCAGATAATAGTTTTAAGCCATTTTAAAGGACATACACTTGCGGGATTTGGAGGAGCTGTGAAACAACTTGCTATGGGATGTGCAGCAAGAGGTGGAAAATTGGCACAGCATGCCAACTCAAAACCTATAATAATTCCATTTAAATGCAGGGCTTGTGGAGCTTGTAAAGCTAATTGCCCTGTAAGTGCTATAACTATAAAAAAATGGGCTAAAATTGATAAAGATGTATGTATAGGATGTTCTTCATGTCAGACTATTTGCAAGCATAAGGCGATTACAAGTAATTGGCTCCAGTCCCTTTCTATGTCTTTTAATGAGAGGATGGCAGAATATGCTTTTGCAGCAGCAAGAGGAAAGAATAACATATATATAACCTTTGCGCTTAATATTACAGCGGGTTGTGATTGCGAAGGACATTCCATGATACCTATAATGAGGGATATAGGTATATTTGCATCCACAGATCCAATAGCTATAGACAGAGCATGTTTGGATAAATTGAGGGTGGATGTAAAAGCTATTTTCTGGAGGGGAATAAAGACTTTAAAATACGGTGAAAAAATAGGACTTGGAAGTATGAAATATGAGTTAATTGATATAGATTGTATGTAGTAATTGAAAACATAATTTATAATTGTTGTAAAATGAATTTAAAATTATTGTTAATATATTTTTAAGTTCATTTTTTTATGTATAATTTGAGGTATAATAGGCAAGTAATGTAATTAGAAGGGGATGTATTATTTGCTAAAGAAAAATATAGCATTAATTGTAATGACTTTAATAATAAGTTTTCCATTTAATACTTTTGCAAGTCCTGTTTCAAATACTTCAGATGCTATTACACAAAATTGCAATAATCTAAATGATGGCATAGAAGCTAAAATAGAAAAAATGGATAATGATATAGAAACAAATATGAGAATTTTAAATGGATATAATGATAATCTTAAAAAATTGAATAATGACATTACAGAAAATAAAAAAGATATTGAAGCTCTTGACAATAATATAAAGGGTTTGAATGATATAGTTGGGAAGAGATTGAGGAATATGTATGAAACTAATTTTGGCATAGAGTATCTTGATTTTTTATTGTCATCAAAGAACGCAAGTGATGCTTTTGATAGATTAGATATGTCTAAAACTTTAATAGATTATGATAAAAACAACATAAAGAAATTAGAAAATAATAAACAAATTAGAGAAAAGTCTGAAAAAAAATTGGAGAAAGACAAATCAGATGTATCTAAGTTAAAAAATGATATTTCTAAAAAGATAGAAATATTAAAACAACAAAAACAAAATGAAAAAAAACTTTTGGAGGTTTTAAATAGCAGTAGTTCAAATAGTTCAAAATTGAAGTTTACTTCGGACAATAATATAGTAAATTATGCATTATCTTTTTTAGGTGTACCTTATGTATGGGGTGGAACTACTCCATCTGGTTTTGACTGCTCTGGATTTGTCCAGTATGTATATGCTCATTTTGGAATTAGTATACCTAGAATATCTCAGGACCAGCAAAATCATGGTACAGCTGTTAAAGATAGAAAAGATTTGCAGCCAGGAGATTTGGTGTTTTTTGGAACGCCGGCATATCATGTTGGTATGTACATAGGAGATGGAAAATATGTGGAGGCTCCACACACAGGAGATGTAGTAAAAATAGCTGAACTTTATAACTATACTTCAGCTATGAGGGTTAAGAATTAATAGTTAAAATTAACAGTTAGAAATTATTATATGGTGAATAGAAAATTATCTAACTGTTAATTAAATAAAAGTGTTTATTAAACTAATTTTTTGTTAAAAATATCTGTAAGACCTAGACTTGCTATTCTATTTTGTATTTCTTTTCTGTCTGTAGAGTATAGACCTCGTTCCTTCATTCTATTGAAAAATTCTGCACCGGCGAAGGTGTATCTGTTTTTTCTTCCTTCCTTAGTTTTTATTTTATAGGTTGCGTAGCTTATAATATCTCCAATTACAGTATCATTTGGAAGAACTAGAGTAGGAATATTGTATGCATATCTTACAGCGTTATGTCCTGCAAGTGATCCTGTACATATGGCTTCTGTATGTCCAACAAATAATCCACTTTTTTCTCCGCCGCAGAATAGATTGTCAACTCCCTTGACTTTTAGATCTGTTGAAACTGGTGCTACAGAGAGATATCTTACAGAATTTCCTTTGCCGCCGGAGTAAGG
This sequence comes from Clostridium algifaecis, assembly GCF_017874415.1. Taxonomy (GTDB): domain Bacteria; phylum Bacillota; class Clostridia; order Clostridiales; family Clostridiaceae; genus Clostridium_B; species Clostridium_B algifaecis. The sequence goes on from NZ_JAGGLM010000013.1 coordinate 66,833, forward strand.
ATCTACAAATTTAGCACTCTCAAGTCCATGTATTTTTCTAAGCTTTTCAAGAGGATAATATGAAGTCATTAATTTTACGTGCCCTGTATCTAGAAGAATTACATTTTCTGCAAATTCTTTTAGGGCATACTGTTGGCATACTTTTGCTTTTAATTTGTCTAAATTTATGTCTTCCTTTGGAACTTTTAAAACCACAACACCTTTCTTTTCAATTTCATCTACCAGTGATTTGTCTAAGGTTTCCTTTGCAAGTTTACAAGAACCACTGAAGGCACCATAATTTCCATCGGTTCTTTCTCCATGGAGGTCAGGAATACCTGCACAACTGCTTATGCTTATTCTTGGCCCGAAAGATGGACATCTAAGTATGCACATGGAGCAGCCGTTGCCATATCTTATACAATTTCCCATAGGTCCTGTGGAGCCCGTAGTTTCTATAAATGCATCGGCCTCTTCATAATCTCCATTTGCTGTATAAATACCTTTTATTTTGCTGCCATTCATTTTTACATCTACTACTCTTGAAATCAAGTTTAACTTTATGCCTTTATCCACAATATATTTTCTAACCACAGGTTCTATTTTATTTACATCATAGAGCCATGCATGAGCATGTCCTGGAAAATCAAGATTCTTATGCCTTGTAAGACTGTCTGTAATACCTATTAAATCACCTGCTCCAAGTGCTATTATTTCTTCTGCTGCTGTGTACCTTCCGTTATTTCTCATTATGCCGCCTACATTGCCAAGACCAAGAACCATGTCAGTTTTTTCGTACATAACTACATCAGCACCTGCTTTTTTGCAGGTTAAAGCTGCAGCACAACCGGACCAGCCTGAACCTATTATTATTACTTTCATAAAAAAACTCCTTTCATTTTTTGTGCTTATATATCTATAAAATATATCTATAAAAATCTTCTATCTTTAAACAAATCTCTTGGGTCAAGCTGTACCTTACACAACCTTGGTGCTGAATCATCATTGAAGTGTTTTGTGCAGCTGGCACATATTCCTTCTCCGCAGACTATTTTAGAATTGTTGCAGCAGGATAAATTTATAGATTTATCTACAAAATCAATAATTCTATAGGTTAATATATCTGGGCCGCCGCAGTGTATTAGATTTATATTTTCTACATTTGTAATTTTTTCTAAGATTGATTTGAATTCAGAACTAAGATAGCCATTATTAAGTATGGTGCAATTTATAATCTTTGAACTATAATTCTTAAAATAATCTTCTGTAAAATTACTTTGAAATTGTGTGTCTATAATAGATATAATCTTGTTATTATTAGAGTATAATTTTTTCATTACTGGAATTGAAGGTGCGGCAGCTATACCACGGGCTGCGATTATAGAAGTTCCATCTTTTGCGTTATTAATATTTGAAATTCCCATTATCCCATTTGAAAAAGGACCTCTAACTAATACATTTTTATTTTTATGGAGTTTAGAAAGAGCTTTTGTTTTAGGACCAATTAATTTTACAGCAAATTTTAAAGTACCATTATCACAATTAGCATCCATTACTGACAGAGGAACATCATAGTAATTTATATTTTCTTCATTTCTAACAAATACGAAACTTCCAGGAAAAACAAGTTCATGAATAAGTGATTCAGGAGCCTTTAAAGTGAAGGTTAACAAATCCTTATCTGCAAGTTTGTTATCTAGTACAGGACAGCTGTAACTTTTTCTAAGAGATTTTGCCTTATTCCCATTTGATATATATTGTTCATATATGCAAACTCCGCACCAGCTTTTGCACTGGCAGAATTTTTCACCGGAGAGCTGAGAGCATAATATGCAATCACCAGTTTCCGCAAGATGGCATGGACAATAGGCACTTCCAGCATCTATACAATACATGTAAATAACCTCCGTCTATAATTTATATATGAAATTTTAGCTTTTTTAAACATTTGTATACTATAGATTATCTTTTTAACATAAAATTTGTTACTTTATTCTTAACATTTAACGTATTATTATATATAATAAAATATAAGATAAAATTAAAGCAAAGTATGGTGCAATTGATTAATTTAAGAAGGGATGATTTTTTAAATGGAAGAAAAGTATGATTTAACCAATCCTTATGAAATAGCTAAATACATAAAAGAGGCTAAAAAGAGCACTCCCGTTAAAGTTTATGTTAAAGGGGATTTATCAAAAAGTAATTTTGGAAACATAGAAGATTACAGTGGAGCAGATTTCCATGTAATTTTTGGAGAAAGCGATGAAGTATCAAAATTTTTAAAAGAAAACAAATCAAATATAAAGCAATTTAAAATGGAATATGACAGACGTAATTCGGCTATTCCAATGGTGGACTTAAGAAATATAGATGCTAGAATAGAACCGGGTGCAATAATTAGAGACAAGGTAAAGATAGATAAAGGTGCTGTAGTAATGATGGGTGCTGTAATAAATATAGGTGCAGAAATAGGAGAGGGCACTATGGTTGACATGAATGCTGTTGTAGGTGCAAGAGGAAAGCTTGGCAAAAATGTTCACCTTGGTGCAGGAGCAGTTGTTGCAGGAGTACTTGAACCACCAAGTAAATCACCTTGTGAAATAGGGGATGATGTACTTGTAGGAGCTAATTCGGTTATACTTGAAGGTGTAAAAATAGGAAAAGGTTCTGTAATTGCAGCTGGTTCCGTAGTAGTAGAAGATGTACCGGAAAATGTAGTAGCAGCAGGTTCTCCGGCAAAAATAATTAAGAATGTAGACAGTAAGACAAAGGATAAAACTAAACTTTTGGCAGATTTAAGAAAATAAGCAAGAATTAAAAATATACAAGGTATACACGGATTGATTTGTATTATAATCTGTGCATACCCTATATTTAAGAAATTTGTTTGTTTTTTCCTACATCATGTTCTTTATTATTATCTTCATTAATATTTTTACTTGATGTTTCTTCAGACTTCATATCTTTTTCCAAGTCATTGTTTATTTTCTCCATTTTAGATATTGAAACTTCATAAGCTACTTTTTTTATTATTTCGGATTCTGATACCTTTTTTTGATATTCCCTACTTTGAAGTCTTCCCCATACTCTTATATTGTCACCAACTTTTAAAGATTTGCAAAACCTTGAATTTCTTCCCCAGGCTATAGTTGGTATGTAGTCAGATTTATTGTAGGCTCTATTTACGGCAAGAAGCATGTCTGAAATTTCTCTTCCAAAAGGAGTTGTTCTATAAACAGGTTCTTTGCATATAAAACCATCAAGAAAAATTTGATTAGGATTTTTGCTTTTTTCAGTGCATAAGCTTATATTCCTTGCAAATACTGTTAATATGAGTCTGTTTGCACCATCTACAAATTTATTATATGATCTCAATTGTCCTTCAATTAGTACTTGAACTCCTATATTTATATCTATATCATTCATAAGTCGTTCTGAAATTGTTATGAATAATATATCGTTAGCATCACTAAGCCTAGGAACTTTAATATTGAAAGTATAAAAACCTTCTCCATACATTTCATGACTAAAACTAAGCTCAGAAATTACTTCCCCCTCTAAATAAATCTTGTTATTAAGCATAAGATTTTCCATGTAAACCCCTCTTTCCATTAGTTATAAATTATTTATCTACATATAAATATTCACTAAAAATTTAAAATATACTAAAAAATATATAAATTATAAATTAATTAATTGAAAATAAAAACATTAGTACCATTATAATACATACAATCTTTTATTTCCAATAAGTTTAATCATACAACCAAAAGTTATTTTGAAATTTGTTTGCCGGAAGAGTCAATTTTATAATTATTTTTGTATATTAAATTGCCTACCGTAACAAACTTATATCCCTGACTTTGAAACTTTTCTATTATTTTTGGAAGATTATAAGGAGTGTATTTGGCACTATTGTGAAATAATAATATTGAGCCAGGTTTTGTGTTTTTAATTATTCTATTGAACTCGATATCTGCACCTTTTTCCATCCAGTCTGCACTGTCTGAATCCCACTGTATGCAGTAATATCCAGCATTTTCTAAAGTATCTATTACTGTATTGTTATAGCTGCCTTCAGGGCATCTGAATAATTTTGTACTATTACCGGTTATGTTTCTTATTTTTGCATCATTTATGTTTACATCTTCTAAAATTTTATCTTTTGAAAGTCGGGTCATATTTGGATGTGTGTTGGAATGATTGCCTATTTCATGTCCTCTATCGGAAATTTCTTTTAACATATCAGGATATTTACTTGCCCAATCACCTACTATGAAAAAAGTTCCCTTAATTTTATATTTATCAAGTATATTTAATATTTCTTTTGTGTGTTCCTCTCTTCCAAGGCTAACATCAAAACTTATAGCTATTTTCTTTTCTTTTGTATCCACACAGTAAATAGGTAATTTTCTATTTATACCTATAAAAGCATTGGAAGCTTTATTATTTGTATACAGTGAAAAAAATGAACCTATTAGTATAAGTATGCATGCTGAACATAATTTTATAAGTGATGTTTTCTTCAAAAATTTACCTCCTAAATTGATCCTATAATTTTATATAGTATTTTTAGGTTATAAATATTACATTTAATAAATAAAATTTATTATAATATATCAAATAAATCGTGGCATATAGCAGTTTATTTATTTTTGTATATTTTATGTTATAATTGATATTAAGTTGTTTTAATATTTTAATTCAATGGGGTGGATGTAAATGTTTGAAAATACTCTAGATTTAGCAGAAAATAAACTCCTTTTACTTTATATATTCAAAAAAATAAAGGTTCCTTTATCTAATAATAAAATTACACAAATTATACTTGAAAATAATTTTATAAATTATTTTATTTTACAGCAGTATATACATGAATTAATAAATTCTCAATTTATTAAGTATGCTAATCCAGATACAGATCATAAAATGGTAATTACAAAAAAGGGTGTAAAGGTACTAAATTTATTTGAAAATATGATTTCAAAAGATAAAATACAAAAGATAGATGATTATTTTAAAAGTCAAATCGAAAACATTAAAGAAGATATTTCAGTCAGTTCAAGCTATACTGAAGAAAACAAAAATAGTTTTATAGTGGATTTGATAGCAGCAAAAGATAAAAGTACGCTTATGAATATAAAAGTTAATATAGGTTCCAAAAAAGAAGCAATTGAATTATGCGAAAAATGGAAAAATAATTCCCAAAGTATATATTATGAAATACTACATTTGCTTTTACAGAAATAATAAATTAATTTATTACCATGCCTGTAGGTTCTCTCCCTACAGGTATAAATTTTTTATGTTCATTTTCTATATTTAATTTTATTAAAAGGTCATTATAATTATCTCCTATATATAAGTTATCTCTGTATTTTAGTATCGTTCCAGGCATTCCACCTACAATTACTTTCTTTTTTTCTTTATAATTGCTCATGTCAAGTATACTTATACTTCCATCTCCAAAATTTGATACAAAACAATATCTGTTGTTACAATATATATCACAGGGTGAATTTCCGGATATTATTCTATTTATAATTTTATAATTTTTGAGAGATAGTATGGATATACTGCCTTTAAATTCAGAACCTAGATTGCTTTCACATACTAATATATGTTCTCCGTCCATTGTAAAAATAGCTTTTGTAGGATAAGAACCTACTTTTATGTTTCTTGTGTTTGCTGTATTTTTACAATCTATTAAAGTTATAGTGTCATTTTCCATGTTGGATACCAAAAGTAACTCTTTGCTGGTATTTAAACATATGCTATGCGGAAGATTTCCGCAGGGAATTTGTTCTACTATTCTTTTTAACTTAAGGTCAAAGGTTATGAGACTATTGGAGTCGCCGCATATTATATATGCTTTATCACCTAAAGTTACTATATCATTACAATGAGCACCTATATAATAGCTTTCTTCTTGAACTTCATTTTTCAAGTCTATTATTGATATACTATTGCTATAATTGTTTGCAGTTATGAGTTTGTCTTTATTGATACATATTCCATGGGGACCTACTTTCTCTGTAAGATCATTTGATTTTAAATATATTTTATTCTTAATAGAGAAACTATTTAAATCAATTATATAGATAGAATCAGAAGAAGTACTACATATATATAGATAATTCAATGCCATCACCCCCTACAAATATAGTATGAATGTAAATTGAAAAATGGTAATATAAAGGCTAAATAATTTCATGTATATTCTTGTATAATTTTTGTGAGTTATATATAATAAATTTATAATTTATTATATATAAGGTAAGGTGAAATTAATGTATAGTTATAAACCAGAAGGTGTATGTTCAAAGCAAATTAACTTTGATATAGTGGATGACAAGATTACTAATGTGAGTTTTGTAGGTGGATGTAACGGAAACCTTCAAGGCATTTCAAGGCTTGTAGAAGGCATGAAAGTAGAAGATGCAGTAAAAAAATTACAAGGTATCTCCTGCAATGGAAAAGGAACTTCATGTCCTGATCAGTTTGCAAGGGCTGTAAATAGTATTATATTGCATAGATAATAAATTTTAAAATACAGGTTTTATAATGAGGGGGAAAGTGTTTTGAATAATGTAATATCGTCTAATGTACAAGATATTCAAATATCAGGTATAAGAAAATTTTATAATAAAGTTAGCAAATATCCAGATGCTATTTCTCTTACTCTTGGACAGCCGGACTTTAACGTTCCAGATGGTATAAAATCTGCTTTGATAGAAGCTATGAATGAGAATAAAACTGGATATACATCAAATGCTGGAATTTTTGAGCTAAGGGAAGGAATTTCAAAGTATTTGAGTTCTTTAAGTATAAATTATAATCCGGATGAAATTTGTCTTACTATAGGTGGAAGTGAAGGACTTATGGATGTATTTTCTGCACTTGTAGATAGAGGGGATAAAGTTCTTATACCAGATCCTGCGTATCCAGCTTATGAAAGCTGCGTAAAAATAGTAGGTGGGCAGGTTATAAATTATAATCTGAATGACGATTTTTCAATTGATTTTGATAATCTTGAGAATATAGTTAAAACTGAGAATCCAAAAATTATAGTAATTTCTTATCCATGCAATCCAACTGGAGCTGTTTTATCTAAAAAGTATAATGAAAGATTACATAAAATTATTTCTGAAAATGATATTATTGCTGTAAGTGATGAAATGTATGCAGCTTTATGTTTTAATGAACATTATTATTCTGTAGCCCAGTTTAATGATATAAAGCATAAAGTAATAGTTATAAGTGGATTTTCTAAAATGTTTTCTATGACAGGACTTAGGATAGGATATGTATGTGCAGAAGACAGATTTATGGAAGGAATAATGAAGGTTCACCAGTATAATGTATCATGTGCACCATCGATTGTGCAGTGGGCAGTTGTAGAAGGACTTAAAAATTGCATGAGTGATGCTGAATATATGAAAAATGAGTTTATAAAAAGAAGAGATTATCTTTACAAAAGGCTTAAAGATATTGGTTTTAATGTAAATCTTCCTATGGGAGCTTTTTATATGTTTCCGAGCATAAGAAAATTTGGAATTAAAAGTGAAGATTTTTGTGAAAGTCTTTTAAAAGAAGCCAAAGTTGCTATTGTACCTGGTTCTGCTTTTGGAAAAGGAGGAGAGGGGTATATTAGAATATCTTATGCTTCAAATATAGATAAACTTAAATTGGCATCAGACAGAATTGAAGAATTTATTAAATTAGGAAGTTATAGTAAGTAATGTTTTTTAGCAGCCAGCAATTGTAATTAAATGCTGACTGTTAACTATTAATTATTAATTTTTAACTGAAATAACATCGTCCATTGAGTATAGTCCCTTTTCTTTTTTGTACATAAATTCGCAGGCTTTTAATGCACCTACAGCAAATACATCTCTTGAAAGGGCAGTATGTTTTATTTCTATAGTCTCACCTTGACCTGCAAAAATTATTTCATGTTCGCCAACTATACTGCCGCCTCTAATTGAATGGATTCCAATCTCATTGTGTTTTCTCTTTCTTATGCCATTTCGTCCATTTACATAAGAGACTTCTTCAGGTAGTGAAGCCTTTATGGTATCTGCAAGGAGAAGTGCAGTTCCGCTTGGGGAATCTACTTTTTGATTGTGATGCTTTTCTATTACTTCTATATCAAAATTTTTATATAAAAGAGCACTTATATTTTTTAAAATATTGTTTACTACGTTTACTCCTATAGACATATTTGCTGAACGAAACACAGGTATTTCTTTTGAAATATCATTAATAGTTTTTATTTGATTATCGCTGTAGCCTGTAGTGCATAATATTACTCCAAGATTATTAGATTTTGCATATTTAATCAAAGAATCAAGTGCATCTGGTCTTGAAAAATCGAGTATTACATCAGCTGATACATTACATTCCTCAATTGATGAAAACACAGGATAATACGTGCCTGAAGAATTTCTATCTATGCCTGCAACTATAGATAATGTATCACTATTTTGAGCTAAGTTTGATACAACTTTGCCCATTTTTCCATTACAGCCATTTAATATGATTTGAACCATTTTGCTATACACCCCTTAAATTTTATATTAATAATTTAACGTGAAAGATTAAAATCTTTCACGTTAAATATAAGATACAAAAAATTCTTTTTAAAAACTTTTCTTAAAAATTCCATAGCTTATTAACTGCTTTTTTAATATTTCTAAATTTTTGTCCTCCATTGTAGTAAGTGGAAGCCTTAAATCACCGACATCTTTGCCTATAATATTTAAAGCTGTCTTTATAGGAATAGGGTTTGTCTCTATGAACATTGCCTTTATGAGTGGATACATATCAAGCTGCAATTTAAGTGCACCTTGAATATCACCTTTAAAGAACAGTTCACACATTTTTTCCATGTCTCCAGGCACTATATTTGCCATTACAGAAATTACACCACAGCCTCCAAGCGAAAGTATCGGAATTGTCTGGTCGTCATTTCCAG
>NZ_JAGGLM010000014.1 GCF_017874415.1 Clostridium algifaecis
TTTAAAGTTAACTTGAAAAACTTTAAAAACTTATTTTAGAAGATTATCTCATAATTTTCTAACACTTTCTATCCACTTTCTTATTTGACGGTTACCTTCAATAATCTTTTTAAGATTTATACCATACTTATTAGATATTTCTAACAAACTTAAATTATTTTTTATGTGTTGATTTATTAAATCATCAATTTTAAATTTATCTACAGATACTAAGTCTATGTTATGTTTTTTATTATAATATTCCTCAATTAAATTAATTGCTTCGTTATCCATTTGAAATATTCTATATATAATATTGTTTAATTGATTTTCGGCTTTATATATCTCACAATTGTTTTCTTCAATTTCATCAACAATTTTAATATAATTATTTAGTACATCTTTATCCACAATAAATTTTTTATATAAACCTCTATTTAGCAAATTAAGATTCATTATCTTTACAACTAATTTATTTATAGTCTCAAGTTCAATTTCACCAATATTAGGTACTGGCAATTCTTTTAACACGACAGGTTTAACTTCTGCAAACAATTTATCATTTTCTTGTACAAGTAATTGATAATATACATTCATTAATTTTGAATTCAAAATTGCACACACATATTCTTCTGTAATTCCAGCATTTTTCTTTAATACAATGTCAATTATACTATTTAATGTGTAATAAGCATTATTATCTACAGTTGCTATTAATTCATCTCCTGTTTGTCTGCATATTACTTTTTTTGACTCAAACAGTTCTGAACTTCTTGGCCAGTGCAATTCATACCATCGCATTATACCTTTTCTTGCTTCGCGTCTAGAACTTAATTGTTCTTTAAAGTTTTCAAGATATTCTATTGTCTTATTACAAGTTACCATGTCTGTTTCACGATTTATATATAAAACATATTTATCTGAATACTCTATCGAATATCTATTTATATTTCCACCGACAAGCAATTTCTTTAATAAAATATTATCGACTTTATCTAATTCATTAGACTTAATAACAAATGCTTTATCGTTACCACTTGCTATTCCAACTGATACATTTTCACAAAAATCTATGAGTCTTTTATGCTTTGACTTAATTTGAAACATTAGATTAATAAACTTTTCATTTATAAGTAGTAACTTGTGGTTATCTACATTTTTGTAAACCTCCTGATTAATATTCATATATAAACTATAATCGTTAATTCTTTTTTCCCTTTCCTCATTGTTCAAACTACTACTTATATCCAATATTTTAACTTCTTCTTCATTCTTATCCTTATCTAAAGTTATAATCATAGTTGGATATGAGTTGTCATCAAATACATTTTCTCCTAAATTTATAAGTCTTTTAATTTGGAAGTTATTTATTAAATGTTTTCTGCATTCTGTATATTCATATTGAGTTAATAATGTACTCGGAATAATATATCCTAATTTAGTTGTAATTTTGTTTGTAGCCCTTGAAATAAAATAGTTATAAACATCAATTGTTCTCATATGCACATCATTATATGTTGACATATAATAATCTCTAAGATGTAAACTATTTACTTCAGATCCATATGGCGGATTTCCAACAATATAATCAAATTTTCCACTCCAAAACTTACATAAATTTAGAATTTCCTCTAACTTTTCTCTATTGATTATTTCTTCTTTCTCTATTCCTGATACATCTTTATAATTTAATTTATAAGTTTCTTTTCTAATAATCTTTTCAATTCTCTCTTCTTCTCCAAATAAGTTTATTTGAGTTGTAACTACAGTTTCAAATTCTTGCTTCAATTGCTCTTCTAAATACATCCAATCATAATCTTTTTCGAACTTTATTAGGCTATCACATTCAATAATATTTAACTCATCAGTAAAATTATCTAAATCCTTTAGAAGTAAGTTTATGGTAGTTAACTGTACAGCAAAACTATCTATATCTGCTCCAAAAATACAATGTTTTAATATGTGGTAGTGAATATGTTCTTTATTCCAATATTCCTTACCTGTTAATTGTATCTCTTTTCCATGTTTCTTTATTATATAGATATCCTCTGCATATTGCTCTTTTAATGTTTCAAGATTACTTAAAAACTTTTCTCTTAAAATATCATAAGCCATTATCAAAAAGTGCCCAGATCCACAAGAAATATCTGCAACAGTTACAAAAGGATTTTCTACTACATCTGCTTCTTCTACAGTATTTTTTAATATATACTTTATTACAAATTCTGGAGTATAAAATTGACCTATGGCCTTACGGGTTTCTCTGTCCATAAATTTTTCGTAAACATCACCTAAAATATTTCCATCTGTATGCTTAAAGTTAAAATTATTAGTATCTAGTTTCTCTATGATATTACTTAACACATTTTCAAAATTTAAAACTAAAGTCTTAGTTTCTTTATCTCCATCCATATATTTCAGATTAAAATCCTCATCTCTTGGATTGAGTACTTCATATTTATCTTCTTTATAAAGCACTATATTGCTATAGGACTGCTTCATATCATTAAAGGCAAATTTAATCAATTCACCTAGCGTATAATTTGTAATTAACCTTCCCCACTTTTGAAGTCCAACTTTAGATAATTTTTCACCAATATGGGGGTCTTTTACTTCCCCTGCTATATAGTCTTCAGCATTTCTCATAAAGCCCTTATCTTCACATATTCTTACAAATAATATCTTGTTTAATAAAGTATAAGAGGCTCTATGACAGAAGTTATCATTCCATGCTTTTTGCTCTTTCCTAGCAACACCATTTTCTTTATATTCATTATCTATAAATACCTTAAATGTTTCATCATGTTTATATTTAAAATCAAATAGTTTTTTATATACCTGAAATAATTCACTGTGAATCTCTTTTAATTCGGAGATTAATTTCACTTTATCAACTGTATTTTCAGTACTCATTTTTTCACTCCTTACATTAACCCTAAAGATTTCATAAGATAGGTTGTAATTTTTGAATCCTCTAAAAATCCTTGTAGATTTTCTCTATCTTCACTTGGATACAATTTATCAAATAAACTTACTGCCGTATTAGGATCTAATGTTCTAAAGTCATACTCTTTTAATATTTCAATATGATTATCTTCTTTTTTATTAAATACGCTACGCTGTAACTTCTCTATATAATTGTCATAAATAGAAGATGTAAATATTCCTCCTAATTCTTTTGTTCTTCTAATATCCTCTGAGGCTATATTAAAAAGCATAAGATAATCCTTACGGTAATTTTTGCTCATTTCATTCCAGTTTCTTATTCCTTCTATACTGAACTTAGGGTTTACAATTTTTTGTAAGTCCTCACTCATTCTTATAAGAATATATTTAAATACTATATGTAACGTAGTCTTTTTCACAAAGTAATCTTTGAATCTTTCTTTACTAAATTTACCTTGATACTCACTTCTTTGCTTTTCTAACGCCCCTATATTAATAGCCCCTTCTAATGCACTTTGAATGTCTTTTTTAAAGCTTAGCATTTCATCTATAAATTTTGATTTATTCTCGTTAATATCCACCTTTTTTCCCCCATTAAAAATTAAATTTTTTAGAATTGTTTATTTTTATAAAAAGCCTTCTTTTTATTGGTTTTTAACATTTTTAGAAATTATACGTATAGATGCGTACTTAGTAGCACCAAGAATCCTACCATCAGAACATAAAACTTATACCCTTCTTTTGGTCGAGTTCCACTTTTCCGCTGCTTCTTGAACTGTTATATATCCGGTCATTTCGCACCTCGTTAATTAAAAATTTTTATATTATTCCAATTATTAGTTTATTCTTTTTAACTAATAATTACAATATATGTTGACAAATTAATTGGTAAATTTTATATTTGCATTATTTTTTGACATTTATATACTTATCTTTCAATATCCTATAAACCTTATATTGTATATTTCATGGAGGGTACAAATTGTCGCTCTCCCCATGACATAGTGAACTTAATGCTGACATGATTGTAATCGTCTTTCTTTTTTTTCCTATTTCATAGAAAATACTAGGGTGACAATTATATTTATTTACAAAATTTGCTTTATTCAAAGGAATGCCCATCGAAACATCTACTATATACTTTTTTTCTTTCTTTGTTTCATTTTGTATAACATCTTTTTCTTTTTCATAATCCTCAAAACTAACTACTTTAATATTCTCTATTTTGCTTATTTCCTCTTTCACTTCAATATCTTTTAGCTTTTCTTCATCTAACTTATTTTCATTAGCATTAGGTTTAATATTATTATTTTCAGGCTTTATTTGAAGTCTATATAGATTAGAACTTTGTCCCCCATTATCCCTATATCTTTCTTCTTTAATAATGAATCCTTCTTCTACAAGAATATTCATGTTTCTTTGTATAGTTCTTTCTGATACTCCGCAGTCATTGGCTATAGTTTTTACAGAAGGAAAGCAGGTTCCTTCTACATTAGCTCTATTTATAAGATAAAACATTATTTGCTTTGCTCTGCTTGGTAGATTTGATTTATATACTTTATCAAGCATTTCTCCTTTTTTCACAATAGCTCCTCCTCTCTTCAAGTTTAGGTAATAAAGTCATTAATTATTTCTTTGTATATATCTTCATTAATCTTTCCATCAAATAGACTTGGTGAATATTTAAGAAAATGTATATTATCCTTACTGTTTTCAAAGCTTTTTTTTATTTTAAAATTCTCTTCATTAGATATTGAAGAAAACAAAATATTATAATTAAAATCTTTTACAGAATTAGTTGTTTCATATGTTTCTATAATTTCATAAGGCTTGCTTCCACTGCATAGAACTTTAATATCACAGCTTTTAAATATTGCTATATTTCCTTTGTACAAGCTGCCTAAATCAAAAATTTGATAGTTTACATCATTAGGAAATTGCTTATTAGGATAGTATTCAACGCCTTTGTATCTATAATAATTTTCTAACTTTAAAAATTGATAATAAGTAGCTATTTCTTTTAAATGACCACTTTCATTAGCTTCTGTATAACTTACCTTAGCTCCAATATTAAATAAAAATCTTGCCATATTAAAAGCAGTTGTAGTTGTACCAACTCTTGATGATACTCCCGCAACTGCTATTTTTATATTTTTATAATTAAATGTATACTGATTTCCATGAATTTCTTTTATATTCCAATCTTCCTCTGTCTTTCCTATATTGCTTAAACATTTTAATATTTCATCTTTAATCTCTTGTATTTCTTTAGAAATTATAACGTTGTAGATTTTTTCTTCTATAAGGTTTGATATTATTTTGTCTTCTCTTTTTAATCCTTCAGCAAAGATTATTATTCTTGAATCATACATGGCTTTAAAGGCTGTTATTGCTTCAATTATTTCATTTTCGGTATCTTTAAGAGCTTTTAAATCAATGGCAAAATAAGAGTAGTGACTTAAATTTCTCATATCATGAATTACAAATTTTTTTAAATAAAATTCTCCTGAAAGCTTTTTAATTACCATACCTTTTTCCTTAGATAAAAAATCAAATAATCCTATATTTTCATTGCTTGATAGATACAAAAGCACTGCTCTCACCCCTTGCCACTTTATAGTCTGCTGGTACGTCTATAGGTTTGTGATTAGGTTTATAAGTAAATAGTAAAATAAACCCTATAACCACAATTACAATATATATAAATAGCTCTATTAATAACTTCTTTTTCAAAGTACTCTACCCCTTTCTATTTATTGTTTACTGATTATCCAAAATGGACCTCCTGCATCTGCTCCTTTATTTGCTTCATTTAATACTATTGATAAATCCCACTTTTCTTCGCTTCTTGTCCTGCTTACTGGATCAGCAACTAAAATCTTTTTATCTGCTGTTACTCCCCTAAGCACAATAAAATGACCATTCCTTGTAAAATGTCCTTCTGCCATAATAGCAATTATAAGTTTACCCGCTGCAAGAGCATCTACTATCTTTTGTGGCTCACTTGAAGTGCAGCCTTCTACTTTAAGTCCAAAGTGTTTTGCTCCATCAGGTATTAAAGTATGGTAAGAACCCACACCTTCGCAGTAATAGCCATTTTCATAAGACCATTGACTCATTTGAACTGGATCAACCTTTTTATCTGTAAGGCTTGACACAACTATAGCAAGAGAAGTCGGACCACAACCACTTCTTCCTATAGCACCTGTTTTTCCATAAGGCTTGTCCTTCCATCTAGAATCAGCCTGATTATAATAAACAACTTCAGTAGAACCATCTTTAAAGGATGTTCCCGAAAAATCTAATCCACTACTTTCTAAATAACTATTGTCATTAGAATTTATTAATTGTTCATATCCATATTGACTTCTTACGTTTTTCACTTGGTTTAACTCATTTCCAAAGAAAATGCTACTCAGCATTTCCAGTGGGTTTGTAAGAATATATACAATAAAAGCCAAAATTAAAAGCACCGAAATAATCGGTGCTAGTGATATAAAAATTATTTTATTTCTGGTTTCATCATCTTTTACAACTTGAATTGCTATTTTAGCAATGGTGGCTGCTGACTTAGGATCTATTGCCATGGTATAATGCCTCCTTTTGAATTTTTCGAGTAAAGAAATAACACCTAATTTATATAGGTGCTATTATATACACTATTATTAATCTCAAATTATAAGGTTTTAACTTCATTATACAAATTAATTAATTCAAGTATATCCATATCCAAAATTGGTTCATACATAAAAGAATTCAAATGTATATTTTCTGGTGTTATAATATTTACTTCTTCTAATACTTTAACTTTATCGCTGTCTCCAAATTGCTTAAATCCACTAAATAATTCTCTAGTTTGGTTTCTAGATAAAGAAATATGATGCATAAATGCTTCAACTGTTCCTGTCTTTGTCGTTTTGCCTTCTCTCCAATTAATATTTCCAGTATAATTATTAATCTCATTAATCATATAAATTTCTGCTTTATGTCTAATCGCAACAGCTAAGATAATCTTATTTTCCAAATCAACTTCAGATTTGGATATTGAATCCGCAATAATATAAATTTCAGGACAAACACTAGATGTTAATTTTATTGTTTCATCAAATCCATCTACCCCTAAATATTCTTTATATACTTTTTTCAGAACATCAAAGGTTATTATATCTGTAAAATTTTTTTCATGAAGTAAATGGGTAAGAAGTATGTAATCTTTATCAATCCCACACAATCCTCCAATATTTCTATCTTCGCTATATTCTATTATATTTCTTGCAAACGGTATAAGTGCCAAAATATTTCTTTTGTTTAGATGCTTTTTCCAATGTTCAAAAGGTTGCTTTTGATATTTTTCCTGTTTTAATTCTATTTTATTATTTACCATTTCTGCACATAATCTATTTTCTCTCTTAATGTTTAAACGCCCTGAGACAGTTCTGAAAAAATCAAAATTATGTGATAAAATTATCAGATGAAATTTATCCTCTTTTGCCATATCATATAAATATTCAACAATAGCATATTTATTTTTATAATCAAAAGAATCAGCTATATCATCTACGATAATTAATTTTTCATTGCCCTCATCACGTATTCTTTCAATGTCAAAAATAATATTAAGCAAATATAATGCTCTCTTTTCTCCTTGACTAAGAACATCTATCTTTTCCAAATAATCTCTATCCATTTCAACAATTTTATCATTGCGTTTAAACGCAAATTCTACTCTTGGAACACTTTCCCCTATAATAGCACCTTTCATATTTGATATTTTCATTTTATATGGAACGGTAAATCTTTCTTCAAATATATTCAATGCTCTTTTCCATGGTGTATCATCCAAATCCACAGTATCAATTTCTTGTTCTAAACTTTTATACTCAGCTACTAGCTCATCAAATTTTGATTTCTCTGCACTGATATAGGACAACCATAAGCATTTTTTTAGTTCATCTAACTTATTTACTTTTAAAAACGTAACTATGTCAGGCGTACTTTCAATTATATCTTTTAAAATAATACCCTTAGAGTCACTCAACATTTTTTCAATCTCTTGAAATACTGGCGTTGCCTTTATTTTCTCCTCTATTTCACCGATTTTTATATTTAAGTCTTCACTATTTCTTATTTCCAAATTATCACCAAGAAACATATGATTATCTTTTACAAAAAATTTATCTTTATCTAATGCTTTCCCAATATCTTTAAGTTTTGGGAGAGTAAACTTACCCTTTTCTAAAAACTCATACTCAGAGTAAATCTCCTCACTTTTTAAAATAAAATCATCTATTTTATCTTGAAATTCTCGTGATGTAATTTTTTTAATAACAGTATCATCAAATATGCTAGAATACTTAATATTAGAACACTCATATTCCATAGTTTCATTTGCTAGTTTCTTAATATTTAATAAAAAACTATTTTCCGAAAAATTAAAATCCTTAATTATAATTGGTTCTAATTCGTATACTTTTTTTCCGCCTACTGTCTTTACCATTTTTAATCCAGAATATTTTTCAAGTGATTTAATAAGTTTTTCCTTTAATTTTAGAACTTTTGAGATTTTATTTTTTATTTCATCATTAACTAACAACGAAGTGATGCTATCAGATTCATATGAATTCTCAAAAGATTTTATTACAAAAATATCATCCTTTTGTATTTCTGCACCATCTTTTGTTACATTTGCTATACCATCCAAACCAAATATTTCATCTTTGATTAAGTTTCTTTGATCATCCTGAATTTTCTTTAAAGTTTTTGAAAATGATGTTTTCATTAATCCATTTCTCGCATATATTGCTATTACATTATCATCTGTAAAATTAAATAAATAATCCATTTTTTCAATTCCAAAGCAATATTCTAAGTTTACATTTATCTTATCCATAACTTCCCCCACTGTCCCTCTTATTTTATATTTGTATAAAGTAATTAATTTGCTTAAATAAGGCTACCTTTCTTTCTAATCCAAGCAATAAACTTCATATTGTGTACCTAATTTACTATAAATTATACCACCAATTTCCACAATTAAATATAAAAATCCATATATTCTCAATTTATCTTACCTTCCTCCAGCCTTACCCATATACTCAAATTTATATTCTGGTATCTCAAATACTATATGAAGCCTTTTAGAACCTATCATAAGTAGTGCATTTCCCCTTTTCTTACTAGCAAGCAGCTCCTCCTCTGCATCTGTTAAATTGTAAAGTTCCTTTGTTTCTTGTAGATTTCTACCATCTGTACCCATTATAATTTTAAAGCAAGGTATATCAAGAAGTGCCTGTCCATACATTTTTATTTGTGGATCAAGAAAATCTACAACTGAATGGCTTATTATAGCAACTCCTGCTTCGTATTTTCTTGCTCTCTTTTCAACATTTCTTAAAAATACTAGACTTTGAGGTACATTGGTATCAATCATAAGGTAAGCTTCATCGCAGATTAACAGTACTCTTTCATTTCTATCTTTGCTCATTTCCTGCCAGCACCAAGTAAGAATATTAAAATATTGAGTCCTTTTAATATTGTCATTAGTATTTTGTAAATCATGGGTATCAAGACATATACACCTTGTATTAGTCTTAATAGAGCTATATCCATTCCAAAGAAAAGAATCACTTCCCATGGCTATATCTTTTAAAAGTAATACGAGATCATCATAAATATTGGCTTCACTTTCTTTTCTTGTTTTTTCTTTTGCTTTTTTATCTATCAAATTATAAAGGTCTAAAAATATAGGAAAATCCTCATTATTTAATTTGTTTATATCTGTATCCCAAGATATGCCAAAGTTATTATATAGCTCAATTAGGCAATCTTTTAGTATAGCTCTCTCCCTATCTGTTAAGGATGGAATGTACAAGCTAAAGAATATTTCTAAATTCTTAATATAAAGAGCCATATCACCCATACCTTGACCTTCATCTTTATAAACTTCATCGTTATCATCTACTGGTGTTGGTCTTATTTGAAGTGGATTTATTCTTCCATTACTGCCTCCACCTGCATTAATCCAATCTCCCTTTAAAGCTTCGCATAGCTCTTTGTATTCTCTTTCTGGATCTACAAATATAATTTTAGTACCTTTCATATATTCAGATAAGGCTATATGTTTAACTGCTGTAGATTTTCCAACTCCTGCTACCCCCATTATAACCATGTTAGTGTTGGTTCTATCATTTCCTCTCTTCCAAGTATCTAGTATAATTAATCCACCACTGGAATCTCTTCCGAAATAATAACCTGTTCCATCATTATAACCGCTCGATGAAAAAGGAAATCCACCTACAAAGGTGGATAAAGGAACTATTCTGCTTACTATCTGCTCTATATTTTCATCTGAAGTATAAAAAGGTGAGCAGTTTTTAAATGCCTGCTCCTGCAAGTTTGACAGGTTTCTTGGTTTACATTTACTCATGGCACAGGTACTTTCAGTTTTTCTGCAAACCTTATTAAAGCTTTCATCTCCTCTTGATATTGGCATAATAGTAATTCCCATAAGTCCAACAGTTTCACCGTTTTGGTCTATTTGCACCATTATCTTTTCTCCATCTAAAGCTGAACGTTCTGCCCTTTTCTGAGCTAGTGGATCTTTAGCACTTTCAGCTGCTCCACGGCTTTGTATTACATTTCTTGAAAGACTTTCAATAAAAGAACTGTTATCAATAGGCTTAAAGGTTATACTGACAATAGTACTTGGTATATTGGTAATTTTAGAAAGCCATCCATAATCAACTTTTTGAGGATATTTAACTATTCCATATACTTTTCCTGTATTTTCACCTATAACTAAGCTATTTCTTTTTATTTCAAGTCCCATTGGAGTTATTATATTTAGCAAGGATTTATTTAATAAAATTTCTTGGTTCAAATTATTTTTATTTTTTATCATTTTCACATCTCCCTTTTCTCTTAAAAAATAGGGATAGTGGCTTCAAACTCACTATCCTCAATATTTGTATAAGCTGGATTATTAATAAGATTACATAGCCTTACTATATCCTGCTGCTTTAAAATTTCACATTGTATATTTCCACTTTCAAGCTTTGACTTAAATTCATAGCATCTTTTAGATATTTCTCTTTCAATATCTTCTTCATACTTTTCCCAAAGCATTATATAAAATTGCCTTTCAACAACTTCTCCAGATAAGGCATAATTACTCATTACAAGCATTTCATTTCTTAGCAAATCCTTTTGCTTTTGATCTGAGCTATTTGAAATAATGCCAGTATACTCATTTATAAGTGGTGAAATATCTACTGGTCTTGATACTGCTAAAAACTTATATGGCTTTTGCTCACTTGAAAGTTCTGCTGTGAGAGTTTTGCATAAAAGCTTTTTTTCTCTTTCTGATAACAAATCAATGCTTATAGGATTAATTTTTATATACATGATAATGTAGCCATCTCGTGTATATAAATATCGTTCTTTAATATCTTTTACATTTACAAACTCATTAGCAGTTTTCTGCTCTTTATTTTCTGTAGTATTTATTTTTTTACTTTTTTTCTTTAAAACTGTTAGTGTTAAACCTCCAAAAATTAAAGAAAGTAGTAGCATAATAATTGGTATAATAGGTTTCATGGTGTACCTCCTATAGCTCCATATCATCTTCATAATCTGGTATATATATTTCCATAAAAGCTGAGTCTTCTACTTGTTCTTGTGAATAATTCTCTAGTTCTCTAAACCTTTCATAGTATTTTGAAATCTGTTCATCTGTTAGAGAAATAGATTCTCCATCTTCATTAAAGCCACAAAGAAAAAACGTACCAGCAATTATATCCCTGCCGATACGTCTGTTTCCTTCAAGACCTCTTATTTTACCTTCTTCATTACAAACTAGGTTTGTATTTTCATCTAAATCTACCATTTCAATTGAACCTCCAACTATCTCCTGCATAGGTTTTAAACCTTCTTCTATTTCTGCAACATAAGGTCTTACTTGAGGTTGAACTATTAATACTCTCATAATTTTTTACATCTCCTTTACTTTTTTAATACTTTCTCTAATATCTAAGCCATCAATTTCATTACCAAGACAAACCCAGCCTTCATGAGTTTCTCGTGCAAAGAGTTCAACTCTTGGTAAATCTCCGCAAAGCTCAATTATTCTTTTCCTTACTTCCTCAGGTTTTTTACTATGCTTTTCAATAGGTAAATCTATAACTGAATGAACTGCTTTTGATATTCTTTTAGGGTGACCTTTAGTTCCAATTAGGCATATTTCCGGATTAGCTCTTGTCCAAAATCCAAGTCCCCAAAACCAATTTGGGCTTTTCTTATTTCTCTTTACCCAGCAAAACCCTAAGGTTTTATAAGTAAATCCCCATCTTTTCATAGTTTCAAGCCCTACAAGTAAGTTAGGAAAAGTAACCCATAAAAATAAAATACAATCTTCCATAGCTAAACTTGCTACGTCAAGATTGTATATATCTTCATGACTCATAGTATTATAATGATTTTCAGCAGATCTTCCTTTACCTTTTTTAGAATATACCTTATAACTCCAAGGTGGATCAGCATAAATTATATTAAACCTCATAGGTTTCACCCTAAAACTGTGGGCCTATATGCCAATCGTCATACAAGCTGCCTTTTATGTTTACATAATCATTCAAATTAATTGAAAGCATACCCTCTGGTGTCCATACATCTATTACTTCTGCATATACAGAATAGGTTCCATCTGGATACCATATTGGAGTAAAATGTACTCTTTGATTATAGGTAGAATATTTATTTTTTCTAAGCTGAAAACTTGAGGAATAACCTGCTGTTATCATTTCTAATACTCTATTATAAGTTTTATAATTAAATTCAGGATAATAAGAAATAACATTTTGAGCACCTGTTATGGATGAGCTTGGAGCATTAGAACTAAGATTAGAATTTACATTTAAGTTTATTCCATATCCTGATTTCATAGTTTTTGAATAGGCTGTAGGGACTTTAGCATCTGGCTGAAGGTTCATATTGGCTGAAAGATAAGCATAGTAACTTATCCATTTATATTTCCAATCTCCTCTATCAACCCAATGACCATTATCAACCCAGTATCCTGTGTTTTTACCTGTACTAACCCAGCTCCAGTTTGCCTGCCATTCCCATTTAGGTTCCCAATAGCAATCCCATTTTCCCCATGTAGCAGAAGTTTTTGGAGCTTTACTTGGAATACTAGAAGCTTTAAAACTTGGATTTTTATCATTAGCAGTAGGATTTGGTGGAGTGTTTTCTTTAAGGTCTACTATTTTGGCTATAATATTTGCTTTATTTGCAGATGCTCCACTTATACTTACATCTATATTTAATGTTTGTGGTGTTTTGGGAGTGTGCCATTTAAACCAAACCTTTTGAGATTCTCCTTCTGGAATATAAATATTACTTACAGTGTAGTTTTGTCCATTTACCCTAAAGGTTACAGATACAGGATTGTCAGGTGTTCTTCTTCTATCTGTATTTACAGTTATTGAAGTAATAACATCTGTGTCACATCTATATTCATAGGAATTACTATCAATATCTACTCCCTTATCCGCCTCACTAAACCTTATGACACCAAGTCCTAAATAGGCTTTTATTTGAGTATTTGATACCTTTTGATTACTCGATCCTGACCAAGCAGCAAAACCTAAATCAGAAGTTTGTAAAAACAAAGCAAGGGGCAAATTCTTATGAGATAAACTTACCATCTTTGCTCTTAAACCTCCTCCAAGTTTTTCATCATATAATGCTGCTTCATGTGCAGTCATTGCCATATACACTCCTTGAAAAGTCATGTAAGCTATAGGTTCAATAAGTATTTTATAATCTCCGCTTATAAGATTTTCATAATTCATACCAGTAAGACTTGCAATTAATTTTAGCGCATATTCAGAGCAAAAGTATTTTTTAGTAGCTTCAATATTTATAGTATAGCTACTTGAACCAATTATCCTTGGCATAGGCTGTGATGGCTTGGAATAGCTATAACCATTCATCTGAGGGGTTAAGCTTGCTCCATTTCTATATTGAATTTTAGATTTTTTACCAAAATGACCCATTGAAGATGGTTGGTTCTTGTTTGAAAAATCTATAGGTGTTGTTACTGGCATTTGATCTCTACACCTAATAACAGTAACTCTTACCCCATCATTCCCTGGATTCCAAAAGTTTTGAGATGATCCATTTCCCATGCCACCACCTCCACCGTCAAAGTTTCCATCGCCTTCAGCAAATACACTTATAGGTACAGAAAAAATTATTAACATTAAACAAAGTAAAAATGCTGTTACTCTTTTCATTCAACTTACACCTCCAAAAAATAGAGAGTATAGCTTCTAACCATACTCTCTAAAAATATTTTTTGTTTTTTAATCCATAGTCCCTACTTGTTTGTTAATATCCCCATCAGATGTTACTGTTTCTCCTTTATTAGCTCCACTATCATCAACCCATCCAAAGCCTGGGAAATAAACTTGCCCTTTGTTGTTTTTTTCTCCTCCCTTAGGACTTGATTCTTTCTGTGGTTTTACTGTTTTTTCGGGATAAGTAGGTACTTTATTTTTATTTGTTATATCCTCTTTAGTCTTAGGTTTTTCCTTTGGTGGTTCTGGTTTTTTAGGTACTGTTTCAGTATTACTACTTACAACATTATTTTGAGAGGATTTTTCTGTACTATCAGCAGCATTAATAACTGGTACTTTAGCTTTTTCTTCATTTTCTGTTTTTATTTCGTCTATCTTAACTTCATCTACCTTATTAATATTTGATAAAACTTTGTCCTCTTTAGGTTTAGGTGTTTTATTTACATAACTTATTAAGCCTGCTCCAAGAGCTATAGCTAAAACAACAAGAAGTGTTACAGTTAAATTTTTCTTTACATTAAATTTAAGTTTTTTCATCCACATTCACTCCCTTAATTTTTTTTCAACATAACGGCTTTTTCTGTCCTTGTTAAAAAATAAACATACTTTTTGTATTTTGTCCAGATGTTTTTTAATTTTTTATTTTCACTTATTCACACGTTGCCCACATCCTCTTCTGTGGATATGTGATTAACTTTAGAACTTAGAAGTATACCCTGCATTGACCTTTAAGTTTATTTGTAGTGGTGGCAGCTTATCCCATCCAAAAGATAAAGGCACTTCAATATGGATAGTAGCTTGAGCTTGAAATTTATTTGAAGTATTAGGATTTAACGGTGCTAATGGTGTATTTATAATATTTATTTTAAGATCTGAAAGCTTATATTCTGTCTCTTTTCCCGTAAATTTAATGTGATATACACCATTTTTCTCTAAACCTAAAAGATTATCAAGATAAGTAAATATATCTCCTGTATCTACTTTACTCTCCCATAAATTAGCTTGGTTTAGATTATAGCCTCCACTATATCCTTCACGTAGCCCATTATATACATCATCATAATTTTGAGCCGCCACAGCTATTACAGAAGTTTGAAGTGCATCCCTTACTCCCTTTGCTATAATTTGAAGCCTCATGTATTCTGATACTGCACTAAATATTATTATCAGTGATAAAACTATTGCACAAGCAAGAGAAAGAGCATTTCCTTTTTTCTCCTTCAATATCATTCTTATGTTTTTTACTTCCAATACACTTCACTCCTCCCCGTAGCTTTAGATTTAAGTTCAATAGGAAAAGAGCCAAAACTAAAGAACCCTATATCCACCGTTTTAGTAACTGTTACAGTAATTTCATCATTTAGCTGTACTCTATTTGTTCCAATAATGTAATTTGCCTGCCATGATATAGCAGGACTTATTCCTGTTTGATCTTTTAAACTTTCTACCTTCGCACTTACTTCTATACCTACTCCTCCTGAAATTTCTGCAGTTCTCATAATTTCATTGGCATAAGTATTTAATTGATTTTTTGCCACAAATACAGGAAATATTTTTACTGCAAAAGCAATAACCATCATAGCTGCAATTATAATAACTACAGTATCAATATATCCTTCACCTTTCTTTTCTTTTAAAAGTTTAATCACTGCAATACCTCCTAGAACAATTGTCCCATGGTTTTCATTATTTGAATTCCCATTACAGCAAGATACATTAGTACAAAGCACATAAGCATTGCAAAGGAATATTTTCTTATTTTTGATGGCTGTTTTGCTGCTAGTGTTTTAAGTCTTTGAAGTTCTAATTGCTTTAAATCATGGGATAACATCTGAAAATATACTACTCCATCATCACCACGAAGTACGCTTATAAGCCCTCTTACGACCTCTGAAAGTGTTGAACTTCCAAGTCTTGTTTCAAACCTTGTAAGTGCTCCCTCAAAGCTTCCTGATTTCATATCTGCAACAGTTATTTCAAGTTCTCTTTTCATGGCTTTTCCTGCATTTTGCTTATAAGTTTCAAGAATAGACAGTATATCTCTGCTTGCTTTAAGCTCTTGAGTTAGAGTAGCAGTAAATCTTGGAAGTTCATATTCTATTTCCTCTCTTTGATTTTTAACCTTATCCTCAGCCACCTTAATTTCTTTAAAATATATTGCTATAGCTAAAAATAAGATTACTGGAGTTATTATTGGTAAAATAAATAAAGCAGGAATAATACTAAATAGTACTAAACCTGCTTTAACATAAGCTTTTGCAATATAGGTTTCTGGAGTTAAATTTATTTCTGCGGATTTTAAAATTGCTGTAAGTTTTCTTTTTTTATACTCATTAAGCTTTATAATTTTTGAAAGCTTAGTTGATAGCTGTAATATATATATTTCCACATTGTGTGTCTTTTTCTTTTCTCTCCTGCTTATGCTTATTACTGCCTTTGAAGCTTTTAAACTAGGCAGCTTTAACAAATCTGCCATCAGCATGTATACTCCAAAGGAAAATAGACAGGAAAATATAAATAGTATTGTTAACATATATTAATTTCACCTCACACAAAAACACGCAAAGCTTTTGCCTTGCGTGTTCCAATTATTTTACATTACCTTAATTCAATATGAATTTCTTTTCCTAATCCTTTTGCAAGCTTGCTAAGAAAGTCTAAAGAGGGATTATAATTTCCACTTTCAAGCCTGCTAATATTTGATTTTTGAGTTCCTATACGGTAAGCTAATTCTTCTTGAGTTAAATTTAGTTCTCTTCTTGCTTTTATTACTTCTGAAATAAGCTCATAGCGTGGTTTTAGTTTTTCATACTCATCTTTGAACTCATTATCCTTCATAAGTTCTTTTTTAATTACTGAAAAATCAACACTTGCTTTACTCATCTTCACACCTCTTTTCAAAATCTTCTTTATATCTTTTTGCTTTTTCAAGCTCTAGCTTTGGCGTTTTATCTGTTTTTTTAAGAAATCCATTTAACAATACAAAAGTGTCTCTTTGATAAGTGAAATAAAATATTCTTGATGCATCTGATCCTAATTTTATTCTTAACTCATATATTCCTTTATATTGTTCCCCTTTAATGGGTTTTACATAAGGTTCTTTTAAATAAATGCCATGCTCCTTTAAAAGTTCTATTTCACTATATGCTTTTGCTCTCATTTTAGGTGAGAGTGATGATAAAAATTCCATTACAGGGATGTTACCATTTTCTCTTTGGTAGAATTCAACCTTCCAATCCACGTTTATATCTCCCTCTTTATAATATATGCATTTATTAATTATATGTTATCATATACGATAACTTTAGTCAATGTCTTATCTCTTATATTCCACTGGTTTAGTTAATTTTATTACTGCTGCCAATGATACAAATATGACAGTTATGCAAACTGCAAGTATTGCCTTTCCAAAGCTTGTGAACATCAAAGTTTCATACCATTCCTTGTTTAGAAAATACATAAGTGGTATATTTCCTATTAAAAGAATAGTCATTGTTATAAACTCTTTCATAGGTTCATAAAGGAGATAATCCAGCTCTGCTCCTACTATTCTCATATCTGAAAGCTTTGATACTATTGGTGTTAATGTGGTTTTTAAGTTTTTATCCTCTTGGCAAGCTATTACTGCATCCACCCATTCTCTGAATACATTATTATCTATTTTGCTTCTAAGGTTTTCTAATGCTATTTTCATATTAGAATTTATAAGCTTTGTTTGAGTTAAAAAGCCTTTAAAAACATCTGATACTGGTGGATTTAGATAGGTTATATTTTCATCTACTGCGGTTATTATACTTTCACTTCGCATATAGGATGTGGTAATTACTGAAAGAGCTGTTTCAAGTTCAGCATTTAACTGCTTTTTAAAAAAGTTTGCTGTAAATTTTATATACCAAAAGGGTACAAGCGAAAAGCCTATAGAGAGCACTGGAACTAAAAAGAAGTTATTCATAGATACAGCTACAATAACTCCCATTACAAATAAGAAAAATGAAGCTAAACAAAGGGTATAAAACTTTTCTGTTTTTCCTGTTATTCTAAGTATTTCTTTAGTTTCTTCAAGAAGAAGCTTTATTCCTCGTGGCTTTTTCTTATTTGTAGCTTCTTTAACCTTTGTTTTAATTGATTTTTTCTTTCCTTTAAATTTATTTGCTATAGCTTCAAAGAATTCAAAGGGTGACAAGGAAAGTAATACAAAACTCCCTGCAATTATTCCTAAGAAAGCTATTAATTTTAACAAGGTCATTTTTCTTCACCTTCTTCTACTACATTTTTAGAAAGCAAGCTTTCTAGTACACTTAATGGCATTCCATTTTCAAGAAGCCTTTTTTGAAGACTCTTTGATATATCCTTTGCTTTGTCATAGTTACCTATTATTTTAACCTTTCCATCTTTTACCGTATTTTCTTTAATATGATAATGAAAAAGAGTGTGAATTTGCCTTTTACCATTAGGCAGTATTTCACACTCTGTAATTTCCATTACCTTTCTTGAATTATCTTCAAGTTTTTTAGTAAATAAAACTATTGGAAAAGCTTCTGTAACTAAAGAATATAAGGTGTCATCATTTATATCATATTTCATTTTACAAAGGGTCATCATACGAAAATAGGTAGCTTCACAGGAATTTGCATGAGTTGTAGTTATTACTGCATGTCCTGTTCTTGCTGCCTCTTGAGCTGCAAAGGATTCTTCTCCTTTCATTTCCGCTACACATATATAATCAGGGTTAAAAGTTAAAGCACTTTCAAGGAGCTTTTCTTGATCTATATTCTGTTTTTTATCTTCACTATACCTTGTAACTGTATGGACTATATTGTTTATTACCTTTCCTTCTTCATCTGTTTTCACAAGGTCAAACTCTCTTGTTCCATTTTCTATGGTAAATATTCTTTTATCATCTGGAATTGTAGATAAAAGCCAGCTCATTAAGGTAGTTTTACCTGAAGACGTTGCTCCTGTTACACACATACTTATGCCATATCTTAAGCATATACTTAAAAAATCAAGCATTTCTTCTGTAGCTGTGCCATTTTTAATAAAGTTCTCTTTAGCTAATCTTTGAGGATTTACAATACGGATAGAAGCTGAAATTCCTTTATCATCATCTATAACACCAGTACCAAATACAGTTATTCTTATTTTATTTGATAAGTGTCCTCTTACTATGGGCTGAGAGTTATCTAAAATCATTCCCGACTTATGGAGCAGTCTTCTTATTACATCTATAGCATGTTCAGGAGAATTGAATTTCTCTTTTGTAGGCAGAATTTCTCCGTTAGTATAAGTTATTTTAATATCTCTCCACTGATTTATATTGATTTCTTCTACATCTTTTCTAAATAGATACTTTGTTAAGAATGAAAACTCTGCCATCTCTGTATAAAGTTTTTCTACAAGCTCATCAAAACTTAATCCCTCTACCCCTAAGGAATAGTCCATAATATATTTTGAAATATAGGATTTTATTTGCTCCTTCTGCTCATTTGGGTTATCTGAAATAAGATTTGAATATTTATTTGAAATATGTTCCTGTACATCCTGTAGTATGTCTGGGAATTCTTTTAAGTTTTTCCCTGTATTGAAAAACAAAGCTGCATTATTCATGAATTAGTTCCTCCCTTCCCAAAAGCTTTTTTAAATAAGGAAATCTCTTTTATTTTTGATTTAGTTTCTACAGTATTCTCTTTTTCATCTACTAGATAATTACTTAAAGCTCTTATAGTATTTTCATATTCTAAGCTATTCTTATCCTTTAGCTGGTTAAAAAGAGATGCTGATAAAAATTGATTTTCTATTTCTTCTGTATAGGGCAGCTCATATCTTACTCCTCTATACATTTCTATTATCTGATCCTTTGGTTCCTTCTCCTTTACCTTTGATAAAACCCTAATATGCTTATCTACATTAAATCTTCTATCTACAAGCAGTAGCAAATAAGAAGCGAAGTAGGATATTGCCTTTAAATCACTGCTGCAAAGCCTTACTACATTATCTGCCATTTCAAGTGCTACTGCTGATAAGGTATCATAGGCAAAAACACTTGAACAATCTATAATAACATAATCTGCAAGATGCCTTAGAAGTATTAAAAAATCTACTGCTCTTTCCTTTGAATAAGAAGCATAAGTAAATATATTCTCTCCTTGAGAATATCCCAGAAAACTTATATAAGGATTTTTTTCTAAGGTAATGCATTTTGATAAAATATCTTCCTGAGTTATTTCTGGAGCTGATAATATGCTACCTAAAGATTTATTTTCTTCTTTTGCATAGGGTAATATTGTCATAATGCTTGGTGAAAGCACATCACAAAACACCACTATAACATTTTTCTTTTTTGTAGAAAGTTCTTTAGCGAGTTTAATGCTTACAGTAGTTTTTCCTGCATCAGGATTTCCCCAAAGAGCAATTATTTTATTATTGTTCATTTGTACTTGCCCCCTGACTTACTGAGTTATCTGTATTACTCATATTTCCTGTACTACTATCTTTATTATCATTTATAAGCTTCTTTTGCTCATCTAAGAATTTTCGAGAATTTTCCTCTGAACCTCTATATATTAAGGACACATGGATTTTACTTTTTTGCTCAAGATCTGCAAGCAACTTTGCTTGAGTTCTATTTACTAAAAGAGTTATAGTAGATGGTAATTCCTGTTCCTTATCTTTTTCATTTGTTTGTTTTTGATTATAAACCCTATCTGCTCCTTCGCTGGTAGTTACTGCAAGGACTCTTACATATTGAAGCTCTTTCGGTATAACAGTTTCTCTAATCTCACCATAATCTGATGCAATTATAGAAATAATATCTCCTGTTTGAAGTTTTCCTGAAAGCCCTGCAGCAAAGCTTTTTATGCTTATTGATATCGCCTGATTATTACCATCAAGACTATATAGATATTTATTTTCTGCTAAAGGACTATTTGAAATCTTGCTACTTAAAATATAATCTCCTTTACTTAAATCTGCTGTAGCATATTTACCTACAACACTATCTTTATCTATTAATACATTCTTTGGCAGATTATATCCACCTATTTCAACGGTTTCAATCTTATCAGAGCTTATAATTTCTCCCTTAGGAATATCTTTACTTATCCTCACTATTTTGACCTTTGACTGTAATGCATTATTGTATAATGGTGTTATACCAAAGCATATAATAAGAGATAAAACTATAGCTGAAAGTCCTATTACCGTTCTGTTTTTTAATAAATTTTTCATTGAAAAATTCCTCCTCAAAATAATAAATATGTTAAAAAGCACCCTACCGAAAGATAAGGTGCTAATGGAAAGGATATGTTAATATCCTTATTTCTAATTTTGTAATAAATTTTATTTACTGTTATAGCAATGATAAGCCCTAAAAAGCTTCCAACAAGCCCTCCCTTCAATCCAAGAAAAAATCCATTAGCTCCCATAAACTTAACATCACCACCACCTATACCTCCATTTTTTATTAGAGCTGTAGTAAAAAATGGAATAGGTACAAGTAATAGTCCTATTATTGAATTTAAACTGTTTAAATTGATTAATGCTACAATAATTATTACGATATGAACCTTATCTGGAATAGTTTTAGTCTTTATATCCCAAAAACTTGCATAGGCTAAAATTAAGACATACAAGATACCCTTAAGAACAAATATATCCATCCCTAACTTTTCACCTTTCTTTCAGTCAAAATTAAAACACCCTTCATTCAATTAAGTAAATGTTAGGTGCTTATATTCCATTCATCTAAATATTTGTATCTATAAACCTTTTGAGATTTATGAAATCTAACCATGAATTTTATCTGATCCACTACTGAAACATTAGTTTTATCCTTTGTAAGCATCATAACTGAACCTGCAATTGAAGATAAAATAAACACCACACAAAATGCGGTTTTCCTTGTGATTAAATACACTACTATATCAATCAATGCTGCAACAAAGGTTGCTCCCATGGATTTTAAAAGCTCTTCTTTCCCAAAACCTTCAAAAATTTCTGTTCTTGTTTTTAAACCTAGTGGTATATATAAAGTTTCTTTTTCAAGTTGCTCCATTGTAATCCTCCATTTTTATTTCATTTTTACCATTTACCTTATTTGCTTCTATATAATCAATTATAAGTTTGTCCATTTGTCTGCTTAAATCTAATATTTCTTCTGTAAGACTTTCATCATCTATAGATACACATATTTCATTTAAAACAATTCTTAAATTTTCTATTTCATTATTTATATATTCTACACTATTTTTCATACCCTTCACCCCATATTTTCCATAATAATATCATATTGAGATATTATACCATATATTTTATCATTTGTAGACTATAGTCCGTGGACTTCTTGTCGCTTTTTTTTGACAATTATATAGAAAGGGATGATTGTAATGTTTTTAGAAGAAGCTTTAGCTATTGTTTTAAAGGAATATAGAACTGAAAAAAATCTTTCTCAAGAAGAATTAGCAGATAAATGTGATTTAGACAGAACCTATATTAGTCTTTTAGAAAGAGGAAAAAGAAAGCCTACTCTTAGTGTTGTTTTTAATATTTGTGATAGTTTAGAAGTTAATCCTAGTGCATTTATTTCTAAAATAGAAATACTCCTTAAAGATAAAATCTAGTTATAATAGTTCACTATTAATTCTTTAATTTGCCATATACACTCAGCTATTATATAAAAAATCGCTGTGTTTTTTGCTCTTTTCTTATACATAGAGCTTTCTTCCTCAGATGCTCCCATACGAATAAGACAGTAAATTACTCTAAGTACTGCCCCTGCTCTTATTAATACCATAAAAGCATCTGCTATTTCTTTTACTAAATCCATTACTTAAAAGCTCCTTTCGCTATCTGTACAAGTCTTACAGATTGATATATATTCCCCATTAATCCAGAGCCTTGACCACCAGATACGATAATAAATTCTTGAAGGAATCTTGGTGTTTTTATGGCAAGCATTAGGGCTGCTATTCCCCAAAACACATGAGTATTAAGCATTAATGCTACTCCTATCTTTGCAAGCACTATCTGGACCATAACAGCTAAAGTTGATTGAAAAAACTTTTGTATATAGGTCCTAAATACTCCTTTATCTGCATCTAAAATACCTACACAGGCTAAGGGAAGTCCTATCCTTAGTATTAATATTTCCATACCTCTCATTAAAAATTGTAAGTATAAAAGAAAGAAGCATATGAAAAATATCAGTGATATTATGGCTGTAAATAGTCCTGCGCTTGATATTCCTGTTATTACTGCTGAAAAATCTGTTGTCATTCCCTTACTTATTAAATTTATTACCTTATCTGTTAAATCTTCAACTATTTTTGCAAGCCAAAGATATAGTGTAGGAAAACTTACTGCTATTGCCAGGGCTTTAAAAAATCCAGTAAGAAATACTAATGGATCTGCATCTGCATCACCTTCAGTCCAAAGCACATACTGCTCAAAGCCTTTCTTTAGAAATTTAAGCACTATAAGGGATATACCAAAAGCCAAAAATATATTAAACACTTCTGTAAATCCATTTGTACCAATTAGAGTATCCATATATTTTTCTGAATGAAGAGCTATAGGGACAAGATCATTTAAAAGAGAATTTACATATGCAAGGCAGCCACTTAATATCCCTGCAATTAGCATTACAAGTAATGCCTCCAACATCATCACCTCCAAGTTTAAAGGGCTTTGAAGTTTAAACTTGCAAGCCCTTTAAACGGTTTTATTAGCCTTTAAAATTAAACATATCCTTTATTCTTTGAGTTAATGTTGGTAAAACTGTATCTTTAAATAATAGATACAATCCACCAAGTACGAGTGCTCCTATTACTACTGACATTAGGATCTTTACTGCGGTATCAACAAAACCCTCACCACTTTTGCTCTTTAAGGCTTCCTTTACTGAATTCACCTTATTCATCGCTTTTAATTGCATTATTAATACTAAATTTCTCATTAATAAATACCTCCACTTTTTATATTTTCTTTTTACTTTTTTTATAACTTTTTAGCCCTTGAAATTGAACATATCTTTTATTCTTTGAGTTAATGTAGGGAGAACTGTGTCCTTAAATAATAGATATAATCCACCAAGAACTAATGCTCCTATTACTACTGACATTAGAATCTTTACTGCGGTATCAACAAAGCCCTCACCGCTTTTACTCTTTAAAGCTTTTTTTACTGAATTCACCTTACTCATTGCTTTTAATTCCATCATTAATACTAAATTTCTCATTAATAAATACCTCCACTTTTTTAAAAATTATTTGTAATATCCAATTACTAAATTTAATGTAGCTGAAGCTATAACTGCGCCTATGCAAGAAACTATAGCAACTACAATTCTGTTGTTCCACTTCTTCTGATCCATATCATCGGCAGCACTACGTCTTATAAAAAAGTATATTATAAGCACTCCTGCCACTACTGGAGCAAATATCATAAGCCAAGTTGTTATGTCATTTATAAGTTTTTCTGTACCTTTTACAAGTTTGCTATTTTGTACTGTATCATCAGCATAGACTGTATAGCTGCTTATAAATAAAACATATAAAGTTAAAATTACTGCCCATGCCTTTTCTTTTACTTTCTTTAATAAATTTTTAATCTTCATCGCTGTATATTTCTCCTTTCTTTTCGCTTTCTTCATAAAAATATCCTGATTGAATTTTAGAAGCCTGAATACCTTTATCTCTTACTGATTGCTTTATTAATCCCACTTCCTCCTTTGCCGCATAGTAAATCCAAATTCCCCATAAGTCCATGTCTGACATAGTTATGTTTCTTGATTTTCTTCTGTTTTGCCTTAACTCCCTTACTTTTCTGTTATGTTCTTTATCTCCAAGTCCAAACATTTTATTAAACTCCCAAGCTGATAAATCTGGTGAATACATAATTGCAGGGTTATTTCTTGAAGTAATTAAGCTGTAAGGTCTTGATATTAGCCTTATTTCATCTGCTGCAAGTAGTGCTCTATGGGTTAAATTAATACTTTGAGAGCTAGATGGAGTAGAAAATTTTGCCTGGGATGCACTTAAAGAATAAGTAGATACTGTGTAGTTCCCAAGCTTTTTTGATATTTCCTCAAGAGTTTCAATATCGTCTGCCTGAAGATAAATCCAGTTTTCACAATTGCCTTTTATGGTCTTTGCCACCTCCTTTCCATACTTATCATCAAGCTGTGCAAAACTCTGTAGAAATAAATTAAACCTGATTCCCCTGCCACCACCAACGGTTAGCTTATTAGAGAAATCAGGTATTGTAGCAAAATTACCAAATTCATCAAGTAAGAAATTTACTCTGTTTTTTAGTCTTCCACCTCTTTCATCTGCACTTTTTACAAGTTCAATATAATGCTGTGATACAAATAAACTTGCCAAGGTATAGTAAGTTGTTTTTTCATCTGGAAGTATTATAAATATAGCTCTCTTTTTACTGCCTGTTTCCTTAGGATTATAGTCACTTACATTAGTCATGGAATTAATTAAAGGATTAGTAAATAATCTTAGAGTTGTAAGAGCTGCTGTATAAAAACTTCCTCTAGTTTTACTTGGTGCTACTTCTGAAATAGCAAGTAAAGCTTTAGCAGGATGGGAAGGATTTAGCTTTTTAACATATTCTATTATTGGCATAGTATTACCAGTAGCCTTGCACATCTCACTAATAAAGTAGTAAACATTAGTCATATTCTGATATTTTCTGTTATTGCCATCTTTGTTGTCATAAACCACACTCATAATAGCACTTGCAATTATAGAAGCTTCACCATCTGTCCATATTCTCTCACCCTTTGGTTCTCCTACAAGCTGTGAGGTTAAATCCCAGGTTGCATCAATAGCTTTAGCAACATCATTATTATCTACTGCATCAATTATAGGCTGCAAGAAATTATACCTACTGCTCTTTTCAGGATTTTTGAAATCTATGGCTATAACTTCATAACCTAACCTTTCTAAAAAAGGATAGGTATAAGCATACAATTCTCCCTTAGGATCACTTAATATCATACTTTCCCCTGCAAGTGCTATTGTACCTATACTTTCAAGTACTACAGTTCTTGTTTTACCTGAACGAGTAGCTCCAATACAAAGGCTATGAACATCTTCTCCTATAAAATAAACCTTTTCACTTCCCTTATGTTTTTTACAACCTAAAACTATCCCACCCTGCGATAAAAGAGTTTTGGTAAATTCACCTGAACATTTTGAGGTTTCATCTTTGGATTTTCCTTGAATATTTCCTTTTTCTCCTTCCATGGTAAACTGTTCTTTCCTCTCTGAGCATTTTTCTTGCTTCTTTTCCCCTTCATCTTCTCTTTCATTTCTTTCATTCCATCCTTTCTTCATTTCTTTTAAATCATCATATCCTTGTTCTATTAATACCTTTATCCCGTTGTCATTTGTATTTAGAATAAAGCTATTAAAAGCTGAATCCTTCTCTTTTTCTGTAAGCCACTCAGCAGAACCAAACTGCTTTTGCCCTGCTGGTACTGGTGTTGAAATTTTAGGTGTTATTACCCTTAAATCACTCTGATAAGGCTTATTGTTTGCTAGATAGTAGAATACCGAAAATAAAGCTATAAACCCATCAAGACATAAAAAAAGCAGTAAGTGTTTTTTACTTACCGCCATGCTATGGATACAGATTATTAAGTTTGGGATTTTTAGTATTGTCATTTGCTTTGAAAGCAGCTGATGAATAATGCTAGAAAAATAAAGGTTAAATAAAATGCCACTCACTAATATGAGTAAGCTTATTAAAAGTTTTTTCTTTTTGGATTTCATGGAGTGCTCCTTTCTGGATTTAATTTTTGGGATAAAAATAAGACCTACTTTTTGTAGATCTGTATTTTAAAGTGCTTTATTTATCTAATATCTTTATTATTCATTCAATTTTCTATTTATCTTATTCCAATGCCTCTTAACCTGATTGTGTATCTCATTTTTCAAATTATTACTTTGATTAAATATTTCCTCTGATTTTCGAGCATATGTTATAAAGTTGCCATATCCTTTGCCATATTTATAATCTCCTAAATGAGTATACAATTGATATAGTTTTTTCTTTACTGCATTCTCACTTACTTTTCCTTTGTATCTTTTAACTGTTTCAACTTTCTTATATGCTCTACAATAATATTTAAACAAACTTTTTTCTCTAATTTTAACAACCTGTCCATCAAAGCTAAAGCCCAAATAATTAAGTATATTTTTATCTCCCTTTAAATTTATAAGTTTCTTATCTTTATTCGAATTATATATAAATTGCTCTGTTTTATCTAAATTCAAATCTAATCTAGGTACATCTTTAGTAATTTTATCTATTTTATTAATATACTCTATATATTGTTTATTACTAGCTTCATCATTTTTTATAGGAATAACTATAATTAAATCATCGCAATACCTTCTATATAATCCTTTTTTACTTGTTACATAATCATTTATTTGCTTATCAAAATCAATCATATAAACATTTGAATATACAGAACTAATTGAAGATCCTTGTGGTATTCCATAATTTTCCTTATTTTTTATTAAGTGCTCTTTTTTAAATTTTCTAAACTCCTCAGTATTAAAATACTTAAGTTCACTCCTCATTTCTTTACTTGTTTTATCTTTTACTTTTTCAATATCACATAATTCCACATAAGTATATTTTGTTATATTTTTATAAACTGAATAATGGTCTGCTGACAATTTAGAAACTTTTAATACCTGCTTCAATTTTTCTTTAAGATATTCATGATCTAAATTATCAAAAAACCCAGTAAAATCACCAACAAAAACAAATGCATTATTGCACTTATATATAAATTCAAGTGCTTCCTTTGCAAAATGTATATTACATTTTCCTTGAAGATTATCTCTATATGCTGTAGCTACTTTATTAATACCTTTCTCAATAGATATTTTATTATATTCTCTATTCACTAGTTGACCATAATATTGATAAATATACCTATCAATATGCGAAGAATAAAATATGCCTCTTTCCTTTACCTTTTCTTCCCTCTGATTAATATTTTCATTATAAATATATTTATTAAATACAATTTTATAATGTATAAAAGGGTAAAATCCGTGATTTTTTATCCATTCTGGTTTTTTTATCAAATTCTCATATTTCAAATAATCTTTCTTTATATCCAAATGAGTATATCGTTTATTTTTAAAAATAACTTTTTTATTCACATTTTTACCTCCAAAAGAACTTGTTAGCTATATGACCGGTAGATATCTAAAGCTAACAAGTATTTTAGAAAACTGAACCAAACTATATATTAGTTTATTAATACATACTTTGTCCTCTACCATACCTCCATAATACGAATTGGTATATAATGAAATTATTAATAGATTTATAGGTCTATTAACGGGAGGTAGTGATATGCACAAGTTAACACTTATACAGTTCTCACTTATTGTCTTATTCAAATTCTTACTTGACTTTGAATACCAAAATCCCCTATAACAATAATAAAATTACTTTATAGGGCATTTTTATTATATAATATTATGTAATTTTTTTCAACATTTCTACATTTTACAACACATATTTTAATATTCTTTATCCCAATCCAATCCTCTCCCCTTAGCCCCTTCAATAGCTCTTTCCTTCTTTGCTTGTCCTTCTAGTGATGTCAAAGGTAAATGATAATTGTGATTATTACTTTTATCTTTAGAAATCATTTCAATTGCTGTCAATAGCAATTCTATTCTTGCTTCAAGCTGCTTTTTATCAGCCTTTTGTCTATTTAATTCAAAAGCCTTAAGAAGTGCTTCTTTTGTAAATTGTTCTGGAGGATATAGCTTTCTATTTCTGCACTTCTTACCATCAGGAGTTGTAAAAGTTATATATTTTCTTTCATCTATCCAATCAACTTTATATCCAAGCTTATTCATATTTTCTATGAACTCATCCTTGCTTCTGCTACACCATTTACAATGCTTGACTGCCAGATATAGCTCATATTTAAAGCTTTGTTTTTTATCAGTTGCTCTATATTCTCCTCTGTTTTTATGCTTTCCTTTTTCTCCATCAACAACAATAATACTATATTCTCTGCATAACTCATCTGAATATTCCTTAAGACTTTCTAATTGTTCCTTTGATAGCTGCCACTTACATCCTTCTGAAAAACTAACTGAATTTATTATAAAATGAGTATGAAGATGTTCTTTATCTGTATGAGTTGCATATAAAACCTGAAAATCATTAAAAACTTCATGTTCTAAAAGCTTTTTTCCTATTTCATTTATAATTTCCGGTGTAGCTTTATCATTAGGAGAAAAGGATTGAACAAAATGTATAAACTGCCTTCCCTTTTCTTTATTAAAATTCTGTTTAGTTATAACAAACTCTTCATAAACTGTATCTGGTGAGCAATCTTTTCCTCCTGTTAAATGTTCTGCTGTCTTTAACGGATTTTTTATATAATTTATAGCTCTTTTCATACCTTTATAGGTATTATTTGAGCCATTAATAAATTCAATTACAGCCATAGCTTCACCTTACTTTTTCATTCAATTATAATAAACTAGAAAACACCTGCTATTTTAAAATAACAAGTGTTAATCATTAGAGTTTTAATACATATAATATAAAGATTGTTCATCAAGATTACCACACTTCATCCAGCTTATTAGAATAGAATTCTATTGCATTTTTATAAATTTTTATGTTTTCATCTGAAGATGTTTGAGCTAAATTAATTAATAGAATTTCCATTGCTTTAGAATATTCATTTAGATTGTATAAGGTCATTGCATAGAATATTTTCATAGCTTTATCATCTGTAAACTTAGCTAAACCTTTCTCGAAAACTTCTCTTGATTTTTCATACTGTCCTAATGTTCTATACGTACTGCCCAAGCCTAAAAAAGCACCTTGCAAATCATCATCTGATAAACCAATTGCAATAGCTTTTTCATAATAGGGCACTGCCTCTTTTTCTGAACCCATTACATCAAAACTCCAAGCGCACTGATAATTAATTATTGAATTGTCTGGGTATTTATTTGCTAGATTTATTAAAATTTTATTTGACTCTTTTAACTTTCCTTCTTTTCTTAAATCAATTGCCATTTCTAATTCTTTCAAAGCTAACATCCCCTTAATATTGCGTAATATTTTACAACTACGAGTTAACCTCTTTAAATTTCTATACAATTTAATTGTATAGCATGGAAATGTAATTTTCAATATTTTCCTAATTTCTTTGTTTCCTAATTCCTATAAGTTTCTCCCATATCTCCTTCAACATCCTATTCACTGAATTTATATCAGGACAATTTATCTTTCCTTGATGGCAAAGCATAGTTAACTGATTAAGATTTGTACCTACTTTAGAAAGTTGATGAGTAAAATCTTTTATTCCATCAATAACCACAATCTCTTTATTAAGTGCTGAAGCTATAACATAATTACTAAAGGTCATATTAGCTTTCTTTGCTTTCTTTTTTATTTGCTCTACTTCATCTTCTGTCATTCTAATATTAGTTTGAACATTTCTTTTCCTCATTCCTTCCCTTCTTTCTAATTTTTTTAAAAGGGGCTTGGGGATTTCCCCAACTTTTCACAAGCTATTGGCTATACCAATAGGAAGCTTGCCTTCACCTCAAACCAATGGTTTTCGCTCAGTCCTCTGGATATTGAAAAAAGGACTCCTTTACCTTGCTAAATGCTCATATCATTAAACTCATTTGAGTAATCATTACTTACATACATAGCTTCATTTTCACTTATTTTTGTTGCCTTTGACTCCTTAATTAAAGCTATTAAATCTTCATTAAAATCCTTTCCTTTAGGTTTATGCCTTACAATTTCATAGCTATATTTATATTTATTAAAAATTTGATTACATGCAAAATGCCCTGCCTCATCATTATCAAGGCAGAGCATTATTTTATTTATATCAGGATTTTCTTTTAAGTAGTATTCAAGAGCTTTATCCGCAACTCCTCCAAGAGAAATACAGTGATTATCAAAGCTTTGTATATTATGTTTTTTTATCAATGTAAGGTAGCTCATTAAATCTATAGGGGCTTCAAATATACATACTGTATTATTAATTCCTTCCTTACAAAATGGATAGGTTTTATCTGAGTTTTTTACATCACATCTAAAAGAATTACCTATAGTATTAGTACTTCTTATACTTGCATATTTAGGATTGTTTTCTTCATCAAATCCTACAAATACGCAGCTTCCATGTGTATTTTCATATAACTTATGTTCTTTAACAAAATCTCTTACAATTTCACTATCAATGCCCCTTGAATTAATAAGATATGCAAAGATATGTTTAAATGTAGTATTTTTTTCTGGAAGAATAAATTCTCCTTTTATTTCTTCTTCAATAACTTCTGGAGGTTTATATGGTAGAATTTCATCTGTTTTTCCTATTAGAGTTTTTACTGCATCTACCCAAGACTTATTCTCCATTTCCATTACAAACTGAATAGCTCCACCACCTTTATTCTGAGAAAACCAATTCCATTTATGACCATCACTATGAATATATAACCCTCCATAGCCATCTATTTTAAAGGAACGAGAAGTAACTTGCTTTACTGGATATCCTGCACTTAAGGCATAGCTTATTATATTTACACTATCAGCTTTAGATATTTCTTCATCAGTAAATCTTAGTTTTTCCATTGCCATGGACTATTCCCTCCTATAAATAAAATTAAAGCTCCAATTCCTCACCTATTTCAGAATTGAAGCTTTGATTTTCTTCTAATATATTTTTATTTTCTATTTTTATTGGTTCATAGTTAGCTAATTCATCTATAACTTGTGGCATATAGCCTTTCTCAGCCATTGAACAAAAATTCACTCCTGCAACTATTATATGATCATGGATTTTAATATCTAAGGGATGAAATATATTTACAAGCTTTTGTGTTAATGCTTTATCCTCATTGGATGGGGAATTAGAACCTCCTGGATGATTATGTGCTAATATCATTGCCTTGCAGTCACAAGCTAGAGCTTCTTTTAACAGGTCTCTTGGATAAATTACTGCTTGAGCTATATTACCTTCTGACATTATTTTTGTCTGAATTATATTGTTTCCATTATCTAAAAATGCCACCATAAATTTTTCTTTATCCTTTATACCACTTAATAATGGAATAAAGTAATCTGCTGCTTCTTTGGGAGATGAAAACTTAATTTTATTTTCACTTTCATGTACTTTAAGTAAGTTGTAAGAAGCTATAAACTCATTAAGCAGTCCTATTTTTTGAAGCTGCTTTTCATTGGGTTCTATAATATTCGGATGCTCTAATATATTAAAAGGATTATTTTCTTTTGCATATTCTTGAATTTTCTTTATAGGAATACCTGTCAAGCTGGTTAAGCCTTTTAGAAAGTTATTAGTATAGGGCATGTTCTTATCCATTTACACCGCACCTCCCATATTTTCAATAATCATCCCTAAGCTTTCTAATTTTTCATAAGTATCATAGGGAAGTTCCATTTTATCATAGTCTCTTAGAAAATTATCTACTCCATAGTTTTCAATATAGCTTGTTATTTTTTCTTCGGTGTCTATATCAAGTTCTAAAAGTTGTGCTATTAAAGAACTTATATATTTATAGTTATCTCTGTTTATTCCTTTATTTCTATTCACTTACCTCACCCCATCTTTTTAAAATTTTTTACATTGCCATTTCATCATATTCTTGTTCTTTAAACTCTTTATTTTCCTCACATTCCTTATTTAATGCATCTTCATCTACTATAACTTCATTGTCTTTTTTATTAAGATCTAGTAATGAGTTTAACTCAAATTGTCTTGATAGCTTTTCTTTTAAAGCTTCTTCATAAGGAAATGTTTTTTCATATTCTATCTTTGACTGTTCTAAGTTTCTTTTATATTCCTCAATCTTTGTTTCTATATTCTCC
Source organism: Clostridium algifaecis (assembly GCF_017874415.1). Lineage (GTDB taxonomy): Bacteria > Bacillota > Clostridia > Clostridiales > Clostridiaceae > Clostridium_B > Clostridium_B algifaecis. The sequence goes on from NZ_JAGGLM010000014.1 coordinate 33,198, forward strand.
ATTTTGCTTTCAAGGTTATTTAGCAAATTTTCAATTCTTAACATATTTCCATGAATACTATCTCCAAGGTCTAGGGTGTATTTTAAATTACCATGAATTAAGAGTTCATACTTTTCATAGAATAGATTTTTTCTAAGTTTTAATTCAAAACCTTTATAACTTCCTACATGAAGCTCCTCACCTTTTGGTATTTTCTCATAAAGGCTTTGAAGCATTGTTCCTGCTTTTTCTCTTTCATCGAATAATTTACCATTTATAATTATTGAAAAATCCTTACCATCCTCCATATTTCTTTTATCAATATCCTTAATAACACATTCAAGCTGGCTGTTAGCTTCACTAATGAGTTTTGGAAATTTGAAAGTGAAATTATCCTGCATGGTATACTTTTGACTATCATAGGCAGCTTTTAAAACTCTTAGTCTTGCTACTTCATTATCAACATCCATCTTTTCTTTTATTAATGGATTCCCTGTAGCTAAAGCTTTAACTTCTGCATAGGACAGTACTGTTTCATCTACATCTTCACAGTTTCTTGCAACAGATTTAGAGGTCATTATCTGAGATATAAACTTTTGTTTTTGCTCTACAATCTGCCAAAGGTATGAATCAAAGGTATCTTTAGTAACATACCTATAAATATTTACTTCAGGATTAATATTCCCTTGCCTTAAAATTCTTCCTTCACGCTGCTCTATATCACTTGGTCTATAAGGGCAATCTAAATGATGAAGTGCAATTAGTCTGTCTTGAATATTAGTTCCTGTTCCCATTTTAGGAGTACTTCCTATAATTATTCTTTTATTTCCGGACCTCATATCAGAAAATATTTCTTCACGTTGTATTTCATTTTTAGCATCGTGTATAAAGCATATTTCATTTTCAGGAATTCCTTTATTTATTAGTTCTGCTTTAATTGAATCATAAACAGAAAAACGCCCATCTGAGTTAGGCGTTCCAACATCACAAAATACTATTTGAGTTCCTTTTATACTATCTGATTTTTTATATTCCTCATAAATATTTTCAATACACCTATTAACCTTTGAGTCTGGCTCATTTATTGCTTCCTTATTTATAAGCCTTGGATCAGTTCCTAAAAGTCTTGCTTCATTAGTTATCTTAAGCATATTATCTACAGAAGGATCAACCATGCCATTTCTAATTTTTTCAGCTCTTTCAACATAGTTTTCCATTTCATGTTTTATAAACTCACTTGGCTCTGTAGATACTAAAATATATTTATCGTTTTTAAGTTTTGGCACTGGAAGCTTTAACATATCTGAGGTTTGAACATCTGCTATATTTTTAAATAAGGTCATTAGTTCTGGAAGGTTTGTAAACTTTGAAAACCTGCTTCTAAACCTATAGCCTGTACCTTCTGGAGCAAGTTCTAATGAAGAAACCACTTCACCAAAGCTAGCTGCCCAAGCATCAAAATGCTGGATACCTCGCCTTTCAAGTTCATGATTTTGAAGATACCTTTGCATTACATACATTTCTGTCATAGAATTTGAAATAGGAGTTCCTGTAGCAAATATTACTCCTCTGCCTTCATTTATCTCATGAATATATTGGCATTTCATAAGCATGTCACTAGCTTTTTTAGCTCTTGTATTTGATATTCCTGCCACATTTCTCATTTTAGAAAATACTGCACAGTTTTTATAATAATGAGCTTCATCTACAAACATAGTGTCAATACCAAGCTCTTCAAAGTTTATAACATCATCCTTTCTTGATTCATCAAGAAGCCTTTTAAGTTCACTCTCTAAACTCTTTTTAAATTTCTCCATCTGTTTAATAGACCAGTTTTCTCCTCGCTCTCTTTTGGTAGTTTCTATGGCATAGGTCATTTGCTCAATCTGGTAATTTAACATTCTTTCTTGTCTTTCCTTTGAAATTGGTATTTTTTCAAATTGCGTATGCCCTATAATTATTGCATCATAAGCCCCAGTAGCAATTCTGCTTACAAATCTTCTTCTATTTTGCTTTTGAAAGTCTTTCTTTGTAGTAACTAAAATATTAGCTGATGGATATAATCTTAAAAACTCTGCTCCCATCTGCTCTGTTAAATGATTAGGAACTACAAAAATGCTTTTCTTAGAAAGTCCTAATCTTTTCAGTTCCATACCGCTTGCTATCATTTCAAAGCTCTTCCCCGCACCAACACAATGAGCAAGAAGTGTACTGCCACCATATAAAATTCTAGCTATAGCATTTACTTGATGCTGTCTAAGTTTAATATCTGGATTCATTCCTGGGAAAGTTAAATGGCTCCCAACATATTCTCTAAGCCTTATGTTATTAAAGTTTTCATTATAAAAATCAACATACTTCTTTCTTCTGTCAGGATCTCTAAATATCCAGTTCTTAAATTCCTCTTTAAGCTGATTTTGCTTTTCTCTAGCCAGCATAGTTTCCTTTTGATTAAGTACATATCTTACACTATCTCCTTCTTCTATTCTGTCTTTTACTGTAACTGTTCTAAGGTTTAAAGTTTCTTCAATAATGTAGTAGGCATTAAGCCTTTTAGTTCCAAAGGTTTCTGTTGCTGCCACGGAATAGCCATCTATACCTTTGTTTTCAATAACCCAAGATGCATTGAAATTATTATAATGAACTTTTATTTCATTGCTGCTATAACGAGAAGCTGAGTTTTGAGCATACTTTGGAGTTCCTAAGGTTTCATAAATAAATTTTTCTATATCTCCTTCTTCAATCCATGTTGTTCCAAGCCTTATGTCAATTTCACTAGCCTCTAAATTTACTGGCTGAACTTTTTCTAAGGCTTCTACATTTTGTGTGAAAAGCTCTGGATTAGTTTCAGCATAAAGCTTTGCTAATTTTAATTTCTGCCTTACATTACCGCTTAAATATTCATCTTGCGTTTCCCAGCCTTGAAGTAAATCATCTTTATTATATTTTTCAGGATTTAAGAATACTAAACCTTTAAGTTCATTTATAATATTCTCTCTTGTGCTATCATAAATTTCTAGCATTAGAGGCAAATCTACTGTTCCTTTTTCATTTAAACTTACTGTAAGGGCTTCAATGGCAGTATCAACTTCTGTTATCTTCTCAAGAGGGCGTATAGTTTGTTTAGTGAACATATCCGCTTTAGTAACATTTTTGTTTTCATCTACTACCTCAAGAGAACATAATAGGGGATAATCATTGTCATCTCTAAAAGCCGTATTATTGGTTCTTGCTGTTATATATCCATGATTTTTAACAAAGGTATCATACCTTTTATTCAATATTTCCTGCTTTTCTTTTAATTCTTCTTGGGTGCAGCCGTTTGTTTGAATATCTATTATTTCTCTAGTGATTTCTCTTATAGCATGGAGACCTTTTATCCTTTCTAAAGTCTTTCCTGTAGCTTCAATCTTTCTCATTACAGCATTTTCTCTATAATAAAGCTGGTTATCTATAAAGGTGTAAGTGTAGTTTCTAACATTAGGATCAGCAGGAATAAAATCTTCCGCAGCAGCTTCTTCTCTTTCAAAACTTACTATATTAGCATTTAGATTTTGAACTGCTCTATCTAAAGCTTCACTTAAATCAAAATTCTCATCATCATTAACTAAGGCTGTATATTTACTACCTTCACCAAACATTCTCTGATCAAAAACCATTTTTCCAAGAAGCATTTCTGGATTATCAAGGAAGTATTCATTTATAGGCACTCCATCTTCTGTTTTTGATACATGAAGCCAATTTTCTTCTGTAACTTGTACCCTTTCTCTCTTTTGAAGAAATATAATATCCGCAGTAACATCTGTATTGGCATTTGATTTAAAGGCAGTATTAGGAAGTCTTATTGCTCCAATTAATTCTGCTCTTTCAGCAATGTACTTTCTTACACTGTTGTTTTCTTTATCCATAGTTCCTTTAGAAGTTATAAAAGCTATAATTCCACCTGGTCTTACTTTATCTAAAGTCTTAGCAAAAAAGTAATCGTGTATTAAAAAATTATATTTATCATATTTAGGATCATGAAGTTTATAATCTCCAAAGGGAACATTACCTATAGCAACATCAAAGAAATTATCTGGATAGTTATTTTCTTCAAAGCCTTGTATTTTAATATTCGCCTTTTGATAGAGCTGCTTTGCTATTCTTCCTGAAATATCATCAAGTTCTACTCCATATAACTTAGAATCTTTCATGCTGTCTGGAAGCATAGAAAAGAAATTTCCAACTCCCATGGAAGGTTCTAATATATTACCTGTTTTGAATCCAAAGTTCTCAAGTGCTTTATATATTCCTTCAATCACTGTAGGTGAAGTATAATGAGCATTAGGTGTAGAAGCTCTTGCAGATGCATATTCTTCAGGAGAAAGTAGTGCTTTTAATTCTGTATATTCACTATTCCATCCTGTACTATTAATATCAAAAGCTTGAGCCATACCTCCCCATCCTACATATTTAGCAAGTATTTTCTGTTCCTCTGGTGTTGCCAATCCATTTTCTTCTTCAATAACCTTTAAAGTTTTAATAGCTTCTATATTGTTTCTAAATTTAGTTTTAAGTCCTCCAACTCCAATTTCATCATCTGGACTATAGCTGTAGTTTATTTTCTCAGCTTTTTCTTTAGTTTCAGATTTTCTATGTACTTCATTGTTATTTAACCACCCTAAAATATTAGTTTCATAATTTTCTATGGTTTTATTTTTATAATCTTCCCATGTTGAATTTTTATTTGTAGTTATATCTTCTTTATTTACCTCAGTTGATGCTTCTGAATTGATTAAAGAGTTTATTCTATTTACAGCATTATTAATCTCAAATTCATTATAAGTAATATCTTTTATTATTTTATCAATTACATTTTGAATTTTTTCTAACTTGCTTTCTATATTTACTTCTTCTAATGCTACTTGACTTGTAATAAAGTTTGATATATTTTGTAAAGTCTTTGAGTAAAGGTTCTTTTCTAATGGTTCTTCAAACTCTACACTTCTATAATAATCAGCATTTAGTGCATTTAGCTTATAAATAACCTGCTCATAGATTTTATCTTGAATATCGCCTTTATTACTAATATCTTCATTTTTATCATTTTTAGTATCTTCTATATTATTAGCTTCCTTATGCTTATTTTCAGACATTAAAAAAGAGCCACTTTTTTGTGACTCAAAAATATCTATTTGCTTTATCTCATTTTGTATACTATTTCGTGAAGAACTATCTCCTCTGCTGTTTCCTTTATTCTCTTCCTGTGCTTGAAGCTTTCCATTGTATTCTCTGCATTCATTATTGGCTCTGTCTTCAACATTTGCTCCATTAATACTTCCAGCCTCTGATATGCTTCCTCGTTCACCTGATGCATTTTCTCCATTAGCTCCCCTTGTGCTAGAAGTAAGCTGTATCTGCTCTGATGATTGTTCTTTAGATAATTTAATGCCATCTGACCGTACTTCCCTAAAGGTTTCTGATCTACTTCCTTGTTCCTGGATATTTTTATCTCTGGATAAAATATTCCGTCTATCTCCTTGTAACTTAAGTTTAAGTTCTCTTTCATAATTTTTTTCGCTCCTTTGCTCTTTTATTATTTTTACTATTTCACTTTCAAATTCTCTAAGAATTTGCTGAGATATATTGCATACAGAATTTCCAAGTCTAAAAGTTAATGGCAGCGTATTAAAATGATTTATTACTCTAAAGCTATTTTCATTGTAAAAGTTTGAAGCTGCTATTCCACATCTTTTTGCCACCATATAATTTATACTTTCAAGAACAGTTTGAGTAAAACAACTTATAAAACCTTCTTCTGGTAAACCTTCAAGCCACGTTTCTTTAATATCCTGTTCATAACCTTCTAAAATATTATCAAAGCTTTCATTAACCTTGATATCTGTAAGCTGTAATATCAATTCTTCAATAGAACTACAATTTAACTCATATTTTTCATTTATATTTTCTAAAAGTTTTTCACTAATAGCATCACTTAACTTCCATAGCTTAGGAATGGTATGATGTTCTCCATTAGTGTCTTTAATATCAAATAAATATGTTAATTTAAGAGTTGGCATTGAAGTATCAAAAACTGCTATGCTTCTTGTTCCTCTGTTTACATATCTTCCTATTTTTTTATTCCAAATTTCCATAGTAGCAACCATGGTAGCATCAGGTCTTTGAGCATAAATCAAAACTGCATTATCAAAGTTATACTTATAAATTTTTGCTGCAAAATCTAAGAACTCTTTCCATTCCTTTTTATTGCTTGTAACTATTCCTGTTATTTTTTCGTAGATTTCTCTTACCTCTGTTAATCTACTCATCAAGTACCTCCTTCCCCTGTGTTTCAAAATATAGTTTTAAAGCCTTATCAATAATATCTTCAATCTCTGGCTGTTTAACTTCTGGTGCAAAATATTTGCTTATCAATTTTGGCTTCAATTTTATAGCAGTAGGTTTATTTGATTTTGTTTTCTTGTTAAGTTCTCCTGAAAGAATTGAATAAGCTGTTTCTTCATTTAATTTACCTTTCTCTGAGTAATCCCTAAGTACTTCGGCTTTTTTCATGTCTAATTTAAAATTGTTGGAGTTTAGAATTTCGTTTATAATTTGCTGCTCTTCTTTTTTTATAAATGATATTGTTACTGCTGTCATAAATGCAATTTCATCAGCATCAAGTCTATTCATTAAATCACTATCTAATTCTCCAAGCCTAACATATCTGGCTATCATATTTCTTGAAAGATTATAACTTTGAGCTAATTTTTCATCTGTTCTTAACTTTGTCTCAACTTGGCACAAAGTTGCTTCATCTTTGATATTATAAGGGTTTGCAAGCTTTTCAATTTCATCTAAAAGGTCATTTCTTTTTCCTTGCTGCTTCATGGCTTTATATCTTTGTGATATTGCAGCTGTTCTCTCTGAATACCTTAAATCTGCAAAAGAACGTTGAATTAAATTAGTTTCAGTAACAATTAAAGTAGCTTCATCTTCAGTAAGTCCTTCCTTAATAACCGCTGGTACTTTAAGTATTCCTGCAAGTTTTGCAGCATTTACTCTATTGTGACCAGATAGGATCTGATAGCTTGTACCTATAGGTCTTATAACTATAGGTACAATAACTCCAAACTCCTTAATACTTTCTACCATATCATTTAATCTTTCACCTTCATACAGCTTAAAGGGGTGATTACTAAAAGGCACAAGTTTTTCTATTTCAATCTCTGCTATTCCTGAATTAGTTTCTTTTTCAGATGAGATATCTCCAAACATATCATCTAAGCTCATTAACTTTCTCTCACTCATATTGCAGCCACCTCCTTAGCAAATTCTCTATATGCAATGGATACTTTATTTTTAGAATCATATTCTATGGTACTCTTACTTTTCATATTGGCTTCTCCAACCTTAACAGAAGTTGGAATTTTATTTTCAAATATGTTGATTTTACTACCATAAGCATCCTGAATAATTGCTAATACCTCTTTTGAAAGCTTCATTCTTTCTGCATACATTGTTAAAAGTATTCCATCAACCTCAATCTTAGGATTTATTCTCTTTTTAACTCTTATAATATTCCTAAGAAGTAGCTCCAAGCCTTTAGCTGAAAGATATTGAGGAGTAACAGGAATAATAACACTATCACAAGCTGCAAGAGCATTAATTGTTAGCATTCCAAGTGATGGAGAACAATCAATAATAACGTAGTCATAATCAGTTTTTACTTCGTCAACTATAGATTTTAAAACCAATTCTCTGCTCATAACATTAACAAGGGCTATTTCGATTGCTGATAGCTCTAAGCTACATGGAATAATATCAATATTTCCTGCCGAAATAATATATTCTTCCTTTTTAGGTAAGCTTTTTTCTTCAATAGCTAGAGACATCAAGTTATATATTGTCGTTTTTATACTGTCCGTATTATCATAACCAAAGCATACTGTTAAACTGCTCTGCGGATCGAAGTCTATAAGCAATACCTTCTTTCCCATTTCTGCTAATGCATATCCTAAGTTTAAAGTTGTTACGGTTTTGGCTACACCTCCTTTTTGATTCACTATTGAAATCACCTTATTACTAATCATAAGATTTGCCTCCTCATTATTTTTGTACACTTTTAAGTTTCTTTATAAACTTAATTATATCTTATGTCTATATTTTTGTAAACTGAATAGTTTCTATAAATCCAACAAAGTTGCTATTGTAAATTTTTTAGTGTATATTGATATATATAATATCTAAAGGTGTGAATATTTATGGCATTAACTATGGGTGAGAAAATTAGAATTCTATTAAGGCGAAAAAAAATAACCATATCAGACTTAGCCGATATGGTTGGTACTTCTCGTCAAAATTTAACTAATAAATTGAATCGTGATAACTTTTCTGAACAGGAATTAATTGAAATTGCTACAGCTCTTGGCTGCAAGTTTGAAGGATTTTTTATTTTTGAGGACGGGGAGGAAATATAATATTTTCTCCCTAAATTTTAACTAACTTAATTCATCTATTACATTTTGAATACTATGTAATGTTCCATTATTTAAACCATTATAATACTTTACATGTTCTTTTGTTGCTTCAAGAGCCTTTTTAAATTGCTCTTCTCCAAATTCCAATTTGATCTTTTCTAATAAATAGCGAGTAGCATATGTATTCATTGTTCTTGTATAACGTTGACCTTCCATCATTGCAAGAAAATTAGTAACATAATCACCTGCTGATCCAGCATTCATACCTGTTTCATCTGCAATTTTGTATTTTGCTTCATTACGAGTCAAGTTCCCGTGATAAACCATTTTAACTATCTCATATGCTCTATGTGTCATTTCATTTGTTATTTTCATAGTTTCACGCCCCTCACTATTGCTATTTAGAAAAGAATCTCTATATTTCCTCAATGTATCAAGAACCTCACTCCATATTTCTACCTTATCTCCTTCCACTATAAATACCTTCCCATGAGAATTACTAGCATCTGTTTTCATCTGTGCAAAATTACCTCTAAAATCACTTACATAAGTGTCAGGATATTTTGTAGAATTCGAACATCTTTCCATTAATTCCTCATAACTTACTACCCCTTGTTCCTCTTCAATTTTTAAAAATGCCTTAATTAATTTATGGTTATTTTGTTTTTCTCGATTTGCCCATACTGGAATCTTTCTGTTTGCTTTAGCATAATTGTTATCTTCAACTGTTGTAATTACAGGAGTTGTTGTTTTTACAGTGTTAGAAGATAAATCTTTAGCGGCTTTTAAGAAACTATCACTAATGTAATTAGAAAGTAGTTTTTCTATAACTTCTTCTTTATTTTCTTTGTTTAATGTTACTGCCAAATTAAATTTTTCTAAAATTTCAACGTTAATTAAGCAACTGAATGTACTTTTATCCATATATACATACTCCCTTTTTCTCTTTGATTCAATTATACATATCAAACACTAATTTGTAAATATGTAATTACAAATTGTCATATTTACAAATCAAAAAATGCAATATATATTTTTTATATAAAATAAAAAATCACCCCTTAAAGCGGTGAAATCAAGAAGAGTATTAGCATTTATCAAAAATGTATCTTATGGTATAATATTGATATTAATTCTAATTGAGGGAGGATATTATGTCTTATACACTAATTGAAGAAGGAATAGCTAAAGCAAAAGAGATTCCAACTTGGAGTTCTGTTTTAGTTGAATATAATCATTCTAAACACCCTAATGAATACATTTGCTACGATATGAATTTTTCATCTGTTGATTTATTGTCTACAACAATTACAGGTATGTGCGATGCTTTCTTATCTATTGTAAAAAAATATGATAAAAAAGTTATGGATTATACTGGAGAAAATCCTAAAAATGTAGTAGACAAGCTATCAACTAACAATACTGTAATTTCAACCTGCTGGAATTTTTTAATTGAACATATAAATAATAGCGATGATACAACTAACTTCAAACATATAAAAGCCAATGCATATGTTTTTATTGGTTCATATACCTTAAGTGATGGTACTTCTGAAAATATATATCTAATAACAAGAAAAAATCCACTCCTTACATATAAAAAAGGACGTACTCCGATTTTTACATCTCAAAACAACACCATTGCTAAAGCAGATGAACCACTAGTTCAATTTAGTAAATCATTTGATGCCATTGTTTACAAAAACACTATATATATGATTAATAACAATTGTGAAAGCATATTTAACATGGAATACACTCATAAAATCGTATGTAAAAAGCACTTATCAGAACTAGAAGCCGCTAACATTATTGCTAATTTTGAGAATTATGATTCTTTTGCCTCTTCAGGACAAAATCCAAAAAAATTTATAACCTATGATGCTTCCATTGTTGAAAAACTAGCGCAAACAAAATGGAAAAACAAATTAGCTAAGGACTTAAAAATCCCACTTGATTCTACAACAAAAAAATTTGATTTGCACGAAGAAGCAAATGCACGCAAATTTACTTTAGCAATTTGCGGTAAAACAAAATTAAATATGTTTGATGATGGTATTTGTGAAGTACCTAGCTCAACACCATTAATTATTTAACTAAATAAAAAGGCTTATTTAATGGGGCTATTTCAATGGTATTACCTTTATTTGCACATAGATTTTTACAACTTATAGCTAATACTTGTATAGACTTTGTTCCTGGTTCTGGTACCCATACAAGTTCACATGTATAAAATTTATAATTTTTTAATTCAAATAACAAATTGGCATATACATTATTATTTCGAATGCACAGGAATGCAAGTATTCCAAAGTATATTATAAATTGTATAACACTATCCCACTTAGTAAAATCAAAAACAAATAAAGGTAGTATGTATGAAAGTAAAAATTCTGAAGTAATTCCTTTTTCTTGAGTTGCCTCAACTACTTTATACTTTCTATAATCAGAATTTTTTATATTTTTCATAGAACACCAAATTATAATTATTGAACATAATATTCCTATTAAAATGCAGCATACCACAATATATTCAGTATAGATATATACTTTATTACTGATTAAACTCTTTATATCTATAAACAGTACTGTTATCCAAAGTGGTAAAAAAGATGTAAAAAACATTGCACTTTTAAAAAGTTTATTCATCTTGCTTCTCCTCTTTTTTCCTCATTATATCATAATCTATGCTTCTATTAACACTAAAATTTCCACTTAAACATATACAACACTTTTCTTAAAATCATCTCTCCTCCCATTAGTCATTCATAATTAGTATATTTTTTGCACTTAATAAATAATTCGTATTCTAAAACAAAAAGTTCAAATTTTTCAATTTGAACTTTTTAATAATAATTTTATTAAAGATTATTTTATTGTTTTACATATCCACTTAATCCATATCAAATCCCAACTCTTACCTTAACACCCTGAATAACCTCTTTATTTCTAAAATCATCACCATTTGTGTTAAAGTTATAAAAGCTTGCAAAGTGAGTAAATTCAATGATTATAACAAATCCTTGCGACGTATTCCTACTACACACTCGACGTGAGCGGTGTTCGGGAACATATCCATGAGTTTAACTTTATCTATTTTGTATCCGTAATACATAAATACATTTAAATCCTTTACAAGTGTCTTGGGGTTACATGAAACATAAATTATAGTTTCAGCACCAAAATTTATAACTTGCTTTAAAGCCTTCGGGTGCACTCCAGGTCTTGGAGGATCTAAAATTATCACATCCGGATTGTAGTTTAAATTTTCTATTACCTTAACAACATCTCCTGCAATAAACTCACAATTATCAATTCCATTAAGTCTTGCATTTTCTCTGGCAGCTTTTACTGCATCTTCAACAAGCTCTACTCCTATAACACGACTTGCATTGCCTGCAACTATCTGGGCAATAGTTCCTGTACCGCAGTAAAGATCGAATACAGTTTTTGAAGATACATCACCTAAAAACTCTCTTACTATACTATAAAGTTTTTCAGCACCTTTAGAATTAGTCTGAAAAAATGCCCCTGGAAATATTTTAAACTTGAGTCCTAAAATTTTCTCCATTATATAATCGTTTCCATATAGTACACTTAATTTTTCTATTTTTACAGCATCAGAAAAACTATCATTTACAGTATGAAGTATACCCTTTATTTTCGAACTTAAATTCAAATTCAATAACATTTCTGTCATTTTAGAAAAATCAAAATCAGCCTGCGAAGTTGTAACTATATTTATAAGAATTTCTCCTGTATTCTTTCCTTTTCTTATAACTAAATTTCTAAGATATCCCTTTCTAGTTTTAACCTTATAATAAGGAAAGTCTTTTTCTCTGAAATATTTAACTACTGAATTCAATACAATTCTAAAATCATTATCTACAATTTTACACTCATCTACATTTAGAATTCCAAAATTTTTTCCTTTTATATGCATTCCCAAATTAAGAATTCCGCCTTTTTCAGAATCTCCAAAAGTAAATTCCATTTTATTTCTATATTCAAACTCTTCAGGTGCCTTCTCAATGCCCAAAAAATTAAAATCAATTATGCCTTCTCTATCAAATAAATCCATAACCTGCTTAACTTTCAACTTTAGCTGTAAATCATACGGTATAAATTGAGAATTACACCCTCCACATGAATTAAAATGTGGACATATAGGCTCTACAGCATAATCTACGTTTTCTAATACCTCTATAAGCTTTGCTTCTAAATAATTTTTCTTTTTCTTATTAACCCTCGCAAGCACCTTTTGTCCAGGAAAAGTATTTTTTATAAAAATTTCTTTTCCGTCCAGGTATGCTATCCCTATAGACGGAAAAGAAGTTTTCTCTATGTAAAATTCATAAACACTTCCAATCTTCAATTTTTAATCTTTCCTTTCATAATATAAAATAAACTACTGTTTTCCAAATTTGTCTCCAAGTGTAGTTTTATACTTAGTTTTATCCATTATAAACGGATATAATACCAAAACAATAAAGAATATTATTATAAACATTCCCTTCATGTCTGCAACATAGTAACCAAATAAAAGTCTCAATAAAATATCAAACAAATATAATGCTGCTGCTGATACTACACCAGTTACTATTGTATCTATAAAAGATGACTTTAATTTTTGATTTATATTTAAGGATTTACCGGGTTTTTTAGCTTCCTCTTTAGAAAAATCATCCTTGCCCTTACCTAATTCTTTTAATTCTTCTGAAGTAACTTTTTTGCTTTCAGACTTTTCCTGCTGCTTATTTTCTTTCAGTTCCTTTTTTCTAAGCTCTTCCTGCTTTTTTTTCTCCTCTGCTTCCTTCTTCTTAAGCTCTGCTTTCTTCTTCTTCTCTTCTAACTTTTTCTTTTTTAATTCTTCAAGCTTCTTTTTCTCCTCTAAATTTTTACTTTTTAGTTCTTCAAAGAATTGCTTTTTTGCTTCTTTTTCATTTATCGAAACTTTATCATTATCGTTGTTATTATTGTTATTGTTATTATTGTTATTATTGTTTTCCATATTAAATTACCTCCTAATCAATGGTATCAATAAGCAAACTTTTTCTATTAATTAACTATATACAAAGTATATTATGCTACACTAAGTCATTTATGTAAATAGATATAAGCAGATACTTAGCTTTATTCATGGAATGTTTATATTTTTCAAATTAAAATTCTAACATTCATTTTACAATTGTATATATAAATTCTATAATTTTATTATATAAATTACAAATGATAAATTCTGTTAAAATCTATAGACTTTTCATTATGTAATAAATAAGGCGGTGTTTTAATGACAATAATAACAACAAAACTGATTTTCTTATGTATAGCCGGATTTTTTGCAGCTTTTGTGGATTCAATCGCAGGCGGTGGAGGTATAATAAGTCTTCCAGCATTTTTAATATCCGGTGTACCACCACATCTTGCCCTTGGGACAAACAAGTTTTCATCATCCTGTGCTTCTCTCGCAAGTTCATTAAAATTTGCTAAGTCAGGAAAAGTAGATACCAAAATTTTAAAGTTTTTGGTACCGTTTACCTTTATAGGGGCTATAATAGGCACTAATGTAGTACTAATAGTAAATACAAAATACTTAAATTCCATAGTTTTAACATTACTTATTTTAGTTAGTATATACAGTTTATTTTCAAAATCTGTAGGTATGGAAGATAATTTTAAATGTTTAACCAAAAAATCATTATTTTTAGGAATGTTATTTGCTGCATGTTTGGGATTTTATGACGGATTTTTTGGTCCAGGTACCGGTTCCTTCTTAATTTTTGGACTAATATATATATATAATTTTGATTTTGTAAGATCTGCTGGAAATGGAAAAGTTCTTAACTTTGTAAGTAACATAACTTCTTTAATTGTATTTATAATAAATGGACAAATTAACTACTCACTAGGTATACCTGTAGCAATTTGTATGATTTTAGGTGCTAGAATTGGAACAAGATTAGCCCTTTCACGTGGAGCTAATCTCATTAAACCAATATTTATAACTATATCTCTATGTCTTGCTGTAAAAATGATTTACGGAATTGTACATTAAAGTTCATTCAGTAAATTTGCCATTTCTATGGCAGCCATAGCTCCATCATAGCCTTTGTTTCCTGATTTAGTTCCGGCTCTCTCTATAGCCTGTTCTATATTGTCTGTAGTAAGCACGCTGAATATTACAGGCATTCCACTTTCAAGTGAAACACTGGCTACACCTTTTGATACTTCATTTGATACATAATCAAAATGAGGAGTTTGTCCTCTTATTACTGCTCCAAGACAAATAACTGCATCATATTTTTTGGAAAGGGCCATTTTTTTTGAAACAAGTGGTATTTCAAATGCTCCTGGAACCCAAGCTACTTCTATATTTTCTTCCTGTGCGCCATGTCTTTTTAAACAATCCAGTGCACCATCTAGAAGTCTTGAACCTATAAATTCATTAAATCTTGCCACTACTATTCCAATTTTCAAACCATCTGCAACTAATTTTCCTTCATATTTTTTCATAATAATCCTCTTTTCTATTTGTATATATTTTTATAATTTTAATAAATGTCCCATCTTTTCCTGTTTGGTTTTCATATATTTTTCACTCTCTTTGGAACATTCAACCTGAATAGGTACCCTTTCCACTATCTCCAGTCCATAATCTGAAAGTCCTGTAATTTTCTTAGGATTGTTTGTGAGAAGTCTCATTTTTTTAATTCCCAAATTCTCAAGTATCTGTGCTCCTATTCCATACTCTCTCATGTCTGCTGGAAATCCAAGAGCCAAATTTGCCTCTACAGTGTCCATTCCATTTTCCTGAAGGCTGTAAGCTTTTATCTTGTTCAAAATTCCTATTCCTCTGCCTTCCTGACTCATATATAAAAGTACGCCTTTTCCCTCTTTTTCAATCTGTTTAAGTGCAGATTGAAGCTGTGAACCACAATCACATCTCAGTGAATGAAATACATCTCCTGTAAGACACTGTGAATGTACCCTTACAAGCACAGGTTCTTTTTCAAAATTATCTCCCTTTACAAGACAAACATGCTGGTCTCCATTTAGTATGTTTTCGTAACCTATAATTTTAAATTCACCAAATTTGGTTGGAAGATTGGCAGAAGCCACCCTTTTAACCAATTTCTCCGTCTTTTTTCTATAAGCTATTAAGTCCACTATAGTTACAATCTTAAGCTCATGTTCTTTGGCAAAACTAATCAAATCATCCCTTCTAGCCATAGTTCCGTCATCTTTTATTATTTCACATATTGCAGCTGCACCTTTAAATCCTGCAATTTTAGCCAGATCAACTGAAGCTTCCGTATGTCCTGTTCTGTCGAACACTCCATTTTTTCTAGCTATTAGTGGAAATACATGCCCCGGTCTCCTAAAGTCACTTCCACATTCTGATTTTGCAATCATATTTATAGTATGTGCTCTTTCAAATGCTGATATTCCTGTTGTGGTATCCTTATAATCTACAGATACTGTAAATGCCGTTTCATGATTGTCTGTGTTATTCTGAACCATTGGATTTAACCCAAGTTTTATTGCTATTTCTTCTTCAATAGGTGCACATAAAAGTCCTTTTGCATATTTAATCATAAAATTAATATTTTCGCCAGTTGCTTTTTCAGCCGGTATAACTAGATCACCTTCATTTTCTCTTCCTTCATCATCTACAATTATAATCATCTTTCCCTGTTTAAGATCCTTTACTGCATCCTCTATTTTATTAAATTTGTAAGCCATTATTTTTATCTCCCTTCAATAAAATAATTATTCACTAAATTTTTTATTTTCCTTTTATTACAAAAATTCTGAAATATATTTACTACATAAATCCATATTCTTTTAGTTTTTCAACATTCACATTTCCAGATTTTCTTTGTTCTTTCTTTTCAGAATTAGAAATCATTTTTTCTACATATTTTCCTATTAAATCACATTCTATATTTACTATATCTCCTATTTTTTTATAATTTAAAATAGTTTCTGACTTTGTATGCGGTATCAATGATACACTAAAATATTTTTCATTCAATTCTGCTACAGTAAGGCTTACTCCGTCTATAGTTATAGAACCTTTTAATACTATATATTTAAGTAGGTTTTTAGATACCTCAACATCTATCCATGTGGATATATCCTCATTTCTTATATTGATAATTTTGCCTGTTCCATCTATATGCCCACTTACTATATGTCCTCCAAGCCTATCTCCAAGCCTTAGTGCTCTCTCAAGATTTACCTTGCTCCCAATTTTTACATTTCTTAAATTACTCATTCTCAGCGTTTCCGCCATAACATCTACAGTAAAGAGGTTATTTCTAAAATCCACCACAGTAACACAGGTTCCATTTACAGCAATACTATCTCCTAATTTAACTCCATCCAATATACTTTCAGCTTTTATAGATATCTTTGAAGAATTTATGCCCTTTTCTAATTTTAAAACTTCACCAATTTCTTCTACCAAGCCAGTAAACAAATGCTATCACCTCTTTTTAGTCTTCAGAATTTACTACATAAGCCTGAATCATAATGTCTTCTCCTATACTCTCTGAATGTATGTCCTTTAATTTTATTTCATCCTTTATATCTTCAATTCCATCGCCTTCAACTGAAGTTTTTGCAGTTTTGCCTCCAAATATCTTAGGTGCAACAAAATAAATAACTTTGTTCACAATTCCAGACTTCAATGCAGAAAAGTTAAGTTCTGAACCTCCTTCAATAAGTATGCTGTCTATACCATCTTCTCCTAGCTTATTAGTTAAATATTTTAAATCTACCCTTTTATTTTTATCTTCAGGACAAATAATTATACTTACTCCCATAGCTTTTAGTTTTTCCGCTTTATCTCTATCAAAATTTTCAGTACATGCTATTATTATCTTTCTTTTATTAGAAGTTTCAAAAATTTTTGATTTTAATGGCACTCTGAGCTTGGAATCTACAATTACAGCCGTCGGACTTTTACACTTTTCTTCAAGCCTTGTAGTTAAAAGAGGATCATCTAAAATTACAGTACCAACTCCAACCATAATTGCCATAACTCTATTTCTTATCTCATGAACCCTTAATCTTGATTTTTCTCCTGTTATCCATTTAGATTGTCCACTAATTGTAGCTATTTTGCCATCCATGGTAACTGCTGATTTTAAAATTACAAACGGTGTTTTTGATTTTATATAATTCATAAATATTTCATTTACTTTTAAAGCTTCTTTTTCCATAACTCCTGTAATTACTTCTATGCCATTATCTTTTAGAATCTTTACACCCCTTCCTGATACAATAGGGTTTGGGTCTACACTTCCAATTACTGCTCTTTTTATTCCAGCCTTTACTATAGCTTCAGCACAAGGTGGAGTTTTTCCATAGTGAGAACATGGCTCAAGAGTCACATATATATCTGCATTTTTTGCATCATTCCCCGCTTCCCTAAGAGCATATACCTCTGCATGGGGACCTCCAAAAAATTTATGATAACCTTTTCCTATAACCTTTCCATCTTTAACTATTACTGCTCCTACCTGAGGATTTGGATTTACAAATCCCTTACCCCCCAAAGCTAATTCAAGTGCTATTTTCATATAATTTTCATCTAACTTTTCTTTTTCCATAGAATTCACTTCCAGATATTTTGTTATTTCTTGATTTTTTATAAACTTAAAATCCCCTGAAGGAAACCTTCAGGGGATAAATTAACAAAGCAAATAAATCATAGTCAGACTATGCTGTTTGTCCATACCTTCTTTTATCCAGACTTTACTGTCGGTACTGGAATTAAACCAGTTCTGCTTATGCAAGCTTGCGGACTATACCGCCGATCGGGAATTTCACCCTGCCCCGAAAGTTTATTTTATGAAGTTTTTGATTATGTTTTCAATATATACTTATTTTTTTATTTTGTCAATAGCAATTTAAATTTATTCATTATAGTGTATAATAATATCTGTTGAGCTACTGAGCTTGGAGGTGTTATTTATAGAAATATTTACTGATTTTAAATTTAAATTAGATAAAGAGCAAGTTACAAACACACTAAAAAATTATAGTTATATTTTAAATATAAAAAAAATAATGCCCATTTATAATTCGCTTTTACCTATTTTATATGAATATGTAAAACCACTTGGAGTATTCAATATTGAAAAAAATATTGACTTGCATAATATGTATAAATATGAATACATAATTCCATGTATAGTTAGCATAGGCAGTGATATTGACAAAAAAACAAATTATTATTTTTCTCAGAAAAAAATTGAGGAGGGTCTTGTATTAAATGCTATGGCTACTTCATATTTATTCAATGTAGCTTCACAGCTTTTCAGATGCATATATGTAAAAACTTCAAATGCCAATTTGGGATTAAGTTGCAGGATATCTCCAGGAGATAATTATTTGCCCATTAAATATCAGAAATATATATTATATAAGTTAAACAAAAACAATACTTTTAAAATTAATATAAATAAAAATTATGTTATATCTCCAGCGCACTCCATGGCTTATATATACATGGCAGATAAAAAAATACCGATTAACAAAAAAGACCACAATTGCAGTGAATGCCAGGGAAGAAATACTTGCAGCATGAGAAAGGATTTGGTTTAACATGAATTTAAACAAAATTAAAGGCAGCACTTACTATATAGATGCACCAACCAATGCGGGAATATTTGCATTTAAAAATAAAAATTGTCTCATTATAGATACAGGACTTAATAACAGCGATGCTAAAAAGCTTGACGACATAATCATTCAAAATAATCTTCATCCAAAATATATAATAAATACGCATAGCCATACAGACCACTGCGGCGGAAATATATACTTTCAAAAAAATTATCCGGGCGTTCTTGTATATGCTTCAAAAGGTGAAAAATTATTTATGGAAAATTACAATCTGCACCCTTCCATACTTAGTTCAGCTTACCCTCTAAGGTCTTTAAACAAAAGCAATAAACCAATAAGCGTAGATTATATACTTGATTATGGTATAAATAAAATAGGTGACGAAAAATTTGATATAATTCCCCTTCCAGGGCACTCTATAGAACATATAGGCATAATTACACAAGAAAAAGTGTGTTTTTTAGGTGATTCTATATTTAGTTCTGAAATATTAGACAAGTATTCTTTTCCATATTTATATAATATAGATGATACTTTGAAATCTTTAAAAAGTATAAAAGAAATTGATGCCGATTATTTTGTTATAAGTCATTCTAAAAATTTAGTTACCAGAGACAAGATATCTGATTTAGTAGGTAAAAACATAAAAAATATAGAGAACTATATAAAAGAAATACTTGAACTTTTAGACCAGCCTTTAACAAGAGAAGATATTCTGGAAAATATAACTATATTAAATAATTTAACACTTGATTTTAATGAATACTATTTAAACTTTGCTGGATTATCTGCATTTATCTCCCACCTATATAATAATAGACTTATAGATTGTTCTATTGAAGATGGGAAACTATATTATTTCAAATCAAGTAAATAAAAAAGGATTCTCCGTTTAAAGAGAATCCTTTTTTATCAATTACTAAACAAACTTCCTAATACTTTATTTCCACTGATGCTTATCACTCCATAATTGTATACACCAGCTAATTTTCCTTCATATTGTACTGACTTTCCAGTTGCAACCTCAGTCACAGTATTCTGAGATGGATTATTCACATATATCCTGCCGTCCCTCAACACATAAATATTCTTTTTATCAGTATATCCTGATAATTTATAAGTCTTCCAGCTGCTTCTCTGTTTAGTTAAATTAGCAACGAATATCTTATTTATCTTGTCATTTTCTCCATTGCCTATGTATATATAATCATTGCTGTCTGCCCCAAGCAAATAGTGCATTGCATTTTCACCTGTAGCTATCGGTTCGGCTGATTTTCCCCTTATCCTATTAGAACTTCTATCCTCATATATAAGCTGGTCTCCATCTTCCGTATTTATAGCTGCTATATTTCCAAGCTGTGTTGCCCTAAATTTAGCTAAATTCATTCTTGTCATACGATCTATTCTATATATTCTGCTTCTCTCTCCTGCTGACTCTGAAACAACATAAGTTACATTACTTGCTCCAGAAAAGGCAACATTTTCAACTTCATAATTACTATTTGGCAATAGTATTTCAAGCACCTGGTTTTGATCATTTTTACGCTCTGTTTTTGAATCCCTTTTAGCATCATATGCTTCAAATTCCAAATAACTTGAGCCATTTTTAGAAATTTTTTCTGCCATAAGTATTACATCACTGTCCGTATCCCAGGTATAATAAGAAAGTTCTGCACCATCTGCAACATCTACTTCTTTTTTCTTATTTTTATCTGTATCAACTACGTATATACTTTCATTTTCATAATAGGATACATAATTTCCATTATGAGAAATCTTCACATCTTTAGCATCGTCAGGAATTTTAACTTTAATTTTAGTATGAGATTTTTTTGAAGATATATCAACTTTTTTTATATTAAAAGTAGACTCATCACCAAGGTAAAATTTATCAATAAAAAATAAACCAGCTAACTCTAAAATTATGGGAATTAAGGCCCATGCAATTAATTTCTTAAGTACTTTCATTAGGATTACACTCTCCTCTAAGGTTTTACATATATTGCAGTAGCTACTGTTCTTTCTCCATTCCAGTCACATGGATTATTTATTATATCTCCATCAAAATACATGGTTGAAGATGAGCCTCCATCAAGACAGGTGGCATTCAGTACACCCTGCTGCAATAATATATTCTGAACATCTTTTAATGTAGCTCCCGGCTTAAGTGCCCTTCTTCCATCTATTACTAGCATAACCACAGTTCCATCGGCTTTTTGACCTATGGCAGTTCTTGGATTTAAGCCTACCGTATCTACTGATACTGTTTTTCCATTCATTATAAGTACAGGATCAAAAGAAAGTGCCTCTGTTACATTTTCAGCCAATAACTCATTCAAACTATGTTTTCCCACTATCAATTTTCCTGTAGAAGTAAATGCTGCTACATCCATTCTATCATCTGCACTTATATTACTATTAATGCTCTTTCCTCCTGATATAACAATACCTTCAGGGTACGCCCCTGTTCCAGTCCAAAGTTTTCCATTTGATGCCTTGTCTGTAAATCCACCTCCGTTTATAGCAGCAATAGCTCCATTATCCTGGGCTATTTCACTGGTTTTTTCTCCAACCTGTCCTAGCCTTTTAGTATAGCCTATCTTTATTCTAGTTGGATCCTTTATTTCAAGTATGTATCCATCAAATTTGCTGCCAGGTATATCATATCTTTCTATTCCTTTATCATTACGGTGATCTATGCTTACACCATCCTGATTTTCCGAATCATTTTCAGATAACTGTCCACTTTTATTTTGATTCAATATTTCATTTATTTTGTCTTTAGACAAAAAAGTAGTAGCTATATATTGATGACTAAGAGTCTTCATTGCTGTACTAACTACCATATTCCTTACACCTGTAAACGGTCCATGAAATACAAGTATAGGTGCCGTTACTGCAACAACTATAAGTTCATAAATTACAAAAAAAAGAAATACCTTAAAAGATTTCTTCTTTTTTCTTCTTCTCTTTGCAGTCCTTTTTGGATTGTCCATCTTATTTACCTCCACAAAATAGGTATAAATTGCTATATAAAACATTACAAATCATATTTTACTATTGTTTCAGAATTATTTCTACTAAAAAAATAATCTATAATTAATTATAACCTTATAATAGTCGAATTTTCATAATTATTTTAAATAAATTGTTAATTTTATTCATTCAAAAAGGGCCTGTCAAAGACAGCCCCTTTTCTAACTTAACTATTCTCCAATATCAGTTCTAAAATACTTACCATCAAACTTTATCTTTTCAAGATTGTCATAGGCAATTTTAACTGCGGATTTAAGATTTTCTCCAACTCCATATGTGCAGAGTACCCTTCCTCCATTTGTCTTAAATATACCGTTTTCTTTTTTAACTCCAGATGCAAAAATATTTTTTACATTATTTAAGCCGTCTATCTTAAAGCCCTTTTCATATTTTATTGGATATCCTTTTGATGCTGCAACTACACAGCAGGAAGCACCTTTATTCCATTTCAAGTCAAAATCAGCTAGCTTTCCATCAAGTGAGGACTGTATAAGATCTACAAAATCACTTTCCATAAGTGGAAGTACTGCCTGTGTCTCAGGATCTCCCATTCTAACATTGTACTCAAGAAGATATGTACCCTTTTTAGTTATCATGATTCCAAAGAATATTATTCCCTTGTAGTCAAGCTTTTCACTTTTTATCCCATTTAAAGTAGGTTTCATTATGTTTTCATTAAATTCTTCTATAACACTTTTAGTACAGTATGGATTTGGAGAAATAGCTCCCATTCCACCTGTATTAGGGCCTTTTCCACCATCATATATCTGTTTGTGATCCTTTGCAGATATAAATGGAATTATACATTTTCCATCAGTTATGGATAATATAGATGCTTCTACACCCTCTAAAAACTCTTCAACAATTATCATTTTGCCGGAGCCTTTGAATATATCATCTATCATAAAGCTCTTTATGGCAGCTTCTGCTTCACTTTGAGTGTTACATATAACTACACCTTTTCCTGCAGCTAAGCCGTCTGCCTTCACAACAGCAGGATATTGACAATGTTTTATGTATTCAAGTGCACTGTCTGCATCTTCAAAGCTTTCATATTCAGCAGTTTTTACACCGTATTTTTTCATAAAATTTTTAGCATAAGTTTTACTTCCTTCAAGTTTAGCAGCCTCAGCAGCTGGTCCAAATATTGAAAGTCCACTTTCTCTGAACTTATCTACTATTCCATCCACAAGTGGTACTTCAGGTCCTACTATAGTAAGATCTATTTTTTCTTTTGCCGCAAATTCAGTTAGTTTTTCTACATCACCATCTGATATATTGACATTTTCACATTTATTTTCAGAAGCTGTGCCTCCATTTCCCGGTGCACAAAAGATTTTATCTACATTGATATTTTGCGAAACCTTCCATGCTATGGCATGTTCTCTTCCACCTGAACCAATTACAAGTATTTTCATGAAACAACCTCCCTTAATTCTTTTTTATTTACAGATAAATATTTTCCACCCATAATATCTATATTACAAGTGGAAAACACGATAATTTAATGTTTAAAATGTCTTATTCCTGTGAATATCATTGATATTCCATTTTTGTTGCATTCTTCTATAGAATCCTTGTCTCTTATGGAACCACCTGGCTGAATTATAGATTTTATACCATATTTTGCAGCTTCTTTAACTACATCATTAAATGGGAAAAATGCATCAGATGCAAGTACTACTCCATCTTTTGCTCTCTCAAGTGCCTGGCATGTTGGCCATATTCTGTTTACCTGTCCGCCGCCAATTCCTATAGCTTTAAAATCTTTAACTACTACAATTGCATTTGATTTTACATATTTGCAGACTTTCATTGCAAATATTAAATTCTTGAGTTCATCATCTGTTGGTTTTTTATCTGTTACAACATCCATCTTATCAGTCAATTTGTTATCTGTAGACTGAAGAAGTATTCCTCCGTCAACCTTTGCCATCTCAAAGCTGGTATTTGGTTTAACGTCACATTTGATTATCCTTATATTCTTCTTTTGCTTCAATATTTCAAGTGCATCATCATCAAAGTCAGGAGCAATTACTATCTCAAGGAAAATCTTGTGTATTTCCTCAGCTGTCTTTTTATCTACTTTTCTATTTAATGCTACAATTCCTCCAAATATTGATGTTTCATCACACTCATATGCCTTGATATAAGCATCAAACACAGAATCACCTATAGCAGCTCCACATGGGCTGTTATGTTTAACTCCGACACAAGCTATGTCTTCAAATTCATTTACTGCTCTCCATGCTATATCCATATCTTTTATATTATTATATGAAAGTTCTTTTCCATTGAGCTGTTTGAAATCTTTCATTGGAGCCTTGCCTGTTGTAGAAACATAGTAGGCAGCACTCTGATGAGGATTTTCTCCATATCTCAAACTTGAGGATTTTTTATATGAGAGTGATAAATATTCAGGATATTCCTCTTCAAGAAGGAAATTTGAAATGGATGCATCATATGCAGACATTAAATTAAATACCTTACCTGCTAATTTTCTTCTTACACTAAAGTCAACATCACCATTTTTATTTATATCTTCAATTATTCCAGAATAATCATTTACATCTGTAAGAACAATTACATCCTTGAAGTTTTTAGCTGCTGCCCTTATCATAGTAGGACCGCCTATATCTATAAATTCAACTTTTTCATCGAAGCTTATATCAGTTTCTACTTTATCAAAGAAAGGATATAAATTTACAACTACCATATCTATTGGTGTTATATTTTTCTCTTTAAGTGTATCCATATGTTCCTTTACATCACGCCTTGCAAGTATTCCTGCATGAATTATTGGATGAAGTGTCTTTACCCTTCCATCCAACATTTCAGGAAATCCTGTAACCTTAGATATTTCTGTAGCAGGTATTTTATTTTCAATCAAATATTTGTACGTTCCACCTGTTGATATTATCTCTACACCTTTATCTTTTAAAAATTGTGCTAGCTCTAAAAGCCCATCTTTATTATATACACTTATAAGTGCACGCTTTATCATGTTATAGCCTCCATTAACTTAAGATTTTAACTTTTCTCCCAAAAGTTTCAACCTTACCAAGAGAAATAAGTTTTACAACCTCTGGAAGTGCCTTATGTTCTTCTTCAAGTATTCTCTTTTGAAGAGTATCTTCCGTATCATCAAAGTAAACAGGTACTGTCTTCTGAAGTATTATAGGACCATTATCCGTATCAGCATCCACAAAATGTACAGTACATCCAGATACCTTAACTCCATATTCAATTGCCTTTCTATGTACTTTGATTCCATACATTCCATTTCCACAGAAAGCAGGTATTAATGAAGGATGAATGTTTATTATCTTATTTTCAAATTTCGAAATAAGTTCACCCTTTAATATAGAGAGCCAGCCTGCACATACTATTAAATCAACCTTACCTTCTAATACTTTAAGTATACAGGAAGAAATATCATCCTTATGTATTTTTCTATCAAATACATAAGTTTTTATATTATTTTTTTTTGCCCTCTCAAGTGCATAAATACCCGATCTATCACTTATTGCAGCTTCTATAGAACAGTTTTCTATATAGCCACTATTTATGGCATCAATTATTGATTGAAAATCAGTTCCACCACCTGAAACAAGAACAGCTATTTTAAACATACCTTTTTTTCTCCTCTTTCAACAGCTCCAATTAAATATGCCTTTTCTCCAAGTTCAGAAAGTTTATTCAGTATTCTGCCTACATCCTGAGGTGCTACACAAAGCACAAAGCCTATTCCCATATTGTATGTATTGTACATTTCAATTTCAGGTACTCCGAGGCTTATCATATGCTTGAATATTTCAGGTACTGGATAGCTATTTTTATCTATAACAGAAGTAAAATCTCCTTTAAACATCCTAGGTATATTTTCAAAGAATCCCCCACCTGTTATATGGGCCATTCCTTTAATATGAAAATTTCTTAAAAGTTCAAGCACAGGTTTTACATAAATTTTTGTAGGTGTCAAGAGCTCCTCTGCAAAAGTCTTGCCATTGAAGTCTGCATCTAAATCAGTTATTAATTTTCTGACAAGAGAATATCCATTGCTGTGTACTCCGCTTGAAGCTATTCCTATGAGTTTATCTCCATCTTGTATTGAGCTTCCATCTATTATATCTTCCTTGTCTATAACTCCAACAGCAAAACCTGCCATATCATATTCTCCATCTTTATAGAATCCAGGCATTTCTGCTGTCTCGCCGCCTATAAGTGCACATCCTGATTGCTTGCATCCATCTGAAACTCCTTTTACCAGGTCAGCTGCAACTTCTGACTCTAATTTTCCACATGCCAAATAATCAAGGAAAAATATAGGCTTTGCTCCATGACATAATATGTCATTTACGCACATTGCAACACAATCTATCCCGACAGTATCATATTTTTTAGCATGGAAAGCTACTTTTAATTTTGTTCCAACACCATCAGTACCGGATACCAGCACTGGATTTTTATATTTTCCTAATTCAAACATACCGGCAAAACTTCCAAGTCCATTTAAAACTCCCGGAATAAAAGTAGAAGATGAATATTCCTTCATCAATTTTACCGACTTATATCCTTCTTCTATGTTAACACCTGAATCTTTATAAGTTGCCACTATATCACCCTCTTAACTAGATTTTTAGATTATACTAGAGCTTCAGTTTCCTTATCTGGAGTTGGCATTGGATATAATCCATTAAAACATCCAAGACAGTAATCTTTTTTATCATTTTTTCCAAAGGATTCAATCATTCCAGCAATATCAATATATGCCAGACTATCCGCACCTATTTTTTGTCTTATCTCATCTACTGAAAAATTAGCCCCTATAAGATCTTTTCTATAAGGTGTATCAATTCCAAAATAACATGGACATTTAACTACAGGTGAAGAAACCCTAAAATGTACTTCTTTTGCCCCTGCTTTTCTGAGAATTTCTACAAGCCTTTTACTGGTAGTTCCTCTTACAATCGAGTCGTCAACAATTACAACTCTTTTGCCTTCTACATTCATTTTAAGTGGATTAAGCTTAACTGAAACAGCCCTTTCACGGAGCTTTTTAGAAGGTGCTATAAAAGTCCTTGCTATATATTTATTTTTTATAAAACCTATACCATATGGTATTCCGGATGCTTCTGCAAATCCAACAGCTGCCGGAATTCCTGAATCCGGAACTCCAATTACAACATCGGCATCTACAGGACTTTCTCTATATAGTATTTTTCCTGCCTTTACTCTTGATTCATATACATTTATGCCATCTATTGTACTATCAGGCCTTGCAAAATATACATATTCAAAAGCACATGTTTTACATTCTATTCTATCTGTAAATCTATCCGATTTAAGCCCCTCTTTATCTATAATTACAATTTCTCCTGGAAGTACATCCCTTACGAAATCTGCACCTATAGCATCCAATGCACAGCTTTCAGAACACAAGATATAGCTATTATCTATTTTTCCAATGCAAAGTGGCCTTATACCATTTGGATCTCTAATTCCTATCAACTTATCTTCAGTTAAAATAACAAGTGCATATGAACCTTTGATATTTTTTAACGAACTTGAAATAGCTTCCTTAAGATCATTGCTTTTATTTTCAACAATAAGATTCAATATGACTTCAGTATCGCCTTCACTGTCAAATAAACATCCATCTTTTGAAAGTTCATCTTTTACTAATTTTGCATTTACCAAATTCCCATTGTGAGCAATAGCAATATTACCTGACTTGTATTTTTTCATCAACGGTTGAGCATTTTCTATATGGCTTGAACCTGTTGTAGAATATCTTACATGGCCTATAGCACTTTTACCGTCAAAAATACTCAATATACTCTCATTAAATACATCAGAAACCAATCCCATGCCCTTGTAACAATTCAATTTATGTCCATTTGATACAACTATACCTGCACTTTCCTGTCCCCTATGTTGAAGTGCATATAATCCATAATAAGTCATGGAAGCTACATCAATATCATCATTGTCCCTAGAAAATATTCCAAATACTCCGCATTCTTCTTTAAACTTGTCGTCTAAAATGTGCATTAGATTCTTTCCTTTCTATTAATTAATTATTTCCACTTATTCTTTTTAATATTTCCTGGTAAGCTTCTTTTACATTTCCCAAGTCTCTTCTAAATCTATCCTTATCTAATTTTTCATTAGTCTTTGCATCCCATAATCTACATGTATCTGGTGAAATTTCATCAGCTAACAAAATCTTTCCATTGAATTTCCCAAATTCTAATTTAAAGTCTATTAATTTAATTCCCTGCTTTAAGAAAAATTCTTTTAATACATCATTAATAGTAGCTGTCATCTTGTATATAACTTTAAGTTCATCAAAAGTAGCTGCTCCAATTCCAACTGCATGGTAATCATTTATTAAAGGATCTCCAAGTGCATCATCCTTATAGCTTAATTCATATACTGTAGTTTTAAGCTCGCTTCCTTCTTCTAATCCAAGTCTCTTTGCCATACTTCCTGCTGCTACATTTCTAACTATAACTTCAAGAGGAATTATACTAACTTTTTTACAAAGCTGTTCTCTATCATTTAGTTTCTTCTCAAAATGAGTTTCAATACCATGCTTTTCAAGTAATTCAAAAAGCATAGAAGTAATTGTATTGTTTAGTACACCTTTATCAGAAATCTGTCCTTTTTTTACACCGTTAAAAGCTGTAGCGTCATCTTTATAATAGATTATAACTCTATCCTTATCATCTGTCTCATACACTTTCTTTGCTTTTCCTTCATATATCATTTTTCCTTTTTCCATTTTATAATTCCACTCCTTCTCCATTATCTTTTATAAATTTTTCTTTCATATTTTTTCTATAATCAATTAATTTATTTTTAATTTCAGGATATTTAAGTGCTAAAATTTCCACAGCAAGCATTCCAGCATTATAACTATTATTTATTCCAACTGTAGCTACAGGTATTGACTTAGGCATTTGAACTATGGAAAATAATGAATCAAGTCCTTCAATAGCTGCATTTAATGGAACTCCTATAACAGGTACTGTAGTATTAGCTGCAATAACTCCTGGAAGATGAGCTGCAAGTCCAGCTCCTGAAATTATACATTCACAATCTTCATTTTCAAGTTTCTTTATAGTTTCCAAAAGTTTTTCAGGTACTCTGTGTGCTGAAAGTATATATGCTTCATATTGAATTCCAAACTCCTTTAATGCTTTTGCTGCACCCCTCATCTTTTCTGTGTCAGAACTACTTCCAAATATAATTGCTACTTTCATTTTAGTCCTCCTCAAAATTTTATAATATATATTATAAATTATAAAAAGGTTTCGATAAATTCTTAATGTTGAATCTCCACGAAACCTTTAAAATGACAAATAAATTTAAAAATTGATATACTATATTATATCCAGTTTTAAATAAACTCATCCATAGACGGGAAATTTATGGTTTCCTGTAGAAACTCCCAAACCACATTATTAGGATTATATGGATATTAATATTTAATTCTTATGTACTAATATTAACACATCAAATTGCGCAATTCAATACATTTAAACTATTTTACTTTGTATTATTCGTGTATTTTCAAGCTATAATGAATTATTCTATAGTAATATTCGTCATGGTTCGAACATTATTGTATTATTATGAAAAGGATGTGAATTGAAATATATCAGTTTTTAAGCAATTTATTTATTAATTTTTTAAAAAAGTTTCTATTATAATATAAAATTTATAAAAGTTACAAATTCAAATATAATATTTGATTTATACAAATTCATTTGTTATACTACAATCAAATTTTTTATTAATTAATATGGAGGATATATTAAATGAAATTATTATGTATAGGTGATAGTTTGACCACAGGCTTTGGAGTTTTTAAAGAAGATTCCTGGCTTTCCATAGTAGAAAATTCACTAAAAATAAATATAATAAATAAAGGGGTAAATGGAGACACCACATCAGGTATGCTTTCAAGGTCATATGAAGATGTAATATGTGAAAAGCCAAGTCATTCATTTATAATGGGAGGTTGTAATGACATAATGTCAAATAGACCGCTTGAAATGTTAGAGGACAACCTATCTATATTAGTAAAAGAAGCTTTAAAATACAATATAACACCAATAATAGGTATAGAGACTCCAATAATAGAAAAATTAGCATTAATTTATTGGAATAGTGACAGTAATTATATGCTTATCAATGATAAACAAAAAGAATGTAGAAAATGGATATTAAACTTTTGTGATAAATTGAACGTCAATTATGTAGATTTTTTTAAATTATTTTCAGATGAATTAAAAAACACTTCTCCAGAAAAATTATTTATAGACGGAGTCCATCCATCTTTAACAGGACATAAATTAATGGCCGATTTAGTAATAAATAATTCTAAGAAATTGTTTAATTTTTAATATATCAAATATAATATGTTGGTTATAAAAAAAGAGCAGATAACCTTAAAAGTAATTTTTTAAAGTCATCTACTCCTAATTATTATAATGCTTTATTATCCAAGCATAGCAAATCTAAATATAAATAATGCTGCAAGTATATAAACTATCGGATGAACTTCTTTATATTTTCCTGTAACTACTTTAACTATAGGATAAAATATTATTGCTGCTGCAATACCATTTGCTATACTGTAACTAAATGGCATAAATGCTATTGCAAAAAAAGCAGGAAGTGCTTCTGTAAAATCATCAAAGTTTATTTTAGTAACTGCTCCCATCATAAGTACACCAACTATTATAAGTGCTGGAGCTGTAGCCTGAGTTGGAACTACGCCTACCAGTCCGCTAAAAAATAATGAAAGTATAAATAATATTCCTACAGTAAATGAAGTAAGTCCTGTCCTTCCACCTGCAGATACTCCTGAAGTAGATTCTACATAAGTATTAACAGTACTTGTTCCAAGCATTGATCCAAATGTAGTCGCAAGTGCATCTGACAAAAGAGCCTTATGCATATTTTTAACTCTTCCGTTTTTATCAACCATGCCAGCTTTTTCAGCTGTTCCAACTAAAGTTCCTATAGTATCAAATAAATCTACTAAAGTAAATGTTATAATTACCATAATTAAACTTGTAATGGCTCCTACTGCCCCTGCTTTTCCAATTCCTAAAAGTCCTTTGAAATCAAAAGCAAACAGAGTTGGTGTAAGTGATGGCGGTCTGCTTATAATCTGTATACCTGACAGATGTGTTACTCCAAAAGGTATACCAATTATAGTAGTAAGTATTATTCCAATGAGTATAGATCCCTTTATCTGTCTTGCCATAAGTATTGCTGTAATTAAAATACCTATAATAGCTATTAGCACATGTGGGCTTGTAAGCTTTCCAAAAGCCACCAATGTACTTGGGTCAGAAACTACAATACCTGCATTTTTTAATCCTATAAGAGCTATAAAAAGTCCTATTCCTCCAGATATAGCTAGTTTTAAATTATATGGAAGTGCATCTACAATTTTTTCTCTTATAGATGTAACTGTAATTATTATAAAAATGATTCCTGATACAAGAACTGCAGCTAATGCCTGCTGCCATTTATATCCCATTCCCAAACAAACACTATAAGTAAAGAATGCATTAAGTCCCATTCCAGGTGCCTGTGCAAAAGGAAGATTTGCATAAAGTGCCATAACAAAAGTTCCTATAGCTGCCGCTATACATGTAGCTCCAAATATTGATGCAACTATTGGATCATTAATTGCAGACAATCCAGCCTTAACTGCTGCATCTCCCATTAATCCTTTAGTGTTCATACCTGCCTGCATAAGTATACTAGGATTTACAAAAATTATGTAGGCCATAGTTATAAAAGTAGTAATACCTGCCATAATTTCTGTTTTAGCTGTGGTGTTGTTTTCAGAAAGCTTAAAAAAAGATTCTAAAAACGATTTTTTTTCATTAGTTTCATTAGGTTTTTCCATATGTATTTTTTACCTCCAAAAATAAAAAATTTCTAAGCTGAATTTATATATGTAAATCCATCTTAGAATAATGTTTAACGGATTCACCTATAGTCAGAGATTTTTCGCTCTCTGGTAGAAACTCTTGAGCATACTATCAAGATTATATAGATGATACAATTTATTTTTATAATATCATCCTATTATACTCAAGTCAATATATTTTTCAAAACTATAAAGTATTATCCTAATCAATATATATATATGTTGATTTATTTAGCATTATAATTCGTCATGCATTGAATTACTATATATGTCAATATAATTTTAAAAAAAATTATCCATTTAATGAGCAAAGCATAATATCCTTAATATCGTCTGATATACCGTATAATTCAAATATAATATCATCCAATTCTCTCTGAATCATTCTCTTTTCACTATCACTACTAGAATCTATCATTCTATCGACCAATTGTATTATTTCATTTTTTTTACTTTCGCTGCATCTTTTTATTGGAACACTATCCAGACTATATTTTTTAATTTGAGGAATAGAATTGTAATTTACAACTAAAAAATTTATATAATACCACTGTATCAATTTAGAATTTAATATTGCTAAAATATATTCAACTGAAATATCCGTTTTATCAGGTATTATTCCATATAATGACTGTTCTATAATATACCCCTTTCTATCCAAAGCAGCTATTATATTTTTCCCTGTTTTCCTCATAATCACTTTATTTTTATGACTTAATTTTTCAGGATTTTTTGTTCCACCCTTTATATTTTTTTCAATAAAATCATAATAATAACTGTTTAATATTCCGTATCTTTTTATATTTTCACCCTTTAGTATGTGAATCTGATCCTTATTTTTTCTAATTTTACTTATAACTTTTTTGTTTCCAATAAATCCAGTAAAAGTTACACATATATCTCCCAGCATATCAGTATTTTTCTCAATAATTTTTTTTATATACCTGCTTTCTATTTGTCTTTCATAAGAAAACTCCAGATTATGATTATTTACATATTCACCCTGATATATATTATACTTTGCTTCATTTTTAATATCTATAAAAATTCTATTATCATTCTCATATCTGTTTTCCGCTATAAAAACCATAGTATCCGTATTTATGCCTGGAAATTCAACTTCAAAATTCAATCTGCATATATTATAATTTTTTAATATATGTTTTCTTAATTCTCTATACTGTATATTAGAAGCAAATCTATCTGGAATTAGAAAACCAATCCTTCCTCCACAATTCAATATTTCAAATGCCCTTTTTACGAAATATTCATATAAATTCGGTAAATATTTACTTCCATTATACTGGCTTATATAATATTCAATAAGTTCTCTGTTTATTTTGTTTTTAAACTTTCTACTTAAAGATACCCATGGAGGATTTCCAATTACATAATCATATTTTTTGTTCCAAAATTCAATTAAAATATCATTACATGAAAGCTCGCCTTTTTTAGAAGCAAAATTTTCATTCCATTTTATAAGACTATTACAGCAAATTATATTAGTATTCAAGTTGAATTTCATCTTAGAAATCAATTTCAGATTAGCTTTAGTTAATTTCACTGCTTCATTATCTATATCTGCTCCATATATGCAATTTTTAAGTATATGGTAGCTAAGATTATCCAGGCTCCAGTATTTATCACCATATATAGTTTCCTCTCCACAGGCAGTATCTATCTTATATACTTGATTTAAAAAATTCCTTCTTATATTTTGTAAATTATCTGCGAATTTATCAAAAAGAAACTGATATGCTTTTACTAAAAAGTATCCGCATCCGCAAGAAGGATCTATCACCTTTACAAACGGATGATTTATAATATCCAAATTGTCCATTGTATTTTTTATTATATAATCTACAATAGAAGACGGAGTATAAAAGGCACCATTTTTTTTACGCCGTCCTCTATTCATTGAATTTTCATAATCATATCCCAATATCTTATCCATATTTTCTCTTTTCTAAAATTCAGCAATTATCTATACATCAATTTGAACATTTTCATTAGTATTATTTGTTGGGTAATTTAATTTCTTAATTTCCAAAACTATAAATATAAATGTTAAAACAGTTGATACAGAATCAGATACAGGAGCCGCCAACCATACGCCATTAAGTCCAAACATCTTTGGCAATACAAGTATCATTGGAATAAGTACTATTACCTGCCTCAAAAGTGCCAAAAACATAGATATCTTAGCTCTTCCTATAGCTTGGAAGAAATTAGAACTTACTATCTGAAATCCCAATATAGGAAACATAAACATAAATATTTTTATTCCATTTACCGATATATTAGTTAAGTTTACATCATTTTTATTAAAAAGTTCTACCAAAATACGTGGAAAAATATGAACAGATAATGCTCCTACTGTTGATATAACACTAGCTGCTATAATTGCAATCTTCAATGCCTCTTTTACACGATTGTACAGCTTTGCTCCATAATTAAATCCGATTATAGGCTGCACGCCTTGATTAATTCCAAATATAGGCATAAGTATTAATGTAGCTATACCATTTATTATACCCATAGCTCCTATAGCTAAATCTCCGCCATATATAAATAAACTTCTATTTAGTATTATGTTTACAAGACTAGCTGCCAGCTGCATAGCAAAAGGAGACATTCCTATACTAAATATACTTAAAACTACATCTTTCTTTAAATGGAGATTTTCTTTTTTTATTTTAAGCATACTATTTCCTCTTAAAAAATAGTAAAGTACCCATACCATATTTATTCCCTGGGAAATTACAGTGGCTATGGCTGCACCTCTTATTCCAAAATTAAGTATATATATAAACACAAAATCTAATATTATATTACATATTCCGCCTATCAGCATAGTTGTCATAGCTTTTTTGGGATTTCCCTCAGAACGTATTATATTATTAAGTCCAAATCCTATAATTTGAAATATGGAACCTGCAAGCAATATAGTAATAAATTGTTTCGCATAACCTATAGTATTATTACTAGCTCCAAAAGACCTAAGCATAGGCTCTACAAATACAAGCCCTAAAAAAGTAACTATGGCAGACACTAAAACAAGTAGAACAAGTGCATTACCCAATATATTTTCTGCCTCATTTTTTTTATTTTCTCCTAATTTTATAGAAATCCTGGCAGCAGCACCTATACCAACAAGCATAGCAAAGGCCATTATAAGTATGCCTATAGGGAAAGTCAAACTGACTCCTGATATAGCCATTGCCCCTACTACTCTTCCTATAAATATCCTGTCTATTACAATATATAGTGAGTTAACAAGCATGCCTACTATAGCTGGTATGGAAAATTCTAATAACAATTTGCTTATTTTCTTATTTCCTAGTTTAACTGAACGTTCCAATATATTACCTCCTATTTAAATAACTAATTTAAATAACTAAAATCAAATAATTAGTATTCTAATTATTAATAGCAAATTAACATAACTTAAATCATTCTTGCTCAATATGTTTGCCATGTTTCAGATACGTATTTGATTTGAATTTTATATTTGCCTTCATATTAGTTAGTCTCCTAAATAATCACGTAAGTATTATTATAATAATGTTACAACGTCTTTGTCAACATATTTTTAAATAAAATTATAAATACTACTTTATCAGTCATTGTAACACTCATTAAATAAAATTGTCATACCTAGTTAACATTTTTGACATAAAGATGTAACAAAGCACAAGTACTATATAAACTATAGAATATTAAACTCAATACGTTATGAGGAGGTATTATAAATGAAGATTTTTAATAATAAAAACAACGAGTCACCAAATGATGATACTTTAAATTTCAAAAAAAGATTTGGTGAAAAGTTCAAATTTCCCGGCAGTAAACTTTTGTCTTATATAGCTGTAGCTTTAATAGCTAGTTTAATAGGTGGCGGTATTTCTACAGCAGCATTTTTGTATATAGTTCCAAATACAAATTTTTTTAGGAATACACCACTTTATGAAAGTATAAGTTCAGATACAAATAAAAGTTCTGACAAAGTTTCCGAAGCCAAAGCTTCTCCAATATCAACTTCAAACAATAAAAGCGGACTTACTGTAACTGAGATAGCAAAAAAAGTCAGTCCCGCAGTAGTAGGTGTATCAGTTAAAAGTATTTCTCAAAGTGACAATTTTGGTTTTTCAAATGATCAAAATAGTGACAGTAGTGAAGAAGATGGAATGGGTTCTGGAATAATAATAAATTCTGATGGATATATACTTACAAATTATCATGTAATTCAAAGTGCTCAAACTGTAAGTGTAATATTAAGTAATAAAAAAGAAGTTCCTGCTAAAGTTATAAATTATGATTCAAATCAAGATCTGGCTATAATAAAAGTAACTTCTAAAACTACCATGCCCGCTGTAGCTGAACTTGGTAATTCTGATAATGTTCAAGTTGGTGATTCCGTAGTAGCTATAGGAAATCCTTTAGGCAAAGAACTTCTTGGATCTGTAACAAGTGGTATTATAAGTGCTACAAAGAGACAAATTAGTGTTGGAAATACTTCTCAAACTTTCCTTCAGACAGATGCAGCTATAAATCCAGGAAACAGCGGTGGAGCTCTAGTAAATTCTCTCGGACAGGTAATAGGAATAAACTCTGCTAAAATAGGTGGGAATGGTGTTGAAGGTATAGGTTTTTCAATTCCTATAAATACAGTAAAGTCTAGGCTAAGTGGTCTTTTAAAACCTGTACTTAAAATTGGAATTGCAGGAAGAGATATTGATTCTAGTTTATCCCAGCAATACAATATACCTCAAGGTGTTTATGTAGCTGAAGTTGAAGAATTCAGTGCTGCTGAAAAAGCAGGTTTAAAAACAGGAGACATCATTCAAAAATTTGATGGAAAGAGCGTAAAATCAGTAAATGATATAAATACCATAAAATCGAGTCATAAATCTGGAGATACTGTATCTGTAGTAATCTCTAGAAACAACTCAACAAAAAATTTAAGCTTGACACTATCAGAATAATACTAAAACAAAAATTATCCCATTGAATTTTTATTTAATGGGATAATTTTTTATTTCTTCTTTTGATTATTATAAAAAATACTATACTGCATATAACACCCAAAAAACTTACCAGCATTGCAATTCTAATTGGTCCAAACATTAAGCTGTCCGTTCTAAGACTTTCAATAAAGAATCTTCCCAATGAATACAATCCTATGTAACTAAAAATTACAGTTCCTTTTTCATGTTTTTTTCTGAATATATATATTAGAATAATGCACACAATTAAATCCCATATTGATTCATATAAAAAAGTAGGATTGTAATAGGTACCCTCTATATACATACCTCTTTGTATAAATGCAGGGAATTTGCTTATGAATTCATAACTGACTTCCCCACCGTGTGCCTCTCCATTAAAAAAGTTTCCCCACCTTCCAATAGCCTGTGCAAGTATTATGGATGGAGCTGCTAAATCAACTATTTTTAAAAATTCTTTATTTTTATATCTTGTATAAATGTATGCAGCTGCCAGGCCAAATAAAATGCCACCATGTATAGCAAGTCCACCCTGCCTTATATTAAATATATCCAAGATGTTATCTTTATAATCCTGAAACTGAAATATAACATAATAAGCCCTGGCACCTATTATAGCCGCTGGAAAAGAAATTAAAAAAATATCTATTACTGAATCAAAGTCATAATTTTTATACTTGCAATTCACCCTTGCCAAAGCAAGAGCTGCCATAACTCCTAATGCTATAATTACTCCATACCATCTAACTTGAAATCCATTAATTGAAAAAGCTACCGGATTCATATACACCACACCTTTTCTAAATCATAAATTTATTGTAGCAATATTTATATTTAAAGACAAGTTAATTTAAAACTACCTATAATATCAAAAATCTTTTAAACATTACATGAAAAATCACTAAAAATATTAAAATAAATGCCAAAAATCTGTGAACTTTTAACCAGCTTCCTCTAATATTTTTATTGATAACTCCATATATACCCAATAAAACAGTAACAAACATAATTATAGTTGCAATTAATCCTGGAACAGAAAGTCCTATGTAACTATACATAAAATAAAAATGACCTATTATAGATACAGGTGCTATTATTCCAATAATTCTATGATATTTAACAATATACCTCATGATAAATCTATACATATCAGCATATTTTTTCTTATCTTTTGGCAATTTATTTATATATCTTTTATTTACATACTTAACAAAGAAATTAAGTAGTAATATGATATATGCCCAAAATCCAATCCATCCTAAAAGCTTTCCAAATTCTCTCATATAATTATCCCCCAAAAATTTAAATTTTATTTAATTATAATACATACAATTTTTTATTAATTTTCATATACTATACTAGAGGTGAACAAAAATGTCATACTTAAATTCAGCAGATCCTGACGAGCTGGCCGTCATAAGCACTTTTGTAGCTATTGTTTTGTCTAAAAATAAAACCTCAGATCAAATAAATGTGCTTGGAAATTTAATTGTATCAATTGGCGGCATAATGCTGACTATAGCAGCTCAAAAACAGCATCTAGAATCAATACAGGATAAAGAAACTCAAATTCATGATTTAAAAAAACAAATTAAGGATTTAAAAAATGATTGATAATTGTTTTAGTATAACTTTTAGATACATTTAAAAAACTGTTATAACTTAGATAACATCCTATAAACGATACTATAGCCGTAGCCCCAAGCATCATGAATGTAACTATAAGTTGATATTTAATGGCATTTATTGGTGAAGTTCCTGCTAATATAAGTCCTGTCATCATACCAGGCAATGCTACAATTCCAAGTGTTTTTGCAGAATCTATCGTAGGAATCATGCCAATTTTAACAGAGTTCCTTATTATATCTATGGATGCCTGAAAATTATTTGCCCCAAGTGCTAGTTTAGTTTCAACTTCTTCTTTTTTATCCTTAAAATCCGAACTCATTTGATTAAGACTTAAACCTAAGCTTATCATTGAGTTACTTATGATCATACCTCCAATTGGTATCATCTGATAGGGCTCATATTTTATAACTTTGGAAAACACTAGAATAAATAAAGTTACAATAGTACTTATCGATATTGCTATAAATGCTATTATTAAAACATTGTTTATTTCTTTTCCTCTTTTTGAAGTATTGTATGCGGCATTTGCTATCATAAATATCAATAAAAAAGTAGTGAAGATTACATTTTTATGTCCAAAAATATAATTGAGTAAATATCCTACAATAACCAATTGAATAGAAGCCCTTATTACACTTACTATTATATCTTTTTCAATTTTTAATTTCTGAAAATATGAAAAAGCAAGAGAAATCATTACAAGCACTGATGAAAATAGAATTGAATAAATACTAATATTATTACTGCCATTCATTTAAAACCCTCCAAATATCAATCCACCACAAAATATTCAAATTAATATTAAAATTTTACAAAATTAATATTAAAATTAGATTAAAATAGTGTATATTTTATAATCAGCACCACCCGTAAAACGGGTGGTTTGCTCTAGCCCTATAAGGGCATGTTACTGGCGGTGCTACTCGCACACTGAACGGTCTGCCAACCGC
>NZ_JAGGLM010000015.1 GCF_017874415.1 Clostridium algifaecis
TTTCAAGTTCATTTGCAACTATTTTTATAGCATGATAAGTGTTTCCTTCTTTATTTGGACTTCCGTTAAACGCTACAACTTTCATTTATTATACCATTTTATATAAGTTAACCTCTGTCTCACCTTCTTGCAAATCTACAAGTTTAGGAACAATATTAGTAAAATGTTTGGAGTTATTATGAAGATTAATAGCCTCTTCATTTTGCCATTCTTCTATGAATGTTAATGTATTGCACTTATTAATATCTTCATACAAGTTATATGAAATACATCCTTTTTCATTTCTACTTTCTTTCATAAGCTCTTCTGCTAGAATTTTAAATTCCTCTGTTTTCCCTTTCTTTAATAATGATTTTGCAACTATTGTAATCATACTATTCCTCCATATTGTTCTATCTTTTGCAACTTCACAAAACTATTTATTTCTCAAATCCTATTCAAAATACATTTATTAGGTTCAGTTTCCCAGCATTTATTACATGAAATACATTTTGGTATATAATCGATATTTTTTATCCATTTATTAATTAAGTCTGGCTCACATAAAAGTGGTCTAGCAATAGAAAAGTATTCAATATTTGTTGTGTTTAAAATCTCATGCATTAAATTTATATTTCTATTTCCTCCCATCAAGATTACTTTTGCACTAACTTCTCTAGCAATCTTAGCAGTAACTTCTCTGAAATATGATTGTTTATTCAATGATTTTATACTAGTTCTTGCTGGTGCCATTCCTTTACCAGAAGATTCATTCACTGCGCTAACTTCTATTATGTCTACACCTAATTTATCCACTGTTTTGAAAACTTCCATAGCTTCAGCTTCAATTAGACCTTCTCCTTCATCCATAAAATCATCAAAATTAAGCTTAATCATAATAGGATACTCATCCCCAACTCTTTTTCTTACTTCTTCAATTACCTCATATATTATTCTTGCTCTATTATGGATATTTCCACCATATTCATCATTTCTTCTATTATAATATGGGGTCAAAAACTGACTTAAAAAATATCCGTGTGCTGCATGAATTTGAACTGCATCAAAACCTGACTTTTTCGCTCTTACTGCAGCATCTCCAAATTTTTTCACAATAGATTCAATCTCTAGTTTAGTTGCCTCTCTAGGTGTAATCTCTGTTACTCTATTCTCTACTTGTGATGGCCCTAGAATGTTCATTTCATTTACATTTGGGTGATGACTTTGAGAACCACCAAATACGATCTGTAATGCAATCTTACTACCATGCTGATGAACTTTATCTACTAAAACTTTATATTCTTCAATAAATGAGTCATCGTAAATCCCAAGCATCCTTGGATTTGGTTGTTCATCCTTTGAGATAAATGCATATCCTGTTAATATTAAGCCAACTTCGCCTTGTGCTAATTCTTCATATACTTTAATTATTTCATCATTAATATGGCCATCTTTTTCTGCCATTTTCATCCAAACTGCAGAACGAATAAATCTGTTTTTTATATCTAAATTCTTAACCTTTGTTTCATCAAATAAATTCTTAATAATACTCTCTCCTTAGTTTTATACTTTTGTAAATACTTTTATCAAAATTACAGCTATTTTTTATATCCTTATTTAAAATAAGAATTTATTCACTTACAATAATGAGCGATTTCTTAAAGCCATTTCTAATCTAATTAATGCTTCCTTAATATAAATTCTTGGACACCCAATATTAATTCTTTGAAATCCTTCTCCAGCTCTTCCAAATATAGCACCATCATTGAATTTTACTTTAGCCTCTTTAACAAGAAATTCATTTAATTCATGATTATTTAGTCCTAATTCCCTCATGTCCACCCAAACCAAAAAAGTACCTTCCGGCCTAATTACCTTCAATTTTGGTATTTTCTTTTCTATATGATTTATAAAATAATTTAAATTATCTTCTAAGTATTCTTTGAGTTGCAAAAGATATTCTTCTCCATCTATATAGGCTGCTTCTAATGCTACTTTCCCAAACACATTCCCTGAACCTACTGCTCCTCTTGCGGCAATGAATTTATCTCTCATATCCTTATTAGGTATAATAGCAACAGCTTCACCGAGCCCTGATATATTAAATGTTTTACCTGGTGCAATAAAAGTAACAGAGTGATTAGCAAATTCTTCTGAAATAGATGCAAATGTAGTATGTTGACTCCTTTTAAAAACCACATCACAATGTATTTCATCTGAAATGATAACACAGTTGTTTTCTAAGCAAATTTCACCTAATTTCATAAGTTCATCTTTACTCCAAACTCTTCCTACTGGATTATGTGGACTAGATAATATCATCATTTTAGCATGATTGCCCATTAAAGTTTTAGAATCATGAAAATAGTTCTTCAAATCTTCATAATTCATTGTATAATTTTCTCCATCAAAAGATAGTTCATTGTTTTTAACATAACAATTATTATCCTCTATAGCACTTCTAAAATGATGAAACACTGGTTCTTGAATAATAACCTCTTCTCCCTTTTGTGCAAAAGCCTTTACGGAAGCATATAAACCTCCAACCACTCCATCGCAAAAAACAATCCAGTCCTTTTCAATCTTCCATCGATAATCCCTCTTTACTTTTTCAATAACTGCTTCGTAACAAGAATCCAATTCAATAGGGTATCCAAATACAGTATGTTCAGCTCTCTTTTTAATTGCTTCTGCTACAGGCTCTGGGCAAGGAAAGTCCATATCAGCCACCCACATAGGCAGTATATCCTCAGCGTTAAACTCATTTTTATTAAAGTTCCATTTAATAGAATCTGTTTTTTTTCTTTCTATAATTTTATTAAAATCATATTTCATTTTCCCCCACATCCTTATTACTACAAATTATTTCATATAATGAAAAACAATATCTGAATTACTTAATTCCATAATGCTACAATTTCCCTCCTATTTCTTTAATGATTTTAGCCGTATTATTCAGTTCACTTATAGTTCTATTGATTTCTTCAATATTTGCCACCTGAATTTCAAACATGCTATTATTTTCATACATTTTATTAGTTATATTTTTAATTGAACTTTTTAACTTATTCATTACACTATTTATCTTTTTTATTGATTCACTACTAGAATTTGATAATTTTCTTATTTCTTTAGCAACAACTGCAAAACCCTTTCCCATTTCTCCAGCTCTTGAAGATTCTATTGCAGCATTAAGACCTAATAAATTAGTCTGTTTTGATATATTTTCAACAAAATTTATAATTTCATCTGTTTTTTCCATTTCTTCATTTGTTGTATTTATTTCATTTAATATATTATTACTAGATTTAGCTACATTTTGTATTCTAGTTACTACATTATCAAGAACCTTTGAAATTTCAGTAAAGGAATCCACAAATGTTTGTGAATGACTTTTAATATCATCTCCCCAATCTCTTCTTCCCATAGCTATACTTCCTATTATTTCTCCATCTACATTTTTTATTGGAATTGCTGTGGCTTTTATAGCTATTCCAAAATATTCTTTAGGCAAGCTTTTTACTACAGTTTTTCCTTGCTGCATACATAAATAAGCAGGAATATCCCGTGGTAATATATCACCTTCATTGTAAATACTTTCTCCAGTATCTTCTGTTTGCACAATTTTAATTATTTTT
The DNA here is from genome assembly GCF_017874415.1 of Clostridium algifaecis. Lineage (GTDB taxonomy): Bacteria > Bacillota > Clostridia > Clostridiales > Clostridiaceae > Clostridium_B > Clostridium_B algifaecis. Next base: position 3,618 of record NZ_JAGGLM010000015.1, read on the forward strand.
TCTTTGTCAGCAAGTAGAAAGCTTACTTCATTATTAAATAGTATACCTATATAAGGTAATACATAACTAATGCTTAAAAGCAAATTTTTATTACTAATTTTTTCCATATATAAACCTCTTTATTTAGATTTCACTTCACAACTTTGGGTAATATATCCTTCAATAGCCTGTGCAACTAATTTTGATACCCGTACAGCAGCTACTACCGTTTTAGCCCCTGTTACCACATCACCAGAAGCAAACACCCCTTCTCTAGTAGTTCTTCCTAATTCATCAGTAACTACTAATCCTTGAGCATTAACCTCAATTCCTTTTGTACTAGACACTATATTTGCTCTAGGTACCTGACCTGCTGCTATAATTATGGAATCTGCTTTAAATATATCTTCTGAGCCTTCTATTTTCACTACTTTTGCTTTCCCATTTTCATCTTTTACTATTTCAGTTCTTGCATATTTAATGCCTTCACCAATTATTTCTACAGGTACCTTATAGTACTCAAACTTAACACCGTCAATCCGAGCATATTCCACTTCAGTTCTCCCCGCTTGAATATCTCCTGGCCCTCTTCTATACATTATATAAACCTCTCTTGAGCCATTTCTAAGAGCAATTCTAGCTGCATCCATTGCTACATTACCACCACCTATAATGCACACTCTATTTCCTAATTTATATGCATCAGGTTTTTTTAAGTAATCTATAGCATAATGAACATGTCCTAAAGTTTCCCCTTTTATACCTAAGGCCCTAGATTTCCATACCCCCGTCCCTATAAATACAGCTTTATACTCATCTCTAAAAAGATCATCAATGGTTATAACTGATCCAATTAGGGTATTAGGTCTTATTTTTATTCCCATACTAACCAATTTTTCTTCCAACTTTTCTAAGACACTATTTGGCAACCTAAAGTCAGGGATACCATATCTTAAAACTCCACCAATCTTATCATGAGCTTCGAAAATAGTTATATCATAACCTTTATCCGCAAGAATAAATGCTATGGTAATCCCTGCTGGACCTGAGCCTATTATAGCTACTTTTTTATTAATTTTTTTTACTGCTCCTGAAGTGATGAAGTTCAAATAATAATTTGATATATAATTTTCTACTGAACTTATTTGAATTGGATTACTTTTTCTACCCATTACACAATGTCCTTCACACTGATTCTCATGAGGACATACAAGTGAACACACTACAGAAAGAGGATTGTTTTTAAAAAGCTTTTCTCCGGCTTCTATAATATTTCCTTCTAAAAACAGCTTCATAACCTCATTTACTGGCGTGTTAACCGGACAACCTTCTCTACACATTGGTTTTTTACACTGAAGGCATCTTTTTGCTTCTTCTATTACAAATTCTCCCATGAAACTTTCACCTTTCTTATCTAGCTTAATCTTATTTTTATTTAATAATAAGAGCCTCAGCTTCTAAGGCTTTGGCTCTTATTGTTGTCAATATAAATACTTATTCTGCACTTACTCCATAATAAGCATTCTTATAAAGCTCTGCTAATTCTTCTGCACTTGTTTCTCTTGGATTTGTAGGAGTACATACATCATTGAAAGCATTTTGAGACATTTCTTTTAAAACAGCATTAAATTTATCTTCACTTATTTCATTTTGAGTTAATTTGTTAAATGAATCCGGAATTCCTAAAGTTTTATTTAACTCTCTTATAGAATTAGATAAGTTATCAATACCTAAATTCTTTTCTATTAGGTGATACTTATTTGTACCTTTTCTGTTATATTCGATAACATACGGAAGTAAAATAGCATTTGCTAAACCATGAGTTATTCCAAACTGCCCTCCTATGCTATGTGCTAAACTATGAACAATACCTAAAGATACATTACCAAATGCCCATCCAGCAATAGTAGATGCATTATGCATCGCTTCTCTTGCTTCCATATCTTGTCCATTTTCATAAGCTTTAGGAAGCCACTTAAATACTAATCTAACCGCTTCAATTGCCAATGGGTCTGTTAGCATACTAGCAACATTTGAGACATAAGCTTCTAAAGCATGTGATAATACATCCATACCAGTATAAGCGGTAGCATTCTTTGGCATTTTAGCTGGAAGATCTGAATCAAGTATTGCAATATCAGGTACTATCTCAGGAGATACAATAGGATACTTCGCATGGGTCTTAGTATCTGTTGCTACAAAGCACCCTGTAATTTCTGATCCTGTTCCACTTGTAGATGGAATTGCAATAAATTTTGCTTTGTTTCTTAATGTTGGAATTGAACCTGGTTGAATTAAGCTTTTGAATTCTAGTTCAGGATATTCATAAAACACCCACATGCCTTTTGCTGCATCTAGAGATGAACCCCCTCCTATGGCAATAATCCAGTCTGGTTCAAATTCTAACATATCCTTTGAACCTCTAATAATTATTTCAACAGTTGGATTAGGCTCTACATAATCTATAACCTTAACCTCAATACCTGATTTATTTAAATATTTTTGTGCTTTTTCAATAAAACCAAATTTCTTCATTGAAGATCCACCAGTTACTATTATTGCCTTCTTACCTTCAACTTGAGAAAGATACTCCATACTTCCTTCTCCTGATACGACCAAATTTGGTACTTTAAACATAGAATAAGCCATTATTTATCTCCATCCTCTCTTAATTTTAATAATGTATTTCCACCAATTCCTATATTTTCAGGTTCTACCTCGTTAATAATTATTCTAAAGAACTCCTTTTCAATTTGAGTGATCTCACTTAATTCATCTGTTACTTTTTTTATCATCATTTCTTTTATCTCTTTTTTTTGTGGGGTTATATCAATATTTATTATAGGCATAAATTCCCAACTCCTTTTGTTTTATTGATCTATTAAAATTTGTAAATCGACTTACAGACATAGTCTATATAACCTATTCAAAATAAACAAGTATGCACTTTTATGTAACAAAGTTTCCTAGAGGTAACCTTTATTTATAACATTAAGAAATTTGCAGCAATTTTTTATTATTTGCCAAAGTCACAATTAAAAGTTAAAAATTCAGTGAACACTTAAAGAAAAGTAAGTATTGACATTACATAAATAATGCCTTACTATTAACCATATGAATGATTGTTCATTCAGAAGGAGGACTTTTAAATAAAATGGATAAGAAAACTTTAATTCTGAAAAGCGCATTAAAGCTTATAACTGAAAATGGATTTCACGGAACGCCTGTATCTATGATAGCTAAGGATTCCGGTGTTGCGGCTGGAACAATTTATTTACATTTCAAAAATAAAGAAGATATTTTTGATGAACTATATATTTATGTAAAAGCAGATTATAATGATGCTATTGTAAATGGAATGTATGAAGGTATCAGCGTAGAAGATGAATATCACTTAAAGTGGACAAATATGGTTAACTATCTTATTAATAATCCAGCAGAAGCTAAATATATAGATCAATATCTTACCTCTCCAAGTGCAGATAAGGATTTAATTAAAGATAAACTTGAAAAATGCGCTGGATTAAAAAATCTATACGAAAGAGCTATTACAAGTAGTTTAATTAAAGACATTTCTTATGAAACTGTTATAACTGCTATGCTTGGTACTGTAAATCAAATATTTAGAATGCATAATTCAAATATTTTAAATATAGATGAAAAAGTTATAGAAGAGGTTTTTCATTTATTTTGGACCGGAATAAAAAAATAGATAAACAAAAAATTCAATATTTATAAAAATTATTGAATTTTTTATTGAATATTTATGAATGAATATTCATTCTTAAGTAAGCAGATATATTTATACAAAATAATTTAAATTTAAAAAGAGGAGTTTCTTTATGGAAAATATAAAAATGGCTTATAGTGAGTTACATTAAGTTAAAATATCTGCATTCCATTGTACTAAAAATTTCTCAAATCCAAAACTAATAATTTATTTTGCACCAGCCAAAAACTTTAAAGAAATATCTGAAAGTTTTAAAGAGCTATTTCCAAATACCTTAACGGTAGGATGTACATCACAAGGTCAATTTTCAAATAATGGATTCAAAGTGAATTCTATAATTGCAATGTCTTTTGAAGGAGACGTGTTAGCGAAGTCTTTAGTTATGACTGAAATAGATAAAGCTCCAATTAAATATTTACCAAAAATAAGAGAGACTATTACTTCGCTAAACAATAATAGAAATAATATTGCTATAGAACTTATGTGTGGTAATACAGGAAAGGAATAAAAGAGGTTTCCAAAAAAATAAAGAATATATCTAATCAAACAAATATACTTGCATTAAATGCTAATATTGAAGCTGCCAGAGCAGGAGAATATGGAAAAGGTTTTACAATTGTAGCCAATGAAAATAAGGCATCTTTTATACAATAATATAAAAAGGGGAGATTATTTTGATAGAACATAATAATAAGAATTATATTTGCCCATTAGATTTAGGATTTGAAACTATAAGAGGTAAATGGAAATCAATACTATTACTTAATTTATATGGGAGTTCAAAAAGGTTTTTAGAACTTAAAAGATCTGCAATAGGTGTGAGTCACAAAGTATTAACTGATAATTTAAAGCAACTTGAATATGACGGCTTAATAAACAAAGTTGTTTATGCACAAGTTCCACCAAAAGTAGAATATTCACTTACAAAAAAAGGGGAAGAATTAGTCTCTGCTTTAACTTTAATTCGAAGTTGGTCTAAAAAGTACTATTCAAATATAATATGTTAGAAGATTACTATTTTGATGAAGTCAAAGATAGATTTAATTTGATATTTTTACCACCTTATAGTCTAAACCTTAATCTATTTGAGTGGTTATGCAGATGATTAAAATCTTATGTAATTAACAATGTGTTTTTCTCTTCTTTACTAAAAGTTAAAGTTACAATTCAAAAGTTTATAGCAAATATAAATGAAGTTCCCACCAAAACAATAGACAGGCTATATGTTAGAATATAGAAACTTTATTGCAACATATATATTATAGTAATTCTATATAATCAGAAATTTAAGTGTATTCTTCCAAATCTACCATCAAATTTTCATAAAAAAAGACTATAGTAGATTTGTTTTTACACAAATCTATCTATAGTCACGAATCTCTTCTGCTTTACACAGTGCTATGTTGGATTTATTCTGCTGCACTTAATATAAAATTCCAATTAATTTCTCTAATACTAATTGGTTTCACCATTTATTGCTTAATAAAGTTTACTCTACGAATTATTATTTTGCTAATAATTGAGCAACTAATGCTTTATTGCTTTCTACACAATTACCACAACCAGTACCTACTTTAGTAAGGGCTTGCACTTCTTCAAATGACTTAGCACCACCTTTAATAGCATTCACTAAATCTTTTACTGTAACTTTAAAACATCCACATACTACTACATTTTCATCGATTTTTCTTTTTAATAATAAGTCATCAACTAATGCTTTAACACCATCTGTACAATTACCACAACCAGTACCGACTTTAGTAATAGCTTGCACCTCTTCAAATGACTTAGCACCACTTTTGATAGCCTCATTTAAATCTTGTTCAGTAACATTAAAACATCCACATACTATTTTGTTATTATCCATTTTATTTTCTCCTTTAAGTTTTTTTATTTTTGAAATTATTGATTTTATCATTTTTTTATTTTCTCCATTTAAAATCTAGTGCATATATCTATGCAGTAATTTATTTTTTTATTTTTAAAATCATTATGTATGATTTATTTATAGGTTTATGTTAATTAGACTTCAACTTTATTAAATATTATTTAGACTTTGAAGTAAATTCTCTACATTAGTTCCATGAACTGCGTTATTGATAACTCTTTTGTTCTTTGAAAACTAATGTAGCTACTTTGGTACATAAAATAATTGCCAATTTACTTTTTTACCTATTATTGCTATTGTTCGTATGTTTTAAGGGTCTTTTTATTATAATTTCTTATACTTCTTCTATTTAATATTGAATCCACTTTTGTAGACCTTCTATATGTTCAATTTATATTAAAATGTGCATTTTTACTTATCAATCATGAAAACCTTACTTACTTATACACATTAATAGCCAGTTTTTTTACTTTATATTGTTACTTTATAAACTTATTTATTATTTGGGAGAATAATTATAAACTGTCTTTACAGCGCCTAGGTCAATGACGACCTATGCCACTATTGAACTTATTAAAATTTGTATTTATCTTAATAAAATTACTTTGCTAGTTTTACAGCTTCTATAAACTCTGCACTTGAATCCTTAATAACTAGTTCGTCATTAATATATCCAAAGCTTTTTCCCTCATTTTGGCCACATAAGCCTATGCAACCTAAATATAAATTTTCTTCTAGTACACTTGCTTTTAATTCTTCAACATCTACTCCTGAGCAATTTGGACAAACTTTTATCATTTTCTATTCCTCCTAAAATATTTTATTATTAAGATTTTTCCATTAATTTTAGATTACTTCTGAAATTTGATTTTGTACGCTAAAATATTTATGCAATCTACATAATGAGATTTCTAAAACTCTTAATGCCCTTAGTCTACTTTATAAATATATACCACACAAGTATGCACTTTTAGGTAAGTTAAGTTACCTAAAAGTAAGTAATTAGTTTTATAAAGAATTTATGAACAATAAATTCAAATTAGTTTTAATTGACTAATTTGAATTTAGCTTCAGTTTTGATATACTATTACTATCTAAAAATTATATTTAAAAAGGAGAAACTATGATAAGCTATAATATGAACTAGAAACAGATGGACTTATTGAAAAGAAAGTTTTTGCGGAAGTTCCTCCACGTGTGGAGTATTCTCTGACTGAAAGAGGAAAAAAACTTTTCCCTGGTTTAAATATGATTCAGCAGTGGGCAATAGAAACATTCCAAAACAACGAAACAATTAAGTAATATATAGATTACTTGGTTTAATTCCCAAGCTATAAAATATCTTTTATAATTTAAAGCACTTAGTTATATGAGCAGCCTTTAATTTTAAACGGAATATATTTCCAAATTTATTAAACACTACTTTTAAAAAATAAAAAATAGCAGACTAAAGTGCAACTTAACACCTTAGTCTGCTATTTTTATAACTTTATTCAATTACAACTTCAATCTCTGTCCCATCAAGTAGGGTTACAATAATTTTCTCCCCTTCAAACACAGTCATCTTTTCAATAATCCTAAAAAACAAATCCATATCAAATTCTTCTATTGGTTCTGCATTTTCTATAATTCTCATAAACTGCTTTGCCTTATATCTTTGAAGCAAGTTATCACTTTTTAAATGTTCCTTCCACTTCTCCATAAAATAATTCTTATTTTCAATCATTGCATTAAAGGTATTTATAAAAGCTTGGTATAAAACTCTATCATCTATATGCTTATTCTGGCATCTCTTCTCACCTTTTACTGTATACTTCTTATTACATCTCCAAATAATTCTTCTAAGTCTTTCATCTGTAGAATTCCATACCTTTCTCCCAAAGGTACTGCCACAGTGTCCACAAATAACTCTTCCAGCAAAAGGATTGTAAGCTGTGGCATAATCTAATTTGCTAATGTTATATTTTTCAGCAAATACTCGCCTTCTTTCTATTTCAAGCTGTACTGCCTCCCACATTTCTTTATCAATTATGGCAGGATGGCTTTCTTCTACATAGTATTGAGGAACCTCACCATTATTCTCTACCCTTTTCTTAGTAAGAAAATCTACTGTATAAGTCTTTTGAAGTAAGGCATCTCCTTTATACTTTTCATTAGTTAGTATTCCTCTTATAGTGCTTTCATACCATTTAGCTTTACCATTCCATCCTTTAACCCCTTCTTCTTCAAGTTCTCTTGCAATTCTGTTTGAACCTTTTCCATCAAGGTAATCCTTATAAATTCTTCTTACTATCTTGGCTTGTTTTTCATCTATTATTAAGTTTCCTTCTTCATCTTTATCATAACCTAAAAACTTTTTATGATTAACTATCACCTTTCCTTGTTCAAATCTTCTACGGATACCCCAAGTGCTAATTTGACTCAGATTGTTGGATTCTTCTTGTGCCAAGGAACTTAAGATAGTTAACAAAACTTCTCCCTTACTGTCTAAAGTATTGATATTTTCCTTTTCGAATATTACTCCAATACCTAGCTCCTTAAGCATTCTTACATAATTCAAACAATCCAGAGTATTGCGAGCAAATCTTGATATTGATTTTGTAATGATTATGTCTATATTTCCAGCCTTACATTCCTCTATCATTTTATTAAACTGCTCTCTCTTTTTAGTATTAGTTCCTGAAATGCCTTCGTCTGCAAATATTCCAGCAAATTCATAGTCTGGATGATTCTCTATAAAAGCTGTGTAATATGCAACCTGTGCTTCATAGCTTGATAACTGTTCTAATTGGTCTGTTGATACTCTGCAGTAAGCTGCCATCTTCTTTTTCTGTGGTTCTAGGTTCTGTGCTAAATTGGTTCTGTTTGCCCTTGCTGGTATAACTGTAATGTTTCTTGCCATCCCTCAATTCCTCCCTCACAATAATTTCTTCCTTTATATTAAGCCTGCTTAAAACTTCATCTTCTATTGCCGTTCCTTGGCAGGCATCTTTTCCATTTTTAATATAATTACTACATTGCCACACTATCTTTTTGCAATTTAATTTGCTATTCCAAGTTCTTCTCCTTAAAGTTGAGCCGCATTTACTGCAGTAAAGCATTCCTGTTAGAGGATACCTCTTTGTGTACTTATCTGTATCTCCTGCAACATTACCTTTGGCTTCAGCTCTTCTTTTAATTTCTTCTTGAACTTGTTCCCACATCTCTCTTGAAATTATCGGAGAATGGTTATCTTCAATATAATAACTATCAATAACTCCTTTATTCCTTACTGAGCCTTTTTTCAAATGGTCTGGTGTGTAATATTTCTGAAGTATTGCATCTCCCTTGTACTTCTCATTCTTTAAAATTCCTAGGATTGTGGTATCGTGCCACCTTGCTCCTCCAATTGTAGGAACCCCTTCTGCATTTAATTCCTTTGCAATGGTAAAACCACCTTTACCACTTAGGTACTCATTAAAAATTCTTTTTACCACCTCAGCCTCTTTAGGATTTATAACTAAATCTCCATACTCATCCTTGTCATATCCTAAAAACCTTGTGGTATTAATTATTAGTTCCCCTTGTTCAAACTTTTTTCTTGCTCTCCATTTAAGATTATCGCTCACATTTTTACTTTCTTCCTGTGCAAATGAAGAGAGGACGGTAAGCATTAACTCACCGTCCCCTGACAAAGTATTTATATTTTCTTTTTCAAACCTAACTTCTACACCTATATCTTTCAGTTCCCTTACTATCTGTAGCATTATTGCTGTGTTTCTTGCAAATCTTGAGATTGACTTTGTTATTATCAAATCTATATTTTTATTTCTACAAAGTTCTAACATCCTTTGAAACTCTGGTCTGTTTTCAGTAGTTCCTGTGACACCTCTATCTGCAAATACTCCTACATACTCATAGTCTGGATTATTTGATATGATATTTTCATAGTATTGTATTTGATTTTCTAGAGATTCTCCTTGCTTGTCATTATCAGTGGATACTCTAGCATAAGCACAAACTTTTTTCTTTACCTTTTGAACCTTTTGTATTGGCTCAATAATCCTTACACGCATTGATTTTACTCCTTTCTATCAAATTGTTACTACTATATATCACTCTGAAGGTGATAGAAGTCAAGCTATATAGAAGTGAAAGCGGCTACCCTAATTTTAGAGTAACGACTACTTATTAAATATCATAATTGTTGCATCAAATCTTGCTGCCTTTAAGATATTTTTAACTTTGAATATCTTTCTCTAATATCATCAATCAGCCGTTTTATTCCTTCTAAGTCTGGCTTAAGATTCATATGTCTTTCTACAATTTCAAGCCTTTCTTTAGTCTGCCAGACATAAATATCAAATTTAGAGCGTACTGTTTTTCCGCCAGATATTTCAATGTCATAACCATTCCTTATGTTTAAATAAATGTAATTTTCAAAATCAATAGTTTTTACTGTATATGGCTTTCCTAAATATTCTAATAATCTTTGTTTACCTTTTGATATTTTTAACATTTCAAATCCTCCCCAAATTTAAATAGAGCCTTTGCAAGCTCTATATTTTTTAAACCTACTATCAATTCCTTAACAAGTTAAACTTCATGTAAACCTTCCATTGCCTTATTAAGATGGGTTAATGATATACCCCAATCTTCATAGCCTTTAATTATAGTATTAAGATAAGCTTTTCTAGGCTCACCCCTTTCCTTATTAAAATGTGTTCGGAAACCCTTCAGGCCTCCACTTATCTTAATCCCGGAGGGTTATGTTATTTCACTTCCCCCCAGAATTTCAATTAAATTTGTATTAAACCCTTAAATTTTTTCCAAAAGCACTTGACAATAATAGGAAAATTTGCAGCCTCACAATATGGAATCTATTTCCAAAAATATTGTGAGGTGTTTTTATGTTAGGTAATTGGCGTAGCCATTCAGATTATCAAAGTTTTCTACTATCAAGTCTTATGGAAATTTATAAAATTAATCCCACTATCGTGGAATATTACTCATCAAGTATAGATAAACTCTACAACCTAAATCTTGATGATATAAAGCCATTAATTAGTCCAAATTATTCTTTAACTGGCAAGCCTTCAAATCAACAACCGGAACTTCTTAGGTCATTTATTCTAATGTCTGACCTAGGTTTTCATAGCCTTCCTAAATGGATAAAGCACTTACGTGCACATAACATACTTTGCACTATTATAGGTGTTGAAAAATCAAGTGTGCCAGGTTTAGGAACTCATTATGACTTTATAACAAGATTTTGGGGCGTGAGCCCTGAGGCTGAAAAGAAAGCCTTGGACTCACTGCATCCTTTCACTTCCAAGCCCCACAAAAAACTTAGGAAAAATGAAAAACTGCCACCCAAACATCCTGGTGTTATTAAAAATTTAGTTGAACAAGCTCTCAAGGGACGAACCATCGAAACCCGACCTGAAAAGCTGTTTCAACAAATTTTTGCTAAGTTAGCTGTTGAGCCATCCGCCAAACTCGGTCTCCTTGGTGATACTCATAAAATCGACATATCAGGAGATGGAACCTGTGTTGAAACAGGCGGTAGCTCATTAGGCATAAAGACCTGTGATTGCATTAAAAAAGGAACTTTCAATTGTAAATGCAATAGAAGATTCTCTGACCCTGACGCTAGACGCGGTTGGGACAGCTACCACGAAAAGTGGTACTACGGTCATTGCCTATATTTTCTTAGTGTATATAACCCTAAACTTAAGAAGGATCTTCCTATATATTTTAGGATGGTACAAGCGCAGCGTTATGATGGCGTTACTGCAATATTTGCATTATCAGAAGTTAAAAGGATGTATCCTTTATTCAACTTTGATAAGTTCATCGGAGATGCTGCTCATGATAACTATCCTACTTATAAGCTTCTTAATGAATGGAATATAAAAGCAGTTATATCCCTTAATCCAAAAGGTGAAGGTAAAAATAAATATGAGCCACCAGTCGGATTTACTAAAGATGGAATACCTATCTGCAAATGCAATCAACCAATGGTATATGATTGGTATGATAAAATCAGAAGCAGAATTAAGTATCGTTGCCCTTTAGTAAAAAAGAAAATTGAACAATGTCCCTATAAAGATGAGTGTTCTCCGAGTGCCTACGGCCGTGTGGTATATGTTAAACCCAGTAATGATCTACGTCTATTTACTGCTATCCCTCGAAACACGGACATATGGAAACAAATAATGAAAAAGAGAACTTCCTCTGAGCGAGTAAACAAAAGAATACTTGAAGATTACAATATGGAAGAAGCACACTGCCGTGGTAAAAAACGTTGGTCTTGGTGGACATTAATCCATAGTATCAATATTCATTTGGATGCCCAAAACTCAATTCTTAAAACTAACATATTGGACATTTTAGAATCAGCTATAAGTAAAGCAATCTAGCCTAGATAGTTATCATATTTCTTAAAAAATTCACCTATCGGTGGGTTAGCTTTGCTATGCCCATTTTAAACTGAAACTAAATAAAAAATACTAATTTAAGGTGTGCTCCGCACTAAAAACATGTAAAGTCATTTTTAGCTTTGCTGGAAACTAGTTTCCGAACTCACTCTATTAACCATTACATATACAAAGGCTTCGTAAACTTTTCCATTATCATCTTTTACCCTTACAAATATTTTAGTGTAAAGTCTAGGGTAGCCCTCATAAATATCTAACTTTTTAACATCCCTTGGTGATACTTCATAAACAGCACCGTAAACTACTTCAGCATCAGCTTCAACAATATCAGCAACCCTGTTAAATACCAACTTATAGCCTTTCAATTTAACCTTTACTACAGGAACACAATCTGGACACCTTTTTGCCATTTGCTCTAGATTCAAATTACTCCCATAACTAAAATACAGAATTTTTTATCAGCTCCTTTTTATCCTTCTATTCATCACTCAAAAGCTAAAGATAATCAATCTTTAATTTTAAATAGCAGAAGGCTCTATTCTCCTGCTGCTATTCTCTCTGGTCTGCCATACCTAAAGGCAATATCACCCTCTAATTCTTTAAGTAGGTGGTATCTTGCTGTTTCAAACTCTTCTCCAATTAAGCCTAGCCTTAAAAGCCAAGTTCTAAAGGTGTATTTTGGATTTGAACTTTCAGTTTTCTTAGGACTTGCACTACTTTGATTTAAAGCTTGATTGCATATGGCTAGGCAAAGTTGTATATATGATTTGATTTTTCCAGCGTGGGTACATGAATTTAGAAATCTCATTTCTACAGTGTTTCCATTAAAAAAACTATGTAAATTAAGACCTCTGTATCTGCTTGTATTGTACTTTCTATGCCTGTCTTCCCCGAAATAATTTTCGTACCAAAGGTTTGCAAACTCCTCTAAGGTATCAGGTTTTCTTTTATTAAGCATGTTTAAAAAGTTCTTATCCACCTTCTTACAATACCTGCCTTCCCTTCTGCTCTCCACTTTTAAAGCTTTATAAATCAAATCCTCTTTACTTGCCATAATGTTTACTAAGTTTCTAAGGGTCTTTGCTGTGAAAGGGCTCTTATCAACATGTATATGAATACCGGTAGACTTATTTTCAAAGGCTCCTTCTTTTCTTAAAGCTCTAACTATCTCCTGCACCGTTTCAATATCTTCATATTTGCAAATTGGAGAAACTACCTCAACTCTATACTTGTTATCTGCTTCAACTATTCCTTTGCCCTCTTTTCTTTGAGGATTTAAACTGGAGTCATTAACCACCTTCCAAATCCTATCCTCTGAATCCTTTATCTCAAAGCTATCATAAGCACCACCTACATATTTTGCTGCTACTCCAAAATATGCTCCAATAGTTGTAGCTGCCTTTTCCCTTGTAACTCCTGTCAGTTCTATTTCAATACCAAAATTTAAGTCCTTCAATTCTAGAACCTCCTAAAGGCTTAAGCCTGTGTGTTTTTGTTACATACATATATCACTCTAAAACACACATATATCAAGTTAACTCTGGATAATACGTAAATGTTTATTTAACATAAAACCTAAATTGGAGCAAAAGAAAAACACCTACTTTAAAGTGGTGCTACCAAACCTAAAATCAATGGAGCATTTAATAGAGCAATACTTTCTGTTTTTATTTCCGTAAGTTTTAAATTCTTTGCCACAGTTTTTGCATTTAAAGCTATACCAAGCGCTATCTCTTTTGTTTTTCTTGTCATCATTATTTTTCCACCAAGTCCTTCGACAAGTCTCACAGCAGAACTTAGGTTTTCTTCCTCGCTTGTCTTCTGTATTTAGTTCCTTGCCACAATTAAGGCAATTTTTAATTGTAGTTGATTCTTCTACTGTTTTATTATCAACAGGTTGTCCATAACCTACAAGTCCATGGCTCTTACATAGATTTCTTACGCTATCCCTTTTAATTTGAAGAATGCTTGCAATGCTTTTGTAGCCGTAGCCTTTTTTCCTTAGTTCTAAAATTTGCTGTTTTTGCTCTGTTTTTAGCATGTTTTTTCACCTCTTTTTTATGGTCTAAGAGAGCCTAAGCCCTCTATTTTTAACACTTCACACTATCTCATAAAATTTACACTCCGGGGGCCTTGAAATATGCGTTTATTAGCATGAGGGCATCCGCCCGACGTAGCATCAAAAAGTTGTAGAGATTTCACCCCCCCTAGGGTCTATAAGCAAAAGTTTATTTAGATTTTATTCTTCTCAAAATGCTTCCAAGCCTTTTCAAAAGCTTTCATAGCACCAAGGCAGGCATGTTTACTATATAGATAATCTTTAATCTCAGTTTTGTCTATTGACTCCTTAGGAAACTCAGGAGCCTTTTCCATATCCCTAACAAAATCACCAAGGCTTGAATCGTTATATTTATAACGTCTTATACAAAATCTATAAAAGCTATTTGGTATTCTTTCCTTCATTTTAAAATGCCAGTTTTGTTCATTTTCATATATTGCAGTAAAGCCAGCCCTAATCATTGCGGCTTTAAACTGTCCGTTGTAAACATAAATGCCTGTTTCCCTTTCAAAATCATGCTTTAAGCCATAACTACTACCTTTGGCATAAGTCCTCTTTGACAACTGAAATTTCCCTTTTATCCATTTATCCAAAATTGCCTTATCCTTTTCTTCAAGCTCCTTATAAGATTCTGTTTGGTCATAATAATTTTTACACATAGCATCATCTCTCCTTTAAAATTTGACCTAACCGTCCTAACCGTTTTTTTCCCCCACATACCTTCTATATATAGGGTAATATAATAAAGGTTTATTTTACTCTTTAAAATCATAGTCCCTACATGTATTGTATGTTTACGGTTATATGGTTATATGGTTAGGTTAATATATATTAGTATTAAAGAATATAGTAATATCAATACTTATAGCTACTTTGACTTTTTCCTTTACCCTAACCGTAACCGAACCGTCCTAACCGTAATTCCTATGTTTTTTAAATATTTTTATCTTATGCTTAAATTGACTCTTTGATTTTTAATGCCATAACCATTTTCACATCATCAACCTAACCATTTTTTCGGTTAGGGCAATACTCCTTCAGTTTAAAAAATCCATATCTACATCCACATTTTCACCCTTAGGTACTTTAACCACATATACTCTACAATTTTTACCACAAATACTTTTAGTCATTTGTAATCTTAAAACTCCCTTATTATCCTTTTGACTCTCAATATATCCTCTTTCAGCAAATCCCCTAAATACCTTCTTTGGTGAAAAGCCGCTCTCCTCTAATGCCTTATGTGCAAAGGATGGAATAACAAGATAATTTTCATCAACATCTATTCTGCCATACCTAGGACTTGGATTATCAAACTCAAACCTTTGGTTATTTGCTATAATCCACCCTGTTAACATCTCCCAAGCTCTTTCGATATTATCATTTTGTGTTAGCTGCTTATTATTTTCTATCATATCTGTTGCTGTTTTTATAGCATTCTCTCTAGCAGATACTTCATCTTCTCCAAATACATATATTGAAGATAGATAATCTCCAAGACACACCACAGCAACCTCATCAATATGAATGCATTCTTGATATCTTTCTTTTAAGCTTACCCTTAACTCTTCATAAAGAGACTGTAGAAAGGTTTTATCCTTCTTTAGGTCAACACATAGCTTGTTTACAAATACTTCACCAGCAAAGCCATAATGTGCCTCTGACACCTCATGCATAAGGCTTGCAAATGCTATATCCTCCACAGGTTTTGCATATATTTCAAAGGTTCTAGTGCTTGCTCCATCTTGCATATTGCTGCTAAGTAGAGCCTCTTCTCCTGTGGTAATTATAATATTTCTCCAAGTGCGTATTTCTTGAATTCCTCCATCCTTATTGCCTCTAGTTCTTCCTTGCCCTTGTGAAAGCATATAGATAATGCTATCAGTAGTCATTCTTTTGGTATTTAATACTTGAAGCTCGTCTATGGCAAAGGGTAAATTCCTTAGTGCTGCTGCCATTCTCTCAAGTCCTACTATGGTGCTGTTAAAGGAACCTATAAGCTTATTTGGATTACCAAAGGCAGACATTGCAAGCTTTATTGTAGCTGTTTTCCCACTTCTACTACTATGCCATAGGTGAATGAAAAACACTCTTTTATGAAGTGGTTCTATAAGTACTGATGCAAAGCTTGAGGCAATAATAAATTTTGCAGCAGGGTTTCCCCTTGCTAATCTTGCAACCTCTAACCATTTATTAAAATCTCCGCTCTTTTCTAGTCCGCTCATTATGGTGGAAGCCTCTTTGCTATCATCTTCAAATTCTAATTTTTCAAAAGTACTATATGGAAAGAACTCATTATGCTTAAGCCACCCTATCCTTGCAACTGATTTTACAATAGGAATAGTTTTAGCATTTTCCCTTTCAAAATCAGATATATAAGAAATTAAATCTCCTGCATTATTTGAGGATACTGGAAAACTACTATCTGCAAGTCTAAGTATGCTGTTTCTATTAAATATAACTGACCTTGGTGCAAGTACATCTCTCCAATAGCCATCTCTAAAAAAAGCTAATTCTACCTTTTCAGTTTCTGTATCTAAATTATGAAATCTTCTACTTATAACAACTGGAGTAAAGCTTACTGGCACTGTCTTTATATTTCCTTCTGCACTCTGCTCACATTTAACGATACCGTCCTTAAAATCAACATTCCAACCAAATGGAACATTATAGCCTTTAGTATCTAATCCCTTAAGCTCTAATGGCTTTTTATTGTAAGCTTCTTTTTCACTGCGTTTAATGTGCTTTATACTCTTTTCTAAATCTCTAAAATTAACCTTACCCTTTAGCTTTGACTTAATTAATGCATAAGTTGCAGGATCATTTTCTTTAACCATTGAAAGCTTTTCTAGCATTTCTTTTTCATAAACCTTTGAGATATCCTCTAAGCTAGAAATGATATCAAGCAAATCCTCACTCCTAAACTCCTCCCACTCCTCGCCTGTTATAGGGTCTTCAGGCCTATACTTGCAAATGCTCTTAGTAATAGTTTCAATCTCTTTATCATCAAGTGGTGGGTTGCATCTAGTATTATTTTCAACTAGTAGTGCTGCTAAAATAGCTTCAAAGCTTAATCCCTTTCTCCTTAAAGCTCCTGCCATACTTGCCATCACTGCATTTCTTGAGCCTTCTTCTATAACATCTGGAATCTCCTTAAAGCTAGTTCTTTTCTTTAGAATTAAATCTATAAGCCATTCATCTGGTGCAGCCATTTCAATATCATCTATCCACTCATAATAATTACCACTTTTATGAATGCTCCCAGGAGCTACAACAAGACCACCATTCGCCCTAATATCTACACCTTTAAGTATTCCCACCTTATTAGGAATGGTTACTCCTTCTGGCATTAGGTAGTAGTGATGGCTTCCACCACTACCTGTTCTAACACTTAAAGTTCTGTTAAGATTTCCATACTCCTTTAAGCTTTCATATCCACCATTGTCTATATCAAGTACAAAATAATTATCACCAGTAGCAAAACCTATATTGGCATAAGGATGCTTCTTAAACTCTGTTATGATTTCTTCTTCAGAGGTAGTTGCTTTTTTCACCCAGCTATTATAGATTGGATGTTTACCGCTACTTTTGCAATTAGCACCCTTACTACAAGTACAATTACCAGCTTCATTAATTCCATTAAGCATAACTATCTTAAACCCTCTTTTGGAATAGCTTACTGCTAGACTCGCTCTATCTATCAAATCCTCACATCCTTTCCTATCTTAATTGATGCTATTCTTCAAACCATGGTGACTCTGTAATTTTAATATCTTCTGATACATAGGTAACTAGATTTCCATATTCACAAAGGCTATAAATGTATTCTGTATCACAGCCTGTGTTTTCTATAAGACCTTCTACAGAAGCAATAACCTCTGCATCTTCACACTTAGCAAGTATCTTTAATTGCTCCATAATTCTTGCAATTATAGTTTCTGCTCCGTATTCATTTATAAGTTCATTCAAATTTTTAGCCATTTATAAATTCCTCCTTAATTTTTTGTATTAAAAAAGCACCCGCATTAAAGTGCTTGCATATTTCTTCTATCCTTTTTTACTGACATTTTCCCTAAGCTTAATTTAGAGCTGCTTGTAATAACTCTTCCTTTAGATGCACCAAAGGCTACAAGGTCTACTCTGCCAAAATCATCCTTAGCTGAAACATCTCCAAATAGATCTCTTCTCTCCTGCATAAGCCTATACTGCTTATACTTTCTGCTTACATTTCCAGACATGTTATCATCTCCGTAAAATTTATTTTTGCACTACATCGGTTTCACCAGATTTCTTCCGATCAGGTTTTAAGTACTTTGCCGAATCACCTTAAACTTGTGCTATTCAGTTTTATTGCGTTTACGTAAGTTGTTTATCAAAAAAAATATCTTTTACATCTTTGATATTCAAGCATTCACAAAGCTTACATATTTCGCTTCTGTTAAACTCACTTTTCCCATTTATCTTGCGATATAGTGTAACCTTGTTTATAGCAAGCATATTTGCTATATCAGACATTGATTTCCCAGACATAATAATCTGAGCCATAAACTTATTTCTATTAAACATCTTAACTCCTCCTTGTTACTCTAATTGCGTTTACGTAATTATATTTTAATACTTATTTTAGCCTAAGTCAATACGTAAACGCAATTATAATAGCTATATTGCATAATTTTATTGCAAATACGCAATTTATCTGCTATAGTATAGTTAAAATACTCATTAGAAGGTGATAAAGTGGATTTTAAGGATAAAGTTAAAACTAGAAGGCTAGAACTTGGGCTAACTTTAGAAGATGTAGCTAAAGCAGTTGGTGTTACTGCTCCTACTATACTACGATACGAAAGTGGTAATATTAAAAATGTTAGAAAAGATAAAATTAAAGCATTAGCTGATGCATTACAAGTTTCTCCATCTTATTTAATGGATTGGGAAAACAGCGATGATTTTAATAGTAGTTTTAACTATTTTATGAAAATGCAAATGCTTCTTTTAGGATATAAAATCATTTTTGATGATGAAGATGGTTATATTATTCTTAAAGGAAAAGAAGGTGAGTTTGAAATCTCTGAATCTGATATTGATAGTTTAAGCAACGATTTAGAGTCTTTTTTAAATTTTAAGATATATGAGTTAATGAAGAACTCTAGAAAATTCGGTAAATAGAAACACTCTTTCCTTTAATTTCAAAAGTAGCAATGCTAACTGCGGTAAATATTTTGTACCACTGCGCAGCTCCGATGCTGAAAAACTAAGAAGGAGCATTTACCAAACACTACAAATGCGTGTCAGAAGAAATCCTGAGGATGAAAATCACAAGGACTATTTTGAAAGGTAGAAAAAAGATGTTGCCAAATGGAAGAAAGATATTAAAAAAGGCAAGAAAACCACTGAAGAGTTTGTCCAGTGGCTGCTTAAGAGTAAGTAGAAATGAATCTATAAACTTCACTTTAACTGTAAAAATAGAGAGATTCTTTCACAATTCTCTCTATTTTTCTTAATTATCAATATTTTGTATTACTTGTTTCTACCACCTTTTAAATACCTTTCAAACTCTTTATCAAAATCCGATATATATAGTTTATCTTGCTTAATTCTAAACTTCTCATACTCTTCATGAGCCTTTGCAACTGCCATATCGTGAGATATTATGCCTGAATTTTCTAGTATTTCTTGATCAGAAAAAGCTAAAAATTTATTTACATGAATAAGCCAATCTTCCATAGTCATAATTTGCTGATTTAAAGCCCTAAGCTCCGCAAAATCTATGAATAAAGTAACAAGCCTATTTAGCTTATCTATCTCTTTTTCATTTAAATAATTTTTTGCAATTGTTGTATCGCTTTTTAAAACCTTTCCTTTAGGAGCATTTTTCCATGTAGTTAATCCCATATAAGGCATATCACTATCTGCTCTATTATAAATAATTTCAGCTGCAGTTTGGCCCGTAGTAGCAAAATGTAATTTATTTTGCACAGTTTTATAAAACAACTTTGTTTCTTTAGAATTTGAACTATAATCACTGCTACATTGTTCAAAAACATCCGCTATCTTTTGATAAGCTCTACGCTCGCTAGCTCTTATTTCTCGTATTTTTTCTAATAATTCATCAAAGTAATCTTTTCCAAATGGTTTCCCATTTTTAAGCATTTTATCATTTAAAACAAAACCTTTAGTTATGTATTGATTTAGTGTATTTGTTGCCCATTTTCTAAACTGCGTTGCCTGTTTTGAATTCACTCTATATCCAACTGAAATAGTTGCATCAAGATTATAAAACTTCACACTTCTATTAACACTTCTATTTCCTTCTTTTTGAACTATCCGAAATTCTCGGATAGTTGACTCCATATGTAGTTCTTCAGTTTCATAAATATTTTTCAAATGGTCATTTATAGTTCTAACATCTACATTGAAAAGCTTTGCCATTGATTTTTGTGAAAGCCAAAATGTTTCATCAGCAAAATACACATCTACTGTGACAGTTTCCTCTTCATTTGAGTAAAATATAATTTTTTCCTCTTGAATAATCATGTTATTTTTATCTATATTCATTATAGCAACACCTCCATATATTTCTTAAGTATTTCATTAACCCTAAACACTTTTGCATACTCAAAAAGCTTATTAAAATCAGTAGTTTTTAACCTAACGTAATCCTTTAAAGCTTGAGTAACTATTTGAATATCTATTCTTTCTCTGCTTCTTAAAATATCACAAATAGTTCTTTCAACATCATATACTTTGATTTCATTTCCAAAAGAAGTCTTAGCTGTAACAACCCCTAATAGATGTAATTCTCTTTTTATGTAGTAAATCTTATTATTATCACTAACATTTTGAGGAGCTTTATAACCACTTGGCACAGTAACAGCATACTCAAAAGGAGTTCTATCAGTAAGCTCATGAATAAATAAAGCTGTTTCATGTGAATAGATAAGCTTTGGGTACTTTGCTTGCATATAAAACATTTCATCCTCTATCTCACCAACTGCAACATATACACCTCTTTTAACTCTTTCTATTTTTCCCATATCCATTAACTTGGTTAAGTATATCCTAGGAATATTAAATTTATCTAAATCGGAGGTTACTATCGTTCCATTGTTTTCCTTAATCAAATCTTCTAATTTCTTTATATAATCCATTCTCATCATCCTTTACAAATATACTTATATTGTATTTTATATACGTATATTTGTAAACACTTATTTTTGAGATACATTTAAGTATCGGAGAAATCCTCGGCAACTGATAATTTAGCTTTTGGTATTTTGTATTCTTACCGCAAATCTCCATACCATTTCGTAAATATCCAATTACTCCTAATTTAGCGAATTTGTACAACCCCTTAACACAAAAATTCCCTCAAACCACAAGTCTGAGGGAACATAAAACACACCTTAATATTTACTTAAATTCCTTCAAAACCTTTGATATCAGCCAATTTCTTCTCTATCTTCACGACACACTCAACATGAGCTGTCTGGCTGAACATATCAACAGGCTGAACACATTCTGTTTTATATCCAAGTTCTTCTAAAATGTTAAGATCTCTGGCGAGGGTGCCAGGATCACAAGATACATATATTATTTTTGATGGAGCCATTTTAGCAATTGATATTAAAAGCTCCTTGTCACAGCCCTTTCTAGGTGGATCTACCACAACTACATCTGCCTTTATTCCTTTATCTATAAGTTCTGGTATAACAACTTCTGATTTTCCAACTATAAACTCTGTATTGTCTACTCCATTCTCTATAGCATTAACTTTAGCATTTTCTATAGCCTGGGCAATTACTTCAACACCATATACTTTTTTCGCACTTTGCGATAAAAATAAAGATATAGTTCCGGTTCCACAATACGCATCAAATACAATTTCATTTCCAGTCAAATCTGCATATTCCATAACTTTTTTATACAATATTTCAGTTTGTACAGGATTTACCTGAAAAAATGATAAAGGCGCTATATTAAACTTAAACTTACCAATATAATCATTTATAGTACCGCTGCCCCATAAAGTTATGCATTTTTGTCCCAATATTACGTTTGTATTTTTATTATTTATATTTTGTATTATACTTTTTACTCCATTTACATTTTCAACTACTGATTTTATAAGCTCCGACTTAAATGGTAATTTTGAAGATGAGGTTACAATAACAAGCATTACCTCTCCAGTAGAAAAAGCCTTTCTAATCATAATATGTCTTAATGTGCCGACTTTATTTTTTTCATCATATATATCGATATCATATTTATTTATCCACTGCCTTACAATTTTAATAATTTCATCTGCAGTTTCATTTTGTATATAGCAGGAATCCGTATCTATAATTTGATGACTTCTCCTGGCATAAAAGCCCATAGCCACACCATTTTTACTTTTTCCAACTGGAAGTTGAACTTTATTTCTATATCTATAAGGTTTCTCCATACCTATTGTGTCATACAACTTTACTTTGCCGCTTTTATTGTCTAAGTCTTCGTTTTCCTCTACTTGAAGTTTTCCAATTCTCTCAAGACAATCTTTTACTCTATTTTTTTTAAAGTCAAGCTGATATTCATATGACATATGTTGAAGCTGGCATCCCCCACATCTTTTATAAATATTACATGACGGATCTTTTCTATATTTTGATGTTTCAATTATATCCATTAATTTTCCAAAAGCAAAATTTTTGTTTACTTTTATAATCTTCACTCTTACTTTTTCATTAATTATAGCGCCGGGCACAAATACAGTAAATCCATTTACCTTACCCACACCCTCTCCTTCATATCCCTGACTATTAATAGTCATAATATATTCTTTATTCTTTTCAACTATATCATTCACAATCTCACCTACTATAAAATTATTATTTATTGTCCAAAAAAATAGCACCTGTTAAGGTGCAAAATATAGAATCAGTTGTCTCTTGTTTTTCTTTTCATTTTATATAATTCTAACCATATATCATTATATTATACAATAAGTCATAT
The DNA here is from genome assembly GCF_017874415.1 of Clostridium algifaecis. Classification (GTDB taxonomy): domain Bacteria; phylum Bacillota; class Clostridia; order Clostridiales; family Clostridiaceae; genus Clostridium_B; species Clostridium_B algifaecis. The sequence continues at coordinate 26,684 of NZ_JAGGLM010000015.1, forward strand.
TAAATTTTCAATAGATTTTTGCTATTTTTTTAATTAATAAAAATAAAATAACCCTGTATAAAAAACAAGGTTATTTTTATTACAATATTATTATTTGATTAAATTAACTTTAATCATGTTTGTAGTTCCTGAGCAACTTACAGGTACTCCTGCAGCTATGACTGCCAGATCACCTTTCTTCACATATTCAGCTTTTAAAGATGCTTCTACTGATTTTTCTATCAATTCATCTGTAGAATCAAATCTATCTGTAAGCAATGGGAATACTCCCCAATTAAGTGCTAATCTTCTTGTTACTTTTTCATTTGGAGTAACAGCAATAACAGGACAAGCCGGTCTATATTTTGAAACTTTATTCGCTGTGCTTCCACTTTGTGTAGCTGTTATAATAACAGCTGCATCTAACTCTGATGCTGTAGAACAAACTGCAAAACTTATTGCATTTGGTACATCCTTAAAATGAGATTCTCTCTTCCTTTGAAGTAATTCTTCATAATTGATCTCTGCTTCTGCAGCCTGAGCTATCTTTGCCATAGTTTGAGCTGCTTCTACAGGATATTTACCATTTGCAGATTCACCACTTAACATTATAGCATCTGTTCCATCAAATATTGCATTTGCTATATCTGATGCTTCTGCCCTTGTTGGTCTTGGATTTCTTATCATTGAATCAAGCATTTGAGTAGCTGTTATAACAGGTTTACCAGCTTTGTTGCACTTTGATATTATTTCTTTTTGAATTAATGGAACTTTTTCTATTGGGATTTCAACTCCCATGTCTCCTCTTGCAACCATTATTCCATCTGAAGCTTCTATTATTTCATCTATATTCTCTACACCTTCCTGGCTTTCAACCTTCGAGAATATTTGTATATCTTCTCCACCATTTTTCTTTAGAACTTCTCTTATAGTATTAACATCTGAAGCTTTTCTTATAAATGAAGCTGTTATTATATCAACTCCCTGTTCACATCCAAACTTCAAATCTTCTTCATCTTTTTTAGTTGTAGCTGGAAGATTTACAGAAACACCAGGTACATTTACTCCCTTATGACTGCTAACTGAGCCTGTATTTTTTACTACACAGTTAATTTTATTTCCATCAACACTTTCAACTTCCATACCTACTAATCCATCATCAATAAGTATTTCGTCTCCAGGTTTTACATCTTTACAAAGTCCTTTATAAGTTATAGAACATTTTGTTTCATCACCTAAAATTTCTTCTCCACAATATACTGTAAACTTTTTTCCCTCTTGTAGTTCTACTTTAGTTTTAAAATCTCCAGTTCTTATTTCAGGTCCCTTTGTATCAAGTATAATTGCTATTGGTTTATTATATTTTTTCCTAAGTTTTTTTACTAAATCCATTCTTTCCTTGTGTTCTTCATAATCTCCATGAGAAAAATTGTGTCTCGAGGCACTCATACCAGCTTCAATAAGTTTTGATATAACTTCTTCTGTTTCGCTGGCAGGACCAACTGTAAAAATCATCTTGGTTTTTTGCATAATTTTATTCTCCTCAAATATAAATTTATTTTCATTAAAGTTATTAAATTTGCTAATATATTTTATGCTAATGCACTTGCTATTTCATATAACTTTTCATCAAAACGCTTTGGTTGTTCAAGCGCTTCATCTATATCTAAATCTATTATTTTATTATTCCTTATACCAACCACTCTTGAAGATTTTCCATCTTCCAAAAGTTCTACAGCCCTAAAAGCCAATCTTGATGCTAAAATCCTGTCTTGGCACGTTGGACTTCCTCCTCTTTGAATATGTCCAAGTTTTGTAGCTCTTGTTTCTATACCGGTTATTTCTTCAACTTTCTTAGCTAAATCCTCTGCACCGCCAATTCCTTCTGCAAGTACCACTAAATTGTGCATCTTTCCATTCATTTTTCCTTCTAATATTGTCCTGCAAAGCTTATCTTGTTCATATCCTTTTTCAGGAATAATTATATTTTCTGCACCACCTGCTAATCCTGCATAAAGTGCAATATCACCACAATTTCTTCCCATAACTTCAACTATACTTACTCTTTCATGGGAAGTAGATGTATCTCTTAATTTATTTATTGCATCCAGTACTGTATTTATTGCTGTATCAAATCCTATAGTATAATCTGTATAAGCTAAATCATTATCTATAGTTCCAGGTAACCCTATAGTTGATATTCCTAATTTAGATAATAATTGGGCACCTCTAAATGAACCATCTCCACCAATTACAACTAAACCATCTATCCCAAAAGTTTTTAATATATTGGCAGCTCTCTTTCTTCCTTCTTCTGTTTTAAACTCTTCACATCGTGCAGTTCTCAGAATTGTCCCGCCTCTTTGAATTATATCTGCAACACTATGTCTATCCATAGGAATTATTTCACCACTTATCAATCCACTATAACCTCTAAGAACTCCCATTACATTAAAGCCTTTATCCAGACCTGCTCTTACAACCGCTCTTATGGCAGCATTCATACCTGGTGCATCGCCGCCGCTTGTTAATACAGCTATCGTTCTCATACGTTTATACCTCCTATGACCATAGGGATGTTTTTTGTCCCACTTATATAATAACAATCTGTTTTTCTTGTAATAATTGTAACTATATTATATCACAGATTAATCCATTTTTCATTATATATACATATGTTTAAAACAAAACTATTAAATATTATCATTTAATAGTTTTGCCATTTAATATTAAATTATTCGGTATTAAATTAATTTAATGTTATCATATCCAAAAATATTTCTTAATTCCAGCATAATATCTCCTTCATTTTTTATCCACAAATCACTATCCAATCTAAATTTTTTTCTTTCCTTTCTGGTACATAAGTAAACCGGAATATTTCCTTTGTATAAAGCTATAACAGATTTTAATTTATCAGCAGCAGTTTTTAATTTTTCCTGATCTTCTATTAAAATATACAATTTTTGGGTATCCACCTTTATAAGTGGTTCTATATTTTCACATAATATCTTTGGTTGTTCTTCTTCTTTTATACTGATTCTGCCATTTACTATAATCATAGCATCTTCATTGATAAGATTTTTAAACTTATAAAATGTTTTAGGAAATACTATAACTTCTATTATTCCATATAAGTCCTCCAACTTTACAAACGCCATCATATCATTTTTTTTAGTGATTTTCCTAGATACTTCAGATACTATGCCGCCTATTATAACCTTATCCCCATCTTTAACTTTAGATTCACCTATATTTTCTCCCTCTAAAGTTTTATTTATAAGTATATCTGAAATTTTTATACTTGTTTGAAGTCTAAGCGTCTTTTTATACTCATCTAGTGGATGTCCTGAAAGATAAAGCCCTGTCATCTCTTTTTCCATGGAAAGAATATCTTTCTTCTTAAATTCCTTTATATCTGGATATTGTATTCTTATGCTTGTATCATCTAATTCAGAGAATAAGCTTACCTGTCCTTCTATATTCTTCTTTCTGGAATTACTTACACTATCCAAAACTTTCTCATGAACAGCTATAAGTTTAGATCTATATACATTAAAACAATCAAAAGCACCGGATTTAATCAAGCTCTCAACCACTCTTTTATTTATAGCTCCTATTTCTATATTGTCACAAAAATCAGCCAGTTCTTTAAATTTTCCATGCTTTTGTCTTGATTTAACTATGCTATCTATTACATTTTCTCCAACATTTTTTATAGCGGAAAGTCCAAATCTTATGCTATTGTCCTTAACAGTAAACTTAGCATAACTTTCGTTTATATCTGGAGGCAGTATTTCTATTCCGCTGTCTTTTGCAAACCTTATGTAATAAGCAACTTTTTCGCTGTCTCCTTTTACACTATTAAGCATTGCTGCTGTAAATTCTGTTGGATAATAATACATTAAATATGCAGTTTGAAATGCCACTACTGCATACGCTGCTGCATGCGATTTATTAAAAGCATATGACGCAAAATCTATCATGGAATCAAAAATTTTATTTGCAATTTCACTAGATATCCCATTTTTGATACAACCAGGAACCTGTATTTTGCCATCTTCATCTTCTATTCCGTATACAAAATTATGTCTTTCTTCTTCCATAACATGATGTTTTTTCTTAGACATGGCACGTCTTACAAGATCACTTCTTCCCATGGAGTATCCTGCCAGGTCCCTTACTATCTGCATTACCTGTTCCTGATACACCATACATCCATATGTAACAGAAAGAATATGTTCAAGTTCTGGAGTTATGTATTCTATTTTTTCAGGATTGTTCTTATTCTTAATATATTTTGGTATTTCGCTCATAGGACCCGGTCTGTATAAACTTATTCCTGCTATTATATCTTCAAGAGAATCAGGTTTTAGCTCTTTCATAAATGATGTCATGCCCGGAGATTCAAGCTGAAATACACCTACAGTTTTGCCTTCTCCTATCATATTATAAACAGCTTCATCATCATAATCTATCTTGTCTAAATCTATATCAACATTTTTATTCTGTTTTACCATAAAAACTGCATCCCTAAGTACAGTCAATGTTCTAAGTCCCAAAAAATCCATTTTTAAAAGTCCAAGTTCTTCAAGAGTTCCCATCGTAAACTGTGCTACAACATTATCTTCATTTTTTTGAAGAGGGACATAATTTACAAGTGGCTGCGATGATATAACAACTCCTGCTGCATGTGTTGATGTATGTCTTGGAAGTCCTTCCAGTGATTTAGCCACATCTATAAGTTCCCTGGTTCTTGGTTCGCCGTCATATGCTTCCTTAAATTCCTGATTCATATCAAGTGCTTTATCAATAGTTATATTAAGAACTGAAGGAATCATCTTGGCTATCCTGTCAACCTCACCATATGAATAATTCATTGCTCTTCCAACATCTCTTATACAAGCTCTAGCTGCCATAGTTCCAAAGGTTATAATCTGTGATACATTGTCCTTGCCATATTTTTCTACCACATAATCTATTACCTCACCGCGTCTTTCATAACAAAAGTCACTATCTATATCAGGCATAGATACTCTTTCCGGATTCAAGAAACGTTCAAATATAAGATTATACTTTATAGGATCTATTTTCGTGATTCCTAAGGTATAAGCAACTATAGAACCTGCTCCGCTGCCCCTTCCAGGACCAGTCATTATTTTATTCTGTCTTGCAAACCTTATAAAATCCCAAACTATGAGGAAATAGTCAACATAGCCCATTCTCTTTATTATGCCAAGTTCATATTCAAGCCTATCTTTTAAGTCTTTGGTTACTCTATGATATCTTTTTTCAAGTCCTTCATAACATAAATTTTTCATATATTCATAAGGATCTACATCATCTGGAAGTGGAAATTTAGGTAATTTTGATTTGTGAAATTCATAATCAAAATTGCACTCTTCAGCTATTTTAGCAGTATTTTCTATTGCTTCAGGTACATCTTTAAACATTTCATACATCTGTTCAGATGACTTTAGATAGAATTCATCAGATGGATATCTCATCCTGTCTTCCTCATCAACAGTTTTTCCTGTCTGTATACATAGTAATATGTCATGAGCTCTATAATCTTCTTTTCTTATATAATGAACATCATTAGTTGCAACTAATGGTATATTAAGCTCCTTTGACATCAATTTCAATTCTTTATTTACCTTAAGTTGTTCCTTCATACCATGATCCTGCAGTTCAAGATAAAATCCATCTTTAAAAGTATCCCTGTAAAATTCGGCAGTTTCTCTCGCTGCTTTTAAATTGTTCTTAAGAATATATGATTGAACTTCCCCGCTCACACATGCACTCAAGGCAATCAAACCTTCACTATGTTTCTTAAGATAATCATGATCAACCCTTGGTTTATAGTAAAAACCTTCTATAGATGCGGTAGATACTATTTTCATAAGATTATTATATCCTGTTTCATTTTTTACCAGCAGTACAAGATGATAATTCTCGTTTTCTCCATTATTTCTTTTTACATACATGGATTTTTGAGATACATATATTTCACAACCTATTATAGGTTTAATTCCCTGTGCCTTTGCTTCTTTATAAAACTCTACACAACCATACATGACTCCATGGTCAGTTATAGCTATGCTCTTCATTCCAAGTTCCTTAGCCCTTTTTATAAGTTCCGGAATTTTAGCTGATGAATCCAGGAGTGAATATTCTGTATGCTGATGAAGGCTCACCCATTCATGTTTTTCGTTTTCCACCAAACATGCCTCCCTTCACTTTACCTTTTATTTCAAGTATAATGTTCTCTATAACAATTATATCATACTAAAGTTTCATTAAAACGTGCTTATTTTATCAAAAGGATAAGCTCTAAATATAACATGACCTTTGACATCTTTTAAATTTATAGGTCCAAGTATTCTGCTATCAGTACTGTTGCCCCTGTTATCTCCCATTACGAAAATATATCCTTCAGGTATAATATATTCTGTATTAATAGAATTTGGATCAGTAACTGTACCCTGTTGAAGATAATTTTCTGAAAGAAGTTTTTCATTTAAATATACTTTTCCATCTTTTATATCAATTTTATCTCCCGCTATACCTATTACTCTTTTTATATAATCATCATTATTTTCATCTTTAGAATTGAAAACAATAACTTCTCCTCTATTTATATGTCCAGTTTCTGTGCTTATTTTTTCTAAAAATATTACATCGTTATTATTAAATGTTGGCTGCATAGAAGGTCCTACTACATAACTTTTAGCAAAAACATAAGTGTGAAATGCAAATGCAAAACCAATCGCCAGCAAAATACATCCCATGTAATTCATTAATTCTTTTGCGATTTTTTTATGTTTATCATCCATATTTTTTCATACTCCTTTGTCATTTATAGACTATAAATTTCAAAATAGATTATACTATATTAATATGAATAATTTATGTCCCTAAAAATAAAATAAGCCAGATATAGATACATATTTGGTTTATATTTAAAAATGAAAAATTAATAATATTACTTCCTTATTATCCTAGCAGACATTATGCATTTGCCTACTATCTCCTTTTTATAGTTATACATATTTATTTCAATCTTACAAAAATTTCTTCCCATGTCTATTATATTACAATATATGTCTATATTACTATCAATTTGAACAGGCCTTATAAAATATGTATTTATGCTATCTACAAGTACATTTATATTGTTTTTTTGTCTGAGTGTCATAACTCCCATGGTTGATAGCAGCATATTGAGTGAACTATATGATGCGGTTCCTATGGGGTTTAACATTTCAGGTGTTATTTTTCCATAAAAATGTGTAGCATTTCCTTTAGGTTCAAATTCAAATTTCTTAAAGACCATATCTTCTAAAGTTTCTCCTGATTGAGGCTGCCTTGACATATATTGAAGCGCTTTAATTACATCTTCTCTTGTAACAACCCCTATTAACTTTTTTCCATCTACTACCGGGAAAAGATCTATTCCTTCCCATCCCATTATATGTGCTGCATAAGCCACTGTGGTTTTTGGAGTCAATACTATCGGATTTCTATGCATAACCTTACTTATAAGCTCATCATCAGATGTCCTGCTTGGAATATCTTTTAAAGTTACGATTCCAATAACTCTTTTTTTACTATCAACTACAGGATATCTCTCGTGTTTGGTTTTTTCTATATTTTCTCTCCATTTTAAAACTTTATCTGTATTATTCAAATATTCAGGATTGCTTTCCATTATATCCTCTATAAGTAAAATATATTTTTTTATCATATTTTCAGAAATAGCCTTGTTTATCATGCTTGCCACTGTAAAAGTATCATATGTAGTAGATATAAGTGGAAAACGTCTTTCATTCGCCAGTTCTCTTATTTCATCACTGCATTCAAAACCTCCAGTAATCAAGACTCCTGAATTATTTAAAAGTGCAAGTCTCTGAGCCTCTTCCCTATTTCCAACTATCAGTAAACAATCCTTTTTTATATACCTCTCCATAGCATCTATAGTCATAGCTCCTATTACAAAACAATGAAGTACTTTATATATTCCATCCCTACCACCAAGCAGCGTTCCATCCACTATATTAATTACCTCACCATAAGTAAGAGCTTCCATGTTTTTCTTTTCAACTTTTTCTATTCTTACTGTACCAACTCTTGGTATAGTAGTTACAATTCCCAAAGTATCAGAATCCTTTATTGCTCTATATGCTGTTCCATCACTAACTCCTAAATCACTAGCTATACTCCTAACTGATATCTTTGTTCCAACATCAAGTGAAAGTATATAATTGATTACATCTTCATGCTTTGACATAACCTTATCCTACCTTTCTTCTCTCCTAAGTTCTTCTGCTATTTTTTCAATTCTCCTTAATCTATGATTTACTCCAGATTTTCCTACTTTGGGATTCAACATTTCTCCTAGTTCTTTAAGTGATTCGTCGGGATACTTTAACCTTAGTTCTGCAATTTCTCTTAAATTTTGAGGAAGACGTAATAACCCAATTTCTTTTTCTATTAATTTTATACTTTCGATTTGCCTTACTGCTGCATTCACAGTTTTGCTTAAATTAGCCGTCTCACAATTTACCAATCTATTTATATTGTTTCTCATTTCCTTCATTATTCTAACATTTTCCAAGTCCAAAAGTGCAGAATGCGCTCCTATTATATTTAGTAGATCAACTATTTGTTCTCCCTCTTTTAAATATACTATAAAGCTATTTTTTCTCTGGATAACCTTTGAATTCAAATTATATTCATTTATAAGCTTGCTCAAATCATCTGCATAATCACAATTATGAGTTACAAATTCAAGATGATAGGTCTTTTCAGGATTGCTCACACTTCCACCGCCCAGGAAAGCTCCCCTGATATATGCTCTTTTATATTCATTCTTTTCAAAAACAACATCTGGTATATTATAATTCAGTGAAAAAATATTTTCATCTTGCTTAAGAAGCCCAACCTTTTCAAGCAAAGCTTTAACATGCATTTCCTCAGTAATCAAAACAATATATATATTATTCTTTTTTAATGAATTACTCTTTTTCATCATTATTTTAGTGTGAATATAAAATTTGTCCTTTAATATTGTAAAAATAAATCTAGCAATCGTAGGATTTTCTGTAGTTATTTTAAAACTAAACTGTTTATTCCCACCAAGAGACAAAGTACCGCTTACTTTCATTATAGCAGACAGCTCAGCTATAGCTTCTCCTTTGCTAATATCTACATATCTGCAAACCTCATTTTTTACTTTTAATGAAAATGACATATATATCTCCTACCTATTGCTTTTTTTATTTTGTTTAATTCTTTCAGATAAATAAAAATACTCGATTATCTTTTTTCTATCATATAAAAGTTTTTTATCCATAATTGTTTCTATTAAAATAGAAGCAAGTTTTTCCGAGTTATGTCTTATGAGACCATTCTTTATACTAATAAAGTCCCCTTCTATAGGTTTTACTCCCAATTTATTTATATTCTCTTCATCTATATTTACAAGATGTGATGCTTCTTCATGATATTTTCCTTCTAAAGCTTTGTCTATTTTACCTACATTTACAACAACATAGTCAATTATTCCACTTCCACCATGCTTGTAAATAGTCTTTATATGATCAGATACAGAAAATCCATCTGTTTCTCCGGGCTGTGTCATTATATTAGATATATATATTTTAACACCCTTAGTCTTGTGCAGGGCTGGAGCTATACCTCTAACCAGAAGATTTGGTATAACACTCGTATAAAGACTTCCCGGTCCAAGAATTATGGCATCTGCTTCTATTATGGCTTCAATAGCTTCTTTTAATGCAGTTGCCCCCTTTGGTTCAATAAAAAGTCTGTCTATTTTAGTATTGCGCTTTATAGCTTCTTCAGGTATGGTAGATTCTCCCTGTGCCATGGTTCCATTCTTATATTTGGCTTTAAGCACTAAATTGTCAAGTGTAACAGGCATAACCTTTCCTGTAACTGCAAGTACTGAACTCATTTTTTGAACAGCTTCTTCAAAGTTTGAAGATATACCATCCATAGCCGCCAAAAATAAATTGCCAAAGCTCTGATTTTTTAACCTGCCATCTTTGAATCTATATTGAAGTAATTCTTCCATAATAGGTTCAGTATCAGCAAGAGCCATTATACAGTTTCTTATGTCTCCTGGAGGAAGTATACCAAGATCTTCCCTCAAATCTCCAGATCCACCGCCATCATCCCCAACAGTAACTATAGCTGTTATATTCGATGTATAATATTTAAGCCCTCTAAGCATTGTTGAAAGTCCTGTACCTCCACCAATCGCAACTATTTTAGGACCCTTTACAAGAAGTCTTTTTTCATATATTAGATTTTCAAGTCTCCTAGAATTTAATGAAACATTTAAATAACCCTTATTTATAAGTGCTATTATAGAACGCATTCCCTGAGTTATAGAAATATATAATACAAAAATACCCGATATAATTAAAAAAATATAGAATGAAATATAATAAATACTATAAAATCTTCTATTTACAAATTCAAGTACACCAAATATTATAAAAAGTACTCCCATAGCTCCAAGCATGATCCATCTTTTAACTTTTATACCAGGTCTGAGCCAACCCGTAATTTTCATAACTTTTTACCACCTCTATTGGCATCTTCTTCAATATCCCTGTGATCTATGTTAACTTTATATCCGTTTTGTTTAAGATTGTTATAAATAATATTTGCAATTGTTACAGATCTATGTCTTCCTCCAGTACATCCTATTGAAATAATTAATTGTCTTTTTCCCTCTTTTAAATAATAAGGTATTAAAAATTCCAGCATATCAGAAAGTTTATTTACAAATTCATTGGTCTGCTTGAACTTAGTTATATAATCTACCACCAATTTATCATTTCCTGAATATTTTTTAAGTTTAGGAATATAAAATGGATTTGGAAGAAATCTAACATCAAAAACCAAGTCTGAATCCACAGGTATTCCATATTTAAAGCCAAAAGAAAGCACTGTTATCATAAGCTGTGTTTCAATCTGGCCTTCTTCTGAATATATCCTGTTTATCTCTTCTCTAAGCTCTCTTGTGGCCAGTTTAGATGTATCTATTATAGTATCAGCTCTATCTTTTAACTCTCTAAGTTTATTTCTCTCCATGGATATTCCATTTAATATTCTTCCTTCTGGTGCCAGCGGATGTTTTCTTCTGGATTCTTTAAATCTTTTTATAAGTACTTCATCTGAGGCATCTAAAAATAATATTTCATATTTATATTTATTATCTTTTAGATAATTTAAGCTTTCAAAAATATCATTAAAAAATTGTCCACCACGTATATCTATAACTAAAGCTATTTTATCTATTTTTCCATAGGTTTTATAACAAGCTTCTGCAAACTTAGGTATAAGTGTTGGAGGAAGATTATCTACGCAGAAATATCCTAAATCTTCCAAGTTTCTTACAGCCTGAGTTTTACCTGCACCAGACAATCCTGTCACTATAACAAATCTCATGTTAAGCCCTCCTATTAAAAATTGCTTTAACTTAATGCTGCAATTTCATTGATTTGTTGTTATAATTATAACATAAAAAAATTTCATAAAAAATAGAGAATCTAACTGTAATTAATAGATTCTCTTTCTAAAAACTATTTAATAATTAGTCCTCACCTATAATCCTAACTTCAGTATAAAGATCAACATCAAACTGTTCCTTTACAGTCTTTTGAACTACCTTTATTAAATTCAAGATATCGTTTGCTGTGGCATTACCTTTATTTATTATAAATCCAGAATGTTTTTCAGAAACCTGTGCTCCGCCAACACTTACACCCTTTAATTTACTGTCATCTATTAATTTTGCTGCGAAATGGCCTTCCGGTCTTTTAAATGTACTTCCTGCAGAAGGATATTCAAGCGGCTGCTTTTCTTTTCTTCTTCTATTCAAATCTTCAATTCTATTATGAATTTTATCATAATCTCCTCTTTCAAGCTTAAAGGTAACTTCAAGAACTGTATATCCATATTTTAAAATAGAACTCATTCTATAATCAAGTTCCAGTTCTTTTAAATTAAGTGTTCTTACATTAGTATGATTGTCTATAACTTTTACACTTTCTATAACGTTTGATATTTCTCCATTATAGGCTCCTGCATTCATAGTAACAGCACCACCTACACTGCCGGGAATACCACATGCAAATTCAAAACCAGTTAATTTGCTATTTAAAGCAGCTTCTGATACATCCTTTAAAGAAGCCCCGCTTCCAGATATTATTTTATTTTCACTTATTTTTATAGAATTTAAATTTGTTAATTTAATTACAATTCCTCTTATTCCACCATCTTTAACAAGTAAATTAGAACCATTTCCCATTATGTAATACGGTATATTTTTATCCTTACTCATTTTAATTACATCAATGACTTGATTTGAATTTTCTGGAGTTATTAGAATATCCGCTGGTCCTCCTACCTTAAAAGAAGTATGATTTTTCATTAGCTCATCTATTTTTATATCTTCTTCATTCAATACTTTTTTTAAATCAACAATAAAATTCTTAAATTTATTCATGGTTCTATTCTCCTCGAAATTAAAATTTAAAACACTAATTAGTATAATGTATATGCATGTCTTAATCAAGATTCATATCAATTTTTTTGATTTTTAAAAAATTCTATAATACTTTTTGCCGCGCGTCTATCAATGGAGTTCGTTTTAATAAGTTCATCCATATCTGCTTTTTTTATATTTTCTATGCTCCCGAACTTCTTTAAAAGCTCTTTTCTTCTCTTGCCTCCCACATTTGGTATATCATCCAATACAGAGTGAAGTACTCTCTTATTCCTTAAACTTCTATGATATGTTATAGCAAATCTATGAACTTCATCCTGTATTCTGGTTATAAATCTCATCAAGCTTGAATGTAATTCTATATTTAACTCTCTATTATTATATATAAGTCCTCTGGTTTTGTGACTATCATCTTTTACCATGCCGCAAACAGGTATATCTATATCAAATTTTTGAAGTACACTAATTGCTACATTTACCTGCCCCTTTCCACCATCCATAAGAATTAAATCAGGAAATACACAAAATTTTCCCGAGCTCAATTTTAAATCTTTTTTCTGTATTCTCCTTATTTCGTCCAATCCATGTTCAAACCTTCTTGTAAGCATTTCATTCAAGCTATCATAGTCATTTGCTCCTTTAACAGTATTTATTTTAAATCTTCTATAATCACTGTGCTTTGCTCTTCCATCTTCAAAAACGATCATGCTTCCTACAGAATCAACTCCCTGAATGTTTGATATATCATATGCTTCTATTCTATGGGGGATATCTTCAAGATCCAATAATCCGGCAATTTCTTCAACAGATTCTATATGCATTTGTTTATCCTGAATTAATTTCATTTTAAAATTGCTAAGTGTAGTTTCTGCATTCTTTCCTACCAGATCAAGAGTAGCTTTCTTATCACCTTTTAATGGAATTTTAATATTTACTTTTGAGTCTTTTTTCATGCTGAGCCACTGCTGTAAAAGTTCTATATCTTCTGCATCCGGGACATATATGTTTCTAGGTATATGCGCAGTTCCCCCATAAAATCCCTTAATAAAATTACAAATTACATTTTTTTTAGGTAAATCTATGGTATTTTCTATGACATAATGTTCCCTTCCTATTATTTTCCCGTACCTGAGAAAAAATATTTGAACACAACTATCACATTTATCTGAATATATATTTATAAAATCTTCATCTTCAAAATTTCCTGTTATTATTTTTTGTTTTTCCGTTACTTTTTTAACTGCAATTATTTTATCTCTTAAGTTTGCCGCTTTTTCAAATTCCAACTTTTCTGAAGCAATTTTCATATTATCTTCTAATTCTCTTATAATATTTTTATCTCTTCCAGATAAAAGATCTATCACTTCATCTATTATTTTTCTGTACTGCAGTTTAGTTATATAGGCAGCACAAGGGGCCTTGCATAATTCTATAAAATAGTTTAGGCAGGGTCTTACGTTAGTCTTTTCTTCCACTATTCTCATTCTACAGTTTCTTATAGGAAATATCTTTTTTATAAGTTCTATAGTTTCATGTACAAAAGAAACATTGGGAAATGGTCCAAAATATTTTCCACCATCTTTTTCCATATTTCTTGTAACAATTACTCTTGGAAAATCTTCATTTATAGTTACTTTTATAAATGGATATTGTTTATCATCTTTCAGTAAAATATTATATTTTGGTCTGTATTTTTTTATCAAATTACATTCAAGTATAAGTGCCTCTATTTCAGAATCTGTAACTATATATTCAAATTCTGATATATTTTCTACCATTGCCTTCACTTTGGCAGAATGATTTTTAGAATTTTGAAAATACTGTCTTACTCTATTTTTAAGTATTTTTGCTTTTCCTACATATATAACTCCACCGAAGGAATTCTTCATAATATAAACACCAGGTTTATCTGGTAAAACCTTTAACTGGTATTCAAAATCAAACATTCCCTCACCTCTTGAATATATAATTTTAATTATTTGTAAAATATAGCTGGTATCTTATATATAGTAAAAAGAAGACCACCTATCATAAGTAATTGCTCTATGGCAGAGCCAATTTTAGAATTAGTACTATATGTAAATGGGAATTTAACTTTCTTTTTTCTAAAAGGATAGAATAAAGGAACGCCTTTATTTGTAAACATATCACAAAGTAGGTGCATACCATACCCTGTCATAAAATAATATACAAGGTAGTGTATATTATACATATTACCCAGATATCCTGCAACAAATGAAAACATAGACATACCCATTAAGCTGTGTGTAAGTCCGCCTCTATGAGAAGATACAGCTATTATAATAAATACTATACCTAATGCTTTTATTATTGGTTTATCCACATACAAATAATCATACCATAATAATACTATACCAAGACACCCATATAAAGTAACCTTTGTTATTTTATTTTTAAATGGGAGTATGTACTTATTTACTATACTTTTAGGATGGTCTATATCAGGTAATATAGATGCAAATATAACTAGAACCATACCAAAATAATTAAATCCCCCGGGAATTAACTTATAAATGGATAAAAAAGTAATCACTCCCATTCCTGCATGAGTTCTACCTTTCATTTTTTCTCCTTTTCATTTTGCTGCAAAAGTCTAAATACACCATACTTAATCTCAATAAACTGCTTAGTCTCTATATTATAGCATTAAATTAAATTAAATATTACTTTTTTCAACAAAATTTCCCGGGTAATTACATAATTATTATATTGTATTATTTTCCAAGAGATGTACTTATTACTCCAGATGCTATCTGGGCAGCAAGTATTCCTCCCTGTCCTCCATTTTCCACAATTACTGCAACTGCTACCTGTGGATTATCATAAGGTGCAAAACCTATAAACCAGGAATGAGGAGGAGAATCATTTCCCATAACTTGATTATCAGCTGTACCAGTTTTTCCAGCTACTTCAACTCCTTCTACAGAAGCATTAGTTCCTGTACCATAATCTACAACAGATTTCATCATTGTTTTCATAGTATTTGCAATATCTGGAGATATAATCTGACCTATAGATTCCGGAGATACCGACTTAACTAATTTTCCACTGTTTGTAACTACACTTGTTACAAGATGAGGTTTCATCATAACCCCGCCATTTGCTATAGTACTTACTACCAATGCCATTTGAAGTGGACTTGCAAGCACGCTGCTCTGTCCAATTGCACTTTGAGCAATATTTCCTTTTTCATAAGATTTTAAAGCAGGGAAGTTACTTGCTTCAACAGGTATTCCATCTGTTGGAATACTCTTATTAAAATAAAATTCTTCAGCAGTACTCTTCAATTTATCATTTCCAAGATCAATACCAAGAGATCCAAAATATACATTACTCGAATGAGCATAAGCCTGCTGGAAATCTATATTTCCCAAAACTTCTCCATTATAATCATGCAATGTATAATTTCCAATTTGAATTGATCCTGTATCATCAATGGATCTGTTTTGAACACCACTTATATTTTCCAGTGCACTTATAGCTGTTACAGTTTTAAAAGTAGAACCCGGCGGATACAGTCCACCAGTAGCTCTATTCAAAAGCGGCCTGGTTGAATCCTTATTTATACTTGCCCAGCTTTCTCCAAGATTGTTTGGATCAAATGATGGTTTAGAAACCATAGCAATTACTTCACCTGTTTTAGGATTTAATACAACTACAGCTCCTCTATTATCTCCCAAAAGATCATATGCTTTCTTCTGAGTTGCTGTATCCAGAGTAGTTTTTACTCCATCTCCAACTTTTTTTACAGACTTTCCTTTATTTTTAATAAGGCTTTTTAAGTTATCCTGTATATCTGTAGACATAAGCTGAGTATCGTATTTTTTTTCAAGACCTGTTATTCCATATTTCTGATCCACATAACCAAGTACATGAGAAAACATAGCTCCACCTGTATATTCTCTTTTCTGTGTTTCTTCATTTATAGGTTCACTTTTAGTTAATGGATTTCCATTTCTATCATATATGGTTCCTCTAAGTACCTCATTTCTTTTAATCCATACTCTCCTATTGTAGCTGCTATTTACTATATTAGGTCCTACTACCATTTCAAAATAAGTCATGTATGAAATTAATCCAATAAAGCACAATAAAAAAACAAACATTACTTTTTTAATATTATTTAGTATGTTATTCATGCTACCTACCCTCTTCTGATATCTTCTGAATTATACCCAGAGAAAAAAACGTTATTAGCATAGAGCTGCCTCCATAACTAACAAGCGGCAGAGTTACACCTGTAAGCGGGATGGCATTCATAACACCACCAACTATAACTAAAACCTGACATGCAATCATAGTACTATAACCTACAGCCAGAAGTCTTGAAAATTCATCGCTGCAATAAACAGCTGCCCTAATACATCTGTAAAAAAGCAAAAAGTACATTATAACTACCGCAAATCCCATAAGTATACCAAGTTCTTCACATAATCCTGCAAATATAAAGTCAGTAGTATTTATAGGAACAAATTCAGGATGGCCTAATCCAAGTCCTGTACCGGTGAGTCCCCCTGACGATATGGAAAACATTGACTGAACTATCTGATAACTTTTGTCATTCGCATAAGGCCATGGATTCTTCCATATTAAAACTCTCGTTCTTACGTGATTAAACATTTTATAGCTCATATATGACCCTGCCGCTGCCAGTAAAAAACATGTTATTACATATTTGAATTTTGATGTAGCTATATAAAGCATGGTTACAGCTATTCCAAAAAATATAAGTGCTGAACCAAGGTCTCTTTGAATTACCATAAATCCAAGACAAACCATTACAACTAAACCTGGAACTATAAGATTTTTAAAATTTTTATAATCCTTTAAATCTGCAGCAAGATAAGCTACTAATGTTATTTTACCAAATTCAGATGGTTGAAAACTAAATCCTCCAAAACTAACCCAGTTTTTTGATCCGTTTATCTCAGTTCCGTGCAAAGTACCAAGACTCATAAATATTATAGTAAATACTAAATATATGTATTTATATTTGCTAAAGCCTGTAGTATCAGGCGTTAAAACTACAATTAATATAAATCCGGTAACCCCAACTGCAAAAAATATAATCTGTTTAATAGAAACTGCCATATTTATCCTATATAGCATAACCATACCTATAACAGATAAAATACTTGAAAAAACAAATATATATTTGTCTCCATCTGAAAAAAATCTTCTTATAACAAAATAAGAATAGCCTATAAGCAAACATGTAACCACAGCCATAACCATAGCACCTTTGTCAAAAGGCTGTTTTATCACAGCTAAATTGAAAAAACATGCTAAACATAATAAATATGTATATCTAAGCAGTTTTTTCTCATCTCTAGTAGTATCCAATTGTACTCACCACCCATAAATATCTTATAATTATCCTATTAATTTAAAAGAAGTATTGCCAATTTTTATTTCATCTCCTGAGCTCAAATACTGGCGTCCTTCTAATTTTTTACCATTTAAAAGAGTTCCATTAGTACTTCCTAAGTCTTCTATAATGCAATCCTTGCCATTTTTAACATATACTCTTGCATGGTGAGATGAAGCATAAGGATCCTCAAGTCGTAAAAGATTATCACTTTTCCTCCCTATCGTTATTTCTTTACGTATAGGAATAACGGCACCTTTTCTCAAATTTGAATTATTTCCAGCTATCAATACTTCAAGTCCAAAGGCTCTTCTATTTGCCATTCTTGCCCTTTTTCCTCCATTTTTTATATCCTTGTACATTATTCTCAATGAACAAACTATTATTATATATACTATTCCTATGATTACAATCTTAAAGATTAAACTCAATTTACTCAAATCCATTTTAAAATATCCTCCCCTAAGATGAAAAAACTAGCATTTTGAGCCTGTTTATGCTAGTCATTATGTAGATTATATCATTTTTTTTAAATATTGTCCTGTATAAGAATTTTTATTTCCAGCTATTTTTTCAGGTGTACCTGTACAAAGTACTTTTCCACCTTTTTCTCCACCTTCCGGCCCAAGGTCTATTATATAATCTGCACATTTTATAACATCCAGATTATGTTCTATAACCACAACAGTATTTCCTGTGTCAACAATCCTCTGGAGTATATCTACAAGTCTCTTTACATCATCTATATGAAGTCCTGTAGTTGGTTCATCTAGTATATACAAAGTTTTACCTGTACTTCTCTTAGAAAGTTCATAAGCAAGTTTAATTCTCTGAGCTTCTCCTCCAGATAACTGTGTTGATGGTTGGCCAAGTTTAATATACCCCAGTCCTACATCAAATAACGTTTGTAGTTTATTTTTTATTCGAGGTATATTCTTAAAAAAATCAAGTGCTTCTTCTACAGTCATATTTAGAACATCGTCTATATTTTTACCCTTGTATTTCACCTGGAGAGTTTCTCTATTGTATCTTTTACCCTTGCATACTTCACATGGAACATACACATCCGATAAAAATTGCATCTCAATTTTTATTATTCCATCACCACTACAAGCCTCACATCTTCCACCCTTTACATTGAAACTAAACCTCCCAGGCTTATAGCCTCTCATTTTAGCTTCGGCAGTATTTGAAAAAACCTCTCTTATTACATCAAATACTCCAGTATATGTAGCCGGATTTGATCTTGGAGTCCTGCCTATAGGGCTCTGATTTATATCTATAATTTTATCTATGTTTTCTATCCCAAGTATATCCTTATGCTTGCCAGGATTATTCTTAGAACCATTTATTTTTTTATTCAGTCCTTTATATAATATTTCATTTACGAGTGTACTCTTTCCAGAACCTGATACACCTGTTACACAATTAAAAACTCCAATATGAAAATCGACATTTATATTTTTTAGATTATTCTCTTCTGCTCCTCTTACAGTTATAAAATTTCCATTTCCCTTTCTTCTGGATTCTGGCACCTCTATTTTCTTTTTTCCACTTAAATATTGTCCTGTTATAGATCTTTCACTTTTAATTATATCAGATATAGTACCGGTTCCAACTACTTCACCGCCATGTTCTCCTGCTCCAGGTCCTATATCAACTATGTAGTCTGCAGCTCTCATAGTATCCTCGTCATGTTCCACAACAACCAAAGTATTTCCTATGTCTCTCAAATGCTTTAAAGTTCTAATAAGCCTGTCATTATCCCTCTGGTGAAGTCCTATACTTGGCTCATCAAGTATGTATAATACTCCAACTAAACTTGATCCTATCTGTGTAGCAAGCCTAATTCTTTGAGACTCTCCACCGGATAAAGTTCCTGCGGTTCTAGCTAAAGTTAAATAATCAAGTCCTACATCTACTAAAAATTCGAGTCTGCTATTTATCTCTTTTAATACCTGATCACTTATTATCTTGTCTTTGTCAGACAACTTAATATTCTTAAAAAATTTCAACTCATCTTTTATAGACATACTACAAAATTCATAAATATTCTTGCCGCCCACTGTAACTGCCAGAGCTTCCGGTTTAAGCCTTGCTCCTTTACATGATGGACAAACATTATCACTCATATAGTTTTCTATTTCACTCTTTATATAATCAGAATTAGTTTCCATATATCTTCTTTTTAAAGTATTGATTATTCCCTCAAAACCATGATTGAATTCCATCAATCTTCCGTCTTTTTCATATTTAACTTTTATTTTTTCACCTTTTAAACCATAAAGAAGTATATTAACTATTTTATCGCCTAGTTTATCTATAGGTGTATCTAATTTAAATTTATATTTTTGTGAAAGTGCCTTAAGTATACTATATGTCCATGCTTCTTCCTTCAAACTTCCAGCTCCCCATGGGAGAACTCCTCCGTCCATTATACTTTTCGTTTTATCCGGTATAACTAATTTCTCATCAATTTCTAAAAGTTTGCCAAGTCCATCACAAGTATCACACTTTCCAAAAGGAGAATTAAAAGAAAAAGTTCTAGGTGTTATTTCTCCTATACTTATGCCACAATGTACACAGGCAAATTTTTCGCTGAAAAGTATATCTTCACCGCCAACAACATTTATTATTACTATGCCATCTGAAAGTTTAAGTGAAGTTTCTATTGAATCTGCCAGCCTGCTTTCTATATCATCTTTTACTATGAGTCTATCTACTACAACCTCTATAGTATGTTTTTTATTTTTCTCTAAGGCAAGTTCATCTTCTTCTAAATCCACAATTTCTCCATCAATTCTAGCTCTAACATATCCATTTTTCTTTATATTCTCAATTGTTTTTACGTGCTGACCCTTACGCCCCCTGACAATAGGTGCAAGTATCTGTATTTTAGTTCTTTCGGGCATAGATAATATTTTGTCTACCATCTGATCTACTGTCTGCTGTGTTATTTCCCTCCCACATTCAGGACAGTGAGGTACTCCAATTCTTGCATACAAAAGCCTTAAATAATCGTATATTTCAGTAACTGTTCCTACCGTGGATCGTGGATTTCTGCTTGTGGTTTTCTGGTCAATGGATATAGCTGGGGACAATCCTTCTATATATTCAACATCAGGTTTATTCATCTGTCCTAAAAATTGCCTTGCATAGGCAGACAAAGATTCAACATATCTTCTCTGGCCTTCTGCATATAATGTATCAAATGCAAGAGATGATTTTCCAGAGCCAGAAAGTCCTGTGAAAACTATAAATTTATTTCTTGGTATAGTTAAATCTACATTTTTTAAATTGTGAACTTTAGCACCTTTTATAACTATACTTTCTTTCATATTTTTAACTCCTTAGTATAATATCAATTTTTTTCTTTTTTTAACTTTGCTATAATATCTCTAAGTCTGGCAGCCTCTTCAAATCTAAGTTCACTGGCAGCCTTTTTCATTTCTTTCTGATTTTTCTCTATTAATTTATCTATATTTTCATTATTGCCAGCTATTGCTTCATCTAAACTATCATAATTCTCCTGTTTCTCCAAAACTGTAGTTGCTTCTATTATATCTCTTATTTCTTTACTTATAGTTTTAGGAATTATACCATGTTCTTTATTATATTTCATTTGTATTTTTCTTCTTCTATTGGTTTCAGTAATAGCTTTATTCATAGAGTCTGTAATTGTATCTCCATACATTATAACTTTACTTTCAGAATTTCTGGCAGCCCTTCCTATAGTCTGTATAAGTGATCTTTCTGATCTTAAAAATCCTTCTTTATCTGCATCCAATATTGCAACCAATGCAACTTCAGGTATATCAAGTCCTTCCCTTAAAAGGTTAATTCCAACAAGTACATCAAATTCACCTTTTCTAAGGTCACGAATTATCTTCATTCTCTCAATTGTAACAATGCTCGAGTGCATATATCTTGCTTTTATATTCATATCTTTGAAATAATCTGTCAAATCTTCCGCCATCTTTTTTGTAAGTGTAGTTACAAGCACCCTGAAGCCTCTTTTTACAGTATCATTTATAGCTGTATATAAATCGTCTATTTGATCTTTAACCGGTCTTACTATAATTTCTGGATCCAAAAGCCCTGTCGGTCTAAGTATCTGTTCCGCAATGTTTTCAGAATGCTCCATTTCATAATCTGATGGTGTTGCACTGACAAAAACAATCTGATTTACCTTTTTTTCAAATTCTTCAAATTTTAAAGGCCTATTATCAAAAGCAGATGGCAGCCTAAATCCATAATCCACAAGGGATTGTTTTCTAGATTTATCCCCTGCATACATAGCTTTTACCTGTGGAAGTGTAACATGACTTTCATCTATAAACATCAAAAAATCTTTTGGAAAATAATCCATAAGTGTTTGAGGTGGACTTCCTTTAGCCCTTCCATCAATTATCCTGGAATAATTTTCAATACCACTGCAATAACCAACTTCTCTCATCATTTCTATATCAAAATTAGTTCTCTGTTTTAGTCTTTGAGCTTCAAGAAGTTTATCACAAGATGTAAGCTCCTGCAGCCTTTCTTCCAACTCTTCCTCTATTTTGCTTATTGCACCTTCCATCTTTTCCTTCGAAGTCGCAAAATGAGATGCCGGAAATATTGAGACATGATTCCTTGCTCCAATAGTATTTCCGCTCAAAACATCAAATTCTTTTATTCTGTCAATTTCATCCCCAAAAAATTCTATCCTTATACCGTGATTTGTAGAAGAAGCTGGGAATATGTCCAAAGTGTCACCCTTTACTCTAAAGGTTCCACGAACAAAATTAATATCATTTCTTTCATATTGTATTTCTACCAATTTTTTAATAATTTCATCTCTGTCTTTTACCATACCTGGTCTTAAAGATATCGTAAGTCTTTTATACTCTTCTGGATTTCCAAGTCCATATATGCATGATACAGATGCAACTACAATTACATCTTTTCTTTCAAAGAGAGCTGAAGTAGCAGAATGCCTGAGTTTATCTATTTCATCATTTATAGATGCGTCTTTTTCAATATATGTATCTGTTTGTGCAACATAGGCCTCAGGTTGATAATAATCATAATAGGACACAAAATATTCCACACTATTTTCCGGGAAAAATTCTTTAAATTCAGAACAAAGTTGTGCTGCCAGTGTTTTATTATGAGCAAGTACCAAAGTTGGTTTTTGAACTTTTTCTATTATATTCGCCATAGTAAAAGTTTTACCTGATCCAGTTACACCAATTAAGGTCTGATATTTATCAGCATTTAAAATACCATTTTTTATACTCTCTATAGCCTGAGGCTGATCTCCCTTTGGTTTAAATTTAGAGTGTATTTTAAAATTTCCCATTTTTCTAATCGTCCTTATCCTTATTTTTATTCTTTATCTTATTTAATACATCTGAAAATTTATTTTTGTTTAAGTTTATTACCATACTGTCTTTAGGTACATTTCTAGGTACAAATACTATTCCAAGTCTTCTATCACCATTCATTTTGTCATAACTCAATTGTTCAAATTTTCCTGTTACTCTTTTTACTTTAAGCCATATAAAATTTGAACTCTCCTTTACTATTTCGCCTATTTTTTCTTCATCTTCAATTTTCTCATTATTTATTTCTACCAGCAAATCTCCACTTTTTACTCCCATTTCATTAGCTGGTGAATTCGGTGCAACAGCCAGTACCATAATACCTTCACTGCTGCTTATGTATTTAGGTTTTCCTTTAGTTTCAATATATCTTTGAAAAATTATCATTCCTTCATGTGCAATAGGTGCAAAAAGTAGAACTAACACCTTGAAAAACAAGCTAAAATTTGCGAGTTGAGCTAATCCAAATAATATTACACTGTATATCATAATAAAACTTCCTGATATAAATGTCTTTTCTCTTGTATTTTTTGTAAAGGTTATAGTATTATATCCAACCACTGCATAAAATGGCATAAGAGTTAGCACTGCTGTCTTTAAAGTATCTGATATAAGTGAATCCTTTAATATAGGCCACCAAGATGGTGTAGATACTTGCCATGCAGATGATACTACAGATTTATCTTGAAGTATAAAAAATATAGCCACTGGAATTATCCAATATCTTTTGAGTGCAAATCCTCCAATTATCCTTCCTTCTTTACTTGTAAAAATTGGTATGCTACCTGTTTTACCATCTATGATAACAAGTAATCCTTCTACAAAATGCAGCACAGCTACCATACTCATAAGTGACATTACATCTATTTTTAGGAAGTCGAGTCCTGGAATATTAAAATATACGGATATTTCACTAAGTATAATACTAAGTATTCCAATTACAGCTCCAGAATAAGAAAAACATATAAATCTTGGATTAAAAAACATAAAGATTATTGATGCTAAAAATACAAGATCTACAGCAGAATTTTGTTTGAAAGCTATACCCAAATAAGACATTATAATACTTACCAATGTTCCCGCAAATATTCCTATTACAACCTGAGATATTGTAAGCTCAAAAGGAGAATTAATTTTCTCTCCAATTATCATCTTCTGCATAACTGCAGTTTGCATATTTTTTTTATATAATACAAAAGCCATAATGGCCAAAAGCACTATTAAATATGGTTCTGTAAGTGCAAAAGCTATAGACTTAAGTGTGTACAGCAATATATTCATTAAAAGTTAATACCCCTCTCCATAAATTAAATTAGACAGAACTTTTCTGTCTAATTTAAAATGTCAAATCCATTATAGTAATTTATTTATATTTGGTCAAAGATAAAATAATATCTATTGAAGTTTACTCTGTGCAATTTCCAATGCTTTTACAAATTGAGGATCTATGCTTCTATCATAAGGCTTTCCTTTTAAACTGTCAGGATAAACTACATTAGTATCAGGCTTTATTCCTTTTTTCTGTACATTATCACCATTTGGAGTATACCACTTAGATATAGTCACCTTAAGTGCAGTACCATCTCCTGTGTCAAACATAGTCTGAACAACACCTTTTCCAAAAGTTTTTTCTCCTACTAATGTTCCTTTTTTATAATCTTTTATAGCACCCGAAAATATTTCTGATGCACTAGCAGTGTTTCCATTCGTCAGTATGGTAACTGGCAAATTATAAAAATTGCCTCCTTTAGATTTGTATTCCTTCTTATTATTGTATTTATCATTAGTAGAAACTACTACCTTACCTTTAGGTACAAAATTTGAAACCATATCAACGCATTGGTCAAGAACTCCACCTGGATTATCTCTCAGATCAATAATTACGGATTTCATTCCCCTTGATTCTAATGTATCCAATTCATTTTTGAAATTTTTAGCTGTATTTTCATCAAACATTGATACCTGAATATATCCTACACTTGAACTTACCATATCTCCAGTGACAGTCTGCATATTCACTTTTTCTCTCTTTACTTTTACATCAAAGCTTCCTTTGTTCTCTCTAAAGATTGTAAGTGTAATTTCAGTTCCCTCTTTTCCCTTCATCATAGCAACAGCTTTATCGAGTTCATTTCCATTTACCGCAGTTCCATTTACCTTCTCTATTATATCCTTAGCTTTTAGACCAACCTTTTCAGAAGGCGTTCCCTTAAATACCTTATCTATTTTGATTTTGTTGTCGCTTGAAGTAACTTGAATTCCTATTCCACTGTATTTACCTTCAGTTTCACTATTAAGAGCATCAAATTCATTTTTATTCATAAATACAGTATATGGATCATTTAATGAAGCTGTCATGCCTTTTAAAGCTCCCTCTAGCAATGCATCGTCACTAATAGCTCCATCATAATATTTATATAATGTATTTCTCACCTCAAATATCTTTTCAAATTTACTCAGAGCATTTCCTTCACGCATGCGCCAAAAATTAAAGGTTCCAAACATAGTAATAAGATTAGTTATAACAACAATAGCTATAGTACAAAGTACCCACTTTTTATTCTTTTTCAAATCATATACACCTCTTTCAAGTAAATCTCAAATATGTAATTAATCATCTATATATTAGTATTTATGTAATTATTAAATAATTATAACATTAAAAATTCAAATCGTCTTATAAAATTGGCATGCAGAATTCTGCATGCCAAATAATTTACAATATAACAAATTAAACTGCCAAAAATTTTCTCATAGAAAGTATACTTCCAATTGCCCCAATAATGATACCAACAAGTACAAATAATGCCAGTATATTAGTATATATATATTGAGGACTTATAAGCTGCATCATTATAAAAGAAGAAGAAATTTTAAAATACATAATTCTATATAAATAATATAAAACTATATCTGCAAAAATTCCACCTATCAATCCTATCATCATACCTTCTATTATAAAAGGCCACCTTATAAACCAGTCTGTAGCACCTATATATTTCATTATACCTATTTCTTTTCTTCTTGAATAAACAGTTAACTTTATAGTATTTCCAATTAAGAACAATGAAACTCCAATTAATATAACCAATATAACAGTTCCTACCCACTTTATGGTTCTTGTTATACTTATGATTTTATCCACTATTCCCTTACCATCTTGAATGCTGTCAATACCATCCATATTTTTAATGTTGTCTACAACCTTTGACACAACTTCAGGTGTTGTTACTTTTATTATATAAGAATTTGGAAGTGGATTATTTTTTTCGAGTCCATCTGCGAGAGACTTATTCTGGCTTCCAAGCTGATTTTTAAATTTATCCACTGCCTGAGCTTTAGTTTCATAATTTACAGAAACAATTCCATCCGTTGTATTAATTTTATCTTCTATACTTCTTTTCTGGGAGCTAGTTATATTATCCTTCAAATATACTTTTATTTCAACTTTTGACTGAACTTCAAGTATCCCCTGCTTGATATTTAACATTGCAAGAAGTGATATTCCCAATATGAAAAGAGTAGCTGCAACTGTTGCTGCCGATGCAATACTTATGGTTTTGTTTCTCTTTAAACTCTTAAAAGATTCCTCTATAAAAAATTTTATTGTGCTAATCCTCATAACCATATGCACCCCTTTTTTCATCTCTTACAATTATTCCTTTTTCCAATGCGATAACTCTCTTTCTCATGTTATCCACTATTTCTCTGGCATGAGTTGCCATAAGGACTGTAGTTCCCGCACGATTTATGTCATTTATTGTATCCATTATATCCATAGAAGTATCCGGATCCAGGTTTCCTGTAGGTTCATCTGCTATCAGTATAGAAGGATTATTTACAATGGCTCTTGCAAGTGATATTCTCTGCTGCTCTCCTCCTGATAGTTCATGTGGGAATGCTTTATATTTTTTAGCAAGTCCTACAAGTGACAATACTACTGGAACTTTTTTTCTTATTTCTTTAGGTGAAGCTTCAATTACTCTCATAGCAAAAGCAACATTTTCATATACATTCAATGTAGGTATCAATCTAAAATCCTGAAAAACTACTCCAAGCTTTCTTCTATATAGCGGTATTTTTTTTCGCGGCAAATTAGTTATATCCTGACCATTTACTATTAAATTACCATTAGTTGCTTCAATCTCTTTAAGCATCATTTTAATAAAAGTGGTTTTTCCTGCTCCACTAGGGCCTACCAAAAATACAAATTCGCCCTTTTCAATTTTAAGATTTATGTTAGACAACGCAAATATGTTATTATTATAAACCTTACTTACGTTTTTAAATTCTATCATCTATACCTCTCCTCATATATTCTTGTGTTTTTAAAGTCTCCCCCCTTAACGTCATATTTTACATTATATCATAATAAGCTAAATAATTAAAAATTTAAACTATTAATTTATTATTAATAAAAAATAAGGGCACAAATTTCGCCCTTAAATAGTTTACTGTATACCTACACTTACCAGAAGTGCATTGTCAACTTTTTTCATATCTATATCTGTCATATGACCAATTTTTTCTTTCAATCTTCTTTTATCCAAAGTTCTTATTTGTTCAAGCAATACTACCGAATCCTTATTAAGTCCATAGGCTTCTGAAGAAATCTCCACATGAGTTGGAAGTTTTGCTTTATTTATCTGAGAAGTAATTGCTGAAACTATAACTGTAGGGCTATATTTATTACCAACATCATTTTGAATAATAATAACAGGTCTAATGCCACCCTGTTCAGAACCCACTACAGGACTTAAATCAGCATAAAATATATCTCCTCTTTTCACTATCGTTGTCATTAGGCAAATCACTCTCCGAAAGCTTCGCTTCATATTCTTTTAACTCCCTTATGTCTCGTGCAAAGCCCATTTCCGCAAACTCAAGATTAAGTTGTGCCATTTCCCTATATCCCTTTTCCATATAGGATATATTATCTAACCTTTTTTTATCCCTAATATATAATATGATAGCTTCCTTAATAAATTCACTTCTTTTTTTGCAATCTTTCTTAAGCGCTCTATTAAATTCATCATACAGTGTTTCTGAAAGGCTCACTACTAATCTTTTTGAATTTGACATTTAAAAATTAATACCTCCTATTAACGTAAGAAAAAAGATACATATAGTATATTATATATCTATACATATGTCAAAAAATTATAATATCTAACTTATATACTTTTTTATCGACATTATAATATCTTTTGCCAAACGTTTATTCTCCATATACATATTTAATTTTAGTTCAATATGTATTTTATAATTACAATTTCTTATGTAAATAGGATAAGTATTAACTTTTAAACAATATAATTTTTTACTTTTAATATTTTGCCATCTTTTATATATACTCTTGGGAGTCTTTTTGACATCATACAAAGCACTTCATAATTTATAGTTTCCAGTATAGAGGCTATGTTGTCTGCATTAAACTTCAAATTTCCCTTTTCACCAATCAATATAACTTCATCACCAACACTTACATCACCTACATCAGTTACATCTACCATGCATTGATCCATGCATATATTTCCAACTACAGGAGCCAATTTGTCATTTATAATAATCTTCGACTTTTGAGACAATCTCCTCGAATACCCATCAGCATAACCTATAGGTAAAGTTGCAATTACAGTCTTTCTAACAGATTTAAATTTTCTGCCATATCCAACATACTTGTCTTTATCTATAGTTTTTAAATGAACTATATTAGCTTTTAGTGTCATTACAGGCTTTATATTCAACTTATTCTTGTCAACTTCATTTGAAGGATAGTATCCATAAATTATTATTCCAGGCCTTACTTCATCAAAATAAGTAAATGGGAGCTCCATTATTGCAGCACTATTAGCTATGTTTTTCATATTTATTTTAACATTCTTGTCCATTAACTTACCATAAAATTTTTTGTATTCCTCAAATTGAAGCTTGGTATAAGTTTTATCTGACTCATCTGCTGTAGAAAAATGTGAGAATAAGCTCTCTATTTCTATATTTTGAAGCTGGCTTATTTTATAAACAGCATCAATTCCTTCATCGTCAGGTAAAAATCCAATTCTGCCCATACCAGTATCCAATGCTATATGAATTTTTATTTTTCTACCATATTTAACTGCCATTTTAGATAAGCTATTTGCATCATCATAAGATGATATTGTAGGCTCTAAATTATATTTTATTAAATCTTCAAATAAAAAATTTGGTGTAATTCCAAGTATCATTATAGGACATTCTATGCCATTTTTTCTAAGTTCTATGGCTTCATCTAAAATAGCCACCGCCAATTTCGTAAACCCATTTTTTAAAAGAGTTGATGCAACCTCAACAGCACCATGTCCATATGCATCTGCTTTTACAACTCCTATTATATCTCTATCCCCTACCTTATTTTTTATCTGTCTGGCATTATAAATTAAATTGTCTAAATTAATTTCTACCCAGGCAGGCCTAAAAAATTCATCCACAATGTTCACTCCTTATTTTATCTGAACAGTACCTGCGTCAAATAAATTCTTTTGTAAATCTATATTTTCTTTAAAATTACTATATTCAACTTTTACTTTTTCTCTATCATGAGAATCATAGATTAACAGATATTTTGGAACAGCTTTTTCTGAACTGACATACAATTCAGCCTTGCATATATTTTTATTATTGCCTGGTATATCTAAACCTATAACCTGATATTCCTCATTATATATATTCTTAAATGAATTATCAACCCTTTCGTTTGTGTAAATAAGACTTACATATTCATCTATAAAGCATAATCTGAATAAGCTGTCAAAACTCTCATCTGTATTATAATTACTCCCATTTTTCAAATCATGGATAAACATCTTATCGCCTTTATATATAAATATCCTGTCTTTGCCCAATTCAAATCTATTTCCATATTCCTTATTATAAAATTGCTTTCCTTCATAATTTATTTTTTGTTTGTCATTTTCTATCTCTATATTTACATTGCAGCTATAGCTGTCCAAATTTTTAAGATAATCAATAGTATTTTCTACATTATGAGTTTTCTTACTGCACGATGAAAAAATAAATATTATAGGAATGCATATAATAAAAATAATCAGAAGTTTCTTAAACATCCAATTCCTCCAATTCATGTATTTTTACTAATAATATTATTCCATGCAGTTTGTTTCTATTACACTTATATTAATATAACTTTAAATTTACTATACATAATTTTTATTTTATCTGCTTATGTATCTATTTAAAAATATCTTTTATTGCAAAAGGTATTTCATCCATTATATGTGACGCATTAACACAAAACATTTTTTCAGACAATCTATCACCGCAAAGTCCATGTATATATGCACCTATACATGCTGCTTTAAAAGCACTATATTTCTGTGCCACAAAGGATGTAATCATTCCAGTTAAACAATCACCCATTCCACCTGAAGCCATTGCACTGTTTCCAGTAGAATTTACAGCTACCATTTGTCCATCAGTTATAATAGTATTGTAACCTTTAAGAAGCAATACTACATCATTTTCTCTGGCAAATTTCTTTGAAACTTCTATTCTGTTCTTTTCTATATAATCAATATCAAGTCCAGTAACTCTAGACATCTCCCCTAGATGTGGTGTCATTACCACATTACATTTTTTGTGCTTTAAAATATCCAATTTTCCACTTAAAACATTTATAGCATCTGCATCAATTACCACAGTATTTCTTGCTTTTTCAATTACTTTTTTTAAAATATCAAATGTAAATTCATTGTTCCCCATTCCAGGTCCTATTCCTATTGCATCACATTTTTCAATAAATTCTTCCAGTTTACTATTATCTTCTAGTCTAAATGTCATAGCCTCTGTAAGCTTTGTATTCATAATATCCTGTATATTTTCTCTGCATCCCAAAGTTACAAGTCCTGCCCCGCTCCTAACTGCAGATTGTGTACTTATATATGCAGCTCCTGAAAATCCTTTGGATCCTGCAGCAATAAGCACTCTTCCAAAGTTTCCCTTATGAGAATACTTATTTCTCTTATGAATCATATTTTTCATTAAATAATTATCTATTAAAAATTCATTGCTTTTATATTTTTCAATTACTTTATCAGGAATACCTATATCTTCAATGACTAAATCTCCAATAAAATTGCCTGCATCATAATTTAAGAATCCCCTTTTATACAGTTGAAAAGATACCGTTTTATCGGCTTTAACTGCATTTTTTAATACTTTTCCACTATTCCCGCTGATTCCTGAAGGAATGTCTATGGACAAAGTATACTTGCTATACTCATTTATGCATTTTACAACTTCACCATACAAACCCTCTACATCCCTTGAAAGTCCGGTACCAAAAATAGCATCAATTGTCATGTCACTAAATTTTAGTGAATTTCTAATATTCTCAATCTGCTCCAAACTATTTACTATCATTATGTTTATTCCTAGCTTTTTCAATATTTCATAGTTGACTGTGCAATCACTGCTCATATTACTTTCATTTCCAATTAAAAATATGTCTACTTTTTTACCCAAATTGTAAAGATGTCTGGCAACTGCAAAACCATCTCCTCCATTATTTCCTTTAGTACATACCACACAAAAAGAATTATATGTAGATGTATCAATATTTTTTATTACTTTCAATGCTGCATTTTCCATCAATACAATTCCCGGTATACCTAATTCATTTATACAATAACTGTCAAGTTTTCTCATTATATCAACCGTTGCAATCTTCAATTTAAAACACCTCCATTACCGCAAATGCTACAGCAGTACTAATTTCATGAGATATACTCAAATGAATTTTATAACTTTCATAATCTTTAGTAAGTAATTTGGCTTTTCCTCTTAAAACAGCAGTTGGCTTACCTTCAGTAGTCCTATCTATAAATATGTCCTTAAAATCAAAACCTCTAAAACCAGTTCCAAGTGCTTTGGAAACAGCTTCCTTTGCCGCAAACCTTCCTGCTATAAATTCCGGTCTGCAATTTCTACTATTTAAATACTTGATTTCTTCATCATTAAATAGTTTATTCATAAAATTTGAATGCTTATCAACAGCATTTTTTATTCTAGCAATTTCAACTATATCCACACCAACACCTAAAATCACAATATACCTCCTGTTAGCTTTTTTCTTTTTATTATATAATAAATTAAATATTAATTTTTTTAAAGTTACAAAAAATGAGATAAACAGCAAAATACCATTCATCCCATAAATAAATTCTATTTTTAAGCCATTGATTTTATTTCCTTATCAAAATCCAATATATATTCATCCACATAATCACCAATTATATCTACCAAATGAATTGGCGACACCTGATTTTCGTACAATAATCTCAATAATTTATGTACTTTGTACCTGTCAGGACTTATACTCATTACAGAATCTCTACACACATCTATTAATTTATCTTTAATTATACTCTGTCTTTCTATCTCTATACCATAAGATTGTAATGAAACAATACTCAAATCGTATGTAATATCCACTTTTTCTTTAGTCAACCTATAAAAATAAATATACTTTATATTTTTATTTATTTGAGTTTTCACTAGATTTTCTAATACCATAAGTCATTTTTCCTCCCCCAAATTAACTCATTAATTATAATTAAGATCACAAAAACATATTAGCATACATTATAAAAAAATTATGTCACTTTATGAGAAGGAAATTTATAAATTATCTCTTTTATATGACAACATAATTAAGAGATTTTATAAATAATAATTTAAAACTTTTCATATATATTTTTCTTAATGAATTGTTGTCGAAAATTAAATAATAACTACAAAAATTTCTTATGTAAATATTTAGTTTTTATTAATTTTATAAAATATCACTGGATCTTTTGATGATTTTACATTGGAATTCAATTTACTATACTCTATATATTTAATAATATCCAGATTGGTTATAATCATAGGTGTTATAAGTGAATAACCTCTGCCTTCTATAAAGTTTCTATCAACTTTTATAATTGGATCACCCATCTTGACTTTTGTTCCTTGTTGAGCAAGCCTTTCAAAGCCTTCTCCATGTAATTCAACAGTATCTATTCCTATATGTACCATAATTTCAGCTCCATTTTCAAGTACCATGCCAAAAGCATGATTTGTATTAAATATAACAGATAGCATTCCGTTTGCCGGTGCAACTATAGTATCTCCAGTAGGTTTAATTGCCACACCATCTCCTGCTATTTTATTTGCAAATATTTCATCAGGTACCTCAGATAAATCTACAATTTCACCATCCACAGGAGCCCTTAACTGAAAACTCCTTTTCAAAAAATTAATCATAACCAATATCTCCCTTAAAACTGAAACTTGTACTATAATCATCAAAATAATAGGTATAAGTCAAACTTATACCTATTATCATTCAATATCTTCTTAAGTATTATATATTGTCAACAAATTATTGTCAATATCTTTTAAAAATGGTTTTTATTTTTATATATTGAAGCATTAATTTCGCCGCCTATTATTGTTATATTAGATAAAATAAAAAGCCACGTTAAAAGAGCTATGACAGCTCCTATGCTCCCATAAAGAAGTGAATAATTTGCAAAATTGTTAACATAAAAAGCAAAACAAATAGATACCAGTACAAGACTCAAAGTAGACGCAACAACTCCTGGAATAACCTGATACCACATAAGTTTAATACTTGGAGTATATTTATATAGTGCTGCAAATATGATACTTATTGATAAAAGTATAATTATATATCTTGTAACATTCCATATAAAATTAAATTCAACAGGAAGGTTAAACTTCCACATTAAAAATCTTCCAAGTAATGCACCAAATACTAAAAGTAATATAGTGATTAACATTATTAAAATGATTCCTAAAGTGCACAATATTGATATCATGTATATTTTGCTTATATGCCTATCCTCATCTACTTCATATGCCTTGTTAAGACCTTTTATTACTGCCTGAAATCCACTTGAAGCACTCCATATCGTAAAAACCAGACTTAAAAACAATGTCTTATCATTTCTAACATTTACTATATTTAAAATAGTTTCATTCATAAGCTTTAGAATCTCGCTCGGCAGTATTCCATTTAACATTGTAATTAAATCTCCACTTTCTATTGGAATATACCCTATAAGACTTATCATAAATATTAAAAATGGGAAAAATGAAAATATTAAGCTGTACGCCAGTTGAGAAGACAATGCCATAATATCATCTTTTATAAATCTTATTGCAACTTCCTTTAAATTATATAAAATATTTTTCATAAATTTATCCACCTTTATAATTAATTACATTATTTATAATATTATCTTTATATTACAAAATATATACTGAAAATTTACTAAATGCAATATAACCTGTTGAAAATTAACAAAAAAAAGATTAAAATAATTATATACTAAACAACCAAAGGGGGTCTAAAATGAAAAACTTCACAAAAAATTTAATACTCTTTTGTGGAATATGTGCTATAACTCAATTATCAAGTCACAGTATTGTATTTGCTACAAGCAATACAGACAAGCCTTCCATTGAATCATCCAAAATTGTTCAATCCAATTTATCAAAAAATAATAATGAGAAAACTTTATCAAGTACTTCTCAAATTACAAATAATAATGATTCTAGTGCAGAAGCAAGCGTATCTGCAAGCAATGTAAAAAATACATCTGCTGATAATAGTTCTAAGTCAACAACAACAGATACTCCACAAAGAGTTAATTCCTCATCAATTATCAATAATGGAGACTATAACAATATAGTTGGAAAGGATAATGTTCCTGTAGATAAGGTATGGCAAATACGATTCAGTGAACCTGTAGATATTCAATCTTTAGATGGAAAAATAAAGCTAATTGATGAAAGTACAAATAAAGAAGTTCCAATTAGAATGACAGGCAGCAATTTTGATCAGGTTGTATCAATAGTACCTTTAATTACTCTTGATCCACAAAATCAATATAACCTCACATTTTCTGATACTATAACTTCTAAATTCGGAAAAAAGCTTTCAAATCCAACTTTATTGAATTTTACTACATCTCCAGTAATAAAATCCATAGACAACTTAACTGCATCTATAAATCAGTGGCAAGATTATAGTCTGCCTACTACAGTAAATGCAAATATGTCTGATGGTACTACAACTTCTGTAGCTGTTTCCTGGGATAAATCTGTAGATACATCACAGGCACCTGGAAATTATACATATACTGGAACAATAACTGGTTATGGAACTGTAACTTTAACTTTAACTATAAATTCATTTCAACCAGTAAGTAGTATATCAAATAGTAAAAGAACTCAATCGAGTACAGGTGTAAACTTATATAATTATTTAATGAATTATAATAACAGACAGGATGTACTTCAAAGAGCTATACAGCTTCATGGTGGAGATACAAGCAATAACTGTGCATATTATGCTAGCGAAGCATTAAGAAGAGTAAATGTAAATGTACCAACTTATACAGCAAACACAAACCAGCTTACATCTACACTTCAAAATTTAGGATGGAAAATTTCAACTGATCTTTCATATCTTCTTCCAGGAGATATATGCTTTACTGTCTCTTATGGAAGTGGACCAACCCATACTTATACTTTTATGAAATGGTTGGATCCTAAAAACTACAATTATGCTTATGTATGTGATAATCAGGGAAATGAATATAATAATGACGCACTTCATACAAGGCCTATAGAATATGGTTCGGAAACAAAAGATCCTATATCTTATTTTATGTATTTAGCATAATAAATAAAATACAATTGAAAATATAAATATACAAAAATGTAGTTAAATTTGCTTTTATACAAACTTAGCTACATTTTTAATAAATAAAAAAGTCCATTCCATATAATTTTTTATGCTGTTCCTCTTATTATTAGTTTAGATTTTAAATTTATCTTTTTATTTACTGTTTTACCATTAATTATACTTATAAGAAGTTTACAGGCTTCTTTTCCCATTTCATAGATCGGTTGCCTTATAGTTGTAAGCTCAGGTTCTACATATTCGCAAAAAAATATATCATCATATCCTATAACAGATATATCTTTAGGTATCTTCAATTTTTTTCGTTTTAAAACCTTTATTCCACCAAAAGCCATAACATCACTACAATAGATAATAGCATCGATTTTTTTATTTGAACTCAATAATTTTTCAGTTGCAGCTACGCCTCCTTCAATAGAATATGTACTTTCACATATTAAACTTTTATCATATATCTTAAGTTTCTTTGTTATTTCAGCATAAGCTGTTAATCTTAATTTAGATGTTTCTAATTCCATAGAGCCTGTTACAAAAGCTATACTTTTCATATTCTTATTGTATAAATATGTAACAGCTTCATTTATTCCCTCACTATTAGAACAAAACACACCACTATAATCTCTAAATGGTTCTACATACCTATCTACGAACACAACAGGAATACCATTTTCTTTTAGAATTTCAAGGCTCTTTTTACTATTTCCTCCTGAAATAAATATTGTTCCAGCTATTAATTTGCTTACTAAAAGCTTAGTATATTTTTCTTCTTTAATTACATTGTTATCTGAATTGCATAACATAACATTATAATTTAATTTTCCAGCAGTATCTTCAATTGCACGAGCTATTTCACTAAAAAATGGATTTACAATATCAGGAAGAATTATTCCTATGGTTTCAGTTTTATTTGTAATTAAACTCCTTGCAATACTATTTGGAATATAATTTAATTCTTTAGATATTTTTAATATATTTTCTCTAGTTTTATCACTAACACTTATAGGTTTATTATTTAAAACCAAAGAAACTGTTGCCTTTGAAACTTTAGCTTCTTTAGCTATATCTGATATAGTTATCTTTTTCACTTAGTATCACACCTACTTTATATCTTTATTATTATATTTTACCAATAGATATAATATTAATCTACATAATACTATAAAGGCTATGTATTAATACATAGCCTTTAACAATATTACTTTTTAAATAAAACGATATTTATTGGTACATACTTTTCTACGCTTTGTTTTTTAGATGCCTTTATTGCATTTTCAATAGCTGTTTCACCTTCAAGTACTGGTTGCTGAGCTACAGTTGCTGTCATATCGCCTGCTTTTACTGATTTCTCACCATCACTTGTTCCATCAAAGCCTACTACTACAACATGCTTATTGGCACTTTTTAAAGCCTTAACTGCACCCAATGCCATTTCATCGTTTTGAGCAAAAACAGCATCAAATTCAGGTTTTGATTGTATAATATTTTCCATAACTGAAAGCCCTTTTTGTCTATCAAAATCGGCTGCCTGACTTGCAACAACTTTAACATTTGATTTCTTATCTACAACTTCATGAAATCCCTTACCTCTATCTCTTGAAGCTGAGGCTCCTGGTGTTCCTTGAAGTTCTACTATCTTTATGTTTGCTTTGCCTTTTAATTGATTCAATATAAATTCTGCAGCCATCTTTCCACCTTTAACATTATCTGACGCTATAAAGCTAACTACCTTTCCTCCATTAGCTTGTCTATCAACAGTTAAGACTGGTATTTTACTGTCATTGGCAACTTTTATTGAATTTGCAACTGCATCACTATCTGTTGGATTTATAATTATAGCTCCAACTCCCTGCTGTACTAAATCTTCAACATTTGATCTTTCTGTTGCTGGATCATTTCTAGAATTAAGTACTACAAGATCATATCCCATACTTTTAGCCTTTTTCTCTGCTCCTGATTTCATCGATACAAAAAAAGGATTATCTAGGGTTGATACTATCATTCCTAACTTTTTATTATCCTTTGTTGATCCACATCCTGATAGCATACCAACTACTAATACAACAACACTAATAACAACTAATAATTTTTTCTTCATTTTTATACCCCCATATTTTAATTTATTTTTTATTTTGATTTTTTATCAGCAAGAACTGCTAAAAGTATTACTACACCTTTAACTATCTGTTGATAAAATGGAGAAACGTTTAATAAATTTAATCCGTTATTTAGAACTCCTATTATAAGAGCACCTATTATGGTCCCTAGTACACTTCCTTCACCACCTAAAAGGCTTGTACCTCCTATTACAACAGAAGCTATTGCGTCAAGTTCAAATCCAGTTCCTGCATTAGGTGATGCTGAACCTATTCTACTTGTTGCTATAATTCCACTTAATCCAGCAGCTGCACCGCAAACAACATATACTATTGTTTTTATTTTAATAGTTTTTATACCTGATAATCTTGCAGAATCTTCATTACCACCAACAGCATATAGATGTCTTCCAAATCTAGTCTTATTTAAAAAGTAGTATGCAATTATTGTAATTATTATAGTAAATATTACAGGAAGTGGTATAATTCCGATTTTTGCATTAGCTATATTATTATAGGTATTTGTAAGTGATGATACCGGATTTCCATTTGTATATACGTATGTCAAGCCTCTAAAAATAGTCATAGTTGCAAGAGTTGCTACAAATGCTTGCAATCTACATTTTGAAATAAAAAAACCGTTGAATAAACCGATTGCAGCTCCAATTATTATAGGTATTGTTACAGCTAAAAATATACTTCCCGTCGAGTTTACTATCACTGCTGAAACAGCTCCACATATTGCTAAAATCGAACCAACGGAAAGATCAATACCACCTGTTAATATAACAAATGTCATTCCAATTGCTATAATAGCATTTACAGAAACTTGTGTTAATACATTACTTATATTAGATATAGTTAAAAATCTTGGACTTACAATTGATATCAAAATGCAGAGAGCAATAAGTGCTAAAATTGCTTTATTTTTTAATAATTTATCTTTTATACTTAAATTCATAATTTTTTCACTCCTTTAATTATTAATACCTACCGCTAATTTCATAATAGATTCCTGATTAGCATTTTCTCTATCCAATTCACCTGATATTCGTCCTTCATGCATTACAATTATTCTATCGCTTATGCCTAATATTTCAGGTAAGTCAGATGAAATCATTATTATTGCCTTTCCAAGAGATTTTAATTCATTTAAAAGTTCATATATTTCTTTCTTTGCGCCTACATCTATACCTCTTGTTGGTTCATCTACTATAAAAACTGTTGGAGATAATAAGAGCCATTTTGCTATAATAACCTTTTGTTGATTACCACCACTAAGATTTCTCACCAATTGATTTTTGCTTGGTGTTTTTATTGAAAGTTTTTCTATATACTCTTCTATATCTTTTTTCTCTGATTTTTCATTTATAATTTTTAATGAATTTTCATATTTTTTTATATTAGCTAAGGTGATATTTTGTCCTACAGATAAGCCAAGCACTAGTCCTTCCTTTTTTCTATCTTCCGGTAGATAACATATACCATTATCTATAGCATCTCTAGTGCAATTTATTTTAACTTTCTTGCCTCCTACATATATTTCACCCGCTGATTTTTTATATTCTCCAAATATTGTTTTTGCAAGTTCTGTTCTTCCAGCTCCCATAAGGCCTGAAATTCCAAGTATTTCTCCATCTCTTACAGTAAAAGATATATTTTCTATTTTATTAGTGCAGCTTAAATTTTTAACTTCTAATTCAACATTACCTGCTTTTTCTTTTCTATATGGAAATTGATCTTCTATTTTTCTTCCAACCATCATAGCTATTAATTTGTCGTTATTAACATCCTTAACCTTACATTCACCTACAAATTTTCCATCTCTTAATACTGTAATTCTATCGCATATTTCAAATATTTCTTCCATTCTATGAGAAATATAAATTACTGCAAAATTTCTTTCCTTTAAACTTTTTATTACCTCAAATAACTTTTTAGTTTCAACATCTGTAAGTGCTGTAGTAGGCTCGTCCATTATTATTATGTTTGTATTTTTAGCAAGTGCTTTGGCTATTTCAACCATTTGCATTTCTCCAACACTTATTTCACTAACTAAAGTATTTGGATCTTCACTACATCCAACTTGATCTAAAAATCTTTTTGCTCTTTCAGTTTCTTCCTTTTTATTTATAATTCCAGTCATTTTGTTAACCTTTTCATTACCTAGAAATATATTTTCTGCAATAGTTAAATTAGATAATACACTTAATTCTTGGTGAATTATTCCAATTCCCATTTTTTCAGAATCATTTATATTTTTTATATTTACTTCTTTTCCATCAATTTCAATCTTACCCTCATCTTTAGTATAAACACCGCTTAATATTTTCATTAAAGTGGATTTACCAGCACCATTCTCACCTAATAGTGCCATTACTTCTCCAGCATATGCTGTAAGATTAACTTTTTCTAGTGCCTTAACACCTGGAAATGACTTAGAAATACCTGTCATTTTTAATGATACTTTTTTTTCTTCCACACTTAATCACTCCTTAAAAAACTACACCAGATTTTAATATTATATTGGAGTACGGGGTTTGTTCACCCGTTCTAATTACAGCCTTACAATCTTTTAGCATTCCTTTTAATTCTTCATGCGATATAAAATTTATCTTTACATCACCTACCAAATCTAAAATTTGCTTATAAACATCAACATTGTTGGATTCCGTTTCACTTGCTATAAAGACCTCTTCAACTTTAAGTTCAATTAACACAGCTTTAAGTGTTTCCACAAAACCAGGAATATCTTTTATAAGAGCCAAATCTATCCTCCTTGTTTCTTTAGGGATAGGAAGTCCTGAATCCCCTATAGCAATTGTATCAGTATGTCCCATTTTTGATATAACTTCAGATATTTCACCATTTAATAACCCAATCTTTTTCATTCTTGATCACCATCCTAAATATTGATTTTATTTATATATTTCATTAACTTCACTTATGCTTGGAATAGAAGGCTGTGCTCCTTTTCTTTGAACTACTATAGAAGCTACTTGATTTCCAAATTTAACAGCTTCTTTTAAGTTTTCAAATGTCATATTTTTAGTATCAATTTTTGAAACTAATGCCCCCAAAAAACTATCTCCGGCAGCAGTAGTATCAACTGCCTTAACTTTATATGCAGGTATTAATTCTGCATTATTACTTGTAATAATAGCTGCACCCTTTTCTCCAAGAGTTACGATAACAGCTTTCATACCATTTTTAATAAATTTTTCACCTGCCATTTTAGCACTATCAATATCATCAACTTTTAATCCTGTAAGATCAAATATTTCAGTTTCATTTGGTACTAAAATATCTGTGTTTTTAATAAGTTCTTCATCAAGTGTTTTTGAAGGTGATGGATTCAATACTGTTAACTTGCCATGTTTTTTAGCTAATTTAAAAGCTGCTTTTGCTGCCTCTATAGGCGTTTCAAGCTGAGTTCCTAATATATCACATTTTTTTATAATTGATTCAGCTTTTAAAATTTGATTTTGCGAAATTGTCATATTCGCTCCTGATATTACAATTATTGAATTATTTCCATTATTGTTAACAGTAATAATGGCAGTACCCGTAGGCTTATCATTATCTTTCACTACATATGTCATATCGATTTTATCATCTAAAAGTTCCTTTGTTAATACATTTCCATTTTCATCTTTACCAACTTTTCCTATTATATAAGTTTCTGCGCCACTTCTTCTTGCAGCTACAGCTTGGTTTGCTCCTTTACCTCCATTATTTTTCTTTATATCATCTGCTAATATTGTTTGCCCTTCTTTAGGCATTGAATCAACCTTAATAACTACATCCATATTTATGCTTCCTAAAAAACAAACTTTATTCATATTATCACCTCTATCTGTCATTAATTGCCTACTTCCGTTGTTTAAATAAACCTTCTCATTAATAAATCGGTTTACTTAGCTGTTGTTTTAATAATAATCTAATCTCCAAATTTTTTCAACATTCATGTAAACCTTTAATATACGTAATAAATCGATTTACTTGAAATTCATATGTAATTCTCTTGAAATCTTTATTTTATATATATCTACATTAATCTATAAATTTCAAAATATATTATAGTTTCAAAGTAAAAGAGGGGCTGTCGCACTTAAAAATTAGTGAGACAGTTTTTTCGCCTAATAAAAAAAAGCCTTAGTAGCAAAGGCTTTTTAAAGTATGTTATTTTTTAGTTATCAAGCTTATCTTGATTTAAATCATTATATAAATTTCTATAAAATGTTAAAAAAGCACTGCCGCATTAGCATAATTTTTTATGCTAATGCTGTAGCCCCTTTTATATTTTATTTAAAATATCTATTTAATACGCCCTGAAAAGCTGCTCCATGTCTAGCTTCATCTTTACACATTTCATGAACTGTATCATGAATTGCATCATAGTTTAATTTTTTAGCAAGTGTAGCTAACTTTTTCTTACCAGCACAAGCACCTCTCTCAGCATCTACTCTCATCTGCAAATTCTTCTTTGTATCGTTTGTTAATACTTCTCCTAAAAGTTCAGCAAATCTTGATGCATGATCAGCTTCATCCTCAGCTGCTTTTCTGTATGTTGCAGCTACTTCTGGATATCCTTCTCTATCAGCCTGACGTGCCATAGCAAGATACATTCCAACTTCTGAACATTCTCCAGTAAAATTATCTCTTAGTCCCTGTAATACTTCAGCATCAACATCCTTTGCAATACCTACTTTATGCTCATCAGCCCAACCTTCCTCATCATCTTTCTTTTCAACAAATTTATCTGAAGATGCTCCACAAACTGGACACTTTTCTGGTGCTTTATCTCCCTCATAAACATATCCACAAACTGTACATACAAATTTTTTCATAATAAATTTCCTCCCTTAATTTTATAAAATAAATTTTAATAATTTTTGTTTTTTACTTTTTACTTTTTACTTTTTACTTTTTATCCTTCAACAATTATTATTATATAATACTTGTTCTCATATTGCAAGTACTTTTTTCAAAATTTAATAAAATCAGCACCACCCGTAAAACGGGTGGTTTGCTCTAGCCCTATAAGGGCATGTTACTGGCGGTGCTACTCGCACACTGAACGGTCTGCCAACCGC
>NZ_JAGGLM010000016.1 GCF_017874415.1 Clostridium algifaecis
GGTCTTCGGGCTTACCAGCCCTTTAAATAAGTGTAATTGGATACAATTCCAGTAAAAATACAATTTTTACTGGAATTTAGATGCGAAATCTCTGTTTTTTTTGAAATACTATTTAAAAAATCAGAAAGATGTTTTATAATAATAGTGGGACAACGATTAAAGCACTGGGACGCTAACAGACCAGGAGGTGCCATTGTGGAAGAAGTACTTAAATTACAAAAAAGGATAGTACCTGAATTAGTTGAACTGCTGGAAAAAAGATATAATATTTTAAGAACTATTTATTACAATGAACCTGTTGGTAGGAGAGTACTTGCCAGTAATTTAGGCATTGGTGAAAGAATAGTAAGAACAGAAATAAACTTTTTAAAAGCACAGGGTTTTATTGAAATAAATACCCCTGGAATGACTATAACTAAGGATGGAGAAGAAATTATAGATAAGTTAAAGGATTCCATACATGAATTAAGAGGCTTGTCTGAAATTGAAGATTTTATAAAAGATAGCTTTAAACTTAGAAGAGTTATAGTTGTACCAGGTGACTGCGATGATGACAGAACTATAATGAGTGAAATAGGAAGGGCTGCAGCTAATTATCTTAAAGAAGTTTTAAAAGATAATAGTATAGTTGCAATTACTGGAGGATCTACTATAAAACAAGTAGTGGATAATATGTCAAGGGTAACAAGTTTCAAAAATATACTTGTTGTACCTGCAAGAGGCGGTATGGGAGCAAATGTGGAAACTCAGGCAAATACTCTTTCAGCCAGACTTGCGAAAAAATTAGAAGGTAATTATAAGTTGTTTCATGTTCCAGATAATTTAAGCGATACTGCAATTAATGCTATAAAAAAGGAAAAGTCCATACAAGATGTATTAAAGTATATATATAATGCAGATATACTTATATATGGTGTGGGCAGAGCTTGCA
This sequence comes from Clostridium algifaecis, assembly GCF_017874415.1. Classification (GTDB taxonomy): domain Bacteria; phylum Bacillota; class Clostridia; order Clostridiales; family Clostridiaceae; genus Clostridium_B; species Clostridium_B algifaecis. Next base: position 932 of record NZ_JAGGLM010000016.1, read on the forward strand.
AAATGGCAAGAAGAAGAGGACTTACCGAAGAAAAAATAAATAGCATAAAGACGGACGGTGGAGTTGGAGAAGCTTTTGGCTATTACTTTGATAAAAAAGGTGATGTAGTGTATTCTACTCCAAGCGTAGGAATAAAAAATGATGAAATAGGTAAAATAAATACGTTAATAGCAGTAGCTGGAGGCTCTAGTAAAGCTGAGGCAATACTTTCGACTGAGATAAATAATTACAATGGTGTACTTATTACAGATGAAGGTGCTGCAAAAAAAATTGTAGAACTTATAAACAGTCAATAAATTTTTTATTTATTATAAATATTTAATTATTTAGGAGGAGTTAAAATGGCAAAAATAGCTATTAATGGTTTTGGAAGAATAGGGAGATTAGCTTTAAGAAGAATTCTTGAAGTTCCTGGATTAGAAGTTGTTGCAATCAATGACTTAACTGATTCAAAAATGTTAGCTCATTTATTTAAATATGATTCATCACAGGGAAGATTCAATGGTAAAATTGAAGTTAAAGAAGGAGCTTTTGTAGTTAACGGAAAAGAAATCAAAGTTTTTGCTGAAGCAGATCCTGAAAAATTACCTTGGGGTAAACTTGGAATAGATGTAGTACTTGAATGTACTGGTTTCTTTACTAAAAAAGAAAAAGCTGAAGCTCATATAAGAGCCGGCGCTAAAAAAGTTGTTATTTCAGCACCTGCTGGAAATGATTTAAAGACAGTTGTTTACAATGTAAACAATGATGTTCTTGATGGTACTGAAACAGTTATATCCGGAGCATCATGTACAACTAACTGCTTAGCTCCAATGGCTAAAGTATTAAATGATAAATTTGGAATAGAAAAAGGATTTATGACTACAATCCATGCATATACTAATGATCAGAATACATTAGATGGACCACACAGAAAAGGTGATTTAAGAAGAGCTAGAGCTGCTGCTGTCAGCATAATCCCTAACTCAACTGGTGCTGCCAAAGCAATCAGCCAGGTTATTCCTGATTTAACTGGTAAATTAGACGGAAATGCTCAGAGAGTTCCAGTTCCAACAGGTTCAATAACTGAACTCGTTTCAGTTCTTAAAAAGAATGTTACAGTTGAAGAAGTTAACGCTGCTATGAAAGAAGCTGCTAATGAATCATTTGGATATACTGAAGATCCAATAGTTTCAGCTGATGTTGTTGGAATCAACTATGGTTCATTATTTGATGCAACTTTAACTAAAATTGTAGATGTTAATGGATCACAATTAGTTAAGACTGCTGCATGGTATGATAATGAAATGTCATATACTTCACAGTTAGTTAGAACTTTAGCTTATTTTGCAAAGATTGCTAAATAGTTAAAAATTACAGCTAATTATTTGATATATAATATATTAAGCTTATAACATAGTAAAGGTCTGGTTTTGTAGTTTTGGCTATGAGGCCAGACCTTTAATAATAGGAAGAATTGATATACTACTAAATAAAATATTTTAACTAAATAGAAAATTTAAAAGGAGTGTAGATAATCATGGCTTTTAATAAAAAGACAATTGAAGATATAGATGTTAAGGGTAAAAAAGTTTTGGCTAGATGCGATTTTAATGTTCCACTACAGGATGGAAAAATAACAGATGAAAACAGATTGGTAGGTGCACTTCCTACAATAAAATATTTAATAGAAAAAGGAGCTAAGGTTATACTTTGTTCACATCTTGGAAAACCAAAGGGAGAACCAAAACCTGAACTTTCACTTGCACCAGTTGCAAAGAGACTTTCAGAAATGCTTGGAAAAGAAGTAGTATTTGCAGCAGACAATAATGTAGTAGGAGAAAATGCTAAGGCTGCAGTTGCAAAGATGAAAGACGGAGATGTGGTATTACTTGAAAATACCAGATATAGAATCGAAGAAACTAAGAATAAAGAAAACTTTTCAAAGGAATTGGCATCTCTTGCAGATGTATTTGTAAATGATGCTTTTGGTACAGCTCATAGAGCACACTGCTCTACAGTTGGAGTTACTGAGTTCCTGGATACAGCCGTATGTGGATATTTAATTCAAAAGGAACTTAAATTCCTTGGAAATGCAGTAGAAAATCCAAATAGACCATTTATTGCCATACTTGGAGGAGCAAAGGTTTCAGATAAAATAAATGTTATAAATAATTTACTTGAAAAAGTAGACACACTTATAATAGGTGGAGGAATGAGTTATACCTTTGAAAAAGCCATGGGATTCAGTATAGGAACTTCATTAGTAGAAGAAGACAAGATTGACTATGCAAAAGAAATGATTGAAAAAGCAAAGGCTAAGGGAGTTAAACTTCTTCTTCCTGTAGATAATGTAGCAGCGGATAAATTTGATGCAGCAGCAGCACCTGTTGTAACAGATGATGAAAACATAAAGGATGGATATATGGGACTTGATATTGGGCCAAAGACTTCTAAATTATATGCAGATGCTATAAAAGATGCAAAGACTGTTGTATGGAACGGACCTATGGGAGTATTTGAATTTGCAAACTTTGCAAAAGGAACTATTGCAGTAGCTAAAGCTATGGCAGAATCAGGTGCAACTACTATAATCGGTGGTGGAGATAGTGCTGCAGCTGTCAATCAGTTAGGATTTGGAGATAAGATGACTCATATTTCAACTGGTGGTGGAGCTTCACTTGAATTCTTAGAAGGAAAGGAACTTCCAGGAATAGCAGCTTTGAATGATAAATAATATTTATAAATTATATAAAAGGGGTAGGTATATATGAGAAAAGCAATAATTGCAGGAAACTGGAAAATGAATAAGACTGTTGATGAGGCAGCAAAATTAATTGAAGAATTAAAACCACTTGTAAAAGATGCTAAGTGTGATGTAGTTGTATGTCCACCATTTGTATGTCTTGATACGGTACTTAAGGCAGCAAAGGGAAGTAATATAAAAGTTGGCGCACAAAATATGCATTTTGAAGAAAGTGGAGCATATACAGGAGAAGTTTCACCAGCTATGCTTGAAACTTTGGGAGTAGAATATGTAATACTTGGACACAGTGAGAGAAGACAGTATTTTAATGAAACAGATGAAGCTATAAATAAGAAGGTAAAGAAAGCATTTGAGCACAATTTGATTCCTATAATCTGTTGCGGAGAAACTTTAGAGGAAAGAGAAGCAGACGTAACTGAAGAGGTTCTTGGAAAACAAATAAAATTAGATCTTGCTGGACTTGAAAAATCACAGGTTGAGAAATTAGTAGTAGCATATGAGCCTATCTGGGCTATAGGAACAGGAAAAACTGCTACAGATGAGCAGGCAAATGCTACAATAGCGTATATCAGAAGCGTAATTGCAAAACTTTATGGAAAAGATACAGCAGAAAAAACAAGAATCCAATATGGTGGTTCTGTAAAACCTGCTACAATAAAAGCTCAAATGGCACAATCAGATATAGATGGTGGTTTGATTGGAGGAGCTAGCTTGAAAGCACAGGACTTCTCAAAGATAGTAAATTATTAATTTGCAATACAATTGGAGGTAAATATGAAAAAAACACCAGTAATGCTTATGATACTTGACGGTTTTGGTATTTCTGACAAAACAGAAGGAAATGCAGTCAAAGCAGCAAACAAACCAAATTTTGATAAATTTTATAAAAGTTATCCTCATACTAAACTTGGAGCTAGTGGATTAAGTGTTGGTTTGCCTGAAGGACAGATGGGAAATTCAGAAGTTGGACATTTAAATATAGGAGCAGGAAGAATAATATATCAGGCATTAACTAAAATAACAAAGTCCATAGAAGATGGAGATTTCTTTCAGAATGAGGCACTTAATAAAGCAGCAGATAATGCACTTAAGAATAATTCAGCTTTTCATTTATTAGGTCTTGTATCACCGGGAGGAGTTCATTCTCATACAGACCATCTAAAAGGAATTATTAAATTTGCAAAACAAAAGGGACTTAAAAAAGTATATGTTCATGCATTTACAGATGGAAGAGATGTACCGCCTTCTTCTGCAAAAGAGTATATAAAAGACTTAGAAGATTATATGAAAGAAATTGGAGTAGGAGAAATAGCATCAGTATCAGGTAGATACTATGCTATGGATAGAGATAAGAGATGGGAAAGAGTAGAACTTGCATATAATGCTATAGTACTTGGAAAAGGTGTTGAAGCAGAAAGTGCAATAGAAGCTGTAGATAATTCTTATAATAATGGTAAAACAGATGAATTTATACTCCCAACAGTAATTAAAAAAGGTGGCAGTGCTGTAGGAACTATAAAAGATGGAGATTCAGTTATATTCTTTAATTTTAGACCAGATAGAGCAAGACAGCTTACAAGGGCTATTAATGATAGAGTATTCGATGGATTTAAAAGGGAAACTTTAAATCTTGAATTTGTAACCATGACAGAATATGACGCCGAAATTAAAGGAGTAGATGTAGCTTTTAAAAACGATCACTATAAAAATACTTTAGGTGAATATGTTAGCAGCCTGGGTAAGAATCAGCTCAGAATAGCTGAAACTGAAAAATATGCCCATGTAACTTTCTTTTTCAATGGAGGAGTAGAAGTACCAAATAAAAATGAGGACAGAGCTCTTATACCATCACCAAAAGTTGCGACTTATGATTTGCAGCCTGAAATGAGTGCATACAAAGTTACAGATGAACTTTTAAAAAGGCTTGATGAAGATAAATATGACATGATTATATTGAATTTTGCTAATCCAGATATGGTTGGGCATACAGGAATCTTTGAAGCTGCTAAAAAAGCAATTGAAACTGTAGATGTATGCCTTGGCAAAATTGCGGGCAAGATATTAGAGAAAGATGGTACTTTATTCATAACAGCAGATCATGGTAATTCTGAGCAGGAAATAGATTATTCTACAGGAAAGCCTATGACAGCGCATACAACAAATCCTGTACCATTTGTTTATGTTGCAAAGGATGCTAAAGAACTCAGAGATGGAGGAGTGCTTGCAGATATCGCACCAACTATTCTTGAAGCTATGAAACTTGAAAAACCTATTGAGATGACTGGAAAGAGTCTTATTAAAAAATAGTAAAACATTTATTAACTATTTACTTTTTAATTTACACAATTTATAAGTTTACATGATTTAATAATTAATTTAAACAAAATGGTAAAAATTAGAAAGGAATGTGATATTATGAAAGACTATGTAGAAATTGTAGATGTAAGTGCAAGACAGATTTTAGATTCAAGAGCAAACCCAACAGTTGAGGTAGAAGTTGCACTGGAAGATGGAACTGTAGGAAGAGCTGGTGTACCATCAGGAGCTTCTACAGGAGCTTTTGAAGCTGTAGAGCTTAGAGATGAAGATAAGATGAAATATCAGGGAAAAGGTGTCTCAAAAGCTGTAGATAATGTAAATAATGCTATAGCTGAAGAACTAATAGGGATGAATATATTCGATCAGGTTTTAATAGATAAAACTATGATAGATATTGATGGTACGGATAATAAGGCAAAATTAGGTGCTAATGCAACTCTTGGAGTTTCACTTGCATGTGCAAGGGCAGCAGCAGCACATTTGGGAATAAGTTTATATCAGTATATAGGAGGAGTTAATGCAAAGGTTCTTCCTGTTCCAATGATGAACATATTAAATGGTGGAAAACATGCTGACAATAATGTAGATCTTCAGGAATTTATGATAATGCCGGCAGGTGCTCCAAGCTTTAGCGAAGCTATGAGAATGAGTACGGAAGTTTATCATACTTTGAAATCAATATTGAAGTCCAAGGGATATGACACGGGTGTCGGAGATGAAGGCGGATTTGCTCCAAACCTTAAGTCAAATGAAGAAGCCATACAGGTGATAGTTGAAGCTATAGAAAAGGCTGGATACAAACCTGGAAAAGATATATATATAGCACTTGATCCAGCTTCATCTGAATTCTATGAAGATGGTAAATACAATCTAAAAGGGGAAGGAAAAGTTCTAACTCCTGAGCAGATGGTAGATTTCTATGTAGATCTTGCAAATAAATATCCAATAATCTCTCTTGAAGATGGTATGGCAGAAGAAGATTGGGATGGATGGAAAGTCTTAACTCAAAAATTAGGAAATAAGATTCAGTTAGTAGGGGATGATCTTTTTGTTACAAATACTAACAGACTTAAAAAAGGCATTGAGCTTGGCGTAGCAAATTCTATTCTTATAAAATTAAATCAAATAGGAACTCTTACTGAAACTTTAAATGCCATAGAAATGGCAGAGAGAGCCGGTTATACTGCTGTAGTTTCACACAGATCAGGTGAAACAGAAGATACGACTATAGCAGATTTAGTTGTAGCTGTAAATGCAGGACAGATAAAGACAGGTGCACCGGCAAGAACTGAAAGAGTTGCTAAATACAATCAACTTCTCAGGATAGAAGAAGAACTTGGAGAAGTAGCTGAATATAGGGGAATTGATGCATTTTATAATTTAAAAAGAAAGTAATTAATTGACTAAAAAAGGTTATCTATATGTTGGATAACCTTTTTTTATGATATTTAAAAAGGTATTTTATCATAATATAAATAATAAATAAATATTTTGTAATAAATTATTTATTATGAAAATATTATATATTATTACTTTTTAAGTAATTAAATGTTATAATTATATAAAAGATGCATTATTAAATAATTTTTATGACAGACAATGAACTTTTATAATAAAATGTAGATTTAATTCATGAAAGGCAAATAATTCATGCTAAAAATATCTTTATTAACGTTATTATTAATAGGTGCACCGGAATCATTTTTATTTGTTTTTTCTGGTTATTTATTTTATCATAAAAAATTTGATAAAAAACGCATTGTTATAAGTACTGTTATTTTAACCCTTGGAATATATATTGTAAGACTGCTGCCTATACAATTTGGAATTCATACTATTTTAAGCATGGTATTGTATTCATTTTTATTAGTTAATATAAATCATATTCCACTTATAAAGGGAATGCAATATTCTTTTATATTAGTATATATCCTTTTTTCAAGTGAAATCTTAAACATTTTTATTATAGATGATATATATGGAAGTAATGCAAAAACAATATTAAGTAATGATTTGCTAAATAATTTATATTTTCTTCCATCAATAATTTTATTTTGTCTGGGAATATTTATATGCCATATGTTATTATACAAAAGAAAAGGGGAGAAGGTTTAAATGTCCTTAATAGAAAGACTTTCAAATAGGATAGGGTTTAAAATAACTTCAACTTTAAATTTAGATAATGATGAAAAAGATATAGTTTCTTATGGAGCATTTTGTGTATTACAAAAAATTGTAAGCATATTTTGGGTTCTCTTATTTGGATTTATATTTAAAGTTTTAATTGAAGCTATTATAGTACTTTTTACTATTGCTTCACTTAGAAAGTATTCTGGAGGTGTACATGCTACATCTCCTGCTAGATGTATAATAATTGGGACATCAGTTTGTATTGCTCTTAGTTTACTTATAAAGAAAATATTTATAAATTTTAACATTGAATTGATAGTTACTTTAGGAATACTTATATTTATAATATGCTTTTATTTGATTTATAAATTAGCGCCAGCTGATACTGAATCAAAACCAATTGTAGACAAAAGTATGATAATTAGGCTAAAAAGAAGTTCTGTCCTATTTATATTTATAATATTGATAATTGATTTTATATGTTTGATACTTTATTTTAATACGTATAATATATTATTCCTAAATATAATAGTATGCACTTGCGCTGGAGTCATGTGGCAGTCATTTACGCTTACAAATATGGCATATAAGTTTATATCAAGGATAGATTTAATGATAAAAAAATTATTTTTTGTGAAGTAATAGTATATTTTAATATATGAAAGGTAAATGGATATATGATAAAAATATCATTATTGGATGTATTATTAAGAGGAATTCCAGAAGCGTTTTTGTTTGTTTTTGCGAGCTATTTGTTTTGTAATAAAAAATTTGATGAAAAATATATAATTTTAAGTACTATTATTTTTGATATAGGTATTTATTGCATAAGAATACTTCCTATACAGTTTGGTGTTCATATAATTTTAAATACTATATTATATGTATTTATATCTGTTAAAATAAACAAAATATCATATATGCAAAGCATACAATATTGTATTATATTGCAAGTTATACTTTCATTAAGTGAAACAGTAAATCTTTTTATTTTAAATAGTATATCTACTTATGATTCACATACGCTATTAAATAGTTCTATACTGAAAAATATATGTTTTCTTCCATCTATAGTAATGTTTTTATTAGGAATATTAATTTGTTATAAATTTTTATATAAAAAAAACAATGTAGGCAGTAATTTTTTAAGTAAATAAAATAGACAATGTATAATTTTATTATAAACAATAGATTTATATTTTGTGCATAAAATTAATATACTAATTAATCTAGGAGGTGAGAATATGAAAAATTCAGCTAAAAAGGTTGTTGCTAAATTTGCAAAAAAATTGTTTACACGTAAGGCTTTTTCAACTCATGATTCAGCATGTTATGAATTACTTTATCAACCTAAGGAACCAGAATGCTTGAAAAAAAACTAAAACATAAGAAGTATAGGAAAGATTCCTATACTTCTAATAAATTTAGTAAAGTATAGGTGTGAAATTGTATGAAATATTTACGGAGTGAAAGACAGAAAAAAATTTATGATATTATATCCATTGTAAAATTAGTTTCATTATTATTTTGTTTTATCATAATATACAGTACACTTTACATAAAAGATAAGCATTTGCATTTAGATGATGGAATTAATAGATTACTTATCATTGAACTTTTAATTTGTTCAATGCTTTTTATATATTTATTGGGACATATTTTTTCTCAAAGAATATTTAGGTCAGCATATTTTAAGCAGGAACAAATTATTGAGGATCTGATTTTCCTGGCATTATTTTCAATAGTTAATATTTTGTATAAGGGTAATGTACCCGAATATAAATTCATGTTTTTATTTATAATTATTGTTTCAACTATTGAACTTGGTTTAAAATATGGTATAGTTACAGCCTTAATATCTTCATTTTCTATATTGACAATAGATTTGATATATTTTCCTGTTTCACAAAATGGAGTGAATTTCCAATTCCAGAATGATTTGATTGTAGCAGCTGTATATATACTTACAGCATGGCCACTAGGACACTATGTAGAAATAGAAAATTATAATTTAAAGAAAAAAGATAAAGAATTGAAAAATTTAAATAAAGAACTTACTATCAAGGAATTTCAACATAGGGATATGGAACAAATGCTTTTAAATAATGAGATTTGTTATAATTTACTTATTGAAAATTCAAGAGATGCTATTTTTGTACATAGATATGGCAGGTTTATCTTTATAAATGATAGTGCTGCAAAATTTGTTGGAATTTCTGATTACAATAAGTTAAGTGATATGTGTATATATGATTTTGTACCGGAAAAGGGAAAGAAATTTGTAAGTGATGAAATGTATAAAATATATAATGAAAAACAATCAAGATATACATTTTATCAAAAAATCTTGAATGGTAATGGTCAGATTGTAGATGTACAGAATATTTCTACATATTTTATATATGATGGAAAACCAACTATACTAAGTATTATCCATGACATAACTACTGAAAAGCAAGTTGAAAGATTGCAAAAAGATGTAAAAAAGAATATTGATTTGTTAAATAAAAGCAGGCAGTTAAATAAATTGATTACAGAATTTCTTGCTAATATTTCACATGAATTAAAGACACCTCTAAATGTCATTTTTTCTGCGATACAAGTTTTAGACTTAAATAGAAATTTCAATTCAAAAGAGTTTAAAAATAAACAAAACAAATATTTAAGGATAATGAAACAGAATTGTTACAGGCTTATGAGACTTATAAGTAATTTACTGGATATTACTAAAATAAATTCCGGGTTTCTTAAATTAAATTTACATAATAGGGATATTGTCAGTTTAGTTGAAGATATTACGTTATCCATAGTCCCATATTTTGAAAGTAGAAAGATAGAATTAACTTTTGACACAGATGTGGAAGAAAAAATAATGGCAGTTGATTCAGATAAAATGGAAAGAATAATTTTAAATCTTTTATCAAATTCCATAAAATTTACAAAACCTGGTGGAAGAATATTTGTAAATATAAATGACAAGGAAAATGTTGTATTAATAAAAGTCAGAGATACTGGAATAGGTATACCAGAGGATAAAATGAGTATAATATTTGAAAGATTTGGACAGGTAAACAAAAGCTTTAGAAGGGAAAGGGAAGGAAGTGGCATAGGACTCTATCTGGTTAAATCTTTTGTAGAATTGCACGGCGGAAAAATATATGTTAAAAGTAAATTGGGAATCGGAAGTGAATTTATAATAAAAATTCCTGTAAAAGTGTTGGATGAAAAATATAATCAAGATGATTTCCTATATGAAAATAATGATGAAAAAATTAACATGGAGTTTTCGGATATATATTGATACTAAAATTGAAATTAATATGTATATGTGATAGAATATAAACTATGTAAAACACTAGGAGGTTGATTTGGTGCATACTTTTCTTTTAATATTACAGGTTATAATATCAATACTTTTGATAGCAATTGTACTAGTACAGCCAGGAAAAACTAATGGATTGAGCGGGTTTATATCCGGTGGATCTGCTGAAAGTTTTTATTCAAGAAATAAATCCAGAACTTCAGAAGCAATGTTGTCTAAATTAACTATAATATTTGCTATAATATTTGCGTTACTATGTATAGCTCAAAATTTGATAAAATAATTATTTATATAGATACAGAGGAGTGTTTTCCTGCTGTATTTATTTTTTATAAAAATTTACTTTATGGTATACTATGATTAAATAACTGAATATTTTTACCTTATTTATATCAATATAATAAAAGGTGGTGAAATGCATGAATGTAACAGAAGCAATTTTAAATTTCATGGAAGAAAAGGCGTATAAACCTACTAATATAAAAGAGCTTGAAAAAATTTTCGGAGTGAGGAAAGAAGAAAGAAAGGATTTTAAAAAAGTACTTAGAAGTATGGAAAAGCAGGGACAGATAATAAAGACCAGAACCGATAGATATGGGGTACCTGACAAAATGGGGCTTGTAACAGGAAAATATCAAGGCCATCAAAAAGGATACGGCTTTGTCATACCTGAAGAAGGTGTAGATGTTTTTGTTCCTATTTCAGGTGTAAATGGTGCCATGAATGGTGACAAGGTTATAGTTAAAATTTTAAAACAAGAAAATAAAGGCAAAAAATGTGAAGGTGAAATAATAAGGATAATTGAAAGAGCTAACAAAACAATTATAGGAACCTTCGAAGATAGCAAAAACTTTGGATTTGTGGTTCCAGAGGAAAAAAGAATAAGCCACGATATATTTATACCTAAAGATTGTAAAAAAGGTGCAAAAACTGGAGATGTAGTAATAGCTGAGATAACAAATTGGTCAGATGGCAGAAGAAATCATGAAGGAAAAGTAGTGAGTATTCTTGGAAAGAAGACTGAAAAAGGTATAGATATTTTAACTATAATCAAAAAAAATAATCTGCCGGAGGAATTCCCTGGAAAAGTTGAAAGCTATGCAGAAAGCATTCCAGATGAGATTCCAGAAAAAGAATATAAGAATAGAGAAGATTTAAGGGATCTTACTATAGTTACAATAGACGGTGATGATGCAAAAGATTTGGATGATGCGGTATCTATTGAGAAACTTCCAAATGGCAATTTCTATCTTGGAGTTCATATAGCAGATGTATCTAACTATGTGAAAGATGGCAGCGTTCTTGATAAAGAAGCTTTAAGAAGAGGTACATCTGTTTATTTGCTTGATAGAGTCATACCAATGCTGCCTAAAAAATTATCAAATGGAATATGCAGCCTGAACCCCAAAGTTGACAGGCTTACCCTGAGCTGCTTTATGGAAATAGATAATACTGGTAAGGTTGTAGATCATAAAATAGTAGAAAGTATAATAAAAACGACCGAAAGAATGACTTATAATAATGTAAGCAAGATATTGAAGGGTGAAGACAGGGAAGTAATGGACAGATATGGATATCTGACGGATAATTTTAAATTAATGGGGAAACTGGCAGAGATACTATATAAAAAGAGAATTTCGAGGGGAGCTGTAGACTTTGATTTCCAGGAGTGCAGTATAATATTAGATGAGCTTGGAAAACCAGTTGAGATAAAACCTTATGACAGGGGAGTTTCCAACCGTATAATAGAGGAATTTATGCTGGTATGCAATGAAACTATAGCAGAGCATATGTTCTGGAGCAATATGCCTTTTGTATACAGGATACATGAGGATCCTGATGAGGAAAAACTCATGCATTTCAATGAATTTGTACACAACTTAGGATATACTATAAAGTGGGGGCAGGAAGTACATCCAAAGGCTCTTCAAGAAATTATAGAAAAAGTAAAAGGTAAGAAAGAAGAAACTGTAGTAAGCACTTTGCTTCTCCGTTCCATGAAGCAGGCCCGATATTCTCCTACGTGTACTGGACATTTTGGCCTGGCAGCTAAATATTATTGCCATTTTACTTCTCCTATAAGAAGATATCCGGATCTAATTATCCACAGGATAATTAAAGAATTTATAAATGGGCAGCTAGATGAAAATGAAGTAAAGAAATTGGATAAGAAGGTTGAATATGCCGCAAGGCAATCTTCAGAAATGGAGAGAGTTGCACAGGATGCTGAAAGAGAAGCAGATGATTTGAAAAAAGCTGAATATATGAGCAAACGAATAGGTGAGGAATACGATGGCATTGTATCTTCTGTTACTAGCTTCGGGATGTTTGTAGAACTTAAAAATACAGTAGAAGGTTTAGTACATTTAAGTTCTATGACTGATGATTATTATATATATGATGACAGGCATCTTTCACTTGTAGGAGAAAAAACCAAGAACACTTATAAATTGGGAGACGAAGTTAGAATCAGGGTGTTAAAGGTGGATATGTCAGCTCATGAAATATATTTTGAATTGATTAAGGAAGATATAAAAAAAGATGATTCTAATGAGTTAGAAAGTTAGTTCATAAGAAGGTGAATTTTATGATTAAAAAAAAGACTAATAATACTCTTGCTGAAAATAGAAAGGCAAGGCACGATTATTTTATTGAGGAATCCATGGAAGCAGGTATAGAACTTGTAGGAACTGAAGTAAAGTCAATAAGACAGGGAAAAGCTAATTTGAAGGATAGCTATGCGGATATAATAAATGGAGAGGTATTTGTAAGAAATATGCATATAAGTCCTTATGAAAATGGAAATATTTTTAATAGAGATCCTCTTAGAGCTAGAAAATTACTTCTTCATAAAACAGAAATATCAAAACTTGTAGGATATACCGCGCAAAAAGGATATACTATAATACCACTTTCACTTTATTTAAAGCATGGAAGAGTTAAGGTTAATTTGGCAGTTGCGAAAGGCAAAAAAGATTACGACAAGAGAGATGCTCTTCTTGAAAAGGCTGCAAAGAGAGATATAGATAGACAGATGAAAGAAAGATATAGATAATAATGAATTATTTATGAATATTATGAATATAATATTAAACTGTAGAAAAGTTGAGCTATATTATATATTAACTTTTCTACAGTTTTTTATGTTTAAAATATTAATCAGAATCATCATTTTTTAAGGCTAAACTGAATTCATTCAAATTGTTTATAATCTTATCAACTTCTTTTGGTTCCATATCTTTTATAGTGTTAGAAATAAAATCTGATAAGAAATGCTGTTTCATAATTGCTATATCATTATCTTTTTTAAATTCCTCTGAGATTGATAGTCTCACAATTCTGCGATTATCTTCCGGTATTTCTCGAGTTACAACACCACGTTTAGCCAGTCGATCTATTATGCCGGAGACTGTACTTTTTGTTAACATCATATGATTGCTTAATTCATTAAGAGTTATTGATGGCATTTTATATAGATGGAATATAACTGCAAGTTGTGGGGATGTAAATCCATATTTTTTTGCACATTTTTCAAATTTAGTTCTGATGATTTTTTGAATATTTTTTAATAATTGAATTATTTCAAAAGCTTGATCTGATACTAATTCATCATTTTTAATTGGCAAGTTCTTTTTTAGTGACATTTTTATCACCTTTCTTGTGTTGTTTTGAAGTACTTTTTTTACCACTGAAAAATAAGATTAAAACCGCAGCAGCAAATGCCATAGCAGCAGTGACAGCCATAGCATATCCCATAGCATCTATTGATGCTTGACCTTCAAGCATCTGTGAAATAGTGCTAAGAGCAGAAGCACTGGCAGTTCCTTTAGATTGCCCTGAATAAATATATGCATTTGTCAATGTGCTTATAGTATTTTGTGCAGTATGATTATATACACTTATCTGTTCAGATAATTTCAGATAATTATAATTTGTTTTACTTGTCATAATTGTTGATACTATTGTTACGGCTATAGAGCTTGCTATCTGTCTTATTGTACTTGAAAGGGCAGAACCTTTACCAACAAATTTCTGAGGCAGGGCGTTCATTCCAATAGTATTTATAGGCATCATCGCAAGTCCAAGTCCTACAGATCTCAAACAACTTATAAGTATTATATAATCCTTGCTTGAATTCATATTTGTGGCAGCCGCAAGCTGATATGAACTTATACCAAGTATTAAAATACCTGGTATAGCGAGTGGCTTTACTCCGACCTTGTCAAATAAAGTTCCACTTATAGGCATTAAAATACCAACTACAAGTGCAGGTGGAAGCATAATCAGTCCGGTTTCCATAGCAGTATATCCTCTCACATTTTCCAGAAATAGCGGAAGTATATATGTACCTCCCATTAAAGCTATGCATAATACAGAAACTGCAATTAAACTTATGCTAAAATCTCTTAATTTAAGAATTCTTAAATCAATTAGTGGATTTGGATGTGTGAGTTCATTTACAACAAACAATACCATACTTAAAAGACCTAGAACAAGCAGCAATGGATATTCCATCTTACTCCAGTCGATAGAAGTCCATTCTCCAAGCACATAAAGCAGAGATACTATACCAATTGTAGATGATAAAAAGCCTATAATATCAAAAGATTTAAATTTTCTGTCTCCTGAATCTTTCAATAGAAAAGTAGACATAAATACTCCAATAATTCCTATTGGAATATTTAAATAAAATATGATTCTCCAGTCAAGTGTCTCTACGATATAACCACCTACTGTTGGACCTACAGCAGGAGCCGCCATAGAAGCTATTCCCCAGATTCCAATTGCAAGTCCTATTTTATTTTTTGGAAATATACTGTATACTATAGTCATTCCAACAGGTATTATCATTCCTCCGCCTATAGCTTGAAATGTACGAAAAGCTATCATGGAGTTTATATTCCATGATAGTCCACATAATAGAGAACCTATTGTAAACGTGGTAAGTGCAAATATATAAACTTTTTTACTACCTACAACTTCTTCCAAATATCCTGTCAGTGGTATGATTGCACCTTCTGCCAGTGTATATGCTGTAATTATCCACTTGGCATCATCTGTAGAAGCACCAAAAACATTCATTATTTTTGGAAGGGCTACATTAACTATACTACCATCAAGTACAGCCATAAATGTACCAATTACAATTACAATTAATGCTAGCCAGCTGGTAAAAAATGAATTATTGTTCTTTTCTTCCATTATATCACTCCTACTACTTTATGTGAATTTTTACAACAGCATTAGTTCCCGGTAATATCTTATTGTTAAATTTATTAAGTTGAATTTTTACAGGTACTCTCTGTACTACTTTTGTAAATGTTCCACTAGTTGATGATTGGATAAGTGAAAAGGTTGAATTTGTTGCTTCTCCTACGGATTTGACTTTCCCGGTAAATTTTTGGGAACCAAATTGGTCTATGGTAATATCAACTGCCTGTCCAACTCTTATTTTGCCAAGTTTTGTCTCTTCTATGTCAGCTGTTATGTACAGTTTATTTGGATCTATAAGTGTTGCTATGGTTTGACCAGGAGACCAGATTTCACCTATAGTACCCTGTTTTTTAATAACTATACCATCTATAGGAGACCTTATTAGAGATTGGTCTATATTTGTATCAGGAAGGTTTGTTGTTTCCTGACGGGCAAGTATCTGATCTTTTATAACTTTATCTCCATCTTCTATATTAAGCTCCAGCAATTTACCACTAATTTGTGGTGTTACATTGACAAGATCAGCACTAACTCTGGCATCATCTGTTGAAACGTAATGGGTGTTTTGATATAAATAATAAAAAACTATTCCACCTAAAGCTGCTACAATTACTATCAGAATTCCTATAATTAAAGCTTTACGATTATTTTTCATATTTTAAAATGCCCTCTTTCTCTAATTTTTTAATCCTACTTCTGCAAACATTCCAGGTTTTAATGAAGAATCTTTATCTGTTAAGGTTACTTTGACCAAAATATCTCTGTTGCCAGGATTTAGTGATGAATTTATTACAGCTATCTTACCATTGAATTCTTTGTCAGGTATTTCAGATACTTTAACGCTTACCTCCTGACCTACGGTAAGTTTATTTACTATTTCAAGCGGCGCATAGGCATTTACGTATAGATTGCTCGAATTAACTATTGAAAGAATTGCAGTACCTGGAGCAGCCATATCTCCTACATTGATGTTCCTTGAATTTACTGTTCCTGAAATTGGTGCTGTAATGGTTGCATTACTTAGGGCAGTCTGGGCAGTTTTTAAAGCAGCCTGAGATTGCGTAACTTGAGCTTGATATACATCTATAGCTGATTTCGTAGGACCATTATTTAACATGGAAAGCTGTTCCTGGGCAGTTTTATATTGGGCATCTGCACTTGACAATTGCTGCTGTGCCGAGTCCAGTTCCTGCTGGGCTGCTGCACCTGAATTAACGAGAGCTTGTACACGATTATAATTTTTTTTAACAGTTTGATAACTTTGAGAGGCATTATCCACAGCAGTTTGAGCTTGTGCCACTTGCTCCGGACGTGTACTGTTTTGTGCATTTGTCAAATTTGCCTGTGCGGTATTTACAGCAGCTTCAGCTTGATCAACCTGACCTTGTAAGTCTTTTGTATCAAGTTTTATGATGACATCTCCCTGATTTACCTTTGAACCTAAATCAACTGATATCTGAGAAACTCTTGCTGAAACTTTTGAACTTACATCAGCTTGTTCATTTGTTGAAATCTTACCACCCATTAAAAATTGGTCACTGGCAGTTTCTTGAATATTTTTAACATTTTTGTTTGCAGTCTTGGATGAGCCGCAGCCACTCAAACATAGTACTACTGCCAAACATAATAAAGCAGTTTTTTTCATTGTTAATCCTCCTTGCACGAATTATTAGTATGTATAATGTTCGCATAATAACAATACTTATTATATAATGATTAATTTTAATATGCAAGAATATTATTCCATTAGATGTGTCTGGATAGCTGCTACTTTTCATATAATAAGCAAATTTGCTAACTTAATGAGAAATAATTTATGTTTTAGAATAAACAGTGCACTTTTAGTTAAAATAAATGTATGCTAAAATATAAATTATAATCGTTTAATTTGGAGGAAAATATGATTAAAAAAGAGAATTTTTTAAGTGATATAAAAAGTGATGAAAATATAAAAATATCGTTGATGGCAATGAAAATATTATTTAGAGATCCTGCCAGAATTGTATGCATATTGGCAGATAAAAGTGGAGAAATAAAGGCTAACATACCACATAAAAAGGATGGTATTGATATTAAAGAAGGAGCAGTTCTGGAGATTGAAGGAACTAAAGATAGAAATCTGGATGTAAAAAACTATGAACTTATTTCCGATTATAATCTCTCAGATTATCTTCCAACAGTAAAGAGGCCTATTGAGGAGATTATGGACGAGATTGAATTATATACAAAGAAATATATTATTTCAAGGGAAGGCAGAGCTTTGAATGATTATTTCTTTAAGGATGAAACATTTCTGGATAAGTTTAAAAGAGGCATAGGTGGAGTTTCTATGCACCATAACTATATAGGCGGACTTGCAGAACATACACTAAACGTTATGTATTTAACTATTATGCTTTGTGAAAGATATGGATGCAGAAGAACGGAAACCGCTGTACTTGCAGCAAAATTACATGATATTGGTAAAATTTATGAACTATACTATGATGGCCCTTTTAAATACACACTTAGAGGAGAAATGGAAGGACATATTGTTATTGGAGTAGAATTAATAGATAAAGCTGTAGGAGAAAATCCTGAATTTTATTCAGAAGATTTTGTTAACAGGATAAAAGGCTGTATTGTTCAACATCATGGAAAGCTTGAATATGGTTCTCCAAGAGAAATGAGAATGGAAGAATCATTTATAGTTAATTATGCCGATTCCATAGATGCTACCATGAATAAGATCTCTCAAGCAAAGGATAAAACAGAACCTGGCAGTTGGTCGGAATTTGACAGAAGAATTGGAACAAGACTATATTTGTAGTAAAATCTGTTTTTACACAAATTTTACTACATTTTAATATAGAGCACTACATTAATTTTTCTAAATCCATTATTGAATTATAAATCATTTCTCTTGTTATTTTATAAGGAACATGTTTTATATCGCCTGTTTCCATTGCCTTGTCAAGCACTTTGTCAAGGTCTTTTTCTTCTACTTCAATATCGGCTAAGCAGGTTGGAAGTCCGAGATTTTTGTTGAAACTATAAACTCTGTCACGTTCTTTAAATTGCTTGTCACATGTAAGCATAACCAGTACACCATAGGAAACTACTTCACCGTGCAAATGATTTTTTTCTATCTTTTCCAGTGTAGTGCATCCATAATATACTGAATGAGCGAGGCAGCTATTGTAATCATTTATTACAAGAACTGATACAAGTCCTGCGGTAATTATTATGTTAAGAATTACTTGTTCTAATTCCTCTGATACTCTGTGAGCTTTGGCATCTTCATAGGCTTTTTTACCATACTTTAAAAGAGGTTCTACACAATTACGACTTATATCAACACCTAAAAGATTGGTGTGGTCAAGTTCATCACCTCTTGATGAAAATGTGCATTCATATTCTTTTGACAATGCATCACCTATACCTGCCCAGATAAAATTGCTTGGTGCTTCTGCTATTATTTTTGTATTTATAAAACAATGTGTTGCCGGTTTTTTAGGAAAATATAATTCTTTAAATACATGATTGGAATCATAAATTACTGTTGTTTCTGTTATGGCAGCACAATTTGAAGCTATTGTCGGAAATACGAATATTGGCTGACCAGTCTGATCACACATGGTTTTGCTTGTGTCAACACTTCTTCCACCACCAACTGCAAATATCATATCAGCATTTGCAACTACTGGATTTTTCTTAAGCATTTCAACATTTTCGTAGGTCGAGTCCCCACCAAACCATACGAAATCCGATATTTCTATATTTGAACCTTTGACACTTTCCAATAGTGCTTCTCTGGCTTTTGCCATTGCTGTTTTGCCCCCAACTACTACAGCCTTCCTTCCATATGCTTCGCAGATTTTAGGAATTTCTTTATAAACGTCATCTCCTATACTATAGCTTGGTAAAAATACACTGTAATTACTCATTTTTTTTGCCCCCAATTTATTTGTATAATTTTTTATAAAATAAAAAGAACCTGTCTCAATTAATTTAGAGACAGGTTCTAAAACCTGCGGTACCACTCTACTTGTAAACTTAAAAAGCAACCCCTCGTAAAATATCTCCAGGAAAACCTGTTCAATATTTGACAATATAACGGTTGCTACCGGTCGTGCCTACACAATAAAGTATACCTTCAGCTAACTACTCATGAGTGATTTTCAATTCTTTTGTAAATCTTATCTCCCAGCAAATGATAAGTTCTCTTACTAAATACTATAGAATTTACTTTTCTCAATCAACATATTTATTATTGACTTTTTCATAATTATATGCCGCATTTTTTATAATGTCAAGAGCTTTAAATTAAATTTTAATATTTTCTCTTGTTCATTATATAACATAATAGTATAATAATAGCATTAATATATATTAAAATTGTAGAGCTATATAATTATTTGGGCACTTTATATATAGTGAGCTAGTAGTGCAACCGACCAACTTTTAGCTAGTTGGCTTATTTTTTTGTATTTTTTAAAGTTAAATTAAATATATATAACTTTAAGGGGGGGGAATTCTATGGTGAGTATAATAATCCCTACATTTAATGAAAAGATAAATGTTATAAAAATTGTAGATAGAATAAAAACTGCAATTGATAATATTTATGACTACGAAATCATATTTGTAGATGACAGTTCAGACAATACTATTGAATATTTAGAAAAATTAAAAAATATGTATAAAAATATTAAATATTCACACAGGACAGGTGAGAGAGGTCTGGCAACAGCTGTAGTTTCAGGAATAGATATGAGTAGAGGAGATATCATTGTAGTTATGGATTCAGATCTGCAGCATCCTCCTGAATTATTACCTGAGATGATCAAGAATATAGAAGAATATGACATAGTAATTCCTAGTAGACATTTGACTGGTGGAGATGAAGATGGATTAAACATTTTTAGAAAAATAATTTCACACACTGCATCGGCTATTGGAAAGCTATTTTTAAAAAAACTGAGGAATATAAGTGATCCTACTGGAGGATTTTTTGCATTTAAGAAGAAGATATTGGATGGAATTGTTTTAAGTCCTGTAGGATGGAAGATACTTATGGAAATTTTAGTCCGTGGAAAATACAGCAAGGTAAAAGAGATACCATATAAATTTGAAAAAAGAGATTATGGAAATTCAAAAATGTCTTTTATTGAGCAGATAAATTATTTAAAACATATATTTAGATTAGTAAAAGATAGTGTGGATGATAGAAGGATATTTGTATTTGCTATTGTGGGCTGTTTAGGCGTAATTGTAAATATGATATTTTATAATATTTTTGTATTTTGTGGATTTAATATAAGTATTTCAGGAACGTTTTCGGCCGTAATTGCTATGATTGGAAACTTTATTTTAAATAGAAATATCACATGGAAAGATAAAAAAACTGAGAAATTTTTTGCAGAGGCTTTCAAATTTTTAACTATATCATCCTGTGGTATAATTATCAACATAATTATATTAAGTTCTTTGCATTACAAATTAAAAGTCAATTATAATGTTGCAAATTTAATTGGCATTTGTGGAGCAGTACTATGGAATTATAATTTAAATAGACTATGGACATGGAAAAATAATTTAAGGAGCTTTTAAACAATTATGGCAAAGAGTTATAACAAAAGTATATTTTCAAAATTACCAATGAGGGATTCATTAATAATGTTTTTAGCAGTATTTATTGCAGAACTTATTGGTGGTATTTATTTTAGTTATTTCAAAGGTATATTATTAAATGATGCTTTTAGCAGAACTGCCAATGCATTCTATGTTCTTTATGTAAAACCTTTTAGACTTGCATCTATAGGTTTTGTATGGAATCCACTGCCAAGTATATTTCAATTGCCATTTGTGGAATTATCTAAAATTTGGAGACCTATAGTTTCATCTGGTATTTCAGCTGTAATAGTAACAGCAGCTTCATCAGCTTTTAGTGCTTTATTATTGTTTCGGGTTTTTACCAGATTCAATATATCAAAAAAATATTCAATATGTATAATTCTTTTATATGTTACAAATCCTTTTATATTTTTTTATGGAATGAATGGAATGAGTGAGGAAACTTTTTTCGCAGCTGTTATTTATATTGTAGCAAATATGACTTTATGGATGAGAGAAGGAAGTCCTGAGTATATTATAAAAATTGCATTTGGTTTAACTTTTGCTTTTTTTTGCAGATATGAGGCAATGCCATTTGCAGCAGCAGTTGGTATTGGAGTTTTAATAAATATATTCTTCAGTGAAAAAGAGAAAAAATTCATTCCATCTAATATAAAAAGAGAAAAATATCATTATGCAGAGGGTACGGCTATTGTCCTGTATGCACCTATGATTTATGGAATATTGTTGTGGATATTCTTAAATTGGACAATTACTGGAAACCCATTGTACTTTCTAAATTCAGTTTATTCTAATACATCACAGAGCCAGCTTACTACTTCAATTGAATCACCTATAAAAGCTATAGAATACGTTATTCAAAGAGCTATACCATTTTTACCGCTATTTTTTGCATTTATACTAATTAGATCAGCAAATAAAAAAATATTTAAAAGTGATTTTTTTATACTTTGTATACTTGTGGTAACTATGTTGGTTTTTCATTTTCTAATGCTTGTTAAAGGAAGTTCTTATGGCTGGTTTAGATTTTTTTCTTATTCACTGCCTATATGTATTGCATGGCTTCCATATGAACTGTCAGGAGTTAAAAAAATATTTAGACCGACAGTTTTTAAAATACTATGTGCAGCATTGATTATTTCGTCAATATTAACTGGAAGAGCACTTTCAGATCCAGTTATTGCTGTAGAAGAGCACTATGTTTTAGCTAATCAGGAAGGAAAAGAAATTTCTGAATATATAAATGAAGAACTTCCGGATGAAAAGATAATGATGGATTCATTTTTAACTTCCGCAATTATTTTAAATGTGAAAAATATTGATAATCTTGTTGTAAGCAGCAGCTTAAACTTTAATCAGTATTTGGACAACCCTGCAAAATACGGAATTAATTATATAATAGTACCGGATCCGGATGATGGCATTGGGTCATTAGATGCATTTAATAGGAGATACCATTACTTATATAAAGATGGTGCTGACTGGTGTACTTTAAAAAAAGAATTTGAAGGGTACAAAATATTCCAAATTAAAGACTAAGAGGTGATATATGGTGCCAAAGAATATTGATAAAATTGGCGATAGGCTTCTAAATAGGGGGTATATAAGTGAGGAGGAACTGAAATTTGCCGTTGAATATCAAAAAAAACACGGTGGACTCATGGGTGAGATACTGATTAAGAATAAATTTATAACATCAGAAGACCTGGAGAGCTTTATAAATACAAGTAAGTTTTCAAGACTTGGAGAGAGATTGCTTCAGGCAAAGTTTATTAATCAACAACAATTAAATAATGCTATTAGTTATCAAAAGGATAATGGTGGACGTATAGGCGATATTCTTGTATATCTTAAATATATTACAGAAAAGCAATTAGAGGATTTTTTAAAAACAGATAACAAACAAAGAATACCTATAGGTCAAATGCTTGTGGATAAAGGCAGGATAACAAAGGAACAACTTGATGAAGCGATAAAACTTCAGAGAAAAAGCGGAGGTAAATTAGGAGACGTACTTTTATTTTTAAAATATATAACACCGGAAGATTTATATAGAGATTTAGCCACCCAGAATAATATAGGAAGAATAGGCAAAAACATTGATTTTAGAAGTTCAAAAAAAATTCCCTATGAAGTTGCACTTAAGTATAATGCAATAATTATAAATGAACGAGAAAATTCGTATTTGCTTGCAGTGAGGGAGATACTATCTGAAGATGATATTAAAGAAATTGAATCCTATTTAGATAAACCTGTAGAGCAAGTTTTGGCCACAATGATTGAAATAGATAACTTTTGGGATCAAGTTTATAGCTATACTCAAACAGAGAAGAGTGTATTTGAATTATATGATGAACAACCAGAGAATTCTGCTATAGTAACTTTTTCTAAAAGTCAGCAAATAGTTATGGTAATTATTATATTGACACTTATTATAATGATGATTTCAAATTATAAAGCTGCACTTTTTTCGATAAATCTCTTTTTTCAGGCTCTTTATGCTATTATGACCGTATTAAAACTCTTAATTGTCATAAAAGGAGCAAACAGAGATGCACAACTTAGATTTACACAGGAAGAATTAGACGAAATTGATGAAAAGGAACTTCCTATATATACTATACTTGTTCCAGTTTATAAGGAAAAAGAAGTTATAAAAGGTTTGATTAAAAATATACAGAATATTGATTATCCACAATATAAATTAGATGTTTGTATACTTCTTGAAAAAGATGATACTGAAACCATTGAGGTTGTAAACAACATGGATTTGCCAAGCAATTATAGAGCTATTATTGTTCCAACTTGTAAGCCGAAAACTAAACCTAAGGCGTGTAATTATGGATTGATAAGGGCAAAGGGAGAATATGTTGTTATATATGATGCTGAGGATAGACCTGAACCAGACCAACTTAAAAAAGTCTATTTATGTTATAAAAAATTACCAGATGAATTTGTGTGTATACAAGCTAAACTTAATTATTTTAACAGTAACCAGAATATACTCACAAAATGGTTTACTCAGGAGTATAGTATGTGGTTTGAGCTCCTTTTGGTTGGCATTATGCAGTTGAAGACACCTATACCACTTGGTGGAACATCTAATCATTTTAAAATAGATTTTTTGAGGGAAGTTGGTGCATGGGATCCCTTTAATGTAACAGAAGATGCTGATTTAGGTGTTAGGCTTTTTAAAAAAGGATATAAAACTGCGGTTGTAGATTCCCGTACCTGGGAAGAAGCAAATTCACGTTTAGGAAATTGGATCAGGCAAAGATCTAGATGGATAAAGGGGTATATGCAGACATGGCTTGTACATATGAGACATCCAATCAAGCTTTATAAATCATTGGGACTTGAAGGTTTTATAGGATATCAAGCTATGGTATTGGGTACACCACTTTTACCTATTATAAATCCATTTTTCTGGTTAATGCTTATATGGTGGTATGTTACAAAGGATTTGTGGATAAGGTCACTATTTCCTGGAATATTTTATTATATTGCAGCCTTGCAACTTTTCTTTGGAAATTTTATGTTTACATACACAAATACAGTTGGTATGTACTGGGTAATAAGAGATTGTGCACTTAAGAAAAAACAACCATTTTCTTATGGATTGATTAAGTATGCACTTTTGACTCCTATATACTGGATATTGATGAGTGCTGCTGCATATAAGGCATTATTTCAGCTCATTAAAAATCCTTTTTATTGGGAGAAGACTGATCACGGATTGACATCAAAGAGAAATGACACATCTTTAAATAGGAATATTAATACTTAAGGAGGATAAAAGTGAATAAAAAGTGTTTTTTCATAATTCTTGCAAGTCTAATAATTTCTTTTATGTTTTTAAATAAAAATGTATCAGCTGCAGCAAGTAATAGTGCTGCAGCACACAGTTATGACATACAGCTTTTTAGTGAAAACCAAAATTTCAATATGCCTAAAAGTGCAGCGTCATATTTTTTAAATATCCCGAAAGATGCTGTACTAAACAATGATTGCTATGTCACCATACATTATGCTATTTCCAATACTTTAATAAGTAATCTTTCAAACATATCATTGAGTGTTAATGGAGTTCCTATTGATACGGAATGGATATGTAATATACAAAAGACATCTCCAAATTACTGGAAGGTAAGTATACCTATTGATAAATTAAAAGTAGGAGCAATAAATGAAATTAGAATTGAAAGTGATCACCGTTCTATAATAGGAGATTGTGCAGATATTGATAATCCAGGCAACTGGGTTACTATATATAATGATTCTAAAATACATATATCGGATAAGAGCTTATATTCACCAACACTTTCAGATTTCTATTCTTCTTATTTTGAGGATTTTGGGAGCAAACAATATCTAACATCTAATTTTGTATTACCTAAAGTGAAAAATAATGATTTGATTTCAGATCTCTTGAAATTAAGTTCTTCAATTGGCAGTTTGTATTCAGATAGAAACTTGATAAATTATAATGTTGGAGATAATTTGAATCAACAGTCTACTGCAAATTCTATATTAATTGCACCAATTGATAAATTGAAGGAAAATAAAAATTTAAACCAAAATCAGGGATTTTTATCAATTTCAAATAAATCACAGGAAAATCCCTATTATAATACTGTTATAAGTGGAGAAAATCAGGAGGGGATTAATAAAGCTGCAAACTTTATTTGCAATAATTCACTTTTAAAACAAATAAAAGATAATTCATTAACTGTGGATTCCAAAGTAAGCAGCAAATATAATAAATTTATCCAGAATAAAAAAGGATTATATAGATTTTCTGATTGGGGATATTCTGACGTAAACCTGGCAGGAGCCTTTCATCAGAGAACTAGTTTTTCATTTGTACAGCCTAATGGTGTACAAGCTGGAAGTGGTTCTTATATAAATTTAAAGTTCAAGCATTCCAAAATACTGCTTTCGGATAGATCACTGCTAACTATATATATAGATGGAAAAGTTATAAATAATTCAAAGTTATCAGATTCTAATGCGGAAGACGGCAGTTTGAAAGTTCAAATTCCAGATAGTGCTTTAAAGAAACCTGTAATAAAGGTAGATATTGAAGTATACAATTATATAGGAAAAATAGATTGTTCTAAAGATTATTATGATAGTGCGTGGACATATATAAATTCAAATTCCGAGGTATGTTTAGTCCCTGGAAGATTAATTATTCAGCCATCACTTGACAACTTCCCATATTTTAATACGTATAATGAAAATAAACAACCTAAAATTTTAATGTCGTTTTCAAAAAATATTAATAATGATGACTTAGATACAGCAGCAATTATTGCCAGTCGTGCGGGACAAAATTCTAAAGAAGTATTTGATTTTGATGTATTAAATGGGGATAGTGAACCGACTAGGAAACAGAAAGATGAAGATATGATTTTTATAGGTTCATTTAATAATATCAAGCTTCCAGATAAAATTAAAAATTCAATTCCTATAGTGCCTTTAGGAAATAACAAATTTAGAATTAAAGATGGAATTCAGGTGGTGCCGGAAACTTTGAAAAATAAGACAGTAGTACAGGTAGTTAGATCACCCTGGAATTTTTATAAAAGAGTATATGTAATAACTTATGACAATAGTTCTAATTTGAAAGCTTTAAAATCAGTTTTAAGTGATACAGACAACCTAAAAAAAATAGAAGGACAGGTATCTGTTATTGATAATAAAAAAGGAGTTAATAATATATCAGTAAGTGATTCAGAGGATAATAAAGTGCCGGTTACATTTAGCTCTGCTATACAGGTAATTGAAGATAAATCAGGTTTCCCATGGTGGGCACTTTTAATAGCCTTAATTTTGGCAGGAATATGTATAGCTGCTGTTATCAAATTGAGAAAGAAAAGTAATCAATTTGAGGATGCAGGTGATAAAATGAAAAAATCTCAAGGGTTTGATAAGAAAAACTAAATTCTCAAATATTTTAAAAATTAATTTTGACTTATATGATTTTAGATGATATAATAAGTTACTGCATTAGAGTTATCTAACTCAGTACTTGTCTTATCATGGGGGCGTATTGGCTTCGACGGGGGCAAGTTGGGTTTGAGAAGCGAGTCGAGGGAACCTGTGGACCCGCGTTAAAAAACTATGGGGTTTAAATATAAACGCAAACAATAACGAAAATTTAGCTTTAGCAGCATAGTCTGCTAGCCGTCAGCCTGGACTTCCCGCGATCCAGGGTCTGGCGTCGATAGCGGGGTCCCGAGTCCAGGAAAGCTTTGACCTGGAAACGGAATTTATGAAGCTACTGAAGTCAGAAGCCTGTCCTTAGGCGTCTGATGGAGGGAATGTTAAAATAAGGACTGCACTCGGAGATGCTCAAGCGTTTCTGCTTTCGGACAGGGGTTCGACTCCCCTCGCCTCCACCATACATACCAACGGTTTAGGAATATTTGACATTCATTTTGACATCCGGCTTTTTTAGATACAAAGTTTATTGAATAAAAATAAATGTTTATTTTGTTTTAGGGCTATTGGATGAATTTAAATTAATATTTGGTTTTAGAGAAAGTCACTATTCTTGGTTGGATGGGTGCTTTTTCTCTTTGCTATTAATTTCTATGTGAATACCAAGAAATTTTATCTCAATAATTAACTTAGAAATAAAAAGATATTGAATTTTTATTTGTTGTATTGTGAAATTAAATATGATATAATTTGGATAATATATTGATTGGAGTTGAAAAGATGATTAAATTTTCTTGCTAATTTATTAAAGTGCGATGTAACAGAAAGATAAGCAGATATGATCTGTTTTTTATTGTACTTATGCAAGAAAGTTGTTCTTTTTTCTCTTAATGTTATACGATTATGTTATAAAGATTAGCGTAACTATGTATATTTATGAGCTGTAAGAATAATAATTTCTTGCAGCTTTTATTTTTTATAAATAATAGGAATAAGGAGGATCAATGATATTATGAGTAATAAGGATACATGGTTAACACATGATAATCTTCATATAAAGCCGGATAATTCAGGTGACATTTATATGGAGTAATAATAAAGTTGCCTATCTTTCCGACTTTGTTATTTGTACTTTTAATTGCAAAGGAGGATAAAAATATGTCTTTAATAAATGTAACAAATCTGACCTTCGCTTATGAAGGCAGTTATGATAATATATTTGAAAATGTAAGCTTTCAAATTGATACCGATTGGAAATTGGGCTTTATCGGAAGAAATGGAAGAGGAAAAACTACATTTCTGAATCTTTTACTTGGAAGATATAAATATGCTGGAAATATTTCAGCTAATGTAATTTTTGAATATTTTCCATATGAAGTACAGGAACAAGAAGATTTTACCGTAGATATCATAAAGAAAATCAGTCCAAATTTAATGGATTGGGAAATAATGAAAGAATTATCATTGTTATCTATAGATGATAATATTTTATACAGACAATTTTATACACTATCAAAAGGAGAACAAATCAAAGTACTGTTAGTAGCTATGTTTTTGAAGGAGAATTCATTCCTGCTTATTGATGAACCTACAAATCATTTGGATATTGAAGCTAGAAAAAATCTCAGCAATTACTTGAGAAAAAAGAAAGGATTTATTTTAATTTCACATGATAGAGCTTTTTTGGACAATTGTATTGATCATATTCTATCAATAAATAAGACAAATATAGAAATACAAAAAGGTGATTTCTCTAGCTGGTGGGAAAATAAAAAAAATCAGGATGGATTTGAATTATCAGAAAATGAAAAGCTTAAAAAAGATATTATTCATTTATCGGAGTCTGTCAAACGATCAAGTAATTGGTCAAATGAAGTGGAAAAATCAAAAAAAGGAATAACAAACTCTGGTTCCAAGCTTGATAAAGGTTATGTTGGACATAAGGCTGCTAAAATGATGAAACGTTCTAAGTCGATCAAAAACAGACAGCAGGCTGCTATTGATGAAAAGTCTAAGCTTCTCAAAAATATTGAAAGCTCTGACAGCTTAAAGATTTCCCAACTTGCTTATCATAAAAATAAACTTGTAGAACTTGAGAATGTTTCAATTTTCTATGGTGATACCATAGTTTGCGAAGATGTTGGTTTTAGTATAGAGCAAGGTGACCGAATTTCACTCAAAGGTAAAAATGGCTCAGGAAAATCAAGTATTATCAAACTTATTTGTGGCGAGGATATAAAATATACAGGTACTTTTAGAAAAGGAAGTAAACTAAAAATATCCTATGTATCACAGGATACCTCGCATCTTAAGGGCAACTTAACTGACTATGCTTTAGAAAAGAATATTGATGAAAGTCTTTTTAAGGCAATTTTAAGAAAACTTGATTTTTCAAGAATTCAATTTGAAAAGGATATGTCATCTTTTAGCGGAGGCCAAAAGAAAAAAGCATTGATTGCAAGAAGTCTTTGTGAGAAAGCTCATTTGCATATTTGGGATGAACCACTCAATTTTATTGATATTATCTCACGGATGCAGATAGAACAGTTACTGCTTGAATATTCACCAACAATATTATTTGTGGAGCATGACAGCAAATTTTGCAAAAATGTTGCAACAAAGTTTTTTGAGCTTTAGCTAAATGAATAAGGGTATATTAAAAAGGGAGTGATAAGACTTCCCTTTTTTTGCCTAAAAATAAACAGTAATAAATGATGAAATTACTCAAAAATTAAAAAAATTACGACAAAAATTAAAAAAAATCCTAAAGTTATGATAACATATTATTTGTACAATAATAAACAAGTGTCTTTAGAAAAGAACTAATCTATTAATTAATAGGCATTTTTGAAAGGAGATATTTTACGTGGAAGAAAAAGAATTAACACGTGGCCTAAAAGCACGTCATATTGAATTGATTGCTTTAGGCGGCACAATTGGCGTAGGCTTGTTCATGGGATCGGCTAGCACGATCAAATGGGCAGGACCATCGGTACTATTGGCTTATGCAGTAGCCGGCATTGCCATGTACATAGTTATGAGAATCATGGGAGAAATGCTTTACCTCGAACCATTGACAGGTTCATTTGCAAATTATGCAAATAAATACATATCTCATTGGGCTGGATATATGACAGCATGGTGTTACTGGTTTATGTGGATAGCTATCGGTATGTCGGAAGTTACCGCTCTCGGTATTTATATGCATTACTGGTTTCCAGCTTTACCGGCCTGGATTCCGGCTTTAATTGGTGTGGCTATTCTAGCTGCTGCTAATTTGACTTCAGTTAAGTTCTACGGCGAGTTTGAGTTTTGGTTTTCTTTAATTAAAATTGTCACAATTGTAGTTATGATCATAATAGGATTTGGTTTGATTTTCTTTGGTATTGGTAACCACGGCGTAGCCATTGGCTTAAAAAATCTTACGGCGAATGGCGGTTTCTTTGCCGGTGGTTGGAAAGGCTGGTTATTTGCCTTGTGCCTGGTAACAGCATCTTATCAGGGTGTAGAACTCGTCGGCATCACAGCTGGAGAAGCACAGAACCCACAAAACACATTAAGAAAAGCAATAAAAAATATTATTTGGCGTGTATTGATTTTTTACATTGGTGCTATATTCGTAATCGTAACTATTTATCCATGGAATAAAATCAGTACTCTTGGCAGTCCGTTTGTCCTAACTTTTGCTAAGATTGGAATTTCTGCTGCTGCTGGTATTGTCAATTTTGTAGTGCTGACAGCTGCAATGTCTGGCTGCAACAGCGGAATTTATAGCTGCGGTCGTATGCTTTATACCTTGTCAAAAAATGGCCAAGCTCCTAAATTCCTTGGTAAAGTAACCAAAGACGGTGTACCAGCAAACGCTATTAAAACAACTTTGGTTTGCTTGCTCATCGGTGTAGGTTTAAACTATATATGTCCAAATTCTAAACTATTTGTTTATATATACAGTGCCAGCGTTCTTCCAGGTATGGTTCCCTGGATTGTTTTGTGCATAAGTCAAATAAAATTCCGAAAAGAACATGCAGCTGAAATGGCAGATCATCCTTTTAAATCAAAGTTTTTCCCATATGCTAACTATATTGTAGTGGGATATCTTTTCTTAGTTTTAATTGGTATGTGCTTTAATTCCGAAACACAGATGTCCTTGCTGGTTGGTGCTGCGTTCTGTATCATAGTTACTATCGGCTATTTTGTCTTTGGCATCAACAAACACACTGCTTCAAAAGTAGAAAAATTTAAAGATGAAGGATTAGAAAACAAATAAACAAAATGATGAAAGCACCATCACGCACCTTATCACTCATGATGGTGCTTTTGTTATGCGATTTTTAATTTAGGATACTATCATTAAAATATAATAAAACTCACTACAAATTTAACTATTGATGGATTATTTTTGTACTTGTCTCCTATATTCATTTGGTGTCATAGTAAAGTTTTTCTTAAAAATATGATAAAAATGACTTGATTCTGAATATCCAACCTTTTCAATAATTTCCTGTACAGAAAGATTTGTTTTAGATAAATAGAAACATGCTTGCTTAAGTTTAATGTTTTGCAAAATTTCTGAATATGTTTTATTAGTATGCTTTTTAACTTCTTTTGATAGATAATTTGGATGATAATGAAAGTGTATAGCAGTTTCTTGCAGATTTGTTGTAGCGAAGTTTTCTTCAATGTAATTCATGATTTCATTAAATTTAGCAGCTTTTTCGTTAGTTTTAAGAAGATTATTAGATTTTTTTGAGCTATTTCTAGAAATTTCGATAAAGAGAATAACATATAAACTTTCTAATACACTTCTAAAGCCAGGACGTTCATCTATAAATTCATTAATTATTAAAAATATTATTTTTTTTAATGAATCGGATTGAGCAGTATCAAATACTAAATAAGTATCTCTACTATTTTCATCAAATAAATAAT
Organism: Clostridium algifaecis; assembly: GCF_017874415.1. GTDB lineage: Bacteria > Bacillota > Clostridia > Clostridiales > Clostridiaceae > Clostridium_B > Clostridium_B algifaecis. Next base: position 33,154 of record NZ_JAGGLM010000016.1, read on the forward strand.
TAATTAAAAATGATGATAAAGCATTATTTTCTCCAATTAAGTTTAGAAAATAACGAGAAAAAAAGGATTTTTTAAACATAAAATTAAATAAAATATTATCCTCGTCATTTTCTGTAATAATAGCGTGATACGCTTTCGAATTAACTAAGCATAGTTCTCCTTTAGATAAAATCATTTCTTTATTATCAATTTTTTGAATACATTTTCCAGAATAAATATATATCATTTCAAAAAAATCATGCCTATGAAATAGATTATTACCATGACTATTATGTAAGTTTACTGCAATATCTCCAGGTGGATTAAAGTCAAAAACTGATTCATCAAAAGCATTGAAGGTTTTAGAATTCAGAAAAACAGAATTAAAGCGAGCTGATACTTTATTCATGTAATCTTGTATTTTTTTATCAAGTAATGGCTTATTATTAATCATTATTAATCTCCTAGTATACTACATTAATACCTTATATTAATTATATAGGATATTTAAACAAATGAGAAGAAGAGTATGTATATAAGTGGTTAAATAAAAACAATAAAAAATTACAAAAAAACACTTACTTGAGTGAAGATAATTAATATAATTACATCGTAAAAAAAATAAAAAATTTAAATCATGATTATACAAAATAAATATTTAAAGGAGGAAATTTAAGTGAATAAAAAGATATATCAAATTATTAAAAAAGAAATTATGGATGCTGCATCTGTAATGAACAATTCAAACAAAATGATTTATATTAAGGGTAAAAGGGTAACCATACTATGCAGATGAAAACACTTAACGGGAAAATATTTACGAGACAGTTAGTAATGTTTTTCGGGGGACTTAATATAATACAGTTTGGGGTAGCAATGTTTTTATGTTTAGGTATTGGATCAGATCCTTTTACTGTTTTTTCACAGGGGATTTCGAGACTCTTAAATATCAATATCGGCAATGCAAATAGGGTGTTAACTTTTTGTTTACTTCTGCTTTTGTTTTTTATAAATAGAAAAAAGATAAATATTGGAATGATTTTATCAATTGTGTTCACAGGAATGTTTCTTAATATGTATATAAAATTTGTTAAGTTGATTATGCCCGGCAATATTACCTTAATAGGCAGCATAGTATTGTTTTTTTTAGCAAGTATTCCAGTATCAATTGGTTTTGCAATTATGAAATCAGCCAGATTAGGGGTTGCACCAAATGATTATTTGTATTTGCTAATTACAAGTTATGTTAAAAAACCTTATAGTGTAGTTAGAATAATTACAGATACTATATATATTATATTTGGAGTCTTATTTGGAGGAATTGCAGGAATTGGCACTATTATATGTATAATTACTCAAGGACCATTAATACAATTGTTTATGGCAAGGGTAGAACCTACTTTAGAAGGATTTTTAGTTGAAAAAAATAATTGACACGTAACCATAAAACCCATAAAATTCAGGTATCAGATTTTATGGGATGTTTTTTATTTATAAGCGGTTGTTCTTTTAAATTTTCCAATAGGTATAGATAATTTTAAGATAGATTTAAGGTGAGTAAAATATAGTTAATATAAATGCTTGTCGCTGAAATTGAAAAGGGGGGTATACAATGAAAGGTATGAAAAATATAATTAAAAAGTTTCAAGTTGTAGTACTTGTAGTATTAATTGGGCTGGGAACTATGTCTATTACAAATATAAATCAATTTCAGAATAACAACAGTAATCTATATATGTCTTCTGAACATTTTTCCAATCAATATTCGATTCATTCACTTAAGAACATAAGATTGCGCAATACAGCTGTAGCTGCGGCAAATCTTCCTGCCAATACTCAGACATCTTCAAACTGGAGTGGATATATAACTACGCCTGCGTCTAGTATCTATACCAGTATTTCAGGCAGCTGGACAATCCCTAGTATTTCGTCAAACAAAGGAGAGTCAATAGGTGCCCAATGGATTGGCTTGGGTGGTGTATCATCTTCAGACCTTCTCCAAATGGGAACTATGGAGGAAATAGAAAATGGACAAACTACAGTAGAAGTATTTTGGGAAAAGCTTCCTGATGCCTCTCAAAATATAATGAGCCTTCCAGTAGGTTCAACTATTAATGTAAGTATATACAAATCATCGAATTCAGACTCTACGTGGAATTTGACATTTACTGCTAATGAACCAAATGGTACAGTTCAAACAAAGACAATAACTACAACATTGGATTCTTCATATGCTCAAGGAATAGGAACATCTGCTGAATGGATCAGCGAAGATCCTTCAAATGAAAATAGTGAGCTTCTTCCTTTAGCAAATATGGGCACAATAAAATATAAATCGGCCAAAGTTAATGGTCAGGCATTAAATGCTTCTGGCAATACTGTTGAACCTGTTGCCATGGTATCTAATGGGAATATAGCAATTTATCCTTCTGAACTTGGATCGGATGGAGAATCATTTACAACAACAAGTACAAACTTAAGTACTAATTCAAATACAAATGTTAATCCATATTCACGTAACAATCCTGGTTTTAGACATAGAGTTAGTAAAGCACCAATGCCTTTGCAAATACGTGAAAGAATACATTATGGTTTTTAGTATGTAAATTTTATAATAAGAAAAGATATAGTACAAGTTTATTTTCTACTATATCTTTTCTTATTTTATATATTGAAATTTTTATTGATTATATCTATAACATCAAGCAAACTACCGGCTTTAGCAAAAATTTTTGACATAAGCTCATCGGGTATTCTTATGAGGTCAGGTACCCATATAGGTTTTATACCTGCATTTAATGATGCGTTTATCCCATTTGTAGAATCCTCTAAAACAATTGCATTATTAGTATCAACATCTAATTTTTCGCATGGAGTTAAAAATATTTCAGGGTTGGGTTTGCTTTCTTTTATATCCTCTCCGCTTATTATAAAATCAAAGCCTGTAATTCCTGTCATAGTCAAATAATAATTTATTACTTCAGCTCTACTTGAAGAAGCCACAGCCATTTTAATCTTATTTTCCTTAAGAAATTTTATAAGTTCTAAAAGTCCTGGTTTTATAGGAACTCTATCTTTTTTGATTATATCACGAAATATTTTATTCTTATAAGAAAGTGCGGCTTCTAATGGAAAATTTTCACCAAAGGTTTCTATAAATGTTTTATTTCTTGATTTGCAGCTTGCACCTGTAATTTTTTGAAATATACAATCATTAAAAGTATAACCGTATTTTTCACCGGTTTCTTTATAGGCTATTCTAGCAATTCTTTCTGTGTCGAACATCAATCCATCCATATCAAATATTACTAATTTTAAATCCATCATACTTGAGTAAACAGTCCTTTCATTTTATAATTAAAAATTTTGATTACAGGGCTACAATACCCCAAATTAATATAAAACTTAATATTATAGTTATATTACATAATGTACCTACCATTTTTTTGTCATAATTAAATTCTACCGCATAGGGGATGACAGCCATACCAATAGGCAATGTAAGTCCGATAAGCAGAGTATGGCGAAATAATGAATTAAATGGCATAAAAATAAAAAGTATAATCCCTATAGTCAATCCGATAGAATATCTTATAAATAAAATTTTCAATATATTTTTCCTATAAATTCTATCAATATTAAAGTTCAGGCATATTCCAAGAAGTAAAAGGGACAGAGGTCCATTTGCTTTAGATAGTATTCCTGAGATATTTATAAAAAAAACAGGGTAGTGAAGTCCGAATAAATTCAATATTAAAGTTATTATGTAAGACATAAGTGGAATGGAAGTAACCAATTTTTTTAATATATTTTTGGAATTTATGTATTCACCATTTGAAGAAAAATGGCTTGCCAGTAAATAGCAAATTACAAATATGGTTATGGAATTTCCCATATCAAACATACCAAAATATTTTAAACCCTCTCTGCCCCATATAGCTTCAACAACTGGATAAGCAAACAAGCCAACGTTGAAGCCAGGAACCAGCATGGATAAAGTACCTCTCATTTTTCTGTTTTCTTTTTTAAAAGCGATGATACTTACTATACACATTAATATTCCAAAAAGAAGGCTTGTCATAGCTATGAATATAAGCGAAATATCGAGCTTCATATTATTAAATGTAACTATTATTAATGCGGGAAGTGTTATATTGAATATAATTCTGGAAACCCCGTCAGCATCTTCTTCCTTAATGATATTGAGTTCTTTAAAAATATATCCTAATGCTATAATTAGTATAAATAAAATAAATTGATTATTTACATTTTCTATTTTAACACACGTCCTATCTAATTTATTTTAAGCAATTAATAAGAATTTTATATTGTCCATAAAAAGCAACTTGATTATTATTATAAATACATGACTGTTATATATCAAGAACGAAATAAGGTAAGTTTGCAAATTAAAAAATAAAGCCCCTAAAATTAGAGGCTTTATTTTTTAAACATCATTATTTTTTACAGAATGTTTTTTTGAATTAGGGTTATGATTTTTAGCTTCTTCACTAATAGTTGTATTATTTTTACTTTTTCTTTTTCGTACTTCTTTTTTATCTATCTGACTGTCTTTTGCCATTTTATCATCTCCCTTGAATAATTTGATAGATGTATGGTGTTACATTGGAGCAGCTCTTTTATTTCCAGTTTTAGCTTTCCCCTGAATTTCTGGTACGGGATTTACTGTATTTTTTTTAATTTTCATCTTTTTATTACTTTCCGTACCGTGTGGATCACCGGGATTTGGTCTCCTCATACCTGCTTTAGCCATAAATTTAAGACCCCCTTCTAGCTTTAACATTTTATTTTTCATAAATATATTAACCTTACTTATAACATTTATTCATAAATATATTTCTTCTAATTGTGTTTTTTTACAAATAAAATATATAAAATTTAGGATTTTTGTAAATGGAAAATTAAAAACTGTAATGTTAAAATAATCATATAAATACTTTTATAGGGGGAATTGTAAATGGCAAACGTATCTTTAAAACATATAGGGAAAGTGTATTCTGGTAACGTGGAGGCAGTTAAAGATTTTAATCTTGAAATAAAGGATAAAGAATTTATAGTATTTGTAGGGCCATCGGGATGCGGTAAATCTACTGTGCTTAGAATGATTGCTGGGCTTGAAGAAATAACAAAAGGTGAACTCTACATAGGGGACAAGCTTATGAATGATGTATCGCCTAAAAATAGGGATATAGCTATGGTTTTCCAAAACTATGCATTGTATCCGCATATGACTGTTTATAATAATATGGCTTTTGCACTTAAACTTAGAAAAGTACCTAAAGATGAAATAGATAAAAAAGTAAAAGAGGCAGCTGAAATTCTTGATTTAACTAAATTGTTAGATAGAAAACCAAAAGCATTATCAGGAGGGCAGAGGCAAAGAGTTGCTATGGGAAGGTCAATAGTTAGAAATCCAAGGGTATTTTTGATGGATGAGCCATTATCAAATCTGGATGCTAAATTGAGAGTGCAAATGAGAACAGAAATATCAAAATTGCATAAAAGATTACAAACAACATTTATATATGTTACACATGACCAAACAGAAGCTATGACACTTGGTACTAGAATTGTAGTTATAAAAGATGGAATTATTCAGCAGGTTGATACACCTCAAAATATATATAATAATCCTGTAAACGTATTTGTAGCTGGATTTATAGGAAGTCCTCAAATGAATTTTATTAATGTAGAACTTGAAGATGTAGATGGAAAGATTAAAGCTGTATTTGAAGAAAATGAAATACTTTTAGAAGAGAATATATCTAAAATTTTAAAAGAAAAAGGATATATTGGAAAAGAAGTAATACTTGGAATAAGACCTGAAAATATAAGTAATACGGAAGAAAGTATTAATAAGTTTAAAAATTCCGTAGTAAAATTAAATGTTGATTTAACTGAACTTATGGGTGCAGAAACTTATATATATTTATCTAAAAATAACATTAAAGTAACAGCAAGAGTAAATGGAACATCTAATGTTAAAATGGGGGATAGTATAGATGTAGCACTTGATTCAACTAAAATTTACGCATTTGATAAAGAAAGTAAACTGGCAATTTTATAATGTATTTTGGGAGAAATGAAAATGGATAGTTTCACTAATTTTTTAAAACAATTATCTAAAACTACGGGAAGTAAATTTAATCTAGTTGAAAGTAATGGCTGCGAAATATTTAAAGGATTTAACATGAAAAATTGTGAAGTTATATCCTTGAATTTATCATTAAATAATAAGAAGGTAAGACTTTATATACCTAAACAATATGAGAATAATTCAAAACTTTTAGAATATATTATTACAGATAAATATAAGAACATGGTAAGTAGCAATCAAAAGATGATAATTAATATATTAGATGGAGAGAAAGTTGATAGTAATATTATTAAAAATTCATTAACATTTATATCACAAAAGTGCAATCTTTTTATTATTAATGTGGATGGAAATAAAATTGAAGCTCTAGATGTAATAAATAAATTATATGAAGATTTTGAAATGATGAGTGTTATATACAAAGATGATATTGTAATAATAGGTTCTTTTGATGAGTTAGAGGAACACGTAAAGGGCATTAGAGAATCTATAATATGTGATTTATATTGCAAGTGCTATATTAGTATATCAAATCCTATAAGTGATTATAAAAATATAAGAAAATCATATTTTGAAGCTTTAGAAAGTATGGCTCTTGGTAAAAAATTTTGTATAAAAGGTGAAATATATTATTATAAGAATACCTTGCTTGCAAGAATAATCCATAACTTAAAAAGTGATGTAAAAGATGAATTGATGTGTAAATTTGAAGACAAGCTATCCGGATTTGATAAGGATATGATATTTACTATACAGGAGTTTTTTAGATGTGAACTTAATATAAGCAATACAGCAAAAAAACTGTATATTCATAGAAATACTTTGATATATAGGCTTAATAAGCTTAAGAAAGATACTGGATTTGATATAAGAAACTTTCATGAATCAGTAATATTTATAGTAATATTTTATCTTTGGAAGGAGAAAAATAGTAAATATTTTTAAAAAGATATTTCAAAATTTGAAAAATGTGGTATAATATAACTATACATTTTGGTAACGTTACCAGTAACGTTACCAAATATAAGCTGTCAATTAATAATTAAAGTCAAAAGTTTAAGCTAAGAATAGAGGTTTCAAATGGGAAATTTAACAATAAAAGATATATCTAGAATGGCAGGGGTTGGAGTTAGTACTGTATCCAGGGTTTTAAACAATCATCCTGATGTAAAGGAAGAAACAAGACAGAAAATTTTAGATGTAATGGGTAAAGTAAATTATATACCAAATAACAGTGCTAGAAATTTAAAAAGAAATACATCAAATAATATAGGAGTCTTAATTAAGGGAATTCACAATCCATTTTTTTCTGCAATGACAAAAATTATAGAAGAAAAAATAGCTGAAAAGGAATATTCAATGATACTTCATTACAATGATACAAATCCAAATGATTTTGAAACTGCCGTTGAATTTATAAAGGAGAAAAGATTAAAAGGACTTATATGTTTAGGAGGTTATTTTAATAACTTGAGTAAAAACCAGCTTAAAGATTTAAATACTCCAATAGTTTTTACATCTATAGATAGTATAAAAAATTTGGACAATAACTTTTTTTCAAGTGTAACTATAGAAAATGAAAGAGCAGCATTTGATGCAGTAAATTACATATGTAGTTTAGGACATAAAAATATTGGAGTCATAACCAGCGGTGAAAAAAATACTAGTGTAGGCATGCTTAGACTTGAGGGATATAAAAGAGCTCTTCTTCAAAACAACATTGAATATAATAAGGACTTTTCAGAAAAAGGCGAGTATACTTTTGAGGCTGGTTTTAATGCAGCAAATAAGCTTTTAGATAAGAATTTAAATATTACTGCTATATTTGCATCAAGTGATATTATGGCAATCGGAGCATCTAAGGCAATATTAAAAAGGGGACTTAGAATTCCAGAAGATATTTCTATAATAGGCTTTGATGATATAGAATATGCAAAATATTTTCACCCATCTATAACTACAATTAGACAACCAGTTGAAGATATGGGAGAAAAAAGCGTAGATATTTTATTTAATATTATTAAAGAGAAAAGTGGAAATAAGCATATAGTGATAAATACAGAGTTAATAAAAAGAGATTCTTGTAAAAGATTAATATAATTTATTAGCTCTGTTTTTTATAAAAAAATCATGAGGGGGAAATTGTTGTGAAAATTAAAAAACTTGCAGTAATGGCCATGTCTTCTGTGATGATTATGTCATCTCTAACATTAGCTGGCTGTGGAGGATCAGAATCAAGTAGTTTAAATTCTAAAAGTAGTGGTAAACAGGTAAGTATTGATATGTTTCAATTTAAAGTTGAAAATGCAAAGGAACTTGAAGCTGCTGCTAAGGAATATGAAAATGAAAACAAAAATGTAAAGATAAACATACAAACTGTAGGTGGTGGAAATGATTATGGCGCTGCCCTCAAGGCAAAAGTTCAATCTGGTGAAGAACCAACAATATTTAATATAGGTGGACCACAGGATGTTAAGGATTGGCAGGCAAGAGTTACAGATTTATCAGGAGAATCATGGGTAAAAGATTGTGTAGATGGTGTACTTGGGGGAGTTACAGAAGATAATAAGGTATATGGAATGCCAATGTCAATTGAAGGATATGGATTTGTATATAATAAAGAAATCTTTAAAACAGCTGGAATAGATGTAAACGCTATTAAAGATTATGCAAGTCTTGAAAGTGCAGTTAAGACACTGGATTCTAAGATAAAATCAGGAGCATTAAAATCTAAATATCCTAAATTAGAAGCAGTATTTGAAATGCCAGCCAAAGAAACTTGGGTAACAGGACTTCATGCTTCAAATGCAGCTCTATCACCTGAATTTGGAAGTGCTACAAATGCATACAAAGCTAAAAAAGTTGATTTTAAATATAAAGATGGACTTAAAAACATAATAGATCTTGAAGCTAACTATTCACCAAATGCTGCTTCAAAGGGAAAATTAAATGCAGTTGATTATGCAACTCAAGTTGGACAAGGAATCGCTATTCAGCGTGTTGCTATGATTCAACAGGGAAACTGGATAATAAATGATGTTAAAAAAGTTGATGAAAAAGTTGCTAGCAATCTTGGGATAATACCAATACCAATTAAAGGCGCAAAAGAAGATGTAATTCCAGTAGGTGTTCCTATGTACTGGGCAGTTAATGGTAAATCTTCAAAGGATCAGCAGGATGCAGCTAAGAAATTCTTAAATTGGCTATATACTTCAGATAAAGGTAAGGACATTATAGCAAATAAATTCTCTTTTATAGGACCATTAAAATCATATAGTAATATGCAGCCAAAGGATACTCTTGGACAAGATGTACAGAAATATGTTAAAGAAGGAAAGACAACACCATGGGTATTCATGGGATATCCTAGTGGTTGGGGTCAGGATGTTTTAGGAAAAGAAATTCAAAAGTATTTATCCGGACAGGAAAGCTTTGATCAAGTTATAAGTAATTCTCAAGCACAATGGCAGCAAATGAGAAAATAAGGATGTTAAGGAGAGACTATTCTCTCCTTAAATTATAATTAATTTCATCTTAAATACAGTAAAATATTGGGGAGAGGGGTAAGAACAATATGAAAAAATCTAAGGTAATGTATTTTTTCATGGTACCTGTATTATTTGCATTTTTCGTAGTTGTTATTATACCAGCAGTTCTTGGAATATATTATTCTTTTACTGACTGGAATGGTATAGATAATAGTGCAAAATTTGTAGGAATATCAAATTATGTAGCAATTTTTAAGGGTAATAGTGATTTTGTAACAGCGTTTATATTTACAGCTAAGTTTTCTATAGTATCTGTTGTTTTAATAAATTTAATAGGATTTGGACTTGCACTTTTAGTTACAAGAGGTATGAAAACAAGCTCTCTTTTAAGGAGCATATTTTTTATGCCTAATATGATAGGCGGTCTTATACTAGGATTCATATGGCAATTTATTTTTACTAAGGCTTTTGATTCTATAGGTACGGCTTTGGGATGTAACTTTTTTAAAGGATGGTTGTCAACTACAAGTACAGGATTTTGGGGACTGGTTATACTTATGTCCTGGCAGATGTCAGGTTATATGATGGTAGTTTATATAGCAGCTATTGAAGGCATTCCTGAAAATTTAATAGAGGCAGCTGAAATAGATGGAGCAAATAGTTTTCAGAAGCTTACAAAAGTAATTATTCCAATGGTAGCTCCAGCTTTTACAGTAGGTTTTTTCTTAACGCTTTCAAATTCTTTTAAATTATATGATCAAAACTTATCTCTTACAGCTGGAGGACCTTATGCATCTACTGAAATGCTGGCACTTAATATATACAATTCAGCTTTTGTATATAATAAATTTAGTATAGCCCAGGCAAAAGCAGTAGTATTCTTAATTACAGTTGCAGTTATAACTTTAACTCAACTTAGCTTTAGTAAGAAAAGGGAGGTAGAGATGTAATGAAGAAGAAGACTTTTAGTAAAATATTTTGGTATGTATTTTCTAGTATCATAGCTATTATATTTTTACTTCCTATTTATATAGCGGTTACGGATTCTTTTAAAACTCAAAAAGGATTATATCTAGATACTATTGGACTACCAACAAAAGCAGTATTTACTCTAGAAAATTATGTACAGGCATTTATAGATTTAGATTTTTTTAAATCCTTTTTAAATTCACTTATTATAACAGTTATAAGTACAGTTCTTATAATAATTTTCACATCTATGGCGGCCTGGGTTCTTGTGAGACATAAGACAAAGATGAGCAAATTTATATTTTTTTTATTTGCACTTGCAATGCTTGTACCATTTCAAGCTGTAATGCTTCCACTTGTACATATAATGGGTAAGCTGCACTTATTAAATCCTGGAGGGCTTATATTTATGTATATTGGATTTGGTTCAAGCTTATCTATAATCCTCTATCATGGCTTTATTAAAGGTATACCTGTGGAATTAGAAGAAGCTGCGACTATAGATGGATGCAATAAATTTCAGGTATTTTGGCTTATTGTATTTCCACTTTTAAAGCCAATAACAGTTACAGTAAGTATTCTAAATTCAATGTGGATATGGAATGACTTTTTGCTGCCGCAGCTTGTAATAAACAAACCTCAATGGCAAACCATACCACTTAAAATGTTTTATTTCTTCGGACAGTATGCTAAAAAATGGAATTTGGCTTTGGCAGGACTTGTTATATCTATAATTCCAATGATTGTATTTTACTTTTTAGCTCAAAAGCATATTGTTAAGGGCATAACTCAGGGATCTATAAAATAAGGTGGTGTTAAATATGAAAGCTTTCGTGCTAGATGAAAACATAACTAAGTATACTTTTGGAAAGCCGTTTGATACAGAAACTGTATTTTTAAAGGGTACTGAAATTACAAGAGAAAATATAGAATTTTTTAAAATAAATAAAGAAGAAAAATTTAATTTAACATATAATATGGACATTTCTCAAATTGTATTTGGACTTGGTGAAAATCAAAGAGGAATAAATAAAAGAGGAGGAATATATGAATCTTTTTGCAAAGATGAACCCAATCATACTCCAAATAAGAAATCGTTATATGGTGCTCACAATTTTATAGTTTTAGATGGTAACGAAAAATTTGGGGTATTTGTTGATTTCCCGGGAAAAGTTGTATTTGATGTAGGATTTTCAAATAACAATGAGTTAAAAATATCATTAGGCGAAGAAAACTTTGATATTTATATAATAAATGGTAAAAATGCTAGATCTATTGTAAGAAAGTTTTTAAGTTTGATAGGTGAGAGTTATGTTCCACCAAAATGGGCTTTTGGATATCAACAATCAAGGTGGAGCTATAAAAATGAGAATACAGTTTTAAATATTGCAGATAGTTTTATAAAAAATGATATTCCTTGTGATGCAATTTATTTAGATATTGATTATATGGATAAGTTTAAAGATTTTACGATTGACAGTGATAATTTTCCGTATTTTGAGAGCTTTATAAAGAGAATGAAAAATAAAGGCTTTAGGCTTGTACCAATAATTGATGCAGGAGTGAAAATAGAAAAAGGCTACAATGTTTATGAGGAAGGAGTTGAAAAAGGATATTTTTGCACTGATACTGAAGGCAAAAATTTTACTGCAGCAGTGTGGCCAGGGTTATGTCATTTCCCGGATTTTTTAAACAAGGAAGCAAGAAGATGGTTCGGACTTAAGTATAAGATACTTGCGAATATTGGTATTGAAGGTTTCTGGAATGACATGAATGAACCAGCCTTATTTTATACCAAAAGAGGATTAAAAGAAGCTTTAAATGAAGTAAAAGAATGTGAAGGAAAAAATTTAGATGTATATTCTTTCTTCAATTTAAGAAGTAAATTTTCAAATATATCAAGTGCTGATGAAGATTATAAATCTATATATCATAATGTGGATGGAAATAAGGTAAATCATTATAAAGTGCATAATATGTATGGATATAATATGCTAAAGAGTGCATCTGAGGGACTTAAGGAAGTATATAATAATAAAAGATTTTTACTTTTCTCAAGAGCTTCATACATTGGAATGCATAAATATGGCGGAATATGGACTGGAGATAACCATTCCTGGTGGGAGCATATACTTTTAAACATAAAAATGATGGCCTCTTTAAATATGTGTGGATTTCTATATATTGGAGCAGATACAGGTGGATTTAGCACAGATGCTAATTCGCAGCTTGTTATAAGATGGACACAATTTAGTATATTTACACCACTTTTTAGAAATCATTCTTCTATGGGGACAAGGAATCAGGAACCATTTTCATTTGATGATAAAACTACGGATGTATTGAGAAATGTAATAAAATTTAGATATGCGTTAATACCATATATATATTCAGAATATATGAAGGCGGTTATAAATAATGATATGTACTTTATACCTATTTGTTTTGAATATGATGATAAAACATCTAGAAGGATAGAAAATCAACTTTTAGTGGGTGGATCTATTATGATAGCTCCAGTATATGAGGAAAATTCTGCAGGAAGATATGTATATTGTCCTGAAGATATGCTTTTATGGAAGGTGTCAGATTTTAAAAACAGAAAATTTAATGTAGTTAAAAAAGGACATATGTATTTAGATGTTGAACTTGATGAGATACCTATTTTTATAAGAAAAGATAATATACTTGTTATAGGAAATACTGCGAGCAATGTAGATAGTTTGGATAACAGAGAGTTAAATGTAATAGCTTTTGTAGAAAATAAAGCTGAGTATATTTATTATGATGATGATGGAATAAGTTTTGATTATAAAAAAGGAAATTATTCCAAGATAACAATTAAAATTGAAAAAACAAAAAATGACTATAATATAGATGTTAAGAACAGTAAAAACAGTTTTTTGAATAAACTGAATTTTGAAATAGTAGATCAAGAAGGAACTTTGAGTAAGAAAACAATATATATTTAAAATTAATTGCACAAGGAGAATTTTAGCTATGATTAAAAGAAGCAGTGGGATATTAATGCATATTACGTCTTTACCAGGAACCTATGGAATTGGAACTTTTGGAAAAGAAGCATATAATTTTATAGATTTTTTAATAAAGGCCGGGCAAAAATATTGGCAAATTCTACCCTTGGGACCAACAGGGGAAGGCGATTCTCCTTATCAATCTTTTTCGTCTTTTGCTGGAAATCCTTATTTTATAGATTTAGATATTTTAAATTCAGATGGAATTCTGGATAAATCAGTATATGAAAATATAGATTTTGGCAGTAATGCTGAAAAAGTAGATTATAATAAGATATTTAAAAATAAGATGAGAGTTTTGAGAATTGCCTATGAAAATTCTATAGAAAAATATGATATTTTTATAAATAAATTTAGAGAAGAAAATAAATTATGGTTGGAAGACTATGCACTTTATATGGCTTTAAAAGCAAAATTTAATTTAAAGCCATGGCAAATGTGGAAAAGTGATATTAAGCTTAGAAAAAAGTCTGCTATTTCTCATTATAAAATAGAACTTAAGCATGAAATAGAATATTGGATATTTCTGCAATATGAATTTTTTAAGCAGTGGGCTGCTGTGAAAAATTATGCTAATAGAAATGGAATAAAAATTATAGGCGATATTCCTATTTATGCAGCTACAGATAGTGTGGATACCTGGGCAAATAGTGATGTATTTTTATTGGATAAAAACAAAGATCCTATTTTAGTTTCAGGCTGTCCGCCGGATGCTTTTTCAAAAACGGGACAACTATGGGGTAATCCTATATATAACTGGGATTACCTGGAGAGTACCGGGTATAGATGGTGGATAGAAAGAATTAGAAAGAATGCTACTTTATATGATGTAACTAGAATAGATCATTTTAGGGGTTTTGAATCTTTCTGGGAAATTCCTTATGGTAATGATACAGCTATAGATGGTAAATGGGTAAAAGGACCTGGAATGAAATTATTTAATGCAGTTAAAAAGGAACTAGGAAAAGTAAATATAATAGCGGAAGATCTTGGATACCTGACTAAAGATGTGATAAATTTTAGGATTGCTACAGGATACCCTGGTATGAAGGTACTGGAATTTGCTTTTGATACTAGAGAAGAGAGCAATTATCTTCCTCATAATTATGATAAGAATTGTGTAGTATATATAGGTACTCATGATAATGATCCTATTATGGGGTGGTTTGAAAATGCTAGCAAAAAAGATGTACAATTTTCTAAAAAATATTTAAAACTAAATAAAAGGGAGGGATATAATTGGGGATTTATAAGGGCGGCACTGAGTTCTGTTGCTAAACTATCTGTTATACAAATTCAAGATTATCTGGGGCTTGGTAGTGAAGCCAGAATGAATATACCTTCGACAATAGGTGGAAACTGGCAGTGGAGGCTTAAAAAAGAAGATATTAACCTTAAACTGACGAGAAAAATTAATAGAATTACAAAATTGTATGGGAGGTAACTAATGTGATAGATGTAAATGAATTTAAACAGGATGTACAGAGGTTTCTTAAGATAGATTATGCAGTAAATTTAGATATTGCAAAAACTTATCAAAAGTATAATGCAATTTCTAAAGCTGTTATGATACGCATAATTGATAATTGGAATAAAACCTGTGAAGTTTATTCCAAAAATAAACAATCTCATTATTTTTCTGCTGAATTTTTAATGGGTAGAGCACTTGGAAATAATTTAATGAATCTAGGAATTTATGAAGACATAAAAAAAGCTTTGGATGATATGAATATAGATATAAACGATGTTGAGGAAATAGAAGAAGATGCAGGAATTGGAAATGGAGGTCTCGGAAGATTAGCAGCTTGTTCTATGGATTCAGCAGCTACAAAAAATTTACCTGTTACAGGATATGGAATCAGGTATAGTTATGGACTTTTCAAACAGAGTTTTAAAGATGGATTTCAAGTTGAAAGTGCAGATAATTGGCTTAAATATGGAGATCCCTGGTCTATAAGATGTGATGAGGATATTGTAACTGTAGATTTTTCAGATTACAGTGTAAAAGCAGTGCCTTATGATACTCCAATCATTGGTTATGGTACAAAGAACATCAATAAACTAAGACTTTTTAAGGCAGAGCCTATAAATGAATTTGATTTTAATGCATTTAATAATCAAAAATATAAAAAATCAGTTGAAGAAAAAAATAATGCAGATAATATATCAAGAGTATTGTATCCAAATGATTCTACGGATACTGGGAAAATACTAAGGCTTAGACAACAGTATTTTTTTACCTGTGCAGCTTTAAAAGATATAATTAAGAAATTCAAAAAATATCATGGTAGTGATTTTAAATTGTTCTCAAAATATAATGCAATTCAACTGAATGATACTCATCCGGTTTCAGCTATACCGGAATTTATAAGAATACTTACAAATGAAGAGGGTATAGATTTTGAAGATGCATGGAATGTAACTGTAAATACATTTTCATATACAAATCATACTATAATGAGAGAAGCTCTTGAAGAATGGGACACTAAATTATATAAAAATTTATTGCCAGAAGTGTACAGTATAATTAAAAAAATAGATAGTAGATTAATTAAGAAACTTCAATCAGCACAATATGGATACGATAAAATAAATTCCATGAGAATAATATATAATGGAAAGATAAAAATGGCATATCTTGCAATCTACGGTTCTCATAATACAAATGGTGTGGCAGAGATACACACAAGTATTCTTAAAAATAGAGAACTTAAGGATTGGAATGAATTATATAGTAAAAGATTTTTAAACATAACTAATGGAATCGCACCTAGAAGGTGGATTGTACTTTGTAATAGGGAGTTATCATCATTTATAACGGAACTGTTGAAGAGTGATAGCTGGATTACAAACCTTCCATTATTAAAAAATCTTGAAAAATATGCAGATGATGAGCAGGTATTAAATAGATTTTTAAACATAAAAAGAATCAAAAAAGTTCAGTTATCACAGTACATCAAAATTCATGAGAATATCGACATAAATCCGGATTCTATATTTGATATTCAAGCTAAGAGATTACATGAATATAAGAGGCAGCTTTTAAATGCATTTGCTATTTTAGACTTATACTATAGAATAAAAGAAAATCCTGAAATAAATATTGTACCAAGAACCTTTATTTTTGGAGCAAAAGCAGCACCGGGATATGTTAGAGCTAAAGCTATAATAAAATATATTAATGAAATAGCTAAACTTATAAATAACGATTCTTCAATTAATGGAAAAATTAAAGTGGTGTTTATTCAAAATTATGGTGTATCCTATGGAGAAAAATTATTTCCAGCTGCAGATATTTCTGAACAAATTTCAACAGCAGGCAAGGAAGCATCAGGTACTGGAAATATGAAACTTATGTTAAATGGAAGCCCAACTATTGGTACCTATGATGGGGCTAATGTAGAAATAGCACAGGAAGCAGGTATGGAAAATAATTTTATATTTGGTGCCCGTTTTGAAGAGCTTGAGAAAATAAAGAAAAGTTATGATTCTAAAGAATATTATAACACTGTGCCGGGGCTTAAAAGAGTAGTAAATACATTAATAGATGGAACTTTTGATGATGATGATACTGGAATATTTGAAGATCTCTATAATTCTTTACTTGAAAGTACAAAAACAGATAAAGCAGACAATTATTTTGTGCTTAAAGATTTTGAAGATTATAGAAATACTCAGTGTAGGGTAAATAAAGCATATAAAGACAGAATGTCTTGGGCAAGAAAATGCTGGATTAATATTGCGAATTCAGGTAAATTCAGCAGTGACAGAAGCATAAAAGAATATGCAGATGAAATCTGGCATATACATCCACATAAATGGTAAAAAAGAATAACCTCCTAGGTAAATATATAATGCAATTACCCCTGGAGTAATTTAAACCACCTCAGGGGTAAGCATGTGAATTTTACCATTCTATTTTAATATTATATTCTTTAAGCCATACATTTACTTGAATTAGATAAGCTAGAAGCTGCGGCCCTCTCATGAGCTGACCGAACCATGGTGCCTTGAATGAAGAACCTCCCGTTTCTATTAAAGTATTGACAGCCTTTTTATCTATAAGTGGGAGAATAGGTGAAGTTTTATCATCCATTATAGCCCTCATCCATTTTTGAACTCTTCTAGTATACTCCGGATTATGGGTTTTAGGGTATGGACTCTTTTTTCTCTCAATGATGTCCTTAGGCAAAACTCCATAAAGTGACTTCCTCAAAAGACCTTTTTCCCTTCCCTTGTAGAATTTTAACTCTGAAGGTATATTGAAAGCATATTCTACAAGCCTGTAGTCTGCAAAAGGAACCCTCACCTCAAGACTGTTTGACATACTCATTCTATCCTTCCTGTTTAAAAGTGTAATCATAAACCATTTTATATTGAGGTAGAACAGTTCTCTCATCCTGTAATCCAATTTGGATTCTCCATCTATGTGGGGCACCTGTTTTAAACTGCTTTCATACTGGTTGTTCAAATAACCCTCCAAATCCAATACTTTTAAATCGTCTGACAGAATTTCCTTCCTTGAATTAATTGACTTGGACCAGGGAAAAGTATGCGCATTTATATCCTCGGGTCTTCTGTACCATGGGTATCCTCCAAAAATCTCATCGGCACATTCACCGGATAAGGCAACTGTATTATCCTTTCTTATTTCCTTGCAGAAAAGGTAAAGTGAGGAATCAATATCGGCCATTCCCGGAAGATCACTTGCTTTAACTGAATTGTACAGTGCATTGCATAAATCCTCGCTTGTATTTATAATCCCATGATGTTTGCTTTTTATATATTTTGACATTTTCAAAGCCCAAACCCTGTCAGGCGTAGGTTCAAAAGAATTTGCCTTAAAGTATTTTTCTTCATCCTTGTAGTCAATGGAATAAGTGTTTAAAGTCTCACCATGTTTTTTAAATTCTGAAGCTGCTACGGTTGATATAACACTTGAATCGAGTCCGCCTGAAAGAAGGGTACAGACAGGTACGTCGGCAACAAGCTGTCTTTTTATGGCATCTACCAAAAGAAATTTAACATGCTCGCAGGTTTCATCTATATTTTCAGTGTGAACCTTGCATTGAGGCTTCCAGTATTCTCTCAATTTAACTCCATATCTTGAATAAAGCAGATAATTGGCAGGTGCAATCTCATGAATGTCCTTAAAAACTCCTCCTCCTAAAGACCTTGCAGGACCGAGGGCGAAAACTTCAGTTAGACCTTCCCTTGTAACTATAGGTTCTACATAAGGGTGGGCAAGCAATGTCTTTATCTCAGAACCGAATATTATAGAATCATCCTTTATTGTATAAAACAGTGGTTTTACACCTAGAGGATCTCTTGCCATAAATAAACTTTCTTCATTTTCGTTCCATATTGCAAAAGCATATATACCATTTATATGTTTCAGACATTCTATTCCCCAGTGAATATAACTTGTTAAAAGAACCTCGGTATCAGAATAGGAATTAAAAGAATATCCGGCATCTAAAAGGGATTTCCTTAAATTTTCAGTGTTATAAAGCTCTCCATTATATACAATTATATATTTTTTGCCATTCACACTCTTGGACATTGGTTGTGAGCCGCCGGAAGGATCTACTACTATCAGTCTTCTATGGCCTAAAAGTGCATTTTTAGATAAATAATAACCTTCGTCATCAGGTCCCCTGTCTTTTAAAGTATCAGTCATTTTTAAAAGAATATCCCTGTTCATGGAAATATCCTGCTTTAAATTAATCCATCCTGTAATTCCACACATATTAAAGTTAACCTCCAAATATATAAAGCTAATTATAATTTATGATTTTAGAATATATATGTGCATGATTTGCTATCATTAGAATATAAAAAGTGTTATAATACCATGATAGAATATAGAAAATGAAAGGAAAATGAAAGTGACTTTAATTCGACAGGATGTATTTAAATTAGCTGTTCCAATTCTTGCAGAACAGCTATTTGTAGCCTCTCTTGGAATGGTTAATACCATGATGGCAGGACACATAAGCAAAGAAGCGGTGTCAGCCATTGGAATGGTAGATTCTTTTAACAATATACTTATTGCATTTTTTTCATCTCTTGCAGTAGGAGGTACAGTAGTTGTAGCACAATACATTGGTCAAAAGAACAAAAAAATGGCAAATAATGCGATGAAGCAGTCTCTATATTCAGGGGTATTCATAGCGCTTGTCATAACTCTGCTTATATTTTTATTCAAACAACAGCTCATATACGTGCTTTATGGTTCGGCAGACAAGATTGTAATAAATTATGCAAAGATTTATTTTGGCATAACTATTATTACATACCCTATGATAGCCCTTGACTTAATTGCAAATGGAGTTTTAAGGGGCAGCGGAGATTCAAAAACGCCTATGAAGATAACCATGTTTATGAATATTGTAAATGTAATTTTAAGTTACAGCCTTATATATGGTATAAACCTTAAAATTGCAGGATTTCATCTATACACGTCAGGCATGGGAGTGCGTGGAGCCGCTCTTGGAATTGCTATTGCAAGAACTATAGGGGGACTTTTGGCACTTTTAATATTAATTCGCGGCACAAGAATTTTAAAATTGACTAAATTATTCAGTTTTAGATTTAACAAAAATTTACTGAGACCTATATTTGGAGTTGGAATTCCAGCTGGTGTTGAATCTCTCATGTTCAACGGTGGAAAACTTATTACACAGGTATTTATTGTAGGGATGGGAACAATATCAATAGCATCAAATACTATAGGAAATTCAATTGCAAATATGCTGAACATACCGGGTACTGCGTTTAGTATTGCTGCTACAGCTTTGGTTGGACAGTATATGGGAAAGGGAGACAGTGATGAAGCTGAAAAATGTCTGTCATATCTTTTCAAAATGACTACGGTATGTCTTGTAGTAATCTGCGTTTTTTCAGTGCCTACAGCTAGAATATGGACAAGCCTGTATACTACTAATGTAGAAACAATTGATCTTACTACAAAGTTATTGAAAATAAATGCACTGTGCATACCTATCTGGTCTATCTCATTTGTAATCCCGGCAGGACTTAAAGGTGCAGGAGATGCAAAATACACTATGGTAACCACGATCATAGGAATGTGGGTATTTAGAATTGTAATGGGATATATACTTGGAATAAACCTTGGATTCGGACTTATAGGAGTATGGATGGGAATGTATATAGATTGGCTTGTACGTGGAATTCTGTATTATATAAGATTTAGAAAAGGAAAATGGAAAAAGCTTGTTTTAATAAAAACTAAATAATAATTTTGTTATATAATTTTAAAAAAAACAAATGATAGATATGTGTGGATTAAATTTAGCGAGGTGTTTTGATAACATGAAGAAAAAATTAAGTCTTTGCATATTTATCGTTTTTTTTATGTCTCTTGTTGGAAATTCAAGCGCATACGCCAAAAATTTGTATGGCTTCAACAGTGAAGGAAATATTATTTCAATGGATTCAAAAAGAGACGGCGAACTTCCAAAAAGATTTAGAAAAAGTACGGATAAAATAGAAAGCAATTTTAAAAAATTTGACTTAAAGGGAATGTCTGAATTAAATATTTCTGGAAGTGCACAGTTTACCGGGGACAACATCAAACTCATAAAGGAAGCTATTCCGGGAAAAAAGATAGCTGTAGTCGATTTGAGGGAGGAACCGCATGGATTTATAAATAATTTGGCTGTAAGCTGGAAGTCTGATGTGGATGATTCAGATGGAAATTTAAGTGTGAAAAAAACTATGGAAAATGAAAAAAACAAATTAAAATCAATAAAGCTTAACGAACCTGTAACTATAAAAGGTAAAAAAATAATTCCTAAAGAAGTGGAAAGTGAGAAGGATCTAGTTGAGGATTTAAATATGACCTATATAAGGATACCTGTTATGGATCATGGCATTCCAGATGATGAAATGGTGGATTATTTCATTAATACTGTAAAGAATCTACCTGAGGGAACCTGGCTACATTTTCACTGCAGGGGAGGTATTGGTAGAACTACAACTTTTATGATAATGTATGACATGATGAAAAATGGCAAACGAGTAGGAATGCAGGATATAGTGGATAGGCAGGTTGCAATAGGCGGCAAGAATATTTTAAATATAAAAAATAAAAAATCACAAAAGAGGGCGGAATTTATAAAAAAATTTTATAAATATGCATCTGAAAACAAGGATAATTTTCAGACCTCCTGGTCCAGCTGGGTAAAACAGAATAATTAATTAAAGACAATAACAAAACCAGAATTTATAAAAATAAACTCTGGTTTTGCTAAAAAGTATTGAATTTACAAAATGTAAGGTTTACAATTAATATAATATTGAATTATTTACTGAGATTATCTACTTTCTTTTCTAATTCAGCCACCTTTTTATAAAGAGTTATCTCTCTTTTTATAAGGTTCTTTTCAGAAAGAGCAGTCATCAGCTGATCTTGTGCATGAATTACAAGAAAGTTAGGAGTTTCATTTTCCATCTGTCCTTGAATAAGTAGATTTTGATAATTATGACCTTTATAAAATTCATCATCTGCTTCCTCAAGGCATTTTTTTGCTGCTTCAAAATCTCCTATTTCAGCAGCATCTAATGCATCATAAGCTTTTCCCCTTGCATTTCCTCCATGAAGTACTAAATTAAATATTATTTTTTCTAAAGTTAGTTTTTCTTTATCTATGCTGTTATCTGACATAATACATATGCCTCCTCGTAATAAGTTTAATTTGCAGAACCATTTAACTGTGCTTCTTTTTCAGCATTTTTTTCATTTTCAACTAAATCTTTTTCATAACCCTTAAAGAATGGATAGTAAATTGCAGCTGCAATTAATAAATTAACAAGTTGTAGTGCTGCACCTTGCCAGTAACCACCTGTTGCTATTATGCCTCCGAAGAAAACTGGAAGTGTAAATGGCGGCTGAAAAACAACTTTAGGTACTAAGTTGAAGAAGAAGGCTGCATAGTTAACAGTGACAGTAACTGCAGGAGCTAATATAAATGGTATAAACATTCTTGGATTAAGTACTAATGGAGCACCAAAAATTAAAGGCTCATTTATATTGAATATAGCAGGTATCAATTCTACTTTTCCAATGCTCTTAAGTTGTTTTGATGCTGAAAATAAGAACATTATAGTAAGAGGCCATGTTATACCGGAACCACCTATATGAGTGAACATATGGAAGAATGGTTCACAAACTATTCCAGGTAATGATTGTCCAGCTTTTAATGCAGCATCATTTGCAGCAAGTTGAGCGGTCCAGAAGGGATATGCAACAGAAGAAACTACATTCATTCCATGGATACCAAGTGACCATAGGAGCATCATGAGTATTATTTCAGCAAGAGCTGCAGGATAAGTGTCTGAAACAGCAACTAAAGGTTTGAATATTTCAAGTACTAATTGTGGAAGAGTAATTTGTAGGTTAGCCCATACTATCCATTCAACAGCCCAGGATAAAGTAATCATGACAAAGAAAGGAACTAGAGCACTGAAAGTTCTAACAACATAAGGCGGTACGCCTGCTGGCATTTTAATTACTAATCCTTTTTTAGTGAACAGTTTTGTAACTGTTGTACAAATAATACCTAAGAGTATTGCTATAAATAATCCCTGACCACCTAAATAGTCAAGTACTTTACCAAATTGTACTTTGGTAATATCTGTTGCAGGAAAACATACAATGAAGAAACAAACTAGTGATAAAAGGCCACATAGTGCTTCATCCATGTCCCATCTTGAAGCTAGGCTGTAGGCTGTACCAAAAGCAACAGCGGTAGCCATAATTCCAAAACTTAGATTAAATGCTATTAGAATTTGGTTTTGAATTGGAGCAATAGCTTTGCTCCATGCGGTTATTATTCCCCAACCTAATGAAACTGGAGGGTTTGCAATAATTAAGAAAATTGATCCACTTATTATAAGTGGGAGAGCGAAAATACAGAATGCATCACGAATTGACTGCAAATAGATGTTTTGAGCGGCTTTAGCGAGTATAGGCATCAAGCGTTCTTCCATCCACTTCATAAATTTGTTTTCTTTCATAATCTAACCTCCTCATAATATTTTATTATATTTTTTATTTAAAACCAGTCTTCAAAATAGATTGAAGGCCGGTTTTTAATCTATAGTTTTCCAGACTTTTTTGCGAGGTCTATTATTTGATCAAGAACTTTTCCGCCGTTCATAAGTGCAAAAGCCTGCATATTTACAATTTCTACAGGTATGTCATATTTACTGGCAGCTTCTTCTACTTCTCTTTTTAGATGCCTTACCTGTGGTTCCAGAAGTGCTACAGAATAATCCTGTGCTTTCTTTTTAAATTCACCAGTGCCACCTGCATCTACAGTTATATCCAAGTTTCTTTTTTTTGCCTCATCGTTGACTGACTTTGCAAGAGAACTGGATGTAGCTCCCCAACTGCATAATATAATTGCTTTCATTTTGATAACCTCCTATTTTTTAAATATTTTTGACCTTTTGACTTTTTAATTGATTTATCTAAATTTTTTTGATAAAGTATAAGCATTCTTTTAAAAAATGTTTGTGCTATAAATAAAGCAATAAGGTAAGCACAACCAAATAGAAAAAGTTTTATAGATGATGATATTTGACCATGTATCATTAAATTTATAGCAGGTACAATCCAAGCTAGTGATAATAAAATGAAAAATACTATGATGGGTTTTTTTGAAATATAAAGTAAGTTTTTACTGTGATCTGACATTGCCATACCTCCATTTACAAATTTGAATTTATTTTACTATCTGTAATATTTTTAAATATAATTTCTTGAATAACACTTCTTTTATAAGTTTTTTACATTCTTCTAAAGTATTACTTGTGTTTAAATTTTTTATGAAATATGGTTCGCTTATAATTGAGCTGGATATATCGCCTATTACATCTAAGCTTTCTTTGTTTTTTCTTGGTGCTATCATTAAAAATGCAGTATATACATCTTCTTTCTTGTCCATTAAATTTATAAGCTTAATTGGCACTTTCAGTTTTCCTATACAAATTAGGGGTTCTTTAATACTATTGCTTGTACAATGATATATGGCAAATCCTTTATTTGGTAATATTATTGCACCTAATTTTTCACGATCTTCAAGTAATTTTTTGATTTTTACACATTGCTTTACTGTAATAAATTTATTTTTTATAATTTCATTTAATAGAGATTGAATTAAGGCATCTACAGTATTGACATTGGCTGAAATTTGAGTTAAAAAGGTATTATTGACTATTAAATTTATCTGAGTTCCGTAATGAGTTAATACATTTAATTCTTCAAAACTATCTTTAATGCTGGAAGGCTGTTCTTTCTTGTTTTTTATGGATATCTTTATATTGAGTTCTTTTTCTAGTGTTTTTACATCATTTTCTGTAAACATTGGATTTACATTTATAACTTTTATATCATTTCTTTTTAGTGGAACAGAAGATATTATTAAATCCAGATCGTATTTTTTTATCATTTCATCAATTTTAAGAAGGGATGAGTTGGCTACTATATTCAACTGCTGCACATTTTTAAGCTTTTCATATAGCATCCTTGATACGCCTATTCCACTGGAACATACAAGGAGCACGTTGAATTTTTTTATTTTATATTTCATTCTTTCTATTGAAGCCGCAAAATGCATGGTTATATAGCCTATTTCATCATCATTTATTTCTATTTCAAGCGATTTTCTAAGTACATCCAATGCTAAATTACATTTATTAAAGGTATCTCCATATTCTTTTTTTATATCATCTATAAGTGGATTTCTGATTTTGTAACCTGATTTCAATCTATAGAGAGAATATAAAAGATGCATGGTAAGATCTTTTTCAAGTATTGGATCTTCACTGAAGTTTATATTGAAAATATATTCCGCGTTCAGTATTATTTCTTTGGTAATTGTATGAAGGTATTTTTCATTTAAGTTTAGATTTATGCTTCCGAGTTGAACTCCTTGAAGTTGAATGGCAATATATCCAATCTCTTCTTTAGGAATGATTATATTTATTTCATCTTCAATATATTTGGCAATGATTTCTGCTATTTTATATTCTTTTGTATTTTTTAGTTTTTTAATAATAGATGCATTCAAATTTATTTTTTCGTTATTGATAAGCCTTTTAATTGCAAGTGCTATATGAATAGAAAGCTCAACGTATAGCCTGTCTTCTATCTGATAATCTATGCTTCTTTCGAGTTTTGCAAGTGACTTTTCAACTATATATATAGTCCTGTAATCAATTACATTGAACAGTTTTAAAGTTGAGTTTTCTAGATGATTTTTTTTAATTACACTTATAAGTTCATCTGTATTGCAGTTTTTATAAAGCAAATCTACGATGGCATGTCTTATAGTTTTTTCATCTGCTTTTATATAAATTCCAACACCGGGTTTAGAGATAAAATCTATATTTTTGTCCTGAAACCAACTTTTAATATCCTTTAGGTAATTACTTATAGTTGATGTTGATACTCTAAATTTATTTGCAAAATATTGGAGTTTTAGAGGTTCTTTTTGCTGCAGAAGCTCTATTAAAATTAATTTTTTCTTTGAATTTGTTTCTAAAGCTGAATTAAAACAAGGAATTAATAACTTTAAATTTATTATTTCCTCATCATTTCCTTTAAGAATAAGACCTCCTGTGTTATTTATGACTTTTAAATGGAATTTATTCAAGTATTGGTTTATAGTTTCAATTTCCCTATAAATTGTCCTAGTACTCACATTATAAGTTTTAGCACAATTTTTAACGTTTACAGGCTGCTCATTGTAGGTAACTTTGCTTAATATGTTAAGTTGCCTTAAAGTTAAACTATTAATCATCCGAATCACCTACACTTTTATAAATGAATATTGATTTAAAATTATTTTGTTTTCACATATATTATATAGGCTAAAACATTTATAATTCAATAAAAACATGATTATATGTTGTCATGATACAATTGACATATATTTAATAATTAAATTTTCATTATTAATTCTTAACTTGCAAAAGTTAATATGTGATATAATGTTCAAATGGAAATGGGGTGATATAATGAGTGATATTGCAGGAACCGGGTGTGATATATTGGTTCCGTTTAATGAGAGAAAACCTCTTTCGGAAATAGAACATAGTATCACTAAGACGTATAAAAAACATATATGGTCGAAATTTGTAAAGGCAGTAAGAGAATTTAACATGATAGATGAAGGGGATAGAATAGCTGTAGCTGTGTCTGGAGGAAAAGACAGCATGCTTATGGCAAAACTTTTTCAGGAACTGAAACGGCACTCAAAAGTAAAATTTGAACTGGAATTTATAGCTATGGACCCCGGTTATCATGAAAGTATAAAAAAACTTTTAATTGACAATTGCAAGTACTTAAATATTCCTATACATCTTTTTGAATCCGGAATTTTTCATGTCGTGGATAAAATAGCGAAAGATTATCCATGCTATATGTGTGCTAAAATGAGAAGAGGTTCCCTTTACAGCAAGGCACAGGAACTCGGGTGCAACAAACTTGCTTTAGGCCACCACTTTAATGATGTTATAGAAACCACTCTTTTGAATATACTGTATTCTGGAAACTTTAAAACCATGCTTCCAAAATTAAAATCCACCAACTATAAAAATTTGGAGCTTATAAGGCCGCTTTATTTTGTAGAAGAGGATTATATACAGAAATTTACACAAAATAGTGGTATCTGGCCGCTTAATTGTGCCTGCATGGTTTCGGCAAAGAGAATAGGCAACAAGAGATATGAAATAAAGGACATGATAAAAGAACTCAAGAAGTCTTTTAAAGGCGTAGACAAATCTATTTTTAATGCTGCACGTAATGTAAACATGGACTCTATAATTGGGTGGACTAAAGACGGAGAAAAACATTCTTTTTTAGAAGACTATTAATATCAATTTTTATATAATCTACGAGGAGAAAATTTATTTTGAAAATATGGGGAAAACTTTTAATTAATAATAGGATAGTAAAAGACAAGGTAGTACTTTTTGATGAAGATAAAAATTATGAAGATAATTTAAAAAATTCAATTTTAGAGATTTGTAAGGAATTTGATATAGAGATACCTTACTGGCTTCCAAGTAATGAAAAGGAATATGCTGTGAGAAAAAAGACAATTTTTACTCAAGATAATTTTATAGATGAATTTAAATTTGACAAATTTATAATAGAAGAAATTGATTTAGATGATAAATAATCCACAGTGTGGATAAAATTAAAAGGCCAGTAATCACTGACCTTTTAATTAATATTTGGGTTAGTCGAATATGACAACAAATTTTATGGAATAAATATCTGATAATTCATCTGTATTTGTTTCTTCATTTCTTAAGATTACATAACTTATCCCAACTTTTTTCAGTATACCTGTTCTGTCCTGGAGAGTACCTGTTCCAAGAAGATAAGTAATTCTTACTCTTTTTCCTATCTGAGTTTGTAAGTAACCCTGGGTATAGTTGATATTTTGCTCTACAGGGGAACCCGGTGCCATTTCAAAATTTGAACTTTGATTTGGGGCCTGTCTTGTAAGATTTTCATCTGACGCATAGTCCTCTGGTTGTTCATCTGATTGTTCATCTGATTTTTCATTTTCTTCATTTTCCTCATCTTCATAATTTTCATAATCTTTTTCATCTTCTAAAATATCAGTATCTGTCCTAAAATCTGGCATAGGATATCCAGGCATTACTGGTATACCCTCCGGCATTATAGGTACTCCTGCAAAATAATCAGGATATCTTGAAATCATAAATAAGTTACCTCCATATAATTAATTATTGATAAAATTCATATTCAAGTATTTGCATATAGTTCTGTAGGATTGTAGAAACAGTGCTGGAGCACTTTAACCTGAAAACTTCCAACCCCGTTATATGGGAATATATAAGGACAGGCAGCATAAGGGTTGAAGTACCATAGGGAATAACCAATTGGATACAGCCGGTTGCCTGCAAGGGCCCAGTCTGCTATATCATAATGTATCTGTTCAGGGGGATTTGTCCATATATTTTGTGGATTTGGACTTCCACCCAAAATACTTCGCATACAATCAAACTGGCCTTTTTGATAGAGTATTCTTCGTACATCACCCTGACCTACTCTATGGTATTCTCCATAAGGAACTCTGACCCTATTCATAATAGTAGTAGCAACGGCTTTCATGCCATTTTCCCCTTCTCCACCGGCCTCGCATTTTATGATTCTGGCCAGAAGTTCTCTATCTGAAAAAGCCATGTATTTTCACCTCATGAAATCTTTTTATACTATCAGTTTATTTATAAAGCTAGAAAAAGTTACAATTAAATTTATTAAAAAATGGCAGCAGGGTACAAAAATAAATTCCAATGTTATATAATATTAATGATTATGGCAAATAAATTAATTTAAGGAAGGGGCACATATTAATGACTAATGTTAAGAAAATACTAGCTTCTGCTTTTTTTGCTTTTGCAATCACATTAACTTTAGGTGGAGCAAATGTTCAGGCAGCATCAGCTAGTGTTACTAGAGTAGACGGTGGAGAAGGCGGAAGAATAGGAACAGCTGACCAGGTAGCAAAATCTCTTTTTAGCACTTCACAAAATGTAGTACTTGTAAATGGCTTTGGATATGCAGACGCAGTAAGTGCTACGCCGCTTGCAAAACAGCTCAATGCACCAATACTTCTTACTGCGGGTGGAGACACTCTTGAAAGCGAAGTTTTAGATACTATAGAGACACTTAAAGCAACTAAAATATACATAGTAGGTGGTACTGGTGTTGTTTCAAGTTCTATTGAAGACAGCTTGAAAGGTAATTATCAGGTAGAACGTATAGCCGGTACTACAGATACCACAAGAATGGGAACAAATGCAGAAGTTGCAAAAAAAGTACTTTCAATGAGCGGACAAAAATCTGCAATGCTGGTAAATGGACAAGATGGTTATGCAGATGCACTTTCAGTTTCATCTATTGCTGCACAGAAGGGATATCCTGTACTTCTTGCAAGTAGTACACAGGTAAGTGATGGAGTAAAAGACGTAATAAATTCAAATTCACTTTCTGTAATGGCAGTAGGAGGAGATGGAGTTCTTCCGCAGTCTGTAGTATCTTCTGCAGGCGGCAGCAAAATAACAGGAAATTCAGCAGATAGATTTGCTACAAACCTGGCTGTACTTCAGTATTTCCAAAATAACGGCGGAGTTGATTTTACAAATATATATGTAGCAGCAGGTGGAGCTTCAAGCACTCAATTTGCAGATGCACTTGTAGCTTCCGCAGCAGCAGCAAAGACAGGCTCTCCACTTGTACTTTCAGGTGCAGGGGCAGACGAAAACGCTCAGATGAATGCTAAAAATTATATACTTTCAAATATAAAGGATGGCTCAAAGATAACAATAATAGGTGGAGACGCTTCAGTTTCAAGTTCTGTAGAGGAAGGACTTAAAAATGATGATCCATTCCAGATAATAGATATAAATTAAATAAATTAATTTGAAACATTTTATTTACATGTAACGTCTAATAAATGAAGACTTGGAAAAAATCTATAATTTTTATTAGATTAACCTTATACACTTTTATATTGTCATATTGTGATTTATACCACAATAAAACCGTATTTTACTAAAAAATTTACTAAAAAGTTACAATATAAAAGTGTAAAAAATTTTACAAAAAAAGAAGGGTTATTTTAACTGATGTAGAATACTATATCATTAGAATAAATTTAGTCTAATAATAAGAAAATATAGTGACATTACCAATAATAAAATTTAAATTAATATTATTCTAAAGGATGTAGTATTATTTATAACACGTAATGTGTGGAAATTATACCTTTATTATGATATAATAAAGTTTGAATTTTAGATTAATTATACAATTCATAAGTTTTTATGAAAATAGAATAAAATCGCACATAATTAGTAGAATGTGCATTTTAGTTGTGGTATAATAATGTCTGTTTCGCAATGGTGTTTAAATGGAAATTTGAATTAAACATCAATTCTAAGTCAGTATATATTTAATATATATATATATATTTAAAAGAATTTTAATTAAAATTCACTTAATCGAGGAGGGTATATTACAATATGAATAAGAAAAGTACAAAGGCACTTGCAAGTGCTACACTTATGTCTTTAGTTTTAACTACAGCATTAACAGCTGGCCCAGTCAAGGCAGCAGCAGGTTCTGCTACAAGAGTTAGTGGTGCAGACAGATATGAAACAGCAGCTAACGTTGCTACTTCAAATTGGACAACTAGTGACAATGTAGTCCTAGTTTCCGGACAGGGTTATGCAGATGCAGTTAGTGCATCAGCATTAGCTAAACAATTAAATGCACCAATATTACTTACTACACCAGATACATTAAGCGCAAGCACAAGTGCTGCATTAACAAAATTGCAGGCAAAGAACATATATGTTGTTGGTGGAACTGCTTCAGTTTCACAGTCAGTTAGAGATCAACTTAAAAAGAGCTATACTTTGACTGAATTAAGTGGAAATACAAGATATGAAACTAACGTAGCAGTAGCTAATGAATTAGTTAAACTCGGCGTTAAGAAGGACAACGTATTGGTTGTTGGTGGAAATGGTTTCTCAGATGCTTTATCTGTAGCACCAATTGCATCAGCTAAAGGAGAAATATTATTACTTGCAGATAACAGCCAGAGCGACAGCCAGGGAGCAATTGATTTTGCAAATGGATCAAACGTTACAGTTGTTGGAACAAGCAATGTTATAAGTGATGCAATAAAGAGCGATTTCGGTTCAACTGCTACAAGAGTAGACGGTGGAGCTGATAGATTCGCAACAAACTTAAATGTATTAAATAACTTTAAGAGTGACTTAAAAGCTGACAAGCTTTATGTAGCAAATGCTTCAGGAAACGGATATGCAGATGCATTAGTTGCTTCAGCAATAGCTGGAAAGACTGCATCACCATTAGTATTAGTTGATAGTGATAGTTCAGATGCAACTACAAATGCTATTAACTACATGAAGGGTGAAGCTACAAAGACTACTGATACACAAATAGTTGGAGGAACTGGCGTTGTTTCCGATACTTTACTTGGAAATATCAATAGTGCAATCTATGGAACACCTTCAACAAGTGCACAGGTTCAATCTGTAAGTGCTGTTGATTTAAACCAGATTAAGGTTGTATTCAATCAAGAAGTTGATGAAGATACAGCTAAAGATGTAACTAATTATGAAGTTGGTGGAACAACTTTAAATAATCAAGGTACTAAAGATAATGCAGCAGCTGTTAATGATCAGAGTGCTGTAGCAAAACTTCAGGATGATAATAAGACAGTTTTAATAACTCTTGCACACCCAAAGAAACAATCTGATAGTTTGGATGTAAAAGTTAAAAAGGGAATATTATCTAAGGATAAATCACAGAGTATTCCAGAATACACTCAATCAAATTTAACATTTAATGATACTACTGCACCTACAATAGCTTCAGTAACTGCTCAAGGAAATAAGAAGATAACTGTTGTATTTTCGGAACCAGTTAATTTTGGTACTGGAAGTGATACAGATATAACTAAAGCTGTTAGCAAATTTAAGATAGATGGACAGAATGTAACAAGTTTTGGTCTTGATACTGATCCAACTAAAGGTTTATCAAAAGTTGATGACTATGTTGAAGGTTCTAATACTAATGCTAATGATAAAAAAGGTGTATGGTCAAATAAAGTTGAATTATACTTTAATTCATCATTACAAGCTGGAAGTCATACTCTAAAAGTATCAGATGGAGATAATACATCATTAGAAGATGCAGCAGCTTTCCCATTTCAGGAAGCTACAACAAACTTTAACGTTGATACATTGACAACTACTCCAAAAATTACTAGCATAACAGCTGAAGATACTGGAAAAATATACATTAATTTTGACAGACCAATGGATGCTAAAACAGCTAAAACGGTTAGTTATTATGGAATAAATGGCGATGCTGATGTTGCAGGTAATAATCCGGGAGCTGGAGATATAGAACTTAAGAATAATGATACTCAGGTTAAAATTAGTAATGTATCAGGATTACTTAAGAAAAATTCTAATACAATAAATATTACAAATGATGTAAAAGATGCTTATGGAAATAAGGTAGCTGACGACACTAGAGAACCATTTACTTTATCAGAAGATGATACTAAACCAGATGTTACATCTGTAAAAACTCTTGATAACAAGACTATACGTGTTACATTTAATAAAGATGTAAGTGTACCTTATGCTCAAAATATATCAAACTATAAGATAAAAGATAATGGTGGCGCTGACATAACTACTGATGCTACTAAGGGTATAACTAGTATCAAAGCTACAGGTAATGCGACAGGCTCAGCTAGTGTATTTGATATAACTATGAGAGCTAAGTTAACTGATTCACAGTATACAATAACAATTAAAAATATAATAGATACAGCAACTACACCAAATACTATGGCTGACAAGACTTTGACATTTGCTGGAGCTACTGATGTAGCACCAAATGTAATAGGAGCTTATGCTGTTTCAAGCGGTGATGATGCTTCCAGAAAAGCTGTTGTATATTTTGATAAAGAAATGGATGCATCTTCACTTCAAGATTTGTCAAATTACAAATTTAAAAATGGTAGTGGAGATACAAAGGCATTACCAAGTGATACAGATATTACAGTAAGTTCTGACAACAAGAGTGCAACAA
The DNA here is from genome assembly GCF_017874415.1 of Clostridium algifaecis. Taxonomy (GTDB): domain Bacteria; phylum Bacillota; class Clostridia; order Clostridiales; family Clostridiaceae; genus Clostridium_B; species Clostridium_B algifaecis. The sequence continues at coordinate 66,448 of NZ_JAGGLM010000016.1, forward strand.
TTAAATTCCCATCAAGTTATACAGTATATACAGGTGGACTTGGTACTAATGATAGTGCTGTAAATGAGATTGATGTAATAGGTGTTAAAGATTCAAACGGAAATGCTTTAGATGTTTCAGTTGCTAAACAAATTGACCTAGCAACAAATGCACCTTCAGCAACAATAAATAAATCTGCATTCTCAGTTAAATATGATGGAGACGACTTGGATGTTTCACTTAAGTTTGATAGTGCAGTAGACAATTTAGACTATCATGACTTTAGATTAGGAGGAATTGAGCCTACTAGTGGATATAAGAGTGGAGAAAATATAGTACTTGTATTTGGTGATGGAGCTACTGTTGATACATCAGCAGGACATGATGTATTACCAGCTGGATTTACTGGAACTAAAAAGATTGATGCAGTTAAATTTAGTGGCAGCAAAGCAGTACTTACTACAATAGCTATTCCACAAACAACACTTGTATCAGGAAAAGGTATAAGTGCAATAACAGCTGCTAGCAATATAACTCCTTATGATTATCAAGCACTTCCTAAGACTGTAGCAGATAACTGGAATGCAGATATAGATACTACTTCTGGAAACGGATATGTTGATGTTGTATTTGATACTCCAATTGATCCAAATAGTGGATTTAAGACAGATGACTTTGTATTTACAGCAAAAGATGGAACTAACTTAAAAGCAACTAGTGTAGGTATTGCTTCAGGTAGTAAAAATACTGTTAGATTTACATTTGATAAGAACAGTGTAAATCCAAGCTACTTTACAAAAGTTACAAAAGTAGATGCTAATGGCAATACAGTAGTAGATACTGCTAATACTCCTAAAATTACTGTATATGCTAAGAGTACAGCTACAGTTAGAACTTCTATAGATAGTGATGATAATTATGCTTACTATAAACCATCAAGTGATGATTTAAGAATAAGAACAATTACAGTTGGTGTTGTAGGAGCTGTTAAAGGTAACTAATAGATAAAATGGTCTATTAAAATTGTAATTAAAATTTAAGATATATGAAGGAAAGTACAACCTTCCTTCTCTTATTTAAATAAATGAGCGGATAAATTGTACAATCATATCTAAAAATATCTTTAAGTCATAAAATAGTCGGGGCATATTCTGGCTGAAAAACTAAATAGTCATTTCTAAAAAAGAGTATCCTTAGGGATGCTCTTTTTTAGTTAAGAATTAATAATTAAGAGTTAATAGTGAAGGAAGATTTTTCTCCACTATGTTACGAAAAATATAAAATTTAAAAGCTATTTTCGTTCATTGTTTGTAAAAGTCTATAATGTTATAATATAATTATCTATAAATTGATATAATAAACGTAAAAGTGCTAAAAGGAATGTTACCAAGGCCTTAATTAAAATTGGTATTAGCATGAGCGGAATTGCGTAAAGATGAACTAATGCAAAATTGGGAATTGTGGGAAGTTGAGGAACCACGTGAGCTATTCCATAGTACAGTAGATTAAGAAATGTGATATCAATAGATAAAATTACTACAGAATGAGGTGAAGTATGGGAGAACTAGCACGTTTTGAGGATATTAGAATAAAGATGTATCCTATGGATACGCAAAAACATAAAGAACCTCATTTTCATATAATATTAACTAACGGGGATAAAGTTTCTGTATCAATTGCAACAGGAAAGGTTCTTGAAGGAAAACTTAATAAAAGACAAAAAGATTTTATTAAAGCTTGGATGATAATTCATAAAGAGGAACTGTGGGATAGATGGAATAAAGCAGTTGCTGGTGAATTTATCGAAAAAATTCAACCAAAAGAGATATAACAGGGGGTAGATATAGTGCAAAGTCCAGATGTTATTAAAGCTGAAATATTAAAAGATTATAAGTTGCTTATTACATTTAGTAATAAAGAAAAAAAAATATTCGATATGATTTCTTATTTAAAATATCCTGTATTTAAGCCTTTACGCAGTGAAGAGGAATTAAAAAAATTTTCAATTGTAGACGGTACTATTGAGTGGAAATGCGGAGCAGACTTGAGCAATGATACTTTTTATATAAAAGGGGTAAGCTTTCAAGAATCTTTATTAGAAATGTAAAAATGACAGCTAGAAATGTATGTCTTGTAATAAGAATAGGCTTATGTTAAAATCAATTTATGTATTTTGGTTGTAAAGTGGGCAGCTGGTATCACCTTCTAGAAAGGAGGTGATACATATGTACGATTTAGTTATGGCAATATTTGCAGCAGCATCATTTTTAGTGATTCTAATAAACCTAATAATTGTACTTATAAAAGAAATAAAAAAGTAGCCCACCCATGCGATTGGTAATGGCTACTTTTTCATTTCTTAGGAATTTAAAAAAAATTGGCTCAAAAAAATAGCCCGTTAGGGCTTGAGAAATCTAAGTCTAGAAGTTCGAGGAAAATATTACAAGTA
>NZ_JAGGLM010000017.1 GCF_017874415.1 Clostridium algifaecis
CGGTCTTCGGGCTTACCAGCCCTTTAAATAAGTGTAATTGGATACAATTCCAGTAAAAATACAATTTTTACTGGAATTTAGATGCGAAATCTCTGAAAAAATACAATTAAATTTGAAGTAGCTCGCAAGTATAGTTATAATAGTTATATAAAAGTCATTATTTTTTAATTTTAACTTTTTATAAGGGGTGTATATTTTGACTAACAATCTGTTAAAAGGATCTAAAATCACACTTACTTCTTTTAAAGAAGAGTACATGAATAAATTTGAGAACTGGTATAATGATGTATCTTTTTTGAGAAATTATGATATGATTTCAGCTTTTCCAAGAGCTATAGATGAATTAAAACCTATGATAGATGATGTAAAAAAGTCACCTGATAAATTTATATTTGCAATTATAAATTCAGATGACAATAAATTTATAGGAGTTACAGGATTTGAAGATATATTATGGAATAACGGCGCAGCTACAATATATATAGGTATAGGAGATAGTTCAAATCGTGGAAATGGTATAGGAACTGAAGCACTAAACCTAACTATGGAGTTTGGCTTTGAAGAACTTAACCTTCACAGAATACAGCTTACAGTTTTATCCTATAATACTCCAGCTATAAAATTATATGAAAAATTAGGTTTCAAAAAAGAAGGTACTTATAGAGAATTTATACATAGGGATAACAGAAGATATGATATGTATTTATATGGAATATTAAGATCTGAGTGGGAACATATTAATAAATATTAAAAAACGAGGAGAATTTTTTATGCTTAAATTTAATCCCTTAACTATTGATAGCAAGGGTGTTTTCGATAAATACCTGGGAGGCTATAATTTTGCTACTTGTGAATATTCTTTTACTAGCCTTTTAATATGGAAAAATGGTTGTGATATTAGTTACACTAAACTGGATGATGCACTTATTGTAAAAAAAAGAGGATTTGATGGCAAATATTATTTTATGCAGCCTATAGGCTATACAAAAGAAAGCCTCTATGATATAGTTTCAAAGCTCAGAGAATACAAAAACGATCACGATATGTCCTATTTATTTGGTGATGTAGAGGATTCATTTTTAAATGATCTAAAAGAACTATATGGAGATGATATTTCATATAAAGAGGATATAGACAATTTTGACTATATATACGATACTAGTAAACTCATATCCCTATCCGGTAAAAAACTTCATTCAAAGAAGAATCATTACAATAAGTTTATAAAAACCTATGATTATGAAATCAGAGATTTTTCAGAACCTGGAGTTAAGGATGATTGCATTGAATCTGCTAAAATCTGGTATGATATTAAAAACAGTGACAACGAATATTTAAAGTATGAATTAGATGGTATAAATGAAATTGTCCATAATATAGAGAAATTAAATCTGCTTGCCATAGGTGTATATGTAAATGATAAACTTTCTGCATTTACCATAGGTGAAAAAATGAATGATGATACTGGAATTATCCATATAGAAAAAGGCTTTCCAGATATAAATGGAATATATACATTTATAAACAAAGCCTTTGTTGAAAACTATCTATCTGATGTAAAATATATAAACAGAGAACAGGATCTTGGTATCGAAGGACTTAGAAAAGCCAAAAAATCCTATCATCCTATTGTGATGGGCAAAAAATACATTGTTAATCTGTAAAATACGGGCAAACTTCAAATAAGTTTGCCCGTCAAATTTATTTTTTTATTTTAAAGGAACTCTTTAAGGATACAATTCTATTGAATACTAATTTGTCTTCCCCTGCAAGCTTAGGATCTACATTAAAATATCCATGTCTGAAAAATTGAAATTTTTCTCCAGGCTGTGCATTTTTCATTTCCGGTTCTAAAAATCCATTTAAAATTTCAAGTGAGTTAGGATTTACATTATCTAAAAATGAATCACTGCCCTGTTCTTCACTTTCATCAAGTATAAGCGGTTCATATAATCTCACTTCTGCTTTAATTGCAGTACTTGCATTTACCCAGTGAATAGTACCTCTAACCTTTCTTCCATCTGGGCTGTTTCCTCCCCTGGATGCTGGATCATAAGTACAGTGAAGTTCAACTACATTTCCGTTCGCATCTTTAATTACATCACTGCATTTTACAAAATATGCTCCCTTTAATCTAACTTCATTTCCAGGAAATAATCTATAATACTTCTTTGGAGGATTTTCCATAAAATCTTCCTGCTCAATATAGAGTTCTCTTGAAAAAGGAACCTCTCTAGTACCAGCCGATGGATCATCTGGATTATTTTCAACTTTAAATGTTTCAGTTTTTTCTTCCGGATAATTAGTTATAATAACCTTTAGAGGCCTTAAAACTGCCATAGTCCTTGGAGCTTTCTTCTCAAGATCATCTCTCAAAAAGTAATCAAGCATCTGTGAATCCACTATGCTGCTTGCTTTAGCCACGCCTATTGCTTTACAAAAATTTCTAATTGAAGCGGCTGTAAATCCTCTTCTTCTAAGGCCTGCAATTGTCGGCATACGTGGGTCATCCCAGCCATCTACAAATTTTTCATCTACTAGTTTTTTAAGTTTTCTCTTGCTCATAACTGTATTTGTTATATTAAGTCTCGCAAATTCTATCTGTTTTGGAACGTTTTCCATTTCGCACTCACGAACTACCCAGTCATAAAGTGGTCTGTGATCTTCAAACTCAAGAGTGCATATTGAATGAGTAACTCCTTCAATAGCATCTTCAATAGGATGTGCAAAATCATACATAGGATAAACGCACCATTTATTTCCAGTATTTTGATGTTCTGTATGTGCTATACGGTAAATAACAGGATCTCTCAAGTTTATATTAGGAGATGCCATGTCAATTTTTGCTCTAAGTACTTTTTCTCCATCCTTAAATTCACCATTTCTCATTTTTTGAAAAAGCTCCAGATTTTCATCTACAGTTCTATTTCTATCAGTACTTTCCTTACCTGGTTTTGTAAGAGTTCCCCTATATTCTCTTATTTCATCTGCATTCAAGTCGCAAACATATGCCTCACCCTTTTTTATAAGAATTAGAGCACGTTTATACATTTCATCAAAATAATTTGAAGCAAAATGAAGTTCATCCCAATCATATCCAAGCCATTTTACATCTTCTTTTATGGATTCTACATACTCTGTATCCTCTTTTATAGGATTTGTATCATCAAAACGCAAATTGGTTTTTCCATTAAATTCATCAGCTAATCCAAAATTAAGTACTATGGATTTAGCATGACCTATATGTAAATATCCATTTGGCTCTGGAGGAAAACGGGTTAATATCTCCTTATATTTTCCCGATTTTAGATCTTCTGCAACTATATTTTTTATAAAATTCGAAGCAACTTTAGTATCTGAATTATTGCTCATATAATCATTCCTTTTCTTTTAACTTATTTATTTTATGTATTTGAATTTAAAATAAAATTTTCCTATTATATAGTACAATATTTAAAGTTTTTGTGCAATATAAAACCTTATTATTACTCAACTACCATAATATCTTTGCCATATTTATTTAAAACTTCACAGCCATCTTCCGTAACAATTACCAAGTCCTCTATTCTAATTCCTATTTCACCTGGTATATAAATACCCGGCTCAATTGAAAATATCATTCCCGGTTGTATTCTATCACTATTTGCAGAAGAAACATCTCCTAAATCATGGCACTCAATTCCTATAGAATGCCCTGTTCTATGTGTGAAATATTTTCCATAACCTGCATCTTCTATGTAATCTCTTACTATTTTGTCTATGTCGCAAAATCTTATTCCATGTTTAACTGCTTCAATTCCCCTCTTATTGGCCTCTAAAACTGTATTGTATACCTTTTTACTATTTTCAGGAACATATTTGTAAAATACAGTTCTTGTCATATCAGAACAATAAGAATCTTTAATACATCCAATATCCATGGTTACAGCTTCTCCATCTTTTAAGATAGAATCATCTATTTCATGGTGTGGATCTACTCCATTTATTCCATAAGCTACAATAGGGTCGAAAGAAAAACCTTCTGCTCCTAAGTTTTCATATATATTTCCTAAAAGCTTCCCCATTTTCTTTTCAGTATAACCCTCAGGAATAAATTTTATTAGTTCATCCATAGCTTCGTCGTTTATTCTGGATGCTTCTATCATTAATTTTTTTTCACTATCGTCCTTACACATTCTTATTCTATCAATTATTTCGGAACCATTTACAAAACTGCTCCCTGCCTTTAATCCCATAAGTCTCAAAAGAAATCTAGCAGGCCAATCTTTATCTATCCCTATAGGCAAAGTTTTGTCTGTATATTTTGAAATTATTTTCACAGCATCATCTGTATCTTTAAACCAAATCTTTTCTACTCCTATATCTTCTGTTAAAGGAAATAATTCATTTATAAAAAGCTTCCTGTCTCCATTTATATTCAAGTAAAGTACAAGTAATCTTTCTCCTGGATGTATCCACCTTCCCGTCAAATAAAATATGGACGATGGATCTGATACAATAAGCTGGGGTATATTCTGGGATTTCATCTTCTCTAATACTTTATTGAGCCTATCTATTTTCATTTAACTTCATCCCCTATATCTTTTCGTTAAAATTACATATTCTAGTATAATTATAGATTTATTTTATTCTAAAAACAATTATTAATTTTAATCAGGCTGGAATTTGAATTTAGATAATATATACTTGGACAATTATCTTTAAATTAGATATACTATAAAAAGTAATTTGAGATAACTATAAAGGAGATTTAAAAATGTATGATTATTTAATTGTTGGGTCCGGTTTATTTGGATCGATATTCGCATATGAAGCTACTAAAAGAGGCAAAAAATGCATTGTAATAGACAAACGCTCACATGTTGGTGGAAACATATATACATCACAGATAGATGGAATTCAAGTACATAAATATGGTGCACATATTTTTCACACCAGCAGTAGAAAAGTGTGGGAATACATGAATCAGTTCGCTAAATTTAACAGATATACAAATTCACCTATTGCCAGATATAAATCTGAGCTTTATAATATGCCTTTCAACATGAACACCTTCAATAAAATGTGGGGAGTAATTACACCCTCAGAAGCAAAAGCTAAAATTGAGCAGCAGATTAAAGAAGCTGGCATTACCGAGCCGCAAAATCTTGAAGAACAGGCAATAAGCCTGGTTGGCAAGGATATCTACGAGAAATTAGTCAAAGGTTATACAGAAAAACAGTGGGGACGCAAAGCAACAGAACTTCCAAGTTTTATTATAAAAAGACTGCCGGTTCGTTTTACATATGACAACAACTATTTTAATGATAAATATCAGGGAATACCAATTGGAGGCTATACACAAATCATTGAAAAAATGCTTGATGGCATTGATGTTCGTCTTGAAACTGATTTTTTTAAGCACCGTGATAAACTTGCAGCGCTTGCAGATAAGATTGTTTTTACCGGTATGATTGATGAATACTACAAATATTGTTACGGGGAACTTGAATACCGTTCGCTCCGTTTTGAAACAGAATTTTTGGATTGTGAAAATTATCAAGGCAACGCAGTTGTCAATTTTACAGAATATGATGTTCCATATACTAGAATAATTGAACATAAGCATTTTGAATTTGGCTGTCAAAGTAAAAATGTTAATCCTAAGACAGTAATCACAAAAGAGTATCCAGTAATATGGCAGCATGGTGATGAACCTTACTATCCAATAAATGATGCTAAAAATAATGCACTATATGCAAAGTATAAAGCATTAGCCGATACAGAGAATAGAATTATATTTGGCGGCCGTCTCGGACTGTATAGATATTTTGATATGGATAATGTTGTGGAAGAAGCTTTGATGTGTGTGAAAGATGAATTGAGAGTTTAATTTATTAGACTTTCAATTCATCTTCAGATAATACTTATAAGTAATATAAATTATTACTAATTAAATCCAAATACTTTTCTCGATAATGAATAACCTAATAATATAATATCTCTTCCTAACAAGCCCTTAATTTGCATTAATAAGCCCAAAAAGGATTTATTTATTTCTTCATACAAACTTCTGTTTTTAGAATTTAAATAGCACCAAAGTTCTTCTTTTTTATTTAAGCTTTCTTGTGTATTATCCTTTAATAAAAGTACAGTACTAATTGTCATCATCATAACCAAATATTTAATCATATACTTACGCAACTTTTTACATTTTATAAGCATAGGATTATAACAGTCAATAATTATTTTTGTTACTTTAATCTGCTGATCTATGCGTTCAATCATTATTTTTTCATTAACTGATTGATCTTCTCTTCCAATAAAATATCTATAAAGATCCACATTTGTATAATACATCGTTTTTACATAAGGTAATGGTTTATATACAAAAATGTTGTCTACATAAAATGTGTGCTTGGGAAGCTCTAAATTACATTCTCTAAGAATTTCTGTACGATAAATAACTGAGTGCATTAATATATTTTGACTATTTTTAAAATGTCCCAAATCATCCCATGTAAATATTTTTTCTTCCGGCATTGCGCCTTTATAATTAATGCTTTTTGATTTATGTATATTTACATTTTCATATACATAATTTGCAATAAGCATGTCCACCTGTTCAAAATTATTAATCATGCTCTTTAATATATTAAGTATTTTTTTTAAGCTATTTTTATCAAACCAGTCATCACTATCTAAAACTTTGAAATATATCCCTTTTGAATATTTAAGTCCTGTATTCACAGCATCACCGTGACCACCATTTTCTTTATGTATTGCATGTATTATATTTGGATACTTCTTCTCGTACTCGTCAGCAATTGCTGAAGTATTATCACTAGAGCCATCATCTACAATTAAAATTTCTAAATCCTCGTCTCCAATCAGCAGTGATTCTATTGCTCTATCCATGTAGACTGCTGAGTTGTAACAAGGTACTACTACAGTAAGAACTTTCATTTATACCTCCTGATTAATAAGTTTAAATGTTTTATAAAGTTGTAAACGTGAAGATAGCTGCCATGTTAGTTCAGCTAGCATAACTCCTCCTAAAACATCAATTATAACATGTTGCTTTGTTACTAATGTTGAAATACATATCATTATTGCCATAAATAAAGAAAAATACCTATACCAGTAAGGAACAGTTTTACAATTTCTCAAACCAGCAAAACAATACCAACTAACCAAACAGTGAATTGACGGAAAAAGATTATCTGCCGCATCTATATTATATAGAAACCTAAGCATGTCCGAAAAAACATCTGGTGTAATTATATCTGGTCTTATATTAGTTGTAGGAAATGTAACATATACAATACCACATATTAATTTTCCGAGTAAATCTGCCATTAAAAAACGATAGCAATGATCTTTATTTATGTTACTAATTAATATGTAATTAACAATCCAAAAAATATAGCTTCCAAAATAAACTAGTACAAATATCGGAATCACTGGAATCCTGTTATCAAAGTACAATGTCAAATTATGAAAAACTCTATTTTTATAAAACAAGCGTACTCCTGAATATATAGTGAAATTAAAAATAACACATAAAATTAAAGGTTTAATAGAATACTCTGGTATATAGTTATATATTTTTTTTATTATCTTCATTTTTTACCTCTAAATTTCCTTAAAATTAAAATTATAAATATACTATTTTGAATCAGCCATTACTTTTTCACATATAATTAGGTCATTTTAAGTATAATGTTTTACGCCATATTAAGTCAATATGATGTTATTATAATGTTGGTGCAAACACATGAATAAGTAACCTGTGACAATGGCTAGAATCATTTGTAAACTTTTATACATATATGTAAATAAAAAAATAAAGTGTTGACACTGACGTTACGTAATGTGGTAATATATCTTTTGTAGGAAATTTATTAAATATGAGGCGTAAAAATGCATGATAAACAAACTTCTCTTTTTTCAATAGGAGAATTCGCTAAAAAATCAAGGGTAACCTTAAGAACCTTAAGATATTATGACAAAATAGGTTTATTGAAACCCTGCTGTTACAATAAAGTCGGCCACAGACTTTACAACAAATCGGATTTTGCTAAACTTCAAAAAATCTTGACATTAAAATTCATAGGTCTTTCATTAAATGATATATCAAAAATAATGAATTACGATATGGAAGATATGGATTTAAAAAACTCACTTGAAATACAGAGAGAGATCATAAAAGAGAAAGTTTATCACATGGAATCTGTAATAAAATCTATAAATGAAGCTATAAATATGCTTGACAGCACAAACGTACTTAACTGGAACAAGTTTATAAATATAATAAACATAATAAATATGGACCAGAAATGGATGGAACAATATGAAAATGCTTCTAATTTAAAGGCAAGAATAAAAATTCATGAGTTATTCAGTACAAATAAAAAAGGATGGATGTGCTGGTTTTTTGAAAATTTAAAACTGCCTAAGACTGCTAAAATACTGGAGCTTGGCTGCGGGAATGGAGAACTCTGGCAAAAAAATCTTAGTAAAATACCATCTGATTGGGATATAACCCTTACCGATTTCTCTAAAGGTATGTTAAAGGATGCTGAAGAAAATTTAAAACTAAACTCTAAAAGATTTAATTTTAAATTAGTTGATGCACAGAATATAACCTTTAAAGACAACAGCTTTGACACTGTAATTGCAAACAATATGCTATATCACCTTTCAAATATAGATAATTCTTTTTCTGAAATACATAGAGTTTTAAAACCAGGTGGAATATTATATGCATCTACAGTAGGCAAAAATCACATGAAGGAAATGAGAGAAATAATTAAAAGATTTAATTCCCCAAACTTAACTATAAAAAGCTGGGATCTTACAGAAAGTTTTCAACTTGAAAATGGCTTATCCAAAATGAAAAAGTGGTTTAAAAATGTAGAATTAAAAAGATATAATGATAGCTTGAAAATCACAAATGAAATGCCCTTAATAGATTATATATTTTCTATGCCTGGAAACAATAAAAATTATTTAAAGAAAAAAGAATTTAAAGAATTGACAGATTTTCTACACTCTGAAATAATAAAAAATGGTTACATTTATATAACTAAAGATACAGGCTTTTTCAGTGGTCAGTGCTAAAAATCACTTAATAGTCCACTGTAAATTGCTTTAATATATATTAAAAATTGCGTACTGTTAACTGTACGATTACTAAAAGGAAGGATTTGATAATATGACTAAAAAAATTCCATTTTCACCTCCAGATATAACACAAAAAGAAATAGATGCTGTAGTAGACGTTTTAAAATCAGGTTGGATAACTACAGGTCCAAAGACTGCCGAATTTGAAAAAGAACTGGCTAAATACTGTAATGCGAATCACGCTGTAGCAACAGCAAATGCCACCTCAGGTCTTGAGCTTATGCTTCAGGTATTTGATATAAAGCATGGAGATGATGTTATAACTACACCTTATACTTATACTGCCACTGCAAGCGTATCCGTACATAGAGGAATAAAACCTACTATGGTAGATGTAAAAAAAGATAGTTTTTTAATTGACATAGATAAATTATATGATGCCATAAAACCAAACACAAAAGCAATATATCCAGTAGATTTTGGCGGAGTTCCAGTAGACTATGATGCTATTCGTGACGTTCTCAAAGCTAAAGGACGTGAAGATATAATTATAGTTGCCGATTCATCTCACGCCATTGGTGCAAGCTACAAGGGTAAAAAAGTTGGTGCACAAGCTGACGCACATGTATTTTCCTTTCATGCAGTAAAAAATTTAATTACAGCAGAAGGTGGTGCTGTAACTTTCAATGACAATCATCTAAGAGGCAAAGAAGATTTAGTAAAAGAATTAAAACTTATGTCACTTCACGGTCAGTCAAAAGATGCCCTTTCAAAAATGAAAGCAGGTGCATGGAAATATGATATACTGTATACTGGTTATAAATGCAATATGACAGATATAAATGCAGCTATAGGTTTAGTACAGCTTTCAAGGTATGAAAATATGCGTAAAATACGTAAATCTATATTTGATTTGTATTCGGATGCACTTAAAGATAAAGATTGGGCTATAGTTCCTTTCGAAAAGGATGATGTAAAACAAAATTCATATCATTTATATAGTCTTCGATTAAATGGTTTTAAAGAGGAAGATAGAAATAATGTTATAAAAGCTTTGGCAGACAGAGATATTGCAACTAATGTTCATTTTACACCTCTTCCAATGTTCACAGCTTACAAAAATTTAGGTTATTCCATAAAAGACTATCCTAATGCTTATGCTCAATATGCAAATGAAATAACATTACCATCATATTCTATGATGTCACTTGACGATGCACAATATGTTATCGAGAATGTTATAGATGTTGTAGAAAAAATTAGAAAATAAATTACTGAAAGGTGGATTTATAATATGAAAGTAAATTTTTACACTCCACAAAGAGAATACCACGAAAAAAAGGCTGAATTTGATGCAGCTATATCCAATGTATTGGAAAGTGGAAATTTTATACTCGGGCAGCAAGTTTCAGACCTTGAAGAAGCTGTAAAAAAATATACTGGTGCAAAATACGCAGTAGGTGTAGCCTCAGGTACAGACGCTCTTGTTATAGCCTCAGACATACTTGGTTTTAAAGATGGCGGAGAGGTTATAACATCACCTTTTACCTTTCTTGCATCTGCATCCTGCCTTGCAAAACACAATGCAAAGCCTGTATTTGTGGATATAGACGAAAATAGCTTCAGTATAGATGCTGATAAAATAGAAGAAAAAATTACAGATAAAACAGTTGGAATACTTCCAATTCATCTATTCTGTCAAATGTCCAATATGGATAAAATAATGAGCATAGCTAAGAAACATGATTTAAAAGTACTTGAAGATGCTGCTGAAGCTTTCGGCATGCGATGGAAAGGAAATGGATCATCCTATAAACATTCCGGTACTGTTGGAGATATGGGAATATTCTCTTTCTTCCCAACTAAGACTTTAGGCAGCTATGGTGACGCAGGAATGATAGTTACAAATGATGATGAACTTGGAAAACTTGCTAAAATGTTCAGAGTTCATGGAGCATCCAAAAAATATCACTATGATTACATAGGCTATAATTCAAGACTTGACTCAATTCAAGCTGCTATACTTTTAGTTAAATTAAAGTATATAGATAATGCCATCCAAAAGAGAGCTCAAGTTGCAAAATGGTATGAAGAAAGACTTTCAGATTGTGAATATGTTAGATTTCCTAAAATAGAGGGCGACCAAAAAGGAGTCTATTATGTATTCAATATACTGGCAAAAAATCGTGATGAACTTGCAGCATATTTAAAGGAAAACGGAATTGGAAACAGTATTTACTATCCAATACCTCTCCATCTTCAAAAATGCTTTGATTATCTTGGATACAAAGAAGGAGATTTCCCTGTAGCTGAGAAACTTTCAAAAGAAGTTATAGCTCTTCCAATATATCCTGAAATAACTGAAGATGAAGTAGACTGCGTCGCAAATACTATAAAAGCTTTTTATAGAAAATAATTTATTTTAAAAATCAAAGGTGTACAGAGCTGATATTTAGTTCTGTACACCTTATTAAAACTTATCCAAAATAGGCCTGTCTACTTTCTAAAGTTCCATGTATATCCTATCTGCCAATGTCAGTTTTTGAGGACACCACTTTCTCTCAGGACAGTCAATAATCTTATATAAAATATTAAAGGAATTTATGAATTTATAGAATTTGTTGTCAAGCCATGGAGGAGTCCAGCTTCCAGATCTGCATACATGTATTGCATCAATTTTTATCTCAGGCAAGTAATCTATACCCGGATATTTTACATTGAATGTTTTATTTATCTCAGAAAATTCCTCTGATGTTTCGTGGGTATAAGGGCTGTACACTATATTGACATCTTGTACTATTTTATTTTTTAAAAGCTTTCCGAGCCAATTTGCACAGTTGAGTTCAAAGTCAAGCGACTTAAGACCACCATATCCTAAATCTGAATGTGCATCAAAATTTATAACCCTGCTGCACTTATTATCCTTTGTTATGTAATATGAAAATTTATGTGAATCAGAGACATACATTTTTACATTCTTACTAAAAATAAAGTACTTTTTTATGAGCTTTAGAAAAGTTTTTAATTCCTTTCCTTCTCTTATTGAATTTTCTATATCAATCCCATGTCTTTTGTTTTCAAAATATCTTTTATACCATATCATCATAATATTTCTTTTATTTTCAAGATAGGAACCACTCCATCTCTCATATACAGGAATAAAATAGTCCCAATCAATACTCAAAAGATTTTTTAACATAAAAACACCTCTATATATCTATGTTACAATGTTAATCTTAATTTTTCAACATATACTATCTTTATATTATTTGAAGTAAAGTTCTCTCTATCTTGACTTAATTATAATCCCGCGGTATCATTATACTATCTTTTAGTTAGTCAATAACTTTTAGGTAGGCAGGAGGAACTAGCATGACAAACAACTTACCAGAATGTCCAGTAGAAATTGCACTACTAATGATAGGAGAAAAATGGAAATTTCTCATTTTAAGAGAACTCATACGTTCTCATGGAAAAGCACTTAGATTTTCAGAATTGAAAAGTGGTATAAACAATATTAGCGACAAAATGCTGTCGAAAAATTTAAAGATTATGGAGAATGCTGGACTAATATCAAGAAGAGTTTTTGCACAAGTACCACCAAAGGTAGAATATTCATTAACAGAATTAGGAACAACGCTTACTCCTGTTTTACGCTCACTTTTTGAATGGGGAACAATGTATAAACAGTATGTTGAAAATAAGAATGAAAAGGAGAATGAAAATGAATAGAGTTGTGATTACAGGTATGGGAGTCGTATCACCTGTTGGAAATACTTTAAAAGAATTTTGGAAAAATATAAAACAGGGAAAGCATGGTATCGACTTTATTAATACTTTTGATACAAGTGATTTTCCCGTTAAAGTCGCTGCACAGGTTAAAAATTTTGATCCATTGTTATCTTTAGATAAAAAAGGAGTACGAAGAAATGATTTATATTGTCAATATGCCCTTGAAGCTTCACGCCAGGCAATTATAGATTGTGGTACTGACTTTAAAGAATATAATCCGTACCGTTTAGGAGTTATTGTTGGAAGTGGCATTGGTGGAATACATACATTTGAAAGTGAATACAAAAAATTTTTAACAAAAGGAAATCATCTTGTCTCCCCTTTTACTGTACCTATGATGATTTCAAATATGGCAGCAGGAACTATTGCAATAAAATACGGTTTTAAAGGAATTAATTACAGTATGGTATCTGCATGCAGCACTTCTGCTCATACAATAGGAGAAGCATTTACATCTATTAAATATGGAAAATTAGATGCTTGTCTTGCAGGTGGAGCAGAATCATGTATTACGCCATTTACTTTATCAGCATTTAGTAATATGAAGACTTTAACACACAGCGATAATCCAGATAGAGCTTCCATACCATTTGATAAAGATAGAAATGGGTTTGTAATGGGTGAAGGTTCAGGTGTTATCGTACTCGAAAGCTTAGATAGTGCATTAAAAAGAAATGCCAAAATATACGCCGAAGTAGTTGGATATGGTGCTACTGAAGATGCATATCACATTACAAGCCCGGACCCATCAGGTGAAGCCGCATGTGAAGCTATTTTATCCGCATGTAAAGAAGCAAATATAAAGCCTGAATACATTGATTATATAAATGCGCACGGAACAGCAACTCCAATCAATGATAAATATGAAACAAATGCCATTAAACTTGCTTTAAAAGACCATGCAAAAGATGTTTTTATAAGTTCAACTAAATCTATGACGGGTCATCTGCTAGGAGCAGCCGGAGCAATTGAGGCGATTATCTGTGCTCTAGCTCTACATGACAAATTTATTCCAATGACTGTTGGATATAAAAACTTCGATCCAGAGTGTGATTTGAATTATGTAACAAAATCAGGAATTGAAAAAGATATTAACTACACTGTCTCTAATTCCATGGGTTTTGGCGGACATAATGCAACTTTATGCTTTAAGAAATTTGAAAATTAATTTATAGAATTTAAAAAGTATGGGCATATTGTATTTCATAAATTGCCATCTACGAATCCCGCCCATACTATTCCTTTTGAAAGTAAATTAGATAAGTGGAAGATTATAAGAGACTGTTTTTAAATAATTTATTATTTTTAAGCTAAAATTAAAAAATAAAGATTAATTTTAAAAGGTAATCATGTCTTTTTACGTTGTAATAGTACCAAATACTTCCTATAGATACTAATTTACTTTAATATTAACAATTATGAAGTATTTGGTACATTGTATTTTTTGTAATTTTTTTATACAAATTTTTCTAAAAAATCTTCAAGATTTAAACTTCTTCTTAAAATCATTCAAATACGTGTATACTACTGGAACAAATAACAGCGTCAATAATGTGGATGTAACTAATCCTCCAATAATTGCAAAAGCCATAGGTGCACGAAGTTCCGAGCCTGAACCATTAGCAATTGCTACAGGAACCATACCAAAAATCATTGCTAAAGTTGTCATAATAATAGGTCTTAAACGTGTACGTCCTGCTTTAATTAAAGCTTCTTTTAGATTCATTCCTTTAGCATAATTTTGTTTTGCAAAATCAATAAGCAAAATTCCATTTTTAGTAACCAATCCCATTAGCATAATAACGCCTATAGCAGACATCATATCCAGCTCTTTATTACCAATAAGTAGTCCTAAAATTGCACCTATAATAGCTAGTGGTAAAGAAAGTAAGATAGCTAGCGGATCTATAAAACTTTCAAACTGAGCTGCAATTACAAGGAATATAAATAAAACTCCCATACCAAGTGCTATAGCTAAACCTACCATACTTTGTGCCATTTGGTCTTGACTTCCTCCAGCAGTTAACTCTATGCCATTTGGTGCTGGAGCTTCACTTTTTAGCTTGTTATTAAATGCACTAGTAAAATTGCTCTGTGATACTCCAACATAATTTGCTGTTAACTGAATTTCTCTTTCTTTATCATATCTATTAATAGTAGATGATGATGTAGTGAAAACTTTTTTAGTTACTTGATCAATAGGAACCATAGTATTACTTTTACCATCATTTTTACCAGGTACATAAATTCCGTCTAAACTATTAAGATTCTTATTATCAGAATCCTGAAGTTCAACACGAACATCATATCTATCCTTTTCTGTTTCATACTGGCTTACTACAGTTCCATTAAATAAGGTGCCTAATGTACTAACAATTGCAGTTGGAGTTACTCCTAAATCAGCTGCCTTATCACGATCCACATCAAACTCCACTTCTGGTTTTCCAGCCTTATAACTAAGATCTACATCTACAGCTCCAGGAGTGTTTTTCATTACTTTTTCAGCCTTTAAAGCATATTTTTGAAGTTTTGTAAAATCTGAACCCTTAATGTGATATTGAACTAATTTACCTGAACCCATAGCACCACCAGCTGAAGTAACTGATAAATCAATTCCCGGAATATTCTCTAAATCTTCACGCATTTTTGATTCAATTTGATCAATGCTTTCTTTCCTATCCTGTTTATCTGAAAGTTTTACGAGGAGATCAACTTTATCTGCTTTCACCGTAGAATATATGTACTTTACATTTTTATTCTTTTTAACAATGTTCTCCATATCCTTATCGATTTTTGAAGCACTATCTAAGGTAGAGCCTGCATCCAAATTAGCTTCTACTGATATCTCTCCAGTATCACTTGCCGCAACAAAGCCTGTATTTAATTTCGTAGCCAATAATAAACTTACTATTAATAATCCAATAGGTATTATTATAGTTATCCTTCTATGTTCTAATGCCCATTTTAGCAATTTAGAATAAGCCTTAGATAATTTATCAAAAGATTTATTAAACCATTCTAGAAAGCCTCCTATTATAGGTATTTCTTTTTCTTCACTTTTTAAGTACTTAGATGAAAGTAGTGGCACTAAAGTAAAAGCCACAAACAAAGACACCAAAACACTGGCAGCAACAGTCATTCCAAATTGTACAAGAAACTTTCCTACCAAGCCATTAATCATAGCAATAGGAAGGAATACTGCTACTATAGCAAAAGTAGTAGCCATAACTGCAAGTCCTATTTCATTAGTAGCTTCTTTTGCTGCTTGAATTGCAGTTTTTCCCATGTGCAAGTGACGTACAATATTTTCAATAACAACTATGGCATCATCGATAAGTAATCCAACAGCAATGGATAAACCCATTAATGAAACTGTATTAAGGGTAAATTTCATAATTTTCATTACTGCAAAAGTAGTAATTATTGATACAGGAATAGCAATTGCAGCAATTGCAGTACTAGCAATATTCTTAAGAAAGATAAAAACTACAATTACTGCAAGCAAACATCCTGCTATCATTGTTTTTTGAACATCCTTAACTGAATCAGTTATGGCTGTTGAATTATCAGTGACAAGTTGAATTTTAACTCCTGATGGCAAACTTTTATTAATATCTATAAGTTCTTTTTTAACAGCTTTAGCTACTTCTACAGTATTTGAATTGGATTGTTTAATAATATCAATACCAATTGCTTCTTTACCATTATAAAAAGATAAACTGTCTCTTTCCTTGCTGCCATCTTCAACTTCTGCAATATCCTTAAGTCTAACTTCACTGCCATTACGTGTTGCAGCTAAAATATTAAGGAAATCATCTACATTCTTTATAACCGCATTAGTTTTTAAAGCTATTTCTGTATCTCCATCAGAAATCTTGCCGCTCGACACATCAATATTATCACTACTTAAACTATTTGTAAGTTCTGAAACTGTAATATTAAAGGAATTCATTTTTTCTTTATCAAGCTTTATATGGATCTCTCGTTCTTGTTCTCCATAAGTATTAACAGCTCCAACACCATTTATAGTTTGCAGTTTTTTTACAATGTTATCATCTACTAACTGCGACATCTCGCTGCTAGACATTTTTCCAGTAACAGCAAGTGAAAAAATAGGTGATGCACTGGAATCATATTTTGAAACTGTAGGTTCATTAATATCTTTCGGCAAGTTGCCGCGAATATTAGATACCTTATCTTTTACATCCTGCAGTGCCTCAGCTGAAGACTTTTCTAGTTCAAATGAAATAGTAGTATTAGAAACTCCTTCTGTTATGGTTGAGCTAACATGCTGCACCCCAGATATTTGTCCAACTGCATCTTCTACTTTTTTTGTTATCTTTGATTCAATTTGATCTGGAGATGCTCCACTTTGAGTTATTGTAACATTTACAGTTGGCATATCAACATCTGGAAGCTGATCCACAGGTAACCCCACGTAACTAACTACACCTAAAGCTAGTAAAGCAATAATTATTACGGTGATAAATACAGGTCTTTTTAAGGTAATATTTGTTAAAAACATAATTAAATCTCATCTCCTATTCCGATACTACTTTTACAACATCACCGTCTTGCAAAGTACCTACATTAGTACAAATAACCTCGTCACCAGTTTGTACTCCAGATTTTATTTCTACATTATCTTTATCAAATTCTCCTATGGTTATATTTTGTTTTTTTGCTGCACCATTGTTGTCTATAAATACATAATAGTTTCCTTCAGTTCCCCCTATTGCTTTTAATGGCGCTGTAATTGCTTTTTTATTTTGATCCGTAGCAATTTCTACACTTCCAAAAACACCAGGCTTAAGTTTACCATCTTTGTTATCAATTTGGATTTTACATTTGAATACTCTAGAAGTAGGATCTGCTGCTGCATCAATACTTTTAACAACACCGTCATATTCCTTTAGACTATCATCACCAAGTTTAAATTTAGCTTTCACCCCTAATTTTACATAACTTAAATCACTTTCTCTTATATCTATAACAGCATATATTGGAGATATAGTTTCTACCTTTCCAAGGGCTGCTCCTGGACTTAGATATTGACCTACATTAATACTTTTTCCGGTCATAACTCCGCTAGTTGGAGCTGTAATAACTGCATTTTGGAGTGATTCATTTAAATTATCCAAATTTGTTTGAGCTGTTTGTATATTAGCAGCTTGTGCTTGAGTAGAAATGCTTGAAGCTTGTGCACTGGCTTTTGCTGATTGAAGTGCACTTTCTGCTGTTTTTAGCTGAGATTCTGCATTTTCAAGGTCAACCTTTGTAGCTGCTCCTTGATCATAAAGAGCTTTTGTCCTATTATAGTTATTCTGGGCAGTTTCCAAATCAATTTGTGGTTTATTAACCCCCAGTTGTGCGGAACTTGCTGAGCTCTGCGCTGACTTAAATTGAGCTTCTGCTGCTGTCAGCTGTGCTTCATCGGCTTTTATATTATTTCTAATATCAGTATCATCTAATTTTGCTAAAACTTGTCCAGCAGATACAGTTTGTCCATCTTCAAATAAAACTTGAGTTACCTTTCCAGCTATTTTATTACTTACAGCACCTTCCTGAGATGCCTCTAGTGAAGCTTTAAAGGATTCTTTTGAGGTTACCGTATCCATATTTGCTTCAATTACTTTTACAGAAACTTTATTCATATTACTCGAAATCTTTGGGATTTTTTTTCTACCTAAAAAAATGCTTCCTCCAACTGCTGCAACTACAAAAGCAGCTAATGCAATTATGCAAATTCGCTTCTTTTTCTTAATCGCTTCAATTATTGTACGGATTAACTTATTTACTTTAATCATTTTGAATCTCCCTTGCAATAAATAGTGCAGTAATTTACTTGTTAAATTAATTAATTGAACGTTCGTTGAATATATTTGTTTTAATAAAAACTAGATTAATTACTAATCTAGCCTTTTCCATGAATTTGTTGTAAATTGTATCAATCTTTCTATATAAGTATTATCATTATGCTGCTGAAGTTTATTGTCTCCCAAGTACTTCATAATAACTGTACTTGCAACTGTACACATTAACTGATGTGTTGCCATCCCAAAGTCTAATTGTCTAATTTCACCAAATTGGGCTCTTTTTTTAAGAAAAGCATTTACTGCATTCCAAATCTTAACAAATGTTTTTAAAAGTAATTCACTAGTTTCCCTTCCTAATAAATCTTTTTCACGAAACATAATAATAATCAACTCATTGTCAAGTTGAAAAGTGTTTCTTGCTTCTTTGCAAAAATATACTATAACTTCATCTAATGTCATTTTATCATCTATACCAGCTAAGATTTTATTTACATGCTCACTCAAAACTTCGCAGCCCTCTCTTATTATGGTATGTAAAATTTCTAATTTTCCATTTGGAAAGTAATGATAAATTAATCCATCTGCCATTCCTATGCTTTGGGTAATAGAACGAACAGAAGTGTTATAATATCCATTTTTTGCGAATAACTTTTTAGCTGAACCAAGTAATTGCTGCCTTCTTTCAATAGCTTGTAATTGTCTGCTAGTCATTCGTTTTTTACTATTCATATAATTTCCTCATCTCATTCATCAAACGTTCAACAAAATAATTTTAGTATTAAATTTTACTAAAGTCAACACATTTTTCACCCCATGATAATACCATTATAAAACTTTCATCATATTTAATAATACTTTTTTTCATTTATCTATGGTAATATTAAACACAAATAGATTTAAATTTTTGAACTCAAAATATATTTATGAAAGGATTATTAATTATTATGACTAATTTTTTCGATTTAATTAAACAGCGTGAAAGCTGTAGAAACTATTTAAGTAAACAAGTTGAAAAAGAAAAGTTAGTGGCCTGCATAGAAGCATGTAGAATTGCCCCTTCTGCCTGCAATGGTCAACCCTGGAAATTTATAGTTGTGAATAACAGGGAACTATCGTCTAAAGTTTCTGAATGCCTTCAAGATTTAGTTATGAATAAATTCACAGCTAAGTGTCCTGCATTCATTATTATACTTGAAGAAAAAGGAGATATTAAAGCACGAATTGGAGAAACAATTAAAAATCAAGATTATTCATCTATCGATATTGGTATTGCAACTGCTCATTTATGCCTTGCAGCTACAGAACAAGGACTATCAACCTGTATTATGGGCTGGTTCAATGAGAAAAAGCTAAAAAAATTACTTGATATACCAAATTCAAAAAGAATCAGGCTTGTAGTAAGCATTGGATATTCCGCAGATACAAAGCTTCGTACTAAAGTGCGTAAAAACATGGCTGAGATTTCTCAATTCATCGATTAAGCATGACTCCATATATAAAAGCAAAAACCCCATCTTAAATTGCAAGATAGGGTTTGTATCTTTGATACATAAAATTATTTACTCTATTGAAATTTAATTAATCTTATAAAATAGCTAAGTAAACTTTGCGGTTTTTCTTCATCATAAAAATAGTAAGATAATAAATCATCAAACCATATGACTACTACACTTAATAGATACCATAAAATACAATTCTGTAAACTTATCTGTCCCATAAAATTAAACTTATTTTCTGAATAATCCCATAAATTTAAATGTAAATACAGATTAAAAAATACTCCGGTTATCAATTCCACAGCAGAAATTAAAGAACCTCCAATTATGACTTGCTGCCACATTTTTAAATTATAATATCTAGGTCTGTCATTTAAGCTTCCAATCAATACCGCACATAGTCCTCCTATAGGGAACATCCATAAAGAAGTCCAACCGCATAAGCTCCATTTAGTTATATTATTAAAACCAACCAAACATTTGCAATAAGCCCTGGTTATTATTTCTACATTAAGATATATACTGCCAAAGACAAGAAAATTAATTACTTTATTTTTTAAGTATTTACTGCTTCTATTTGAATATTCCATGTTATTTAAAGACTCCTTTAGTCACTCGCCTCCTTATGCTCTATTACAATCTATATTTATATTGCCCTTTTTTGTAAAAGTAATCAATTAATTTTTCGAGCTTACATTAAATTAATAGACTTTTGTTTAATATAGTAGTATACTATTATCATTATATTGAACTAAAGGAGAAAAAATAGAGTTCATGGAAAATATAAATAAAATAGTTGCTTACAATTTAAAAAAGATCAGGGAAGATCAAGGATTGAGTTTTGACAAAATGTCACAAATAACAGGTGTAAGCAAAGGTATGCTCTGTCAAATTGAAAAAGCTGAAAGCAATCCATCTATAAATACTCTTTATAAAATATCAAATACACTGAAGATATCCCTATCTTCTCTCATATCTCAATCTAAAATGGACACAATTGTTGTAGATAAAAATAGCTTAATGCCTGTCAGCACTGCTGATAATAGTTTTAGAATTTACACCATGTTTCCATTTGCTGATAATCGTAATTTTGAAATATTTTACGGCGAATTGGAACCCGATGGATCTAGTAATTCAGAGCCCCACCAAATTGGCACCCAAGAATATTTAACTGTCTTTACAGGCGAACTTTTAGTCAAAGTAGAAAATAAAAAATATTTAATATCATCAGGACAATCTATTGGCTTTAAAGCTGATGTTCCTCATTCATATCAAAGCTATAACAATACAAAAGTAATATTCTGCAACACTATCTTTTATTCAAAGTAGAAATGAGAGTGATTTTATGGAAAATAGATTTAATAAAACACATATAATTGTACTAACATACGCTTTTATAACAGTTATCCTATGGGCATCTGCATTTGTATTTACAAAAGTGGCCTTTGTGAGTTTTACACCTGAAGCACTGGGTTCAGTTAGATATTTATTTGCAAGTATTTTCTTACTTGTTTTTGCAATTATAAAAAAGATATCTCTTCCAAAGCCAAAAGATATTCCAATGTTTTTTCTAACAGGCTTACTGGGTTTTGCTCTTTATGTATATGCATTTAATAAGGGTTCTGTTACCGTAACCGCATCTACAGCAAGTGTTTTAACAAGCACAGCACCAATCATAACAGCTATTCTAGCAGTAATATTTTACAAAGAAAGAATTAATAAGATATGCTGGATTGCAATAGCATTAGAATTTTTAGGTATAATCATTATCGCACTAAATGATGGTATATTTTCTATTAATAAAGGAGTTGAGTGGATACTCACTGCAGCATTTTGTATTTCACTATATAACATAATACAACGTAAACTTTTAAAAGAGTACACTCCACTTGAATCAACTACATATAGTATATTTGCAGGAACTATACTACTTACCGTTTTTTTGAAAGATGGCTTAGCACAGCTGTGGGCTGCACCTATGCTTCAAATTGTAAATGTCATTTGCTTAGGTTTTCTTCCAGGTGCAATTGCTTATCTATTCTGGGTAACAGCAATATCTAAAGCAAAAAAAGTCACCACTGTTACAAATTTTATGTTTATTACTCCACTGTTATCTACAATCATGGGATTAATAGTAATTAAAGAAGTGCCCTCACATGTAACTATAATTGGAGGATGTATTATCATAGGTGCTTCAATTTTATTTCAAAAACTTAACAAGTTATAAAGATGTTTACTCAAAAATTTTAGTATTGATGTCACAAATTTTTGAATAAACATCAGGTCTTCTCAAACTAATATATTGTTTATTATTTCTACTTTCTAATGCTTTCATTATATCAATATCCCCATAAAGTATTTGTTCTTTTCCATCAGCTTTTACTATTACATCACCATCCGGATCAACAACTATTGATTCTCCTGCGAAGTCCATTTCTCCCTCTTTTCCAACTCTATTACACATTGCTATAAAAAGATTATTTTGCATAGCAGAAATTCTAAGCTCCCATTCAAACTTCTCTAATGGCTCGCATTTAACATTGGCAGTAGGAATTATTATCAAATCTGCTCCCTGCAAAGCACATATTCTAAAACTTTCTGGCATATGTCTATCAAAACATACTATTATACCTATTTTCCCTAGAGGTGTATCATATACCCTAAATCCGGTATCGGAAGAGTAATAATAATCTTGTTCATAAAATTGAGGACATCTCATAATATGAACCATTTTAGACACTCCAATTATTTCGCCATCTGTATTAATACATAATGAAGCATCATAGTACTTTTTATTTTCTCTTAGATATATATTTGGAAATGCCATTATATTAAATTTCTTGCATTTTTCTTGCATTTTTTTTATTTTTTTATCTTCAATTGAAATTATATAATTTGATACATCTACACCTTCATATTGGTGGAAAAATGGACTTAGCTGTAATTCCGGGAAGCATATCAGTTCTGCACCATTCTTTGCACCCATTTCAATTAATTGTAAACACTTTTCAAAATTTTTCTCTGTACTTTCATTGATTTTCATTTGTGCTAAAGCAATTTTCACATTATTACCTCCTTTCCTTACCTTAGAAATAAATTAGAGCTTACTGGTATTTTTGTACAAAGTTAAGTATCCTTTTAATACCTTCTTTAATAGTTTCCATTGAGACGGCATAAGAAAGCCTTACATAGTTACTTACTCCAAAACCATCACCTGGAATAACGGCTACCTTTTCTTCATCAAGAAGCAAACTGCAAAAGTCTATAGAGTTATTAACCCTGTTTCCATTTATCACTTTACCAAGCATTTTAGATATATCAATCATGATATAAAAAGCACCTGATGGTTTCAAACATGAAAGTATATTATTTGAATTTATTTCTTCAACTATATAGTCTCTTCTGTCCTTAAACTGCTTTACCATTAAACCAACTGAACTCTGGTCACCATTTAAAGCCTCTAATACTGCATACTGTGCTATAGAATTTGGATTAGCTGTAGTGTGACTTTGTACGTTGTTCATAAAATTAATAATTTTTTCACTCCCTGCTGCATAACCAATTCTCCATCCAGTCATGGAATATGTTTTAGAAACACCATTGATTACAACAGTTCTGTTATATGCATCTTCACTAAGACTTGCTATACTTGTACACTTTGAATTACCATAATTAAAGTTTTCATATATTTCATCTGATATTATTATCAAATCATTTTCTTTTGCTATATTTGCTATAAAAGATAATTCTTCTTTACTATATATCGCACCAGTTGGATTATTAGGACTATTTAAGAGAATTGCTTTAGTTTCTGGAGTAATTGCCTTTCTTAATGTTCCTTCCTCATATTTAAAATCATTTTTTCTGCTGCCAGATACATATACTGGCACACCATCTGAAAGCTTAATTAGTTCTGGATAGCTAACCCAGTATGGTTTAGGAATAATTACTTCATCCCCTTGATTTAAAATTGCTTGAAATACATTTGATATACACTGCTTTGCTCCAGTTGAAATTATAATTTGAGAACTAGAGTAATTTAAATTATTGTCTCTTTTAAACTTATTACATATTGCAGTCTTTAATTCATCAATCCCTGATGCAGGAGTATATTTTGTATATCCGTTTTTAATTGCTTCTATAGCTGCATTTTGAATATTTAAAGGAGTATTAAAATCCGGTTCTCCTGCAGCTAATATTATTACATCAGTTCCTTCAGCCTTCATTTTTTTTGCCTTAGCAGTAATTTCTAATGTAATTGATGGTGCTATTTTACCTACTTTTTTTGATAAAATCATATTAATTCCTCCAATATAAATTAAATTATGACCATCACACTTCAAATTATAATAATATTTTACGTTATTTATTTTTTTTATACTTAATAAGCATATCATCTACCATTAATTTTTCATTACAATATATAGTAAAAATCATTTGTGCCGAAGGTGCACTGCTTATAAGTTCATCATTTTCATTTTTCATATCTTGAAGCTTTATAATCTTATTATCTCCTTTAGGAGTTAGTACTTCAACTATATCTCCATTGTAAACCTTGTTTCTTTGCTCTATGGTTGCAATATGAGATTCTTTATTATAATCCCTTACAATGCCTACTATGTCATAGTTTCGAATATAGGAAGAACTATCATAATGCTGCCTTATGTCATCATTAAAGAAAAATCCGGTAGTGTATGGTCTATGGCTGGGCCTTAAAAGATACTCTGTCCATTTAGAATCAAATACATAATTCTTTGGATCTTCTATGTATTTATCAATAGCTTCCCTATAAGTTTTCACTACAGATGTCACATAATATGAACTCTTCATTCTTCCTTCAATTTTAAGGGAATTTATTCCTGAATCTACAAGCTCAGGAATATGCTCTATCATACATAAGTCCTTGGAATTCAATATATAAGTTCCATCACTATCTTCAGTAATTTCATCATACTCTCCATGTACTTTTTCTTCAAACAAATGATACTTGTATCTGCATGGTTGGGCACAAGCTCCTCTATTAGAGTCTCTTCCTGTTAAATAATTTGAAAGCAAACACTTGCCTGAATATGCCATACACATTGAGCCATGAATAAAAGCTTCTATTTCACAAGATTGCGGAAGTTTTTTTCTTATATATCTAAAATCTTTAAGAGTTGTTTCTCTTGCCATAACAACTCTTTTAGCACCTAAATTATGCCAAAATAAAGCTGATTTATAATTTATACAGCTTGCTTGAGTACTTAAATGTATATTTAAATCCGGCACAACTTCTCTTGCCGTCATTATAATTCCAGGGTCTGCAACAAGTATTGCATCTGCACCCATGTTATATAATTGTTTAAGATACTCCTCAAGTCCTGGTAGATCCTCATTGTGAGGAAATACATTTACTGTAATATGTACCTTTTTTCCTCTTGAATGAGCAAATTCAATACCTTCATTCAATTCCTTATCAGTAAAGTTATCTGCAAATGCTCTTAGGTTAAGCTTGCTTCCTCCTAAGTACACAGCGTCAGCTCCAAAATTTATAGCTGCCTTAAGTTTTTCCAAATTGCCTGCTGGAGCCAAAAGTTCTGGCTTATTCATAATCAATCCATCCTTTAATTCTTACTGTCTCTTGCACTTTTGACCTCTTTAACAAATTTAGCAGCTGTTTCTTTTACCAATTCATAATCGCCATTTTCTGCTCCTTTTGTTAACTGTCCACCAGTACCTACTGCTACTGCTCCTGACTTTATCCAATCCTTAACATTACTTAAACTTACCCCACCGGTTGGCATAAATTTTCCTTGTGGAAGAGGACCATTAAATGCACTAATTATTGAAGGACCATAGGCACTTCCAGGGAATACCTTTATTATATCAACTCCATATTCCAGTGCCGTAATTGCTTCATTAACTGTCATTATTCCTGGAATAACAGGCATTGCATATCTATTACAAATTTTTAATGTTTCTATGTTTAAATTAGGACTTACAATAAATTTTGCTCCAGCTAACATACAAGCTCTTGCTGTTTCAGGATCAAGTACTGTACCTGCTCCTATAAGAGCTCTTTCATCTTTATAGACTTCAGATAATTTCTTAATAATATCAATAGCTCCTGGAACTGTCATAGTAATTTCAATTATTTTAATTCCTCCATTTATAACAGCATCAATAGCTTTAATTCCTTGTTCCTTTGATTCTGCTCTAATTACAGCAACAACGCCGTCCTCTAAAAATTTATTTATAACTTCCGATCTTTTCATTTTTCTAACTTCCTTTCTTTATTAAATAATTAAATAAACCAAAATTTATAATTGTGACTTCTTTTTCATAATATTACAGCAAAATTCACATATCAAGAAATAAAATTGCACTCTGTACTAGTACAAAATCGAAGTTATATTATAAATGATAAGTAAAATCGCATACTGTACTATTTGTTGTGAAAAAAAAGAATATATAATATAATTTAGACATAAAAAATCATAATCTACTTTAGTGCAAAAGGAGTTACTTGAATTGCTAAAATATGAAAAAATTATTAAGTATATTAAAAAGGAAATTTCAGAAGGCAGCCTTACTTATAAAAAAAGATTACCTTCTATAAGAACTGTATCTCAACAATTTAATTGTAGTATTGGTACAATTTTAAAAGCTTACGATAAACTTGAAAAAGATAATATCATCTATTCTTCACCAAAAAGCGGATATTATTTACTAGAAGATTTTCATAATATTAATTCTTCTAAAAATACTATTTTTGATTTTTCATCAGGGGTACCAGATATTGAAACATTTCCTTATAAAGATTTACAGCACTGTTTAAATAAATCTATTAAATTACACAAAGAAACATTATTTACTTATTCAGATCCACGTGGTTTAAATTCATTAAGGAATGTACTTAAAGACCACTTGCATCAATATCAAATTTTTACACATGAAGACAACATTGTAATAACTTCAAGTTCCCAACAAGCACTAAATATATTATCAATTATGCCTTTTCCAAATAGTAAATCTAATATTCTTATTGAACAACCTACTTATTATGGAATGATAAAATACCTTGAGTTAAACAAAACTCCAGCATTAGGAATAGAAAGAGGATTTAATGGAATAAATCTAAATGAACTAGAAAACATGTTTAAGTACGGAAATATTAAATTCTTTTATACAATTCCAAGATTTCACAATCCTACAGGATATTCCTATAATAAGCAGGAAAAAATGGCTATAATTAAACTAGCCAAGAAATATAATGTCTATATTATAGAAGATGATATTACTGCCGATTTGGATTTAGATAAAAAAAATGATCCTATGTTTACTTATGATACTTCTGGAAAGGTTATTTATTTAAAAAGTTACTCAAAAATTCTAATGCCTGGCTTAAGAGTTGCAGTACTTATACTGCCAGAAATATTAATGAAAACTTTTCTAGATTATAAAAAGTGGACAGATATGAATAGTCCAGTACTGTCCCAAGGCGCTCTGGAAATTTACTTAAAAAGCGGTATGTTTGACATACATAGAAGAAAAATTAGCAAATTGTATTCCAATAGAATGACCTGCTTAGAAAATACTCTTTCGTCACTTAAACAACCTAAAATAAAATGGAATGTCCCTAGATCAGGATATTTTGCTTGTATTTATGTAGATAATAAGTTAAGATATGACAAAATAATAAGCACATTATCCAATCAAAATATACAATTGTTAGATACAAGGACTTGTTTTTTAAAAGAATATAGAACTGATAATTATTTTAGAATTAGCATAAGTAAAACAAATGAAGAAAAGATTAAAAAAGGTATACCTATAGTACTAGACACTATACAAAAGTATTTAACTTACAATAAATTTTAGAGCATTATAAGGCTCTTGTAAATGGGGCCGTTGTATCAATCAATATATTTTTTTCAATGCTAATACAACAGCCCCATTTTGTTTTTACATTACTCCGCACCAGTTGCCATTTTTGTAAATCTCTTTTTGCCGGAATATCCCATAATAAAAATACTTACTATCAGCCCGGCAATACTGTATAACATAGGCATATGCACAATCTGTGGTGTAAGAATTGCACGTAATGCTTCATTTGCATACACAAGCGGATTCACAAGTACAATTTTCTGAATGATTGGCGCTGCGGAAAGGTCACCCCATGAAAAGAAGACTGCACCTAAAAACACCATTGGCATTAAAAATCCCGGAAACATCGCAGCAATCTGCATCGGTTTAATAATAGTACCCACCAGAAGACCCAGACATGCTGATGCAATTGAAATTAAAATCAGTACGGGGATAAGCATAAGAATCTGCTCCGATGTTACAGAAAAGTCGAGAGCATTTCCCATGAAAATAAGTGACACCGGCAAAACAATCAAACCACCGATAAAGGATTCAATAATACCGACAACCATTTTTTCTAAAGCAATTATATTAATGTGCACAGGAGCAAGCAATCGATCTTCAATCTCTCTTAGATTGTTAAAATCCATCGTGAATGGTATGGCTGTACCATGTATGCCGGTAACCAGCATGCTCATTCCAATCATTCCGGAAAACATCCTATTCGGAAAGTTTGTGGGAAGTAATCCGATTCTTGGCAGAATATATCCATAAGTTAATATCAAAATTAACGGTAGCATTACGACACGGAAAATAAATTCCCACTTATCTCTGAGCTGAATAACAAGGTCACGCTTAATCATAGCTTTAAAAGCTGTAAATGTCACACCTTTTTCTTTCTTATTTATTTTCATGATTAATAATCTCCTTTCCTGTCAGATGAATAAACACATCATCTAATGTGCTTGAACTCAAACTGATATTTTGTAAAGTTGTGTTTTGTTGTTTTGTCCAATTAATCAAGTAGTTGAAATCCGGCTGTGCATCCTTCATATAAAGCATAAGCATTCGATTTTGAATAACAGCTTTTTTTACACCGGGCAATGATTTTGCCGCTTCCACATAACTCTGATTCAAGTTAGACAGCTTCATGGATACAATGTTGTTGGAAGGAATCATAGCCTTAAGCTCAGCTGAAGTACCAATTGCTTTGAGTTCTCCCTGGTCGATAATTGCGATTCGCTCGCAAAACTGTTCTGGCTCCTCCATGTAGTGGGTAGTAAGAAAAATCGTTGTGCCAGCAGTTTTGTTAAGTTCAGTCATCTGCTCCCATAAAATAGCTCGATAGCTAGGATCAAGTCCCGTTGTTGGTTCATCTAAGAAAAGTATTTCTGGAGTATGTATCATTGCTCTAGCTATTTTCAGCCTTTGTGCCATACCACCTGAATAACTTCGCACATAATCATTCTGCCTGTCTGCAAGGCCGAACTTTTCCAGATATTCATCCGCTTTTTGGTTTGCAGTTTTTGTTTCCATTCCAAAGTATTTCGCATGGTAGATGAGATTTTCTCTTGCGGTTAATCCTCTGTCTAAATTATTGTGCTGTGCAACAACACCAATCTTTCTTCGTGCTTCGACCGGATTTTTAATCAAAGATTCCCCATCAAGTATTATCTCTCCAGCGGTGGCGGTTCTTTGTGTAGTTAGTATACTTATGGTTGTGCTTTTACCTGCACCATTTGGACCTAAAAAGCCAAACACTTCGCCGCGTTTTACATCAAAGCTTATATTTTTTACAGCTTCGATTTTACGTCCATTTTTCATATGAAAAGTTTTTTTCAAATCTCTAACTTCTAAAATATTGTTTTTCATATTAACACCTCGCTTACCTTTTATATAATATCATTTCCATAATTTTCAACTTTCATTTAAAAAAATTATTTTGCAAGTTTGTCCATTATTTCCATTATCTCACTAATTTTTTTGTGTTGATCACCTTTTTCAAAGGCTTCCTCCACACAACCGTTTAAATGTGCATGAAGCACCTCCTTGTTCACATTGCGTAAAATTGCCATTGTAGCCATAAGTTGATTGGATATATCGATACAATAACGATCATCATCAACCATCTTAAGTAAACCATCAAGTTGCCCTCTGGCAGTTTTTAAAAGACGCGTTACTTTCTTTTTGTCTGCTCTCATCTTTTTCACCTCCATTAAATAAACATCGATATCATATTACTAATTACTTTTGATAAAGATATATAACCTTATATCTTTTTTGATTTATCACCCACACCCCGGAGGGGGTATATTTTTATATTACTGCTACTTAATTAAACTGTCAATCCTTTCAAAAAAATATGTGGGAAGGTATTGCTACAATTCTTACTTTTTTGAAAGTATCTATCAAAAAAGTGCGTTCTATACAAATTGCCATTTTTGAGATATGCTAAAAAAGATTTATTGTTAACTATTTGACAATGATAAATATCTAAGGAAACTTTGGAAAGAACCATTGAAAGTTTACGAGGTTTTTTAGATTGTTTAAGAGGTTCTGTAGAAAAAGGAGTTCTTTATGGAGCAGGGGTAAGTGGAAAGGGAGAAATAAAATATACAGATGCTATGCAGAAGGCTTATGATATGGGTAAAAGTGTTATATAGTAGAGTCACTATCCATTTGCTGATATAATCGGTGATGCAATAAAAGGAAGAAAGATTTACAATTGTACTCATGAAGCATGGAATTCTATTCAAAAAATTATATGTGTGCAAAAATTAATAATATATTTGAGGAGGTAACACTTATGAAAGTAGTTGCATTTAATGGAAGTCCCAAAAAAGAAGGAAATACTTATCTTGCTATAAATATGGTTGCAGAAGAACTTGAAAATGAAGGCATAGAAGTTGAAATCGTTCATGTAGGAAATAAAACAATAAGAGGATGTCTTGGTTGTAACACTTGTTTGAAAACTGGAAAGTGTGTAATTAATGATGAAGTGAATGAATGGATACAAAAAATGAGAGAGGCAGATGGAATAATATTAGCGTCGCCAGTACATTATTCAGCTATAGGCGGAACTATGAAATCATTTTTGGATAGAGCATTTTATGTTCTCAATGGTGGAGATTTAAGGCATAAGGTAGGATCAGCTTTAGTTGCTGTTAGAAGATCAGGAGGAGTTCCAACTTTTAATCAATTAACTAATTATCTTAATTATTCTGAAATGCTTATTCCAGGTACAAACTACTGGAATGTAATACATGGAACAACACCTGGAGAAGTACAGAAAGATGAAGAAGGAAAACAAATAATGAGAGTGCTTGGGAAAAATATGGCATGGCTTATGAAGCTGGTTGAAAACGGAAAAGATACTGTTAAAGAACCAGAAATGGAAAGTAAAATACTTACAAACTTTATTCGTTAATTAAGGACTAGTTATTAATCAATTAACTTAATTGGGCAATATCCATTTCGTAAGGATGGGTATTGTTTTGTTTTTATACTTTAGTAAATTGAGTACATACACTAAATTTGTGTTAGTACAGATAGTAATTTTATTCGTAGATATATAGACTACATTATAATATCATAATTTTATATTAAGTCTTTGTTTTATAAGAAAAGCGTTAGTCCCTTAAAAATTACTAATAGAGTGCTATCATCAATTACGCAACTTACAAAAACGACTGTACTATGATGTTTTTTAAAAAATTGAAATATTATTATGTTTTAGGAGGATATCTATGAATATAAAGTTAATTGAAAAAGCTGAGAGAAGTCACAATTTAAATAAAAAAGAACTTGTATCTATATTTAAAGACAGTAGTATAGATAAGGAACTTTTTAAGGCAGCTGATAGAGTTCGAAAAAAATATATGGGGGATGAGGTTCATTTAAGGGGAATTATTGAATTTTCTAATATATGCAAACGTGATTGTTTATATTGTGGTCTTAGAAAGTCTAATTCAAACATTAAAAGATATAGATTAATGCCTAATGAAATAATAGAACTGGCCAGAAAAGCAGTGAGATATGGATATAAGAGCATAGTCTTACAATCCGGAGAAGATTCATATTATACCGTAGATATTCTCACATACATAATAACAAATATAAAGAAATTGGGAGTAGCAGTTACTATAAGTTTGGGTGAAAAGACTTTTAATGAATATAAAGCTTATAAAGAAGCAGGAGCAGATAGATATTTAATTAGAATAGAAACTACTGATAAAAAACTTTATGAAGAATTAGATCCTGGAATGACTCACGCGGAAAGGAAAAGATGCCTTAGAAATCTAAAATCATTAGGGTATGAAGTTGGAACTGGTAATTTGGTAGGTTTACCTAATCAAACTATAGAATCTATAGCTGATGACATATTATTTTTTAAAAAAATAGATGCAGATATGATTGGATTAGGTCCATTTATTGCTAATAAAGATACACCACTAAAAGATTTTAAATCAGACAACTTTGAATTAAGTATTAAGGTAATGGCCTTAATTAGGCTTTTACTGCCAAACTCTAATATACCTGCTACAACAGCAATGGAAAGTTTAAATAGAAATGGCAGAATAATAGCCCTTTCAAGTGGAGCTAATGTTGTTATGCCCAATATAACAGAAGGTGAATATAGAAAATTATATGCCATTTATCCCGGAAAAATATGTGTAAATGAAACTCCAAATAAATGTTGGAA
Source organism: Clostridium algifaecis (assembly GCF_017874415.1). Taxonomy (GTDB): domain Bacteria; phylum Bacillota; class Clostridia; order Clostridiales; family Clostridiaceae; genus Clostridium_B; species Clostridium_B algifaecis. The sequence continues at coordinate 32,757 of NZ_JAGGLM010000017.1, forward strand.
TTGTATTTCTAGAAAAATAAACTCTATAGGAAGAACAGTTTCAAAAGAACTAGGTTCCAGAAAGAAGATATAATGCTCTCCTTTTGGATAGTATCTATCAAAAAAGTGCATACTTCTTTTTAAGTTTAAATAATTTTATAATGGATGTAGAAAAGATTGAACAACCTGCTCCTAATATGATGGGAATTTATGATGATAGTTTTATTCCTGAATATAAGAAACTTACAGATATGGTTCATAGCCATGAAGCTAATATTATTATGCAAATAACATATGGTGGCACAAGGTCTCATTTAGATTCACCAAGCCCAATTATTTTTGGAGCTTCCCCTATTAAAAATGAAGTAACTGGAATTATGCCAGTGGAGATTAGTAAAGATGAAATTAAGCATTTAGTTAAGTCTTTTGGAAAGGCGGCAGAAAGAGTTAAGGAATCAAGCTTTGATGCAGTAGAAATCCACGCAGCACACGTATATTTTCTTAGTCAGTTCTTATGCCCGCATTACAACGTTCGTACTGACGAATATGGTGGAAGTATTGAAAATCGTGCTAGAATTATTCTTGAAATATATGATGAAATTAGAAAAACTGTAGGAAATGATTATCCAATATTAATAAAAATTAATTCTGAGGATTTCATGGAAGATGGATTGACAAGTGAAGAAAGTATCATAGTTTCTAAAATGCTTGAAAAAGCAGGTATTGATGCAATTGAGGTTACTGGTGGTAATGATTCATCATTATATGTTGTTGAAAATAACCTGGATGCAGTAAGAAAAAAAATAGCATTTTCAAAAGATAAACAATCTTACTTTAAAAATCATGCAACAAAATTAGCAAAAGATGTTTCTATTCCAGTTATTCTTACAGGTGGAAACAGAAATATTGATCTAATAAATGAGATTCTAAACAGTACTAATATAGAATTTTTTGGTTTATGTCGTACTTTGATTAGTGAACCAGATTTGATAAATAAATGGGCATCTGGGGATTATAAAGAACCAAAATGTGTTTCATGTAATCAGTGTTTCAACACTCATGGGAAAAGATGTATTTTAAATCAAAAAAATAGTTAGAATTTTAATAATTGAGTTGAAATACCATATTATTAAACAGAGTAATTTATATTATTAAAGAAAATATATGAGTTTTAAAGAAAGGAATGAATATAATTATGAATAATTTTAAAGAAATTAAACCAGAAGAATTAGATAAAAGTACATTTAAACTTATAGGTAAAGATTGGATGCTGATTACAGCAGAAGACAATAATAAAGTAAACACTATGACTGCAAGTTGGGGCGGTTTTGGTGTTATGTTTGATAAAAATGTAGCCTATATTGTTATAAGACCTCAACGTTATACTAGGAAGTTTGTAGATAATTCTGATACATTTTCTCTAACATTCTTAGATAAAACTTTTAAAAAACAATTAGCTTATATTGGAACTGTATCTGGCAGAGATGAGGATAAAATTTCTAAAGCAAATTTAACAATTCAACATGAAAATAATACACCTTATTTTAAAGAAGGAAATATGGTGATTATATGTAAAAAAATATATGCTCAAGATTTTAAACCTGAATGTTTTATAGCAAGTGACTTAGAGCAAAAAATATATCCTGAAAAAGATTATCATAGACTCTATATTGCAGAAATAGAAAAAATTCTTGTAAGAGAATAGTTAAAGATTCTATACATTTTATTTATATTGTACGACATCCCCGAATGGGATGTCGTATTAACAGATTAAAATCCATTCGACAGACCGATTATTAACTATTTTAGTGTACCAATTTTTGCTACCTTTTTTCAAGATAATCATATAGGCCATATGATGTAAGAATAATCTAACCTTCATGCTCAAAGAAGGCTACTGCTATAAAGATACTGTGCAAAAGCTCTGGAGTGCTTATCTTTCTCATTATCCATAAAAACAGATTTATACCCAAAATCTCTTTCAGCAAGCATTCCACTATATTTTAATTGGGAGTGTTTACAATACCTTTTGATGCCTTCTTCAAATAAATCAGCTCCTTTTTCTGGTTTATACCCACAAGTAGTTATGATAGCTAACTTTTTGCCACTCCAAAGAGAAGGTCCTTTTTCATCACCATAATACTTATTCATTCCATACACAAAACGATCCAACAATGATTTCATAGGCGGTGTACAATACCATGAATAAATAGGTGTAGCTAAAATAATGACATCGCAATCGTATATTTTATCAAAGATTTCTTGCACGTCATCGGAATAACGACATCCAAAAATTGTCCAGTCTTTTTGACAATTCCGACAAGCAATACAAGGTTCAATATGTTTATCATAAAGCCAAATCAAATCATACTGAACTTGATAAAGTTTAAGTTCTTCAATAAATGGCTTTAATAATTTAGATGTATTTCCATTTTTACGTGGACTTCCCATAAGGATACAATATTTCATTTTTATCCCCCAATTTGTTTATAAATATCGCAAATAAAATAGTTACAATTTTCTTATAATTTTATCACTGAAAATGAATGCAATCAATAATAAAATTTTGTTAAATGAAATCTACGAGGAATGTTTTCCATAATATGAACTTACAGGTCAGCCTTGACTTAGATTTGTTTTTATTTTAATATGAATATGATGTTTTATATAGAATGCACTTAATTGTAATATACTATTAAAAAGGAGAGTTAAAAATGGAAACGAAAAATGTAGCTCCTTATGATGAAGTACACATTGAGCCGTTTGCTTATGCGATATCATTAATTAATGGCAAATGGAAAATGCATATTTTGTTCTGGCTTTGGAAAAAAGAAGTTATGCGTTACAATGAGATTAAGAAAGCCTTAGGAAAAGTCACACACAAAATGCTTTCATCACAATTAAAAGAATTAGAACAAGATGGATTATTAATTCGGAATGAATATCCACAGGTTCCACCTAAAGTAGAATATAGTTTATCTGAAATGGGAAAATCATTTATGCCTGTCCTTCAAGAAATTTGTAGATGGGGACATGAACATATTTCTCGATAGCAATACCCCCCCGATGCTTTGAACATCGAGGGCTATTGCTTATTTCCAAACTTCTTCTGCAATTTCTTTTACTAATTTAATCTTGTCCCATTGTTGCTCTTCAGTTAGAATATTACCTTCTTCAGTAGATGAAAAACCACATTGAGGACTTAGACATAATCTATTCAGTTCTATATATTTTGTTGCCTCTTTTATTCTCTTTATTATATCTTCTTTATTTTCAAGCTTTCCTGTTTTAGAACTAATTAAACCTAATACTACAAGCTGATCTTTTACAAATCTAAGTGGAGCAAAATCTCCTGCACGATCAGTATCATATTCTAAATAAAAAGCATCAACTTTAACCGTACCAAATAGTATTTCTCCTACAGCCTCATATCCACCTGAAGATGCCCATGATGAATGATAGTTTCCACGACAAACGTGCATTGTAATAACCATATCATCAGGATGACCTTTAATTGCTTCATTGTTTACCTTTGCGTACAACTTTGCAATTTCATTCATATCTATATCTTCTGTCTGACGGGCTTCCCAATACTTTTTATCACAAAACATTCCCCATGTACAATCATCTAGTTGAAGACTGCGGCAGCCAGCATCATAAAAAGCCTTTATAGCTTTTCTATAGGCATTAGCTATATCAGATACAAGTTCTTCTGTATTTTTATAAATTGAATCTGTAATCTCCTTATTTTCACCTCTCTGCAGCTCTGCAAGAAACTGTGCGGGAGCAGGTATACTCTGGCGAGCAATTACATCATCACCTGCGATACTTTTTAGAAATTTATAATGTGAAATCATAGGATGATTATTACTAAATCCTATTTTACCAGTAAGTACAGCTGTTTCTGGTCTAGTTTCCAATCCATTAAACTTATATCCCTCATCTATAACCTTTTTCTCTACACCATCAAGCCCCCACATAAAATCAAGGTGCCACCATGAACGTCTGAATTCACCATCTGTAACAGCTTTAAGTCCAACTACTTTCTCTTTTTCAACCAACTTTATTATTTCCTTGTTTTCTATTTCATTTAATTTTTCAGAAGAAATTTCTCCTTTTTTAAATTTAATACGTGCATCTTTTATACTTTGCGGACGTAAAAAACTTCCCACTATATCTGCTCTAAATGGAGTTGTAGTTCTTTTATCCGTTTTTTCAAATACTATACTCATTTCAGTCTCTCCTTCATCAACTTGTTTTACTGTGAAACAAGTATAACATAGATAAATTTATATGGGTAACTCCAAAAAACTATTACCTGTTATAGAAATTAACTATAACAGGCACTTTCATTTATTCCATATCTCATTAGCAGTTTCCACAATAAGTTTTATTTTATCCCACTGATCATCTTCTGTAATTATGTTTCCTTCTTCTGTAGAAGCAAATCCACACTGAGGACTTAAACAAAGCTGATTTATATCAACATATTTGCAAGCTTCAGCAATACGAGATTTAATATATCCTTTGCTCTCAAGTCCACCATGTTTTGTTGTTACAAGACCTAGTACAACAATTTGTTTATTTATAAACTTCAACGGCTCGAAATTACCCGATCTTTCATCATCATATTCTAAGAAGAATCCATCTACTTTACAATTTTTAAAAACTGTTTCAGCAATAAAATCATAACCTCCTGATGCAAACCATGAGGAATGAAAGTTTCCACGACATATATGCAGTGTAATAATCATGTCATCCGGGCAATCTGAAATACTCTCATTAATAAGTGTCAAATACTCACAAACAAGTTTATCCGGGTCAACATTTATATGTCTTATATACTGCCTATATCTTTGGCTGCATAGCATTCCCAATGCAGTATCATCCATTTGCATATACCTGCAACCTGCTTTATAAAAAGATTTAATAGCCGATTTATAAACTTCTATAATATCTCTTATAATTTTTTCATCATTTTTGTATACATTGTTTTGATTATGACTTTGTACAAAATAAAATAGCGCTGGAGATGGAATTGTAAATTTAGGAATACAATTACCAGAAATACTTTGTAAATACTTAAAGTGTCTTATCATTGGATGATTGCTATTAAATGCTATTCTATCTACAATACGAAAACTCTCAGCCATAATTCTTGAACCATTGATATTTCTACCTTCATTCAATATTATCTTTTCTGTACCATCTATACCTAAAAAGAAGTCCAAATGCCACCAGGATCTTCTAAATTCTCCATCTGTAACAGCCTTTAAACCCAACTCTCTTTCTTTTTGTACTAATTTTTTAATCTCAATATCTTCAATATGGGTTAAAGTTTCAAAACTTATATTTCCTTCTTTAAATCTCCTGCGAGCAATTTTAATTTCTTCCGTACGAAGAAAACTCCCTACAATATCATAACGAAAAGGAGGCATATTTCTTTTTCTTCCTGTTAATTCCTTAATCATGTTTTCCTCCATTCTATATTTACAACAAATAATAACTGGAATCAAAGTAATTTGTAGATACAATATCATTTAATATATCTATAAAATCCTTGCCTATCTTATTCAATTTTATATTCTTATGTGAAATCCAACCTACTGTAAATATTTCATTGCTTTTCAATGGTATTGATTTGATTTTGCTTCCATTTAAATCAGAAACCACAACTCCAGTACCAACAGTATAACTATCTGTACCAATTATCAAATTTGAAAGAGTAGCCCTATCATTAACATAAATTATTTTGTTCATTTCAGAAAGATCTATCATCTCCTCTGAAAAATGCATTGAATTATTTTCTCCCTGATCAAATTTAACATATGTAAAAGGTGCTATATCTTTTATATCCACAAACTCTCTATCTGCAAGAGGATGTTTAGTACTAATAAAAATATATGGATTTGTATTAAATAATGGTGTAAATTTAAGATCATTGTCTTGAAATATCTTATTTAAAACTTTTGAATTATTTTCACTTATATACAGGATACCTATATCACTGCGAAGCAATTTTACATCTTCAATAATTTCATAAGTCTTTGTTTCTCTCAAATTCAAATCATATCTTTCGGCTTTAAAATTTTTCATTAATTTTACAAAGGCATCTACTACAAATGTATAATGCTGCGTTGAAATAGAAAAATGTACAGTTTTTATCCTCGATGATTCCTTATAATGATCTTCTAATAATTCAGCTTGTTTTATAATTTGCCTGGCATATCCCAGAAATTCAATTCCATCTGCTGAAATACTAATTCCTCTGTTATTTCTATCAAATATAATAATTCCAAGCTCCTCTTCAAGCTCTTTTATAGCATTTGAAAGACTCGGTTGAGATATAAAAAGTTTTTTTGCTGCCTCGTTCATAGAACCACAGTTTGAAACTTCAACAGCATATTTTAATTGCTGAAGAGTCAATATATCACCCCATTCTTCAGTATTATTTCTTGATTGCATTGTTATATGAAAATCTTTCAATCTATCAAATTCTGGACCAGTTTTTGCATCACGCGTAGTTACTTGGATAAATGCAATTGACTCCTCTAATTTTTGTGTTTCCCATTCGTTTAATTTTATAGATAGTAGAAGCATGGTAAACACTCTTTTCATATATTATGATAAATATATTCTAATACCTAAACCTAACTTTAGGTCAATATTTTTGATATTTGCAAACATAAAAATCCCGTAAGCTTTTTAAATAATACCAGTATCATATAAATTATTTAATTTGCAATTTTGTACTTAGTATTAGTTACTTTAAATATTTTTTTCATTCCAGGTGTTAAGTATATCTTTTTATCAGATGTTATGCATAATGCGTCTATTCTCTTAAAAGACTTGATAAGATTTAATCCCTTATTGACTCCAAGAACAAATAAGCTATTTGACAATGCATCACCATCAATCGAATAATCAGATACAATTGTTGTTGCTATTACTCCATTATTAGCCGGACAACCTGTTAGTGGATCAAAAATTTGCCCGTAATTTTTTCTATCTTTTACAAAGAATCTCTCGTAATCACCTGCTGAAACTACTGATTTATCTGTATTTGTTATAATGCCTATAAATTCACCATTATCACCAAGAGGATCTTGTACTCCAGTATTCCATGGTTTTCCATTAGGTTGATCACCAACGTCATATACATTGCCTCCAAGATCAATAATTGCAGATTTTATATTATATTTTTCACATATTTTTTTTAATTCATCTGCACAATATCCTTTTGCTATTCCTCCAAAATCCATTCCTTGACCTTCTCGTCTTAATTTAATAGTTGAATTCTTTTCATCAATAATAATGTCATTATAATTTATTAAACTTCTAGTTTTTTTAATTTCACTTTCTGTCGGAACTTTTTGATGGTTTGTCCCTACGCCCCATAAATCAGTAATAGGTTCCACTGTTGGATCAAAAGCACCATTAGAAAGTTTAGCATGTTCGTATGCTTTTTTTGATACATACATCACATCGCTGTTTACTTTTACTGAATTTTCACCAGAACTTTTATTGATCTGTGATATTTCACTATTAGGTAAAAATATAGACATTTCATTTTCAATATTTGAAATTTTCTTCATTGATTCATTGATAGCCTCATTAGCATTTTTACCATAATATTTCAAACTTATTATAGTATCTAGTGCAACTGTTTCTTTCGTAACTGGTTCCTCATTTATTTTAGTAGAACAAGATGTATTAAAACCAATACAAAATACAATTATAAAAAAACAGCATATAATCTTTTTGAAATTCATGATTTTACCTCTTCAACTAGTTATTTTTATAGCGATTCACTATCTTATACTGATTAACATTAATTATATGATACATCGTATTATTCAATTTTCAAAGAACATTGTTTATATTTTTACTCTTAGAAATTCTCCCATGTACTAATATCAGTCACCCAAACATAATTTGGACTTTCAACTTTAAAATGTTGATTAGTTGCTACTATATAATTATTTTTTTAACACAGAAGTATTTTGGTTGCTAGTACTAATATTTAATTTATTAAAATACGCAGTGTAAATAGCTTTTGCAACTTCAGCAGAGCCTGCTCCCTGACCACCATCAAATACTACAACACATACAGCTATTTGTGGTTTATCAAGAGGTGCATATCCAACATATTCGGCATAGTCAGCTCTACCAATTTGTTCCATTTGGTCCTGACTTCCCAAGCTTGCAGTACCAGTTTTTCCTGCTGTAGGTATATGGAAATTAGCAAATGTCTGGGATGCAGTACCTTTTTCATTAACAGCTTCCATACCAGCCTTGACAGCAGCTATATTAGAAGCCTTGACTCCAGTATTTTCTATAACACTAGGCTTTACATTCTCTATAACTTTTCCGTTTGAATCCAATATTTTATTTACAAGATGTACTTTGTATCTTGTACCTCCATTTGCAATAGTTGCAATATAATTTGCCATCTGCAGTGGTGTAAACTGGTTAATTCCCTGTCCGATAGATGCATTCTCTATATTTGCGGGAACATTCAACTGAGCATTAGCATCAGATACTGTTATATAATAAATTGCCTGAATTATTGAATTTAATTTGCTGTCGCTGATTTCTTTTCCATTATATGCAGGATCTTCACTTATAAGTTCTGAAAGCAGCTCTTTATATTTTGCCTTGACAAAAGCTTTATCACCACTTTTTATAGAGTCCTGTATTAAATTTTTGATATTTGTCTTTATACTCTTAACTTTACTTGAATCACTATCATTATCATATAAGTTTATCTGAGTAAATTTATGTCCATAATCATCCTGTCCGTTTTTTAGTGAAGACATAGTTTTCCAAAGATACGTGCTTGCAAATGTATTTTTGTTTGTTACAGTATTGTACACCTGACCGAATTTTTCTGGAATTTCTATACCGGTAGATGCTTTAACATTTCCACTTGTAGATACTCCAAGTCCAAATTTCCATGCATATTTAGCTAAAGTATCATCTCCAAAATACTCTCTAATTCTCTTGCCAACCGTCATAAAATAAGGGTTACTGGATTTTTGTATAGCTGTAGTTAAATCAACATAACCATTTGCACCATCCAACTTAAATGGTACAATATGTCCTCCACCTTGATCAAAAAAGCCTTCGTCATCAACACCAAAATCAGGGGTTATTGCTCCACTTTCAAGTCCTGCAATAGCTGTCATTGGTTTAAATGTTGATCCTGGTGGTATAAGTGATTGTGTTGCATAATTATAAAATGGTTTTGGATATATATCGTAAGCATCCTGTCTTATAGTTGTATTATTTTTTATACTTTTATCTATAGGGAAGAGTTTATTGAGTGCATCCTCTTCAGTTCCGCCTAATCTGCTTGCAATTCCCCTCTGTTCAATATATTGTTTCCCGAATTTTTCTAAATCAGGACTGAAATATTGATTATATAAATCTGTTGATAGTCTCCCTGGTACTGCAAAAAGATTAGGGTCATATCCCGGTCTGCTGGCTAGTGCAATTACGCCTCCTGTATTGACATCAATTACAACTGCTGCTGCCCTGGTTGCATTGGTTGTATCTGACCTTTGCTGTCCATACGGATTTGATCTAAGTTCTTGCATCCTGGTATCAAGTGCTGTCTCAGCTGCTTTCTGTACATCCTTATCTATAGTAAGCTGTACTGTCTGGCCCGGATAAGGATCTTTTTTGCCAAGCTCCTCAGTTATCTTTCCATTTTTATCAAGCTTTACTATTCTTCCACCCTTTGATCCTTTAAGTCTATCTTCAAGCGCAGCTTCAATACCAGCCTGACCTATATAGTCACTATTTGAATCATATCCTTTTTCAGTGTATTTATCATAGTCAGTACTTATTTTTGATATATATCCAATTACTGCTGATGCTAAATCATTGTTAGGATAATATCTTATTGGCTGTGTATTTACATCTACTCCCGGCAGGTCACTAAGCATCTGAGAAAATTTCAACGCAGTTTCTTTATTCATATTGCTGGCTATAGTCACAGGATTGTAACCTGAAAAACTGTGCATCTTTATAGTATCTTTAATAATCATAAATCTTCTCTGTTCTTCAATTGTATATGCACTGCTTATTTTGTACTGCTTAAGAAGCTTATTAAAGGTATCCTGCGGTGATATCTTCATTAATTCATCATTAACCTGTTTCGTTAAGTCGTCATCTGAAATATTTTTATTACTTGCTTTTATCTTTTTTTCTATATCTGTATTAAATCCTCTGTCTCTTTTAAAATTTATCTCAAGAGTCCTTCTTGTATTTGCATCATCGCTTCTAAATTCAAATTTAAAAGGATTTATTTTAAGTTCAAAATCATCCTGCTGGGTCTCACCATTAGCATCAAGTATCTTGAACACTTTGTCCATAGTTTTGAAAAAGTATTTATCACTCTCATCTGTCTGATTGTAAACCAGAGTATAACTCTGTTTGCTTGTGGCAAGAACTGCTCCATTTTTGTCCAATATATTTCCTCTCGGCGCCGGATCTGATATTTCCTTAATAGATTTATTGTTTGCTTGCTCCTTGTAGTCATCACCTTTTACAATCTGCAACAAAAAAAGCTGTACTCCAATACAACCAAAAATAATAGCCATGATTACAATAAGAGCAGTATATCTAGACATTCTTTTTTTCCCTTTTTTTAATCTCACAAAATCATCATTCCTCTAAAACTTACATAATGTATTATTTATATGTAAACATTAGTATATTTGTATAGAATATACTAATATAAATAATATTATATCATATTTATTCTATAAAAAGTTAAAGAATTCCATATGTCAATATTTATCATTAAAGTTCTAAATATTATTAATATTTTTAATATAAATAGCCATTTCTAAAATCGGAATATTAAGAAAATTTTAAATTATTCTAAACTTTTCATTATCTTTTGAAGTCTTTCATCTTCATCATCATCTATAGACAACCCAGCACTTTTATGGCTTGTTTGTATTTCATTAAATGTATATGCCCAATCTTGACTATAATCACTATCAGATTTATATACGATTTTACCATTACGGACACAAATTCTTGAAACAAAAGCATGAATCATCATACAACCATAATCATCCTCTGTAATTTTTCCATCTTTAAGCAATTTCCTATCTTCTTTGATCAATTGTGAAAAGGTACTATCATGTACGTTAAATTCTTCATTGTTATCATCAGTATCTTTATCAGTAATTGCTTTATTAATATAATCATAATTATTATTTAAGTTATTTTTAATATTCTTATACGAATATATTAAATTTCTTCCATAAATTGAATTATTTATACTTAGCAATATAAAGAACCTCCTAAAAATTTGTTTTTTACTTTTTTCATTATTAATACATCTCCTTTATAAGTATAATCGTATTATATATAGTAAAATTTACATTAATTTTCATGTCTAGCTGTCTACATACATATTAGCTAAGGTTACATTACCTTGTTTTTTACTCTTTTTAAGAATTCTTGCTTTATCTAAAGAAACTTTTACTTCTTCAATACCAAAATGAAAGCACGCCCTCAAGCCCTTAAATAATCAATTATTATTCATTAAGATATTTTCATACCATTTATAGACAACAAAAGCTGTCTCAAAAAATTTTAAAAATTATTTCGAGACAGCTTTAATATTAATTAGCAATCTTTTTTATATTAAACATATCACCTAATACCGCCCAATTTTGAGGGAAAGGCTGAGCTAGTACCCAATAGCTTACTCCCCTGAGTTTATCTTCGCTAACTAATTTATACTTTTCAAAAACGCTTCTGGCATCCTCAAACCACACCACATGCTCTCTTCTTTCCTCATCTATATAATTATAATAAGGCGATTTTGATTTCTCATCAAACTTTATTTGTGCCCCATATCTTCTAGCTCTTTCTATAGCTTCTTGGTTTCCTATGCTTTCTGCAAATTCTCCTCCTGGTGTGTATGGAAGTGTCCAGTCATACCCATAGAGAGGCATTCCCATCATTATTTTACTAGGTGGTATTACACTTTTTGCATAATTTATTACCTTTCTCACTTCATTGATTGGAGCGACAGCCATAGGTGGGCCACCTGACCAACCCCATTCATACGTCATTATTATAACGAAATCCATTATTTCTCCATGAGATTTATAATCATGTGCTCCATGCCACGCTCCTTTTTTAACATCATACGTTTTTGGAGCTAATGCCGTTGCAGCAATAAATCCCATAGGATGTAACTTTGCTACTAATTTTCTCAAAAAATTATTGTACTTTTCTCTGTCCTCCGGAGGAATTCTTTCAAAATCTATTACAACTCCATAGTATCCTTTACTCTTTAATGTATTAGCTATATTATCAATCAAATTATTTTGAAGAGATTCATCATTTAGTATATTGTGTATTAGATCTGTGTCAAAATTTTTGCCAGATATATTAGTTACAGATAAGAGTGGTGCAATTCTAAAATATTTTGAGGTACTCCTTATTACACTATCATTTAAAGGAGTAATTCCACCTTCTTTCGTGACATGATGGCTAAAAGGCGTTATATAAGTCAAATATCTTCCTGTTTCCATAACCAAACTTCTATCTCTCTCTGGATTTGCAGGTTGTATAAATGCATTAGTCTCAATAGAACCATATTTTCTGGATTCTTGTGGAATTACAAGAGTTTGCCCTATTACAAGGCTTTTATTTGGATCTAATTTATTTACTCTTATTATACTTTGAAGATCCATTCTAAATTTTTGTGCTATTGACCATATGGAATCACCTTTTTTTACTACATATATATTCACAATAACAAAGCCTCTCATTTACATACTACTATTAGCCATTATATTCAATCAGATTCATTTTGATACCATATATAAACATATTATAATGTTTGAATACATTTGTACATAAATTTTACATTTTTTATTTAGTGAAATTTTAAGATCTATGTATTATAATAAACACATAGACACGGAGCAGAAAATATATATATTTCGTCTAATATATGGAAAGGAGAGTACAGTGGACAAAAAAGAATTGGAAAGATTGATGAACTCTTATGGGAATGATGTACTCAGGACCGCTTTTATATATCTTAAGGACAAACATCTTGCAGAAGATGTATTTCAGGAAGTATTTATAAAGGTATATAAAAAGTTTAATAAATTCAATAAAAAAAGCAGCGAAAAAACCTGGATATTAGCTATTACAATAAATTCATGTAGAGATATACTTAGAAGTTCATGGATTAAAAGAGTATTAAGATTTCAAGATCCTGAATATGGGCTATTAAACATAAAAGAAAATTCAATTAATATAGATGATAAAGTAATTAAAAATATAGAATATGAAGATTTAATAAAAAAAGTTATGGATTTGCCTAAAAAATATAAGGAAGTTATACTCTTATATTATTATCAGGAATTATCTACTTCTGAAATAAGTGAAACCTTAAAAATACCAGAAGGCACCGTAAGAAGTAGACTTTACAGAGCTAGAGAATTATTAAAATATAATATAGGTGGTACTATCGAATATGAAGGATGATTTAAGAACTTTTAAAGACACAGTAAATTCAAATCTTAGTGATATTCATGTCACTGATGAATTAAAAAATAAAACTTTTAGAGAATGTAAAAGTAATAAAAAAGTAAAGCCTGCTTATGTCACAGCCGCAATTACAGTATTCATGATATTTACTACAGCAAGCTATAATCATTTTTTCCCAAATAAAACAAATAGAATGTACGGCTTAAACATGATAACTACAGAAGAAAAATTACATAATATAGAAAATATGATAAAGGATTCAATTATAAGTCCTATCCAAAATAATAATAACTTAAATAATGAATCCAATAAAAACAATTATGCTTATAATAAAAACAAATCATCGAAATCAAATGAAAATAATAAAGACTCAAAAAATACGACTGTCAACATTCAAAATACAGCGAATGAACAAATTGATAAAACAATTTCTAAAGATAAGTCCACTTCTGCTGAAGAACCTACAGAAGAATCTGCAACTGTAAATAAAGAAATTCCTAAAGATAGCTCTGATGAAAAAAGTTATTCTGCAGTAAATAAAATTTCATCTGAAAATGAATCAAATTCAAATTCATCTAAACCAGATGTAAGCCTTGCAGAAGATTACCTAGGTGAAAAACTAAATATGCCATCTTATTTGCCTGATGACTTAAAACTCAATAATATAAATATAAGCAAATCAGATGATAAATCCGTAAATATAAATTATGACTCAAAAGGTTCTCACTTAAACATAAATCAAGGAAAAAATTCTACTAAAGATAACGAAGGCGAAAAAATTGATATAAATGGTGTCGAAGCACGTTCATGCTGGGTTGAAAGTAAAAGTGAACTTAGAATAACATGGAACAAGGACAATACCAAATATACTATTCAGGGAAATGTTCCTAAATCCACGTTAATTGATGTAGCAAAATCAATGAAATAATAAAAATTTCAACTTATAATATTTAGGAAGTGATATCTTGAATTTAGATAAATTATTAAATGATATTCCCAAAACAGACCTACACTGTCATCTTGACGGAAGCATACGTCCTGGAACAATGATAGACATTGCAAAAAAAGATAACATTAATATTCCATGCTATGATTTAAAAAATTTTGAAAGCTATGTAAAAGTGCCAGAAAAATGTCCATCTTTAAAAACATATTTAAATAAATTTGATATACCAATAAAAATTATGCAAAGTTATGACAATATATACAGGGTAACTCTGGAGCTTATAGAAGATGCTGCAAAGTTAAACATATGCTATATAGAAATCAGATTTGCACCTTTTAATCATACTACTAAACTAACAGCAAATGAAGTTATAAAAGCAGCTTTAGAAGCTGTAAAATACGGTAGGGAAAAATATGGTGTTATATCAAACTTAATTTTGTGTGCAATGAGACATGAACCAAGTGAACGAAGTAAAGAACTTGTAAATGTAGCAAAAGATTTTGTAGGTATGGGTGTATCAGCTATAGATCTAGCTGGTAATGAAGCTGATTTCCCACCTGAAATTCATAAAGAAGCTTTTGAAATGGCAAAACATTATGGACTTCATAGAACAGTTCATGCAGGAGAAACTGGAAAGCCAGAAAATATAATAAAATCTATAAAGCTTTTAAATGCTGAAAGAATAGGACATGGAGTATTTGCTTTTAAAGATAGTTCTGTGGTTGAATATCTAAAAGAAAACAAAATACCTCTGGAAGTATGCATAACAAGCAATGTAAATACTTCTGCTGTTGATTCTTATAAAGATCACCCTGTAAAATCTTATCTTGACCATGGCATTATTATAACAATAAATACAGATAATACTACAGTATCAAATACCAATATAATTGATGAATTTAATCACCTTATAAAATATCAAAATTTTAATATTAATGATATAAAAAGTGTAATAAAAAATAGTATAACTTATTCTTTTGCAGATAAAGAAGATAAAGATATTCTTAATTTAAAATTTTCATCATTTATAAATAACATTGAGGATTATAATTAATTTATAATCCTCAATATCTATCTTTAACATTTCCTATTTCATACTTGAAAAATCAAGTTTATCGTACTTTTCTAAAAACCTAACTAATTTTGAAACTATAATTGAAATTCCACCTTCTGTATCAGATTCTATATTTAGTGGCATTACAGGTTCATGAAGAGATAATCTCATTAAGAACCATCCATCACCATTGTCTTTATTTAAGTTTACCCTAACACCCTCATAGTTCTTAGGTTCAATAGTCCATCCTTCTATGCCTTTCACATATTCTTTTAAATCTTCTAGAACGTCTAGACCATAATCCTTAAATTGTTCACAATTAATTTTTATTCTGTATTCTGTACTTTCATAAGGTATTTCAAGATCAGAAATTAAGTCCTGAAGTTTTTTATCACTTTCATTTTTTAATTTTGCCATCTTTATAAGTATTTTGGAAACCAGATATGCTCCATCATCTAAAAAGTAATTTTCCTTTAATGCTGCATGACCAGATGTCTCAATAGCAAAATAACATTCCTTATTTTCTTCATTGAATCTTATAGCTTCATTTATAACATTTCTATAGCCTCTCTTAAATCTATGATGGATTCCACCGTGTTTTTCTATGAATTTTTTAAGTCCATTACTTGTAACTGAATCAGTAACTATTATTGAACCTGGGTGTTCTTCAAGTACAATAGCTGATGTCAGTGCAATAAGCACATTTCTATTTATCTCTTCTCCAGTGTTATCAACTACAGCAGCCCTGTCTACATCTGTATCAAATATAATACCAAGATCAGCTTTATTCTTTAAAACAGCTTCCTTTATGGCATCCATAGCCTCTTTTTTTTCAGGATTTGGTATATGATTTGGAAACATTCCATCTGGTTCAGTAAACTGACTTCCCGAAGTATCTGCTCCAAGTTTATTTAAAACCTTTTCTACGTAGAATCCTCCAACTCCATTTCCTGCATCAACTACTATTTTAAACCCTTTTAAAGGTTGATTTTTATTATTAGGATCATTAATACCATCGGTTATTTTATGTACTAAAAAACTGCTGTACTCTTCCATGAGATTTTTCTTAATTTTACTGCCTAAATCATTGCATTGTGGAAATTCTGCCTTATCTGCAATTTCAAGTAGTTCAGTTATATCTTCTCCTTCAAAGCCACCTTTATTTGTAAAGAACTTTAGTCCATTATAGTAATATGGAAGATGACTGGCTGTTATTTCTATAGCACCATCTACTTTATAGTCTTCAAAAACTGTACTCATAAACATTGCAGGAGTAGAACACATACCACATTCTATTACACTGCATCCAAGCTTTTGAATTTCATTTACCAAAACTTCTTTTATTTTTTCACTGGTTATTCTGGAATCCATGCCTATAGATATTTTTAATTTTTTCAAATTTTTATTTTTTTTTCTTGATAAGAGCACCGCAAATGATTTAGCTATACTTGAAACCATGTTGTTTGTAATATTTAAAGCTCTGTTATCGTTTTCTACAACTACCCCTCTAATATCTGTACCATTCTTTATATTTTTCCATTTGTTATCCATTATAATACCTCCTGATACTGCATTTACTTTTAGTCTTTCAAATATTAATTGTACTATATTATTCTTTAATTTTGTGAAAAATTTTCTAAATAATAAATTTTTTTTAAGCAAAAACGCCTTTGCTGTTATTAACAGTAAAAGGCGTTTTTATATTTAAAATTATAAACTATTTATTTAATTTTTCAATTTACTTTTTACTAGCATTTCTCTTTTTTATAGCTTCCTCTAAAGTATGCCATGCAAGTACTGCACATTTTACTCTAGCAGGCATCGTTGATATATTTTTAAGTGCTATAGCATCTTCAAGTTTCTCAAGCTCTTTTTCATCTGTAATATCTTTTTTTATCATTCCTATAAAAGTATTTACATAATCCATAGCTTCATCTATAGTCTTACCTTTAATTAAATCTATCATCATAGATGTAGAAGCCTGAGATATTGCACATCCGCTTCCTTCATAAGCAACATCATCTATGACATCACCCTTGAATTTTAAAGAAATAGTTATATCATCTCCACAACTTGGATTATGACCTCTTTCTTTTAAATCCGCATCTTTAATTTCTCTTTTATTTGTAGTATCCTGGTTGTGCTCTGTAATTATTTCTGAATATATGAGACTAAGATCGTCCATATCCTAACCACTTCCTTACATTTTTTAAGCTTTCTACAAACTTATCTATTTCTTCATAAGTATTATAAAAATAGAAACTAGCTCTTGAAGAAGCCTGAATTCCTAAATATTTCATAAGCGGTTGGGCGCAGTGATGACCTGACCTTACTGCTACACCATAATTATTCAATATAGTTGCTACATCATGGGGATGAACATCCTTTATATTAAATGAAACTATTCCTCCCCTGTCTTTTACATCCTTAGGGCCATATACTGAGACATAATCTATTTCAGAAACTTTTTTAAGGGCATATTCTGTAAGCTCTGTTTCATATGCTTCAATATTGTCAAGTCCTATGGAATTAATATATTCTATAGCTGCTGCAAGAGATACTGCACCCTCTACATTTTGAGTTCCAGCTTCAAATTTAAAAGGAAGCTCTGCAAAAGTTGCATCCTGTTCCGTAACATACTCTATCATGTCTCCACCTCTTAAAAATGGCGGCATCTCAAGTAAGAACTTTTCCTTTGCATAAAGCACTCCTATGCCCATCGATGAAAGCATCTTGTGACCTGAAAATACGAAGAAATCCGCATCAAGATCCTTAACATCAACTTTCATATGAGGTGCACTCTGTGCTCCATCTATTACAACTACTGCTCCTTTTTCATGGGCATACTTTGCAATCTCTTTTACTGGATATTTTGTTCCAAGTACATTTGACATTTGAGCAATAGCTACAATTTTAGTTTTATCTGTAATTTTGCTTTTATATTCTTCTTCTGTAATTCTTCCATCTTTATTAGGATACATGTACTTAAGCACTGCACCCTTTGACTTAACTACCATCTGCCATGGAAGTATGTTACTGTGGTGCTCCGAAACAGGTATTACTATTTCGTCACCCTTGTTTATAAAATTAAGTCCGTAACTATAAGCTATTAAGTTAAGCGATTCTGTAGCATTTCTTGTGAATATTATTTCAGAGGCTTTTTCTGCTCCTATAAACTTTCTTACAGTCTCACGCGCATTTTCATAAGCTTCAGTAGATGTAACACCTAAATAATGGGCTCCTCTGTGTGGATTTCCATTTAAATTTTCATTATAGTGTTCTACTGCTTTTATTACAGCTAATGGTTTTTGCGTGGTCGCACCATTATCAAGATATACAAGATCTTTGTCATTTACCTTCAATTTTAGTATAGGAAAATCTTTTCTTATTTTTTCTACATCTATTTTACTTACTTTTGCTTCTAAAGTGCTCATTTTACAAGCCTCCTCCTAAGTTCCTCAGATAGGAATTTTTTTAAATCCTCAGCGGGAATTTTATCAAAAATAGGTCTGAATCTAGCCTCTATTACAAGCTTTTTTGCCTCATCTTCATTAAAACCTCTACTCATTAAATAAAAAAGCTGATCTTCGTCTATCTTTCCAACACTTGCTGCATGTTCTCCATCCACATCTTCTTCATGACAAAGGAGCATAGGAAGTGTATCAGTTTTTACAGTAGGATCTAAAAGAAGTACTTCTTCTGCCTGTGCCCCTTTTGATTTAGAAGATCCTTTTTTAAAATCTATGTTTCCTTTAAATACTTTCCTTGCATTATCTTTTAGGACACCTTCTATAACCATATTGCTCAAGCTGCTTTTTCCAAAATGATTTGTTGTATAATAAAGATCCTGTCTTCTGTCTCCATCTACTAAATATGCAGAATAAATATCTGCACTGCTGTGATCTCCATTTAGATCTGAATTATAATTTGTAACATTTATATTACTTCCAATTTCTACAGTAATCCAGTTTACTTTTCCATCTCCACTGACAGATGCCATATTTGAATCAAAATGAGTTGACTTGTCATTCATTCTTTGAATTTTTATAACATTAACTTCAGATCCTTCTTTTGCAAATACCTTAACAAGTCCATCATGAAAAGCATTTATGTTTCCATCTTCTGTATAATAATCCACAAGCAAAGTGACTTTGCTGTTTGGCTCAGCTATAATTATATTTTCATCTATTACAGTTGGATTTTTTGCATTCAAATTAAAGTTAAGTCTAACATATGAATTTGTAAGTTTATTTTCTGGTACCTTTATGAATACCCCTGAATTAAATCCATTTTCTGCAAGTCTCACAAAATCCTTTGATACAGAAGTTGCTCCCTTAAAACTTGAATAATCACAAAGGCATCCATGCTTTGCTGCCTCCTTAGTAGGAACAACAGTAATTCCTTCAAAGTCTTCAGCTTTAAACTCTATATAATCCTCTTTATAAGGCTCTATTTCTGGAAGTTTATAGCCCTCAATATGGAAATTATTCAATCCAAGATGTTTCCATGTAGGAACATAGGCTTCATTCAATTTGATATCTTTTTTATCTTTAAAATTAGAAATTATATCTTTACTATCTATCATACTTTACCTCCTATCCTATAGTTCCTTTTAATTCAAGTTTAATTAAATTATTCATTTCAACTGCATATTCAAGAGGAAGTTCTTTTGCAACCGGCTCTACAAAACCTCTGACTATCATTCCCCTTGCGTCCTCTTCAGTAAGTCCCCTGCTCATAAGATAAAAGATTGCATCATCGCTTATTCTTCCTATTTTAGCTTCATGTCCTACATCCACATTGTTATTTGCCACACTTATAACAGGAATTGTATCTGATCTTGACTCACTGTCAAGCATAAGTGATTCACATGATACACTTGCTTTTGAACGTTCTGCTTCTTTAGTGGAACTTAAAAGTCCCCTGTATATGGAAATTCCTCCATCCTTTGATATTGATTTTGAATTTACAGTAGATGTAGTATTTGGGGCCGCATGAACTACTTTTGAACCTGTATCCAAATATTGTCCAGCACCTGCAAAAGTTATTCCAGTAAAATCACATTTTGCACCTTCTCCTCTGAGTATGCTCATTGGATACAACATAGACACCTTGGAACCAAAGGAACCTGTTACCCACTCTATATGTCCATTTTTATCTACAGCTGCCCTTTTAGTATTTAAATTGTACATATTTCTTGACCAGTTCTCTATAGTACTGTATTTTAATGTAGCGCCTTCTCTTATATAGCACTCAACACATCCTGCATGTAGATTATTTACATAATATTTTGGTGCCGAACATCCTTCTATATAATGAATTTTTGCACCTTTTTCAACTACTATCAATGTATGCTCAAACTGTCCAGCTCCAGGTGAATTTAATCTAAAATAAGATTGAATTGGTATGTCAACCTGAACTCCTTCCGGAACATATACAAAGGAACCACCTGACCAAACAGCTCCATGAAGTGCTGCGAATTTGTGGTCTGTTGGAGGTACAAGTTTCATGAAAAGTGGTCTTACTATATCCTCATAATCCCTTATAGCTGTTTCCATATCCATATACAAAACGCCCTGTTTTCTAAGATCCTCGCTTACATTATGATAAACAACTTCTGAATCATATTGAGCTCCCACTCCAGCTAACGACTCGTGTTCTGCCTTTGGAATTCCAAGCAAATCAAAAGTCTTTTTTATATCCTTAGGGACATCTTTCCAGTCATGTTTCATACTAGTATCAGGTTTTACATAAGTAACTATATTATCCATATCAAGGTCACTTAAATCTGCTCCCCAGGATGGCATCTCCATTTTGTTGTATATGTCAAGTGATTTAAGCCTAAATTCTCTCATCCAGTCAGGATCATTCTTTTCAGCAGATATCTGTTCTATTATTTCCTTTGTAAGTCCGCTGCTGGTTTTATAACTATATTTATCTTCATTTTTTATATTATAAATACTATTATTTTCATCTTCTATATTATCAATTCTACTTTTTTCCAATAAAAACACCTCTCTTTTAAAAGCAAATTTCCTATGCTAATGCTTTAAATTTATCATATCCACTTTTTTCTATTTCCTCGGCAAGTGATGCATCTCCAGTTTTAACTATCCTGCCATTTACAAGTATGTGAACATAATCAGGCTTTAAATATTCCAAAATACTATTATGATGTGTAATTATAAGTACGGAATTCTCAGAATTTCTAAGTTTGCTTACTCCCTCTGAAACTATTCTAACTGCATCTACATCAAGTCCTGAGTCAGTTTCATCAAGCATGGCAAGTTTTGGCTCCAGCACTGCCATTTGGAGTATTTCATTTTTCTTCTTTTCTCCACCTGAAAAACCTACATTTAAATATCTTTGTGCGTATGCTTCATCTATTTTTAAAAGATTTAATTTTTCCTTTAATGCCTTTCTAAAAGCAAGTATACCGGTGTTTTTACCTGTAACAGCGGATTTTGCACTTCTCAAGAAGTTTTCAACAGTTATTCCCTGTATTTCTTCAGGATATTGAAATGACATGAATATTCCAAGTCTTGCTCTCTCATCAACTTTGAGTTCGTTTATAGATTTTCCTTCAAATAATATTTCTCCATCTGATATAGAATATCTTGGATGACCCATGATGGTATTAACAAGAGTTGATTTTCCTGCTCCATTTGGTCCCATTATTGCATGAACTTCACCTTTTCCAATTTCAAGATTAAGTCCCTTTAATATTTCCTTTTCTCCTACCTTTGTTTTTAAGTTATTTATCTTTAACAATTTAGTTTCCATTGTACCTCTCCTTTATATCCGAGTATTTAACTCTTATTTGATATTAAAAAAAATTAAGTCCTACTAAATAAAATCTATACCAGACTTAAATACTCAGAATTATTACTAACTACATTCTACTATTTATTTTAAAGATAATCAACAATTTAAGTTAAAAATCCTCATAAATAATAAAATTTTGTTTAAAATTATCTCATATATTTAATTTTCATTTTCAGTTTCAGTTTCAACATTCAGTCCATCAATAGTAACATCTTCATTAAGTACTATAAGAAGACATTTTCTGCCTTGTTTATCCCTTATTTGCTTAACTGCACTCAAGTTTCCAGGAGTTATAGTTATATTTATATTATCATTTTCTATTTTTACAGACCTGCTTTCAAAATCTGGGACTATATTTTTTACTTTAAATTCATAATCGCCGCCGCAGACTTCTTCAAAAGCATTTTTAATAAGTTCCTTATCCTCTACTCCACTTTCCTCCAATATGTTTGAAACTTCCTTCATATTTATCTTAGGTTCTTCATCATCTTCTGCTGATTCTAATTTTTCATTTATATTCTCATATATTTGCTGCATAACCTGAGGCTTGATTTTATTTTCTACTGCAGTTTGAACTATAGTATTAAAGCTGTGTTTTTCTTCTATAGCTGTAGGCTTCAATCTGCAATCAAGTACTCCTTCTACAAAAGATTGATTTAGTTCTTTTGATTTATGAGAATAATATATAACTTTATTTACATCCACATAGTCATAACTGAAGCTTGGAAATAAAAAGCCATCCATAGGTGAATTTAAATTTATAGTGACATCAAGTGCTGAATTAGCTGTAAATTTCATTTGTGAATAATCAAATTTCAAAACCTTCTTGGGAATATCAACCTTATTTATACTGCACAATATAAATTCCATCGCATGTACATAATCTTCCAGGCTTTCATCTTCATTATCCTTGCTTTTTTTGTTTGGGCTATAATATTCAGCTTTAATAAAATTGATAACTATGTCAGTATCATAATTGAAATTTTTTGAAATCCTATCTACTATTTTATCTGCAAATTCAGGTATATCACTTTTTTCACTTAGAGCTCTATATAATATACTTTGGGTACTCTCCTCAGATATACCATTTTCAATATTTTGATTTTGTTCTTTAAAATCAAGTTCAAATATTTTAGAATCAATAGTTCCTGTAAGAACTTTTTTAAAATTATTAAGGTATAACTCTCTGGTCTCAATATCCATCATACCAAATGGAGTCAATTCTTTAGTTATAATTTGTCCATTATCTTTTTTTAAATAAACACTGTATACCTCTTTAATAGGTAGTGCATAACTCTCGAGTTTAAACTCTTTTCTTATTGAAGATAAATCTTTTTTATTCATATTCTCTCCTTATAAATACACATAACTTTTAAATTTATACTGCAAAATAATTATATATACAAATCAATTAAATTTACAACCATTAATTTATTAAGTAATTCATACATTATGTATAAGTATACATAATGTATGAATTATATCGATCAGTATTATTTAAGTAAAATCCACCAGTTGATAAAATCTAAAAATATTGGATTTTTTATAGCTTTATACATTTTTAAAGAGGTGATATTTTCATGGAAAATTATGATTAAATTTTATAAATATTATTGCATAATTATTCATATAGTCTTATAATAATAAATATTATAAAATTATAAAACACAAAGCAAATATATTTTTGGACTTGAAGGAGGTAATTCAAACGCTTAAGGTTGGAATAATAGGTGGTACAGGATATGTAGGTGCTGAACTTATACGTCTTTTATCCTGTCATAAAAAAATTGAAATATCAGCTATATCTTCAGTTAGTTTTAGTGGGAAAAAGCTTTCAGATATATATCAAAATTTCTATAATTTAAATAACCTGGTATGTGAAAATGAAGAGGATGTACTAGAAAAAAGTGATATTATATTTTTAGCACTTCCTAATGGTTTAAGTGAAGAACTAGCAGAAAAAATACTTAAAAGAAATAAAATTTGCATAGATATGGGAGCGGACTTTAGATTTAAAAATGGACTAACTTATAAAAAGTGGTATGGGAAAGATTTTAGTCTACCAGAATTACACGAAAAATCAGTATATGGACTTCCCGAACTAAATAGAGAAAAGATTAAAGGTGCAAAAATCATCGGAAATCCTGGCTGTTATGCTACTTCAATTGAACTTGCACTTCTTCCCCTTATTTCTAAAAATTTGATAGAAGAAACTGGAATAATATCAGATTCTAAATCAGGAGTAACAGGTTCAGGAAAAAGTCTTAGTGAATCCTCGCATTTTACAAATTGTAACGAGAGCCTGAGCGCTTATAAGATAGCAAATCACAGACATACTCCAGAAATAGAAGAAACTTTAGGTTCTATTTCAAGTAAAGATGTAAAGTTAACTTTTGTTCCTCATTTGCTTCCAATAAATAGAGGAATTTTATCTACTATATATACTACACCTAAGGAAAAGATAAACTTAACTGAACTTCACAAGGAGTACAGTAATTTCTATAAAAATGAACCTTTTGTAAATGTACTTCCTCTAGGAGGCACTGCTAAGATAAATAATGTAAGACTTTCGAACTACTGTCAGATTTCGCTTCACTATGATGCGGAAAACAATAAACTCATACTTGTATCATGTATCGATAATATGATAAAGGGATCAGCTGGTCAGGGAATTCAAAATATGAATTTAGCTTTAGGCTTTAATGAAAAAGAAGGTTTGGATTTTATACCACCTGCATTTTAATATTTTAAGGAGGTAATTCAATATGAACTTGGAAATTATAAAAGGTGGTGTTACATCACCTAAGGGTTTTAAGTCATCTGGAGTAAGTACAGGGCTCAGAAAAGAAAATGCCAAGGATTTA
Source organism: Clostridium algifaecis (assembly GCF_017874415.1). Lineage (GTDB taxonomy): Bacteria > Bacillota > Clostridia > Clostridiales > Clostridiaceae > Clostridium_B > Clostridium_B algifaecis. The sequence continues at coordinate 57,961 of NZ_JAGGLM010000017.1, forward strand.
GCTTTGATTTTTTCAGATAAAATATGCACTTCCTGTGGTGTTTATACACAAAATAAAGTTAAAGGAGCTCCTATTCTGGTTACTAAAGAGCATTTAAAAGATCATAAAGCTCAAGCTGTAATTATAAATAGCGGAAATGCCAATACCTGCACCGGAGATAAGGGTATAGAAAATGCAGAGAAGATGTGCTCCTCCTCTGGAGAAATCCTAGACTTAAAAGGCAGTGACGTTCTAGTAGCATCAACTGGTGTTATAGGCGTTCAGCTTGATATAGATACTATAAATAAAACTATTCCAACTTTAGTTGAATCTCTAAGTAAAAAAGGCTATATTGATTCCACAAGAGCCATAATGACTACAGATACAGTTCCTAAAACTGCAGCTTTAAAATTGCAACTTGGTGGAAAAACAGTAACTATAGGAGCCATGACAAAAGGTTCTGGTATGATACATCCAAATATGGCAACTATGCTCTGCTTTATAACTACAGATGCAAATATAAGTTCTGAACTTTTATATAAAGCTTTAAAAGAATCTGTTAAAATAAGCTATAATAGAATTTCAGTAGATAGGGATACATCTACAAATGATATGGCACTTATTATGGCAAATGGTTTAGCTGAAAATCCAATCATAGAAGATGAAAATGAGGATTATAAATTATTTTGCGAAGCATTAAAAACAATGAATGTTCATTTAGCTAAAATGATGGCAAAGGATGGAGAAGGTGCTACGAAGCTAGTTGAATGTAAAGTAATAAATGCTTCAAATGAAAAAGATGCAGAAACACTTGGTAAATCTGTAATATCCTCAAACTTAGTAAAAACAGCAATGTTTGGCTGTGATGCTAATTGGGGAAGAATTTTAGATGCTATGGGATATGCAGGTCCTGACTTTAACATAAATAAGCTCCAATTATCTGTAGAAAGCAAAAGTGGTTCCATAGAAGTATTTAAAAATGGAAACCCTATTGAGTTCTCAGAAGAACTAGCAGCAAAAATATTATCAGAAAATGAAGTTTTAATACTTGCAAATATGAATTCTGGTTCGTATACTGTTTCTTGCTGGGGCTGTGACCTAACCTATGATTATGTAAAAATTAACGGAAGTTATAGATCATAGACATAAATTTTACTAAATATCTTAAAGGAGGAACACAGCGTTGAATCACGACGAAATAGCGAATGTTTTAGCAGAATCATTACCATATATTCAAAAATACAGAGGGAAAACTATAGTTGTCAAATATGGTGGTAGTGCCATGATAAATGAGGATTTAAAAAAATATGTTATAAACGATATAATACTCATGAAGTGCGTTGGAATTAACATTGTAGTAGTGCATGGCGGAGGTCCATTAATTTCTTCTTATTTAAAGAAATTAAATAAAGAAACTAGGTTTATAGATGGATTAAGGTACACAGATGATGAAACTATGGATATAGTTCAAATGGTTCTATGCGGTAAAGTAAATAAAGACCTTGTTAAATTGATAGAAAGTTTCGGTGGAAAAGCCATGGGTCTTTGTGGTATAGACGGTTCAATGATTAAAGCTAAAAAAATTTCCACCAAAGTTGATCTTGGTCATGTAGGCGAAATTACACAAATAAATACCGAAATTATTCAAAATGCTCTTGAAAATAATTGTATACCTGTAATAAGCAGTGTAGCTTTAGGTGAAAACTCAGAAGTTTACAATATAAATGCTGATACTTGCACATTTAAAATAGCTTCTGCCTTAAAAGCAGAAAAATTAATTCTACTTACAGATGTGCCAGGTGTTATGACTGATATAAATGATCCATCTTCACTTATATCTAAATTAAATTTAGATGAAACTCGTGAACTATTTAAAGATGGAGTAATTAAAGGTGGTATGATTCCAAAAATCAATTGCTGTACAGGTGCAATTAATGCTGGAGTTAGAAGGGCTCATATTATAGATGGAAGGATTCCTCATTGTCTCCTTCTTGAACTATTTTCAAAAAAAGGTATAGGAACTATGATTTATTAGGAGGGATTTATATGGATTACGTATCTTATTCAAAAAAATATCTTATGGATACTTATGGTCAGTTTCCAGTAGTATTTACTCATGGAAAAGGCTGCAAACTATATGACACTTGCGAAAAGGAATATTTAGATTTAACATCTGGAATAGGTGTTTCATCTCTAGGTTATGGAAATGATGATTGGGTAAATGCTGTAACTGAACAAGTAAAAAATTTAGCTCATACTTCAAATATATTTTTAAATATACCGTCTTTAACCGCTGCTAAAAAGTTAACTGAACTAAGCTGTATGAGCAAAGTCTTCTTCTGCAATTCAGGAGCAGAAGCAAATGAGGGTGCTATAAAGCTTGCACGAAAGTATAGCTATTTAAAATACGGAAGTGGCAGAAGTACTATAATAACACTTAATAAAAGCTTTCATGGAAGAACCATAACTACGCTAAAAGCTACTGGGCAAGAAAAATTTCATAAATATTTTGATCCTTTTACAGAAGGCTTTAAATATACGGATGTTACTATAGCTTCTCTTGAAGAAACTATAGACGATACAGTTTGTGCTATTATGATGGAGGCTATACAAGGTGAAGGTGGAGTAAATCCTCTTCCTAAAGAATTTGTTGATAAAGTATTTGAAATAAGCAAGAAAAAAGATATCCTTGTCATATTTGATGAAGTTCAGTGTGGTATGGGAAGAACAGGTAAAATGTTTGGATATAATAACTTTAATGTAGAGCCTGATATAGTATCCACTGCAAAAGGTCTTGCAGGTGGTCTTCCAATAGGTGCTGTACTATGCAATAAGAAACTTGAAGATACATTTGTTCCAGGTGACCACGGTTCAACTTTTGGAGGAAATCTCGTTAGTACCGCTGCTGCTGGATGCGTGCTTGATGTATTAGGAAAAGATGGTTTCTTAGATTCAGTAGCTGAAAAAGGTAAGTTCATTAAAGAATTTTTCAAAAATGCTGCTACTAAAAATGTAGTTGAAGTTAGAGGGATTGGCCTTATGGTTGGAATACAGTTAACCTCTAATAAAGCATCAGAAGTTCAGAAAAAAGCACTTGAAAATGGTCTTCTTGTATTAACTGCCGGTGCTAATGTTATAAGACTTCTTCCTCCTCTTGTTATTACAAAAGAAGAGTTAAATAAAGGTCTTACTAATCTTGTTAAAATAATAGAATTAATATAATATATTTTTAATTATAAGAAAAGAAACTGTGTCCAAATTATCTTGGTACACAGTTTCTTTTAGTTAAAAAGTTCTGTATCCTCTATAGATTTATTTACAAGTTCATCAATATCAAGTACACTTTCTGCCTTTCTTATCTCATCAACTCTTGGTTTTGTTTTAGGATGTTTAGGCACAAATATAGTACAGCAATCCTCATATGGAAGTATAGATGTATCATATGTACCTATATCCCTTGCAACATCCATTATATCCACTTTATCCATAGCAATAAGAGGTCTAAAAACAGGTCTATCTGCTACATCAGTACTTACTATAAGTCCATCCATAGTCTGGCTTGCTACCTGTCCTATACTCTCACCTGTAGATACTGAATCTACTCCATATTTTTCTGCAAGTTTGCAGGCTATTCTCATCATAAATCTTCTCATTATTATGGTTAGCTCATCTTCCCTGCATTTTTCAATTATCTGCATCTGTATATCAGTAAATGGTGCTACATAAAGATTTATTTTTCCTGTATAACCCTTAAGTATATTTGCTAAATCCTTAACCTTTTGTTTTGCCCTCTCGCTTGTATATGGATGGCTGTGAAAATAAACACAATTTAGAGTTACTCCACGCCTTGCCATCATATAACCAGCTACAGGAGAATCTATTCCGCCTGAAAGCATTAACATTGTACTTCCATTAGTACCATATGGCATTCCACCCTCAGCCTTTATTCTTTCACAATATACATATGCATTTTCTCTTATCTCTACATTTACAAAAAAGTCAGGTTTTTTAATATCTACTGTAAGTCCCTGAGTATTTTCTAATATATATGCTCCTACTTCTCTGCTTACATCCATAGAAGTAAGCGGGAATTTTTTATCTGCTCTTTTTGTTACTACCTTAAATGTCTTTCCGCTTGAATTAATTGCACTTTCAAGTGCTTCCTTATTTATACATTCCATATCTTTTTCAATTTCATGTGCAAGACATATCTCAGATATACCAAATACTTTTTTAAGTCTCTCTATAGCTTCTTCAGAATTATCACATTCTATAAACCATCTGCCTTCATCTTTCACAAAATCATATTCTATTCCATTTAATACGTTCTTTATATTATTCAATAATTTTCTCTCAAATTTTCCTTTATTCAAACCTTTTAAAAATATCTCCGGTGCATATTTAACTAATATAAGTTTTCTCATATCTTAATTCTCCTTAAAAATTTCAAAGATTTATCAATTACTTCTATAGTATAATCTACTTCTTCTTTTTTATTAAATTCGCTAAAACTAAACCTAATAGTTCCCCTTATATCCTCATTTTTTAATCCAATAGACTTTAAAACATGACTTTCATCATTATTTTTTGCAGAACATGCAGATCCTGTAGAAACAAATATGCCTTTATCCTCAAGCATATGTAAAAGTACCTCACCTTTTACACCTAAAAAAGAGACACTCAAAACATAAGGTGAATAAGAATCTCCCTGGCTATTTATCTTTATATCCTGTATACTTTTTAAGCCTTCTATAAAATAATTCTTTATTTCACTTACTTTATGTAAATTATCCTTGTATCTACTATATGCAATCTTAGCTGCCTCCGAAAAACCTGCTATAGCTGCTAAATTCTCAGTTCCTGATCTAAACCCATTCTCCTGACCGCCACCATATATAAGTGGTCTAGGTCTAAGTTCTTTTTTCAAATAAGCAAACCCAATTCCTCTAGGTCCATGTATTTTATGACCACTTACCGAAAGTAAGTCTATGTTACACTTTTTTACATCTATTTTGTATTTTCCATAGGCCTGTACTGCATCTACATGGAATTTTACTCTACTGCTTTTCTCTTTTATAAGTTTTCCTATAGTTTCTATATCCTGCATAACTCCTGTTTCATTATTAGTATGCATTATACTTACAATTACAGTTTCTTTATTAATACTTTCTAATAACTCATTTATATCTATTTTCCCATTCTCATCCACATCTAAATAAGTAACCTTTACTCCAATTTTTTCAAGAGCTTTGCATGTATTTAAAACACTAGGATGTTCTATCTTAGTAGTTATCATGTGTTTTCCTTCACTTAAAAAACCTCTTATTAAAAAATTGTTACTCTCGCTTCCACCTGAAGTAAATATTATTTCATTTCTATTGCAATTAATTGTACTAGCTATAATATCTCTACATTCATTTATCTTTTGCTCAGCTTTAATTCCTAGAGAATAGGCTGAAGATGGATTTCCATAATAATTTTTCATGGCATCTACCATAGTTTCTATAACCTCATCATAAGGTTTTGTTGTAGCACTGTTGTCAAAATAAACTTCCAATTCATTCACTCCTCATATAGCAAACTAAAATCAAATAACCAATACTACATATATTATCACAATTATGTTCTTATAACAAAACACATTTTTTAATAAAAAAATTAGCATTTGTAAATACTAAATTAATAAATAAACAAAAGGAGATATTTTAAATATGAAATTAAAATCCACTACTTGTTGTATTATAATTTTATTACTTGTATTATCTATATTTACTATTCCAACAAAAGTATATTCAAAAGATCAAAAATTAATTTATCTAACCTTCGATGATGGTCCCGGGTATAATGTTACAGAAAATATACTTGATATATTAAAATCTGAAAATGTAAAAGCTACATTTTTTGTAATAGGTTCTAAAATACCTGGTAGAGAATCTACATTAAATAGAATGAAATCCGAAGGTCACAGCATAGGTCTGCATACTTACTCTCATGAATATAGGAAAATATATAAAAATAATGAATCCTTTATAAATGAAATGAATGCGGCAGGAAATACAATAAAAAATGTTACAGGAATTTCTTCTAAAATAATTAGATTCCCATCAGGTAGTAACGGGCATATGAATGAAGCTCTTTTAAATGAGCTTCATTCAATGAATTATAAAGTATTTGACTGGAATTTGTGTTTATCAGATGGAATAAATCATAATACTCCAGTAAGCAAACTATATAGAGAAGGTACAGAAAAGTGTGTTAATCCAAGTAGGATATTTTTACTTGCCCACTGCGGCGCTGAAAACAAGAACACATGCACAGTACTTCCACAAATAATTAAATATTATAAAAATTTAGGCTATGAATTCAGACCAATTACAGATACCACTCCAGAATACCACTTTAGAATATCTAAATAAATATAAAAAAGATATATAGAAAAAATTTATCTATATATCTTTTTATCTAACTAGCACAAGCTTATTAGAGCTAAGATCCATCTCATAGACATTTCCATTCGACTTACTTACATAATACCATCCACCTGTAGCTGAATGATCCTCCATATTGTCAAAGGCATGTATGACATAATAGTCAACATTATCTTTTTTCTCTTCATGATCAAATATAAATTTCATGTTAGAATCCTTATCATTCACTTTATATGCTACAAGTTTAGCAGCTTTATCTCTGTCTACCTTTTCCTCTGAATTCTTAGGATTATTATAATTATTTTGCTTTTGTAAAGTTTTAGGTTCTTCATATGACTTTTTAGAGCTTGAATTTTGGGAATTTGAGTCTTCCTTATGGTCATACTGGTTATTGCTTTCCTTTGTATTACTTTTATTATTTAACAAACTAGTTGACTTGTCACCCAGTTTGTTACTATGAGTATAAATATAAAAACCTCCTGTAAATATCAACACAAATACAATTAATATAATTGTTATTTTTCGATTTTTGTTCAAAAAAATTCTCCTCGCTTTATATTTACCATAATTTCTTCTATGTAAGACTTAAAATAAAAAATCAGAGTCTGCAACTCTGATTTTACAATAATTTTAGTCTTCATACAAATACTTTCTCGTCATAGGGAGATTATTTTTTAAGCCCTTAGTAAACAAAAATTGATGTATATCTACTACACCATAATGAAAAGATGCAGCACAAGCATTTAAATATAAGTCCCACATCCTTATAAATTTTTCATCCTTCATTTTTCTTACTTCATCCATCTTGTCCTCAAAATTTTTAGCCCAACACTTAAGCGTTTTGTAATAATGAAGTCTTAAACTTTCTGCATCTACAAGATGAAGATCATTATCTGCCATAAGACTTACAAGTTCCCTTATAGATGGTATATATCCGCCAGGAAATATGTATCTTTTTATCCACTCATTTACTTCAGATTCTGTTTGAGCTGTTATACAGTGAAGCAGAGAAACTCCTCCATCTCTTAGCATAGAATTAACTGATTCCATATATGTAGGAAGATTTTTTCGTCCCACATGCTCAATCATTCCAACACTTACTATTCTGTCAAATGTTTCTTTGTTTTTTACTAACTCTCTGTAATCTGCTAATTTAATATCTACTTTTCCTTCTAAATTGTTTTCCTTTATTCTATATTTAACTTTTTCAAATTGCTCTTTACTTAAAGTTATGCCAAGTGCATTTACCCCATATTGTTTAGCCGCAGATATTATAAGTTCTCCCCAGCCGCATCCTATATCTAAAAGTCTTTGTCCATCTTTTAGATTAAGTTTTTTTAATATGTACTGAACTTTATTTATCTGCGCTTGATATAAAGAATCATTTTTATCTTTAAAATACGCACACGAATAAGCCATCGTTTTATCAAGCCACAAGCTGTAAAAATCATTTCCTAAGTCGTAATGGTATTGTATATCTTCTTTACTTTTCTTCAAAGTATTAGGCAGTACTTTATATATTTTTGAAAATACATCTGCTTTGTTTAAAAAGCTTTCTTTATTTTTATAAATTGATTCTAAAAGCTCCATAATATTGCCTTTTAAATCAATTGTTTTGTCCATATAAGCTTCACCTAGAGTCAGAAATGGATCTGTTAAAATATCCTTTTTTGATATATGGCTATTTAATATTATTTCAAATTTCGCTTCACCATCTCCATATTTTTCTTCTGTTCCATCCCAGAATTTCACTTTAATAGTATCCAAAAACATTTCTTTTAAAAATTTGCCTAAAAATATTCTATCTAAATCCATTGTTATTTATTTCCCCTTTCATATTACTTTAATAATATTAATTTTAACAACAAATATTACAACTTAAATAAAAAAATCCTCTTGCTTTATATTTATAATATTATTCAAATAAATATTGCCTAAATAAATATGCACCAGTTTACACTGGTGGTCTTGTTTTGCATAAATAAATAAGAACTAGATAATTATCTAATTCTACATTAAGGCACTAAAATATAGTTTAAAATATCAATATATAGTTTTAATAATTGGTGCAGATGAAGGGAGTCGAACCCCCACGTCGTAAAACGCTAGATCCTAAGTCTAGTGCGTCTGCCAATTCCGCCACACCTGCATGAATATATTATACCACTGTTTTGCATAAAAGTCAATGGTGGCTCACCGGGGAATTGAACCCCGGACAACATGATTAAAAGTCATGTGCTCTACCAACTGAGCTAGTGAACCATGTTGGCTGGGATGGCAGGATTTGAACCTGCGAATGATGAAGTCAAAGTCCATTGCCTTACCGCTTGGCTACACCCCAATAATTTTTACGCATCAAACATTTATATATTTTACTCTAATAAATATATAAAGTCAATACCTTTTTCTAAAAAAATTAATAATAGAGAATTGTTCCATTAATACTGTACCCAAAATAAGAAATAATATTTTTGACGGTAAAAAAGCGGCCATAGCCGCGTTATT
>NZ_JAGGLM010000018.1 GCF_017874415.1 Clostridium algifaecis
TACCTGACTCTATATGCCAATCCAGAAGTTCTTCCAGCTTTTCAAAATTTACTGCACCATCTTTAAATGGTGTTATAAGTGCAACTCCCGAACCACTAAACAAACTCATAAAAACACCTCATTTTGATTTATAAATAATATATTAATTATACAATTATTATATTATTATTTATCTTTTATGATACATTCTGCTATTTCTACTGCATTTGAAGCAGCGCCCTTTCTTATATTATCAGCTACTACCCATATATTCAAGCCATTTTCTATACTAAAATCACGCCTTATTCTTCCAACGTAAACTTCGTCATGACCTTCAGCTTCTATTGGCATAGGATATACAAGGTTTTTAACATCATCTTTTAATATGATTCCTTCTGTGTTTTTATAAAGTTTGAATATATCTTCAATTTCAAAGCTCTTTTCAAATTCTATATTTATACTTTCACTATGACCATAAAAAACTGGAACTCGTGCTGTGGTAGCAGTTATTTTCATATTATCGTCGTGAAGAATTTTTCTTGTTTCATTTACCATTTTCATTTCTTCTTTAGTATATCCGTTATCTAAAAATACATCTATATGTGGAAGTATATTTCCAGCTATAGCATAAGGAAATTTTTTAGGAGCCTCTTTCTTATAACCGTTTAGAAGATCATTGTATCCTCCAACTCCAGCTCCTGATACAGCTTGATAAGTGGAATATACTATTCTTTTTATTCCGTATTTATCCTGTAGAGGCTTTAGAGCAACCATAGCTTGTATAGTTGAACAATTAGGATTTGCAATTATTCCTTTATTCCATTTTATATCTTCAGGATTTACTTCCGGTACTACAAGAGGGATTTCTTTATCCATTCTCCAGCAACTGCTATTATCAATTACAGTAGCACCATATTGTGCAAATATAGGAGCATACTCTTTGCTTACACCAGCACCAGCAGAAAATAATGCTATATCTATTTTTTTATTTTTTATATTATCCTCTTTTAATTCTTCTACAGTATAATCAACATTCCTAAATTTTAACTTTTTGCCTGCAGATCTGGAAGAAGCATATAAATATAAATTTTCTATTGGAAAATTTCTTTCATCTAATACTTTTAAAAATGTTCTTCCTACCATTCCTGTAGATCCAACTACAGCTACGTTGAATTTCATTAATAATCACTCCTTGTATAATTTAACGCAATAATATTTATAAATATACTAAATATTGTACACTAAAAATTTGAAAAATGGTAAGTAAGTTAAAGATTTTTTAGAATAATATATTAGCATATTATTATATGTGCTAATAAGCATTATGCAAGGAAAAAATTATAATATCAGTATTGATGAAAAAAAAAAGTCAAAATTCCAGTTCTGTATTATTATTTTACAAAAACAGTAATTGTGATAAAATATATTAAAAGTTAGTAATTAAATTAAATGTGGGTATAAATCTTGCTTTTCAGGAAAAAATAATTATAAAAAGAGGGGAGGGCTTTATATGTCAAAGACACCTTTGAAAAAAGTGATAAAAGCAAAACTAAAGTCTAACAGAGAGTTGACAGAGGCTGAAAAGTTGAGAGAAAAATTAAAATATGAGATATCCGAAGAACTAGGTCTTAAAGAAAAAGTGGATAGATATGGATGGAGCGGTTTAACTGCTGAGGAAACTGGAAGAATTGGAGGTATAATGGCCAAAAGAAAAAAACAGCTTAACATACCTAAAAATGAAATTATACTTGAAAATGAAAGAAAGGATAAATGATTTTATAAAGGTAAAAATATGAATTGTTATAACAATTTTGCATATATATATGATGATTTAATAAATAAGGATGTTGATTATAAAGGTTGGTCCGGGAAGATTATTGAGCTTTGCAAAAAATATAATATAAACAAAAGAGAGTATTTGGATATAGGATGTGGAACTGGAAATTTAACAGAAGAAATAGCTTCAAATTTCGATATATGTTGGTGCGTGGATTTATCGAGTGATATGCTCACAGAAGCAGAGGCAAAATTCAGGAAAAAAGGATTAAATGTTAAATTGGTGTGTCAGAATATGATTAAATTGAATTTAAATAGAAAATTTGATTTAATAACATGCTGTCTTGATTCCACAAATTATATACTTAGTGAAAATGATCTTTTGGAATATTTTAACAGAGTTTCAAAGCATTTAAAAACGGATGGTATATTTATATTTGATATAAATTCATATTACAAATTGACTGAAATACTTGGAAATAATATATATGACTATGATGATGAGAATATAACTTATATATGGGATAATAGTCTGGAAGATGAAATTGTGGATATGTATCTTACTTTTTTTATAAGGGAGGGTGATATGTATAGAAGATTTGATGAACAGCATAGAGAACGAGCATATAAGTGCAGCCGCATGGAAGATATTCTTGAAAAATGTGGTTTTAACATATTAGATAAATTAGATAATTATGAGGATAAAGCACCTGTTCAAAATTCTCAAAGGATAGTTTATATCTTAAATAAAGGAGACAATAGATAAAATGGAAGATAAAATAGTACGAGCTATGGCAAAAAATGATAGTATTAGAATAATTTCTGCTACAACTACAAATTTGGTGAATGAGGCAGTTAAAATACATAAATGTATGCCTACGGCTTCGGCAGCTCTTGGAAGAATGCTTACAGCAGGAAGCTTAATGGGAACTATGCTTAAATCCGAGAAGGACAGTTTAACTATAAAGATATCAGGTGGAGGAGATGCAAAAGGTGTAATTGTGGTAGGCTATTCTGATGGACATGTGAAAGGTTATATAGGTAATCCTAATGTAGATTTGCCTCCTAATAGTAGGGGAAAATTGGATGTAGGTGGTGCAATAGGATTGAATGGTAATCTTGTAGTAATAAAGGATATGGGATTAAAAGAGCCTTATGTTGGTCAGGTACCTATAGTTACAGGAGAAATTGGTGATGATCTTGCTTATTATTTTACTGTATCAGAGCAGACACCTTCTGCAGTCGGTGTTGGTGTACTTGTGGATAGAGATCTTACTATAAAAGCGGCAGGAGGATTTATAATCCAGATGATGCCAGATGCAGAAGAAGGTGCTGCTGATTTATTGCAAAATAAACTTAAAAATATCTCTTCTGTAACAAATATGATAGATAAAGGAATGGATGCCCAAGATATAATAAAGAATATTTTTGAAGGAATAGATGTAAACATATTGGATGAAATTAAGCCAATTTATAAATGTGACTGTTCAAGAGAAAGGGTAGAAAAGGCACTTATCAGTATAGGAGCTAAAGATTTGCATGAGATATACGAAGACGGAAAAACTGAAGAATTAAAATGTGATTTTTGCAATAAAAGCTATAAATTTACACATGAACAAATTGGGGAAATATTAAAATATGCAGAAAAGTAAACAAAATATTAATATGGTTAAAGTGTTGTTGTATTTAGGCAAAATCACTTGATTTTTAACCTTGTTGTGTTAAAATAAGTATGTTAATCAATAAAAAAATATGTTCGTTTCCAATTCATTTTAAGGGCAGAATAACTGCTCTTATTTTTTATTAATTTTAATATCTACAAGAGTATAGAGTATATTGTGGAGGAAAGTTATGAATTTATATTTTGTAAGACATGGTGAAACTGAAGCAAATAATAAGAAGTTATATTATGGAAAAATTGATGAAGATTTAACACATAAAGGTATATCTCAGGCAAAAAAAGCATCCATAATGCTTAAAAAAATTGAGTTTGATAGTATATTTTTAAGTACGAAAAAGAGAAGCTTGCAAACAGCATCTATAATTGTAAATGGCAATGCTAAAAGATTTATAGTTGATAATAGAATAGATGAAATGGATATGGGAAAATTCGAAGGAAAAAATTATAAAGATATAGAAAAGTTATATCCGGAAGAATGGAAAAATTGGTGTAATGATTGGAAAAATGCCTCACCGCCTGATGGTGAAAGTTATACCCAATTTTATTTAAGGGTAAAAGAATTCATGGATTATTTATTAACATTAAAAAATGAGAATATATTGGTAGTAACTCATGCTGGAGTTATAAAATCAATATATTGCTATGTTTTAAATAATAATGTGGATTTATTCTGGAAATTTGCATCTCAAAATGGAGATATATCAATTATAAAATATGAGTACAATAATTTGTATATTGATAGTATAATACATTTAGATAATATTTTATGAAAAAATTCTGCTAATAATTTTTACCGGGAGAAGGTCTGATGATTGAAGAAAATAATAAATAATTTCTTGCTGATGATTCAATTTTTGACAAGGATTAGTATAAATAAAAATTTAAATTGCGAAAGCGAAAATTTCAAATGGGGTTCTATATTTATGCCTGCAATAGGACTTTTGATTGGTGGAATCCAGTGGCTTTGCTATAAAGCTGTTGAATACTTTCTTCCTATAAATATATGCGTACTTATTATTATTTTAATTGGTATAATATTGACTGGAGCCATGCATATGGATGGACTTGGAGATATGTGTGATGGCTTTTTTGCATTTAAAGGAAATGGCAAGGACAAGATAATAGAAATAATGAAAGACAGCAGAGTAGGGACATTTTCCTGTATAGCTATTATTATGGATATTTTTTTTAAGTACAATTTACTTTATTATATAGTTCCTAGATTTTCTGTAGCTATAATAGCAGCACCTGTAATATCAAGATTATCTACTTTATTTATAATTACTATTGGAAAGACGGCTAAGGATACAGGTACAGGAAATCTATTTATCGGCAATGTAAAAATAGTTCAATTTATGATAGGTTTAATGATTACTATTGTAATTTTACTATTTGTAGTTGTTATGAATCCAAGGTATTCAGTCATATTAATAATTTCAGCAATTTTAATGTCATTTGTCTTTAATTTATATTGCAATAAAAAAATTGGTGGATTAACTGGTGACTTGCTTGGGGCGAATAATGAAATTGTAGAGATACTGGTACTTATTTTAATATCTGCAATTATGCTTAAATAAACTTATTGCAAAGTGAGAGGGAGATGAGACTATGGGGAAATTAACTCTTATAACCGGTGGAAGTAGAAGTGGAAAAAGCAAGTTCGCGGAGAATATGATCACAAATCAGACAAGTGTTCTTTATATAGCGACTGCTTTAGCTACAGATGACGACATGAAAAAAAGAATAGAAATTCATAAGTTACATAGGAATCACAGCTGGCATACTTATGAAGGGTATAATAATCTGGCGAAAGTAATTAAAAAATCAAAATACAAGTATATATTGCTGGAATGTATAGGAACACTTGTTACTAATATAATGTTCGATAGTAAAAAAAATTTTGATCGAATTACATCAGATGAAGTTAAAGAATTGGAGTACAAAATTTTAAGTGAAATTAAAGATATAGTTTCAGCAGTAAAACACGGTTTTGGAGATGTGATAATTATTACAAATGAGGTTGGTATGAGTTTGGTGCCTGAATACAGACTTGGAAGGATATTTTCAGATATACTTGGCAGGGTAAATCAGCTTATAGCAGATAATAGTGAGAAGGTATACGTAGTTTTCTGTGGTATACCACTTAGATTGAAATAGATTTTGTTCCCAAAATTAAATTATTGTAGTATTATTATAGATGAAATTTTAATTAGCGTATAAAACTAAAACTTATATTTTAAAAAGAGGATAAACTATGAGAAAATCGGTAAATAAAACACATATTTTTTTAATTGCTTTTTTAATATTAACCATATTGCCTTTGTATGGATGTGGATTAAAAAAACAACAGGACCCTATTTCAAAGACAGAATATATGCTTGGTACAATATGTACTATAACAGTATATGACGACAAATCTGAGGATGTTATTGATAAGGCTTTTGCAAGAGTAAAACAAATTGAAAACAAAATGAGTGTCAATAAAACGGGAACTGAACTTGATGCAGTAGCGGATGCTGCAGGAAAGAATTATGTTAAGGTATCAGATGATACATTTTATGTTTTAAAAAAAGGTAAATATTATTCAGAACAATCAGGAGGAGCTTTTGATATAACTGTTGGACCACTTGTGAAGCTTTGGGGCATTGGAACGGACAATGCCAGACTGCCGGGACAGAATGAGATCGACAATAAGAAGTCACTTATAAATTATAGGGATTTATTATTGGATGAAAAGAATAAAAAAGTTATGCTTAAAAGAAAAGGTATGTCATTGGACCTGGGCGGTATAGCAAAAGGTTATGCTGCAGATGAAGCTGCTAGAATACTTAAAGAAAATGGAGTGAAACATGCTATCATAAATTTAGGTGGAAATATTTTGACACTTAATAGCAATCCTGATGGTGACCCATGGAAGATAGGCATACAAGATCCCTTCCAGACAAGGGGAAATGTATTAGCATCTATTGAAGTTACAAATAAAACAGTAGTAACCTCTGGAATATATGAAAGATATTTTAAAAAGGACGGAAAAATATATCATCACATATTGAATCCATTTACAGGATATCCTATGGACAATAATTTAGCTAGTGTAACTTTAATTACAGATGTTTCAATAAATGCAGATGCTATGACAAAAAATATATTTTATATGGGCATTGACAAGGGAATAAATTATGTAAAAAAAGTGCCTAATCTACAAGCTATATTTATAACTAAAGACAAAAAAGTATATATAACAAGTGGACTTAAAAATAATTTTAAGATAGTAGATTCCAGTTATAAACTGATGAATTAATGGTAGGTTTATAATAGTAGATTAATATTGTATACTTTTATTGCCTTTTTACTTGATATACTACAAATTTAGTATTATTATAATATATGTATTTGTAAAATATATTTTAGCAAATATAATATTAAACAGAAATGAGGTTGTATACTATGGCTAAAGTCAGTAAGGATATGACTATTGGAGAAGTAATAAGAATTAATCCTGCATATGCAGAGACACTTATGAATTTTGGAATGGGATGTATTGGCTGTCCATCATCATTAGGTGAAACTGTAGAGGAAGCTGCTATGGTACATGGCATAAATGTTGATGAATTAATTAAAGCATTAAATTCAGAACCAGTTTAACATTGACTAAAATGGATAAACTACATTACAGTAGCTTATCCACTTTTTTTAACTTCATTTTTACAAGCTGATATTTCTTTAAATTTACAATTTGAACAATCGTTGTTGCAGGATTCTATGTGGATCATGGTCTCTGTATTTTTAATACATTTCGATAATTTATTTTCAATTTTATCACATATATCATGTGCATCTTTTACATGCATATCTTGAGGAAACACGAGATGGAGATCTACATATCTTTTATCTCCTGATTTTCTTGTCCTCAGTCTGTGAAATCCGCAAAAACCGGAATTGTATTTAGTTATTATATATTTTATGGTTTTAATTTCGTTATCAGATAATTTTACATCCACAAGAGGAGCAAAAGCTGATTTTAAAAGACTAAAAGCTTCTTTTAAAATAAATAGCGATACAAGTATAGCTATTACAGGATCGAGATATTCTAATTTGGTAATCCATATTAAAAAAAGACCTATACCAACGCCAAGCGAAGTATAAACATCTGTTTTTAAATGTAGTGCATCTGCCTCAAGGGCCATAGAATCTTTTTCTTTTGCAACCTTATATAATTTCCTAGATACAAGAAAATTTATAAAGGATGATACAAACATTACAATAAATCCGGTACTTGATGGATTTATGTGTTTTGGAAAAATCAATTTATCTACAGCTTCTGCTATTATCCATATAGAAGCTATAAAAATAAGAATAGCTTCTATAACACCAGACACATCTTCAAATTTGCCATGACCATAAGGGTGTTCTGCATCTGCTGGTTTAGATGATATTTTAACAGAAAAAAATGATATTAAAGAAGCTGCCAAATCTATGGTAGAATGTATGGCTTCAGATATAATACTAACTGAACCTGTGATAATACCAACTATTAATTTCATAGTTATTAAACTGCTGTTAGACAGTATAGATAGACTTGCGACTTTTGTTTTTTCATTCATATTAACATCTCCTAATAATCAAAACTTTATCAAATGATAAAGCATAACACATACTATAATAGTTCAATATATCACATAAGTCAATAGAAAATAGATATGAAATATATTATCAATTGATAATAGACACTAACCTAAAATGTATATCAATTGTATATATTATCAATTATTATGTCAATATAATTTTACATAATTATAGTATATTATAATAATCAATTGTGTGATTTTATATAAAAAGTTAATCAAAGTTTTATGTATGATAATTTATATATTTCAAATAATAGTAAAAGGTAGATTATTGAAAATAAAAGGAGGAAATTATATTATGACAAAAAAAATGAAAACAATGGATGGAAATGAAGCAGCAGCCTATGCATCTTATGCTTTTACAGAAGTAGCTGCAATATATCCAATTACACCATCTACTCCTATGGCGGAAGCAGTAGATGAATGGGCGTCAAAAGGCAAGAAGAATATATTCGGTGATACTGTTAAAGTTACTGAAATGCAGTCTGAGGCGGGTGCTGCAGGTGCTGTACATGGTTCACTTTCAGCAGGTGCGTTAACTACAACTTATACTGCATCCCAGGGATTGCTTTTAATGATTCCTAATATGTATAAAATAGCAGGAGAGCATCTTCCTGGAGTATTCCATGTAAGTGCACGTGCACTGGCAACCCATGCACTTTCCATATTTGGAGATCATCAGGATGTAATGGCCTGCAGGCAGACTGGTTTTGCACTTTTGGCATCGTCTAATGTGCAGGAAGCTATGGACCTTGGATTTGTAGCTCATCTAAGTGCTATAAAGGCAAGAGTGCCATTTCTACATTTTTTTGATGGATTTAGGACTTCTCATGAATATCAGAAAATACAGGTTATAGATTATGATGATGTAAAAAAGATGGTTGATTATGATGCAATATGCGAATTTAGAAAAAGAGCACTTAATCCTGAACATCCTACAGTTAAAGGAACGGCTCAAAATCCGGATATATATTTTCAAGGCAGAGAAGTATCAAATAAATTTTATGACATGGTGCCTGATATAGTTGATGGTTATATGAATGATATAAATAGTATAACGGGCAAAAATTACAAACCTTTTGAATACTATGGCGCAAAAGATGCTGAAAACGTAATAGTTGCAATGGGTTCCGTATGCGATACCATAGAAGAAACAGTTGATTATTTGGTTGAGAAAGGTGAAAAAGTAGGATGCATAAAAGTTCATCTCTATAGACCATTTTGTGAGAAATATTTTTTAAATGTACTTCCTGTTACAGTCAAGAAAGTTTCTGTTCTTGATAGAACAAAAGAGCCAGGTTCTGTTGGAGAACCAATGTATCTAGATGTTTGTAAAATATTTTATGATAAAGAAAAAAGACCTGAAATATTTGGAGGAAGGTATGGACTTGGTTCAAAAGATACTACACCTTCTAACATATTGTCAGTATTTGAAAATATGAAATCAAATACCCCAAAGAAGCGTTTTACAATTGGAATAATAGATGATGTTACAAACATGTCTCTTGCAGAAGGTGAGAGAATTGAAACTACGCCTAAAGGAACTATAAGCTGCAAATTCTGGGGGCTTGGGTCAGACGGAACGGTAGGTGCAAACAAATCTGCTGTAAAAATAATAGGGGACAATACTGAATTGTATGCCCAGGCATATTTTTCTTATGACAGCAAAAAATCTGGAGGGACTACCGTATCCCATTTAAGGTTTGGAAAAAGTCCGATAAAATCTCCTTATTTAGTACATAATGCCGATTACATTGCCTGCCATAATAAATCTTTTATATATAACTATGATATATTATATGGACTTAAAAAGAATGGAACTTTTCTTTTAAACTGCAATTGGAATGAAGATGAACTGGATGATAATCTTCCTTCCTCTATGAAAAAATACATTGCAGAAAACAATATAAATTTCTATATATTAGATGGAGTTAAAATTGCCAGGGAGATAGGCCTTGGTGGAAGAATAAATATGATAATGCAATCAGCATTTTTTAAACTTGCTAAAGTAATTCCAATTGATGATGCAGTTAGGTATTTAAAGGATTCTATAGAAAAAACTTATGGAAGAAAAGGCGAGAAAGTAGTTCAAATGAATAGAAAAGCTGTAGATATGGGAATAGATGCAGTCAAAAAAGTAAATGTTCCGGCAGAGTGGATAAACTGCAATGAAGATAAAAACATTTCCAATAATACACAGGAGCCTGAATTTGTTAAAAAAATTCAGCTGCCAATGTCAAAGGATAAGGGAGATACACTTCCCGTAAGTGCATTTTTGAATATGCCGGATGGAACTTATCCTGTTGGTACAACAGCTTATGAAAAGAGAGGGATAGCTGTGACTGTTCCAGAATGGCAAATTGACAAATGCATACAATGTAATCAATGTTCATATGTATGTCCTCATGCAACTATAAGATCTTTCCTTTTAAATGAACAAGAAGTTAAAAATTCACCAGATGGTTTCAAGAGCAAAAAAGCGGTTGGAAAGGGACTTGAAAATCTTAATTTTAAAATACAGGTAAGCCCTATGGACTGTACTGGATGTGGGAACTGTGCTGATATTTGTCCTGCACCTGGAAAGGCACTTATTATGAAACCATGGGAAGAACAGGTGGATGTCGAGTGTAAAAATTGGGATTATGCTTTAAGCCTTGAGAAGAAAGAAGATTTGATTGATAGAAATACTTTAAAGGGAAGTCAGTTTGTAACTCCACTTTTGGAATTTAATGGTGCTTGCCCGGGATGCGGCGAAACTCCATATGTAAAGCTTCTTACACAGTTATTTGGGGAGAGGATGATGATAGCGAATGCTACAGGATGTTCTTCCATATGGTCTGCCAGTGCACCATCCATTGCTTATACAAAAAATAGCGAAGGAAAAGGACCTTCCTGGGGAAATTCCTTATTTGAAGACAATGCTGAATATGGATATGGGATGTTTTTAGCTGTAAAACATATGAGAGAAAGAATACGAAGGATTATGCTTTGTTATATTGAAAACTCTAAAGAAAGAAGTGAAGCAGGAAGTGTAATAGAGGCATTTAATGAATGGATAAATACTATGGAAGAGGGCAACCTTTCTAAATTGTCATCGAAGAAAGTTATAGATTCAATTTTGTCTTATGGAGATTACAAAAATAATGCCATACTAAAAGAAATAATGGATAAAAAAGATTTTTTAGTTAAGAAGTCCCAATGGATATTAGGTGGAGATGGATGGGCTTATGATATTGGTTTTGGCGGACTTGATCATGTTATTGCATCAGGAGATGATGTAAATTTATTTGTTATGGATACAGAAGTTTATTCAAACACAGGAGGGCAGTCATCTAAATCAACTCAGACTGGTGCGGTTGCAAAATTTGCAGCACAAGGCAAGAAAATTAAAAAGAAGGATCTTGGACTTATGGCCATGAGCTATGGATATGTGTATGTAGCACAGATATCACTTGGATCTAATATGAACCATGCACTTAAAGCTATAGCTGAAGCAGAAAGTTATAAAGGTCCATCTCTTATAATAGCGTATGCTCCATGTATAAATCATGGTATAAAGACTGGCATGGGAACAAGTATAGCTCAAGAGAAAAAAGCAGTAGATGCTGGATACTGGCAGCTCTATAGATTTAATCCTACATTGAAGCTTGAGGGAAAAAATCCATTTATATTGGATTCTAAAGAACCAAAAACTTCTTTTAGAGATCATATAGAAGGAGAAATAAGATATTCATCTCTAAAGAAAATATTCCCTCAGAAGGCAGATGAATTATTTAATCTAGCTGAAAAAAATGCCAAGGAAAGATACGAAATATACAAAAAATTATCAGAAATAAAATATTAAAATAAAAAGTAATAAATAAGAAGGACTGTTTCCATATAGAAAGTGATTCCTATAGGAAAATAGTCCTTTTTAAAAATAGCATATTTATAATATATTATTTTTCATTTTCGTCTACCCAGTCTTTAGCATTGCTTGCTGAAAACTCACCTGTTATAGGTACATTTGTTACGGGCTTTACTTTTTTTATGTTTGCAAAAGCAGCAGTTTCATGATTCTCAATAGAAATTTTTTTATGAGATTTTTTATTATTTGGCATTTCTATATCACCTCTACATATATTATTTTCAAAAATTTTTAATATATGAGTAGAAAATTTATAATAGTTCTGCTATCAATTTATTAATTCAAAAAAATATGGTAAAATTAACTTAGATTTTATTATATTAACTTAATTGGTTATGTAAGTAGTTATAGAGGGGTGTTTTTTTGGATAGTAGAAGTTTAGATTTAAATGATATATTAAATATTAATTTATTAAAAGAAATACAGAATACATTGAGCAAAGTCACTAAATTTACTTATAGTGCAATAGATTTTAAGGGAAATTCTATAAATGATTGTTATAATATGTGCAAATTTTGCAAAAGAATGATAAATACCCCAAAAGGTAGGATTTTATGTCATGCTGCGATTGTAAATGCAGCCATGCAAGCGTCTTCATCACAGAAACCTTATATTTTTATATGTCATGCAGGTTTATTAGAGGTTGTTTTTCCTATTATTGTAAATGATAATTATGTTGGAGCAATTACATTTGGAAAAGTTAGAACAAAAAATGACAAGCTCAAGCGCACCGAAAATTTAAATTGTAATTTTAAATCATGGGTAAAAGATCCTGATTTCTTAAAAGATTTCTGGGATACTCCATATATTGATTATGATAAAGTTGAAGCTGTGATTTCTTTAATTAATATAATCTTGAACGAATCTGTTATGAAGTCAAAACTTAACTTAATGTGATTGGAAGAGTATATAAAGCTAAATAGCAGAAAAGTACATAAGAATCTGTAAAGATAATGTTAAGATATTCTATAAGATTGAGTGTAGTAAAAAGTTACTTATTTTTATTACACTCAATTTATGTTATTTTACTTAGAGCATTTTATGCAGCTAACCTCCAAGAGTTATATCCTGCTTGTTGTACCAATTTAAAGCATCTAATAAATGGGAAGGCTTGAAATCTGGCCAGTAATCATCTACTATGTAGAAATCAGAATAAACTGATTGAACTGGAAGGAACCCACTCAATCTCCTTCTTCCACCCCAGCGTATTATAAGATCAATTCTACTTATATCATAGGAATTTAAGTTCGATATAATTGAATTTCTGTTTGATGCACCAGAGTTAGCCATGTTTTTTAAATCCCAATCCCAACCATAGTTGACAAGGAAGTTAATTTTCATACCACCATTTCCAAAGTTCTTTCTATTAGTATAAGGAAAAAGTTCTTTTGGAAACATAGGCGAATCTGAATTTCCAACTACTAAAAGTGAAGCATTTTTCTTTGATAATAATTTTACTGCTTTTATACATGCATCAGTAAAAGCTTTTCTTTGCACTTGAGGTCTTTTAGTATTATCAGTTGTAAATCCGTAATAAGTTAATTCCTGTACTCCTAACTTTTGACAGATATTAAATATTTCCATACCTGGCTTCAGCCCTGATATGTAACCATTTTCTTTACTCATACCATTTTTTACTGCCCAACGTCTGTTTCCATCAGGAATTATACCTATATGTTTTGGAATTTTCATAAGTTAGTCCTCCTCTTTAGTGAATGCTAACTCAAAGTATTCATTAATATTATATTAACTTTATATTCTATTATATTCTATTATATCCTATTATATCAAATTTTAATAAAAAAATTAATGCTGTAATAATTTAATTATTATAGTATACTTGAAAATCCTTCTCCAAGGACTTCGTTTACCTCATTTACAGTGATAAAGGCCCTATCATCAACTTTTACTATATATTCTTTTAATTTAAGAAATTCTTTCCTGTTGAGTACAGTAGTTATAACTTCATTATCATTATTTTTATAAGCACCTTTGGCATAGTATATGGTTGCACTTCTATCAAGGACATCTACTATGTAATTTTTTATATCTGTACCATTAGAGCTTATTATAGCTACGTGTTTGTATGTATTTAAAGTCAAAATGACTCTGTCTATAATTGTAGCATTTAAAAGTATACCTAAAATTGAATACATACCTTTATCTATTCCAAACACAATGGAGGCTGCTGTAACCACTATAATATCTGGAATAAGTACACATTTTCCTATACTTATTTTTGTGTATTTATTTATTATCTTACCTATTATATCTGTTCCACCTGTAGATGCGTTTTTATTGAATACAATTCCCATTCCTGCACCACATATGAGTATTCCAAATATCAATTGCATTAAAGTATCCTTGCTGAAGGGCTTTACTACGGGATATACTTTCTGCATTACAAGTATCATGCCCGAAATTGAAAAACTACAAAATATAGTTTTTCCGCCAAAAACGGGGCCTATTATTATAATACCAATTATAAAAAGGAATATTTCAACAAACATCATAAATAATCCTATAGGTATAGAAGGAAAAATACTATTTACAATTATAGCTGCACCACTTATGCCCCCAGCTGCTATATTGCAGGGGGCAAGAAAAAAATAAGTTCCGAAAGCGACTAAAAAACAAGCAAATATTAATATTAATATATCATATATATTTTTTTTCAAACAAAATTCCCTCCCATTTTACAAAATTTATTATATATTAGTTTTTACTAAATAATATATGTTAAACTAAAAAAAGCACATAAAATCCAAGTGAAATATTTCTTAGATTTATATATGCTCTCATACATGCAGTTAAAAATGCATGAACGTCTTTTAACAACTACAATCATATTATATAATCTTAAATATTAATATGTCAATATATCCATATATAAAACAAATTCACTCCTGTATCATGGAGTGAATTTGCCTACAATAATTTTTCAACTTCTACATCATAGTTCCCATCAGGAGATTCTACTGTTGCTTTTTCACCTATTCTCAATTTAAATAGTGCTTTTCCGAGAGGAGATTCTATGCTTATTTTCATATTTTTTGCATCTGCTTCTACAGAACTTACAAGCGTAACCTCTTCTGTATCACCTATATCATAAAACTTTACCAATGCAGTTTTGTTTATATCAAATATGTCTGCATCATCTGAACTTTCTATTATTACAGCATTTTTAAGTTGATTTTCTAATTCCTGTATTCTAGTTTCAGTCATGGATTGGTCATCTTTAGCAGCACTATAGTCTGCATTTTCACTAAGATCACCTTGTGCACGGGCAGATTTAAGAGCAGCTTTAATTTCTACTCGTTTAACTGTTTTTAAATATTCAAGTTCATCTTCTAATTTTTTCTTACCTGATTCTGTTAATATTATGTTCTGCATAAAAATTCACCTACTTATATTATCGTACTTTAGTTACTATATTATTATAGTATTACTGGTGTAATAATACAAGAAATTAATTAAGTAGATTAATTGAATTTGCTGTTAATTTATACTATTATATTTATAATATACATTAAAGGGCAAATTAATTGTTTTAGGGGGAGGAGAATTATGCAAAAAGAATTTTATTTAAAAAATGGTAAAGTAATGATTAATCTTACTGCAAAGTATTGTGATACTCCAGAAAAATTATTTGAAAGTTCTACTTTCAAGGCAGTTCTTTTGAAATATTTAAAAAAAATAAAATATAAGGATACTGCAGTATATGAATACATCTATGGAGGTACAAAAATCGATGAAGTTGAAATATTAATGAAATCAATAATAAACGTATTTAAATTACTTATGGTATTTAAATCGGAAGATATTGAAAAATTAAATTTGAAGTACAAGGATTTATTTTTAAAAAAAGATAGCTTTATATTATTTATAGAAGATTTTTATAAATTCTGGAGAAAGATTGAAAGGTATACTATTATACAGGATAACAAACCAGGTGAAGGATTTCAAAATGTAAGTTTTATAGAAGCAAATAATAGATTTTCACAACTTATTCTGTATACGTATAGAAAGATAGAAGAAAATATTTTGAACTGTAAACCACAAATATATAGACAATTGCCGGCAGGCGGAAATGCAGGCCTAATATTAAATACTGTAAAATGGCCATGCCCTAAAGATTACAAATGTCTTGAAAATGTACCATTTATTAAATCAATAATGATTGATCCTCCATTTATAATATATCCTAAAAAAAATACTAGAGATGGCATGTTTAGTGAATGTTTTGAAAATCCTATTAAAGGTTGTAATATAAATGTAAATCATTGGTTTTGTTACCCTGCTAAAGTAGGTGACCTGCTAGCTTATATATATTTTCACAGGGATTTCATGGCACATGGAGTTACAATGTGTAATTTATTTCAGATAGCAAAAGAAGATGAGTACGAAAATAGAAAACCTGATATAGTATATGTATTTGGCATGAAAGATAGCTGCGAAAAAATGAAAACTGTTTTTTATGATGATACTGAAAACGGTATAATGTTAGGGTATATAAATTACAATGAAAATATAGATTATTTTGGGTATATGAAAAAAATGACTCTCACACTTCACAATCTTATAATGATAAAGAGAGGATATCTTCCTATTCATGGAGCTATGGTAAATATAGTGACTAAAGATAAAAAAACGGCTAATATAATTATAATGGGAGATAGTGGGGCAGGAAAATCTGAGAGCCTTGAAGCATTTAGAGAGCTTGGAGATAATTATATAAGTGATATGAAAGTAATATTTGATGATATGGGAACTATAAGACTTAATGCTGATGATGAAATACTATCTTATGGAACTGAAATAGGAGCTTTTGTGAGATTGGATGATTTGGATACAGGATATGCTTTCAGAGAAATAGATAGGAGTATATTTATGAATCCGGATAAAATAAATGCAAGGCTTGTCGTTCCGGTATCAAGTTATGATGAAATAACAAAAGGTTATCCTGTTAATTTGTTCTTATATGCAAATAATTATGAAGATGGAAGTGAACTGGAATTTTTTGAATCCTATAGTGAAGCTATATCTGTATTCAGAGAAGGAGCAAGAGTTGCCAAAGGTACAACTACTGAAAAAGGGCTTGTCAGGACTTACTTTGCAAATCCTTTTGGACCTGCCCAAAAATCTGAAGATACGGAAAAACTATTAAATAGATATTTTAAGAAATTCTTTGAAAACGGAATAAAGGTTGGACAACTTAGGACAAGACTTGGTATACCTGGCAAAGAAAAAGATGGTCCTAAAAGAGCTGCAATAAAACTTTTAGAAGAGATCAGAAATATTGACAAATAAAAGTTATTCTGATATCATTATTGTACAATTGAAAAGAGTTCTTATCACGAGAGACTGAGGGACTGGCCCTATGATGTCCAGCAACCTAAAATATAATTTAAGGTGCTAATTCCAGCAGGTATACTTTGCCTGATAGATAAGAGGATAAAAGTATGCAACTTCCTGTATCTATTTACAGGAAGATTTTTTTTATTTGAAATATTGAACAAAAAATAAATGGAGGTATTAAAATGAGTGTAGAGAATGTGGTAAAATATTTTAATGATAGGAATATTGAAAATCCGGTTTTTAAATTGCAGGCTAGTGGTGCGACAGTAGATGAGGCGGCAGAAACATTGCAGATTGAGCCTAAGTACATAGCAAAAACATTGGCATTTAAATTGAAAGATGAAGATATACTTATAGTTGTACGCGGTGATCTTAAAGTCAGCAATAGAAAGTTTAAAGATCTTTTCAGGATTAAAGCAAAGATGGTAGATCATGATAAAGTATTAAATGAGATAGGCCATCCAGTAGGAGGATTATGTCCTTTTGGATTAAAAAATGAAATTAAGATTTATGTGGATATTTCCATAAAAGATTTTGATTATGTATACCCTGCAGCAGGATCCAGGGATTATGCTTTAAAAATTTCACCTGATGAAATGTACAATTTAACTAATGCACAGTGGGTTGATGTATGTAAAGATCCTGAGTAAACTATTTTTTCTTTCTAATTGAGTAACCAAATTTACCTTCTGGCTTTGATGAAATTTCAAAATATTCGCCGTGGGAATAACACAAAAGTCCTGCTTTCTCAAGATGAATTTTACCGCTTTTGTCTATGAGGTTTTCATTAACATTTACAGACAACACTTCAGATATAAAAAGATCATGGCTTCCAAGATGAATTATATTTTTAACCTTGCATTCCAAATTTACAGGACAATTTTCAATGTAGGGAACATTTATTTTGGAGCTGTTTTTTAAAGTTAGTTTGCAGTGCTTTATTTTGTCGATGTCTTTTCCAGATTTAACTCCACAAAAATCAAGAGTCTTTGTCATAGATACATTAGGGAGGTTTACAATAAATTCTCCAGTTTCTTTAATGTATTTATATGATAATCTTTCCGGTCTTATGGATATTGATATCATAGGCGGTTTTGTACATATTGTTCCTATCCAGGCCACGGTAAATACATTTACTTTTCCACTTTTACTTTTTGAAGTTACGAGTACAGCTGGTACAGGATTTAGCATACAGCTTCCTTTAAAAGATATTTTTTTCATAAAAGTGTTCACTCCCTCAAATTCTACAATAATAGTACCCACAAAAAACTTATTTGTGGGTTATTATACATGAGAAAATTCACAATGTTATAGTTTGAATTAAGGAGTTTTCTCATGGTATTACTTATTTTTTCTTTTTGCTTTTAGCAACTTCTACAGAAACACGTCTTCCCTGAAATTTCTTTCCATTTGTTTTCTTTAATATAACAGAAGCTACACTCTCCGATACATTTATAAAAGTAAATTTATTTAATATATCAATATCTCCAATTTCATGGGCTTCAATGGATGAAGTTTCATGTATAAACTTAATTAGCTTTCTTGGAGTTATATTATCAAGTCGTCCTATGGATAAAAATAATCGTATTTCCTGATCTACATTTGTGTTTAAAGAGTTTTCTTTATAATCAAAACTTATTTCATTTTCAAAAAGCATTTTCATAAGCGCAGCAGCTACATCCACCAGGTTATACTCTTCATCAAGCTCTGTAGCTATTGGAATGAAATTTTTAAAGTTATTTTCAGAAAGAGTAGTTCTTATCTTTTCAGAGATATGTTTGTATTTTGCTTCAAATATATCATCTATTGTAGGTATCTCTTTTCTTTTTATTTTGCTCTTTGTATATTTTTCTATTTGTTTTAAAAGTATGTATTCCCTTGGTGTTACAAGTGAATAAGCTATTCCCTCTTTATTTGCTCGGCCAGTTCTTCCAATTCTATGAACATAATATTCCGTATCTTGTGGAAGATCATAATTTATAACGTGAGTTACATTTTCTACATCTATACCTCTTGCAGCTACATCTGTAGCAACTAGAAAATCCAAACTACCGTTTTTAAACTTTCTGAGAGTGCCAAGTCTCTGGTTTTGACTCATATCTCCGTGCATACCTTCTACGCTGTAACCTCTAGCCTGCATAGATTCTACTAATTCATCCACGCCTCTTTTTGTTTTACAAAATATTATAGCACTTGAAGGTTCATCTACGTCTAATATCCTGCAAAGTGATTCAAATCTATCCTTGTGCTTTATTTCATAATAATACTGTTTTATTTTTTCTACAGTCAAAGTATTTTTTTCAATTTTGATGATTTTTACATCTTTGCTCATATATTTTGAGGCTAATTTATTTATCTGATCTGGCATTGTAGCTGAAAACAGTAGAGTCTGTCTATCTGAATTGACTTTTTTAATAATATCTTCTATATCATCTATAAAACCCATATCCAGCATTTCATCTGCTTCATCTATTATTAAAAATTGTATTTTACTTAAATCTATAGTTTTCCTGCTTATGTGATCGAGAATTCTACCTGGAGTACCAACTACTACATCTACACCACTTTTAAGTGATCTTATTTGTCTGTCAATTGGCTGTCCTCCGTATATTGGCATAAGACGTACTTTCCTGAACTTTGCAATCTTGCTTAATTCATCATTTACCTGAATTGCAAGTTCTCTTGTAGGAGTAAGTATAAGTGCCGATATATTTTTTCTGTCGTTGTTTATTTTACTTAACATTGGAGCACCAAAGGCAAGAGTTTTACCTGTACCTGTTTGTGCCTGACCTATTACATCATGTCCTTCTAATATTACAGGTATGGATTCCGCCTGAATTTGGGATGGCTCCTCAAATCCCATAGCATCTATAGATTGAAGCACTTTGGGGTGCAAATTTAAATTGCTGAAATTAATATTACTCATTAAAATTCCTCTTTCTTTTTTATATTACAAAACAAATCCTATCATAACATAGTATTATAATAATATCAAACTTTATTCACTAAACTATGATATAATTGTTATAATTATAAAAATTCGTATTATTACTTAAAATTCATTAGGAGAGAAATATATGTTTGATGCAGTAGAGAAGGTTTTATCAAATGGAATAAAACTTATTACTATAAAAAAGGATACACAGATTGCGGCTCTGCATGTTGGAATAAAAATGGGATCAATATATGAAAGCTTACAGGAAAAAGGGATATCTCATTTTATAGAGCATATGCTTTTTAAAGGAACTAAATCAAGAAGTAATGAAACATTAAATGAGGATCTTGAAAATTTGGGCGGAGAATATAATGCATATACTGAAAATACATCTACAGTGTATAGTATTACAAGTTTAGGTGAAGAATTAGAAAAGTCAATAGAACTTCTTTCTGATATGGTGCTTAATTCTAAATTTGATGAACACGAAATTGAAAAAGAAAGGAAAGTTATATTGTCTGAAATAAAAGCGGGCAATGATGATATAGAGCAGTTTAGCTTTAGAAAGATAAATGAGATTGCATTTAAAAATAGTCCACTTAAATATGATATATGTGGAAGCGAAAAGACTGTAAATAGTTTTACAAGGAAAGATTTACTTGAGTTTTATCATAATTATTATGTACCTAATAACTGTGTTATATCAGTTGTATCATCATATGAACATGAATATGTTTTGAATTTGATTTTAAAATACTTTAAAAGCTGGGAATACAAAAAGTTTGAAAAAAGAAAAATTCAACCTGAAAATAATTTACCCTGCATAAAAACTTCATATAGAAGGGATATTGAACAGAATAGTATAGTATTTTTATATACAATTTGTGGACTCAATAAAAAAGAGGAACTGGCACTTAGAATATTAAATCATAAATTAGGAGAAAGTCCAAATTCAATATTGTTTAGAAAGTTAAGAGAAGAAAAAGGGTTTACGTATGATATATATACTGACTTGGATTTAACGGAAAATATAAAAACAATATATATATACACAGCTGTAAGTGAAGAAAATATAGATAATACTATAAATATAATTTTAAAATGCATTCAGGATATAAAAGATGAAAAAATAACATTTGACGATAAAAGCATTGATATCATGAAAAAATCTCTAAAAACAGCTGTAGTATTTACACTTGAGGACAGCACGGATATTGGAAATTATGTACTTACCCAATGTATTGAAGGACAGAGTATATTTAAATTTAATGAAGATATGAAGGAAATTGAAAATATTAAAAATACAACTATATATGAAGTGGCAAGAAAGGTGTTTAATGATCCTACCATTTATATTTTGAAAAAACATAAATAATTTTATTAATTTGAAATTATATTTGAATATAAGAGAGGAGAAATTTTTTAAGTTTAATATGAATGAAAATATAGTAACGGAAGTAAAATTACAAAGTAAAAACAAGGATAGGGTTAACATATATATAAATGATGAATTTTCATTTTCCTGCAGTAAAGAAATTGTATATTCCAATAATATATGTAAGGGAAAATCTATAGATTTGGATTATATAAAAAGTATAATTACAGAAGACAATTATATCAAATGTAAAAATTCAGCTTTAAGAATTATTGAGAGAAGATATAAGACTGAAAGACAAATTGCAGATAAGCTTATTGAAAAACAATACGATACGGATACGATTAAAAAAACTGTAAATTTTTTAAAGGAATATAAATTTATTGACGATTTTAAATTCACAAGATTATATATAGAAGAAAAAATAAATCATTGTGGCAAAAAAAAGATAATGTATGATCTTAAAAAGAAAGGAATATCTGAACAAGTTATAGAAAAACAGCTGGAAATTTTAGATAGCGGGGCATATGAGGAAAATGCATTTAAATTTGCGGAGAAGAAGTATAATAGCTTGATTAAAAATGAAAATAATGTAAAGAATATTTATAGAAGGCTTGGAAATTATTTAATTAGAAATGGATATGATTCTGCGCTGGTTAAAAAAATTTTAGACAGTACAATAAATAAAGAAGAGCTGGAATTAAAAGAAAAAATTTACAAAAAAGATATAAACAGCCTATACTCTATCGCAAAAAAAAGGTATAATATAATAACAAAGTCTGAAAGCAATGTTAATAAAATAAGCATAAAACTCAGTCAATATTTGATGAGAAAGGGATATTTGTGGGAAGAAATAAAACCAATTTTGAAAAAAGTTTTAATGGAAGACATTTAAAAGAGGGATTTCTTTTATAATTAATGTAATTTAAAAGGTGGTTGTTATCATGAAAATGAATCCCATAACACTTATAATTGTATTGGTATTTTTATATCCTATTTTAAAAGGATTTTTATTTAAATTTTCATCGAGGGATTTAAAGTGTGATATAGATGATTTAAGTAGAAATATATCTTTTATTATAGCTATAATATCAGGTACTTATTTTGGAAAGAAGATATTTATACAGCACGATGATGGAATATATAGAAACATATATAATCATATTCCTCAACAGATACTTGATTACCTGGAAAATAACAATTTGATAATATATGCAATTGTAATACCTATAATTGTTTTTATTATATATAGAGTTATAAAATTAATTTTGGATCTATTAAATTATGTTACAACTTATCCAGCATTAGACAGTATAGAAAAGTTTTTAAGCTCTAAAGGAAATATATTTAAAAGAACAACAGGAATGATATTCCAGATACCTAAGGGATTATGTTATGTACTTTTAGTCGCATTTGCACTTAATATAATGTCTGTACTTAATGTAAGCAGCAAGCTGAACGGATATTTGGAAGGGTCAAAACCATATAAATCTATTTGTAAGAGTATTATTATGCCGGTAACAAATTCTAACATCGCAAAAAAACTGCCTAATATACTAAACAATTCATTTAGAATAGTAATAAGAGAGGCAGATTCTGGTAGACAGATTGAGCCTAATTCAGATACCCCTGCCACTTTAAATCAGACTAATGGCAGAAAAACTGTAGTATATTATAATGGTGTAACCCTGGATCAGGGAGTAAAATCAGATCCTCAAATAGACAAACTTGCGGTAGCACTTGGCTCTGAAGGAACAAATACTACAGAAAAGGCACAGATGTTGTACAATTGGATAGGAACAAATATATCCTATGATCATGATAAGGCAAATAAAGTTTTAAATAATGATTTCAATGTAAGATCTGGTGCAATATCTGCTTTTGAAACACGAAAAGGTATATGCTTTGATTATTCGTGTTTGTATGTAGCGATGGCGAGAACAAATAATATTAAGGTTAGACTTGTGACTGGAGAAGGATTTAATGGAATAAGCTGGGTAAGCCATGCGTGGAATCAGGTATATATACCTGAAAGTGGCAAATGGATAAATGTAGATACTACTTTTTATAAAGGTGGAAATTATTTTGACAATCCTAGATTTAGTATTGACCATAAAGATGCACAGATAGCAGGACAGTGGTAAGATAATTTAATTCAATATGTTTTGAAAACTATTTGGATTTAGATATGTAATTCTTTAATAAGATATTTATTGCTATTTCGCAATCTTTGTCTGAATTATTCAGGCACCAGGCAGTATTGAATGATATTAAAGCTTTCTTGGTGTTTTTTAACATAGCATAGCAATAACCTAAATTAAAAAAGTATTTACTTTCCCTTTTTAATCTTATTGCTTCTTTTAATTTAGGTATTGCTTTTAAATATTCTCTTAATTTTATAAGACATACTGCAGAATTATATAATGCAGATACCTCATTGTCTTTTAATTTTATTGCTTTTTCATATAATTCTATTGCCTTTTTATAATCTCTTTCATTATAGTATTCATTAGCTCTTTGAAAGTATTTCATTTTAATCCTCCCTGGTACGTTTTTAAAATTTAGTAAAATATATTCATATAGTAATTTATATCCATATTGCAAAAAAAATATACCGCAGAATTAAAACTTTTAAAATTATAAATTTAATTAATGAAATAGTTTCTTTTTAACTTGCTTTTCAGCAATTTCTACAAGTTTGTACATAACATAAGCTAATATTGAAAGTATCAATATACTTACCATGACTGTATCTAATTGAGATATCTGTCCTCCAAATATTATAAGGAATCCAAGACCTTCTTTTGCCACAAGAAATTCTCCCATGATTACGCCTACCCATGAAAGCCCAACATTTATCTTTAAAGTAGATACTAAAGTTGGAATTGAAGATGGAATTACAAGGTGTATTAAAATTTGAAATTTTGAAGCACCGAAAGTTTTTAATAATCTTATCTTATCTTTATCAACTTCTCTAAAACCATTTAACACAGTAAGTATAGTGACAACTATGCATATTAAAACTGCTACCATAATAATAGCTGACATTCCATTCCCTACCCAGAATATTATTATAGGGGCGAGTGCTATCTTTGGGAGAGCATTTAATACAACCAGATAAGGATCTAAAACTTCAGATACAAAATCCGATAGCCATAGAAGTATTGCAATTAAAGTTCCTAAAACTGTACTTAAAAGAAATCCTACTATAGTTTCCAAACATGTTATTCCAATATGTTTAAATAAAGAACCCTCTCCATATAGCTTGACTAAATTTTTAACCATTCTAGATGGAGTACTTGTCAGAAATGGATCTATCCACTTTAGGTCACCTGCTATTTCCCATAAGACAAAAAAAGCTATCAAGATTACAAACCTGCATATAATAATTTTTTTCTTTCTATTATTAATATCCTTTATATAAAGCTCTTGCTCTTTTAAATTATTAACCACTATACATTCAGCTCCTTCCAGACTTTATTAAAATATATTCTAAACTCTGGATCCTCTCTGCACTTTAATGGAGAATTATAGGATTGAGAAAATTTTATATCAAATATTTTTTTGATTTTAGCCGGTCTATTCGAAAGTACCAGAATTCTATTTGACATAGAAATAGCCTCTGCTATATCATGAGTTACCATTATTACCGTTTTACCTTCTTTTTTTATTATTTTAAATATTTCATCACTTATGTTTAGCCTTGTCTGGTAATCCAGTGCAGAAAAAGGTTCATCTAAAAGTAAAATTTCAGGGTTTAAAGATAAAGTTCTTATCAAGGCAACCTTTTGTCTCATACCTCCGGACAGTTCATCTGGATAATAATTCACAAAATTTATAAGACCGTAATTTTTGAGGAGTGAATTTATTTTATTCTTATATAAATCTGGAGATTTGTGTTGTATCTTTATACCTAAGATTATATTATTCCATACGCTGGACCATTCAAATAATTGATCTTTTTGAAACATATACCCCATTTTTGATGAGACAGAAGTTAATTTTTTATCATCCATATATATATCACCAGAAGAGGGTTTTATAAGACCCGCTATTATATTTAAAAGTGTAGATTTGCCACATCCAGATGGACCAACTATACTTAAAAATTCGCCTTCATTTACTGAAAAATTAATATCTTTTAAAGCTTCTGTAGAACCTTTAAGTGAATGATAATTCATATAAATATCTTTTACTGTTAACTTAATCAAAGTATCATCTCCCGGTTAACTTTTTATAAATAGTTAACTATTACAAACTATGATTTATTATATGAAAAATTTCAATGTATTGTTCCACATGAAAAGACTGTAATATTTACTGTAAGTTTATTGTATATTAAAATACATGAACTATTTGCACATTGACATATGTTATAATATAATTATAAATTAGGTTTGTAAAACTGATTTAAATTGAAACTACATAATTGTAGTATACATTTATAAATTTAAGGATTCTTATTTATTTTAAATTATTTATTAAAAGGTGATTGCTTATGAAAAATTTATTTCATGTAGGTCTTGATGTAGGTTCAACTACAGTAAAGATAGTTGTATCAGATATTAAAGACAGTGTAATTTATAGTAAATATCAAAGACATTTTTCTGATATTAAAAGTACTATAGCTAAAGTTATTAAAGAGGCTTATGAAAAACTAAAAGATTCAGATATCACCATAATGGTTACAGGATCAGGAGGATTATCTGTATCAAAATGGTTAAATATACCTTTTATTCAAGAAGTAGTAGCTTGTACCAATACTATAGAGAGATTTATTCCGAAAACTGATGTTGCCATAGAACTTGGCGGCGAGGATGCAAAGATAACATTTTTTGATGCCGGAATAGATCAAAGAATGAATGGTACATGTGCTGGAGGTACGGGTGCTTTTATAGACCAGATGGCATCACTTCTTCAAACAGATGCGATGGGATTAAATGAACTTGCTAAAAATTATAAGGTTATATATCCTATAGCTGCAAGATGTGGTGTATTTGCAAAAACAGATATACAACCGCTTTTGAATGAAGGTGCAGCAAAAGAAGATATTGCAGTATCTGTATTTCAATCGGTAGTGAATCAAACCATTAGTGGACTTGCTTGTGGAAAAACTATTAAAGGGAATGTAGCTTTTTTAGGCGGCCCATTATATTTTTTATCTGAACTTAGGAAGAGATTTATCGACACACTTAAATTAACAAAGGATCAGGTCATTTTCCCTAAAAATTCACAGCTATTTGTAGCACATGGAGCAGCTATATCATCTAAAGATGGTGAAATTAAATCATTTGAAAGCTTAATAGACAGACTTGGTCATTTAAATGATTTTGTAAGTGATGATGTTCAAACATTAAGGCCTCTTTTTATTGATGAAAATGAACTGTCAGAGTTTAAGAAGAGACATGCAACCAGTGTAGTAAAAAGAAAAGACTTAAATAATTATAGTGGTAATTGCTATCTTGGTATAGATGCAGGTTCAACAACTACAAAGGCTGTACTCATAGATGAGGAAGGAACGCTTTTATATTCATTTTATGGAAGCAACCATGGAAATCCACTAAATGCTTCAATAAAAATATTAAAAGATGTTTATAGCAAACTTCCAAAAACTTGTAAAATAGCAAATTCTGCAGTTACAGGTTATGGTGAAGGGCTCATAAAGGCTGCACTTTCTATGGATATTGGAGAAGTTGAAACTGTATCACATTATAAAGCTGCTGAATTTTTTCAGCCTGGAGTGGACTTTATACTAGATATTGGTGGACAAGATATGAAATGCATCAAAGTAAAAGATGGTGTAATAGACAACATAATGTTAAATGAAGCTTGTTCATCAGGATGCGGCTCTTTTATTGAAACTTTTGCAAACTCATTAAATATGAAAATAGAAGATTTTGCAAAAGCCGCTGAATCATCAAAAATGCCTGTAGATCTTGGATCAAGATGTACAGTATTTATGAATTCAAAAGTTAAACAAGCTCAAAAAGAAGGATTATCGGTAGGAGATATTTCTGCAGGACTTTCTTATTCAGTTATAAAAAATGCACTTTTTAAAGTTATAAAAATAAGAGATCCTAAAGCGCTTGGAAAGAAGATAATAGTCCAGGGAGGAACATTTTATAATGATGCAGTTTTGAGAGCTTTTGAACTTATATCAGAAAGGGAAGTAATAAGACCTGATATAGCTGGACTTATGGGAGCTTTTGGAGCTGCTATTATTTCCAAGGAAAGATTTGAAGAAGGTTATGAAAGTACTCTTTTAAAATTAGAAGAATTAGAAAGTTTTCATACAGAAGTCAATATGAGAAGATGCGGAAAGTGTGCAAATAATTGTCTTCTTACAATAAATGAATTTTCAGATGGAAATAAATTTATTTCGGGCAACAGGTGTGAAAGAGGAGCAGGAGTTGAAAATGCACACAGCGATATTCCTAATATTTTTGACTATAAATATAAGAGAATTTTTAATTACATCCCACTAAAAAAAGAGGAAGCAATTAGAGGACAAGTTGGAATACCTAGGGTATTAAACCTTTATGAAAATTATCCATTTTGGTTTACATTTTTTACAAAATTAAAATTCAGAGTGGAAATATCACCGCGTTCTACAAAAAGGCTTTATTCTCTTGGAATGGAGACTATACCATCTGAATCAGCATGCTATCCTGCAAAATTAGTACATGGACATATAATGAGTCTTGTAAATAGAGGAGTTAAATTTATATTTTATCCATGTATACCATATGAACAGAAGGAACAGGCAGAAGCTGACAACCACTATAATTGTCCAATGGTAACTTCTTATCCAGAGGTTATAAAAAATAATATGGATGTACTTGCTGAACAAAATGTAGATTTTAGGAATCCATTTTTACCACTAGACAACAAAAATAGGCTTATAAAGAGGTTAACTGAGGAATTAAGTGCTTTTAATATAAGTGAAAAAGAGATTAAAGGTGCTGTTGAAGCTGCCTACGCAGAAGATAGAAAAGTAAAACAGGATATCAAAAATAAAGGAAAAGAAGTAGTAGAATATTTAAATAAAACGGGTAAGAAGGGAATAGTGCTTGCTGGAAGACCATATCACATAGATCCTGAGATTAATCATGGTATACCTAATATAATAACCTCATATGGTATGGCTGTTTTAACTGAGGATTCTGTCGCAAGCTTTGGAGAGGTAGAAAGACCTCTTAGAGTAGTAGATCAATGGGTTTATCACTCAAGATTGTATGCAGCTGCAAGCTTTGTAGCTAAACAGAACAATTTAGAGCTTATTCAACTTAATTCATTCGGATGTGGACTTGACGCAGTTACAACAGACCAGACACAGGAAATACTTAATAGATACGAAAAACTATATACAGTTCTTAAAATAGACGAGGTAAGCAACTTAGGCGCTATAACTATAAGAATACGTTCGTTAAAGGCTGCTCTTGATGAGAGAAATGCGTCAGGATTTAAGCCTCATAAAATCACTGAGGTTGATAAAAAGGTTATTTTTACAAAAGAAATGAGGAAGAAACATACTATATTATGTCCTCAAATGGCACCAATTCATTTTCAGTTTATTGAAGAAGCTTTCAATGCATCTGGTTATAAATTAAAAATTCTTCCATCTGTAGATAAAAAAGCAGTGGATGAAGGACTTAAATATGTAAATAATGATGCTTGTTATCCTTCTATAATGGTTGTAGGACAAATAATAGAAGCACTTAAATCCGGAAAATATGACATTGATAATACATCTGTTTTAATATCTCAAACAGGAGGAGGATGTAGAGCTACAAACTATATTGGATTTATAAGGAAGGCATTAAAAGAAGCTGGAATGGAGAAAGTCCCTGTAATATCCTTAAATGTAGTTGGAATGGAAAAAAACCCTGGCTTTAAAATATCACCAGGTCTTGTGAATAAATCCATTATGGGACTTATTTATGGAGACTTGTTTATGAGAGTTCTCTACAGAGTGAGACCATATGAAAAGATACCTGGTTCTGCAAATATGCTTTACAACAATTGGATTGAAAAATGCAAGGAAAATGTTAGAAATGGAAACCATAATGAATTTAAGAAAAACATATATGCTATAGTGGAAGATTTTGATAATCTTGAAATAAGCGATATTAAAAAGCCAAAGGTTGGAGTAGTAGGAGAAATACTTGTTAAATTCCATCCGACAGCAAATAATAATATTGTACATGTACTTGAAAGTGAAGGGGCGGAGGCAGTAGTACCTGACTTAACAGACTTTCTACTTTATTGTGCATATGATGCCAAGTTTAAACATGAATATTTATCAGGAACACTTGGAAGCAGTATTTTAAAAGGTGCAGGTATAAAGTTTATTGAACACTTTAGAAAACATATGAAAAATGCACTTAAAAACAGTAAAAGATTTTCACCACCATCTCAAATAGAAGAACTTGCAGATGGAGCATCACAGGTATTATCTCTTGGAAATCAAACAGGAGAAGGCTGGTTCTTGACTGCAGAAATGATAGAACTTATAAAAAGCGGAACAAAAAATATAGTATGTATGCAGCCTTTTGCATGCCTTCCAAACCATGTTACAGGAAAAGGAATGATAAAGGAACTTAAGAGAAAATATCCAGGAAGCAACATAGCTGCTATTGATTATGACCCTGGTGCAAGTGAAGTAAACCAGCTAAATAGATTAAAACTTATGCTTTCTGTAGCCTTTAAATCTTTTAAAGATGAAAAAGAGGTTAAAGTTAGAAGAAAAGAATTTGTAGGTGAACCAGTGCTGGCACATGATTTAAATAAATAATATCAAAATTAAAGATGGTCTTATAGAGTGATTCTGACTTTATAGGCCATTTTTAATTTTTAACAAAAATACAGTGCATTTCATAATATAAATTGATATAAAAATTATTTTGGGGGACAATATGAAGAAAAACAAACTTAGTATTTTAGTATTGTGTTTGAGCTTTATATTTGTGGCTGTTATGTTTGCTGGCTGTGGTAGTAAAAGTAGTGGAAAGGCACTGAAAAAAGTTAGATTGAACGAAGTAGCAAGATCTGTATTCTATGCACCTATGTATGTAGCTATAAATCAAGGTATGTTCAAAGAACAGGGATTGGAAATTGATCTTACAACAGGTCAAGGAGCAGATAAGACTATGCAAACTGTACTTAGTAAAAATGCTGACATAGGTTTTTGTGGACCAGAGCAGGTAGTATATATATATAATCAAAAAAGAGAAGACTATCCTGTATTATTTGCACAGTTAACTACAACTGATGGTTCATTTTTAGTTGGAAGAAAGGCTGAAAAAAACTTTGATTGGAAGAGCTTAAAAGGAAAAACCATAATAGGTGGAAGACCTGGAGGAGTTCCTGAAATGGCACTTGAATATGCTCTAAAGAAAAATAACCTAAAACCAGGTAAGGATGTAAATTTAATAACAAACCTTGCTTTTACAGCAACTGCTGGAGCATTTAAAGCAGGAACAGGAGACTACGCTGCATTATTTGAACCTACGGGAAGTATGCTTGAGAAAGATAAAAATGGATATATTGTTGGTTCAGTTGGAAAAGAATCAGGATCTTTACCATATACATGCTATTTTTCAACTAAATCATATATGGCTAAAAATCCAGATGTAATCAAGAAATTCACTAAAGCTATTTATGAAGGACAGATTTGGGTTCAAAAACACAGTGATGAGGAAGTAGCAAAGTCTATAAAATCATTTTTCCCGGGAACAGATACTGGAATACTTACATCTGTTGTCAAGAATTACAGGAGTATAAATGCTTTTGCAGTTACACCAGAGATAAAACAGGAAAATTTAAATAGACTTATGGATATAATTCAGACCTATAAAGCAAGTCTAATAACTGCAAGACCTCCTTTTGATAAAATAGTAAACAACTCTTTTTCAAAGGAAGCCATAAAATAGAAAAGTATTTATTTTAAAATTATGCAAAAATACTGATTCAGTTTAACTTTATATAATTGTGCTGATAGAGTCAGTATTTTTGTGATTTATATTATGATATAATGTACTAAACAAATGGATGATTATATGTATCAATATCAGTTTATTAAACTAGAGAAGATTATCATCAAATAATAGATGAAAAAGCTCGGGAAGGATGGAGACTTGTTCAAATTTTAACTCCTCCGACAGGTGCTTATGGTTGCTGCTGCATATTTTGAAATCATACTTGAGAAAGAAGTTTAGGATAAATAATCAGGAGGGCAAAAGATGAAAAAGGTTAGAATAGCGTTAATGGGGCTTGGAAACGTTGGTAAGGGAGTCTGGATGATTTTAAACTCCAATAAAAAAGAAATAATGAAAAGGTCCGGCTACGAGGTAGAAGTTGCAAAAATACTTGTAAGAGATAAGAATAAGCCAAGAGATGTTGAAGTCCCTGGTGAAATTATAACTACTAATTTTAATGACATACTGGAGGATGATTCAATCAAAATTGTGGTTGAAGTTATGGGAGGATTGGAGCCTGCAAGGGAATATATGCTTAAATGCATGGACAGAAAAAAGCATATAGTAACTGCAAACAAAATGTTACTTGCAACTGGCGGTGATGAACTTTTTGAAAAGGCAGACAGCATGGGCGTAATGTTTAATTATGAAGCAAGTGTAGCAGGCGGAATTCCAATAATAAATGGAATAGATGAAAGCTTGACGGCGAATAAGATTGAAGAATTATATGGTATAGTAAATGGTACTACAAATTATATTTTAACTAAAATGCAGCTTGATGGCTTGAATTTTGATATAGCTTTGAAACAAGCACAGGACAAGGGATATGCCGAAGCCGATCCTACATCGGATATTGAAGGGTTTGACGCACAATATAAATTGGCAATACTATCATCTTTAGCATTTGGAACTAAAATTAATGTAAATAATGTCTATAGAGAAGGCATTACGAAGATTAAATCTGTAGATATGAAATATGCAAAAAAGTTTAATCTTGTAATTAAACTGCTTGCAATTGCAAAAGAGAGCGATGGCGAGCTTGAACTTAAAGTTCATCCTACAATGATTCCTAAAGAGCATCCGCTTGCAAATGTATATGATTCTTTTAATGCAATATTTATAAAAGGTAATGCTGTTGGAGATTTAATGTTTTATGGAAGAGGTGCAGGAAGCTTACCTACAGGCAGTGCAGTAGTAAGTGATATTATTGCCATACTTAGAAGCAATGTTGATATAGAAAATGATAATCCGGTAGTGAAAAATAATCTATGGCACAGAAAAATAAAAAATATAGAAGAAAGTCAGAGCAAATTTTATATTAGGGCTACTGTATTGGATCAACCGGGAGTACTTGCGGAAATAACAACAGTTCTTGGAAGACATAATGTAAGTTTGCGTTCGGTAATACAAAGAGGAAGCAAAAATTCAGAATGTGAAGTAATGATTGTACTTGTTACGCATAAGACCATGGAAGCGGATATAAATGCTGCAATTAAAGAAATTACTAATTTGAAGTGCGTAGATAAAATAGAGAATATAATAAGAATAGAAGATTTCAAGTAATAGAAAATAGGAAATTAAATTTTTAAAAATTGTTGACAGTATTTATTTTAACGTTATAATTATATAGTATAAATTGAAATAAATATAATCGGCTGTGAAAAAGAGGAGTAAGGGCAGTGTAGTATAAAGAGAGGAAAATTTGTTAGTTGAGAAATTTTCTATATGAGTTGTCTTGAAAGTAGCTTTGGAGTTTCTTTTCCGAATCAAGTAGGTAAAGACGGTTTTTAATCGTTAGGTATAAGAGTCTGCATTTTGCAGAAAAAAAGGTGGTAACGCGGGTCTTCGTCCTTTATTGTATGGATGAAGGCTCTTTTTATTTATATAGGAATAATTAAGATTGATAATTAGTTCAAGTTTAAAATATTTTAGGAGGAGTTTTTATGTCACAAAAGAAAGAAATAGCAACTACATATAACCCAAAAGAATTCGAAGACAGAATTTATAAAAACTGGCAGGAAAAAAAGTATTTTACACCTAAGCCGGATAAAAATAAAAAACCATATACTATAGTAATACCACCACCAAATATTACAGGAAAGCTTCACATAGGTCATGCACTTGATGAAACCATACAGGATATTCTTATAAGAACAAAAAGAATGCAGGGTTATAGCACACTATGGCTTCCTGGTGAGGATCATGCGAGTATAGCTACAGAAGTAAAAGTTGAGAAAGAACTTCTTAAAGATGGAATTAAGAAAAATGAAATAGGAAGAGAAAAATTCTTAGAAAAGACATGGGATTGGACTCATGAATACAGGAGTAGAATAAGAAATCAGATAAGCAAGCTTGGATCATCCGTAGATTTTACAAGAGAAAGATTTACTATGGATGAGGGATTAAACAAGGCCGTAAGAAACTTTTTCGTTAAATTATATAATGAAGGATTAATATATCAAGGAAATAGAATAATAAACTGGTGCCCTAAATGTCAGACAGCAATATCTGATGCAGAAATAGAATATGAAGAACAGGCAGGACATTTCTGGCATATAAAATATCCTATAGTAGGCAGTGATGAATTCTTAGAGATAGCAACAACGAGACCAGAAACATTATTTGGTGATACAGCTATTGCCGTAAATCCTAAAGATGATAGATATAAGCATTTGGTAGGAAAAAAGGCAATACTTCCAATAATAAATAGAGAAATTCCTATAGTTTCAGATGATTATGTTGATATGGAATTTGGAACAGGAGCAGTTAAGATAACTCCAGCTCATGACCCTAACGATTATAATGTAGGAAAGAGACACAATTTACCTGAAATTATAATAATGAATGAAGATGGAACTATAAAACTTTCTGGTACTAAATACGATGGGCTTGATAGATATGAAGCTAGAAAATTAGTTGTAGAGGATTTAAAGGAGCAGGGATATTTAGTTAAGATAAAAGAACATTCACATAATGTAGGCTGCCACGATAGATGTGGAACTACTATTGAACCAATGCTTTCAAAACAGTGGTTTGTAAAAA
Source organism: Clostridium algifaecis (assembly GCF_017874415.1). Classification (GTDB taxonomy): domain Bacteria; phylum Bacillota; class Clostridia; order Clostridiales; family Clostridiaceae; genus Clostridium_B; species Clostridium_B algifaecis. The sequence goes on from NZ_JAGGLM010000018.1 coordinate 34,659, forward strand.
TGAAGTCACTAGCAAAACCTGCTATTGATGTAGTAAAAAATAAAAAAGTTAAATTTGTACCTGAAAGATTTGAAAAAACTTATTTCAACTGGATGGAGAATATTCAAGACTGGTGTATATCAAGACAGCTTTGGTGGGGACACAGAATTCCTGTATGGTACTGTAAAGATTGCGGAGAAGTTATAGTTTCTGTAGATGAACCAAAGAAGTGTACAAAATGTGGTTCAACTAATTTAGAGCAGGATAAAGATGTACTAGATACCTGGTTTAGTTCTGCACTTTGGCCATTTTCAACACTTGGCTGGCCAGATAAAACAGAGGATTTAAAGTATTATTATCCTACAAATACACTTGTTACAGGTTATGATATAATATTCTTCTGGGTAGCTAGAATGGTATTCTCAGGACTTTACTGCATGGATGATATTCCATTTGAAAATGTACTTATTCATGGTATAGTAAGGGATTCAGAGGGAAGAAAAATGTCAAAATCACTTGGAAATGGTGTTGATCCAATAGATGTTATAGATAAGTATGGTTCAGATGCACTTAGATTTACACTTATAACAGGAAATGCCCCAGGAAATGATACAAGATATTATCCAGAAAGAGTAGAAGCTTCAAGAAATTTTGCAAACAAGATATGGAATGCTTCAAGATTTGTACTTATGAATATGGATGAAGACATAATAAATAAGTATAAAGATTGCAAAAATTACACTGCAGCTGATAAGTGGATACTTTCTAAATTAAATACTCTTGTAAAAGAAATTACAGATAATATAGAAAAATTCGAACTTGGAATAGCAGCACAGAAAATATATGATTTCATCTGGGGAGAATTCTGTGATTGGTATATAGAACTTGTAAAGCCTATTATGTATGGTGAAGATGAAGAAGCAAAAGGGGTAGCTTATAACGTACTCAATAAAGTATTAACTGTAAGTTTGCAGCTTCTGCACCCTATAATGCCTTTTATAACAGAGGAAATATACACTCATCTTTATAATACTGAGTATGAATCTATAGTTATATCAAAATGGCCTGAGTATGATGAAAAGCTGGAAGACAAAAAGGCAGAGCAGGATATGGATTATGTTATAGAAGCTATTAAATCTGTAAGAAATATAAGAATTGATATGAACGTACCATTTTCAAGAAAGGCTAAGGTAATGGCATATATAACTGAACAAGATGCAGCAGAAGCATTTAAAAATGGTGAAGATTACTTTAAAAAATTAGCTTCAGCTAGTGAAGTTGAATTCTTAAAGGATAAAAATGAAGCACCTGAAAATGCAGTATCAGCAGTTACAAGAGGAGCAGAATTATTTATTCCACTTTTGGATTTAGTAGATAAAGATAAGGAAATAGAGAGACTTAACAAGGAAAAAGATAAACTTAATGGAGAAATACAGAGGGTAGATAAAAAATTAAAGAATGAAAAATTTGTATCCAAGGCACCTAAAGATGTAGTAGATGCTGAAAGAGAAAAGGGTAAAAAATACGAGCAGATGCTTCAGGCAGTTTTGGATAGAATAGACAGCTTAAATTAAGCAGGATGTGAAAAAAATGAATTATGAAGAATCATTAAATTATATACAGAGTACAGCTAAATTTGGAACCAACTTAGGACTTGAACGAGTGGAGAAAATACTTGAATTTTTAGGCAATCAACATAAGAAAATAAAAACTATACATGCAGCTGGTACGAATGGCAAAGGTTCTATAGTTTCAATGACAGCCAGAATACTTCAAGAAAATGGATATAAAGTTGGAATGTATACTTCACCACATCTGGAAGTATTTGAAGAGAGGATTCAGATAAATGGAGAAAATATATCAAAAGAAGATCTGGCATATTGTGTAACTGAAGTATCAAAGGCTGTTGATAAAGTTCTTGATGCCGGTTATGATAATCCAACTGAATTTGAAATAGAGACAGCAGCTATGTTTTACTATTTCTATATTAAGAAAGTTGATTTTGCTGTAGTTGAGGTTGGACTTGGAGGAAGACTTGATGCAACAAATGCGATGCCTGGTTTTGATAAAAAGTCTGGTGGGGGAGTTATGCTCAGTATAATTGCCTCCATAAGCTATGACCATATGCATATTTTAGGTGATACTTTAGAAAAAATCGCCTATGAAAAAGCAGGGATAATAAAGAATGGAATTCCAGTGGTGCTTTATCCTCAAAAGCCTGAGGCAGAAAAAGTTATAGAAGATATATGCAGAAAAAGAAATTCCAAGCTAATAAAGGTGGAAGAGGATTCAGTTAAAATCATTGGGTGTAAAAGGATAGACAAAAATAGTGAAAATTTTTGTCAGCATATAGAAGTCTCAGTCAAAAATGATATATATGATGTAGAGCTTTCACTTCTTGGAAAACACCAGCTCCTAAACTGTGCTACAGCATTATTTGCTATAGATGAATTAAAAAGTATGGGAGTAGATATTAAAAAAGAAAAGACAATTTATGCACTGTCTAGGGTCAAATGGATAGGAAGGCTTGAAGTTTTAAATAGGAAGCCGATTGTTGTGATAGATGGAGCACATAATATTGATGGAATAGAAAAGCTTAAATATAATGTCCAGCACTATTTTAAGTATAGAAAGCTTATACTTGTACTTGGCATATTAGCGGATAAAGAAGTGCACAAGATGGCAGATTGTATAGTTCCTATTTCAGATAGAGTAATATGTGTTACACCTAACAGTGACAGGGCTGAAACTGCAGCCGAATTAAGCAAAATTGTATCTGAGTACAATCCAAATTGTGAGTATTTTGAAAGCTATGAAGAAGCTTACAAGAAGGCACTTTCATGTGCTTCGGAGGATGATATCATATTAATATCAGGTTCTCTTTACATGATAGGAGATATGAGAAAGATTATTAATATGATGGGAGAAAAAATAATGGCTTAAATATTATTATAAAAGTTTTTATTAGGGAGTCCTGTTTCATGGAAATTATAGAGGGAGAATATATAATTACTGATGATATAACTAAAATTAAATTAGATGCAGTTTGTAATTTATTAAGACAATCGCATTGGGCCAAGGATAGACCTAAAGAAATTATTGAAAGAACTATTAAAAATTCACTTTGCTTTGGGATATTTAGAAAAGATGTTCAGGTAGGATTTGCCAGAGTAGTAAGTGATTATGCAGTATATAGCTTGATATCAGATGTAATAATTGATGAAAGATATAGAGATAAGGGACTTGGAGAAAAACTTATTGAAATTATTGTTAATTACCCAAGTATAAAAAGTACCAGCAAAGTTCTTTGGACAACGTATGCTCAAAAGTTTTATGAAAAATGTGGATTCAAGGAAGAAAGCCAATATAAATTTAGATTTAACAGACCTTATTAGGTGAAATAAAAATGCTGCTGACTTTAGTTAAAAGTTGGTGGCATTTTAATATTAAAAAATTTTGTGTAAAATGACATAACTATGTAATACTTATTTTGTGCTATACTAAGATTAAAAGTTATTTAGAAAGGAATGTTTATCATGGTTAAAATGACTTGTATCGTTTGTGGTATGGAGATAAATGAAAAAAATTATAACTTTAATAAAGAAGCATTTATAAATTCAAATAGTAAAGAAAAAATAATGTATTGCCCATTTTGTGGAGCACCAATTGAATATTTAATAAAAAATGGACAAGAAATAAAATATGATAGAAATAAATTGAATCAAAATGATTTGAAAATAATAGATCATGCAGTTAAATTGGAAGTCTTTAATGGAGACTTTTATAAGAAAGCTTCAGATATGGCAGAAGATGAAAAAATAAAAAGTATGTTTAAGGCTTTATCAAGCGTAGAATATATGCATGCTAGAATTCATAAGAAAATAGCAGGTATCAAAGAAATGCCAGTACTTAAAGATATGGATTATTCAAAATATAATACAGATGAGGCCTTGCTTGCTGCAGCTTGTCAAAGAGAAAAGCATGCTGTAGAGTATTATAAAAAGTATGAAAAAGAAATTCATGAAGAAAACATTGTAAAGATATTTGGTGTACTTTCTAAGGTTGAAGAAAAACATGTAGAACTTACAGGTGAATAATTGAAAAAAATGTATACCCCTAGAGATGGGGGCTTTTTGTTATTTATTTGTAAAATGTAAAAATTTGATTTAAAGAATATGCGGGGGTTTATAAATTTTGAAAATAAATAGATTGCTGGCAATTGTCATTATGCTTTTAAATAGAGAAAAAATATCTGCACTAGAACTAGCTGAAAAATTTGAAGTTTCTGTGAGAACAATTTATAGAGATATGGAAGCAATTAATATGTCAGGGATTCCTGTAGTTTCAAAGCAGGGAAATGATGGAGGATTTTATATTTTGGATAATTATAAAATAAATCATCAGTTTTTAACATTCGAAGATATGATTTCTATAGTAGAAGCGTTAAAAAATATCAGTGGTGTTTTGAATAATAAAAATGTGGAGATAGCTATGGAAAAGGTTAAAAACATTATACCCTGCAATAAAAAGAATGTATTTGATTTACATTTCAAGCACATATTTATAGACACTCTGCCTTGGGGATTTAAGAAATCTGAAAAAGAAAATGCAAAATATAATATTATATATGAGGCGTTGAAAGAAAATAAGTGTATAGGCTTTAATTATAGAAATGCAAAAGGTGAATATATTTCAAGAAAAGTAGAGCCAAGCACTCTTGTTTTTAAAGGCTTTGCATGGTATTTATTTTCATTTTGTAAGTTGAGAAATGACTATAGAATATTTAAATTATCAAGAATGGACAATCTAAAGATTTTAAATGAAAAAGTTAATAAATATAGAATTTCGTATGAGGAATATAAAAATGCAGATGAGATTGAAAAAAAACCTACAAAGATTTCATTGAAATTTTCTAGTAAATCTAGATATAGAATACAGGATTACTTTGATGATGATGATATTAAATTTCTTGAAGACGGGAACGTTATAGTAAATACTGAAGTTATTGAAGATGACTGGGTTTACTCAATGATACTGAGCTATGGTGAGGGTGTAGAAGTACTTAAACCGCAGCGTATAAGAAATATTATAAAGGAAAAATGCAAAAAAATTAGTAATATATATAAATAAATTTAAACATGACATAATGATGTCAAACCCTTCCTATATAATAGGTTTATAAATATGTGGAAGGAGAAATGTTTTATGGAACAGAGATATTGTCAGAGCTGCGGCATGCCAATGAATGAGGAACTTTATGGAACTGAAAAGGATAATAGCAAAAGCCATGATTATTGTATTTACTGTTATGAAAATGGAAAGTTTAAGCAGCCAAATTTAACTATGGATGAAATGATTGAAGTAAGCATACCTTTTATGAAACAAAAGGGTATGAAAGAAGAGGAAGCAAGAGAGTTAATGAAAAATTGCTTACCTAATTTAAAAAGATGGAATAAAAACGAGGTAGTCTCTAAAATAGTAAACAAAGATAAAATTATATTAGTTGGAAAGGAAATAAGAACAAATAATGAAGGTTGTCAATGTAAAGTTGCAATTGAAAAATTGTGGAGAGAGTTTATGAAAGAAAAACTTGGAGACAAGATACAAAATAAAATAAATGATAAAGAGATTTTAGGGCTATACACTGATTATGAAAATAAAGAGTTTGGATTATATTCTTATGTAGTTGGTTTTCAGGTGTCAAGTGCAAGTTCTTTGCCAGAAGGAATGACAGTTAAAGTAATACCAGCATCAAAATATTATGTGGTAACTGCAAAAGGAAAAATGCCAGAAAGCATAGGAAGAGCATGGGCACATATATGGAATTCAGATATTGAAAGAACATACACAGGAGATTTTGAACTTTATGGAAGAAAATGTGATGGTAGTGAAAAATCTGAATTAGATATATATATAGCTATAAAATAAAAACAATTAAAGCAGCTTAATAATATCTTAAGTTATTATTAGCTGCTTTAATTGTTTTTGCTTTTGCATACTGATTTATAATGTATTATAAATATTAAATATTGCAAGTTAAAAGAAGCCTATAGTCTTAGCTTGTGTAGTTTGGTACAATAAGACTGTAAAAGAATTGTTTTATGTAGTGGTGAAGATTAGAGTATATAAAAATGAAAAGAGGAAATAGAATGGCGGAAATTACAACTTTAGGTATGTTTCTCATAGGACTGTGCATTTGTATTATTGGTAATATACAAGTATTGTATGCATTAATATTTGGGCTGCTTTGTTTTACTGGATATAGTATTCAACAGGGAAATTCTCTAAGAGAAACATTGGACATGCTTTGGGAAGGTATCGAAAATATAAAAACTATTTTAATCGTTTTTATATTGATTGGATTTCTAACTGCTGTGTGGCGTGCTGGTGGAACAATACCTTTTATTCTTTATTATGCAATTAACATGATTCATCCAAAAATTTTTATCCTTTGTACATTTCTACTATGCTGTATAATGTCATTTTTAACAGGGACATCATTTGGTACGGCAAGTACTATGGGTGTAATTTGCATGATGCTTTCTAATTCAGCGGGACTTAATCCACTTGTTACTGGTGGTGCAGTATTATCTGGAATATACTTTGGAGACCGATGTTCTCCTATGTCTTCCAGTGCCCAGCTTGTATGCACTCTTACACAAACAGATATTTATGAGAATATAAAAGGCATGATGAAAATTTCTATTGTACCACTATTATTTACATGTATATTTTATGCATTTGCATCCGGGGGTAGTGGCCTAAATGTGGTGGATATTTCTCAAGCAGAATTATTTCCGAAATCATTTAACCTTCACTGGATTACTGTTATTCCTGCTGCAGTGATTTTATTGCTGGCAGTTTTACATATAGATGTGAAATATGCAATGGGGGTAAGTATTTTGATATGCTGCGTAATTTGTGTTACAGTACAGGGATTGACGGTTTCAAAATTGATTTATTGTTTGATTTTTGGATATCATGCAGTAAATAATCCACAACTTGCGAAACTTCTTAATGGTGGAGGATTAATATCTATGCTTCGTGTTGGAGCTATTGTTATGATTTCGTCTTCTTATTCTGGTATTTTTTCACATACTAGGTTATTGAATGGTGTGAAACATTTGATTCAGAGAATTGCGCAATATATAACTCCGTTTGGTGGAGTTAGTGTTACATCAATTTTTGCAAGTGGGGTAAGCTGCAATCAGACGTTAGCTGTTATTCTAACTGCACAGATGGGCAATGAGCTCTATAATGATCAGAATGAGTTTGCTATGGTACTTGAAAATACTGCTATTATAATTGCACCATTAATTCCATGGAGTATTGCTGGTGCTGTGCCAATTGCTACGATTGGAGCAACGTCTGGTTGCTTAATTTATGCTGTATATCTTTATGCTTTACCTATATGGAATTTTACGATTGAGTTACTACATACAAGGAGTAAATCAATTATTAAAGACAATATGATAAAATAAGAACAAAAAGTTAACACAATTATCTAAAGTAAATATTAGCTACTTCTTTAAAATTACTTTTACAGCATAGCCAGTTTTTACTTTATAAACTCTCTGCAGAGAAGTTACGTTCTTATTTAAAGATTTAAATTCAGATTTAAATTCAGATTTATTATTTATGGTATCATATTTAATATGAAAATCATTTTTACCATTACCATCAAAATCAATAAATATTTTCCTATATTTATAAATATATAGCCTATGAAGAAAGAAATTTCCATTAAAGGTTCCTTTGGAAGGGAACTGCCACCGCTTAATAAAACAAGACTTAATAATAATATTGGTATACAAGCTAATATTGATTTATGGAATAGGCATAAAATAAACAGCAGTACCTATGAAAAAAGCAATAAAGTATAAAATACTGCTTAAGATATTAGTGAAGAAAGCAGCATCAGAAAAAGCTAAAATAAATGGTGGACATACATTTATACCTGTTAAAAATCCTAAAATAAAGCCTTTGAACATAAAACAAATTCATCTCCTATTCATTACAATTCTATTGTATTAACTTTTTAAAATTTAAACTATGTGTTTTCTTTAAGATGCAATATGGAGTATGTGAGATGCATATTAAAATTACTGCAGTTAATGTGTAGAAAATTATGTTAATATTTTGTATAATTATATTATAATTCTGTGATTATTTGTATGTTGAGGTAACTTTTATAATTACTTTAAAAATAAATAAATTCTTAATGGAATAGAAATATAGCATATAGACAAAATTTATAAAAATGGGGGCTTAAAGAAAAATGAGTCAAAAAAATATATTAGTTATTGATGATTCTGTAAGTGTTAGAAAATTTATAAGAGAAATTTTAGAAGAAGCAGGCTATAAAGTATATGAGGCGGGTGATGGTGAAGAAGGAATTGAAGTATTTAAGTCAAATGGCAATATTGATCTGATAATTACTGATATATATATGCCTAAAAAAAGTGGATTGGAAGTTGTAATAGAATTAAAGAAAGAATATAAAGATTTAAAAATAATTGTTCTTTCTGATGGAGGAAAACAGAATTTCTCAAATGAACTTGGAATATGCGAAGCACTTGGAGCTACATATTTCTTTAAAAAAGATTGGGTAAAAGATGAACTTATACAAATTGGTAAGTAGAATATTTATAAAATAAAAAAATAATTTGACAACTTGTAAAAAAGATAATATACTTAAAATTATATTAAAAATAATATGAGCTTTGATGGAGAAGGGAATATTCAATATATTAACTATAGAGAGTCAGCGTTGGTGTAAGCTGGTGTTAATGTGAATATGTAATTATCACTCCGGAGCTTCCAAGTAGAAAGGCTTTTGCCAAGTAAACAAAGACGTATACCAGCGATATATGGTTAGGGTTCACAATTGATTAAATGTTGACCTGAAATTGAGAGGCAATTGGTATATACAGCTAATTGCAAATGAGGTGGTACCACGGAAATATAATCTTTCGTCCTTATAAGCATATTAAATATATGTTTATAAGAATGAAAGATTTTTTTATTTATGAGGCTGAAGAGAATAATGGAGGTGATTTTAATTTTGTAATGGAAAAGTTTTAATAATATGGTTACATAAAACAAGGGGGCTTTAAAATTATGAAAGTAAATTTGACATTAAAGGATGTAGTAGAGGCTAGCAAAAGAATAGAAGGAATATGTGTAAAAACTAAATTGATATATAGTTCAGAATTCAGTAGGGAAAGTGGTAATGATGTATACATAAAACCGGAAAATCTTCAGATTACCGGTGCATTCAAGTTAAGAGGGGCATCAAATAAAGTCGCTAAATTAAGTGACGAACAAAAAGCAAAAGGATTGATAGCATCATCTGCAGGAAATCATGCTCAGGGTGTGGCATATTCTGCACAAAAATTTGGAATTAAGGCAACAATTGTTATGCCTGAAAGCACACCACTTATAAAGGTCCAAGCTACTAAAAATTATGGGGCTAATGTAGTACTTAAAGGAAAAGTTTATGATGAAGCTTATGAAGAAGCTAAAAGATTAGAAAAAGAAAATGGGTATACCTTTGTTCATCCTTTTAATGATGTAGATGTAATGGCAGGTCAGGGAACCATAGCACTTGAGATAATAGAAGAACTAAAGGATGTAGATGCCATATTAGTACCAATAGGTGGCGGCGGATTAATAAGTGGAATAGCAGTAGCTGCTAAATCCATCAATCCTAATATAAAAATAATAGGAGTTCAGGCTGAAGGTGCAAATCCTATGAAAATTTCTTTTGATACAGGAAAACTTACTTATGCAGATGAAGTTGATACCATTGCTGATGGTGCAGCAGTAAAACAACCTGGAGATCTTACTTTTGAAGTGATAAAGAAATATGTAGATGAAATTGTTACAGTAAGTGACAGGGAGCTTATGGAAGCTGTGTTTGTTGTTTTGGAAAAACACAAACTTGTGGCAGAAGCAACAGGAGTAATGTCACTTGCAGCATTAAAGAGATTGAACTTTAAAGGAAAGAAGGTAGTCTCTTTAATAAGCGGAGGAAATATAGATGTAGTAACAATGGCATCACTTTTAAATAATGGATTATTTTCAAGGGGAAGAATATTTTGCTTTTCAGTTAAGCTTAAGGATACTCCAGGACAACTTCTTAAAATATCTCAAATACTAGCAGAAAAAGGAGCTAATGTAATAAAATTAGATCACAATCAATTTAAGGCTGTTGATAGATTAAAACATGTTGTTTTGGAAGTAACAGTAGAAACAAATGGATATGAACACATAGAAGCAATAGTTAAAGCATTGAATGATCATGGATATAATGTAGATAGGGTTTGCTAATAACAAAACCTATTGGCATTATTTGTATTAACATTTTATTAATACTATTATTGCGTAATTGACACATACTTGAAATATAGTTAAGTTAATATATATTTTATTAAGCTAAAACACTATTTAATATTATAAAAATAGTGTTTAATTTTTTGTAGCAAATAGGAGGTACGCGGATTTGTCGTTCAACTCAATACAATTTTTATTATTTTTCCCAATTGTCGCTATTTTCTATTTTGCAATACCACATAAAGTGCGTTTGGTTTGGCTACTTATAGCAAGTTATTTTTTTTATATGTGCTGGAATCCAAAATATGTACTTTTAATTGCTACTTCTACAATAATAACATATGTTGGCGGCTTATTAATGGGAAAAGCAAAGGAAATAAAAGATGAAAAGCAATCAATTAAGATAAGTAAATTATTGCTTTTCCTAAGTATATTCAGTAACTTAGGTATTTTGTTTATGTTTAAGTATTATAATTTTTTTAGTACTATTTTGAAAGAGCTTTTTTCATATTTTCATATTTCAATAAATATGCCGCTTTTTGACCATCTGCTGCCTATAGGAATTTCGTTCTATACATTTCAAGCTTTAAGCTATGTCATAGATGTTTATAGAAATGATGTTAAGGTGGAAAGAAATTTAGTCAAATATGCTTTATTTGTATCATTCTTCCCACAATTGATAGCAGGTCCTATTCAAAAGTCAAAAAATTATCTGCATCAGATTGATGAAAAACATCATTTTGATTATGATAGAGTGAAAAACGGATTACTTTTAATGTTATGGGGGTATTTTCAGAAAGTTATAATTGCTGACAGATTAGGTCAGTTTGTGAATACTGTATTTGATAACCCTGCAAAATATAAGGGATTTGAAGTAATAATAGCTGTAGTATTTTATGCTTTCCAGATTTATTGTGATTTTTCATCACTCTCAGATATAGCAGTTGGTGCAGCAGAGGTTATGGGCTTTAAATTATCTAAGAACTTTGAAAGACCATATTTTTCAAAATCAATAAAGGAGTTTTGGACAAGATGGCATATGTCACTTACTTATTGGTTTATGGATTACTTATATTTTCCTCTGGGTGGAAGTAGATGTAGTAAGTTAAGAACTTATTTTAATGTAATGGTTGTATTTGTAGTAAGTGGTCTATGGCATGGTGCAGCTCTTACTTTTGTGATTTGGGGGGCTTTACATGGTATATATCATATAACTGGAAACTTGCTAAAGCCTATTAAGAAAAATTTTATAAAAACACTTAAAATTAAAACAAATGTTTTCAGCTATAAGTTGATTCAGGTGTTGATTACATTTGCTTTAGTTGATTTTGCGTGGATATTTTTCAGAGCAAACTCATTTAAAGATGCAATAACATTAATTAGGAATATGACTTATTTTAATCCATGGGTATTTACTGATGGTTCTATATATAAGCTTGGATTAGATCCACTGAATTTTTTAGTAGCATTATTAGGTATATGTGCAATTCTAGCTGTTAATTTGCTGCAAAGAACTCGAAACCTACGAAGTGAATTATGCAGAAAAAATATGGAATTTAGATGGTTTGTATATTTGACATTCGTAGTAGGTATATTGATGTTAGGGATATATGGAGATCAGTACGCTCCTCAAAATTTTATTTATACTCAATTTTAGGAGGAATATCTATGGTTAGAAAAGCAGTAATAAAAGGTATAATTTTTTTAGCTTTATTAGCGATTATAATTTCTTGCCTCTCCTATATTTATATTAAAAATGGAACATCGTAGTCAATTAATTGAAGGCCTATATAACCATACAGGAGATGTATATGATGTTGTCCTAATGGGAGGCAGCCATATGAATGGGGGCATTGATCCAAATGTGCTATGGCATAACTATGGAATAACCAGCTTTAACTATGCAACAGGAGGGCAATCTATAGATGTAACTTATTATATGCTAAAAGAAGTTTTAAAAAATCATAAAAACCCCATTGTTGTAGTTGATGCGGGTTATTTAGCGCAAAGTGCTGAATATGGAGATCAAGGCTATATAAGTAATACTATTGATAATATGAAATTTTCTATAAATAAAATAGAGGCTATTACTAATTGTGTGCCATTTTGGGACAGGTTAAGTTACTTCTTTCCATTTTTAAAATATCATTATAGATGGAATGAGTTAACTCAAAATGATTTCAATTACAATAGTGCTGAATATTATTATTTAAAAGGCTTTGATTCTGGAACCGATAAATATGGAAAACAGGATTCAACTGCCAACCAAACTTCACATACAGTTTCTGGAACAGTAGATGTTCCAACTAAGTCATTAGAGTATTTAAATAAAATTATAGATTTATGTAAGCAAAATAATTTGAAATTAATTTTGGTAAACCTTCCATTTGATTATAATGAAGAGAAAGGTGAAGCAGGCTGGGTTCAAGAGCAGGCTAAAATGTATAATAAGGTTTCAGAAATTGCTAAAAAAAATAATATTCCATTCATAAATTATAATGATGAAATGAATAAGATAGGTTTAGATTTTAAAAATGACATGAATAATTTGGGACATTTGAACATTTGGGGTGCTTATAAAGTTACTATGAACTTTGGAAATTATTTAAATGAAAATTATAATTTAAAAGATCATCGTAATGATAAAAACTATAAACAGTGGAATATAGACTATACAAAATCAGAAGCAGCAGCTTACGTTGATACTAATAAAAGTAGATAAAGTGATAAAGTGCGCTTTAGTTCAAGGTTATCTTTCGCCAAATATAACCTAGAGAAGACTGGTGTCGAAAACCAGTCTTATGCTTTTGTAAAAAACTTATTGACACTAAGGATAATTAAAATTATAATTAGTTAGAAATCTTACAATTAGAAATCTAACAAACATCAGAGGTATGAAAATGAACGATAAAATAGAAATATACATTGGAAAAAAAATTAGCATACTTGCTAGGAGAATTCATAGGGGAATAGATAAAGAGGCATCACAGTATGGACTAACTGCGGTTCAAGCTAGAATACTTGGTTTTATATATTGCAAGTCGAATAAAAAAGATATATTCCAAAGGGATATAGAAGAAGAACTTGATATTAGACGTTCTTCAGTAACTAGCGTACTCCAACTAATGGAGAAAAATGGATATATAAATAGAATAAGTGTTTCAAAAGATGCAAGACTTAAGAAGATAATAATTACAGAAAAGGGTTTGGAAATTCAAAAAAAGGTATATTATTTCATCCTTGAAATGGAAAAATCTTTAAAAGATGAACTGAGTGATCAGGAGGCAAACATATTAGTCAGAAGTTTAGCACTTAAAAAATTTTTAGGACGGTAGTCCTCTAGATTATAAAGGTTTATGAGCATTTTTAGTAGAATTAATAAATTCCGATTTT
>NZ_JAGGLM010000019.1 GCF_017874415.1 Clostridium algifaecis
AAAATCGGAATTTATTAATTCTACTAAAAATGCTCATAAACCTTTATAATCTAGAGGACTACCGTCCTAAAAATTTTTTAAGTGCTAAACTTCTGGTATTTTTTTAAAATTTTATATTGATTTTAATCTTTTATGTGGTAATATAAATATATAAGCTAATGACAATTTAATATGTTACAAGGAGAGGTCATGTGATGATCTGAGAGTGGAATGTTATTCCTTATCCTCATAACCTGATTTGGATAATGCCAACGTAGGGAGACGTATATCTATATATAATTTTGCTATTTTTATACACAAATTCTTCCGGAATTTGTGTATTTTTAGTTTATAGTATTATTTTATCTAGTACATCTTTAATTAGATTATGGGGAAACATTTATTTGTTTCTCTTTTTTATGTAAAGAATTTTGGCATTTTCAGGCTTGAATATAATTGTTATTTATGGTTTATAAATTTTGAAAATAGGAGGTGAAATTTATGATAGTAAACGGAGAAAATATGGAATTTAAAGATGGAATGACTGTTTCTGATCTTTTAAACAACTTGAATGTGGAACCATCTCATGTAGCGGTGGAAATTGATCTTGACATAATTGATAAAAACGAATTCAAAACTAAAAGATTGGACAGTAATTCAAAAGTAGAAATTATACGGTTTGTAGGTGGAGGTTAAAACAAATTTGTGTTTATGATTTGACAAAATTACAAAACGGAGGCTTTATTAATGGATGATAAATTAATTATTGGTGGAAAAGAATTTAAAAGCAGACTATTTATAGGTACTGGCAAATATTCTTCAGATAAATTATTGCCTGAAGTTCTAAAAAAATCAGGAACTGAGATGGTAACTGTAGCTCTTAGAAGAGTAGACATGCACTCAAATACGGGAAATATAATGGATTTTATAGGAAATGATTATACTCTTCTTCCAAATACATCAAGTGCAAGGACGGCAGATGAAGTAGTTAGACTTGCAAAACTTGGACGTGCAGCTGGATGTGGAAATTGGATAAAGATAGAAGCTATAGCAGACAACAAATATCTTCTTCCTGATAACATTGAAACAATAAAGGCTACAGAAATTCTTGTGAATGAAGGATTTGTAGTGCTTCCATACATAAATCCTGATCTTGGGACTGCTAAAAGATTGGTAGATGCAGGAGCTGCTGCAGTTATGCCTCTTGGAGCACCTATAGGTTCAAACAGGGGATTAAAAACTAAGGAAATGCTTAGAATACTCATAGATGAAATAGATATTCCTATAGTAGTTGATGCCGGTATTGGAAAGCCATCTGATGCAAATTTAGCTATGGAGATGGGAGCAGATGCAGTGCTTGTAAATACAGCAGTAGCTACAGCAAAGGATCCTGTACTTATGGCAGAAGCTTTTAAATATGCAGTAGAAGCTGGAAGAAAAGCATATATTGCAGGGCTTGGGGCTGAGAAGGACAAAGCTGATGCATCTTCTCCACTTACAGGATTCTTAGGTTAGGAGGTAAAATATTTTGGATATTGGAATATACGATGAGATAAGAAAATATGATAATTTTGATTTTGACGGTTTTTTTGATAGTGTAACAGATGAACAGATAGAGTCTATACTTCTTAAGGATAGAATTTCTAGAGAAGATTTTTTAGCTCTTTTATCACCAACTGCTGAAAAATATCTTGAGCCAATGGCAAGAAAGGCTAAGGAGATAACTCTTAGAAATTTTGGGAAAAGTATAGTTTTATACACTCCTATGTATATTGCAAATTATTGTACGAATGGATGTATTTATTGTGGCTATAATGTAAAAAATAAAATAGCAAGGAAAAAGATGAGTTATGAAGAAATAGAAAAGGAAGCTCAGTCTATAGCAAAAACTGGATTAAAGCATGTAATACTCCTCACAGGAGAATCCAAGCTGTATTGTCCTATGGAATATTTAAAGGGAGCTATTAAGATTCTTAAAAAATACTTTGATTCTGTATGCCTTGAAATATATCCACTTGATGAAGAAGAATATAGAGAACTTGTTGAGGTTGGTGCAGATAGCTTAACTGTATACCAGGAGACTTATAATGAAGAGGTATATAAAACTGTTCACTTGTCAGGAAAAAAGAGAGATTACAGGTATAGACTTGAAGCTATAGACAGGGGCTGCAGGGCAGGAATTCACTCAGTTGGTATGAGTGCATTACTCGGACTTTATAAGTGGAGAAATGAAGCTTTTTTAACTGGAGTACATGCAGATTATATTTCAAAAACATATCCTTCTGTTGAAATAAGTATGTCTGTCCCAAGGATAAGACCACATGCAGGAACTCCAATAAAAATATATGATGTTACGGATAAGAATTTTGTACAGGTAGCGGTTGCTTATAAATTATTCCTTCAGAGGGCAGGATTTAATGTTACAACAAGAGAAAATGCAAAAATGAGAAATAACCTCATACCACTTGGAGTTACAAAGATGTCTGCTGGAGTTACTACGGAAGTTGGAGGTCACTCATTGAGTGATGAAAATAAGGGAGAGGGACAATTTGAAATAGCTGATCCAAGATCTGTAGATGAAATAAAAGATGCAATAGAAAAATTAGGGTATAATCCTGTATTTAAGGATTGGCAATTCTGTTAAATGGAAAATAGAGATATTTTCAAATTAAAAGGTAATAAAAAAATAATTGCAGTAACAAATAGATATCTCGTAAAACAGGGGAGTTTATATAATGCAGTAGAGAAATGCTGCAGACTTGGTGCGGATTATATAATGGTTAGAGAAAAAGATTTAGAATATAGAGAACTTTTAAAAATTGCCATAAAGATAAAAAAGATAACTGATGAATTCTGTACTCCACTTATAATAAATGGAAATTTGAAAGCAGCTGTAGAGCTTAAAGTTTTTGGATTTCATACGGGGATTGAAAAATTTAAAAATATGGTTGAAAATAATAAAGAGGATTTAGGACTACTTAAAGCTGAAAATATAAAAAAGGGAGTTTCCATTCATAGTGTCTCTGAAGCTATAGAAGCAGAAAAATTAGGCGCAGATTATGTAATGGCAGGCAATATATTTGAGACAAGCTGCAAGGTAGGATTAAAGGGTAGAGGTCTGAAATTTATAGATGATATAGGTAATAGCATAGGAATACCTATAATTGCTATAGGAGGAATTAACTCTTTAAACATTCAATCAGTTTTATTAAACACTAAAGCGGCAGGTGCAGCAATAATGTCACAGGCTATGTCAATTTAAAATATTATATATTTAAAAATTAAGCTATCATACATGAATATGTGTGGTAGCTTAATTTTTTACTCGGATAATTTATTAAGCTTGTCTATTAATATTGTTAGACTGTTTATAGAAGAATTCAATTGTTGTATTTGTGAAAGCTGTTCCTTAAATGTATCAGAAGTAGAATTTATATCGGTAGATATGTTGCTTATGGATTTTTCTATTTGCTTTAGTGTTGAATTTATTTGGGAAGTTGATTTATTACTGGAACTTGATAATTTTCTTATTTCATTTGCAACTACTGAAAAGCCTCTTCCATCTTTACCAGCTCTTGAAGCTTCAATCGCAGCATTTAGTCCTAAAAGATTTGTTTTTGAAGATAGATTCTTTATAAAATCAAGTATTTTATCTGTGTTTTTAGCTTTTTCAGTAGTATCATTTACTTCTGACACTATTTGTTCAGTTAAATTCACAGATTTTTCTATTCCAGATGTAATTATCTTGGAAGCTTCAGATATATTATCAATGGATTTGGCTAATATATGGGAAGCTTCTAAAAATTCATAATGTCTTTTTAAACTTTTTACTAACACTATACTTCCTATTATCTTATTGGTATCCTTTACAGGTATGCCAATAGCTTTTATTTCTATTCCAAAAGTTTCTTTTGGAACTATTGTTACAATTGGTTTTCCGGCTTTTATGCATTCGTAAGCTGCTCCTTTCGGCCTGAGAGGGTCTCCAGATTTTGCATTCATGTGTATGTTTTCACTATTTACAACTTTTATAAAATTGCTGGTTGTAGACATAGTAAAAGCTATTTCTTCATCAAAAAAATAGTGCATATACGGCATCAATGTTTCAAAAGATTTCTGAAGTTTGTTTTGAACTTCAATATTTTGTTCCATTATTTATACCATCTCCCAATTTTAAATTATAGTGTTAGTAATGTAAGATCTAATATAATTTTATGATTTTATGATTTATTTGTCTACTAAAAAAATTTAATAAGTAACATTTATTGATTTAATTAATATTATATAAGTATAGAACACAAGATAAAAAAGTAGAGTACCTATAAATATTAAAGATAATAAGGGGGGATCTTTTATGTCACACAGATGTTGCAGGGGTTCAGGATCAGGTAGAGAGGTATTGATAATAGTAATTTTATTAATATTATGCTGTGGTATTAGATGCTAGAATATAATGCCAATTTACTGCTAGATTATGAACCAAATTACTAGAGGAGGGATTTATTCCCTCTTTTGTAGGAAATAAATTTTACCAAAGATTAAAAATGATTTAACTTAAAATATTTGGATGATAAGGGGGGATCTTTTATGTGTAAAAGACGTGGTGGAAATGAAATAATAGTAATAATAGTAATCTTATTATTATGCTGTGGTTGTGGATGCAATAGATAATATAGCAAATTAGTAACAGATTATGTAATAAGTAGTATTAAGATGGAAAACGATGAATTTCGTTTTCCATTTTTACAAAAATTAGTTTAATATAGTAAATTATACATAGAGTTTATGTCTATTATGGTTATTATGTTCTTATTCATGTGAATTAAGTTTTCACGCTCCATATTTAAAAGTTCCCTTGAAAGAGAAGGTCTTGGAATGCCCAACTGTTCAGCCAGGCTTTTTTTTGTCATGTCCAATTTTATTGTCAATTTATTTTGAACTTTGTATTCGTCTAAAATAAAATAAGTAATCTTTTGTCTTATAGTCTGATAAGATATATTTTTTAATTTTTTATTTAACATAAGTATTTTATTGGATAATAGCGTCATAAAATTTTTCAGAAAAATAGGAGCCAGATTGCACAGCTTTAATATGTTTGCTTTTGATATAAACATCACGGTGGAATTATGTGATGAAATTATAGTGGACGGGTAAGTATTTTTATTTGAAAATACTACAACTTCACCAAATATATTACCTTCTCTTAATACACCCATTGTAATTGATTTGCCGGAAGCGTATATTCTTTGAACTTCTACATTCCCTGAAAGTACTATTCCAATACTTGAACAATTTGAACCTTCAAAAGCTATTACTTCTTCTCTGGAATAATTGCAAATAGTATAGTTTACTTTATTTAGAAAATTGTCTATATCATCTTCAGTAAAATCTTTCATCAGTATGCATTTTTTTAGTGGTTCTATGAATTTATTCATAAATTAATCCTCTGCACAATAATTTTATTTTTAATTTTATAATAAGGTAACATAAGTTACTGATTATATTAAATTATTTTATTATAATAATCATATAAAAACAAGGAGGGAAAATTATGATAAGAAAAATAGTTAATATAGATAAAGAAAAATGTAATGGATGCGGTTTGTGTGTTAATGCATGTCACGAGGGTGCTATAGAACTTGTAGATGGAAAAGCAGTACTTATAAGCGATGAATACTGTGATGGCCTTGGAGATTGTCTACCTGAGTGCCCTACAGGAGCAATAAACATAATTGAAAGAGAAAGTAGTGCTTACAATGAGGAACTGGTTATGAAGAAAAAGGATATGAAAAAGAGTGAAAATATTGAACAAAAAATGCCATGCGGATGTCCGGGAACAGCAGCTAAAAGTATAAAAAGAAATTCAGTAGTTAAAGTCAAAAATGAGCATCAGGTATCAGAGCTTAGACAGTGGCCTGTACAATTAAAACTTATAAATACCAGAGCACCTTATTTGAAGGAAGCAAATCTTTTGGTTGCAGCTGATTGTACTGCATATGCGTATGCAGATTTTCATAGGGATTTCATCAAGAACCATATAACGGTTATTGGATGTCCAAAATTAGATGATATTTCATATTATGAAGATAAACTTGCTGAAATTATAAAGAACAATAACTTAAAAAGTATAACTGTAATTAGAATGGAAGTACCATGCTGTGGTGGAATTGTAAATGCAGTAAAAAATGCTATGTTAAAAACTCAAACTATAATTCCATATAAAGAAATTGTAATATCTACTGAAGGAAGTATCCTAAGATAGAAATTAATTTATTCTTCTGGATGTAAGGTCCTGTATACTTTTTATAAGTTTATTCTTTTTATCTATGGAATTTTTTATAGTTGATATTTTATGAACAATTTCTGTATTTTTTTGATTTACAGCTTTTAAATCTATTTTTAGTTTATTTATTTGGGCAGTTTTGTCTTTTATTATACTGGAATACATATTGTCAATAATTTTCTTTTGTTTGAAGAATTTATTAAAATAATTTATACTTGATATTATAAAGTTTTTAATATTTTTTATTGCCGATTTATGTTTAGTAATCATAGTATCACCTATATATGATTGTATATGAAGATGGAAGTATTAACAAGTATTGTTGTAATATTTTTATATTTTATTTATTTGAAAATTTCGAAAGGAAATGAAATATGTATAATATAAGCAATATGTTTTCAAAGTTTTTATTGGACTATGATAAGTCAAAAAAGAGCAAGATAAAAAACTTAGACAGCAGAATAAATGAATTAAATACTAAAATTGAAACGCAGGGGAAAAAATATAATGAAAATTTAAGCCTTATGGAGAATATCAAAAAAAAAGAAAATGAATTAGATAAAACATACAAATTACTTATAAAAATATTAAAATCACGAGGTATAATATTTCAAGTCAATGCAAGAAATCTTATTGTACAGGAATGGCAGAATTTATATATAAACAAAGCTAATGGAAATTATAATCTGGTAGATAAGGAGTCGAATATTATATGTGAAATTGGAAACAATTTTCATGATTTTATAAGTCACATACTTAAAAATTATAGTTATAGTGTACTTGTTATAAGAAAAGATGAATATTTTATTACACTTCAACTCAGGATAATTGAAAAATGAAAATTTTCAGATATCAAGTATGCTATAATATTTTTATAAAAAATTATTTTTAAGAGGTGTGAATTATTGACTCAGGATGCATTGAAAGTGCTGAAAAAATATTATGGATATGAGAGCTTTAGAGAATCCCAGGAAAATATAATAAATAGTATACTTGATAAAAAAGATACACTTGCAATAATGCCTACAGGGGGAGGAAAGTCTATATGCTATCAAATTCCGGCACTTCTATTTGACGGAATTACGATTGTAATTTCTCCTCTGATTTCACTTATGAAGGATCAGGTAGACAGTATAAGAGATTTAGGGATAAAGGCTGATTATATAAATAGTTCCTTGAATCAGAGTGAACTGTCATCCATAATATCAAAGCTAGAGCAAAACTCCATAAAAATCTTATATATAGCTCCGGAGAGACTTGAATCTATGAATTTTTTCAGACTTGTGAAAAATATGTCCATATCACAGGTAGCTGTTGATGAGGCTCATTGTGTATCACAATGGGGACATGATTTTAGAAGCAGCTACAGATACATATGGAAGTTCATAGAAAGTTTGAATAAAAGGCCGGTGGTTACAGCTTTTACAGCCACTGCTACACGGGAAGTCAGATCTGATATCATAAAACAGATAAGGTTAAGGGATCCTGCTGTATTTATATCCGGTTTTGATAGAAAGAACTTAAGAATAAATTGTTTAAAAATAGGTGATAGATTTTCTTATTTACTAAATTACATATTGGAAAATAAAGAACAAGCTGGTATAGTTTATGCTTCTACAAGAAAAGAAGTTGACAGCATTTATGATAAACTTCTTAAAAATCATATATCTGTAGTTAAATATCATGCAGGATTATCCGATAATGAAAGGAAAAAGAATCAGGAGGATTTTGTATACGATAGAGCAGATGTAATTGTTGCTACAAATGCTTTTGGAATGGGCATAGATAAATCCAATGTAAGATATGTAATCCATTATAATATACCAAGAAATATAGAAAGCTATTATCAAGAAATAGGCAGAGCGGGACGTGATGGTGAAAGCAGTGAATGCATACTTATGTTTGCTCCTCAGGATGTAATTACCCAGAAATATTTAATAGAAACGAGTATACAATCAGAGGATAGGAAGCTAAATGAATATAAAAAACTTCAGCAGATGATAGATTTTGTCCATTATAATGGATGCCTTAGAAAATATATTTTAAATTATTTTGGAGAAGAAGTAGAGTATGATGAATGTGGGAACTGCAGCAATTGCATAAGTGAAGGTGAATATGTAGATAAAACCATAGATGCTCAAAAGGTACTGTCATGTGTATATAGAATGAAAAGAGATTTTGGCGTAAATATGATAGTAGATGTCTTGAGGGGTTCATCTCAAAAAAAGATTATTCAAAACAGATTTAATGAATTGTCTACCTATGGAATAATGAGAGAATATTCTAAAGTTGAGCTTTCTAATTTTATAAATACTCTTATAGCACAAGGACATATATCTTTAAAAGAGGGAGAATATCCTACAGTGATTTTGAATAATGAATCAATAAAGATTTTAAAGGGACAGGAAAAAGTTGTGCTGAAAGAGAAAATTAAGGCTAAGAAGATAAGTGTAAATAATGATCTCTTTGATGAGCTTAGAACTCTTAGAAGAGAGATAGCAAGTGAAGAGGAAGTACCTCCATATCTCGTATTTTCAGATAGTACATTAAAAGAACTTAGCAGCAGATATCCATGTAAAGAAGATCAGATGCTTGATATATCAGGCGTAGGTGAGCTCAAGTTAAAAAAATATGGAAAAATGTTTTTGGATAAAATTAAGGATTATGTTGAAAAAAATAATATAAATGTAAACTGGGCATTTGAGAAAGAAAGTAATTCTTTTAAAAATGAAAGTAGAAAAAGTGATAAGCTTAGGACTCATGAGATAACTATAAACATGATTAAACAAAATATGGGAATACTGGAGATAGCAAAAAAACGCCATCTTACGATAGGTACTATATTGACACATATTACAAAATACTTTGAAGAGGGAAAAAGTGAAAGTTTAAATGTAGATTTTCAAAATGTATTCAGTGAAGAAGAGGAAAAGACAGTACTTTCAGCAGTAAAAAAAGTTGGAATTGAAAGATTATACCCAATTAAAGAATTGGTTCCTCAAGAGATAAACTATGATAAAATAAAAGCTGTGATAATTAAAAACTATGTTTTAGCCAGATAAAATTAATTTTGGAGGTGTATAAATTGAAGTTAATTACTTATTTAAAAGGTAAGGAAGAAAAAATAGGAGTTCTAAAACAAAATTCTGTGGTTGATATAAAGTGTATATTAAAAAAAATGGGAGAAAAAAATCTACCTGAGAGTATGATAGATTTTATAAAGTATTCAGATGATTGTAAATTAAAAAAGATAGATGAATTTTTAAAGAATGAGGACATAGAGGCTGATTCTTTAGATTCTGTTAAAATTGAAGCACCTATACCTTATCCTGAAAGAAATGTTTTTTGTCTCGGCAAGAACTATGTGGAGCATGCAAGAGAAGTAAAACTTACTAGAATAACTGGAACTGATATTCCAAAGCAGCCTATATATTTTACTAAAGTTGCATCACCTGCTATTGGAAATGGAGATTTTGTAAAATTTTCTACAAAAGTCACAAAACAGGTGGACTATGAGGCTGAACTTGCGGTTATAATAGGAAAAGAAGGAATAAACATAAAAGCTGAAGAAGCAGAAGACTATATATTTGGTTATACTATAATAAATGATGTTTCAGCAAGAGATCTTCAGGGAAAACATGTGCAGTGGTTTAAGGGAAAAAGTTTGGATACATTTTGTCCAATGGGACCATGTATAGTAAATAAAAGCGATATACCTTTTCCTGTGGAGCTTAACATAGGATGCAAGGTAAATGGAGAGGTAAGACAGAAATCCAATACTAAAAAACTTATTTTTGATATACCTTATATAATAAGTGATTTGTCAAAAGGTCTTACATTAAAACCTGGAGATATAATATCTACAGGCACACCAAATGGTGTTGGAATGGGATTTAACCCTATAAAAATTCTCAAAAATGGTGATGTGGTAGAATGTTTTATTGAAGGAATAGGAACTTTAACAAATAAAATTTTGGAGATTTAGGCTGCAGCGTTAAGCTGCACTTTTTTTATAGAAAAAATTATTTTATATGAATATTTATTATTTTTTACAGGCAAATGTATAAAAAATTTTACTATAATACCAATCTGCATATTAATAAGCATATCTGAAGTATTACAAGTAAAATAGCCGTAATAAGCAATTATTGAGTTTAAAAATTAAAAATATATTTTAAAATCGTATTGAATTTTTATGAATATAAATGTATAATTATAAAATATATTATAACTTATTAAAAAAATAATAGGAACTTGTTTATATAAATAATAATTTTGGAGGTAATACATTATGAATTTTCAAGGAAAAAGCTTTTTAACATTAAAAGATTTTACAGCGGAGGAAATTGAATTTTTCTTGGATTTAGCAAGTAAGTTAAAAATAGAAAAGAAAAGTGGCAAACAGAAGAAAAGGTTGCAGGATAAAAATATAGCACTTATATTTGAAAAACAATCACTAAGAACAAGATGTTCCTTTGAAGTAGGTGCACATGACATGGGGGCACAGGTAACTTATATAAATTCATCCGAGTGTCATATTGGAAATGAAGAAGCACTAAAGGATACTGCAAGGGTGCTCGGGAGAATGTTTGACGCTATAGAATATAGAGGATTTTCACAGAGAAATGTAGAAACACTTGCAAAATATTCAAAACTGCCTGTTTGGAACGGACTTACAGATGAGGATCATCCAACACAGGTACTTGCAGATTTTTTGACTATAAAAGAACATATAGTCAAACCATTAAATAAAGTGAATTTCGTATATATAGGTGATGGCAGAAATAATATGGCCAATGCTCTTATGATAGGAGCTTCTAAGATGGGTATGAACTTTAAAATAATTACTCCAAAAGAGCTCTTTCCTGATTCTAATTTAGTTGCAGAATGCAAGAATATAGCTAAAAGTTCTGGAGGAAATATCACTATTAGTGAAGAAATATATGAAAATGTTAAAAATGCAGATGTCATATATACGGATGTATGGCTTTCTATGGGAGAAAGTGATGATTTGTGGAAGTCAAGAATAGATCTTCTTATGCCATATCAGGTAAATAAAAAATTAATTGAGGCTTGTGAAAATAAAAAAGTTAAATTCATGCACTGTCTTCCAGCCTTTCACAATAAGGATACAGGAATTGGAAAAGACATATATGAAAAATTTGGTCTTTCAGCTATCGAAGTTACAGATGAAGTATTTGAAGGAGAAAATTCTATAGTGTTTGATGAAGCTGAAAACAGACTCCATACTATAAAAGCAGTTATGGTTGCAACTTTAGGATTTGACAATATTTAGAAAGAAGGTATACTATGAATTCTATTTTATATTTGGAAGACGGAACTGTATTTATGGGGGAGGCCATAGGTAAAGTAGGCATAACTGTAGGAGAATTGGTTTTTAATACATCAATGACAGGATATCAGGAAATACTTACAGACCCATCCTATAGTGGGCAGGTAATAAATATGTGTTATCCTTATATAGGAAATTATGGAATCGACCACAAAGTAAACCAGTCGGATAAAATTCAGGCAAAAGGGATAGTAGTTAAGAATAGGTATAACAACACCTCTCATTATTTAAGTGAGGACAGCTTTGAAAATTTTCTTCTAAGAAATGACATAGTTGGAATAAGCGGTGTTGACACAAGAAGTGTGACTAAAAAGATAAGATCCCACGGTACTATGAAATGTGTAATATGCAGCGAAAATGAGTCTATATATGAAATAAAAGAATTATTAAATTCATATAAATATACCAATTTAGTAGAAGAGGTCAGTACAAAAACTGTAAAACATATAAAAGGCAGCGGACCAAAGGTGGCTGTTTTGGATTTTGGAGCCAAAAGAAATATAATAAGAAATTTGATGAATAGGAATTGTGATATAACTATTTTCCCATATGATACTAAGTATGATAATATCATGGATATAAATCCAGATGGAATATTGCTTGGAAATGGACCTGGAAATCCTAAAGATTTAGAAAAAATAATGCCTGATATAAAAAAAATTATAACAAGTAGGATACCTGTATTTGGAATATGCCTTGGGCATCAACTTATTTCCCTTGCATTTGGCGGAGATACGTACAAAATGAAATTTGGACATAGAGGTGGAAATCATGGTGTATATGATAGAGATATGGATAAAGCCTTTATAACTTCTCA
Source organism: Clostridium algifaecis (assembly GCF_017874415.1). Classification (GTDB taxonomy): domain Bacteria; phylum Bacillota; class Clostridia; order Clostridiales; family Clostridiaceae; genus Clostridium_B; species Clostridium_B algifaecis. The sequence goes on from NZ_JAGGLM010000019.1 coordinate 12,433, forward strand.
AAATCATGGATATGCAGTTAAGGAGAACAGTCTTAATAAAAAAGATATTGTAGTAACTCATATAAATTTAAATGATAATACAGTAGAGGGAATAAGACATAAGAGCTTACCTGTATTTACAGTACAGTTTCATCCAGAAGGTTGTCCAGGACCAACTGATACAGCATATTTATTCGATAAATTTTTAAAATTCATGACTTTAGTATAAATAACGAGGAGAAGTGATAAAATGCCATTACGAGATAGCTTGAAAAAAATTTTGATTATAGGCTCGGGTCCTATAATAATAGGTCAGGCTGCGGAATTTGACTATTCTGGAACACAAGCATGTGAAGCTATAAAAACAGAAGGTATAGAAACTGTACTTATAAACAGTAATCCTGCAACTATAATGACAGATAAAAATATAGCAGATAAAACTTATATAGAACCACTTACAGTTGAAGCTGTAGAAGAAGTAATTAAAAGAGAGAGACCGGATGGAATACTTGCTGGCTTCGGAGGACAGACTGCACTTAATTTGGCTATGGAACTTGATAGACTCGGAATACTTGAAAAATATAATGTGGAGCTTTTGGGAATAAAAACAGAATCCATAAAAAATGCTGAGGATAGAGAAAGTTTTAAAAATTTAATGGAAACTATAGGAGAGCCTATAGCAACAAGTGCAATTGCTACAAATCTGGATGAATGCAAAAAATTTCTAGATAAAGTAAGTCTTCCAATCATAATAAGACCTGCATATACCTTAGGCGGAACAGGTGGAGGCATTGCAGAGAGTTATGAAGAATACATGGAAATATGTGAAAATGGTCTTGAACAAAGTCCTATACATCAGATATTAGTCGAGCAAAGTGTAGCCGGATGGAAAGAAATTGAATATGAAATAATGAGAGATAAAAAAGATAACTGTATGGTTGTGTGCAATATGGAAAATATTGATGCTGTTGGAATTCATACAGGAGACAGCATAGTAGTGGCACCATCACAGACATTAAATGATAAAGAATATCAGATGTTAAGACGTTCTGCACTAAAGATAATAAGAACCCTTAAAATAGAAGGGGGCTGCAATGTACAGTTTGCACTTGATCCTAATAGTAATAATTATATAGTAATCGAGGTAAATCCAAGAGTAAGTAGATCCAGTGCCCTTGCATCAAAAGCAGCAGGGTATCCAATAGCAAAGATTGCAGCAAAAATTGCAATTGGTTATTCTCTGGATGAACTTAAAAACTATGTAACGGGAAATTCAAGTGCATTATTCGAACCTGCACTGGATTATTGTGTAGTCAAAATACCAAAATGGCCTTTTGATAAATTCAAAAAAGCGGAGAGAACTTTGAAGACTCAGATGAAGGCTACAGGTGAAGTCATGGCTATAGATAGAAGCTTTGAAAGCGCACTTTTAAAAGCGGTTATAAGCCTTGAAGGAAAGATTATAGGCTTAAAGCTTGATAAGCTTGAAAAACTCAGCATGGATGGCATAATTAAAAAGTTAAAATTGCAAGATGACGAAAGAATATTTGCTGTAGCTGAGGCTCTCAGAAAAAAAATGAGCATAGATGAAATTCATAATATAACTAAAATAGACAAATGGTTTATAAGCGGCATAAAAAATATAGTGGATATGGAAAACAAGCTTCTTAAAAGTGTGCCTGGTGTGGATCTAATTCAGCAGGCTGAACTCATGGGATTTACTGATGAATATATATGCAAGCTTATAGGTATAAAGCTTGATGATTTAAAAAAGCTTAGGGAAGTAAATGGTATAAAGCCAGTATACAAGATGGTAGATACCTGCAGCGGAGAATTTGAGGCTAAAACTTCATATTACTATTCCTGTTTTGATCTTGAAAGCGATAATGTGGTTTCAAATAATGAAAAAATACTAGTTATAGGTTCAGGACCTATAAGGATAGGTCAGGGAATTGAATTTGACTACTGCTGTGTAAATGGAGTCTGGGCAATAAAAAAAGCAGGAAGGGAAGCTATTATAATAAACAATAATCCCGAAACTGTAAGTACGGATTTTGATACTTCCGACAAGTTGTATTTTGATCCTCTTTATATAGACGACGTAATGAACGTAATAAATGAAGAAGGGGTAGAAGGTGTAATAGTACAATTTGGAGGACAGACAGCACTTAATCTTGCTAAAAAATTAAATGATAGAGGAGTTAATCTTCTTGGAACTTCTTTTGAATCAATTGACCTGGCTGAGGATAGAGAAAAATTTAGAATACTTCTAAAAAAATTAAATATAAATTCACCTATAGGAGGTTCTGTAACAAGTATTGAAGAAGCTTATGAGCTTGTTCGTGAAATAGGATATCCGGTTATTGTAAGACCTTCGTATGTAATAGGCGGCAGGGCAATGAAGGTCGTATATAATGACAGTGAATTATCTAGATATCTTAAAGAAGCAGTAAATTTATCCAAAGAATATCCTGTACTTGTTGACAAGTATATAATTGGAAAGGAAATTGAAGTAGATGCAATTTCAGATGGTAAAGATCTTATAATTCCAGGAATAATGGAGCATGTTGAAAAGACAGGAGTACATTCAGGAGATAGTATGGCAGTTTATCCAACATTTGATCTTGAAGATGATGTACTTCAAAAAATAGAAGAATATACAGTTAAAATAGCAAGAGCATTAAATGTAAAAGGACTTCTAAATGTTCAATATGCGTATGATGGAGAAAAAGTATATGTAATAGAGGTAAATCCAAGAGCATCAAGGACAGTTCCTATTTTGAGCAAGGTTACAGATATACCTATGATAAAGATAGCTGTTGATATCATGCTTGGTAAAAAAATAAAAGATTTTGGATATGAGCAAAATATGTATAAAAAGAGTAAAATATTTGCAGTTAAAATGCCTGTATTCTCAAGCAATAAATTACCTGGAGTTGATGTCGCACTTGGACCTGAAATGAAATCTACAGGTGAAGTACTTGGTGTAGATTTTGTAAAAGATAATGCTGTATATAAGGCATTCAAGGCAGCGGGAATCAATATATTGAAAAGCGGAAATGTTTATGTTTCAGTAAATGATGTAGATAAAAAGGAAGCAGTTACTGTAGTTAAAAAATATGAATCTTTAGGTTTTAATATTTTTGCATCTTCGGGTACCTATGAATTTTTAAGGAATAATGGAGTAGTATGCAAAGAACTTAGCATAAAAGATGCAATAGAAGATCTAAAGAAAAAGGAGATAGATATAGTAATAAATACTCCGACTGTAGGTTACATTAGTGGCACACCTGGCTTTGATTTGAGATATACTGCACTTGTACACGACAGACTTATATTTACATGTTTGAACACGGCGGATATATATACATCATCTGTGATTTTGAAAAAGAATGGTACAAAAATACAATATAAATCCATGGCAGAATATTTAGGATAAAGATACAAAAATTTAAAATTATATTGTTGACAAATTAAGTTTTAAAAAGTATAATTAGGACAATGTTAATTTAATAAATTAATACTATGACTAAGAGAAGTATATTATGGAGTCTTTAAGAGAGAAATCTTATTTGGTGGAAAAGATTTTAAGATTAAGTAATAGAAATTGCACTTAAGAGTACTTAAGCTGAAATTAGTAGGTTTATGCGGAGACGTTCGTTAAAGCGTTATAATATATATGAGTTGTTGCATGAAGATGTATTTATATGCAATAAACAGAGTGGAATCGTGGAAATACTTCTGCCTCTGTAAAGAGGACAGGAGTGTTTTTTGTATATATTAGATTATATTCTTATCAAGAGAGGTGGAGGGACTGGCCCAATGAAACCCGACAACCGGCATTCTCATTCGAATGTATCGGTGTTAATTCCTACGGAATAATTTTTCGAAAGATAAGAAAAACCGGTCAGTTGGATAATATTATTTTTGTAACCAGAAGCCGTTTTTCTTATTATAGAAAAACGGCTTTAAATTTTGGAAAATATGGGAGGTTATTATTTGAATAGAAAATCAACCAACATATTCTGGCATAAAATGCAAATTAATAGGGAAAAAAGAGAAGAATTACTTGATCAGAAGGGAATACTTATATGGTTTACAGGACTTTCTGGCTCAGGTAAATCAACTGTGGCGTCTGCACTTGAAAGTAAATTATATGATATGGGAAAGCTGACGTATCTTCTGGATGGTGATAATGTAAGATATGGATTAAATTCAAATCTTGGATTTACAAAGGAGGACAGAAGTGAAAATATAAGAAGAATATCAGAAGTGTGCAAATTATTTGTTGATGCTGGACTTATTACTATAGCTACTTTTGTATCGCCTTTTAAAGAAGACAGGGACAGGGCAAGAAAATTACTTGGAGATGATTTTATAGAGATATATGTAGATTGTCCTCTTGAAGTATGTAAAAAGAGAGATCCAAAAGGAATTTATAAGAAGGCAATAAGTGGCAAAATAAAGAATTTTACAGGAATAGATTCCGAGTATGAAGTACCACATGATGCTGAAATTACAATATCAACACATATAAGTAGTTTAGAGGATTGTGTAAATAAAATATTGAACTATATAAATTTATAATGCAGGGAGGGTTCATGAATGAAATTGAAACCTAATATTTTGTCTGCCGATATACTTATAATTGGAGCCGGCACAGCGGGATGTTTTGCAGCAATTGAAGGGGCAAAATTATCTGAAGCAAAAATAATACTTGCAGAAAAGGCCAATATAAAGAGAAGTGGATGTCTGGCAGCTGGCATTAATGCACTCAATGCATATATAAATGAAGGAGAAACAGCGGCTTCCTTTGTAGATTATGTAAGAAGAGAATTTAATGGAGTTGTAAGAGAAGATTTGGTGTATACAGCGGCCCAAAAGTTAAATGAGGTTACACATAAAATAGAAAAAATGGGTCTTCCAATTTTGAAGGATTCAGAAGGAAAATATGTAAGGCGGGGAAAGAGAAGTATAAAGATAAATGGAGAGAATATTAAGCCTATACTTGCAAAGGCAGTAAGTGAAGAAAAAAATATACAGGTAATAAACGGAATAAACATTATTGATTATATATATAAAGATGAAAAAGTTATAGGAGCTTATGGGTTTTCCGTTCATGAAGAAAAATTCTTTGTCATATACTCAAAAGCTGTTATATGCACTACTGGCGGAGCAGCTGGAATTTATAAACCTAATAATCCAGGTTTCTCAAGGCACAAGATGTGGTATTCTCCATTTAATACAGGAGCAGGATATGCCATGGGAATAAGAGCAGGTGCCGAGATGACTACTTTTGAAATGAGATTTATTGCATTAAGGTGTAAGGACACTATAGCACCAACAGGCACTATAGCCCAAGGAATAGGTGCTGTACAGGTAAATAAAGATGGACAAGAGTATGTAAAAAAATATGGAAAGACAACTACTATAAATAGACTTTATTCTACGGTAATGGAAAATGAAAATGGCAGGGGACCCTGCTTTTTAAACACAAAACATATTACCAAAATGGAAGAAAGTGATCTTTTAAAAGCGTATTTAAATATGGCACCAGCCCAAGCACTCAAGTGGATAGACAGTGGAAATATGCCATCTGTAAAAAATGTAGAAATTGAAGGCACGGAACCATATATAGTAGGAGGACATACTGCCAGTGGATACTGGGTGGATACAAACAGACAGACTACACTTCAAGGTCTTTATTCAGCAGGTGATGTAAATGGAGGAAGTCCTAAAAAATATGCTACGGGATGTTTTGCCGAAGGAGAAATAGCGATGCAGTCTGCAATAGGCTATATTAAAGATGTTGAAATTAGTGATCTGGATGATGAGACTATTTATAATAAACTAAAAGAAGTTAATAAGTTCTTTGAAAATAGCAATAGCTTTTATACAGTAGAACAGTTAGAAGAAGCTATGCAGAAAACTATGGATGAATATGCCGGAGGAATATCTAAGAATTACAGGTACAACAATAAAAAACTAAATATTGCGGAAAACAGAATAGACGAAATTATCAAAATAGTAGACAAATTAAGTGCAAAAGATTGTCATGAACTTTTGTTTATATATGAGTTGATTGACAGGCTTTATGTATGTAAAGTCATCATAGCACATTTAAAAGCAAGATGTGAAACAAGATGGAAATGTTATGAAGAAAATGCTGATTTTCCACTTAGAGATGATGTTAACTGGCTTAAATATGTTAATTCTGTTTATAAGGATGGAAAGGTAAATATTATATTCAGAGATATAGTTAGAAAGGATGAGACATATGAGCATAAAAATTGACAGCGATAAATGTATAGGGTGCTTTAGATGCATGAGTGTCTGTCCGGGAAACTTAATATATAAAAACCGTGAAGGAAAAGCATATATAAAATATGAAAAAGATTGCTGGGGATGTACAGCCTGTGTTAAAGAATGTAAAAATAACGCTATTAACTATTATTTGGGAGCAGATTTAGGAGGAAATGGAGCTTATCTGTATACAACTCAAAATAAGGAAGAGTTAAAATGGCACATAAATAAAGATGGAAAAGAAGTATTAATAAACACAAATAGAAAAGAATCAAATAAATATTAAAATTAGGAGGCATTAAAATGAAAATTAAAAGAATAGCATTATCTTTAACAACAGTATTGATTTTGGGGTTATTTTCTGGATGTGGAAATACGAAATCCGGCGAAAATAGTAGTAATACTGTTACTATAGGATTTTTCCCTAATATAACTCATTCACAAGCATTAGTTGGAAAACAGAAGAAAAGTTTTGAGAAAGCATTTGGAAATAATGTAAAAGTTGACTGGAAACAATTCAATGCAGGTTCATCTGAGATAGAGGCATTTTTAGCAGGAGCAGTAGATATAGGATATATAGGACCTGGACCGGCTATTAATGGATATACCAAATCAAAGGGTGATGTGCAGATAATTGCAGGAGCGACAGATGCAGGAGCAATACTTGTCTCAAGAAAAGATGAGAAGATAAAAAGTGTAAAAGAACTTGCAAATAAAAAAGTAGCAGTACCTCAGTTTGGAAATACTCAGGATTTATCACTCAGAAATTTATTACAGAAAAATGGACTTAAAGATAAGACAAAAGGTGGAAATGTAGAAATAGTACAGGCAGATAATCCTGACATAAAAACTCTATTAAGCAGCAAACAAATAGATGCGGCGCTTGTACCTGAGCCATGGGGATCAAGATTAGTTGTAGAAACTGGTGCGAATGTTGTACTTGATTACAAAGATATTTGGAGAGATGGAAAATATCCTACAGCTGTAGTACTTGTAAGAAAAGAATTCTTAAAGGAACATCCTGATCTTGTAGATAAATTCTTGAAAACTCATATTGAGCTTACAAATTATATACAGAAGAATAGCAGTGAAGCAAGTAATGTAGTGAATGATCAAATTTATAATTTAACGAAGAAAAAGCTTTCGAAAGATGTGCTAGATCCTGCATTTAAGAGGATAACTACTACCAATGACCCTGAACGCGATGCTACACTTGAAATGGTGAATTTGTCAGTTAGTACAGGATTTATTAAAGAAAAACCTGATACAAAAGATCTTATAAATTTACAGCCACTTAATAAGGCACTAAAAGAAAAAGGAGAAAAACAGCTCCAATAAATCTATAGGGAGGATTAAAATTGTCATTAACTATAAAAGGTATAAGTAAAAAATTTGTTACAAAGACAAAACAAACTTTAACTCTTGATAATATAAATATTTCATTTAATGATGGTGAATTCATATGTCTTTTAGGACCTTCTGGTTGTGGTAAATCTACTCTTTTAAATATAATTGCAGGGCTTGAAAAACCTACTGAGGGGAAAATTTTTTTAAATGATAAAAAGGTAGACGATGTAGGTGTAGACAGGGCTATGATGTTCCAGGACTCGGCATTATTTCCATGGCTTAAAGTAATAGACAATGTAGAATTTGGAATGAAAATAGCTGGAGTACCAAAGGAAGAAAGAAGAGAAAAAGCAATAAAATATTTGAGGATGGTTCACCTTACTAAATTTCAAAATTCATATATACATGAATTATCAGGTGGAATGAGACAGAGAGTTGCCCTTGCCAGAGCACTTACGCTGGACTCAAAGGTTCTTTTAATGGATGAACCTTTTTCAGCACTAGACAGTCAAACCAGGAGCATACTTCAAATTCAGCTTCAGAGGATATGGATGGAGACTAAAAAAACTATAATTTTTGTAACTCACAATGTAGAAGAGGCCGTACTTTTAGCTGATAGAGTTGTAGTTATGGCTGCTAATCCTGGAAAGATTAAAGGAGAATTCAACATAAAACTTGCAAGACCCAGAACAATTGAGAATACCGATTTATCTTATATAGTAGCACAGGTAATGAAAGAACTTAAAGAGGAGGTGGAAAAGGTTGCAAAAGCTGAGTACGATAGTGATTGGAGTATTGAAGAGGGTAATATTTTACATGATCCTGATAATAATATGGGAAATGGTATATAAAATAGGTGTAAATGTACTTGGAATATGGAAAGCATATACTTTCCCATCACCTATAGATGTGGCCAAAACTTTGATTAAACTTATAGGTGATAATACGCTCGCAGTAGCAGTAGCTATTAGTTTAAAAAGACTTATAAGTGGATATTTTATATCACTTGCAATAGGTCTAATTGTTGGACTTTTAATTGTAAAATACAAATATATCGATGAAAATTTCAGTTCTCTTATACTTGGAATGCAGACTCTTCCAAGCATCTGCTGGGTTCCTTTTGCAATTCTTTGGTATGGACTAAATGAAAAGGCAATATTATTTGTAATTACAATTGGGTCTACCTTTGCTATAGCAATAGCTACAGAGTCTGGAATTAAGAATGTAAATCCACTCTATGTAAGAGCTGCAAGAACTATGGGAGCAAGGGGATTAAAACTTTATAAAAATGTAGTAGTGCCTGCAGCTATGCCGTCTATTATAACCGGTATGAAGCAGGGATGGTCTTTTGCGTGGAGAGCACTTATGTCAGCTGAGATGATGTCGGCTACAAAAGGACTTGGACAAGTTCTTATGGTAGGAAGAGACCTTGCTGATATAAGTCAGGTAATGGCGGTCATGATTGTCATACTTGTTCTTGGATTGGTTTTTGATAAACTTATATTTACAAAACTTGAAAAGAATATCAGATATAAATGTGGACTTGATACAAGAGCATAATTTAAGGGAGGAATAAAAATGGATCATTTAGACAGATTGGAAGCTGAAAGTATTTATATTTTTAGGGAGGCCTATAAGAAACTTGGAAAACTTGCTATGCTGTGGTCAATAGGAAAGGACTCCACGGTAATGCTTTGGCTAGCACAAAAAGCGTTTTTTGGAAATTGCCCATTTCCACTTATACATGTGGATACAACTTTTAAAATTCCAGAAATGATAAAATTCAGAGATGAAGTTGCTAAAAAGTACAATTTAAACTTAATAGTTCATACAAATACCAAAGCACTAGAGGAAGGCATGGGACCTAAAAAAGGAAGACTTGTGTGCTGTAAGGCGTTAAAAACAGATGGACTTCAGCAGGTAGTAGATGAATATAAATTTGAAGGACTTATAGTTGGAATAAGAAGAGATGAAGAAGGTTCTCGTTCTAAGGAGAGAGTATTCAGTGAGAGAAATGCAGAATCCAAATGGGACTATACAGATCAACCACCTGAACTATGGGATCAATTTAAAACTGACTTCAAGAAGGGAAATCATATAAGGGTACATCCAATTATAAACTGGACAGAACTTGATATATGGGAATATATAAGAAGAGAGAATATACCTGTTGTAGATTTGTATTTTGCTAAAAATGGTAAGAGATATAGAAGTCTTGGTTGTGCACCATGTACAAACCCTATTGATTCAAATGCAACTACGTTAGACGAGATAATAGAGGAACTCAAAAATACTAATGAGACAGAGAGATCTGGAAGAGCTCAAGATAAGGCAGATGCACACGCTCTTGAAAAACTTAGAAAAGATGGATATATGTAATTATTAACTAAAAAAGTTGGAGGGATATAAATGGCAAAAGACAGAGAAAATTTAAATATAGTAGTTGTTGGTCATGTAGACCATGGTAAATCCACTTTAATAGGTAGATTACTTTATGATACAAAATCATTACCTGAAGGAGAAATTGAAAAAGTAAAGAGGATATCCGAGGATAACGGGAAAAAATTTGAATATGCATATTTGTTAGATGCTTTTGAAGAAGAACAAAAGCAGGGAATAACTATAGATATAACTATGCTTCAGTTCTTTACAAAGAAAAGGGATTATTTAATTATAGATGCTCCTGGTCATAAGGAATTTTTAAAAAATATGATATCTGGTGCTGCAAGTGCCGAGGCTGCTATTTTGGTTATAGATGCTAAAGAGGGAGTTCAAGAGCAGTCAAAGAGACATGGATACATACTTTCGCTTCTTGGAATTAAAAAGGTGTTTGTTGCTATAAATAAAATGGATTTAGTGGATTATTCTGAAGAAAGATTCAACCAGGTTCAAGATGATTTCAATAAATTCCTAAATAATATAAATATATATCCAGAAAAGTATATACCTATTTCCGCATCTGATGGTGAAAATGTGGCAAACAAGTCTGATAAGATGCCATGGTACCATGGACAGAATGTTTTAGAATCCATGGACAGCATAGAGAAAGATAAAGGAATTGAAGAAAAAGAGCTCAGATTCCCAATTCAGGATGTATACAAATTTGACAGCAGAAGGATTATAGCAGGCAGGATTGAATCAGGCACACTTAAAAAAGGTGACGAGGTTGTAATTTATCCTTCTGGAAAAGTTACAAAAGTAAAATCCATTGAAGCATGGCAGGCTAAAGATAAAACAGATATAGTCAAGGCTGGAATGTCTGTAGGAATTACTGTTGAAGATGAGTTTTACAACAAGAGAGGAGAGGTTATCTGTCATAAGGATACTCCTATTACTGTAGGAAATGTATTCAATGCAAATGTATTTTGGCTTGGAAATAATAATCTTGTAAAAAATAAAACTTACAAGCTTAAAATTGAAACTCAGGAAGCAGAGTTTAGGATAATATCCGTGAATAAGATAATTGATGCAGTTACACTGGACAGTAGTGAAAATCTTGATTTTCTGAAGAAGAATGATGTAGCTGAAGTGACAATAAAGACAGAGATACCAATCTGTTTTGATAAATTCAGTGAACTTCAATCAACTGGAAGATTTGTAATAGTAGATGGATATGACATATGCGGTGGAGGAATAATTTCAAATGTAGAAGATTCTCTTAAAAGAGAAATAAAAGATGTAAAGAGCAAGAATATATCCATAAGGAAAAGGCTTGTATCAAGAAAAGACAGAGAGAATAATTTAGGACAGGCCGGAAGAGTTATATGGCTTACAGGTCTTCCTGGATGCGGCAAAAATGAAATAGCAGTAAAACTTGAAAAAAAACTTATGGATTTAGGTAAGAAGGTATATTATCTTGATTCATCTCATCTTAGATTTGGACTTAGCTCCGATCTTGCTTTTACACAAAAAGATGCACATGAACAAACTAGAAGAATTGCTGAGGTAGCAAATTTATTTGCTGATAGCGGAATTATAACTATAGTTACTTCTGTAAGCAGGTTTAAAGAAGACAGGGAATACGCAAAAAATATAATTGGAAATGAAAACTATACAGAAATATTCATAGAAGCTGATAAAGATGTATGCAAAAATAGAAATCCAGAGGTGTTTAGCGAGGACAGCGATTCTATATTTGGATATGAAAGATCAGGTTATCCTGTTGTAACTCTTTATATAGATAATGCTGAATTTAACTCAGATTCAAAGGTTAATGATATAGTTGAAATTTTAGGATATTGACAAATAGTAAAAAAGATGGTTGTTTGAATAATTTCAAGCTTTGTAAATTATTCAGGCAGCCATTTTTATTTAATCCAGGACATAAATTACAAAAAATAAAAATAATATAATTAATTTGATAGGATTTATTTAACTTTTGTCGAATTATAAAAATAAGATAATAATATCTTAAATGTTAGTTAAATGCTATAATTGTAATATGCGTCAATGCAAAAATCATAAGGAGGTAATTTTAGGTATGAGCATAAAGAAAAAGATACCAATGTTCATTGGAATACTTGTTTTAATAACTATGTTAGTGGCATCCAGTCTAGTATATTATGAAACTTCCAGTAAACTTTATAGTGCAAGTAAAGTTGAAATGGATTCACTTGTAGATAGTTATGTTATTACTATGGAACATATGATAGATAAAGAACAAATAAAAGTAGAAGGGTTAACACAAAAGAAATCGATATATGATATTTTAAACCTTCGCAGTAGTTCAGCTAATTCAGATGCATATAAAAGTGCAGTTAATACAGTTAGTGCAGAATTGGATGCTTATGTAAAAAAAGAGGGAAATCTTGAACATGCATTTATTGTTGATAAAACTGGTACTATAATAGCTGACAGCGATAGACATTTAATAAACACAAGTATATCCGACAGAAATTATAATATTGAAACATTGAAGGGGAAAAATGTAATTAGTGAAACTATGACTTCAAAGTCTACGAAAGCTCAGATAATAGTATTTTCAAGTCCTTTAATAATTAATGGAAATTTGTATGGGTATTCGGCAGCAGCAGTTGTTGCGAAAAGCTTTTCGACACCATTTAAAAATGTAACAGTATCACAAACTCAAGGAAGCTACGCTTATCTTGTAGATGAAAAGGGAAATATTATATTTCACCCGGATACTAGCAAAATAGGCAAACCTGTAGAAAATAGTGCAGTTATAAATTTTGTAAATGATATGAAAAAAGGAAAAAATGTTGGATCAAAATTTGTTGATTATACATTTCAAGGTGATGAAAAAATAGCATATTGTAACTTAATACCTGGAGTAAAATGGACTTTTGTGTTATCAGCAAATAAAAGTGCAATAGTTGCAGGTGCAAGAAAAATTACTCTTCTTATAGTAAGCATGATGCTTGTACTAGCTATAATATCCATATTAGTTGGAGCGATTATATCTAAAAGAATAATAAATCCAATAGAAAAAGTTAAAAAAATAATTGATAAAACTTCAAAATTGGATTTAAAAAGCTTGGATGAAGCTGATGAATATAAAGAATTGTTTAATTATAAAGATGAAATAGGGGATATATTTAGATCTATATTGACTATGAGAAAAACTCTTAAGGGAGTAGTGGACAACCTTTCTTCCGAATCAAATAAGGTAACTGAAAATGCTGCTTTTCTAGAAAACCTTACAAAAGAGTTGAAACAATATGTTGAAGAAACTTCAAATGAAACAGATAATATATCGGCTGGTATGGAGGAAAATTCAGCTGTAGCGGAAGAAATTGCGGCATCTTCAGGAGAGATGGGCAATGCGGTAAATGATATGGCAAACAAGGCAGAAGAAGGTTCTAAAAATTCCGAGGATGTTTCAAAAAAAGCAGAAGAACTTAAAGAATCTTCCAATCAATCCAAGATGGCAGCAAAAAATATTTATAATGATATAAAGAATAGCATGGAAAATGCAATTGAGGATAGCAAATCTGTAAATAAAATAAATGAACTTACAGAAGGAATACTTGATATAACAGAACAAACCAATCTTCTATCTCTAAATGCGTCAATTGAGGCAGCAAGAGCTGGAGAAGCAGGAAAAGGTTTCGCAGTAGTTGCCGATGAAGTAAGACAGCTTGCGGAACAATCATCACAAACAGCAGAGAATATAAAAAATGTAGTTGGTATAGTTGAAAGTTCTGTAAAAAAGCTTGTTGATAGTTCAAGCAGCATATTAAAATTCTTGGAAAATACAGTCAACAAGGATTATGATAAATTTGGAAATGTGGCAGTTCAATACAATAAGGACGCAGATACTATGAATGAATTTATGATGGATTTTAGTGCAGTTTCGGAAGAACTCAATGCATCAATTGAAGGCATAGTAAAAGCTGTAGGAGAAATGGCCCAAACTGTAAGTGATGGTGCTTCTGGAATACAAAATGTATCTGAAAAAACCTCAAATATATTTAAAAAGCTTGAAAATATTAATTCTACTGCAACTAAAAATAGGGAAAGTGCAGATGTTTTGAAGGAAATAATAGAAAAATTTAGTATTTAGGTGTAAAGTATTATAATACTTAAGCATTTTAAACTATTCAATGATTTGGTAGTGAAATTCAAATAATTTCACTACCAAATCATTTTTTTAATTCTAAATTATATATTCTATAAAATTATTTAATCAACTTTATAAAGCCTATTGAAAAAGTTTACTATACGTGATATACTTACATCGTAAATTAAAAATAAGATGTGGAGTGATAAAAATGAAAGAGTATTTCACTAATGTTTCTAAAATAAATTATGAAGGACCAAATTCAAAAAACGCTTATTCATTTAAATATTACAATCCTGATGAGGTAATTGGCGGCAAACCAATGAGAGAACATTTGAGATTTGCTATGTCGTATTGGCATACTTTAACAGCAAATGGGACAGATCCTTTTGGCGCAGGTACAATGCTTCGTCCATGGGATAATGAAAACGATAGCATGAGCTTGGCAAAGGCGAGAATGGAAGCAGCATTTGAATTTATGGACAAGTTACAGATTGATTATTTCTGCTTCCATGATAGGGATATAGCACCTGAAGGAAAAGACTTAGCAGAAACTAATAAAAATTTAGATGAAATTGTGGCAATGTGCAAAGATTTAATGGAAAAATATAATAAGAAACTATTATGGGATACAGCTAATTTATTTAATAACCCAAGATTTGTTCATGGTGCAGGGACAACATGCAATGCAGATGTTTTTGCATATTCTGCAGCACAACTTAAAAAAGCAATTGAAGTTGGAAAAGAATTAGGTGCAGAAAATTATGTATTCTGGGGTGGACGTGAAGGATATGAAACTTTACTTAACACAGACATGGGATTTGAATTAGACAATTTTGCAAGACTTCTTAAAATGGCAGTAGATTATGCTAAAGAAATAGGATTTAAAGGACAATTTCTTATAGAGCCAAAACCGAAAGAACCTACAAAACATCAATATGATTTTGATGTAGCTACAGTTTTAGGATTTTTAAGAAAGTATAAATTAGATAAATATTTTAAGATAAATATTGAAGCAAATCATGCTACTTTAGCAGGACATACATATGAGCATGAGATATGTCTTGCAAGAAATAATAATGCACTTGGAAGTCTTGATGCAAACCAGGGAGATCCAGCACTTGGATGGGATACAGATCAATTTCCAACTAATATATACAATTCAACTTTTGCTATGTATGAAGTACTTAAAAATGGAGGAATTGCACCTGGGGGATTGAACTTTGATGCTAAGGTTAGAAGACCATCATTTGAACCAGAAGATTTATTCCTTGCATATATAGCAGGCATGGATACTTTCGCCAAAGGTTTGAGAATTGCTTATAAACTTTTAAAGGATGGACCAATTGAAGATTTTGTTAAAGAAAGATATTCAAGCTTTAATACAGGGATAGGTAAGGAAATAGTAGAAGGCAAGGTTGGATTTAAAGAACTAGAAAAATATGCTCTTGAAAACAGCAACATAAAGAATAAATCAGGAAGACAGGAAATGTTAGAATCTATAGTTAATCAGTATATGCTTGAAGATAAGTAATAATTAATGTGGAGATAGCAAATTAGTTTGTCTCCACGATAACTTATATTATTTATATGAGAGAAGGATTGATTATGAATTTTTTGGGAATAGATTTAGGAACTTCTTCCGTTAAAATTATAATAATGAATGAACAAGGTAATATTATAGAAAGCGTATCAAAAAATTATGATGTAAGTTATCCACATGCTGGATGGGCAGAACAGAATCCAGATGACTGGTGGAACAGTACTAAAAATGGAATTAAAGAATTATTAAATAGAGAAAACATAAAGCCAGAGGAGATTAGTGGTATAAGTTTTAGCGGCCAGATGCATGGTTTAGTGATACTTGATGATAAAAATCAGGTCTTGATGCCAGCTATATTGTGGTGTGATCAGAGGACACAAAAGCAGTGTGATTATTTGAATAAAGAGTTTGGACAGGAAAAACTTTCAGAATATACAGGAAATATGGCATTGACAGGTTTCACATTGCCAAAGGTTCTGTGGGTTAAAGAAAATAGACCGGATATATATAAGAGAATAGCACATATTATGCTCCCAAAAGATTATATAAGTTTTAAACTTACAGGTATATTTGCATCTGATGTATCAGATGCTTCAGGGACTATAATGTTTGATGTTAAAAATAGAAAATGGTCTAAAAAAATTGTAGAACTTCTCAAGATAGAAGAAAAGGTTTTGCCTAAAGTGTATGAATCATCTGATGTTATAGGAAATGTATCTAAGGAAGCATCAAGAGAAACAGGACTTTCGACTGAAACTTTAGTTATAGCTGGTGCTGGAGATCAGGCAGCTGGTGCTGTAGGCACGGGTGTAGTTGATTCAGGTATGATTTCAGTGTCACTTGGAACTTCAGGTGTAGTATTTTCAAGCAGCGAAAAGTTCTACATGGACAAGGAAAATAGATTACATTCATTTTGTCATGCAAATGGGAAGTGGCATCAAATGGGTGTTATTCTTTCAGCTGCATCAAGTCTTAAATGGTGGGTTGAGAATGTTAATTTAGATACAGATGGAGATGCATTTGAGAAATTGCTTTCAGAAGCTGGAAGATCTTCTGTAGGTAGTAATAAATTATTATTCTTACCTTATCTTATGGGTGAGAGAACACCATATAATGATCCTGATGCAAAAGGCAGTTTTATTGGTCTTAATATAACTCATAAAAGAGGAGATATGACAAGAGCTATTTTAGAGGGAGTTTGTTTTGCACTTAGAGATTCTCTTGAGATACTTAAAAGTATGAATGTTGAAATGAGTGAAATAAGAGTAAATGGAGGGGGAGCAAAGAGCAAGCTCTGGAGACATATACTTGCGGATGTATTTAATCTTAAGGTAAACATAGTTAATTCTAAAGAAGGACCGGCATACGGGGCATCAATACTTGCAGCTGTAGGATGTAAACTTTTTAAATCTGTTGATGAAGCATGCAAGGTACTTATAAAGACATCAGATAGTGTAGAGCCAATAAAAGAAAATGTTGAAAAATATAATAAAATTTATAAAGTATATTCATCACTATATTACTGTTTAAAGAACAAATTTACAGAAATAAACAACTTATAAAATTTTTAAGGAGATTTTATATTATGGGGATTGTAAAAGAATTATTTGGAGTATTACCAGAAAATAAAAAAGTATATCTTTTTACCGTAAAAAACCGTAATGGAATGACTATAAAAATATCAAATTTTGGTGCTGCCCTTGTATCTCTTATGGTACCAGACAAATATGGCAGATTTGATGATATAGTACTTGGATATGATAATTTACAGGGATATATAGATGGCAAATTTTTTTTCGGTGCAACTATAGGACGTAATGCGAATAGAATAAGAAATTCTAGAATTAAAATAAATGATCAGATATACAGTTTAACGAAAAATGAGGGAGAAAATCAACTCCATGGTGGAATTAAGGGATTTGATAAAGTTCTGTGGTCATCGAAAACATACACTGATAATGAGGAAAATCAATGTATTGAATTGTCTTACTTGAGTAGAGATGGTGAAGAAGGATATCCTGGCAATTTAAGTGCTAGAATCATATACACTCTCTCTGATGATAATAAGTTCAAAATTGATTATTTTGCAATTTCAGATAAAGACACAATAGTTAACATGACCAATCATTCCTATTTTAATTTATCGGGACATTCATCTGGCAGTATATTGAAGCATCAGGTTATGATAAATTCAGATAAGTTTACTGCAAATGATGAAAGTAGTATTCCGACAGGTGAAATAAAAAGTGTAGAGGATACACCTATGGATTTTAGAGAGCTTACTACTGTAGGTAAAAATATATCAAGTAATTATGATCAAATAATTTATGGACATGGGTATGATCACAATTGGATATTAAATAAAAAGGATAATGATCTAGGAATGGCAGCAAAAGTGTTTGATCCTTACAGTAGAAGAGTTATGGAAGTGTATACGACTAAACCAGGAGTGCAATTTTATTCAGGAAATTATATAAATGAGTCTCAAAATTGTAAAGACAATGCTTGTTATGCTAAAAATAATGCACTTTGTCTTGAAACTCAATATTTTCCTGATGCAATAAACCATGATAATTTTAAATCTCCTGTATTGAAAGCAGGAGATGAGTACAAACATATGACGATATACAAATTTTCAGTTATATAAATTAAAAAAGGAGATGTGTTTAATGGGAGTAAAAATTAATAGTACAATGGTATATATTTTTGGCGCACTTGGCGGTCTTCTATTTGGTTATGATACTGGAGTTATTTCAGGAGCAATCTTATTTATTCAAAAACAGATGAGTCTTGACTCATGGCAGCAAGGGTGGGTTGTTAGTGCTGTATTAGTAGGAGCCGTTCTTGGAGCTGCAATTATTGGACCAATGTCTGATAAGTATGGACGTAGAAAGCTTATTTTGTTATCAGCAGTTATTTTCTTTGCTGGAGCACTTGGATCAGCATTTTCAAAAGGATTTAGTACACTTATTATATCCCGTATTATTCTTGGTATGGCAGTTGGCTCTGCATCAGCATTAATTCCAACATATTTGGCAGAATTATCGCCTGCTGAAAAACGTGGATCTATGTCAAGCTTATTTCAATTAATGGTTATGAGTGGAATTTTATTAGCATATATTACTAACTATAGTTTCTCTGGTCTATATACTGGATGGCGTTGGATGTTAGGATTTGCAGCTATTCCATCTGCAATACTTTTCTTGGGAGCTCTTGTACTGCCTGAAAGTCCCCGTTACTTAGTTAAAGATGGAAAACTTGATGCAGCTAAAGAAGTTTTGAATCAAATGAATGAACATAATCAAAAAGCTGTTGACGCTGAACTTGTTGATATTAAGAAACAAGCTGCGATTAAAAGTGGTGGGCTTAGCGAGTTATTCGGCAAATTTGTTCGTCCGGCATTGGTTATTGCTATTGGTTTAGCTGTTTTCCAACAGGTTATGGGCTGTAATACAGTTCTTTATTATGCACCAACTATTTTTACTGATGTTGGTTTTGGTGTTCAAGCAGCTTTACTCGCTCATATTGGAATTGGGATTTTTAATGTTATAGTTACTGCCATAGCTGTTTCTATAATGGATAAAATTGATCGTAAAAAAATGTTGATTTATGGCGGCCTTGGAATGGGTGTTTCTTTACTGGTTATGAGCTTTTCAATGAAGTTGTCTAATGGTTCATTTACAGGTTCAATTATTTGCGTCGTTGCATTAACCGTTTACATCGCTTTCTTCTCAGCTACCTGGGGACCTGTAATGTGGGTAATGATTGGTGAAATATTCCCATTGAATATTCGTGGTTTAGGTAATTCGTTTGGAAGTGTAGTTAACTGGGCTTCTAACGCAGTAGTATCATTAACATTTCCAACATTACTAAGTTACTTTGGCACTGGTAATTTATTCATAGGTTATGGTGTTATTTGTTTTGCAGCAATCTGGTTTGTTCATTATAAAGTATTTGAAACACGTAATCGTTCACTTGAAGAAATTGAAGAGACTCTTAGAGCATGTGCTGGCGAAGCAAAACAAGAACTTGCAACTGACAAATAAGTTTCAACTTATTATTTTTACAATTTTAGGTGCTGATGAAAAAAATCATCAACACCATTTTTGTTATTTATAAAGCCCATTTAAAAACTATATAAATTAATGTTATAATACTTAATTATAGAGTTATATAAAATAATTTTTAAAATTGAATGGTGGCATTGGAATGAATAAATTAAAATCTGTAGATCAGGAAACTATAAAAATATTGAATCAGAAAAAAATAATTAATTTGCTGTATAGAAATAAGCAACTTACAAAACAAGAAATATCGCAAGAACTGAATATAAGCATTCCAACAGTTATAAATAATATAAATGAACTTATAGAGAGAGGAATTGTGGATGATGCTGGTGTTGCAGAATCTACAGGCGGAAGAAAACCAACAATTATTAGATTCCTTCCTAATTCAAGATATTCTTTTGGCGTTTGTATTACAAAAGATAAAGTTAGAATAATCTTGACAAATTTGAACTTTAATATAATAGAAGAAAGAGCATTTGATATGCCGGAAGAAGTGCAGGATTTTAGAAGCTTGATTTTAAAAATAAAGGACGAAATAGAAGATATTTTAAGTGTATACAAAATCCCATTTGATAAAATACTCGGCATTGGTTTTTCTCTTCCAGGTACTATTGATGAAGAAAAGCTTTTTCTAAAAAACATGACAAATTTTAAAGTAAAAAATATATATTTTAAAGAGTTTGAAAAGAACTTTAAAATGCCAATTTTTATAGAAAATGAAGCAAACGCTTCAGCTTATGCAGAATCATTTATTAATTTTAAAGGGTATAAAAATAATCTTGTATTTATATCTATTACAGAAGGTATAGGCGCTGGTATTATTATAAACAACAATGTTTATAAAGGCATTAACAAGCGAGCAGGTGAAATTGGACATATGACTGTTGTAAAAAACGGCAGAAGGTGTAATTGTGGAAAAAAAGGCTGCTGGGAAGTATATGCTTCAAAAAAAGCACTTTTAAATGAGTATAAAAAAGAATTTGGAGTTAAAAATAAGAGCTTAAATGATTTTTTAGATATGACTAAGGACAATTTAAAGGCTAAAGAAATACTTGATAATTATGTAGGATTTCTAGCGGAGGGCATTAAAAATATAATTTTAATTTTTGATCCACAAAATATAATTATAGGTGGAGAAGTGTTTTCATATAAAGATTTAATAGAAGAAGACTTAATAAATAAAGTATTTGAGGATAATAGCCTATATGATAAGAACGAATGTAATGTTATGTTTTCAAGTTTAGGAGGCAATGCTGCTATATTTGGAGCGGCACTTCTGCCTATGGAAAGTGTATTTTTTTTGACCGGGAATGTGATTTGAATAAATTATTAATTTTAAAAGATACTATCCTAAAAGAGAAATAAAAAATTATTTACTTTTGGAGGTATTAAGTTGAAAAAGATAATTATTACAATATGCGTAATTATTACACTAGCAAGTCCTGTAAGAGCTACAGACTCTAGTAAATATGAAATTACAATGAAACAGGATATATTATGTTTAATGATGGCATATCCTGAATATATTAAAGATGTAACAAAAGAAAATGATGGATCAGTATATATCATAATGAACTCAGGAAAAAAAGTTTTATATGATGATAAGAAAAATAAAAGCTTCGATGAAAAATTATTCAATACAGATATTCAGGATATGTTGGAACAGCCTTATCCACTTACTTCAATAAATAAAGTTATGGATAAAAATGTAGATCCTGGACGGTTAAGGGTATATCCTATTTTAAATGAGGTATATGGACAGTCTAAGAGCAAAGTTGAGGCTAATCTTAAGATGGCAAATTTAGGCTATAGGAGATTTCAGTTTAATGGAAATAATAATGCTGCAAAATCTCTTGAAAATGCTGTAAATGAGCTTTTACCTATAGCTAGAAGTAACAGAAAGGTATCTTCTTGTTTGTTCCCAAGCAGTGGCACATTTAACTATAGGAATATTTCAGGAACTAATTTAAAAAGTCCTCATTCTTTTGGAATAGCTATAGACCTGGCTCGTGATAGGAAAGATTACTGGAAATGGGTAAGTAAGAATGAAGGAGATAGCAGAATAAATTTTTATCCTAAAGAAATTGTAGAAACATTTGAAAAAAATAACTTTGTATGGGGTGGAAAATGGAACCACTTTGATATATTACATTTTGAATACAGGCCTGAAATAATTTTAAAAGCTAGATACTTTGGAAATAAAAATAATAATGAAAAAAAATGGTATGCAGGAGCTCCCAGCGAGGACAAAAATGTAAAAGAATATATTGAAAAAATTAACAGAATGTAATTATGTTTCATTGGAGATAATATATATGTCAATTAAATTACAATTATTGAGATAGGAGTATGGATATGAAATTTTCTCTGATGAAAACAGGCATTCGTTTTGCAAATATAATACTGTTGTTCTTGTTTGTAATTAATCTATTTGCTTTTAAAGTAAAAGGTGAGGAAGCTTATACTAAAGATGAGATCCAGACTGAAATTCAGAAAATATTTAGTGATAGAAATAATGCTATATTGAAAGGAAATCTTAAGCTTGTAGAAAATATTTATGACAAGAATACAAAGTATGGTACTTGGGCATATGAATATGAAGAAAAAAAGATGAAATATATTAAAAACTGGGAAGAAAAACAGGGAATAAAATTTAAAGACATAACTCCTAAAGTGATAGTTAAGAGAGTTAGAAAAAATGGAGATAAACTTTCTGTTAATTTGATTTGCTCAACCCAATATAGATATGCATATAATGATAAACCGGATGTTATTAATGTTTTCAGAATAGGAACATCGCATATATTAAATATTGTAAAAAAGGATAATGGATGGATTGTTACAAAAGAGTGGTATAAGGATCCTTTTGCAGATTCACTGAAAATAAATAATTTAAAGGTGGACTCAATAAAGAATTATATAATGTCACAAAATATTAGAGACATGTCTACAATAAGTGATAGAAGAAAATCAGTAGTTGAATATGCTGACAGATATTGTGGAATAGCATCTGAAGAAATATATGGTTTCAAATATAATAAAAAATACAGAAACTATAATTCACAGGGCGGAGATTGTGCTAATTTTGCATCTCAGATATTATTTGAAGGCGGCAAATTCAAAAAAAATTCTTCATGGAGTTATGATAATAGTGGTGCTACAAGAGCATGGCTGAATGCTGATGGATTTAAGGAGTATATGATATACAGCGGAAGAGCATCTGTTATAGCTCATGGGAGTTATGAAAAAGTATATAAAGCATCTTATAGACTTCTTCCGGGCGATTTTGTAGCCTATGAAAAAAAAGGAGACATAACTCATATTTCCATGGTAACAGGTATAGATTCAAAAGGATATGCTCTTGTTACATGTCATAATACCGACAGGGATAAAGTTCCATGGGACTTGGGCTGGAATGATAAAAATATAAAATTCTGGATTGTAAGAGTCAATTATTAGAAAATAGATAATATAAAAAATTCAGGCCTACGCTATAAGGTAAGCCTGAATTTTTTATATTATTCATTATATTTGTCTTTTACTTTGTCAGATGATTGACTGTTATATTCTTTACTTTTGTAACTATCGTTAGATTTTTTATAGTTATCATTAGTTTTTTTCGAACACATCATTTCCTTTGCAAATTGCATTATTTGAGGAATAGAATCTACTATTTTATCATAAGTATTATTTTGATTGAGAGACAAAAGTCTCACGGAATCACCTTTTGTAACTAGAAACGCTATAGGTTTAACTGTAACTCCTGCACCGGAACCTCCACCGAATGGATAATTGGATTTTGATTCGTCTTCATTTTCTGTATTGAATTCACTTCCACCGGAAGCAAAGCCAAAAGATACTCTGGAAATTGGGACTATTAAGGAACCATCTTTTGATTCTATTGCGTCTCCTACTATAGTATTGACATCTATCATATCTTTTAAATTTTCCATGGTGCTTTTTAATAAATTTTCTATAGGATGACCATCCATAAAAATTCCTCCTTGATCTGCATAATTATGTTATTTGTTTTAATTTAATTTTTTTTATAGCTAATAGTAAAACTATATACATAATTTTTGCAAAACTTATGTAAATTATACTAGTAATTTCTATCTTAAAAAAATTTTTATTAAAATAGGGAGATAAATTTACTTTACATTTTTTAAATATAAATACTTTGGAAAGTAATATAAAAAGTGATTGAATAATTGAGTTTATGATTCCATATAAAATAGCTGTATAAGCTGCATCATTAAGTCCATATGACATATTCAACTTAATATTTATAGGAATTTTGAACCCAATATTTTTAATTGATTTTAAAATGAACTTTACTTTTTTAATATGTTTTGCAGAATCAATATTTTTTTTTGCTGATTTTTTTTTGCGCTTTTTTTGATTCTTAAATTTATGAACTATATCTATATTAAAAATGTAAAGCTGAAGTTTCTTATTATTGTATTTAAAATGAAGTTTAATGGGTATAGGTACAAATAACAAAATGAATAAAATTATTAAAATAGCTAGTAAAATAAACATTCAATGAAATACCACCATTTAATTAGGATATTTTTGTATAAATAAATATGTATATAAGTATAACCTTAATTGTAAATTATATACTTAAGTGGAATTAAGATTAGGTTTAATTTAATTATTTTAGTAAAAAATAATTTATGTATAAATAAATTCTCGTTTAATTAGGAGGAATATCCAGATGAATAAAAAATTAAAGAGCTTTTTAGTATTCATATTAATTTTTTCTATAGTTATCAATATAAATACTAATGTAGTAATGGCAGATAAAAATAGTAAAAATAAATCTCCTAATATACAAGCTGGTTGTGCTATAGCACTGGATAGTAAATCAAAGGTTGTATTATATGAAAAAAATGCTTATCAATTAGTTCCTATGGCTAGTACAACTAAAATTATGACGGCATTAGTTGCAATAAAATATGGAAATTTGGATAGGAAGATAGAAATTTCTAAGAGATCAGCAGGTGTTAGGGGATCGACCGTCGGCTACAAAAAAGGTGAAAATATTAAACTTAAAGAACTTTTATACGGACTCATGTTGAGATCTGGCAATGATGCTGCAATAGCTATTGCAGAGGGTGTAAGCGGAAATGTAGAGGAATTTGTAAAACTTATGAATGAATATGCAAGCGAGATAGGAGTACTTAATACTCATTTTGAAACTCCACATGGACTTGACAAGGATGAGCATTATTCAACCGCATATGATCTATCGGTAGTTACCAGCAAAGCCAGAGAAAATGAACTTTTCACTAAAATTGTAAATTCAAAAGATGTAGATGGAAAGGAAAATGATTTTACTAGAAGTTATCATAATATAAATAAAATTCTCTGGGAAATTCCATATGCTAATGGAGTTAAAACAGGATATACAGGAAAAGCTGGAAAATGCCTGGTTACATCTGTAAACATCAATGGAAATGAGGTAATTATAGTAGTATTAAATTGTCCTGGCAGGTGGAAGGAGACAAAAAAGATATCTGAATATGTGAATAATAATTATGAATTTAAAAAGATGTTTTCAAAAGATGATAATGCTGTTGATATAAATTTAAATAAAAAGAAACTAAGACTTAAGTATGGAGAAGACATAATTATACCTGTAAATCCTGAATGTAAATATACTACAAAGATAATAAAACCGGAAAAGATAGGCTGCACTATAAAAAAAGGAGATAAAGTTGGAAAGTTATGTATTTATAAAGATGGAAAGAAAATATACAGCACTTCACTAAAAGCTGGAAATACTTTCAGAATACATAGGTTTCACTTTTTAAATAAATTTAATTTTTAGATATGCAAGGGCTGTTAAAAAATAAATTTTGAAACAGTCCTTGCATATTTTTATTTAATATTATGTTAATGGCAATAAAATAAATTTTGTTTCTTAGAATCATTTGTTAAATTAAATCTTTTTAAATGTATATGATCCATAAATTTAATATTATTTGATATAGTACTTAAAAATTCTTTGGAAAATTTAAAACGATAGTCCTCGGACATAGGGTTCTGTATTGAGTATTCTATGTGATAAGGAATATGATCAACTATATACATTGGTATAAGATGTTCTATTCTTTTGTTTATTAATGCATATTCATATATACTGGCATCTATTATGATACCATCATAAACATTAAAACAATGGGCAAAGCTTCTACTATAAATATTATTAATACATATAGTTATAATTCCTTGTACGGGAATTGCATCTATATTGTGAAATTTACAGAGCTCATATATAAGGGAAGATATAATCGGAGAACTGTTTGATATGGAGTAATTGGTAATACAATATTCACATATTTTTTTTAAAATATCCTTGTCTGATTTATTCATAAATGTAATCTCACCTTTTAAATTAGTTATTATAAAATAATTATATAACATTTTACAGTATAAAATTATTAAATAAATATTTAACAAAATATCAGGTGCTACAATTTTAATATTTTATAATATGATTTGATTTTTATAAGAAGAAAAGATAATATATAAAAATATTATAACAGATGTAAAAATAATTATAATACAGAAACTAAATTTATATGTTTATAAATTAACAATATTCAATTAAATTGCTTTTTAAAATTTGGATTTATAGGTACTAAAAAGTTGTTATAATAAGATATTAGTACAGAATAAAAAAAAGTAGTGACACAGGATGAAATTTTTATAAATTGTGATATAATTAAAATGTAATTAAATTTTAGTTGAATTGTGAAAACAATCACTAATTTAAGGAGGTAATATAAATGAAAAATGAATCTTCAGGCATTGTAATTGAAGTTGATAACGATATTGCTAAAGTTAGGACAAGCAAACATGGTGATTGTGAAAATTGTGGTGCTTGTCCTGGAGCTGCTGCATCTGTAGTTAATGCTAAAAATCCTATCGGAGCAAAACCAGGTCAGCATGTTATGTTTGAAATAGAACAGACAAATATGTTAAAAGCTGCATTTGTTGTGTATATATTGCCAATTATTGCAATCTTATTAGGAGTATTTATTGGAACTGTTTTAGCTGATAAAATTGGTGGAAATGAAAAAACATTTCAAATAGTAGGAGGTATAGTATTATTTGTTTTATCACTTTTGTATGTAAAAATTTTTGATAAATCTACTGGAAAAAAGCAATCTATGAAACCAGTTATAAAACGTATTTTGTAGATATTTGGAATATTATATTGATATATTTCTGTAAATATTTTATTATAGTATTGTTAAACAATATGTTTTCATAATGTTTTTATAAATTTAATATAAAACTAACTAAGATTTTGTTACAGGAAGTTTCCTGTAACAAAATTTATTGAAAGAGGTGTTGATAGTGATAAAAAGTTTTAGGGGTGGAGTTCATCCTGATGGCAGCAAAAAATATACAGCCAATAAGCCCATCGAAATAGCTCCCATACCTGATAAGGTATTTATACCTGTTAGACAACATATTGGAGCTCCAGCTTCACCTGTTGTACAAAAAGGTGATTTGGTAAAGAAAGGTCAGTTAATTGCTAAAAGTGGTGGATTTGTATCTAGCAATGTACATGCATCGATTTCTGGCAAGGTATTAGACGTAGGCGATTACCCTCATCCTAATTTTGGAATGTGTACATCCATAGTCATTGAAAATGATGGAAAAGATGAGTGGGAAGAAGGAATTCCAACTTCAAGAAAATTTGAAGATTTAAGTGAAAATGAAATTATGGACATCATAAAAGAAAAAGGTATTGTAGGAATGGGTGGTGCTACTTTTCCAACTCATGTAAAGTTGAGTCCACCAAAAGACAAAACAGTTGATACATTTATTTTAAATGCAGCTGAATGTGAACCATATTTAACAGCAGACCACAGAGCTATGCTTGAGTATGATGACAAAATAGTAAGTGGAGTTAAAATAGTAGAGAAACTTTTAAAACCTAAAAAATGTTATGTTGGTATAGAAGATAATAAACCAGATGCTATAGAAAATATGAAAAAAGCATTTTCTGGCACAGGAGTGGAAGTCGTTGGGCTACCTACTAAATATCCACAGGGAGCAGAAAAAATGCTCATAAAAGTTTTAACAGGGAAAGAAGTTCCATCAGGCGGGCTTCCAGTTGATGTAGGGGTAGTTGTTCAAAATGTAGGTACAGTAATTGCAATAAGTGATGCTGTAGAAAGAAATATTCCACTTATACAGAGAATAACAACAGTAAGTGGAGGCGCAATTAAAGAACCAAAAAATATTTTGGTAAGAATAGGTACAACCTTTGAGGAAGTTATAAAATTTTGCGGTGGTTTTTCAAAAGATCCAGTTAAATTAATTACAGGTGGACCTATGATGGGATTTGCGCTATCAAATTTAGATGTTCCTGTAATTAAAGGTGTTTCAGGCATACTGGCTATTTCAAAAGAAGATGCAAACACTGGAGAAGAATCCCCATGTATAAGATGTGGACGATGTATAAATGCATGTCCTATGGGACTTAATCCAAGTATGCTAAGTATTCTTGGACAAAATGATTTATATGAAGAAGCCAAGGAAGACTATAATCTTTTAGATTGTATAGAATGCGGCAGCTGTGTATTTACATGTCCTGCTAAGAGAAACATTGTCCAGTATATTAAATATTCTAAGGACAAGGCAAGAAATGCAGCTAATAAGGCTAAAGCTGAAAAAAAATAAAGGAGAGGTTATGAAAAATGGCAGAAACGGAATTAACAAAAAAAAGAATTTTTACTGTTTCAACTTCACCACATGTAAGATGTGACGAGTCTATATCTAAAATAATGTGGAGTGTAAATATAGCACTTGCTCCAGCTGCGATATTTGGAATTTATCATTTTGGATTTCCAGCTTTAAAGATCATGATAGTTAGTATTTTATCAGCAGTTATAACAGAAGCAATAGTTCAAAAAATAAGAAAAAAACCAATAACTATCAGTGATGGAAGTGCATTTTTAACAGGACTTTTGCTTGCTATGAGTGTATCGCCTGAAATGCCACCTTATATGGTAGGAATAGGATCTTTTATAGCGGTAGCAATAGCAAAGCAGTCTATGGGTGGACTTGGATACAACATATTCAATCCAGCTCACGTAGGAAGAGCAGCTTTGATGGCTTCATGGCCGGCAGCAATGACACTATGGAGTAAAATGACAACTAGCGTAGATGTAGTATCATCAGCTACACCTCTTGGAATTTTAAAACTTCAAGGATATTCTAAATTAGTAGAAACTTTTGGCGGCACAGGTAATCTTTATAAGGCTTTATTTATAGGAAATAGAAATGGATGTATAGGTGAAACTTCAACAATACTTCTTGTTTTAGGTGGAGCATATCTTATATACAAACATTATATAAATTGGCAGATTCCAGTTACTATGATTGCTACTGTAG
Source organism: Clostridium algifaecis (assembly GCF_017874415.1). Taxonomy (GTDB): domain Bacteria; phylum Bacillota; class Clostridia; order Clostridiales; family Clostridiaceae; genus Clostridium_B; species Clostridium_B algifaecis. The sequence goes on from NZ_JAGGLM010000019.1 coordinate 41,612, forward strand.
GAATTTTAACATGGATATTTGGACCAAGTGGTGCATTTACTGGAGATCCAATATTCCATATGATGGCTGGAGGACTTGTTATAGGAGCATTCTTTATGGCTACAGATATGGTTACAGTTCCAATAACTATAAAGGGACAAATTATATTTGCAATCGGTGCTGGAGCAATTACTGTACTTATAAGATTAAAAGGTGGTTATCCTGAGGGAGTTTGTTATTCAATACTTTTGATGAATGCTGTTACACCATTAATTGATCGTTTAGTTAAACCAAAGAAATTTGGTTCAGAAGCAGGGAGGTAATTTTATGGCAAAGGATAAGTTTTCTATTTTTAATGTTGCTAAAAATTTAACAGCAGCCTGTTTTATATCTGGTATTATAATTGCAACGACATATTATTTTACAGCTCCAGTAGCAGCAAAAAAACAGGTACAGCTAAAAAATCAGTCTATGAAACAATTAGTAACTAATGCAGATAATTTTAAAGAAGTTAATGGGAAAAAGGATTGGTATGCGGCAGAAAAAGGAAATAAGACTATAGCATATGTTGTTCCGGCTTCCAGTAAAGGATATGGCGGAGCTATAACTATGCTTGTCGCAGTTACACCACAAGGAAAAGTTATTGATTTTAGCATTGTATCTCATAATGAAACGCCAGGACTTGGAGCAAATGCTGCTGAAGAGCCATTTAGAAAAGAATTAAGAAATAAAGGTGCAGATGGCTTGGAAGTAACAAAAGATAAATCAGATACAAAACATGTTCAAGCTATGACTGGTGCTACTATAACTTCTAGAGCTGTAACTAAAGGCGTTAAAGAGGCTGTAGTTCAGGTTACTAAGTATACAGGAGGTAAGTAGTAATATGAAGAATTTATGGAACATATTTAAAAAAGGCATAATTGCAGAAAATCCTATTTTCGTGCTTGCTTTAAGCCTTTGTCCAGCATTAGCAGTAACCAGCAAAGCAGTCAATGCACTTACAATGGGATTATCTGTAATGTTTGTTATAACTGCAAATAATACAGTAGTTTCTATAACTAGAAAGTTTGTTAATCAAAAAGTTCGTGTACCAGTATATATTACTTCGATAGCTACAATAGTTACTATGGTTGAACTTGTACTTCAAGCAGTTGCACCAGTTTTGTATAAAGCTTTGGGTATATATCTGGCTCTTGTAGTTGTTTTTGCTATTATACTTGCACGTGCAGAAGTTTTCGCATCAAAAAATAAAGTAATACCATCATTCTTTGATGGACTTGGTATGGGAACTGGATTTTGTATTGCTCTTGTTGTAATTGGAATAATTCGTGAATTATTTGGTTCAGGAGCTATATTTGGATTTAAAGTATTAGGGGCATGGTATAATCCAGCTCTTATCATGATTTTACCTCCTGGTGGTTTTATATTAATTGGATATTTAGTTTCTATAGTTAAGATATATAACCAGCACCAGGAAAAGTTAAAAATGAGCAGAGGTGAAATGTAATGGCGTATCTTACTTTATTTATAAGTTCAGTAGTTATAAATAACTTTGTTTTGACTAGATTTTTAGGACTTTGTATTTTCTTTGGAGTTTCAAAAGATTTAAATGCTTCCGTTGGTATGGGAATGGCAGTTACTTCAGTTTTGACACTTAGTTCTATATTTGCATGGATTGTATATCACTTTGTACTTTTACCATTCCATTTAACTTTTTTAACTACAGTTGTTTTTGTACTTTTAATTGCAAGTTTTGTACAACTTCTTGAGATGATAATTAAAAAACAGGCACCTGCACTTTATAATATGTGGGGAATTTATTTACTTTTAATAGCAACAAATTGTATTGTGCTTTCAGTACCTCTTTTAAATGTAGATTCAAACTATTCATTCCTTATGAGTGTAGTTAATGCTATTGGAGGAGGAATGGGTTTTGCACTTGCTATAATTTTGATGGCAAGTTTAAGAGAAAAATTGAGACTTGCTGATGTACCTAAACCACTTGAAGGACTTGGAATTGCTTTTATTCTTGCAGGAATGTTAGCATTGGCTTTCCTTGGTTTTTCAGGAATGATAGCTGTATAGAAAGGAGATTTGTAAATTATGGAAATAGCAATTATGGTTTTAGTTGTAATGACAGTTACAGGATTGATATTCGGGCTTGTGCTTGGATATGCAAATAAAAGATTTGCTATTGAATCAAATCCACTTATAGATTTAGTTGAAGAAGAACTCCCAAAAGGTCAATGTGGAGGCTGTGGATTTGCAGGATGCCGTGCTTATGCAGAGGCAGTAGTACTTGATAAAGATGTAGCCCCAAATCTTTGTGTTCCAGGAAAAGCTGCTGTAGCAGATAAGGTAGCAGAATTAACAGGAAAGAAAGCAGAGGCTGTTGAACCTAGAGTTGCACATGTTATGTGTAAAGGTGATTCGAAAAAGGCAAATAGAAAATATGAAGAGTAAGCTCGGAAACTAATTTCAAGCTGGCTCAAAAATATTGGTTATGTTATTTTTGTGCAGATAACTCTTAGAGGAAGACATTATTCCTAAAA
>NZ_JAGGLM010000020.1 GCF_017874415.1 Clostridium algifaecis
AATAATAAAAAATATAATAAAGCAGCCTAGTTAAAGGGCTACGCCCAAAAGAAGTTGAGCGAAGCGAAATAACGCGGCTATGGCCGCTTTTTTATTTATTAAATAATTAGTTATACCAGTTGCTATTGTGCAACTAAAATATATACTGCAAGGTGTTAGGCCACCTTGCTTTTATTTTTGTCCTTTGTTAATTTAATTATACCAAATTAATTTTTTATTTCAATGGTAAGTTTGTTGTGTAGAGTATAAATATATATTTCACAGTAAAGTAGATTAAAAAAATTCGAAGAATCTTTACATGCTGTATTATTTCACTGTAAAATGGTAAAATTAGATAAAGAAACGTATGAGGGAGTTGTGAATATGAAAAGGATACCCTATGGAATTTCTAATTTTGAAGTTTTAAGAGAAGAAGATTATATTTATGTAGATAAAACATCTTATATAGAGCTATTAGATAGATATGCACCTTATCAGTTTTTTATAAGACCTAGAAGGTTTGGAAAAAGTTTATTTATATCCATGCTGGAGAACTATTATAGTATAAATAAAAAGGATAAATTTAAAGATTTATTTGGAGATCTATATATAGGTAAAAAACCTACAAAAAATAAAAATAAATTTCTTGTTTGGAAAATAAGTTTTGCAGGAATAGATTCAGGACATGGTGAAGAAGATCTTAGAAAAAGTTTTAATTTTAAAGTCATATCATCTGCAACAGAATTTTTATATAAATACTATGATTTATTAGGAGAAAAAAAATTGCCTTTTGAGGATATGAGTGCTGAAATGGTAGTATCTCATATAAATATGCTAAGCAAAACAAACAATCAGCAGATATTTGTCCTTATAGATGAATATGATAATTTTGCCAATGAGTTAATTACTGGAGGAAAGCAGGAAACTTATAAGGGCATACTTCACGGAGAAGGTTTTGTTAAAGTTTTTTATAAAGCTATAAAAGATGCCACCATGGACAATTTTACAAGGATATTCATGACAGGAGTAAGTCCTATAATGCTGGATGATTTAACTAGCGGATTTAATATAACAAGAAACTATACTTTAGATGAAAATCTTAATGCAATGCTTGGTTTTACAAGAGATGAACTTTCATGGATTATGGATGAAGTTGGTTTAAATGACGCAAACCTTAGAAAAAAGATATGTAAAGATATGTAAAGATATGTAAAGATATGACTGAGTACTATAACGGATATAAATTTAGCGAAAATAGTCAATCTGTTTTCAATCCGGACATGGCAATGTATTTTCTTGATGGTTATTTATTATATAACCGTTATCCTAAAGAAATGATAGATAATAATGTAAAAACAGATTATGGCAGGGTCAATCAGCTGGCATATAATTTTAATGATAGAGAAGCTTTAAAGGAAATAATGTCCACCGGTGAAACATCAACAATTCTTGTAGATAGATTTAATATTCACACTATGTACAGCGAGAAGGAAAATTTTAAATCTCTGCTGTTTTACCTTGGAATGCTCAGTATAAAGGAACAGGGCCCAGGTGGAACAATACTTAGAGTACCTAATTACGTAATCAAGACTATTTATTGGGAACAGTATTTTCAGAAGTTAAATACTGAGTACGATATACAGATGAAAAATGTTAGAGATGCAGTAACTGAAATGAGAATGTGTGGAAACATTGAACCCTTAATAAACCTTGTAAAAAGTATATTGGAGGATTTGTCTAACAGAGATTTAATACAGATGGATGAAAAAAATGTAAAGATGATGTTCCTTACCCTTTTGGGTGTAGATGGCACTTATTTCATAAAAAGTGAAGATGAAAACAATAAAGGCTATGTAGATCTAATGCTTAAAAGAAAAATTCAGCTTAAGGATATAACTAAATTTCAGTGGATTATAGAATTAAAGTATATAAAGGAAAGTGACAGGAATACTTTAGAAAAAGTAAAACAACAGGGACTAAAACAGCTTAAAATGTATGGAGAGAGTAAAAAGAAAGTATTAATCATTGCTGTAGGAAAAAAAGACATTTTTATATGGTGATAGGTGTCTGTTAAAAAATGTAAGCTACCCCATAGGTGATACCATATTTTGCTACCACCTATGGGGTAGTTTTATGGTACAATATTCATATAATAGCAAAAATGATTGGAGGTAGCAAATTATATGAATAAAAATGGAATAAAAACTATAGGTAGTGCAGCTGCCCTGTCTCTTATAATGTCAACACTGCCAGCAGCAGCTGCAAAAGCTGCACCTGGACAGGTTACCCAATTAGGTGGAACTGACAGTTATGAAACTGCTGCTAAAGTTGCAACTACTAATTGGACAAGCACTGATAATGTAATACTTGTATCCGGTGAAGGATATGCAGATTCGGTAAGCGCAACAGTTCTTTCAAAACAATTAAAGGCACCAATACTTTTGACTCAAAGTGCATCTTTAAATAGTAATGCTAAAAGTGCACTGGATATATTAAAGCCTAAAAACATATATGTTGTAGGTGGAAATGCTTCTATATCCCAATCTATAAGAAATACTCTAAAAAATTCAGGCTATAATTTAATTGAACTTGGCGGCAGCAATAGATATGAAACAAATGCTGCTGTAGCGAATGAACTTGTCAAACTTGGAGTAGATCCTGCAAATGCAATGATGGTAGGGGGAAATGGATTCTCCGATGCATTATCTGCTTCATCAATAGCAGCTGCCAAGGGTGAGATACTTCTACTTGGCAATAATGATGAAACTGCAATGAAATCTGTACTTGATTTTATAAAAGATAAAAGCTCAAAAGTTACAGTAATAGGAACTGAAAATACTGTAGGTGATAAAGTTTACAATGATATTGCTGCAGCAAACAGAGTAAATGGTGGTTCAGACAGATTTGCAACAAATCTGAATGTTTTAAATTCTTTTTCAGGAGATTTGAAATCTGACAAGTTATATATAGCAAATGCAAGTGGTGCAAGATATCAGGATGCACTTATAGCAGCATCTCTAGCAGGAATAAATTCCTCTCCATTGGTATTGATTGGAGGAGATGGAGATACTCAGACTCAAAATGCGATAAGTTACATCAAGTCAAATTCAAAGAGTACCACTGACTTGAATCTTATATCGGAAAATGGAGTAGTTTCAGGAACTTCCATTTCAGATATAAATTCAGCAGTTTCACAGTATGATAATACTGCTACAGTTAATTCTGTAACTGCTAATAGTTTAAATCAGGTTAAAGTAGTTTTTAATACTCAGGTGGATAGACTTTCGGCAGAGAGAACAGGAAATTATGAAATAGATGGAAATGGACTTCCTTCTGCTACAGCTACACTTCAGGAGGATGGGAGAACTGTTATTATAAACTTTTCTACTCCCTATACTCAATCTAAAGATGTTGATTTTACAGTTAAAAATGAAGTACTTGCTAAAGGTTCAGGAAACACTATAGCTAAATATGAAAAACACATAACTTTTCAAGAAAATGGTGTACCAACTCTTGATTCTGTAACATCTATAGGTGGAAACAAACTAAGAGTTAAGTTTTCAGAACCTATTAGAATTAGCGATGACAAATTATCATCTATCAAGATTAACAGAAGAAGTGTAACAGGATATGGATTAAACAAGACCTATACTAAACTTAGAGATGTATCGGGTGATTGGGCAGATGGAGTAGATTTATATTTTAATTCACCTCTTCCTATAGGCAGCAATACATTAATCATGCCAAATGGAGATTCAGGAAGTAAATTTGATAATGCAGCAGGTATTCCTTTTAGTACTGTATCTCAAAGTTTCACTGTAAATTCCTCCAGTGGAAATCCTCAGGTTGATAGTGTAACTAGCAACAATACTGATACTATCTATATAAAGTATAATCAACCTGTAGATGAGCAGACAGCACTTGAATCTTCAAATTATAAGATAAATGGTAAGACAGTAACATTAGATGATTCTTATGTTAACTTTGATTACAATTCTGGTGATACTGTAGTTAGAATAGAAAAAGTAGATGACCTATTGCAGAAGGGTGAGAATACGGTAACTGTAAGCAGTAATGTTCAAGATACTTTTGGAAACAGTATTAAAGATTCTACTGTAAATTTTTATTTAGGAGATAATAGTGGTAAGCCTAAAATTACATCTTCAAGTATAATAGACAGTGAAACTATACGTATTAAATTCAATAAAGAAGTTACAAGAAGCTATGCTCAGGATAAGGGAAATTATACTATTACTGACTCTGATGGAAATGACATAACTTATAAAATAGATTCCATAAATTCAATATCTATAGATGGAAACAGTAACACTAATTTTGATATAAAATTAAAAGATGATGCATTGAAAGGATCCAAATATACTTTAACTATAAAGAATGTTGCGGATACAAGTAGCCCTGCAAATATAATGGATACTTATACTACACTTCTTGCAGGTACAGATGATGAAGGATTGAATGTTACAAAAATAGTTAGAAGAGCAGATAATCCACAGGCTGTAGCCATATTCTTTAATAAAACTATGAATGATTCAGATCTTCAAAATGCATCTGATTATATGTTTAAAAATGGAGATGGTGATATAAAAAGTCTTCCAGGAAGTGCAATTATAACACCTTCTTATGATTATAAGAGTGTAACTATTGAATTTCCATCAGGTTATAAATTAGGCAGTGGTAGTGGCAGTTCAAGTGTACTTCAGATGGGAGTTAAAAATGTAAAAGATACTGATGGCGATTCGCTTGATTTAGGATCTTATATGGGAGATATAAGTATAGATAATGATAGTTACGGACCATCAATAATAGCAGGTACTGCAAAAATGACCTTTGATGGCACAAATATAACAGTTAAAGTTTCATTGACTGAAGCACTTGATAGTTTTGATGTTAATGATTTTACAGTTGATGGATATACTCCAGATAGTGGCTATACTAGTGGAAATGATGTAATACTCACATATAGATCTGGAGTTAAAAATAACCAGAAAATAAATGATATAAAGAGATGTTCAAGTACAACATTGAACATAGGAAATACTAATTCTATGGATGCTGCAGGACGCAACATAAGATCAGGATCTACTACAGTATATGTTCCTCCAATGATTAATAAAGATATGTTTATGTCAAGTAGTAATACTTATAATAATAATATAACTGTAGTATTTAATCAGGATATAGATGATGATCTTGTATCATCTTATAATGATGATTTTATATTCAAAGATAATACTACAGGAAAAAATCTTAATGTAACAGGGGTAAGTATAGATGGCAAAGATGTAATTTATAGATTTAACAATGATTCAATACACAAGGGAGATAGCGTAACTATTTCTGCAAATAACTCCTCTAGTATAAATATAAGAGGTGAAAACCACAACACAACGGGATATTCAACCTATGTACCTTCGCAGGATGATTTGAACGGGTATACTATAAGCATAAATTAATTTAATCATAAGTAAAATATTACCTATATTTATATCCACAATTTGGATGTATTTATGGGTAATATTATTGTGGAAATAATCCCATATTTATGATAAAATTATTCTATAAATTGTTAGTATAAGAACAATAATCATTTTAATGCAGTGAAAGGAGGAGAAAATGAATAGATTTAATATATTAGTACTGACTACAACAATTTGTTTGGCATTTGGTAGTACTGCTTTTGCACAAGGAAATACTCTTAATATAGATGGCTCCATTGATTCTGCCATAATAAATTCATATAAAGTAAAGAGTGCAGATATTTCAATAAAGCAAGCTCATAATTCCTATAATGAAGATGTTAAGAATGCAAGTTCTTATGATGATCAATTAGATAAAGGTGGGGGATCTTTAGATCAATATACTAAGTTAACTTTTATGCAGAAGATAAGTGACTCTCCAAAAGAAGATGAGTTTTCTGAATATAAATACAATCAAATGAAGAGTGTAGCTGAAAATGAGATAAAATTGTCTGCTTATAATCAGTATACTGCTGTTATGAATGACAAAGATGCAGTAGATCTTGAAAATCAGAAATTTAATAACGCAACTGAGCAGTATAATAGTGCCAAATTAAAATTGAATATTGGAACTATATCACCATCTGATGAAAAAAAGGCAGAATCAGATTATATTACAGAAAAAAATCAACTCAGAAAAGCTCAGAGACAGTATGATCTGGATATTGAAAATATGAATAAAATCATTGGAACTGATATATATGCAAGATATGATGTACTTCTTAAGGATAAACTTACGGAGTCACCTTACATAGGGAGTTACAGTGAATATTTAAATGATGCCCTTAAAAATAGGGCAGAGATTTTAATTGGGCAGAAGAATATAGAACTTCAAAAGTTTGAATATGATACTGCAAATGGTGTTTTCCCAAATAAACAGAGCATTCCAAATAGACTTGCTCAGGCTAATATAGATAATGCAACTGATAGCTTGGAAATTCAGAAACTTGATATAACTTCAGAGGTAAATGGCTTATACAATGATCTTCAAGTCAAGGCTAGAATGCTTAAATCAAAGAAAGATGCTCTTAACCTTGCACAAACTAATTATGATACTGCTAGAGTGAAATATAATATAGGGGTACTTAGTAAAATAGATTTTAACTCGCAAGCTGCCAATTTAAAAAGTGCGCAGAATGATTTGAAATCTGCAGAAAGAGCTATATGGATGGCACAGTTTAAATTGCAATTAGCCTGTGATATAGGAAGTGATACTTCTAAGCTTTCCAATTAGTTATAAGATTTTGATATTGAAGGGGAGGTAAAATAATGAAAAAAAAATTAAGTATAGTAGTTGGACTAGCACTAACTCTAATTACTGGTAGTACGTGTTTTGCAGCAGCTGCAGGAACGCCAGTTAATAGTACAATAAGTAGTACAAATAGTATTGTAGGAAGTGCTACTCTTACTTTAGACCAGGTACTTAATGATATAGAAAAAAATAGTTTGTCAATCCAAACTAAAAATCAGAAAATACTTTTATATCAGAGACAATTTGATAGAGATAATGCAAATGTAGAAAATATAAATGCTAGTGGTGCAACTCAGGTTAACTATCCAAATGGCCAGTATGTAAATATAAAGCTTCAGACAGATGTTCTGCCAAAGTCAGATGAACAGAACATAAAGGATGCAAAACATGACAGGGATGATTCCCTTCAAAACCTTAAATTTTCTACAGAACAGCAGTACTTGAATGCTTTAAGCAATCAAGACCAGATAAATACAATCAATGATCAGATAAAAAATGTAGATGCTCAGATAGCACAGACTAATGCTAAAATAGAACAGGGAGTACTTACTAATAATGACCTTGAAACTTTAAAAGTCCAGAAGAGCCAGCTGGAAGCATCACTAAATCAACCAAAAGCCCAGCTTCAGCAGAATTTATTAGGCATCAAGCAGGCTATTAATATGAATTTGGATGGGAATTTAACTTTAGTTTCAACTCAAAAACAATATTCAGTTTTTAATGACAGCAATATACAAGATATAATTGATAAGGCTACTGAAAATAATTATAATATAGGTAAAATAAATAATAATTTGACTATACTCAATATAAAAGAAGATATATACAAGCAGTATTCTTATAATGATGCATCTGGAGAGGTAAGTACAGGATTAAGTATACAGGATCTTCAAAATAGTTTGTATGATACTAAAATGAATATTAAGACAAATCTATGGAACAGCTATTACAATTTAAAAAATCTAGAGGACACTGTAGCAACTGAAAATGCAAAAGTTGAGAGCGATCAGTCAAATTATGATACTATAGCTGCAAAGGTTGCACAGGGTACATTAACTCAGCTCCAGGCAGATTCGGCAGCTCTTTCACTTAAAAGTGAGAAGGTTAACTTGAATAATGCTGAGAACAATTATATGGTAGCAAGAGAACAATTTGAATATAATCTTAAATAAGCTACTTCAAATTCAATAGTATATTATGGAAACTATGTTAAATAAAAATTTAGCATGGTTTTATTTTTTATGATTAAATATACTGGAAGCTTATTTAGTACATTAAAGGATTCTAATGGTGATACTGCTTATTATATTCCATCAAAAAATGATAATATAGGTAATACAGTAGTAGTTGGAGAAAATTAAATTTTTATTAATAACAGTACAAGCACTATAAAATAATTTTAGATGTGATAAAATTAGATTTGAAATAATTACATGGATTATATAGATTATATGGAGGATGACAATATGAAAAAAAGTTTTAAAAAATTAGGAGTAATAGCTGTAATTCTAGCATTATTTGTATCATTTACAGCATGTTCATTTGGAAAAAGTTCAACATCTAATGCACAAAAAACAACTCAGAATGCTAAAAAAGATCAGGAACCTAAGATAACTGTAAATGAAAGCAAAACTGCTCAGCTTAAAAAGGAAAAATCCCTTATGAATGGAAAGGTATATGTGCAAAACAATAGAGCTATAGCTACTATGGTAGTTAAAAGTGGTGTAAGTGACAGTGAAGTAAAAACTCTTGCACAGAAATATGCTAAAGAGTTAAAGACTGAATATAAAAGTATTCCAGTAAGTGTTATGGCTGTAAGGGATAATAAAAATGTTGCAAATGTAACAATTAAATAAAAATAACACCATAGGGGTAAACCCCTGAGGTGTTATTTTTTTATTACAAAATCCATCTTTGTAACATATGAGTCTAGTTTTTGATTTGATTTATTTTCTATATCATTGAGTACTGTAATAGTATATTTTTCATTAGTTTCATATCCATTATAAGGAGGATTTATTATTATAGTATCAGGACTTTCAAATTTGAAAGTTACTCCTGCGTAGTTTCCACTGCTGTCAGTGACTTTAATGTTATTTTGCATAGTCATATCTATACTGCTTATAGTAGTTTTACCCTTATCAGGATAATCGTATGTTATAGTTTTGTCATCTAGTGGATTATTAAAGTGTATTTTCCATGCTTTAGAAGAATCTGTTTCAGTCTTATCTGAAATAAATCTTATGCTTGAATTTTTGACAAGCGTACAGTTGTTATCCTTTAGTGTTAAAGCACAACCATTATCAAATGAAGAAGCACTATCAAAATCATAGCCGATAGTAGTAGAACCAAGCCTGTCAATATATCCCCATTCTAAATCTGTAGTTGTACCTTCCGGACCATTGTTTTTTTCAACTGCAGCAAGTCCTTCTTTAAAATCAGAGGCAGCATCAAAAGTTGGTTCTATTATTGTATCTCCCCTGTCATTTATAAATCCGTATTTATTGCCTTTTTGTACTCTTGCCAATCCTTCTTGAAAAGCATATATTTTATCAAATTCAGACTTATATGTTATTTCACCGGACTTGTCTATAAATCCGTATCTATCGTGTGATTTTACTATGGCTTTACCTTCGGTATAAGTGTCTATCCAGTCAAACTGAGGTGATGCAATTATTTTACCTGAGCTGTCTAAAACTCCAAAGAGTCCATTTTTACTTACAGTCCACATGTCTTCACTATTATAGGTAATGTTGTCATAATCAGAATCAAGCAATGCTTTTCCAGTACTATCTAGTGTGCCAACTTTTCCATCGTTTGTGTATTTAATCAGATTTTTATTTAAAAATGTTAAATCATCATATTTTGGTTCCATTATTATTTTGCCGTTTGTATCAGCAAGTCCCCATTTTTTATCTTTTTTTATAGGAACTACTCCATTTTCAGGGGATTTCATTTCGTCAAAATTGAGTGCAGTGAAGTTGCCACTTTTATCTAAAAGTCCCCAGGCAGATCCTTTTTTTACAGCAGCATAGTCGTCATTAAAATCACGAGCATCATCTAATGTACAGTCAGAAAGAAATTTACCATTTTTATCTACAAATCCATATTTAGTACCTTTTCTAACTACCATAAATCCGTTTTTATATCCGTACACGAAATCAAATTGAGGGTCACAAATTACAACTCCTTTTTGATTTATAATTCCCCACTTGGAATTCAGACTTATTTCTGCAAGGCCTTCCTCTGAAAAATCTGATATATCATCAAATTTAGGTTCCACAAGTATGTTTCCATCTTTGTCAGCTAATCCATATTTAGAACCTTTTCCAATTTTAATATATCCATTTTTAAAATAATATATAGAAGTGTATTCAGGTTTCAATAATAATTTGCCATTAGCATCAATTAATCCATAAAGTCCATTTTTGCTAATTTTGGCAGTTCCATTTTGAAAAGTAGATATGTTATCTGCAGGTATATTCAAATTTGTAATTGAATATTGATTATTTTGGCTTGCAAAAACTTTATTATTAGAAAATATTTCAAAGTTAAGAAAAATAGATAGAAATAATACTATACTAAAACATATTTTAAAATTTTTTCTCAAAAATCTCTCCTCCCGACTAATTTTGATTATTAATATTTTAGTATATTATACCATCTATTATGCTAAATTAGTATCTTTAATACAATTACAAATTTTTTACATTATATTAAGCCAGATTCCAGAATATGAACATTCTGAAAATTTACTGTTTGTGTAGAATAAAGCAATTTGTTATAGTATAATTATAGTAAGAATTTTACTTTGTTTGATTTTACAAAATTGTTATGTTATATTAAACTAAGAAAAATTAGAAGTATGTTTATTTTGAAGATTCGGGGGTACAAAATGGTAAAGAAAACAGAAAATAATGCAAGTAAAACTGATAAAAGCCAGTACGTTTCTACAAAACTATCGCTTTTAGAAAAAGATAATGTTGTAATTTCAGATGTACATAAGGAAATTTTGGAAGATGAAATAAAAGAACTGCCGCCAATAAAAGAAGGACAGCTTAATGTCTCGGGTGTATACATATATGACCAAGGAGATAAGTTTGAAGTTAAAATATATGTTAGAAATGGTGTTTCCGATAATTTGAATTTGGAGGATATACCTCTTGTAATAAAAAATTCTAAAGATGAAATTCTAGCAGCTCAGACTTTTGATTTAAGAGGACTTGGACAGCTTCCACCTCATTCTGTCAGACCTATAAAGGTTTACTTTGATAAAGAAAATGTAAAGGTGGATAGCATTCCAAATGATGATTGGGAAATAGCCTTAAATGGTACTTTTAAAATAACTACAAGGGTTAAAACTAGTTATGAAGGTTTGCCTGAAAAAATTAGTGATGAAGATAGGCTTGTATTTGAAGAATTTTTAGAGAGCTTGCCTGAACTTGAAGAAGGCGAATTCAGTATATCAACTTTCAGCATTGGAATTAATACAGATGGTGTTATATTGGTTACTTGTGTTATGAGAAATGCAGCACCTAAACCAATTACGCTTAATAAGGTTCCTATGACGCTTTTAAATGAGGAAAAAAAGATAGTTAATTCAAATGAATTTGAGCTGGATAATTTCACTGTTAGCCCATATAGAGCCAGAGTATGCAATTTTGCATTTAAGACTAATGTTAAACCTGAAAAGAATCAGGAGCTTAAAGATTGGTCAATAGTTTATAAGCTTTATAGATATAAGAAATAGACAAATAAAATTGATTTAAGATGTTTTTCGGTTGGGTAAATTTGTATTTACTTTCAAGAGAGATATGACTTTTGGGGTGGAAAGTCCTTTATTAGGGCTTTCCTTTTTTGTAGTTAAATTAATTTATAAATCTGTTATGAGTTTGCTAATAATATAGATAGATATAATAAATATGTCAGTTAAATTAATTATAAATTTGTTAGGAGTGTTTGTATGGAAAAAACTTTGTTGGACATTGCCATGATTCTCGTGTTTACAAAAATAGGAGGAATTATAAGCAAAAAGGCCAAAATGCCAGAGGTTTTAGGTGCATTGGTTGCAGGTGTGATACTTGGACCAGTTGTTTTAAACCTCATACAGTATGACAATGACATAAAACTTTTATCTAACCTTGGGGTTATTATGCTAATGTTTGTTTCAGGGCTTGAGACTAATATAGATGAATTCAAAAAGGCTGGATTTACAGCATTTATAATTGCACTCTTAGGTATTATGCTGCCGCTTATTTTAGGGACTTTAGGTGCATTTATATTCTTCCATAATGTTGTGGAAAATATTTTTGTAGGAGTAATTTTAACTGCTACAAGTGTGAGTATTTCTGCTGAAACTCTTAAAGAGTTAGGTAAGCTTAATACCAGGGCAGGAGTAAATATTCTTGGAGCGGCAGTAATAGATGACGTTCTGGGACTTATACTTATATCTGTAGTACTTGCAGTGGTTAATTCATCTGGATCTGGCGGTTTTGGAGCGGCTGGTATGTCATCTCTTATACTTGTATTTATAAAGATAGCATTATTTTGCATAGCTTCTATAATTGCCATAGTGTATCTGCCAAAATACATAAATAAATTTACAATGAATGCAAAGCCAGGCAAGGAAATGCTAACATTTTCAATAGCAGCAGGTCTTTTTGTTGCATGTATCGCAGAGTATTTGGGGATAGCGGCTATTACAGGTGCTTATATATGTGGACTTGTACTTTCATCAATTTCACATAGAGAATATCTTGAGAGAAATGTGAGGGCTATTTCATCAGGATTTTTGTCACTTATATTTTTCGCAAGTGTGGGTATTGAGGCAAACTTAAAGGGACTTAATATGGAGGCTTTATATATAACATTGGTTATGTTTGTTATTGCTGTGATTGGCAAGATAATTGGCTGTGGTGGTGCTGCAAGAATACTTAAGATGACAAGAAGTGAATCACTTCAGATCGGGGTTGGAATGATTTCAAGAGGAGAGGTTGCAATAATTACTGCGAATATAGGACTCCAGCAAAAGATTATATCAGAGGAAATATTCCTTCCAACTTTGATTGTTGTAATACTTACTACAATTGTAACTCCTATTTTGCTCAAAATGGCATTCTCTCATAAAAATGAAAAATTAATAAACTAAATATTGACTTAATTTTTGTATAGAGGTATATTTAAATATAAACGTACATTGAATTTAGATAAAACAATTAAATTCTTTTTTTAAATTACACAAGGGGGCTTTTTAATGTCAAAATCATACGTATTTTACCAGGGAAAAATTGTAGATGAAAGCGAGGTAAGTATCGGTATAAGAAGTAAAGCTTTCAACTATGGTCTTGGATGCTTTGAGGGAATCAGAGCTTATTGGGACGAAGACCAAAATCAACTTTATGGATTCAGATTAAAGGATCATTATACCAGATTACTTCAATCAGCAAAAACACTTAATCTAAAAGTTCCATATACTGTAGAGGAACTATCAAACTTTACAATTGAACTTTTAAAGAAAAATAATTTTAAGCGTACTACTTATATAAGGCCTATAGTTTATAATGATGCACAGGATATAGGACCAAGTCTTACAACTCCTGATACTAAAGTAGTTATATACTGTCAGCCTTTGGATAAGTATGCAGGAAAGTCAGAGTTAAGTGTCGGATTTGTATCATGGAGAAGACTTGAGGATAATATGCTTCCACCAAGAACTAAAGCTACAGCAGCTTACTTGAATTCTGCACTGGCATCACTTGAGGCACATCAGGCAGGATATGATGAAGGATTATTCTTGACTTCAAATGGACATGTTTGTGAAGGACCAGGAGAGAATGTATTTATCTATAAGAAGGGTAAATTAATAACTCCACCAGCTTCTGACAATATCCTCGAAGGAATAACAAGAGATTTGGTTATTAGATTAGGTAAGGAAGAATTAGGATTGGAAGTTGAAGAAAGAAGTATATCAAGAACAGAACTTTATGCATCGGATGAAGTATTCTTCAGTGGAACAGCTATGGAAGTTACACCAATAATTGAAGTAGATCATAGAACTGTTGGAGCAGGAAAAGAAGGAGAATTATGCAAGAAGATTAAAGAATTATTCTTTGGTTTAACTGTAGGTAAAAATCCTAAATATGCAGAATATTGCACTCCTGTTTACAAATAAGATAAATTTCTTATGATTTTGAGTAGAGTCAATTTTGAAAATTAACTCTACTCAATTTTTTATTGAAAAATTATTGATTGTCTCCTATAATAAAATTGTTAACTGTCAATTGGAGGTAATTTTATGACTAACAGGTTAAAGAGATTTTTAGCTATTTTTTTAACTATTGTGGTGATTTTAGCTGCACTTGCATATTTGATTACATGGAATTCTTCAAGTATGATTGTTTCTCAGACACCATCTAAAGAACTGGCTGAAAAAATTATTAACATACCAAAAAACAATATGAGTATAACCCTGACTAATGATGAATTGAATCAACTTATAGATCTATATCCTATAGGAGAAAATAGTTTTGGGGATTTAAAAGTAAAAAACATATATACAAAAATAGCAAATGACAAATTTGATATTTATTTACCCTCCAACTATAAAGGTATAGATATACTTATATACACTTCTGGAAAGATATATTTAGAGAATGGAAAAATAGTTTATGAAATAAGCAGTTTTAAAATTGGAAAATTGATTTTACCTAAAAAAATTGTATTGAACACTATAAAGAACAAAAACATAAAGAATGTTTCACTGAAAGATGATAAAATATTCATAGACACGTCTGTATTCCAATTTAAAATGAAAGATATTAAGTTAAAGGATAGCACTATTACAATCAGATTTTAAATATTTTGGTGACAGGTACCTGTCACCAAAATTATATTTTTTCTACTTTAAAGCTCTCTCCCATCCAAAGTCCTACTACAGGAACATTTTTATATATTTTCTTAATTATATCTACAGATGATTTAATATGTTTTATATGAATGGCTTTATCAACTTTATTAGCGGCACAATCATAGTGTCCGGCTATAAATATTATCCTGGAATTATGAGAATTTAAGGATATATTTATTTTTTTGCCAAGTGAATTCATAAAATTTTTGTCATTAAGGTATATAACCTTGTCCATTCCAGGCTCTGATATTATATCAACATATTCCACATCATAATTTGACCTTATCCAATTTAGTGCGGGTAATTGTGTTCTTCCATCCATACAATTCAATAATGTAGCAAAGTTTTTAACTTTATTCTCCATAATCAAGTGACACCCCTTCATTTATATAATTTAAATAATTATATCACTTATAGTTTTGTTTATATAGCATATCCCATTTTTTAACATGGACTTGTCAGTAATATGAATGTTTTTGAATGTTTTTGAAATAAAATGATTGATTTTAGAAAAAAATAATATTATAATGTTTACATAGGATATATTTAAAGAGTTTATAAAGTTAAAGAAGGTGAAATGATTTTGCTTACAGAACAGCGCCATAAGATAATATTAGACGAGCTAGAAAAAAAGGGTATTGTAAAAATCAATGATCTTGTAAAACTTTTAAATACGTCAGAATCTACCATAAGACGTGATCTTGTTTATTTAGACAGCATAAATGCAGTAAGGAGAATCCACGGTGGTGCTGAAATACCAAAAGGTAAATTTATAGAACCAAGTTATCTTGAAAAGGAAATACGAAATGTAGAAGAAAAAAGAAAAATAGCAAAATTTGCAGCTTCACTTATTAATGAAGGAGATTGTGTATATCTAGATGCAGGGACATCGACTTTTGAAATGATTCAATATATAAATAAAAAAGAAATAATAATAGTGACTAACGGGCTAAAGCATATAAATGCTATTATTGAAAATAATATAAATGGATATATATTAGGTGGAAAAGTAAAAAATAGAACAAGAGCGGTTATAGGATCAGATGCACTTAGAAGCCTTGAAAAGTTCAGATTTGATAAATGTTTTTTAGGAATGAATGGTGTTCACCTAGAATATGGATTTACAACTCCGGACTCTGAAGAAGCCATACTTAAGAAAACTGCCATTAAACATTCAAGATGCAGCTATATTCTTGCGGATGGAAGTAAATTTGGAGAAGTTAGTTTTGTAAAGGTTGCCGATTTGAAAGAGGCTTCCATAATTACGGATTCCGAAGTAGAGGACTGCGAAATGTATTTAGAAAAAACTAAAATAAAGGTTGTGAAAAATTTATGATATATACAGTAACTTTTAATCCATCAATTGACTATGTAGTACAGGTTCATGATTTGACTTTAGGAATTGTAAATAGAGTTAGCAATGAAGCAAAATATGCAGGAGGAAAGGGAATAAATGTATCCAGAGTTTTAAAAAATCTTGGTGTATCAAGTAAAGCACTTGGATTTATAGGAGGATTTACAGGAAAGTTTGTAAAGGATTCTCTAAATAATGACGGCATAATAACTGATTTCATAGAGGTTAATGAGGACACAAGAATAAATGTAAAAATTAAATCAAATGAAGAAACTGAAATAAATGGAGCCGGACCTGATATAGATGAAAAGAACTTAAATGAACTATTAAAAAAAATAGAAAGTTTGAAATCTGATGATTTTATTGTACTTGCAGGGAATGTTCAAAAATCTTTGCCAGAGGACATATATTCTATAATTCAAAGAAAATGTCCGGACAGCAAGGTTATAGTAGATACTACAGGAAATGTTCTTACAGCCACATTAAAATATAAACCATTTTTAATAAAGCCTAATATACATGAGCTTGGAGACATATTCAATGTAGAAATTAAAGATATGAAGAAAGTTGTTTATTATGCTGATAAATTAAGAAATATGGGTGCTCAGAACATAATAATTTCTATGGGAGGAGATGGAGCGATGCTTGTGTGCAGTGAAGGTGTTTATACTGCTTCTGCACCAAAAGGAAAAGTTAAAAATTCTGTAGGCGCAGGTGACTCTGTTGTAGCTGGTTTTCTTGCTGAGTACACGAAAAGCTTTGATATAGTTGAAAGCTTTAGATATGGAGCAGCATCCGGAAGTGCTACTGCTTTTTCCATGGATTTATGTGAGAAGGAATATGTAGATGAATTACTTGATCAAGTTAAGGTTACTAAACTGTAATACAGAAAATATTATATATTTAATTAAAAGGGGGTAAAAATTATGAAAATTACTGAACTTCTAAGAAAAGATACAATAAAGCTTAGACTGGATTCAACGACAAAAGCAGATGTCATAGACGAACTTGTGAATATACTTGATAAAGCCGGAAAATTAAATGACAGGGAAGAATATAAAAAACAAATATTAAAAAGAGAGGCTGAATTTTCTACAGGAATTGGAGAAGGAATAGCAATACCTCATGCAAAAACAGCTGCAGTCAAGACACCTGCACTTGCATTTGGAATAAAAAAGGAAGGACTTGACTATGAATCATTGGATGGAACTGATGCACAGTTATTCTTTATGATAGCTGCAAGTGAAGGGGCAAACAATGAACATTTGGATACTCTTGCGAGACTTTCAAGCATGCTTATGAATAAAGAATTCAAAGATAATCTTATAAATGCAGGATCTCCTGATGAAGTATTAAGACTTATAGATACTCAGGAAAAAGAGTATATAAAAGCTAACAGCAATAGTGCAAAATCTGAAGAAACTGAAGAAACTCATGCTCCATCAAGCAAATATGTTCTTGCAGTTACAGCTTGCCCAACAGGTATAGCACATACTTATATGGCAGCTGATTCCCTTAACAATAAAGGTAAAGAAATGGGAATTGATATTAAAGTTGAGACAAATGGCTCTACCGGTGTAAAAAATAGACTCACTGATGAGGATATAAAAAAAGCAGATGGTATAGTTGTGGCAGCGGATAAACAGGTTGAAATGGGAAGATTTGATGGTAAAAAATTAATTGAAGTATCTGTATCAGAGGCTATTAAAGATCCTGAAGGACTTATAAATAAAGCTTTAAGTGAAGATGCTCCTGTATATCATGCAGATAAAAAAGATAAGTCAGGCAAAAAGACCAGAAGTGAGAGAAAAGGTTTTTATAAGCATTTGATGAATGGTGTTTCAAATATGCTGCCATTTGTTGTAGGTGGAGGTATACTTATAGCAATATCGTTTATGTTTGGCATAAAAAGTTTTGATCCTAAAGATCCTTCATATAATATTATATCAAAGCTTATACATGATGTTGGTGGGACATATGCATTTTCACTTATGGTTCCTGTACTTGCAGGTTTTATAGGAATGAGTATAGCAGACAGACCTGGTTTTGCACCAGCAATGGTTGGTGGACTTATAGCTGCTAACAATGGAGCAGGATTCTTAGGTGGATTGATTGCAGGATTTTTGGGCGGCTATGTTGTAGTATTGCTTAAGAAAGTATTTTCTGGACTCCCTGATTCACTGGAGGGAATAAAACCGGTTCTTTTGTACCCGCTTATTGGAATATTGATTACAGGAATTATAATGCTTCTGTTTATAGTAGATCCTGTTAAAGCAATAAATACCTGGTTGACTCAATGGCTTGGATCTATGGGAACTGCAAATAAGGTGATACTTGGAATTATATTAGGTGGAATGATGGCTATAGACATGGGCGGCCCTGTAAATAAAGCAGCATATACTTTTGGAATTGCAATGATAGCTGCTGGCAAATTTGAACCTCATGCTGCTATAATGGCAGGAGGAATGGTTCCTCCACTTGGAATTGCCATTGCAACTACTATTTTTAAGAATAGATTCGATAAAGAAGAAAGAGATGCAGGTAAAACATGTTATATAATGGGCGCAACATTTATAACAGAGGGTGCCATACCTTTTGCGGCAGCTGATCCGGCAAGGATAATTCCAGCTTCTGTAGTAGGTTCAGGAGTTGCAGGAGCACTTTCAATGATGTTTAACATAGGTCTTCCTGCACCTCATGGAGGAATATTTGTAATACCAATAGTCAACGGAAATCCTCTTCTATATGTATTTGCTATAATAATAGGATCCTTTATAACCGCTGCGCTCATTGGTTTTTTGAAAAAACCAATAATGACAGATGTTATGTAAATAAAATTTATAAAGTTGTGAACTCACAATCAGGAGTTCACAACTTTTTTATATGCCCCAGTATGACCTAATTTAATTTTAAATTATTAAAAAATTGTTAAGTATGGCTAATTACAAATTTAATATTGACATATACAAAAAAAAGGTGTTTAATGAAACCGACCAGTCAGTAAAGATTCTTGAAATTTGAAATGAGGAGATAGTATGAGATTTTTAAAAGTATTATGGGGTGATATAAAAAATGTATCGCGTAAAAGAATGCTTGCAATTGCTGTAATAGGAATAACCATGATACCTATTATTTATGGAGGACTTTATTTGGCAGCCTTTTGGGATCCATATGGAAAAACTCAATATATTTCTGTAGGAATTGTTAATTTGGATACTGGTAGTGTAATAGACAATGAAAAGAAAAATTATGGTAATGATATTGTAAAGGAATTAAAAAAGAATAATGATTTAAAATGGAACTTTACAAGTAATACCGAAAAAGCTGAGGAAGATTTGCAAAGTGGAAAATATTATGCAATTATGATAATACCTTCTGATTTTTCAAAGTGCCTTGCAGGGGTTGAAAAAGGTAATTTAAAAAGACCTGAATTTATATTTTCAACTAATAAGAAAAAAAATTATGTAGTTGGACTTATAGCCGATAAGGCATCTATAGCACTAAAAGATAAGATTAACAAGAAGATAATAGATAATATAGGGATAAAAGTATATGATAGTTTATATAAATTGAAAGATGGCATGAAAAGTGCTGCTGATGGAACATCTAAAGTTAAAGATGGAATTAAGACTATGAAGGATCAGGTACCTACATTATCAAGTGGAATAA
This sequence comes from Clostridium algifaecis, assembly GCF_017874415.1. Classification (GTDB taxonomy): domain Bacteria; phylum Bacillota; class Clostridia; order Clostridiales; family Clostridiaceae; genus Clostridium_B; species Clostridium_B algifaecis. Next base: position 19,698 of record NZ_JAGGLM010000020.1, read on the forward strand.
ATGAACTTGTAGATGGTTCCAATACATTGACGGATAAATTGGGCGATGCGGCAAATGGAAGTACTGAATTGAAAAATGGTATTGGAACATTGAATGATAAAATGCCGGATTTGATAGATGGTGTCAGCAAACTTTTAAATGGCTCGTCAACTTTGACTAATAAAATTGGAGATGCCTGGGATGGAAGTAAGACTATAAGAGATGGAGTAAGCTCATTAAATGATAAGATTCCTGAGCTCGGAGATGGAGTAGACAAACTGTATGATGGAGCAACCTCACTGCAAGATGGACTTCATGAAGTAAATGATAATATGCCTAAATTGGTAAGTGGTGTAAGTGATTTAAAAGATGGATCAGACAAGCTTAAAAATGGTATAGGGCAGTTAAAAACCAAATTAAGTGAAGCTCAAGATAATCTAAAACAGCAGGTAATAAGTAAAAAACAGGAAATATCTAAAGATTTGCTCCCAATAGTTGAAAACTTTAAAATTCAGATAGAAGGTATAGATAAATTATTAAGCAATTTACCCGATAATGAGTATAAGACTGCTATACAGCAAGCTTTAAATGACCAGGAAATTTTAATGCAGCAAATAGAAACTATATTAAATGACAATAGTTTTGATTCTGACAAGCTTGTGTCGGAAATAAACAATATTATAGGTACTCTTGAAAATATGAGAGATCATTTAGATCCAATTGCTAAATCAGACAAATTGCCATCACAGATAACTGATATGGTAAAACAAATTCAAAATCAAATTGATTTGACTGTTAATGCATTGAAAAATATAGAAACTTCAATAGGTAATGCTAAAAGTATGGTTGACCAATTAAATGATGGAATAGATCAGCTTTATGATGGGTCAAGCGAGTTATATAATGGACTGGATGAGTTATATGATAAAAGCAATGACCTGCAGGATGGTATAGGAACTTTATATGAAGGCTCACAAAATTTAAGAGATGGCATAGGTCAATTTAAGGATGCTATTCCTGAACTTCAAAATGGAGTCAATGATTTGTCAGATGGTACTGTAGATCTTTCAGATGGATTGATGAAAATACATGATGGTTCACAGACTCTTACAGATAAATTGGGAGAGCTTAATGATAAAATGCCCGATCTTCAGTCTGGTGTCCAGAAGCTTTATGATGGATCGACTGATCTTTCAGATGGACTTTTTAAATTATCAGATGGATCAAAGAAAATCAGAGATGGGCTTCAGAAAATTAAAGACAAAATGCCTGATCTTCAGTCTGGTATAAACAAGCTTTATGATGGAGTAGCAACATTACATGACAAGCTGGCAGATGGTGCACAACAATTGGCTGATAAATTGGGTGCAAGCAGCAGTGCGATGGGTAACTTCATGTCGGACCCATTGGATATGGAAAACAAACCATTGTATGATGTAAATGGATATGGAGAAGGCCTGGCACCTTATTTCATTAGTCTTGGACTTTGGGTTGGAGCACTTTTGATGTTCTTTGTAATAACAGATAAAACAGTTTCAGACGAAAAATTCGGACCTGTCTCCATGGTTTTGGGAAAATATTTGACTTACTCGATAATAGGTGTACTTCAGGCTTTATTTCTGAGCTTTGTAGTTATTAAACTAGGACTTAGACCTCCAAATGTGTATATATATTATGCATTTAATATATTTTTATCACTTACATTTATTGCTGTAATGCAGAACTTTATTTTCCTATTTGGAGATATAGGAAGGGTTATGTCAATAGTAGCACTTATTTTGCAGCTGACAAGTTCTGGAGGTACATTTCCTGGTGAACTTTTACCTAAATTTTTTAAAACTATAGGACCATTTTTACCATTTACGTATTCTGTATCTGCTATAAGGGAAATTAGTTGGGGCATAGATTACAATGTACTTAATAAAGATATAAAAGTTTTGGCGTCATTTTTGATAGTTTCTCTTGTGCTTACTTTAGTTATGAAGAAGTTTTTTGGAAAATATATTGTAGCTTTTGATATGAGACAGATATGTGAATCAAAACTTAAATCTGTTAATAAGGGGAGGCGAAAAACCGAGAATATCTCGGCAAAATAATGAATAATAAAAAAATATCTTTAATACTTGTGATAATGTTTTTATGTTCTTTTGTGTTTCCATATTCTAAAACCATAGTTTATGCAGAGGATAATGAAGCTGGAATAACTTTTGAAGATAAAAATCTGGATAGTGCCATAAGAGAAAAATTGAATAAAACAAGTGGAACTATAACTCAAAGTGATTTAGACACAATACATGATTTAAATATAAGAAATAAAAATATAAAAAGCTTGGATGGACTTGAAAAGTTGACAAATCTGTACACTTTGGATGCCAGCTTTAATGATATAGAAGATTTATCACCATTAAAAAATTTGATTTATCTTGAAAATATATATTTTTATCAAAACAAAATAAAAGATTTATCTCCTTTGTCTAATTTACGTGTGCTCAGAAAAGTTAATTTAAGTGGAAATAAAATTATTGATTTAAAACCTTTAAGAGAACATTATTGCTTGAAAGAGTTGGACTTGAGTAATAATGATATAAAAAATATAGATGATATTTCTAAATTATATACTTTAAAATCATTGACACTTTCAAATAATAAAATAGAAGATGTTTCAAGTTTGTCGGGCTTGCTTAATTTAACATCACTTTACCTCACGAAAAATAAAATAAAGGATATATCACCGCTCAGAAGCTTATCCAATTTAACAAAAATTGCACTTGATGAGAATCCTTTTAATGATGGCAAGCCGCTGATCAATATTAAAAATCTGCAGAGGGTATCGCTGGATAAGGATAAAATTAATGATATAAAGGATTTTACACCATCTAAGCTTCCTGATATAGTATGGCTGAAATATGGAGGAAGAGAGATAACTGATTTTAATGATCTAGACAACCGTATAGATAGTCCAAATGTACAGGTTAGTTTTAAGGATGCTAATCTGGAAAAGGCTATTAGAGATAATATAGATAAGAAAACGGGACCAATTTATAAATACGATGTTGAGTCTATAGAGAATTTAAATTTATTTGGCAAGAGAATAAATGATCTGTCAGGAATAGAAAATTTGACTGGATTGAAATCATTGAACATAGGATCAAATAATATATCAGATTTATCTTATATAAGCGGACTTACAAATTTGGAAAATCTTTATATTTATAATACTAAAATTGATAATGTAAAAAGCCTGGAGAATTTAACTAATCTAAAAAGTTTACAGGTATCTGGTACGAATATAGCGGATATTTTGCCACTTAGATATTTGACAAAATTAAAAACTTTAAATTTGAACAATAACAATATAGAAAATATAGATGAGCTTGAAGATTTAACAAGTTTAGAGAGTCTTGACTTGGGAAAGAACAGTATAAAAAATATAGATGTACTTAAGAATTTTAAAAATATAACAAATTTGAATATAGATGAAAATGATATATCCGATATAAATCCTGTAAGTTCAATGTCAGAACTAAAAAGGTTATCTATAAATAAAAATAAAATAACATCACTAAAGCCTCTGGAGGAAAATGATACTTTGACATGGATTTCTGCAAATAAAAATTGTTTGATTAATTTGGAGGGACTTGGCAGAGAGACTGATTTAAAAGAACTCCATGCAGATGATAATAAAATAAATGATATATCACAAATTGATAATCTTGATAATCTGGAAACTTTAAGTCTTGGAAATAATAATATCAACAATATAGAATACCTTGACAACATGAAGTATATCAATAGTTTGTATTTATATGGCAACAAAATAAAGGATATATCATCCCTAAAAAATATGAATGGCATGGTCAGGCTATATTTGAACAAAAATTGTATAGATGATATAACAGTTGTTTCCAACATGAAAGATTTAAAAATGCTTTATATAAGTGATAATAATATAACAAATATATATCCGCTTAAAGGTATGGAAAATTTAGAAACTCTTGATTTGGGAAATAACGCTGAACTTTCTAATATAGGAGTTATAAAAACACTTGAAAATCTTAAGAATATCACTCTTACAGGGACTAATGTTCCTAAAAATATCATAAATTCCATGCCAAATAGTATGGATATTACTAAATAATACATATATTGATAGATATGTGTATATTATCTAGTAATTTTAAGGGACAATTAGCATATATTATAAAATATACGCTAATTGTCCTAAATTACTATTTAAAATAATTAAATGATAGGTATATAATAAAGATACGTGTAATATTCTGCTATTAAATTAAAAGTTAATGTTGATTTTTCAATTAGTTGAGGTGATTTTATGGATTATGATGTTGAAAGATATTTGAGAAAATATAACATAAAAGTTACTAGACCTAGAATGAATATATTGGAGATACTTTTACACAGCGATGATGCTATGAATGCCGAAGATATATTGAAAAGGTGTAAATTGAAAAATGTAAATATTGATTTGTCTACAATATATAGGACAATGGAGCTTTTTGAAAATAAAAAGATAATAAAGAAATTTGACCTGGGATTGAATAAATCCAGTTATGGAATTATACGAAAAAAACATAAGCATATAGTTCAATGCAAATTATGCCATAAACAGGTAGAAATAGATTGTCCTATGGACGAAATAGAAGAAATAGTAAAAAATAAAACCGGTTTTGTACTTGAAGAAGAAAATTTAAATCTTAGATTAAGCGGAATATGTGAAAATTGCAGAAAGAAATTAATACATTAGACGTTTGATGAGGTGAGGGTAATGAGACTTGAATTTATAAATAGAATTAGAGAAAATGATGTGCTTGGTAAAAGTATATTTACACCACAGGGACAGATTTTATTAAAGTGTGGGATAAAATTAAATAATATTTATATAAATAAACTAAGAGAGCTGGGTGTTTCATACATTTATGTAGAGGATGAGAGATTTGAGGATGTTGATGTAGAAGATGAAAAATTAACACAGCTTAAGCAGCTCACTATGAAAAATATGAGCGGCATGGTTACTAATTTATATAATTGTGATGCAAATAAGCTTAAGAAATCACTTGATGTAGTTAAAGAATTGATAAATTATATAATCAATATGGGAGATGTTAACAAAAGTCTTCTTGATATTCAAACCTATGACAATTATACTTTTCTTCACTGTATAGATACTTGTATTATGGCTTCATTTTTGGGAATTACTTCTGGATTTTGTGTAAACGAGTTAGAGGAACTTGGAATAGGTGCCATGCTGCATGATGTAGGTAAGACTCAAGTACCTATTAAAGTATTAAATAAAAAGACAAAACTTACAGATGAAGAATTTGCAGAAATAAAAAAGCATCCTTTGTATGGAGCAGAAATTCTAAAAAAAATATTTTCAATTCCTGATTCTGTAATAAAAGTAGTTGAACAGCATCATGAAAGGGTTGATGGAAATGGATATCCATATGGTTTAACTTCAAAGCAAATAACTAAGTTTTCCAAATTAGTTTGTATATGTAATGTATACGATGCTGTAAGTAATGATAGATGTTATAGAGAAAAGTTCGGTTTAAATGATGCCTATGAATTGATACTATCAGGAAGTGATACTTCATTTGACAGAGAGTGTGTATTGAATTTCAAAAACACATTTGCCATTTATCCGCTTGGATGTCATGTGAAATTATCTAACAATGAAGATGGATATATTATAAGGCAAAACAGAGGTTTTCCGGATAGACCCGTGTTAAGGGTATTTAATGAAAAAGATTATAACAAAGGACAATTTCATGAAATTGATTTATTGGACAATACTAAAATTGTTATTTCGGGAACAATTGAATAGTTAACAACTTTTAAAGAGATAAAAATTGTTAACTATTCATTATAATTATTTTAAATCTTTTTCAAATAGTGTCTCATTTTTAATAAGTAAGTTTGATTTTACTTCTAAAAGATTTCTGTTATTTATGATAAGACTTTTAGTCTTTTTATAAATGGTATTTACTAATTTCTTGCATTCATCAATAATGTTATCCTGGTTTATATTTAAACTGGACAGCTCCTCTATGCTTAAGAGACCTATAGTGTCTCCCATACCATATCTTGCTATCATGTTGTAAGCTATGTTTGTACACTTTTTTAGATCATTGTGTGCACCTGTGGTAATGTAGTCTTTACCAAATATGATTTCTTCTGCAGCTCTTCCACCTAATAGGACCATCATTTTTTTTATTAAATAATTTTTATTTTGGTACAATCTATCCTCCGGAATGCTCAAGGTATATCCTCCTGCACCTTTGGTACTAGGTATAATTGTAACTTTTGATACTTTTTCCTCTGGAAGCATTTTTAAAGATACAATAGCATGTCCAATTTCATGATAAGCAGTAATATTTTTATCTATATCTTTAATGTAATCCCTGTTTTTTTTCTCATATCCAGCCAGTATTATTGAAAAGGCCCTATCAATATGAATATCTTCAATTTTAGGACTATTTTCTTTACATGCTATGATAGCAGCTTCATTTATTAAACTTTCAATTTTGGCACCTGAAAAATAAGCTGTTTTTTCAGACCATGTGTGGATGTCTATATCACCGGCAGGTTTGTTTTTTAAATGAAGATTAATTATTTTTTCTCTTGCACATATATCAGGAAGAGTTATTTCTATATGTCTGTCGAATCTTCCCGGTCTCAAAAGTGCAGGATCCAAAGTATCCAGTCTATTTGTTGCAGCCATAACTACAATGTTGTTATTTTCATTAAAACCTGACATTTCAGTGAGTAATGCATTTAAAGTCTGATCTCTTTCATCAGAACCTGAGGCAGCTCCATTTTCTCTTTTTTTACCTATGGCATCTATTTCATCTATAAATATAATACATTTGCCTTTTTTGTTATTTCTAGCTTTTTTAAATAGCTGCCTTATACGACTGGCACCTACGCCCACATATACCTGCACAAAATCAGAGCCTGACATTGCATAAAATGGAACTTTTGCTTCACCTGCAACTGCTTTTGCCAGCAGAGTTTTACCGGTTCCAGGGTCACCATATAATATTATTCCTCTTGGTATTCTGGCACCATAGGATTTATATTTTTCAGGATTAATCAAGAAATCAACTACATCTTGAACACTTTCTTTTGCTTCTTCATTTCCTGCCATATTTTTAAAAGTAAAGTCAGGATTTTCAAGAGCTATGGCATCCATGGAATCAACTGATAGAGATTTTTTCGTTTTAAATTTTGAAGATTTTAAATAAATTAAAGTTATCCACATTGTGGACAATATTAATATGGAAGAAGAATACTTTTCCATATTACTTAATGGATAATTTTCTAGAACAGTTATGTTTTTATTAAGAAGATTTTCTTTAAAGCTGTCTGTTCCGGGATTGTCTGTTTCATATAATTGTCCATTCAATAATTTAAATCTTATTTTGCTTGAATTTATAATGTAGACTGTGGATATTTTTTTGTTATTTAGTTTGCTTTTAAATTGTGTATAAGATATATTTTCAATAGATTTAGTGCTGTACTTTGAAAACAAAAATGCAGATAGCGAGAATATAAACAACATGATCGGTAATATTATTGATTTTAATTTTATTTTTTTCATACAATCACCTATCTTAAAAAATTTTATTATTAATTGAATTATTGTTAATTCGATTATTATAATAATATAGTACATATATCAAATAGTCCAATTAAAATCATAAATTTTGCTAAAGCAATTTATGGCAACAATTAATATTTTTGAAGGCTAGGGAGGAGAGTATAAATGAGAATATCTGCTGCTAAATTTAAATTTACAGAAAAAGATATATTAAATATAATAAAGGATTACGTGCAATTAGACGAAATTAATATAGAAGAGGTATTAATAGGCGAAATAGTGATTATTAAGGGTAAATATGTAAAAAAATTAAATGTACCTTTTGAAATTCAAATAGGAATAGGCAGTATAAAAAACAATTATTTAAATATAAAAATATATAAGCTGAAGGTAATGGGATTAAAAATAGCTGGATTAATTAAAGATGCCATAACAAAAAACATTATAAATGATTTATTCAGTTATGGGATGAGATTGAATAACGACACAATATTAATAAATTTAAGCGATATTGTAAAATTAATACCTCATTTTAATTTTAATTTAACAAAAATAAATATTGTGGATGGTACATTGGAATTAGAAGCAGAAAATATAGTAAAGGAAGAGTGATTATGGAGATATTGTCCATGGGAGAAAAAATTAAAAGAAAAAGGAAAGAGATTGGCATGACCTTAAAAGATCTTGCAGGAAATAGAATAACTCCAGGACAAATAAGTCTGGTTGAATCAGGAAAATCAAATCCTAGTATGGATTTACTTGAATATTTGGCTGAACGATTAAATACTTCTGTTGAGTATTTGATAGAATCAGAAGAGAAACAGGCAGAAAAAAATTGTACGTATTTTGAAAATATTGCCGAATCCTATATAATTAATGATTATTTGATTCAAGCAGAGGAGTATACTGACAGGGCATTGTATTATGCTGAAAAGTATAACTTGGATAGTAAAAGAGCAAAAGATATATTTTTAAAAGGCAAAATATATATGGCAAAAAAAGAATATCCGCTGGCACAACAATATTTTTTGTCTGCAAATGTAATATTTATAAAGAATAATCAATATGATCAAATTATAAATACATTTATCTACATGGGGAAAATAACTATGATATTGAAGTCATATCAATCTTCCTGCAACTATTTTAAACAGGCTGAAGAAGTTTATAATAATTGTAATTTTGGAAATGATTTTTTAATAGGGAAAATTTATTATTATATGGCTTCTGTATATTTTAAATTGGAGGATATAGAGAAAGCTATAAGTTATTCTTATCTTGCAAAAGAGAAGTTTAAGCAAGTGAATAATAATAGTGAATATGCAAAAGTAGTTTTTTTAATGGCTGATGAGTACAATAAAAAAGGCGATTTGAATAATGCCATAAAGTATTCAAGGAAAGCTCTTGATATGTATAAAAGTATAAATGATTTAGGAAATACTGCAAAAATTGAGAATAATTTAGGAAAGCTATTCTACGAATTTGACAATATAGAAGAGTCTTTTATACATTTAAATAAGTCAAAAGAATTGAGAATAAAAATTAAAGATCCAGATATAATAGAGACACTCAAAAACATATGTGAGAATTATATAAAACTGAAGGATATAGAAAATGCAAAAAAAATTCTCCATGAAATACTGGATAAAATACAAAAATCTGATGACAAATTATTGATTCAATATTATTTGCTTAAATATAGGATTGAAATACTTGAGGATAATAAAAAACAGGCTGAAAATACTTTAATTGATGCATTGAAATATGCTGATAATATGAATTTTGTTGAGGAAAGTGGAGAAATTGCTATTTTAGTTGGAAAATTTTATATTGAAAATGGCGATAGTAATAAGGCTGCTAAGTATTTAAGCATGGGAGTAGATGTATTAAAAAACTTTAAATCTTGAAATAATATATAGTAGCTTTATAATAATATTAAAAGATAACTTGATTTAATTTTTATTAGGAGGTCACATAAATGAATGTAGATAAACTTACTGTAAAAGTTCAACAATCACTGAATGAAGCACAACTTACAGCTGTAAGGCATAATCATCAACAAGTTGATACTATTCATCTGTTTTCTGCATTAATTTCAGAAGAAGATGGATTAATTTCAAACATATTTGAGAAAATTGGAGTAAATGTTGATGCTCTAAGGAAAGAAACAGAAGCTGTACTTAATAAAATGCCAAAAGTTCTTGGAGAGGGAGCACAAAATTCTTCAGTTTATGCTACAAGAAGATTTGAAGAAGTACTTGTTAAAGCAGAGAGCATAGCTAAAAAATTTAAAGATTCTTATATAAGTGTAGAGCATGTTATGCTTGGAATTATGGAAGTACATTCTGATGATGTAGATGAAATATTAAAAAAATTTAATATAAAAAAGAAGGATTTTCTGGAAGCACTTTCAAAAGTAAGGGGAAATCAGACTGTAGATACTAACGACCCTGAAGGAACTTATGAAGCACTTGTTAAATATGGTAGAAATTTAGTTGAAGAAGCTAAAAAACATAAATTGGATCCTGTTATTGGAAGAGATGAAGAGATTAGAAGGGTAGTCAGAATTCTTTCAAGGAGAACTAAAAACAATCCTGTACTTATTGGAGATCCTGGTGTTGGTAAAACGGCTATAATTGAAGGATTGGCTGAGAGAATAGTAAGAGGTGATATACCTGACGGATTGAAGAACAAGATAATATTTTCTCTTGACATGGGGGCTCTTATTGCCGGAGCTAAATTTAGAGGTGAATTTGAGGAAAGATTAAAGGCTGTACTCAAGGAAGTCCAAAAAAGTGAAGGTAAAATATTACTATTTATAGATGAAATTCATACTATAGTTGGTGCTGGAAAAACAGAAGGTTCGATGGATGCAGGCAATTTGATAAAACCAATGCTTGCAAGGGGAGAACTTCACTGTATTGGTGCAACAACTTTTGATGAATACAGGAAATATATAGAGAAGGATAAGGCACTTGAGAGAAGATTCCAACCTGTAATTATAGATGAACCTTCAGTGGAGGATTCCATCTCAATACTTAGAGGTCTTAAAGAAAAGTTTGAAATATACCATGGAATAAGAATTCATGATTCTGCTATAGTTGCGGCTGCCAAACTTTCAGATAGATATATACAGGACAGGTACCTGCCTGATAAGGCTATAGATCTTATTGATGAGGCCTGTGCTATGATAAGGACTGAAATTGACAGTATGCCTGTTGAAATGGATACGGTAAAAAGAAAGGTATTTCAACTTCAAATTGAAAAAGAGGCACTTTCCAAAGAACAAGATAAGTCCTCACAGGAAAGACTCAAATATATAGAAAATGAATTGAGTAATTTACAGGATAAGGATAAGCAGCTTACGGCCAAGTATGATAAAGAAAAAAGCGCAATAACGGAAGTAAGAAATTTAAAGGAAAAACTGGATAATACAAGAGGCCAAATTGAAAAAGCCGAAAGAGAATATGATTTAAATAAAGCTGCCGAACTAAAGTATGGAATTATTCCAACATTGCAGAAGGAAATAGAAGAAAAAGAAGAAATTATAAGGAAAAATGGAGAAAAATCCATGCTAAAAGAGGAGGTAACAGAGAAGGAAATATCTGAAATAGTATCAAAATGGACAGGTATACCCGTATCAAAATTAGTTGAAGGTGAAAGAAAAAAACTTATAAAACTTGAAGAAGAGCTTTCAAAGAGAGTAATAGGACAGAATGAAGCTGTTACTGCAGTTTCAAATGCAGTAATAAGAGCCAGGGCAGGGATGAAAGACCCTAAAAGACCAATAGGATCGTTTATATTTTTAGGACCTACAGGAGTAGGTAAGACGGAACTTGCTAAAACTCTCGCAAGAACTTTATTTGATACAGAGGAAAATATAATAAGAATAGATATGTCTGAATACATGGAAAAATATTCTGTATCAAGGCTTATAGGAGCGCCACCTGGATATGTAGGCTATGAGGAAGGCGGTCAGCTTACAGAGGCTGTAAGGAGAAAGCCATATAGTGTAATATTATTTGATGAAATAGAAAAAGCTCATGATGATGTATTTAATATTTTCCTTCAAATACTGGATGATGGGAGACTTACAGATAATCAAGGAAAAGTTGTAGATTTTAAAAACTGTATTATAATTATGACATCTAATATAGGCAGCAGCTATCTTCTTGAAAATAAAGATAGTACTACAATAGATAAAAGCATAAGAGATAAAGTCATGAATGAAATGAAAGGCAGGTTCAAACCTGAATTTTTAAATAGATTAGATGAAATAATAATGTTCAAACCATTGAACACTGATGAAATAAAATCCATAATAGATATTTTCCTTGAAGATATTAAGAATAGACTTAAAGATAAAAATATATCTATTAATATAACTGAAATGGCAAAAGAAACCATGGCTAAAGAAGGATACGATCCTGTTTATGGGGCAAGACCGCTTAAGAGATATATAGAAAATACTCTTGAAACTTCAATAGCAAAAAAAATAATAAATGGTGATATATATGAAGGATGTTCTGTTGAAGTAGATTTTAAAGATAATGAATTCTTAATAAATGTAAACAAGCAAGAATAAAAAATTAAAGTTATCTTCTAATACATTTTAGAAGATAGCTTTAATTTTTGTAAATCATAGTATTTATAAGATATTTTCAGATATAGCTATTATTTTAACAATAATTGAATATTACTCAAATAATATCACATAAAAGGAATTTTATTAATTTTGAATAAATTCTCATATTATAATATAATGTTAAATGTAGATATTTATAAGCTTTTTATAGCCATAATTGTAGTTTTTTTAACAAACTAAAATAAATTTTCAATAGATAAAATTAGTAATTTATATTATACATAATTTTTGGGAGGATGGTTTTATGAATTTTAAAGACTTATATAAGAGCAAAGTTGTTACTGCAGACGAGGCTGTGTCACACATTAAACCTGGTGACAAGGTAGTATTTGGTCATGCATGTGCAGAACCACAAGTATTACTTAATGCTATGGTTGACAACAAAGAAAAATTTAAAGGCGTAGAGTTATATCATATGATACCTAAGGATCAAACAAGATATGTAGAAAAGGGAGTAGAAAAGTATATTCACGATAATTCATTTTTTACAGGAAAAGGTACTAGTGAAGCTGTTGAAGAAGGAAGAGCCGGATTTATTCCTGTATTTTTCCACGAAATACCAAGACTTTTTCAGGATGGATATATTCCTGTAGATGTAGCACTTATTGAAGTAAGCAAACCAGATGAACATGGATTTTGCAGCTTTGGTGTATCAAATGACTACATACATTCAGGTGCAGAATGCGCTAAATTAGTAATTGCTGAAGTAAATGAAAATATGCCAAGGGTAATGGGAGATTGTTTTATACACATTTCAGATATTGATTACATAGTTGAAAGTTCACGTCCTGTAGTTGAAATGCAGCCTTCAAAAATTGGAGAAGTAGAAAAGACTATAGGAAAATATTGTGCATCTCTTATAGAAGATGGTTCAACACTTCAACTTGGAATAGGTGCTATTCCAGATGCAGTACTTTTATTCTTAAAGGATAAAAAAGATTTAGGAATACATTCTGAAATGATATCTGATGGAGTTGTTGAATTAGTTGAAGCAGGAGTAATTACAAATAAGAAAAAGGCACTTCATCCAGGAAAGATAGTTGTAACCTTCCTTATGGGTACAAAGAGATTATATGATTTTATAGATAATAATCCTATGGTTGAATCATATCCTGTAGATTACGTAAATGAACCTACAGTTGTTATGCAGAATTCAAAAATGGTATGTATAAATTCTTGTGTGGAAATAGATTTAATGGGTCAGATATGTTCAGAAAGTATTGGAATGAAACAGATAAGTGGTGTAGGTGGACAGATCGATTTCATTAGAGGTGCAAGCAATGCTAAAGATGGAAAATCAATTATTGCAATACCATCAACTGCAGCTCATGGCAAAGTTTCAAGAATAGTTCCATTCATAAATCATGGAGCAGCTGTTACAACTTCAAGAAATGATGTTCACTATGTAGTTACAGAATATGGTATAGCTCAGCTTAGAGGTAAGACACTTCAAGAAAGAGCTAGAGAACTCATAAAAATTGCACATCCAAAATTCAGAGATGGATTAATGGAGGAATTTGAAAAGAGATTTCATTGTAAATTTTAATTAGCTTTCTCAAAATTTTTAAATAAATTATATTCTTATATTCAAAATAAAAGTACCGATAACCGGTACTTTTATTTTTTTAAGGATTCTCTCTTTATTATAAATTCTTTTGCGTGCATTTCAAGACTATTATCTATAGGTTCCAATTCTATTTTTTTATTGTATTTTTTTGATAATGCAATTTTTATAAACCTATCAGCCAGTTCTGGATTTTTGGATAAAAGAGAGCCATGAAAGTAAGTCCCAAAGCAATTTTTGTATATACATCCTTCATAACCGTCTTCACCATTGTTGCCATAACCCTCGACTACTTTTCCAAGTGGTTCGAGAGAGCCTATATAAGTTCGCCCGGAATGATTTTCAAATCCAACATAAGTTTCATTGAATTTTTCATTGTGGATTACAGTATTTCCTATGAATCTTTTTTTACCGCCTTTTGTATATATATCAAGTACACCGAGTCCCGGCAGCTTTTCACCCTGTGGGGTAGTATAATATTTGCCGAGCAGTTGATATCCACCACATATGGATAAAAATAGTTTTCCGTTTTCGATGTAGCTTGTTATACTGTCCTTTTTATTTTCTATTAAATCTTCAGATACAATGGATTGTTCATAATCTTGTCCGCCTCCAAAGAGCACAATGTCATATTTATCGGATTCAAAAGCATCTCCCAAGGAAATATTAGTTAGATTTATCTTTATACCCCTTTTTTCAGCTCTGTATTTTAATATTTTAATATTTCCTAAATCACCATAAACGTTTAATAAATCAGGATATAGATGACATATGTTAAGTTCCATTTTAACACCACCTTATCTACCATAATTTTTTTATGTATCCTTTGGAATTTAAATATTTTCTAAAACCTATCATGGATGTATATGTTGCTAAAACATACACTCTGTTTTGCTTGCACTCTTTTATTTCATCAGTGAGTTTGCTATAATCTTTACATAGTATGAATTTTTTCTCGTCAAGTCCTGCAACTTTAAGTCTGACGCCCATATCATAAAGTCTTATACCTGAAATCAATACATTATCTATATTAAGTGAAGACAAGCTTTCAAAATTTACATCCCATATCCAGGATACATCCCTTCCATCTGCATAATTATCATTTAAAAGTACTGCAAGATTAAACACTCTTTTGTCAAGCTTTATGCTATTTATAGCTTCGTTATAACCCGCCGGATTTTTTACAAGTATTATCCTGACTTCCCTACCTTCTACATCTATAATTTCTTGTCTTCCAAAACTGCTTTTTTGAGTTTTAAGGGAATCATGAATTACAGATTCGGGTATATCACAGACCTTTGCTATGGAATAAGCACACAAGGCGTTATACATATTATAAGCGCCAGGTTGATTTATGTAGAATTCATTGCCTCCTATTACAACAAGTGAACCATCCTGGGATTTTTCTTTAATTTCATCTATGCTGTAGTCAAGATTTGGTCTCTTATAGCCGCAGTTATCACAATAGAAATCCCCTAGATGACTATAAGTTATGAAATTGTACTTATAAGGATGTTTACATTTTTTACAGAACTTAGAATCAGCATTTATGTCAACCGTATTACTTTTCCTCAATCCACATTTAAATCCATAGTAGATTGTTCTGTTTGGAAGTCCTAAATCACCAAGTAGTGGTTCGTCACCGTTTAATACTAAGTTTGCAAGAGGTACTTTTTTTATACCATTTAGAATTTTATCCATTGTTGTATATACTTCACCATACCTGTCCAGCTGATCTCTAAAAAGGTTAGTTACAGTTATTATATCAGGAGTTACATAATCAGCTAAAAGTGTCAAATTTGCTTCATCACATTCTATAACTGCATAAACTGTTTTGCTACATTTTTTAAAAGAAAAATTTTCTACAAAACAAGAAACTATTCCAGTTAACATATTTGCACCTGTATTATTGGTTATTACAGGCTTGTCACTATCTTTCAACATATTATACACCATGCTTGTAGTTGTAGTTTTTCCATTGGTACCGGTTATAATTATAATATTATAGTTCTTGCAAACGGTTTTTAAAATATCTTTATCTAATTTCAAGGCTACTTTGCCAGGAAAATTACTTCCTCCTTTAAATAGAATTTTTGAAAGCATTATAATTGTTTTGGAAACTATAATGCTAAAAAAAGATTTTATATTAATTTTTCACACCACCTTTTATTTAAAAATAGTATCAGCTATTTTTAACTCTTAAATATTATAATACAATATGATAAATTTTACATCAATAAATTAAAATAACTTGAATTATCTGAAACTATAATATGGTAGAAATAGTCAAGAAAGTGATTTAAATAAAGGTAGTTTTATAGTATAATTAAACCGGTATAAATAAATTATAATGTAAGTTATGTACCAGATAGAGAGTGATATTGTGTTAAGGAAATATGAAGGTAAAGAAATTAGCCCTGTGAAAAAAATAGTAATTGGTGTTTCGATATTAATAATTATGATTATACTTATAATATATCAGAATAACACTGCAAAAGCATGGTCCAACCGCATATATCCCGGAGTAAAAATTGAAAACCAGGATTTATCCGGAAAGACAAGATATGAAGCAAAAAATATCATGAAACAAAAGTATGAAACTGGAATTATAAAAAATAAGCTAAATATTAAAAGCAAATCTTCAACATATACATTGGAAATTTCTAAAATAGATCCTAAATATAATATTGATGAAACTGTAGACAAGGCTTTCAATTATGGTAAAGATAGAAGCTTGTTTAAAAAGTTTGAACTTATAAAATTTTCACCTGCTAAACAATATGATTTAAAGTTTACGTATAATTATAAAGTTTTAGATGAATTAATAGAAAAAATTAAAAAAGACGTAAATAAAGAACCTGTAAATGCAACCTTGAATATAAATGGAGAAAAAATTAAAGTAGTTTCAGAAAAAAAAGGTGAGGAATTACAAAGTGACAAGCTTAAAAGTGAAATTTTATCTAAAATGAATTTAAAAAGTGGACAAGATATACAGATACCTATGAAAGTAGTAAATGCAAAAATAATATCAGGTCAAATATCAAGTATAAATTCTAAAATAAGTGAATTTAGTACAGAGTATGGTTCTATGTCTTCCGATGAGAGAGCAAATAATATAATGCTGGCTACACAAAGTGTAAATGGTAAAATACTAATGCCGGGTGATACTTTTAGCTTTAATAATGTGGTTGGAGAAAGAACGGCACAAAGGGGATATGAAGCTGCTCCTGTAATTATAGGCGATAAGGTCGATTCTGGACTAGGCGGCGGAATATGTCAGGTATCAACTACACTGTATAATGCAGTTATTAGAGCAAATATAAAATCAACTGAAAGGACACATCATACATTACCATCTCATTATGTTAAATTGGGTATGGATGCTACGGTGGATTATGGAAGCCTGGATTATAAGTTTAAAAATACTTTGAAATATCCAATATACATTGAAGGAGATACTTCCGGCGGAATGATTTCATTTAATATATATTCCAATAAATCGCTGGCAAATGTAATAACTAATATAGATTCGCAAGTTTGTAAGACTGTAAAACCAGGTATAGAATATGTGGATGATCCTACATTGAAGAAAGGAGAAACGGAAGTAGTTACACCTTCATCAACTGGATATGAAGTAAAAGTTACAAAAATCACAACACAAAATGGAAGAACAATTAGCCAGGGTTTAATTGCTGATGATTATTATGAACCTGTAGATGCAGTTATAAAAAGAGGAACTAAAGAGGAAGAAAAGCCTGCAGTTAACCAGTCTGCAGTCGCTGCAAATCCACCTGCTGCAAATCCAGGCGCAAATCCAGGCGGACAACCTAATAAACCGGATAGCAAACCGGATAATGGGAACGAGGCAAATAATAAGTAAAATAGAGTTAAGAATTAATAGTTTATGTGTATTTTTAAGGTATACAAATATTTATGCAAAGTTAACAATAGGATTCTTGTATGAAGACTTAAAATCATAGTATAATTAAAATTGTTTAAAATTTGGTCTAAAAAATTAATAAGAGAGTGAGTGTAATCAATGGAATTAATGCTTATGATTAAAGCTGTTGTTATAGGAATAGTAGAAGGAGTAACAGAATTTTTGCCAATATCTTCTACAGGACATATGATAATAGTAGGTAGTTTAATTAATTTTCAATCCCCTGCTTATAGAAAAGCTTATGTAGATATGTTTGAAGTTGTTATTCAACTTGGAGCAATACTTGCAATACTAGTTCTTTACTGGAATAAAATATCAGGTTCTTTAAAAAATTTGGCACCTGGCAAATGGGGGTTTAAGCTATGGTGCAATATGTTAATTGCATTTATACCAGCTGCTGTTATAGGATTGAAGTTCAATGATATGATAAAGGCTAAACTGTTTAATCCGGTTACAGTTGCCTGTGCACTTATATTTGGTGGTTTCCTTATGATATATATGGAAAATAAATATAGAAGGGGCAATAGCACAAACAAAATTGAAAATGTAACTCCTATGCAGTCATTCAAAATAGGATGCTTTCAGTGCCTTTCACTTTGGCCTGGAATGTCCAGGTCTGCATCCACAATAATGGGAGCATGGGTGAGCGGACTTACAAATGTAGCTGCAGCAGAATTTTCATTTATTCTGGCTATACCAACTATGATAGCAGCATCAGGTTATTCATTATTAAAAGTGAAGATAAAGATGACAAGCCCTGAAATTATAGCTCTTGTTATAGGTTTTGTTGTTTCATTTATAGTTGCTTTAGTAGTTGTAGATAAATTCATAGCATTTCTGAAGAGAAAACCTATGAGAGTATTTGCTATTTATAGAATAGTTATTGGAATATTAGTACTTATTTTAGCATACAAAAATATTATACATGTATAAATAAATAGAGAAAAAAGCCCATGTCTTTAAAACGTGGGCTTTTTTCTCTATTTGAATTTATTATAAATGATATAAACATAACCTTGTGTATCAATATGATTATATTGGAGATAAAGCGAAATATATATATAAATTACGAGATAAATTAATTTAATGGATATATTAAAGATGGCTATTGTTAAAGTATGTGCTATAATAATTTACGTTGTGTCAAACGGGGCGGCCAAATGAGCCAAACAGCAAAAGTTTAAAAAAATGAAAGCTTTTAAAATATTTTGTAAAAAAGTGTTGACAAACAAAAATACAGGTGATATACTGTAAAAGCTGTCTGAGGAGACAGCGAGAATGATCCTTGAAA
>NZ_JAGGLM010000021.1 GCF_017874415.1 Clostridium algifaecis
GGCAAAGATGTCGGTGATTTAAGGCTTCCACTTACTACAATGGAGGACAAAAATTTAGAAATATTAAAAAAGCAGTTAATAAGCTATGGAATTTTAAAATAATTCAACAGATGAGTTTATAAAAATGGAGTGATTAAAAATGAAAACATTTTTGAAATCATATAGATTTTCTATAATATTATTAAGTTCCATAATATTAGGCGCAATTATAGGAGTAGTTTATGGTTCTAAAGCTGTAGTGCTGAAG
The DNA here is from genome assembly GCF_017874415.1 of Clostridium algifaecis. Taxonomy (GTDB): domain Bacteria; phylum Bacillota; class Clostridia; order Clostridiales; family Clostridiaceae; genus Clostridium_B; species Clostridium_B algifaecis. The sequence goes on from NZ_JAGGLM010000021.1 coordinate 248, forward strand.
CCATTTGGAGATTTATTCTTAAATTTAATGTTTATGATAATAACTCCTTTAGTATTTTTTAGTGTTACTTCGGCTATAGCTAACATGAAGGGTATGAAGAGGCTTGGAAAAATAATGGCAAGTACATTTTTAGTATTTTTATGTACGGCCATTGCAGCTTGTATAATTGGATTCATAGGTGCTTTGATAGTTAATCCGGCGAAAGGTTTAAATTATTCAGACCTCAGGAAAATAGTTTCCTCTGGAAGTGATACTGCAAAGCGGATCAAGCAGATGGGGGTTTTAGAGCAACTTGTAAACACAGCAACTGTTTCAGATTTTGTATCACTATTTTCTAAGAACAATATGCTGCAGCTGATTGTATTTTCTGTACTTTTTGGCATTTCAACAGCTTTGCTTGGAGAGAAGGCAGCACCTGTTGCAAAATTTCTTGAGGCAGCATCAAATGTAATGATGAAAATGGTTAAAATAGTTATGTATTATGCACCTATAGGACTGGCCTGCTATTTTGCAGCAGTAATAGGGACACTGGGGCCGCAGATACTTCAAGGATATTTAAGGGTATTTATACTATATTTAGTTTTATCTATAATTTACTATTTTGGATTTTTTTCTTTTTATGCTTTTTTAGCTGGAGGAAAATGTGAAATGAAGACATTCTGGAAAAACGCTGTATTTCCTACTGTTACAGCACTTGCAACCTGTTCAAGTGCAGCTAGTATACCGGCCAATCTTGAATGTACAAAAAGAATTGGAGTTCAAGATGATATAGCAGAAACTGTAATTCCACTTGGAGCCAATATCCATAAAGATGGTTCTGCTATAGGAGGAGTTATGAAAGTCACCTTTTTATTTACACTATTCGGAAAAGATATGACCAGTATTTCATCTATAATTTCTATAATTTTTGTGTCATTTTTAGTTGGAGCTGTAATGGCTGCTATACCAAGTGGTGGAATGATAGGAGAAATGCTTATACTTAGTGTATATGGTTTTCCAACAGAACTGCTCCCTATAATTGTAGTTATAAGTGTAATTATAGATGCACCAGCAACCGTTCTTAATTCTACCGGAAATGTAGTTTGCAGTATGGTTATATCCAGACTTGTAGATGGAAACAATTGGAATACATTTAAAACTAAAAAAATAAGTTAAAAAGCTTAGTCCGTGAAATTATTAAAATGATTTCACGAGAAAACTTATAAAAGTTGAGAGTTAACAATTATTGGCTAATAATCGTTAACTCTTAATTATTAATTATTAACTGTACTAATTCTCACCTAGGTTTGTATATGAAATCTTTTTATCATTGTCACAGTATATTTTCATATCTGATTTGTCTATCTTTGTATTTAGTTGAACAGGATGACCCCACAAGTCGTAAACATATTTTAATGTAGCTTCCATATAAATGGAGTCTAGTTCACGTCCTTCAAAGATATGCTTTAAAATAAGTGTATTGTCATTTTTGGAAACTTCACTTATCACAATATTTGGTATCATACCCATGCCGCAGTTTTTACACAGAGTGTTCCTGATTTCAAGCCATCCTGTATCATCTGATATATTCTGAACTACATATTCATTTTTTTCTTTTCCATATTGAAATAAATTTAATTCATAGCATAAATCCTCTGTAAGGTATCTTCTAATGAAAGATTCATCACGTTCCAGCAGCCTGACTTCAAATATTTTGTTGAGTCCATATTTTTTTTCTAAGTCTTCGAATATTTTAAAACCAAGATGATATGGATTGATTGAACCGATATATGGAGTAATAACATCATTATGCCTCTTAATAAATTCAAGATAAAGGGAATCTGGAAGATTTAATTTATGCAGAATTTTATAATGCCAGTAGCTGGCCCAACCCTCATTCATAATTTTTGTTTCAATCTGTGGTATGAAATAGGCAGTTTCTCTTCTAACTATATTTAAAACATTTTTCTGCCATTCGTTGAGTTCACCTTCATTCATAATAAATTGTAAAATATCATCTTTCCATTCCTTTTCTAATTTATTTTCATCTTTAGAGTGTTTCATTCCTATTGTTCTATTTGTTTGAAGTCTTATTGCATGGGCTGCATTTAAAAATTTTTCTACTTCGTCATATCCAATGCTTGGGTCATTTACATAACCTCTTATTATATCTGCATCATTTTTAAACATTTCAATAGTATATGATGCTCTTGTTCCTTCTTTGAATAGTCTGTTGTTTTTAAAAAAATCATTATGCCCATACACATGTGCCATAGTTAGAATCTGGAGCAGCAGAGTGTTGTCCTTCATTAAATAAGCAAGGCATGGATTTGAGTTTATTACCATTTCATATGGAAGCCCTGTAAGATTGTATTTGTAAAGCGATTTTGTTCTTTCGTAGGATTTTCCGAAACTCCAGTGAGGATATCTTGAAGGCATACCAACGTAAGCTTCATAAGCAATCATATCAGTATAACTTACAATCTCAAACTCCTGTGGATAAAAATCAAGGCCAAGTTCTTTTGCCATAGGTTCTATAATACTGCACCATTTTTCTAAATCCTTAGATGTGTATTCCAAAAAATCACCCCACTTCAAATTCCTTTTTTAATATTTTTTTAAGTGACTTCCACAAATCTTGTTTTTCGTTGATGGTGACAGCAGCAAAATTATTGCTTTTTATTCCTCTTTCAAAATTATCTTTTATATTACTGCCATAAGGGCTTGGTATAATTTCAGCATAACTGAAAAGATTACAGATTTTACACAGCTCTTTCCCTGCCTTTAAAGCTAATTCATTATCTTCACTCCAGTTGTCACCATCACTTACATAGAAAGTATAAACATTCCAATAAGCAGGATTATAATTTTCTTCAATTACCTCTAAAGCTTTATTTAGCCCGCTTGATATATAAGTTCCACCAGATTCAACCTTATGAAAAAATTCTCCCTCCGTAACTATTTTGGCGGTAGTAGAATGGGCAATAAATTTTACTTCTACATTGTTGTATTTCATTCTTACAAATTCATATAGAATGAAGAAAAAAGATCTTGCCAGAAATTTTTTAGTACTATCCATAGATCCTGATGTATCCATTACGCAGATAACAGCAGCATTCAGTTCACGTTTTGGCCTTTTCTTTATTCTGAAATATCTTAAATCGTCCTCTCTGAATGGAAATCTTGTTTCTATGTCCATATCATCAATTTTATCTTTAAGAGATAAATCTTCACTGGCTTCTTTTAGATTTTTTCTGGCAGTTTGTTGCCTTTTCAGCTTTTCTATAACAGTTCTCTTTTTGGCAAGTCTTGGATTTATGCCATTTTTTTGATAACCTACTTTTTTCAAAGAATTTTTAGATAGAATTTCTGAATATCTTTTTTTGTCCATAAGAGGAAGTTCAAGGTCTTCAAGCAGATAAGTAACTACATCCTCTATTGTAATTTCAGTTTCATACATATCTTCGCCTTCCTGGTTTCCTGCACCCTTGCCACCTTTACCTCTGCCTCTTTGGAGAGCTTTTCCAAGCTTATCTCCTTTTTTTTGTGAACCATCTCCACTGCCAACTCCAGAGGAGTTATTACCATATATGAAACGATATTCTTTAATTCCTTTTATAGGAATTTTAACTTTTTTATCTTTGCTTTGACCTATAATGCTTTCCTCGGATATTATATCTGCTAAATTATCTTTGATTGATTTCTGTACTAGTTGTCTATGACGCCTTCTATCCTCTAAAGATCTATCATGATGTTCACCTGCGTCAAATTCTCTAAAAATGGCCATAGTATCAATCCTTCCATAAATTATTGGCAGCATATTTTAATATGACATCGCAGCAATAATCACAATATCCATTGGATTTCATTTCTTCAACCATGGAATTATATTTTTCATTTTGTTCTTTGCCACGTACTTTTGATTTGGTTATAATTCTGGATAATTCTTTTACAGAAGTAGTGAGCTTTTTCTCAATAGCTTCTTTAAGTGGTTCATAGGATGTATAATCTATTTTTCCACCATTTCTTATAACATAGAACATATATGAAGTAACATCAGTTCTAAAACCTTTGGCAGAGCTTTCAGAAATACCAATGTGCTCCTCAATTGACCTCATGAAGGTTTCATCAGGTTCGAGTTCTTCTCCTGTGGAACGATCCTTAATTTTATTTCTGTTTACATAAGCTTCAGCATGATCGAGATAATTGTCAAAAAGACTTTCTGCCTGTTCTTTAAAACTGTGTATAAATGCTCTTGTTACCTCTTTCTCAAGTACCTTATTATATTCCTTCCTGATAGTATCTTTTAAGAAAGTCAGATATCTTTTTTTATCATCATCAGCTATATCAAGTTCTTTGACAGCTTTTGTCAAGCTATCCATCACACTTAATGGATTTATGCAATTGTGTTCAGAGTTTGAAAGAGCATTGTCTAAAGCCTTGACAATGAATCTGGTAGAAATTCCAGTCATACCTTCTCTTATCCCGGCTTCTTCCTTAAGCTCTGAATAATCTATTTTTTTGGTAGTTCCTTTTTCAACTATATCTTCTCCATTATAAATTTTTAATTTTGTCATAGGATCAACTTTATTGGAAGGTGAAAGTCTTGATAAAATTGCAAACATTGCTGCAGTTTCAATAGTATGTGGTGCTATATGGGCATCAAATCTGCTTTTCCCCAGGATTTTTTTATATATTTTTACTTCTTCATTTAATTCCATGCAATAAGGAACTTCAATTTTTACTATTCTATCGAGTATTGCTTCATTAGTATGATCTGATTTGAATTTATTCCATTCTGATTCATTGGAATGTGCTAAAATTATTCCGTCAAAATAAATCATAGATCCTTTGCCTGGTGAAGGTATAGATTTTTCCTGGGTCGCTGTAATAATTGTGTGGAGATATTCCACATCGTTTTTAAAGACTTCTATGAATTCTACCATTCCTCTATTGCCAACATTGAAAGCACCATTTAGGGAAAATATTCGGGGATCATCTTCTGGATACATATCCATTTTTGATATATCAATTGAACCTGTAAGCACAGATGTATCCTGATTGTTAGGATCTACAGGTGGGACTACTCCAATTCCTTTTCTTGAACGAATTGAAAAATCAGTAGTAGTTACAGGAAAATTTTCATATTCACCACCATAGTCATGTTTTAACCTATATTTGCAAACAGGGCAAAGATCGCCTTCAATTTCAATGCCTAGGGATTTTTCAAAATTACGTCTCAGGTGTTTTGGTATAAGATGAAGTGGTTCTTCTCTCATAGGGCATCCTTTAAGTGTGTAAATTGGTTCTGAGGTTTCAAGAGCTTTTTTAATTGATTCAACTAGAGAAGATTTACCAGCTCCTACAGGGCCTACAAGATAAAGAACCTGCCTTGATTCTTCTCCTTTCATTGCTGCAGAGTGAAAATAATTAACCAATTTCATTAGAACTTTATCAATTCCAAAAAAATCATCCTTAAAGAAATTGTATTTTTTAATTGGTTCATTGCCGTATAGTTTTTTGATTTTTGGATTTTCTTCTGGTTTTAATACTTCGTAACCTTTATTTATTATGATATCATACATTCTTTTATGGGCTAATTTCAATATATCAGGATTGTTTTTTATAATTTGTAAATAGTCTAGAAATGTTCCTTGAAAGTCTTGCTTTTTGCGTATTTCTCGATCTCTTTGAATTATTTCTTTAAAATCCATATTTATTACCTCCGGCTTATATAATACATATTACATATTTACTCGAGATTGTTATGAAATATGTATAAATAATGCAATTATATTTATTTTGAATCGACTATTTTATATTTTGAATTTTATATTATAATAGTGTTATTGTAGTTATTAGTATTCTTTTAAAAAAATTTTTAAGTAGTATTTGGAGTTGATAATAATGATACAACTTATTGGTATAAAAGGTGAATGCAGTATAGAAATAAGACAAAAATTTTCAATTGTATCATCACAATTGCAGGAAAAGCTAAAAAAACTTAACAAAATTATAGGGAGTGTAGTTATTTTAAGTACATGTAACAGAACTGAAATATATGTTGATTCAGAACTTCAGGATAATGAACTGATAAATATTATATTTGATGTACTGGAATGGGATAAAAATTTAAGTCCATATATTTTTTATGTAAAGAATATAAATTCTATTAAACATTTAATGGAGGTAAGTTGTGGATTTCATTCTAAAATTTTAGGTGAAGATCAAATTTTAGGACAAATTAAAGATGCCTATGGGATTGCATTGAAGTTAAGAACCGTGAAAGGAGCACTTCACAGGTTATTTGAGAATGCAATAGCCTGCGGAAAGGAATTTAAAAATAACTGTGAAATATATAAGATACCGGTCTCTTCTCCATCCATAACTGTACGGGAAGCTTTAAATAGAGGAGCTAAGAGATATATGGTTATTGGATTTGGAGAAATAGGAAAACTTATATTTAAATATTTAAGACCTACAAAACCATCTATTATATATGTTGCAGTTAGAAATTTAAATAAAATAGATGATGTATATAAAAATCAGAGTGGGGTTAAGTTCATAAATTTTAATGACAGGCAAAATTATTACAATGATTTAGATTGTATTATCAGTTGTACCTCTGCAGCTTATACTATAATAAGTAAGAAAGATATTCCTTTAAAGAAACTTTTAATATTTGATCTGGCAATTCCAAGAGATGTTGATAGAGATGTTTCCGATGTCAATGGAGTTGAAGTTTATGATATTGATGATATAAGCAGCATTGATGAAGAAAATAAAATAAAGAGAAAAGAGAAGATGGAGAAATACAGGTATATAATTCAGAAATATATGAAAGAATTTTTAAAGTGGCAGAGATTTAATGAACTTTCTCCTGAAATACAAAAAATAAAAAGGTATGGCAATAAAATATGTGAAAAAAGGATAGACACATTTAAAAACAAGAAATATACTAAGGACAATGAACAACTTGCTAGTATAATGATACAGAGTACAGCAAAAGTTTATATAAGCAGGGCTATAAAGTTATTAAAAGAGGAAAAAATAAATGGAAGAGAAAATGAATGTATAAGATTCATAAATTCTATATTTTGTGACGAAGTAAATGAAAATTAGGAGGATTTGTTAAATGAAAAATGATGATATATTTGAAGAATCAAAGAAATATATGCCAGGAGGAGTAAATAGTCCTGTAAGGGCTTTTAAAGATGTATCTTTAAATCCTCCAATTATAAAAAAAGGACAAGGAACTTATATTTATGATGAGGAAGGTAATAAATACATAGATTTCGTATGTTCTTGGGGGCCTATGATTTTAGGACATTGTGATGAAGATGTAGTGAATGCTATAAAACACACAAGTGAGAATTCCATATCTTTTGGAGCAACTACTAAAATAGAATTTGAACTGGCTAAATACATATGCAAAACTGTAGATAATGTTGACATGATTAGAATGGTAAATTCAGGAACTGAGGCTACTATGAGTGCTATAAAACTTGCAAGAGGTTATACTGGAAAAAACAAGATAATAAAATTTGCAGGCGGTTATCATGGTCATTTTGATGGATTCCTTGTAGATGCAGGTTCGGGGTTAATGACTGAAGGAATACCTGGAAGTGCAGGAGTACCTGAGGACAGCATAAAAAATACTTTAATAGCAGAATATAATAATATCTCAAGCGTAGAAAATATTTTTAAGAAATATAATGATATTGCAGCGGTCATAGTGGAGCCGGTAGCAGGAAATATGGGTGTGATTCCTGGTGATAAAAGCTTTCTTATGGGACTTAGAGAACTTTGTGACAAATATGGAACTTTGCTTATTTTCGATGAAGTAATGAGTGGTTTTAGAGTTGCGTATAAAGGTGCCCAGAGTATTTATGGCATAAAACCGGATCTTACTACATTTGCAAAGATAATGGGAGGAGGACTTCCTTGTGGTGCATATGGTGGAAGGCGTGAGATTATGGAAAAACTTTCTCCAATGGGACCTGTATATCAAGCTGGTACTATGTCTGGAAATCCTATTGTAATGGCAGCAGGACTTGCCACATTAAAGAAACTACATGACAATCCAGAATATTATGTGCATTTAGAAAAACTTGGAAGTAAGCTTCAAAATGGAATAGAAACTATAGCTAAAAAGAAGGATATACCTGTTGTATTTAACAGATGCGGTGCTATGTTTACTTTATTTTTCAATAAAAATAAAGAAGTTAAAAATTACGAAGATGCAAAAAAATGTGATACAGCTTTATTTGCAAGATATTTTGAGCATATGATAAAAAGCGGAATATATATAGCTCCATCCCAATTTGAAGCTGTATTTTTAAATGTTAAACAGACTGATGAGGATATAGATAAGTTCATACAAGCTTTTAATAGTTTTGAAATATAGGAGATTTTAGATTGGAAAATGTAAAAGACTTACCGTTTAGAATAGATATAGCACAAATTAAACTTTTAAGTAAGTGGGAGCATGATAAGTTCATAATAATGTTTGTCATAAGTGGTGAGGTTAGGGTCAGTACAAATGGACATCTATGGAAACTGAAGTCAAATGATATCATTGTATTGAATGTAGATGACATATATGAAATTGAAAGCAATGTGCAAAATATAGTTATACTTCTTCATGTACCATTAGAGACAGTTGAAAGTATTTCCTATGAATTTAGTAATGTTGAATTTAATTTGAATACTGCAGATACTTCAATTAACAATGAAGAAGATGTAAAAGATCTTAGAAAAATGCTTATAAAAATGATACAGATATATAATGATGAGAAAAATGTATATGTGTTTGAATTGTACAGCTTATTCTATAAATTCCTGAATCATCTTCTAATCTATTTTTACTCTATAGACAGTCAAATTTTAGATGTGCCTAAAAATGAAAAAAAATTAGAAAAAATTTTGGAGTTTATAAATAAGAATTATAAATTTCAGCTAACCTTACAAAAAGTTGCAGATAGCCAATATTTATCTAAATTTTATATATCTCATCTTTTTAAAGACAAACTTGGGATTGGCTTTAGCAAGTATTTAAATGACGTTAGAATGAAACACGGATTAAAAGAATTACTTAATACTGATTTGCCAATTATTAAGATAGCTTATAATAATGGATTTACAAATATTAAATCTTTTAATAGATTGTTTAAAGAGAAGTATAATATTACCCCAAGTCAGTACCGCAGAGAAAATAAAATAAATTTTAATAAAAATTTAGGACAAAAAGAATTAAAAATACTTGATTTCAAAAATAGAGAATTTATTCAAATAATAAATAAATATATAATGGAGAATGAATTCTCAAATGAACTGAAAAGTAATAGCGGAAAAAATGTTGTTATATATGCTGAATCTGAGAAAAATAAAATTAATACCTTATATAATATAATAAATGTAGGAAAGTTAAAAGAATTATTAAGCTATGAAGTACGTGATTTACTTTTAAAAAGTTGTGAGGAGACTGGAATAGATTATATTTATTGCAAAGTAATATTTGATGATGGATTTAAAATGGAGCCTGTTTTTTCTATAGATAACCATTATAATCAAAAATTGATTTTAGAATTTTTATATGAAAATAAATTTAAGCCTTTATTTAAAATAGATTTCATATCCGCTGTAAATTGTATTAAAGGGGAGAAGGATTTTTTAAAGATTGTTTGTGAGAAAATAATAGCATTTTTTAAAAAATGTCGGAATGACTTTGAAAATTCATGGCTCAATACATGGAATGTTGAGGTAAGCGGGCTTTCTAAATGTGAATTTAGTCAATTAAATATTTATAACGAATTTTATAATAGAATATTTTATGATATAAAAAGTATATTGCCAGGTATAAAAATAGGTGCCAGCACTATTACTAAAAATTCCATTTGTTATAGTGAGAAACTAGATATATTTATAAACTTCACTAAAAATAAAAAGTGTGTACCGGAATTTTATACTTTTGAGGCTGATGTAAGTGAACTCTTAAATGGAGATAGACTTAATTCTAATGATGGAATAACTAAAATAAAAAATTATCAGAAGGAAATTATATTACTTATAAAATCAGTAATGAATAAAAATAATATAAAAATGAAAAATTTATTTATGACTGAATGGAATACGTTAGTTGGAAAAGGAACTACTCTTTCTGGAACTTTTTTTAGAGCTGCGTTAATGGTAGATGTTTTGAAAAACTTAGAAAATGATATAATAGGTGCTGGTTACTGGTTAAGTATTTATATTTATGAGAAGAACACCGGGAAAGTTGATAATAGTATACTGAGTTTATTTTTTTATAAATCTGTGTGTAGACCTATATTTTTTGTATTAAAATTTTTAAGGCGGCTTGGAAATAATGTTATAGCACGGGGAGATAACTACATTTTTACTCAAATTGATAACTCATATCAATTGATGTTGTTTAATCCATGTTATATAGATCCATATTATTCTGTATTTTCATCATTTACCGAAGTTAAAACTATTGACATGAGAGTTCTGCTTAAAAATTTAAAAGAAGGATCTTATATTATTAAAAAATTTACTCTTGATAATGATAATGGAAGCTTTTATCATAAGTGGATAAACTCATCAGCCATAGATACTAATGACCCCGAATTTTGGAATTATATGTCCAGAACCGTTTATCCTACTCTTAAGATTACTGAATCAATTATAAAGAGTTCCTATGAATTAAATAGCCAATTGCTATTTAATGGATTGCAATTCTATGAATTAAAGCTTGTTTTAAAATAAATAATTTTTAGTACAAAATCACAATAATGTTATTAATATAACTTACTGTGATTTTTTTATATTTACAAACAATAAATATACGCAATATTATTGCTTGTAAATTTATTGTATTTTTAATAATAACAATTAATGACTATAATATAGCATATTAATACCATCATAATTTGTCGTATTTTGCTATAATTATAATTAAATTTAGTGCAAAATTATAATTGCATAAAATTAATAGGCCAAAAATGAAAAATTAATTTAGAAAGGAAGAATATTAAGTGGATATCGAACAGGTCAAAAAATTGGTATGTGAAGTAATTGATAAAAATTCAGAAAAAATAATAGAATTTTCAAAATCTATAGAAAAAAATCCGGAGCTTGGTTTTAAAGAGAAAAAGACAGCAAGAAAAGTAGCTGATATTTTTGATGACATAGGACTTAAATATAAAGAAGGTATTGCCATAACCGGTGTAAAAGCAAAACTTAAAGATAAAAATGATGGAATAAATGTGGCTATACTTGGAGAACTAGATGCAGTTATATGCAGGGGAAACAAGAATACAGATAGTGAAACAGGGGCAGCACATACCTGCGGTCATCATCTTCAATTAGGAGCATTAATTGGAGCTGCAATAGGTTTGAAACTTTCAGGAATTTCAGATGAGCTCCATGGAAATGTAACTTTTATGGCAGTCCCTGCAGAGGAATGCATTGAGGTTTCCTATAGACAAAAGCTTAGGGAACAGGGAAAGCTTCATTTTATGGGAGGAAAGCAAGAGCTTATATATAGAGGCGAATTTGATGATATAGATATAGCAATGATGATGCATTCCTTAAAAGACAGTCCTAAGCCAACTGCTGCAATAGGGTTAACTAGTAATGGATTTATAGCAAAAACTATAAATTATGTTGGAAAAATAGCTCATGCAGCTGAAGCTCCAGAAGAAGGCATAAATGCACTTAATGCAGCAATGCTTGGAATAGCAGGAGTAAATGCACTTAGAGAAACCTTTAAAGATGATGATTATGTTAGATTTCATCCTATAATTACTAAAGGCGGAGAAGTAGTAAATTGTGTTCCAGATGATGTAAGACTTGAAAGCTATGTTAGGGCTAAAACTGTAGATGCTATGATAAAGGCAAATAAAAAAGTTGACAGGGCACTTAAAGCTGGTGGAGATGCAGTAGGAGCAAAGACAATTATTAAAAATATACCAGGGTATTTACCTCTTAAATGCTCTAAGGAGCTTAATAGTGTTTTTAAAGAAAATTGCAAAAAGCTTCTTCCAGAAGAGAGTATTTTAGATGCAGGACATTTTTTTGCATCCACTGATATGGGAGACGTATCACAGTTAATACCAAGCATACATCCGTATATTGGAGGAGTAAGTGGTCTTTTACATGCAAAAGACTTTAACGTAGAGGATTATAATGCAGCTTGTGTACTTCCAGCAAAATTACTTGCTATGACTATTATAGATTTACTTAGCGACAATGCAAAAAAAGGTAAAAGCATAATTAAAAATTTTAAACCAATTTTTACTAAACAACAATATTTAAAGTTAATGAATGAATTCAATAACTGATTATTGTAATAATTTATCTAATTGAAGGAGGAAAATGATGCTAAAAAAATATGGCAAAATTTGTTTAATGGCTCTTGTACTGGTTGTAATAGCTGAATTAATTGGCGAAAGGAAGATTAAAGTTGGACCGGGGTATCTTGTGTTTCTTCCAATGCTATTTGCATTAATTATTGGTGGAACTTTAAGTTTACCTAAATTAAAATTAATTTCTGATAAGGAAATGAAACTATCAAATACTATAATGAGTACTGCTGTAATAATATTTGTTGCAAAGATAGGTGCAACTATGGGACCTTCCATTGTTATGCTTGCAAAATCAGGGTGGGCACTTTGCTTTCAAGAACTAGGACATTTTTTAGGAACAGTAATTTTGGGATTGCCAATTGCATTATTACTTGGATTAAAACGTGAAGCTGTAGGTGCAACTTTTTCAATAGATCGTGAGCCTAATATTGCTATTATTTCAGAAAGATATGGTATGGATTCTCCTGAAGGTCGTGGAGTTATGGGAATCTATATATGTGGAACTTTATTTGGTGCAATTTATATTGGTCTTCTTGCAGGGTACCTTGGATCATTAAAAATATTTAATCCATTGGCTTTAGCTATGGGATCAGGTGTTGGTTCTGGAAGTATGATGGCTGCTGCATCAGGAGCTATAGCGGCTGTATTCCCGGAAAAAGCTAAAGAAATAGCTAGTTTCGCGGCAGCATCTAATTTGATAACTACCATAATTGGTATATACTTCACGCTATTTGTTTCGCTTCCAGTTGCAAACAAATTATATGCATGGTTAGAACCTAAAATTGGAGGAAAGAAGGAGGAAAAAAGTATATGAAGAAAATAGTTCAAGAGATTGCAATTCTATTATGGGTTGGAGTAGTTGCATTAATAGGTAATACTATAAATCATAAGGTTCCTATAAAAATTGGAATTATAGGTATGCTGATACTTGTAGCTATTACTCTTGCTGGTATAATAATTGAGAAAATTGTTCCTTTAAAACTTCCAATGGTATTTTGGATATCTGTAATAGCTGTTTTAGTAACGAGTCCACTTAATCCATATGGTGCTTTTTTAGACAAACAATATTTAAGTAAAATAGATATGCTTGCACTTACCACTCCTGTACTAGCTTTTGCTGGTTTGTCATTGGGAAAAGATTTGAAGCTGTTTAAGAAGCTGAGTTGGAAGATAGTAATTGTAGCTCTTACTGTCTATACAGGAACCTTTTTATTTGCAAGTGTAATTGCAGAGGTTGTTTTAAGAATTACAGGTAGAATTTAGTATATTTATAAATTTTTATATAGATATGTTGTGCATAGATGATTTCGATTATCTATGCACATTTTATGTACAAATAAATATGTTGAAAAATGTAATTAATGCATTTGTAAATTAGTAATAAAACAGCTGATAAATTTATAAAAATGATATTTTATAATGCATATTATTTTAAAATAGAAATTAATAAATCTTTATTCATTAAATAATTAATATAAAATAATAAATTATTAAATTCATAAAAATGTTTTTTTGTAGATAAAATGCTTTTATTTATAAAAAAATGTTATATAATATTAACATATGTCTATTATTGAAGGCAAATAATTTAATAATCATATAAAAAGACAAATATATTTAATATTTTTATAAGTATTACTGAATATATAAAAATTAATTATATTTTGTTGTGAATTATTATATTATCCGTACAAAAAATGATTGCATGAAAATTGCAATTTTTGTTATGATTAATTTCAAAGCAGGGGGAATTTTATGAACATTTTCAAGAAGAAATCGCTTGATCAATTGAAAGACAGTATTGAAAAAACAGGTTTAAAGAAAAATCTCAAGGCTAGGGACATAGCTGCACTTGGTATTGGGGCCGTTGTTGGAGTTGGAATTTTTGTAGCAACAGGAGAAGGAGCACATGCGGCAGGTCCTGGAATTATAGTTTCGTTTATACTATGTGGTATAGTAGCCGCTCTATGTGGTTTATGTTATTGTGAACTTGCAACTATGTTTCCTGTAGCAGGGAGTACATATTCATATTCTTATATTGCCTTTGGAGAATTTGTGGCAATGATCATAGGATGGTGTTTGACAGCTGAATATTCGGTTGCAGTTAGTGCAGTTGCATCTGGATGGTCTGGAACCTTCAGAGGTATACTCCAGAATGCAGGAATCACACTTCCACATGCTATTTGTGCATCACCCAGCAAAGGTGGAATAATAGATTTGCCAGCTGTCATTATAATACTAATTTTAGCGGGTCTTTTATATTATGGAATGCACGAAAGTGCAAGAGTAAATGATGTAATTGTTGTTATAAAGATATTTGTAATACTGCTATTTGTTTTTCTTGGAGTATCACATATAAAAGTATCTAATTATACACCATTTATGCCTTTTGGATGGAAGGGAGTTTTTACAGGAGCGAGTACAGTATTTTTCTCATATATAGGATTTGATTCCATTTCCACTGCAGCTGAAGAAGCAGAAAATCCAGGAAAAGATGTGTCAAGGGGAATTATAATGTGCCTTATAGCAGTTAGTGTACTTTATGTGTCTGTGGCTGTTGTACTTACTGGAATGGTTCCATTTAGAGAAATAGTCTCAGAAAATGCTGTACCTGCCGCACTTTCAAGAGTTGGAATAAATTGGGGCTCAGCACTTGTAGGTGTTGGGGCAATTCTAGGAATGATTTCTACAATGATTGCCATGCTTTATGGACAAATTAGAATATTTATGGTTATGTCACGAGATGGACTACTTCCTAAAGCTTTTTCAAAAATTCATAAGGTACATAAAACTCCATATGTCTCTACTATAATAACAGCTATAATAGCTTCGGTAATAGCAGGACTTCTGCCGCTGGATATTATTGTAGAATTTTTGAGTATAGGTACATTGCTAAGTTTCATGGTTGTTTCACTAGGTGTTATATATCTTAGAAAAACCATGCCGAATTTTGATAGGAAGTTTAAATGTCCTGGAGTACCATTTACTCCTATAATAACTGTGTTATGCTGCTTAGTACTTTTAGTATCAATGCGTGCAATAACATGGATAGGATTTTGTGTATGGCTTGCTATAGGAATAATATTTTATTTTGTTTATGGAAGAACTCACAGCGTTATCCAAAATGAAAAATTAGATGAAGATTCTCATAGTGCATAAAGGGGAGAAAACTTATGAATATTTTCAAAAAGAAATCGATTGAACAGTTAATGAAAAGTGTAGAAAGAACAGATTTAAAAAAGAATCTAAGAGCAAGGGATATAGCAGCTTTAGGAATAGGTGCTGTAGTCGGAGTTGGAATTTTTGTAGCAACTGGAGAGGGTGCCCATGCAGCAGGCCCTGGAATTATACTTTCTTTTGTATTAGCAGGAATAGTAGCATGCCTCTGTGGTTTATGTTACTGTGAGCTTGTAACTATGTTTCCTGTATCAGGAAGCACCTATTCATATTCTTATATTGCCTTTGGGGAATTTGTGGCAATGATTATTGGGTGGTGTTTAACTGCTGAATATTCAGTTGCAGCTAGTGCTATTGCATCTGGATGGTCTGGAACGCTTAGAGGTATACTGCAGAATGCAGGAATTACGCTGCCACATGCTATTACTACATCACCTAGTAAAGGTGGAATAATAGATTTACCAGCTGTTCTTGTGATATTAATTTTAACTGCGCTTCTATGCTATGGAATGAGTGAAAGTGCAAGAGTAAATGATATCATTGTTGGCGTAAAGATATTTATAATACTTTTATTTATTGTACTTGGAGTATCACATATAAAAATTTCTAATTACACACCGTTTATGCCTTTTGGATGGAAGGGAGTTTTTACAGGAGCAAGTACAGTATTCTTTTCATTTTTAGGTTTTGATGCAATTGCTACATCAGCAGAGGAAGCTGTAAATCCTAAAAAAGATGTATCAAGAGGAATTATAATGTGTCTTATAGTTGTTTGTCTACTCTATGTTTCGGTAGCAGTAGTACTTACTGGAATTGTCCCTTATAATGAAATAGTTTCAGATAATGCTGTTCCAGCATCGCTTGCAAGGATTGGTATTAACTGGGGTTCTGCAATTGTGGGTGTTGGAGCAATTCTAGGAATGATTTCTAGCATGATTGCCGTTTTATATGGACAAATCAGAGTATTTATGGCTATGTCGCGAGATGGATTACTTCCAAAGATATTTTCAAAAATTCATAAGACTCATAAAACTCCATATATAGCTACTGTAACAGCTGGCATAATAGCAGCTTCTATAGCTGGATTTTTACCACTTGATATTATTGTAGAGTTTGTTAGTATAGGTACACTGTTAAGTTTTATGGTTGTATCTTTTGGAGTTATATACCTTAGAAAAGCTATGCCAGAGATAGAAAGAAAATTTAAATGCCCTTGGGTACCATTTACTCCGATAATAACCATATTGTGCTGTCTGGCTCTTTTGGTATCAATGCGTGAAATAACATGGATAGGATTCTGTGTATGGCTTGCTATAGGTATGCTGATTTATTTTACTTATGGAAGAACTCATAGTGTTGTTCAAAATGAAAATTTAGATAGAGGTTCGCATAGTGCATAGTTAGTTTTTAAAGGGATGGTGTCATCCCTTTTATTAATATAAAGTAAATAAAAAATAAGTGTTGCAAAATAGAAATAAAATGCAGATTGGCAACAGAATAGATATTTATTATATTTTATAAAATAACTAGTGAAGTAGTGGCTTTTATATAAAAATGATTGTTGCATTAATGCAGCATATATAGTAAAAAATTATGCATATTATGATTTTATGGGCTTATAAAACAGTGGTATGATAATTGCTTTTCATATATATAAATAAACTTTTAGGAGGAAATGCTATGAAGAATTTAGATAAATTCAATAAAATAATTTGTGATAATTTAAATATAAAAAATATAAATGATATTACTGATGATATGGGTCCAGATGAAATAAAAGATTGGGATTCATTGGCTCATGTAGAACTTGTCGCTGCTCTTGAAGATGAATTTGGAATAAATCTTGATGTGGTAGATATATCTAAAATGTACACTATAGGAGATGTGAAAAAAATATTAGGAAAATACGGCATAGAAATATGACATTTACAGATTATATATTTAAAGAATCTAAAAAGTTAGAAAAAACAGCTGTAATAGGCAGGGAGGAAGTAAGTTATATTGAAATATATGAAAGAATAAATTTTATAACCATGCTATTGCAGAAAAAGAATTATTCGAAAGAAGATAGTGTACTTATAATATCAGATAATTCTACTTTTTTTATTGAAACATATTTTGGAATTATTAAGAATGGAAGTATATGTGTGCCGCTCAATCCAGCAATAAATGTAAACGATATAAAATACATTATATCAATTTTGAATATAAAAATGATATTCTGCCAGAAAAAGCATATAAACAAAATAAAAGGTTTAATTGATAATAGTATAGAGGTTTATAATGAGGACAGTGTAAAACGATCAGATGTAGAAGCACAGTTAAATAAATCTATTGACATAAAAGGAGATACAGCATTAATCATGTTTACATCTGGTTCTACATCTAAGCCTAAAGGAGTAATGCTGACTCATTATAATTTAATGTACAATACAGACTCCATAATAAAATATTTGAAGTTAACACAAAAAGACAGAATAGAAGTTGTACTTCCTTTTTATTATTGCTATGGGACATCCCTTTTAAATACACATTTTAAGGTTGGAGGAAGCATAGTTATAAATAACAAATTCATGTTTCCACAAACTGTAATAGAGGATATTAATAAATACAATTGTACAGGCTTTGCAGGAGTTCCCAGTACTTATCAGATACTGCTCAGGATGACAAATCTTAAAGAATCGCAATTGCCATCTTTAAGATATGTAACTCAGGCAGGCGGAAGACTTCCAGAAGTTTTTATAACTGAACTCTGCAGTGCTCTTAAAGATATAGATATATATATTATGTATGGACAAACTGAGGCTACTGCAAGATTATCTTACCTTCCGCCTGAAAATATCAAGAATAAATTAGGTTCTATAGGAAAAGGCATTCCTGGAACAGAACTTGTGATAGTAAATAAAGAAGGAAAGCCAGTTAAAGTAGGTCAAGTTGGAGAAGTGGTTGCCAAAGGTGGAAATATAATGAAAGGTTATTTTAATGACAGCCAAGAAACTAAAAAAGTACTTAAAAATGGTATGCTTTATACTGGAGATTTAGCAGTGAAAGATGAAGAAGGATATATATATATAGTTTCTAGAGAAAAAAATATAATAAAAAGTGGCGGAAATAGGATAAGCCCAAAAGAAATAGAAAATGTAATATCTGAAATAAAAGAAGTGGTAGAGTGTGCAGTTATCGGTGTAGAAGATGATATTTTGGGCGAGGCTGTAAAAGCTTTTGTAGTTTTAAAGGAGAATAATTCAAATATAAATTCTAAATATATATTTAGGTATTGTATGGATAGACTGCCTAGATATAAGGTACCTAAATACGTAAAGTTTTTAAAATCTCTTCCAAAGAATTCATCGGGAAAAGTATTATTTAAAGAATTAAAGAATATATAATAATAAAATGAAACAGGTGATGTATATGGAAATAAAACATTTAATAGATGATATAGTATTAAATGACCAGTTTCGAGTATTTCAAAATGAAAAGGAAAAAGCTCTACTTGAAATTATTAAAATCCAATTAGAAAAAAATTTAGTTAATGAAAATATAAATTCTATGTACAAAAAGTTTGATATAGACATATCAAATATTTCAAATTTAGTTGACGTTCCTTTTATACCTGTAAATATGTTTAAAAAATTTGAACTTTTAACCTGTAAAAAAGATAATATAACAAGAGTATTGAATTCTAGTGCTACAACTACTGGAATACCAAGTAAAATTTATTTGGATAGAACCACATCAATACATCAATCACAAGCTTTAATAGCTACATTAACAAGTTTTTTGGGAAGAAACAGAAGACCACTTTTGATTTTAGATACGGAAAGTGTTAATAAAAACAAGGGCAATTTAAGTGCAAGAGGAGCAGCTATTAGGGGAGTAAGTAATTTTGCAAGCAGCATAACTTATATAATGGATGAGAAAAATGGAAGCCTGGAAATAAATAAATTGAAACTTAAGGAATTTGAAAAAAAGAACAAAGATAAAGAAATATTGGTATATGGTTTTACGTATATAATATGGAGTAAATTCATTAGAGCTTTGGAAAAAGATAATATTAAGTTGTCACTACCTAATATGAAACTGCTTCACAGCGGTGGATGGAAAAAGCTTGTATCAGAAAAAGTTGAAAAAGAAGAATTTAATAGAAGATGCGCACGTGTTTTTGGAACTAAAAAAGAAAATATTATGGATTTTTACGGAATGGTAGAACAAGTAGGTGTTGTTTTTGTAGATTGTGAATGTGGCTATAAACATGTGCCTGATTTTGCAGATATTATAATAAGAGATTTTAATACCATGGAAGAAGTAAATCCTGGAGAGACCGGGATGATTGAAGTTATGAGTATTTTAGGTTCAAGCTATCCAGCACAGGCTATATTAACAGAGGATGTAGGAGAATTAGTAGGAATAGATGATTGTAAATGCGGAAGACGTGGCAAATATTTTAAATTTAAATCTAGAGTAGAAAAATCTGAAATTAGAGGATGTGGAGATACTTTTGCAGAAAGGGAGAATTTCACATGATAACTTGCCATTCATTAAATGGGAATATATATGATAATGGAATAAATTTTAAAGATTTCAAAGATATAATTGGCACTTTAAAATCAAATTGGAAAATATTAAATTTGATACCTGTTCAAGCTATTATTCTAATATTTGATGAATACAGCAGGAGGCTTAGCAGAGACAAACAGCTTCTTAAAATAGAAGGAGTGCCTTATCTTTCATTTTATTTTAAAAAGTCAAATTTAGAAAAATTGATAAACATTAGTTTAAAGGATAAAAAGTATTTAAACGAATTTGTATATGAAGAAGATGGAAAGCTTATAAAAGCGCAGGGAAGAGGAATCGCCTGTCATTGGATAGCCGGGAATATAGATACTTTGGCATTTTATTCTGTCTTTCAAGCCATTATAGCTAAAAATTCTAATTTAGTAAGGGTACCTAAAAAAAATATTCAAATAGTAGCAAGACTATTAAAATGTCTGGACAATATAGAAGTAAATTATGAAAATAAAATCTATTATTCAAAAGATATATTGAAGAATATTTGTTTGATTTACTTTGATAGTACAGACGAATTATTAAATAAAGAAATGTCATTTGCAGCTGATGCAAGGATTGTATGGGGAGGAGAAGAAGCTGTAAATTATATTGTAAAGCTCCCTAAAAAAACTACATGTAAAGATGTGATTTTTGGTCCTAAGTATTCTTTTGCAGTATTTGACAAAGATATTATAGAAGGGGACGAATGCCAGAAATATATAGAAAAATTTGTTATGGACATAATTACTTTTAACCAGAAGGCTTGTTCTTCACCTCAGGTATTATTTGTTGAAAAAAGCAGCATACCACTTGAAAAAACTGTAAAAATGATAGGCGAAGCTTTTAAAAAAATAGAAAAAAGATATAAAAATGTTGTAGATGAAGCTACTGTTGCAAGGATTATAAATGAGAGAGGAATATATAGTCTTAGTTTAGATAAACAAATTTATTGCAGTAAAGGATTGAATTATACTATTTTAATTAATAATGATATAGTACTAGAAGAACCCGTAGGAGGCAGATGTATTTTTGTTAAAGAAGTAAATAGTATATTTGATGTAGAAAATTTAATTAATAGAAGGATACAAACTTTGGGTTTTGCTATTAAAGATAAATCAAAAATGTTAAAGTTTGCAGATATGGTTACAACTCTTGGGGTGGACAGAGTTGTAAGTGTAGGAATCATGAATATCTATGATTCACCGTGGGACGGTTGCTTTATTGTAAATGAACTTGTGAGATGGTGCAGTATAAATATTTAACTGAATTGCAGAGGAGATATAAAAATATATTTCTTCTGCAATTTTTTTATGTTAAAAAAATATGCTATAATTTTATTGATACATATTGAAAATAATATATTGTATATTTGATTTAAAGGGGGTTGTATAGTGGAAAATAAAAAAATATCGGAATCTTTAAAATTAAGTGATGAATATACAAAAGGATTACAGATAGAAACGAGTCGTTTATATGATATTATAGAATGTTCTTATGATGGCATATATATAACTGATGGTGAAGCCAATACTATATTCCTTAATAAATCTTATGAAAAAATTACTGGAATGAAACGAAAAGAAATGATTGGAAAGAATATGAAATGCCTTGAAAAAAACGGATTTATTTCTAAATCAGCTACACTTATGGTTTTAAAAAGCAGGGAAAGTGTTACAATTGAACAAAAATTCAAAACAGGAAAAAAAGTAGTTGTTTCCGGCAGCCCAATTTTTGATGATAAGGGCAATATAACCATGGTAGTTACAAATGTGCGTGATGTTACGGAATTGTACGAATTGAAGGAACAGCTGGAAAAGAATAGAGAACTTACTGAAAAATATTATTCACAGGTAGAGGCTATGAGAAAACAGCTCTTGAATTTTTCCGATATAGTAGTCAAAGATGAAAGAATGCTTAATATATTAGAAATGGTAAGAAAGGTAGCAAAGCTGGATACAACAGTACTTTTGCTTGGAGAAACTGGTGTTGGAAAAGAAAGAATAGCTAAATATGTACATAAAAATAGCAAAAGAAGCAAAAAGAGTTTTATAAAAATAGACTGTGGAGCAATACCTTATAATCTTATAGAATCAGAATTGTTTGGATATGAAAAGGGAGCATTTACAGGTGCAAATAAAGAAGGAAAAATTGGTCTTTTTGAATTAGCTGATGGAGGTACGATTTTTTTAGATGAAGTTGGAGAACTACCTTTAGATATGCAGGTGAAATTACTAAGAGTGCTCCAGGAAGGAGAAATTAAGAAGGTAGGAGGAAATACTACCATTAAAGTTGATGTTAGAGTAATTGCAGCTACTAACAGAAATTTAAAAGAAATGATAAAAAACAAGACATTCAGGGAAGATCTGTATTACCGCTTGAATGTAGTGCCTATCAGAATTCTACCACTTAGGGAGAGAACGGGAGATATAGAACCTCTTATAGATCATTTTTTGAGTATGTTTAACAAAAAATATGACTTTAATAAGTCTATAACGCGTGGAGCTATAGATTCTTTAAAAGCATATTCATGGCCGGGAAATGTCAGAGAATTAAAAAACATAATAGAGAGAGCTATAATTATGAGCCCGGGAGATAAAATACTCAGAAGTGATATACCTATTAATGAAGTATGGAATAATAGATCTCAATTTAAAATAGTTGATAAAAAAGTAAATATGAAAGAAGAAGTTGAAAAATTGGAAGAAAGGTTAATAGAAAATGCATTCGCAAAGTATGGTAATGTACGAGATGCTGCTGCTGAACTTGGTATAAATGCGTCCACTTTAGTTAGAAAAAGAAAAAGGTATAGAAATAAAAATATGTTGCAAAAATAAAATATGTTGCAATTATGAAACTGATAATTAAAATTTGGAATTAGATTGGTATTACCAGTTTCAACAGTGATGAAAACGATTTACATTACAAAAATGCAACATATTGATAATTATATAAATAAAAATTCAAGTGTGTTTTAAAAAATATACATTGTATTTACGTTGTAAATGCAGGTATATTTTTTATTTAACTTAAAATAAGTACAAGTTGGCATCAATATTGCTACATATGTAAGTAAGAAGATAAAAAAATTATATTTTTGAAAGGAATGATTTTAATGTCTTTAATGACAGGGGAAGAATATGTAGAAAGTTTAAGAAAGTTAAAATTAAATGTTTATTTGTTAGGAGAAAAAATAGACAACCCAGTAGATAATCCAATACTTCGTCCATCTCTTAATTCAGTTAAGATGACTTATGATTTAGCACAAATGCCAGAATATGAAGATTTAATGACTGTAAAATCAAGTCTTACAGGTAAAAAAATAAATAGATTTGCCAATTTACATCAAAGCACAGAGGATTTAGTTAAGAAGGTTAAAATGCAAAGATTATGTGGTCAGAAGACTGCTGCATGTTTCCAAAGATGTGTTGGTATGGATGCTTTTAATGCAACATTTAGTACTACTTATGAAATAGATAAAGAACATAATACAAACTATCACGAAAACTTTAAGAATTTTTTAAAGTATGTTCAAGAAAACGATTTAGTAGTAGATGGTGCTATGACAGATCCTAAAGGAGATAGAGGATTATCACCAAGTAAACAAGTTGATCCAGATTTATATTTAAGAGTTGTTGAAAGAAGACCGGATGGAATAGTAGTAAGAGGAGCAAAAGCTCATCAAACAGGTATATGTAATTCTCATGAAGTACTAGTTATGCCAACTATTGCAATGAGACCAGAAGATAAAGATTATGCAGTAGCATTTGCAATACCAACAGATACAAAAGGAATAACAATGATAGTTGGTAGACAATCATGTGATACTAGAAAAATTGAAGAAGATGCAGATATAGATGTAGGTAACAAAGAATTTGGAGGAGTAGAAGCTTTAACAGTATTTGACGATGTATTTGTACCAAATGACAGAATCTTCTTAAATGGTGAAACTGAGTTCGCAGGAATGTTAGTCGAAAGATTTGCAGGATATCATAGACAAAGTTATGGTGGATGCAAAGTTGGAGTTGGTGACGTATTAATAGGAGCTGCTGCAGTTGCTGCTGAATATAATGGAGCTGCAAAAGCATCACATATAAAAGACAAATTAATAGAAATGATGCACTTGAATGAAACACTATATGCTTGTGGAATTGCATGCTCAGCTGAAGGATATCCAACAAAAGCAGGAAACTACCAGATAGATTTATTATTAGCTAATGTATGTAAACAAAATGTAACAAGATTCCCATATGAAATAGTAAGATTGGCAGAAGATATAGCTGGAGGACTTATGGTTACTATGCCATCTGAAAAAGATTTCCATAGCCCTGTTACTGGAAAATATGTATCAAAATATTTAGTAGGAGTAGCATCTGTACCAGTAGAAGATAGAATGAAGATATTGAGATTACTTGAAAATCTATGCCTTGGTACAGCAGCAGTTGGTTATAGAACTGAATCAATGCATGGTGCAGGTTCACCACAGGCACAAAGAATAATGATATCAAGACAGGGAAATTTGAGACAGAAAAAGGCACTGGCAAAAGCTATAGCTAGAATAAAAGAGGATTAATATGAATGGGGAGCGTATTTTACTCCCCAAATATAAAAAGAGGTGCTTTAGTCTATGAAAGAAAAGATATTAGAAGTAATTGATAAAAAAATAAGACCTTATTTAAGAAGCCATAAGGGAGATGTTGAACTCCTTGACATAGAAGATGGAGTTGTGAGAATAAGACTTTTAGGACAGTGTAGTGGATGTATATCTGCAGATTACACAGTAAAGGATGTAATTGAAACTTCTTTGAAAGAAAAAATTCCACAAATAAAAAAAGTTGAACTTGTAAATTGTATGAGTGAAGAAACTTTAGATATGGCAAGAAAAATATTAGGCCGAAATTCATAAGGTGATATGATTTGGATATAGGAATAAAATATTGTGGAGGATGTAATCCAAAATACGATAGAAAAAAATTTGTTCATAGATTAGAGAAAAATTCAAATTTTAATTTTGAAATAGCTGATTTTAATAAAGTTTATGATGTAGTTATAGTTTTATGCGGGTGTAATAGTGCTTGTGTAAATCATAAAGAGCTTAAATTTAAATTGGAAAAAATATTAGTTAGATCTCAAAAGGACTATTATGAGGTTAAGCAAATATTAGATAAATACTCTTGTATATAAGAAGGAGTGATTTTATGAATTGGAAAGACATATACAAAGATAGATTAGTAAGTGCTAAAGAAGCAGTTTCTAAAATAAAATCCAATAGCAGGGTAGTCACTGGACATGCTGTTGGAGAACCATCAGAGCTTATTGATGCCATGGTTGAAAACAGAGAAAACTATAGAAATTTGGAAATAGTTCATATGGTAGCTATGGGAAAAGGCGAATATGCTAAAGAAGGAATGGAGAAATATTTCAAACATAATTCGATATTCGTAGGTGCTAGTACAAGAGACGCTGTTAATTCAGGAAGAGGAGACTATACACCATGTTTTTTCTATGAAGTACCAAAATTATTTAAAGAGGGTTATATGCCTGTAGATGTAGCATTGATTCAGGTGAGTGAACCGGATGAGCATGGGTATTGCAGTTTTGGAGTGTCAAATGACTATACTAAACCAGCAGCAGAGAGTGCTAAACTTGTAATTGCTGAAGTGAATAAAAATATGCCTAGAACTCTTGGAGATTCTTTTATTCATGTATCAGATATTGATTATATGGTTGAAGTCTCACATCCAATAATAGAACTTAAGCCACCTAAAATAGGTGAAGTTGAAAAGGCAATAGGTAAATACTGTGCATCTTTAATCGAAGATGGATCCACACTTCAGCTTGGAATAGGTGCTATTCCAGATGCAGTACTTTTATTTTTAAAGGATAAAAAAGACTTAGGTATACATTCAGAAATGATATCTGATGGAGTTGTGGAATTGGTAAAGGCAGGAGTTATAACAAACAAGAAAAAAACACTTCATCCAGGCAAAATAGTTGTAACATTTTTAATGGGTACAAAAAAATTATATGATTTTATAGACAACAATCCTATGGTTGAAACTTATCCAGTAAATTATGTAAATAATCCACAGGTTATAATGAAAAATTATAAATTAATTTCAATAAATTCCTGTGTTCAGGTAGATTTAATGGGTCAGGTATGCTCTGAAAGTGTAGGCTTGAAGCAAATAAGTGGAGTTGGAGGCCAGGTCGATTTTATAAGAGGAGCTAATATGTCAGAAGGCGGGAAAGCAATTATTGCTATACCATCTACAGCAGCTCATGGCAAGGTTTCGAGAATAGTTCCAATATTAGATACAGGTGCTGCAGTTACAACATCCAGAAATGAAGTCGATTATATTATTACAGAATATGGGATTGCAAAACTTAAAGGAAAGACCTTAAAAGAAAGGGCAAGGGCTTTAATAAATATTGCACACCCAAATTTTAAAGAAGGATTAATAAAAGAATACGAAACTAGATTTAACTGCAAATTTTAAAACTAATGTTTTTTAGAAATTTCATTTATAATTTATATAAGTAAAGGTTAGTATACTCCTAAACTAAATCCAACCTTTACTTATAATAAATAAACATGGTACTTACTGCAATAATAAGTATCATACAAATAACATGATAGTTAATCTGACTTTGATTGTCAATACAATTATGGAAACAAATAGAACTTATGTAAACGATTCTAGATCGCAATTATAAAAAATAAATTAGTGAAGGAGAATGCTATATGGCTTTTAAAAGAGAAGAAGGGAAAGAACAACCATATACACCAGCGGGCCCCTTTAAGATACGTATCCCGGGAATTCATTACAGATTTGAAGTATCAGATTATATTCAAGGACTTTTAATGTGTGCAGTATGTCTTGCAGCAATTCCTATGCTTCAGCAGTATCTTGGAATGCCTTTCAATGTTGCTTTGGCTATTGTTACACTTAATGGAATACTTTATTGTGCCCATGTATTTTTAGGTGATCCTGTTGTACCAGGATGGGTTACACCAGCTATACCACTCTTAATGTTATATGTTAGTACTTATCCTATGGGACCAGAGAGAGTACAAGCGTTGATTGCATTTGAGATGAGCTTAGGTATATTGGCTGCATTTTTAGGTATTACTGGACTTGGAAAGAAAGTAATTTTATTGGTTCCAAGTGCCATGCAGGCTGGAATAATATTGGGAGCTGGATTAGCAGCTGTAAATACTGTATTTGGAAAAGGTGGAAAGTTTGAAAATTACCCTTGGACTATTACTATATGTATAGGTTTGGGATTCTATCTATTATTTTCAAATCAATTTAAGAGTATTAGAAATAAGAATAAACTACTTCAAGTGATTTCTAACTTGGGTGTTTTACCTGTTATGATATTAGCAGTAATTATTGGACCTATTGTAGGTGAAACTATACTGCCTACTATTAAATGGGGATTTTCACAACCAGCATATGCTGAACTCTGGAGTAAATGGACATTTTGGAATATAGGTTTTCCGTCAGTTAAGATGTTTATAAATGCTATTCCTATGGTTTTCTCAGCATATATAATACTATTTGGCGAAATGATTCAAGCACAAGCACTATTAGAGGATGCAGGGAAAGTACGTAAAGATGAAATTATAGATTATAACCCTAATAGAACTCACTTGATATTTGGATTACGTAATATAATAATGTCAGTTATAGGACCAGATATAACAATGTGTGGACCACTTTGGGCAGCAATGCAGGTTGTTGTTTGTGACAGGTATAAACATGGAAGAAAAGCTATGGATTCTATAAATGGAGGTGCAGCTTCATTTAGATTTGGTACTCTAACTGGATACTTCCTTTTACCTATAGTTACTCTTGTTACTCCTATACTTAATATAGCAATGGCACTAACAATGTTGATACAAGGATATGTTTCAGTTAGAATAGGAGTGTTAAAGGCACGTACTATGAATGATCTTGGGATTGCAGGAATCATGGCAGCTGTAATTATAGCAAAAGGAGCAGCTTGGGGACTTGCAGTAGGTATAGTATTATGCTTGTTAATATTACTTGGAAATAAAAAAGAATATGATGTTAATGTTTTTAAAGAAGAGAATGCATAATATAGAAGTAATAATTGTATATGATATAGAAATTTTTTAAACAATAAAATATGCTCCTAAATTTTATGAATAAAATTATATAAAATAAATATCTTTAAATTTATATTTAGAGGTATTTATTTTTATTTATCATTTATTTAAAACTGATATAATGGGAATATATAAATAATTATGTGGGGGAAATTTTATGGAGACTATAACGTATAATCTCAAAGATAGATATAAGAATTCAAATGAATATTATAGATGTATAAGCGAATTTACAGATGAAGTTCTGAAAAAAATAGACATTACAGAAGGTGATGTAATAGATGAATTTATGAAATTTCTTCGAGACTTTAATATAGAACAGATCAGAAGCAGAGAAGAGTATGAACTTGAATTCTTGATTATATCAATTCTCAGAAAAGTTTATATAGATAGAGCTTTAAATACTAAAATAATTCCTCAGTATATATCTCTTGTGTTTTCCGATATAATGAATGGTACGTTTAAAGCACTTAAAAAATTCTATAGGTAAATTTAAAGGAATATTGAGTTATAAATATATTATAGGAAATGGTACGGAAGTTGATAAAATCTTTTACAGCAATGATGATTTTAAAAAGTTGATTTTTTGGCTTAAATCATCAGGAGAGTTTAAATATGAAGTTAAGAGAATGAAAATATGGGAAATGTTCTTTAAAAACAGTAATGAGTCATATATTTTTAAAATTAATGAATGTTTCGTTAAAACAGCAAATTGGTTTAAAAAAAAGTCAAAGGAAAAGCTTGGAATATATACTTTAAATATTGAAAAATATTTAAATAATGATTATAAAATGCATCTAACAATGGAAGATAATATTTTTTGTGGAAGAACTGAAGTAGAATATCATCTTAATATGGTTGGGGCAGAAATCTTAAATAGGGCTTTTAGAAAATTATTTGTTAAAACTAATAAAAAAAGGCTGTTTTTGCCATCGTGTATGTGTTTAAGGAAGAATGGTATATGCAAAAAGACTAAAGCTAAAGATGGATTTTTATGCAAAGCTTGTTCTGAAAACTGCAATGTCAATAAATTAACTAAGCTTGGAAAATTACATAATTTTAAAGTGATAGTCATTCCCCACGAAACAGATGCTTTTTCTAATACAAAAAATATTAAATACGGAGATGTTGGAATTGTAGGTATAGCCTGCATATTGAATTTAATAGAAGGTGGATTTAAGGCAAGATATTTAAATCTCGTACCTCAATGTGTAATACTTGATTACTGCGGCTGTAAGAATCACTGGCATAAGAAGGGGATTCAAACTGATATAAATGATGAAAAATTATTTGAAATTCTGCAAATTTAAAAATTAAAAATTGAATATATACTAAAATAAGTAAGTATATATTCAATAAATACATTTTTGTTATTTTAACAAATTAAATAAATTTTTACCTTTAACTTCTTCCGCTTTCCAATCTATTATTGCAAAATTTCCTTTTGAAATTTTATTTATCTTATTTATCCATGTAATCTCACTACTAGCTTTTGCTTTAAGAATTTTGTTTTTAGTATCCGCTGCATATAAGCTGGAATTAATAATCCACCATTTGCTTTTAATTCCCGCACGGTTCAAGTCAGCTTGAAGTCTCATGGATTCGTAGAAAGGTGTAGCTTCAGCTAAAGTTACAATTACAACTTCAGTTCTATGTGAATCTCTAAGTTTAGGTAATAGATCTATAACCGACTTTGGTATGTCACCCTCCGAACGCTGAATTTCTTTATTATAGTTTTCAGTGGAGTCCAGAAGTAGAAGTGTATGTCCTGTTGGTGCTGTGTCTATAACTACAACTTCATCTTCTGATTTTTCTACTATTTCTGCAAAGGCTCTAAATACAGCAATTTCCTGGGTGCAGGGAGATCTTAAATCTTCTTCAACATAGGATATATCATTATCTGTCATAGTCTCTCTTGCTTTTTTAAGCACTTCATCTTTATACCTCTGTAATTCTTTTTGCTCATCTACGTGGCTTATAGTTATTCCATAACTTTCATCTACTACAAAATTTAAATGAGCTGCAGGATCAGTTGTGGTCAAATGAACCTTTTTGCCTTTTTTAGCAAGGCCTACTGCAATTGCAGCTGCAACAGTGGTTTTCCCTACTCCTCCTTTTCCCATAGTAAATATTACTTTTTTGTCTGTATTAAATAATTCATCAATGACAAGTTTCAACTTTGGCATATTTTTCATATCTAAATCTTCGCAATTATCTTTTACTTTATCATCTTTTAAAAATGCTCTTATATTTTCAATGCCCGTTATATTATAAGGTCTAAGAGCGATCTTGTAACTTTCTAAATCATTTAGATCTTCTGGCATATTATTTAAGGCATTCTGTTGTTTTAAATAAATTGACTTTGAAAGTTTATCATCGTATTTTTCCAGCACTCCATTTATAATTAAAATTTGATTGCTTACTCCTATATCTTTTAATTCTTTAGATGCTCTTTCTGCTTCTTTAAGCGGCACAATCTCAGGCCTGGAAACAAGCACAAGTATAGTTTTTTCTCCATCTGATAAATTATCCACTGCTCTTTTATATATTTCCTTTTTATCTTCAAGTCCGGATAACTGTCCAAGGCAGGAGGCTCCATGAGTGCTCTCACTAATAAAGTTGCTCCAGGCTGAAGGAAGCTTAAGCATTCTAAGGGTATGCCCTGTAGGTGCCGTATCAAATATTATATAATCAAATTTTCTTTTAGTAGCTTCATCGGTAATAAAATTTGAGAATTCATTAAAAGCAGCTATCTCCACAGTACAGGAGCCTGACATCTGCTCTTCCATATTTTCAATAACCGTATCTGGAAGCTTTCCCTTATATGGAGCTATTACACTTTCCCTATACTCTTCGGCTGCTTCTTCTGGATTGAGATTAGCAACTACAAGATTTGGTACTTCTTTTATAGGAACCCCTTTATTGTTGAGCTCAGTATTAAATACATCCTGTAAATTTGAAGCTGGATCTGTACTTATAAGCAAAATTTTCTTTCCTCTATCTGCCAGACTAACTGAAACAGCACAGGCAGCTGAAGTTTTTCCAACTCCACCTTTTCCAGTAAAAAATATATACTTAGTTAAATTTATATCATCAATAGCAAACTTCTTAGCAGCAGCCACCTTTACAATCACATCCTTTGTTTTTTATCTTCAAACCAGTTTTTAAATAATCTTCCGATATACCAAGGAACTCACAGAACTCCTCATTTGTAGGATAATCTTTTGTCTTCACAATTTTTCCATCCACCATAGTAACTGGAAGAATTTCAACACCTTTTTCATTTAAAATTTCATTTATAGTTTTATTATCAACAAAGATTTTAGGATTGGCACTTAAATTATATCTTTCAATAGATAAACCTTTATTTCTCAAATTATTTATTACAGTAGAAACCCTGAGTAGTTTTGGATTTATAGAAGGTCCACATACACCTGTAGAACAGCACATTGCCGGGTCAAAAATTATCATTTTTTTCATAATACATCTCTCCTCATAATTTTAATTCTTTTCTTTACAGATGCAATTATCTGTATCCGTTATAATATTAATTAAAAATAAAACTAACTTATTACAATTATTAGTATTTAATGAATAGTTGCTCCATAGTCCATCTTTCCTGCAATTTATGAGTTCGCAATCCATAAGAACTTTCATATGATGTGAAAGTGTAGGCTGCGTAAATTCAAAATATTCCAGTATATCACAGGCACATTTCTCTCCACAGGACAGCATATCAATAATCTTTAGTCTTTTAGGATCTGATAGAGCTTTAAATATTTTAGCATTCAGTTCATAATTCAAGCTCAATGTTTCACCTCCTATATAGATATTATTCTATATAATAATATATTATACCTTATATATTATGTCAATATAAATAAATATATATACATATATCTATATATATTTTAAACTTAAATAATTAAAATTATATTAACAAAATTTATATGGTTTTTTAAGGATTTTTTAAGCTTTATCCATGAAAATATAGTTAAACACAAAGGAAAGGAGCTAAAATATGCAAACAGGATTTTTAAGAAAAAATTTACTCAGGATAAGTTTAATTGTTATATTACTGGCATTATTGTTTGCCTGCATTTATACAATGAGCAATTATAAATCCAGCACTAATAATAATCAAAATAGAATGGAACAAAAGATGAGCGGCAATTGGTCCAA
Organism: Clostridium algifaecis; assembly: GCF_017874415.1. GTDB lineage: Bacteria > Bacillota > Clostridia > Clostridiales > Clostridiaceae > Clostridium_B > Clostridium_B algifaecis. The sequence continues at coordinate 32,639 of NZ_JAGGLM010000021.1, forward strand.
TAAGGATAAAAATTTTGCGCCTCCGGCTGGAAGCACGAAAAGGCAGAGAGAATCTATGCCTAATAAAGGCAAAAATGTACAAAGGCAGCAGGGTTCTATGCCTAATAAAAATATGAGGAATAATTTCGGTTCTTCACAAAAAAGTACCTATGCACCACTGCTGACTATATATTTTGCAGCATTTCTCATATTAATAGCAGCGCTTTACTACTTATTTAAGATTAAAAATATAGCCATTGATTTAAATAATAGGAAGTTAATTATTTTTTCAATGTTATGTGCAGGTTTTCTTTTAAGAATTGCACTGTCAACTGTAATGGAGGGCTATGGTTCAGACTTGAACCTTTTTAGAAGCTGGGCAGAAACTGCTTCAAATAATTTTTTACAGTTTTATTCAAATGCAAGGTCAGGTGATTATCCGCCTCTTTATATGTATGTACTATTTTTAATAGGAAAAATTGCAAGCATAAGTTCAATTAATTCCTATTACACAGTACTTTTAAAATTACCTTCTATATTAGCTGACATAGCTACAGCTTATATAATATATAAATTATCAAGTAAGTATTTATCATTTGAAATAAGTGTACTTATAAGTGGATTTTATATATTTAATCCAGCAGTTTTTATAGATTCAACTTTATGGGGACAGGTAGATTCATTCTTTGCATTACTTATAGTAATTTCATTATTTTTGCTATCTGAAGGAAAAACTATGTGTTCGGCGGTGCTATTTACCTGCAGCGTACTTATGAAACCTCAGGGGATTATATTTCTTCCAGTAATATTTTTTGAGCTGGTGCAGAGAAGAGATATAAAATTATTTATAAAGTCAATACTATCTGCTTTAATAACTGCTGTAATTATAATACTTCCATTTTCATTTAATCAAAGTCCTACATGGATTTTTAAATTATATGCAAAGACCATATCAGAGTATCCTTATGCCTCTGTCAATGGATTTAATTTTTTTAACCTTTTGGGAGGAAATTATAAGCAGAGTTCAAGTACTTTTTTCATATTCAGCTATCAAATTTGGGGAATGATTGCCATTGTTGCAGTTACATTGTTCACATGGTTTATATACATTAAAGGAAAAAGTAGAAAGTTTGCTTTCTCTGCAGCACTTATACAGATTGCAGGAGTTTTCACTTTCTCTACAGGCATGCATGAGCGATACTTGTTTCCAGCACTGGCTCTAGCACTTCTATCCTTTATATATTTAAGGGATAAAAGAATTCTTACACTATGTGCAGGATACTGTATTACAATTTACAGCAATATATATTATATACTGTTTAAAGGCTCAGGTATGATGAATTCCAGTTCACACAGTATAATATCAGATGGTACTTCCATATTGAATATAATACTTTTTATATATCTAATAAAAATATTAATTGACATTACTAAAAGTAAGACTTTAAAAGAAGGGATTGAAAAATTATGAGTATAAAAAAAGCAATAATTCCAGCGGCAGGTTTAGGTACAAGATTCCTGCCAGCTACAAAAGCGCAGCCTAAGGAAATGCTTCCTATACTTGATAAACCAACTATTCAGTATATAGTAGAAGAGGCAGTTGCATCGGGAATAGAGGAAATATTAATAATTACAGGAAGAAATAAAAAATCTATTGAAGATCATTTTGACAAATCTGTAGAACTTGAAAATGAATTAGAAGATAGACATAAGGATGAACTATTAAAATTAGTTCAAAATATATCCAACATGGTTGATATTTATTATATAAGACAGAAAGAGCCTAAGGGATTAGGACATGCCATCAGCCTTGCTAAAAGCTTTGTAGAAGATAATCCTTTTGCAGTTATGCTTGGCGATGATATTGTTGACAGCAGTACACCATGTCTTAAACAATTGATAAACTGTTATGACAAATACAAAACTTCAATTTTAGGTGTACAACCAGTGAAAAAAGAAGTTATATCTAAATATGGTATTGTAAGTGGCAGAGAAATTGAAAAAAATGTTTATAAGGTAAATGACATGGTGGAAAAACCTAAAATAGATGAAGCTCCATCAAATATAGCAATTCTCGGAAGATATATAATAACACCTGAAATATTCAATATTCTTGAACATACAAAGCCAGACAAGAGCAATGAAATACAATTAACTGACGCTCTTAGAGAACTTGCAAAACATGAAGCCATGTATGCTTATTCTTTTGAAGGAGAAAGGTTTGATGCTGGAGATAAATTTGGTTTTCTGCAGGCTAATATTCACTATGCCCTAAAAAGAGATAACCTGAGAAAACCTCTTATGGATTATATTTCTAACATCAAATAATAAAAAATTTTAGTAACTATTAGCACCTAAATGTTTGTATAATCACTTAGGTGTTATTTTATATAGAATAAATTTAGCCACTCCATCTTCATCATTAGAACCAATAATGCTAGTTGCAAGAGCTTTTAACTCCTTGTAAGCATTTTTAACTGCATATTTTTCATCTGCTAATTTAAAAAGTGGTTCATCATTCAAGTTGTCCCCAAAACAAATAAGTTTGTCTGCTCCTATATATTTTTTTAGAAATTGTGCCGCATGGCTTTTATTAGCTTTGGAGTTTGTAGTTTCGAGCCAGAAATATCCTTTTGAGTATATTTCCTCTGTATAATGACAGCTGATATCCAATTTGTTTTTAAATAATTCATAACTGGATTTTAAATCAGAATCCTTTTCTATTGCAAATATATTTATAATCTTATATTTATTAAGGCTTGGAATAGTATCTATCTTGGTGAGCCTTTTATCATTATTATCTTTCCTTGATTTTATATAAACTTCATGTCCTTTATTGAATATTCCTTTATAGAAAATTTTCCTTTTTCCTTCGTCATTTATTACAGATATAAATGGAAAAATATTTTTTGAAGCATAATGTTTTAAAATAAAATTGGCAGTATCATTATCAACATAATTTTCTACAATATTTTTTCTTGAAACCGGGTCATAAATAAATGCTCCATTATTTAAAATTACAGGAAGCTTTAAATGAAGAGGCTTTAGTATATTTCTTGAAGCTTCATAAGACCTTGCTGTAGCTATGGTGAAATTTAATCCACGAGCTATTAAATTATTTATTATTCTAGCTGAATTTTCACTTACAATTTGCTGCGAATTCAAAAGTGTGCCATCTAAATCTGATATATATAAGTCCAAAGATAATTCCTCCATATTTAATTAGTTTATTTACAATATAATATTATATTTAAAAATGTGAACAATCAATAAAAAGATGTTATTTTTTTATTTGATTGGAAAATGATATAATTGCTATATAAACATTTAAATACATATTTAATATGATATGATTTAAAAGTAAAAAAGTAATTAATGAGGAATTACAAGGGAGATAGAAATATTATGATAAAAATAGATACCGAAAAATGTATAGGATGTGGACAATGTGTTAAAGATTGTTTTCCTATGTGTATAGAAATAGAGAAAGATAAGGCAAAAATCAATGATAAATACTGTATCAAATGCGGCCATTGTATTGCAATTTGTCCTAACAATGCTGTATCAATAGATGAATACAATATGAAAGATGTAAAGGAATATAATAAAGAAGAATTTCTAGTGGATGCTGATGCACTTCTGAACTTTATAAAATTCAGAAGAACTGTAAGGCAATTTAAGAATAAGGAAGTTGAACAAGAAAAAATTGATAAAATTATAGAAGCTGGAAGATTCACTGAAACTAGCAGCAATAAACAGGATGTATCATATACAGTTGTAAGAGAAAATCTAAAACAATTGAAAGATTTCACTTTTGAGAGCATTAATAAAATAGCAGATCATGTTCTTAACAGTAAAACTCTTGAAGCTAAACTGTATAGAAGGTATGCAAAGATGTGGATAAAAATGTATGAGGATTATAAAGAAAATCCTAAGAATGACAGAATATTTTTTGGTGCTCCAGTAGTAATAGTTGTTACAGCTGAATCACAGGTGAATGCAGCACTTGCTTCTTCAAATATGGAACTTGTGGCCAATGCACTGGGACTTGGAGTGCTTTTTAGTGGATTCTTTGTAAGAGCTGCTAAAGAGAGCAAGGATATTATAGATTTTATTGGAGTTAAAAAGAGAAAGGAAATTGTAACTTGTATGATGCTTGGTTATCCTAATGTTAAATATCTAAGAACAGTTCCAAGAAAAGAAGCAGATGTAATCTGGAAATAAATTTGACACAATCATGATTATACTCATTTATCTGAAAGTTATTTTTAACAATATCTTAATGTACCCTTTACATACAATAATACCATTAATGCTATATTTAACTATAGTATTAATATTAAAAATACTTAACTGTAAAGGGGTTTTTGTATGGTTACTAAGTTTAAAAATCTTAAACTAATCACAATTATAATCATGATGTCAACTTTATCTGTTATTTTTACATGTATAATAGGTTATATGGGTTATTCTAAAATGAAGAGCATTAACAATAATATATCAAACATGTATGAAGAAAACTTGACACCTGTAACAGATCTTTCAACTATAACTAGCAACTTTGTAAATATACAGCTCATAACTAATAAAGCTCAAGTGCAATATGATTCTATGTACGATGTACAAGTTTCAGGTTTTAATGATACTATAAATAAAGAACTTACAAAATATTCTTCAAAAAAATTAGGCAAAGAACAAGAAGTTCAAGTTAAAATACTTAAAAACAGCTATTCCCAGTATATAAAACTTTGGAATAAATCTAAATCAATTTTAATCTCTGGTGAAAGACTCCAGGAAGATGATTTAAAACAATTTGAAATATTGGGTTCCTCTATAAATGCATCATTGCAAGGATTAATAAAAGAAGAGGTAAACTCAGGTTACAATTTAAAAAATTCAAGTGATAAAATTTATAATAATAGTGTTTTAATGTTTTTAATCATAGTTACTATTATCTTAGCACTTCTTGCCATCATATCTTTTAGAATTATACAGAACATTAATAAATCTTCAAAAGAAATGATTAATGTATTAAACGAAGTTTCAGAGGGTGATTTTACAATTAAATTAAACACTTCAGGTAACAATGAATTTAGTATTATGAAAAGAAGTCTTAATGAAACACTTACTAATATATCATCTATGCTGAATACTATAAAAAGCTCTTTTTTTACTATCAATGAAAAATCAAATGTACTTTCTAAAATATCTGATGAAATGGCTTTTTCTTCTGAACATATTTCAAGTACAATTCAAAACATATCTGAAGCTACAACCTTGCAGGCTGGTGATTTGTTAAATATTTCTGATACACTAAATGAATTCAGTAATCAATTAACCAATGTAGTAACTTCAATAAAAGATATTAAATTAAATAGCAATAACATTCACTGCAAAACTATAGAAAGTAATGGATATATGCTGACTGTAATAAATTCAGTTGATGAAGTAACTTCTGCATTTAAAAACTTAACATTAACTATAAATAGTGTAAGTAAAAATATAAAAGAAATTACTCAGATGAGCAATTTGATCAGAAGTTTAGCACTTAAAAAATTTTTAGGACGGTAGTCCTCTAGATTATAAAGGTTTATGAGCATTTTTAGTAGAATTAATAAATTCCGATTT
>NZ_JAGGLM010000022.1 GCF_017874415.1 Clostridium algifaecis
GAATATATCACAATAGTCCTTACTTTTCTCTTTTCCCTATAAAACAGAGAAGCATCATAGTAAAGAAATCTTTTAATATCATCTCTTTTGTCCGTGGTCTGAAATTCAAAATGTAAATAGTTTCCATCTTCAGTATAAAATAAATAGTCTGTGTAACCTGTCTTTATCTCTATATTCTTTATCTCTGTTTCAGCTGGTGCTATTATTTTAGTTCCTATATTAAAAAAACTCACTGCACTCTGCTGAAATATTTCCATCGCTTTTTTCATAACTGCATCTTCTACTTTATTATAATCCATAACAATCATCTCTTTCCATAATAATTTATATTTTTATTATGGCCATAGAAAATTAATTTTATACAAACATTTGTTCTTTTTATGATTATTTAGATACACTAAAAAAGAGCAGCCAATTCAATGACTGTTTTAAAAAAAATTACATTATTTTACAGGTGCCTGTCACCATTAAATATTTGTAAAGGGGGACAGACTCATTACAAATATTGGAATAATTTTTGTTGCTAAGTTCTTCTCTTTCGTCCATCATTCTCCTACATCTAATTGCTGTCTTATATTAATGTTAGTTTCACTATAAATTTTCCACCATACAGAAGCTTGTCTCCGGAAAATTTTTCACTTCTGGGTCTTGTGAAGACTTGCCTGTGCTTGCTATATTTGAGATAAGCATTGATGATGAATTTGTTCCAAACCTTATTTACCTAATCTTCCTAAAAACTCATTTAATCTATCATATGCCACTTCTGGATCTATCTTTGTAATTGAAGTTGTTTCTTTTTTGCCATGTGCTACCCAATTCCTATAGTCATAAACTTGTTTAACACTGCCAACTAGTTCAGTACTAAGAACACTCTTAAAAATATCTAAAACATCTCTAAAATGCCACCTATCACTATTTTTTAAAGCATACTTTAAAACTGACTTAGATAATGTTTTTTCTTCTTTTTGAATTGTTTCTTTACTCAAATCCTTTAAATGATCCAGTAATGATTGTTCAAAAACAGATACTAAAGATAACACTGTTAAATCATTTAATTCATTTTCAGCCTTTAATAAAATTCTCTTAGCTTCGCTCAACGTATATTCAGCTAACGAACTATCTAACGGCACAACTTCAGGTGCAGAATTTAATATTTTTAAAGTGACTCTTTGGCTTTCAATTGTTAACTTATACCATTCCATTATTTCATGCAACTTATTCATGACATCATCACTTTCAAAATTGTAGCAAATGATTCTTCATTAAAATTTTTATAGACCCCATCTAATTTAACTACCCAGCCATTATCGATAGTTAATAGTATAGAATACTTGCCTTTTGTAGACAAAATATCTATCCTTCCAATTGCGCCTAAAATCATTCTCCCTATAGGTCTAATATAAACAGTATCCCATAAGCTTCTAATAGCAAGTGAAGAAATTTTATATTTTCCTAAACGTTCTTCATTAATTTCTACTTTTTCATCTATTATTTCTACCAAGCGATTTTTGACAGGCTCCTCTATCCACTTTTTTATATTACTAAGAATTTCATTAACACTATTAATCCATTTTTTCTTTTCTTCCTCTGCATTAAATTCTATCTTAGTTTTTTCTTCAAGTTTTTTCTTTAAAAAATCATTTAAATCAGACATTAGCTTTTCCTCCTTATTCGTTGCGTATTTTCTATATCTAAAGAATATACAACAATAGTCCTTACTTTTCTCATAACTGCATCTTCTACTTTATTATAATCCATAGCAATCAGATCTTTCCATAATAATTTATATTTTTATTATGACCATAGAGCATAAATTTATACAAACGTTTGTTCTTTTTATAATTATTTAGATACACTAAAAAAGAACAGCCAATTCAATGACTATTCTAAAAATTACATTATTTTACAGGTGCCTGCCACCATTATTTCCTTATACTATAATTTCTTTCTAAGTTCTTCATATTCATCATCTGTAATTTTTACATCTTTCAATATGCCTTTAATAAGACCTCTTTTTAAATCCTTACCATGAACTGGTACTACAGTACATCTGCCATCAGAATGAGCAAAAAACCTATGACTACCATTTTGCCGTACTTCAATAAATCCAATCTTTTGAAGCATTTTTACCATATCTTTATCTGAAATAATAGTTAATCTACTCATTATATCACCATATCAAGCTGCTTTGTTTCTATAAAGTCAGTATTAAATACATCTATACCATCTTTTTCTGAAACTTCCAAGCATAATTTTATTGCTTCTTGTACATTTGACATTAATTCAACCATAGTATCGCCTTGTGTATGACAGCCTTTAAGTTCAGGAACAGTTGCAATAAAGCCTCTATCTTCATCTTTTTCTATAAGTACTGTAAATGTATATTTTTTCAATATATCAACTCCTAATAAAAATATTTTCATACATAATATAATATTATTATATCCAATTTCATAGTAAGTTTCACTATAAAATTATACTCTAAGTTATACTCCAAGAATATACAACAGAGTTAAGAAAACGTCTATTTTTTTATTGTTCCAATATTTGTTCTTTTCTCGCTGATTTAGAGATATTAAAAAAGAACAGCCAATTCAATGACTGTCCTAAAAATACCATTACATTATTTTACAGGTGCCTGTCACCATCACTACATCATCTAACAATAAACTTCTATTATATTCTTTTCTCTGCTGTCTATATCAATGATGGTTTCATTCACTTTCCCTGATTTTCTCTTAAGTTTTCTGAAATCAAATATCAAAAGATATCCCTGATCTAGACTGTACTGCTCCAGGTACTCGCCAAGCTGGACAAGTCCTTTTTCATGGTACTCCTCACCATGCCATACCTTGAGTTCCACTATATACATTTTCTTATTGTAGGTTATAACTATATCAAAACGCTTTTCCTCTCCGCCCTGCACTTCTTTAAATGCAAAGCCTGTGCCGTTTATTATGGGACTTATGAATGCTAAAAACAATAGTCTTCCGTCTGCCTCCAGGAAAGCTTCCCTTTTCTCCGAATATTCATGTTTCATAAACTCCTGAAATTTTACAAGCACCTTTTTTACATTTAAATTGCCATCTTCATTTATGAAATTTGACTTATAATTATATTTAGATATCTCAGTATACTCTTTATTTCTTATTACCTTCATCATCATATGATTATATATCAGCTGTTCATAAATTTTATTATTCACCTTGCAATTTCCATCTTCTTCTTTCAGGATGCCATATAATGTACCTAAATTTACTATTTCATCACTTTTTACATATGTTATATCTTCTCCATCCAAAACTATTTTTCTTATAAAGTCATATAATTCATTATTATTTTCAATATTTTTAATCAGACTTTGAAAATTCGTATTATCATCATTTAAAAGTCTCTTCACAGCCATATCCATATATTCTTTTTGCCACTTGAGACTGCCTTCAGGCATTATCTTTTCATCTATTATCTTGCAGAGTTTGCTTACAAGGAAGGGGTAGCCCGAAGTATAGAAATGGAGTCTATCTGAAAAGTACTCTTTATCAAGCTCTACACCTTTATCTTTCACATAGTCATCCAGCATTGTTCCTATTTCTTCTTTTGAAAAACTCATATCCACGTCAAAATCAGATGCAATATTCCAGGGACTGTTATATTTATGTTCTTCGTCAGGTCTTATTTTAAGTTTTAGACTCTTGACGTCATGTACTCCAGCAAGTATCACGCTGTGAAAGGTCCTGTCTTTTCCTGCATTTCTGAGTAAATATTTGTTTCTAAGCATTCCAAGGAAACTCAAAAAAAGCTGGTTATTACTGCTCTTATCCACTTCATCTACCATAAGTATTACTTTTTTATCAGTCTTTATAACAAACTTAGTTATAGCTCTTGATAAATCTTTGAAATTAGCTACATTATCTTTTTCTTCTTCTAAAAAGGAAGCTAAATTCTCATACTGTAAATATAAACTATCAGCCATTATTTCCAAAAATGCTTTTACAAAACTTTGCTCTTCCTCAAATATCAAGTCTCCAACTCCCTCAAAGCTTATGGAAACAACTAAATAATCTTCATTTTTATTCAAAGCCCTCTCAAGCATATACAAAGTTGTAGTCTTTCCATACTGCCTTGGCTTGTTTATCACAAAATATTCTTCATCTTTTATAAAACCCATTATCTTTTTTATTTTATAAGAAATATCTACCATATAATGTTTCTCTGGTATGCAGGTTCCCGTTACATTAAATCTCTTTTTCATAATTTTAAAACCACCTTTTTATAGATAGTGTAAATCTCCATAAATTTCTTAATCTTTTACTTTTATTATAATCTATAACAATCATCTTTTTCCATTATAAAGAATATATTTTTATTATGATCATAAGAAATTCATTTTATATAAACATTTGTTCTTTTTTAGTATATTTAAATATATTAAAAAAGAACAGTCAACTCAATGACCGTTCTAAAAATATTGTTACATTATTTTACAGGTGCCTGTCACCATCACTAAATTGTTTATTTTGTTAGCAGTAAACTTCCACTATGTTCTTTTTATTCCTGCCTATCTCAATGCTAGTTTCATTTACTTTTCCTGCTTCCGCCTTAAGTTTTCTAAAGTCAAATATCAAAATATATCCCGTATCCAGGTTATACTGCTCCAAGTATTCTCCGAGCTGGACAAGTCCTTTTTCATGGTACTCCTCACCATGCCATACCTTGAGTTCCACTATATACATTTTCTTATTGTAAGTTATAACTATATCAAAACGCTTTTCCTCTCCGCCCTGCACTTCCTTAAAGGCAAAGCCTGTGCCGTTTATTATGGGACTTATGAATGCTAAAAACAATAGTCTTCCGTCTGCCTCCAGGAAAGCTTCCCTTTTCTCCGAATATTCATGTTTCATAAACTTCTGAAATTTTACAAGCACCTTTTTTACATCTAAACTGCCATCTTTATTTATGAAATTTGACTTGTAATTATATTTGGATATTTCAGCATACTCTTTATTTCTTATTACCTTCATCATCATATGATTATATATCAGCTGTTCATAAATTTTATTATTTACCTTGCAATTTCCATCTTCTTCTTTCAGAATGCCATATAATGTCCCTAAATTTACTATTTCATCACTTTTTACATATATTATATCTTCTCCATCCAAAACTATTTTTCTTACAAAATCATATAGTTCCTTGTTATTTTCAATATTCTTAATTAAACTCTGGAAATTCGTATTATCATCGTTCAAAAGTTTCTTTACAGCCATATCCATATATTCTTTTTCCCACTTAAGACTGCCTTCCAGCATTATCTTTTCATCTATTATCTTGCAGAGTTTGCTTACAAGGAAAGGGTAGCCCGAAGTATAGAAATGGAGTCTATCTGAAAAGTACTCTTTATCAAGCTCTACACCTTTATCTTTCACATAGTCATCCAGCATTGTTCCTATTTCTTCTTTTGAAAAACTCATATCCACGTCAAAATCAGATGCTATATTCCAGGGACTGTTATATTTATGTTCTTCGTCAGATCTTATTTTAAGTTTTAGACTCTTGACGTCATGCACTCCTGCAAGTATCACACTTTGAAATGTAATATCCTCTCCTTCATTTCTCAGTAAATATTTATTTCTAAGGATTCCTAAAAAGCTTAAAAAAAGCTGGTTATTACTACTCTTATCTACTTCATCTATCATTAAAACTACCTTTTTATCTGCTTTTATAACCAGTTTAGTTATACTTTCTGACAGGTCATTTAAATTTTGTATTTCAATTTTCTGCTCTTCTAAAAAGGATGCTAAATTTTTATCATTTAATAAAAGGTTTCTCCCCACTATCTGTAAAAAAGCTTTTGAGAAACTTTCCTCATTTTCAAAAACAGAATCTCCTATGCCTTCAAAACTTATTTTTATTGGTAAATAATTTTCATCTTTTTTAAGCTTTTTGTTAAGTAAGAACAAAGTTGTAGTCTTTCCGTACTGCCTTGGCTTGTTTATCACAAAATACTTTCCCTTTTCAACAAGTCTAAATACTTTATCCAATTTATTTGATATATCTACCATATAATGCATTTCAGGTATACAAGTTCCAGTTACATTAAATTCCTTTTCCATAATTTTAAAACCACCTTTTTATAGATAGTGTACATCTCAATAAAACTTATTCTCTTACTCTTTTATTATAATCTATATCAATCATATTTTTCCATAATACCATAATAATTTATATTTTTATTATGGTCATAAAAAATTAATTTTATACAAACATTTGTTCTTTTTTACAATATTTAGAAATAATAAAAAACGTACCTGAATTGTGTAACTCAATCCAAATACGTTCCTTTTTAATTACTTATGCCATTACATCCAACTTTGTTCCTAAATTAGGATTTGAAGCTTGGTTGATGCTCTGTATCATCTGTGCAGCATTTTCTGTGCCATCATCTAAAGCTTTCTTCATTAATGATGTATTTACAGCAGTTGCCACATTGTACTGGCTCATAGCCATTGATATTGCTGCTATATCCATATTTACCACCTTACCTTCCATTTCACTTAAATTAATTTATTTTATATATTATCGTCAATAAATTACATTAGTTTATGCTTTTTATATTTACATTATTTTACAGGTGCCTGTCACCATTACATAAACAACTTTACTTTTGTCACCATTACCCTATTTTAAAAGTTTAGTACCTTCTATCCACTTGCTAGTTTCCTCAATTCCCTTCTCCAACGTGTATTCAGGCTCCCAGCCAATTAAAATTTTAGCTTTGGAATAATCACATTTAAGTTTCATTATTTCACTTTGTGGATGAATGTGTTTTACGTGATTTATCTTAATTTTTCCTTCACTTATAATACCTGCAAGTTCATTTATAGTTACATCTCTCCCTGTGCCTGCATTCACTATTTGTCCATTCACTTTGCTGGAATATCCTGATTTAACTATAAAATTAGCACAGTCCTTTACATATAATAAATCCCTTGTCTGTTCTCCTGAGCCATATATATTTATATCTCTATTATGGAGTACATTATTTATAAATATGGCAACAACTCCACCTTCTCCTCCAGTTTTCTGAAAAGGTCCGTAAGTGTTAAAAGGTCTTATTACTACAGTAGGGAGCTTATACGCATTATAGTAAGAAAGCACCATGTTCTCTGCCGCAATCTTACTCCCACCATAAGGTGACACTGGTTTTGTAGGATGAACTTCTGAAATTCCTTCATTTCCTGATATATCATAAACCATACAGGTGCTCATAAATACTACCTTGCATGGATATGTATCTTCTTTAGAATCCAAAACCCAGCTGTTTCCATCCATTCTCCCATTTTTGCCAAACATCTGGGACTTTGCCCTCTGAAGTATATTAAAAGTTCCTACTGTATCATTAAAAAATGTAGTTTTAGGATCATCTATGCTATCCTGGACATTTATAGATGCAGCTAGGTGATATACTATATCAAACTTTTCTTTAAATACTTCATCCAGTTTACTTTCATCCCTTATGTCTCCGCCTATAAATTTAAAATTGGAGTTATTTTTAAATTTCTCTATATTTTCAAGTCTTCCATTAGATAGATTATCAAGTGCAGTTACCGAATGTCCTTCATCTAAAAGTTTTTTAACAACCCATCTTCCTATAAATCCAGCTCCTCCTGTTACAAGCATATTCATAAGCAATCAACTCCTTAACTAATATCATAAATAAATCCTTAATCATTAAAATTATTATTTATAAAATCTGCTATTCTCGCAGCACCAAGTCCATCTACAATCTTTTGCCCTATAACAGATCTCTCTTTTCTCAAATTGTAATTATTACAAAGGTAATTTAATCTATCAATAAGCCTATCTTTACTTAAATTATTATACCATAACAAACTTTCCGATATATGCATATTGTCAAGCTTTTTAGATACACTAACCTGATTATCCGCTATTATTACACTAAGTGACGGTACCCCACTTGCCAAAAGTTCATACATACTGCTTCCTGATGCAGATACAGCCATATCACATTTTTTCATTATCTCCACCATATTAGCATTAAAATAGAACTCTATATTAGATTGGTGAATTCTTTTAAAATAATCAATATCTTGAAAAGAAGGTCCTATAACTATGTGAAACTTAAAATCTAAATTTTTTATCCATTTTAATAATGTTTTAGTAAAATTAACAGTGTCTGAGCCGCCCATTGTTATCATTATGTCTTTAACCTGTTTATTTATATGCTTTTCTGGTAAATTTCTAAACTCTTCTCTTATCATAAGATATTTTAATCCAAGCAGCTTATATTTTTGTTGGTAATCAAAATCCTCTGCATTTACGTTCTGATTTATCAACAAATTCACAGGATAGTCAAAGGAATTTACATCATCTATATAAACTGTATGTTTTACTATATTTTTAGTTTGTACAAAATATTTTTCATCCACATCATAACTGTCTGTTATAAGTACATCTATATTTATATTGAACAATACATCTAAAATACTCTCTTTAAGTGAAAATACCTTAAATCCATTTTTCTGTATTTTAAGTATCCCTCTTTTATTTTCTATGCTATCTCTACATAGATAAAAAACTTCATTCTTTAAAGATAATTCCTTTGCCAGTACAAGAGTTCTCATAATGTGACCCATACCTATCTTACTGCCACCTTCTGCCCTAATAGCTATATTCAAGCTAAACGCCTCCCTTAATTCAGTACACACTATAATTTAAACAAGTCTTTCACTTAATAAAAGGTCTCTTACCTCTTCCTTTGTTATAGGCACAGCATCAGATGAATTATAGCTTCCTACTTTAGCCTTCTTGTCCATATCATAATATCTATTTAGCTCGCAAGTATAAGTATTTGGTATAACTGCATACATATTTCCCAGGTCATAGGCAATTTCTGATTCTTCATAGGTCATAAGCTCTTCAAACTTTCTCTCTCCCGCCCTTAGCCCTATATTTTCTATTCTTATACTATTTATATCAATATCAAATTTCTTACAGGTCTCTTCTATTACAACTTCAGTTAAATCAATCAATCTTATAACAGGCATTTTCAGTACAAAAGCTTCCCCTCCATGAGATTTTTCTGCCACATCCATTATAAGAGAAACAGCCTGAGAAAGTGTCATCATAAATCTTGTCATATCCTTATCTGTAACAGTTATACATCTCTTTTCAAATATCTGCTTCTTAAATAGAGGAATAACAGAACCCCTTGATCCCATGACATTTCCAAACCTAATAGCTGCAAATCTAGTTCTAGCATTTCCTTTGCTAAAATTAGCTGCCTGTACCAATTTCTCAGCTAACAGCTTTGTAGCTCCATAAGTATTAGTAGGATTTATAGCTTTATCAGAACTGGTAAACAATACACAATCCACATTATTATATACAGCTGCTTTTATAACATTTTCCATGCCTTGTATATTTGTCTTAATAGCTTCTTCCGGATTATATTCACAAGAAGGTACATGCTTCATAGCAGCCAGATTGAATACTATATCCACATCATTCATAGCCCTCTCTACTCTATCATAATCTCTCACATCTCCAATTAAATATCTAAAATTCTTATCATCATTAATTTCTTTATCCATAATAAATTGCTTATATTCATCTCTGCTAAAAATTCTTATAATATTAGGTTTTTGATCTATCAGTTTCTTTACAAGACCTCTTCCTATAGTTCCTGTTCCACCTATAATAAGAATCTTTTTATCTGTATAGTATCCCATATTCTGTATCCTTCCTTTGTTTTAAAGCTAAATTAACTATAATACAATATTCGTATATCATAATTAATAGTTTAACAATAAACTTCCACTATATTCTTTTCTCTGTTACCTATATCGACATTAACTTCATCTAATTGCACTCTGTGAAAGCGATTCGCACCAAATCATAGATGTTGGGCTCTCTGCTTTTCCTACTTCACCTTTAAGTTTTCTAAAGTCAAATATTAAAAGATATCCAGTATCAAGACTGTACTGCTCCAAGTATTCTCCGAGCTGGACAAGTCCTTTTTCGTGGTACTCTTCACCATGCCATACCTTGAGTTCTACTATATACATTTTATTATTGTAGGTTATAACTATATCAAATCGTTTTTCTTCTCCGCCCTGCACTTCTTTAAAAGCAAAGCTTGTGCCATTTATTATGGAACTTATGAAAGCTAAAAATAGCAGTCTGCCGTCTGCCTCCAGGAAAGCTTCTCTTTTCTCTGAATATTCATGTTTCATAAACTCCTGAAATTTTACAAGCACCTTTTTTACATCTAAACTGCCATCTTCATTTATGAAATTTGACTTCTCATTGTAAAATCCAACATCAGTTGAGGTTTCTATTAACGAACTCATATAATCATATATCAACTGCTCATATATTCTATTATTTATTTTTAAGTTATTATTTTTATTTTTAAATATTCCATAAAGCGTTCCCATATTTATAATTGGATTACTTATATTATAATTAATTTTATTTCCGTCTATTATTAAATCCTTCACCATTTCCTTCAATTTACTGTTGTTTTCAATGTTTTTAATCAGACTTTGAAAATTTGTATTATCATCATTTAAAAGTCTCTTTACAGCCATATCCATATATTCTTTTTCCCATTTAAATCTGCCTTTCGGCATTATCTTTTCATCTATTATCTTGCAGAGTTTACTTACAAGGAAGGGGTAGCCCGAAGTATAGAAATGGATTCTATCTGAAAAGTACTCTTTATCAAGTTCTACACCTTTATCTTTCACATAGTCATCAAGCATGGTTCCTATTTCTTCTTTTGAAAAGCTCATATCAACGTCAAAATCCGAAGCTATATTCCAGGGACTGTTGTATTTATGCTCTTCGTCTGGTCTTATTTTAAGTTTTAGACTCTTGACGTCATGCACACCCGCAAGTATCACACTATGAAAGGTTTTATCCTTTCCTGCATTTCTAAGTAAATATTTATTTCTTAACATTCCCAAGAAACTTAAAAACAACTGGTTGTTGCTGCTTTTATCTACTTCATCTATCATAAGTATTACTTGTTTATTAACTTCTATAATAAATTTTGTTATAGCTCTTGATAAATCTTTAAAATTTGTTACGCCTTTTTTTTCTTCTTCTAAAAAAGTTGCTAAATCTTTATGTTGTAAATATAAACTATCAGCTATTATTTCCAGAAAAGCCTTTACAAAACTCTGTTCTTCCTCAAATATTAAGTCTCCAACCCCCTCAAAACTTATAGAAACAACTAAATAATCTTCATTTTTATTCAAAGCCCTTTCAAGCATATATAAAGTTGTAGTCTTTCCATACTGCCTAGGTCTATTTATCACAAAATATTTTTCCTTTTCAATAAGCCTAAATACTTTATCTAATTTATTTGATATATCTACCATATAATGCATTTCAGGTATGCAAGTTCCCGTCACATTAAATTCCTTTTCCATAATTTTAAACCACCTTTTTATAGATAGTGCTCATCTCCATAAAATTTCTTAATCTTCTACCTTTATTATAATCTATAACAATCATCTTTTTCCATTATATATGATATATTTTTATTATGGCCATAGGAAATTAATTTATACAAACGTTTGTTCTTTTTTGTAAGCACAAAAGCACCAACAATTATTGAATCAACTATTGGTGCTTACTATTTTTTGAAATCACAGTTACCTTATTAAATTCCAAGTCATAGGCGTTCCTTTGATAATATCTGATTTTGCACATTTCCCCAGTATATCCTTATAATATTTAGTATGCATACCAAAACCTGGTCTTATAGAACGTATATTGTCTTGAGTAAAAGTTTCTCCCGTCTTAACATCTTTCACCACAAATAGTGAACGCGAAAACTCCCTGCTCTTTTTCATCTTTTCTGTTAATTCATAGGAAACCTGTCCTAAAGCCTTTTCTGTTTCCCTTATAGATTTAACCATGACTTTAAGTTCATCAGGCTCAAGTGAAAAAGCCGCATCCGGTCCTCCATCTGCTCTGCATAGTGTAAAATGTTTTTCAACTATTTTTGCTCCGAGTGCTACTGCTGCTATTGGTACTGAAATACCTAAAGTATGGTCTGACAAACCAGCTATTACATTAAAAGTTTTTGACAAATTAGGTATTGTCCTTAGATTTACATCCTCCAGCGGTGCAGGATAAGCACTTGTACATTTTAAAATTGCTATTTGATTGTTTCCCATTCTTTTGCAGGCATTTACCGCCTCTTCTATATCACTCAATGTTGCTATTCCTGTAGCCAAAATTACAGGTTTACCTTTGGATGCTATATACTCAATTAATGGAATATCTGTTATCTCAAAAGAAGCAACTTTATATGCCGGTACATTCATATTTTCAAGAAAATCTACTGCTGTTTTATCAAATGGAGATGAAAAGCAAACAAGTCCTTCCTCCTCAGCTATTTTTTTTAGTTTAGGCTGCCACTCCCAGGGTGTATAAGCTTCTTTATAAAGATCATGAAGTGTTCTGCCATCCCATAAAGTTCCCTGCTTTATCTGAAAATACTCATTATCACAATCTATAGTAATAGTATCTGCTGTATAAGTCTGCAGTTTAACTGCATCTGCACCAGCTTTTTTAGCTTCTTTTATAAGTTTTACTGCATTATCAAAATTTCCATTATGATTTCCTGAAATTTCTGCTACTATAAACGTTTTTATACTTTTATTAATTTCAAAATTTTTTATTCTTATATTTTTATCCATTAGAATCGCTCCTAATTATAAAGTTTTACTCAATATAGATTTTTTCATATCTATAATTTCTTCTAATTTTTTCCCACTTTGACTTTAAAATACCCATTACAACTACATTATATTTAATATTGTTTTTAATTATATGTTCTTTTAATATTCCTTCTATCTCTGAGCCAAATTTTTTATGTATCGATACAACTTTATCATTAAATTCAAAAACTTCACTACAAAATTTGTTTAAATTCAAATTATAAAATACATAATCATATATATTACATTCCAAAGTTCTAGCTATTCCTCTTCCTCTATAAGATGTATTTCCTATATAATATCCCCAACTGCATCTACTATTTTTCAAATCTATATTTGCTAAATTTAAAACCCCAATAGGATCATTATCAACAGTTATCTTCCAATATTTACTTTTTGTATCACTATTGATAATATCAAACCATTTTAGCTGCCCTTCATCTGTAAGAATAGGATCTGTATACATATATTTCGTAACCTCTGGCATCATTCTCCACTTTGCTATAAGTTTTAAATCTTCTTTTAATATTTTTTTAAGTACTATTGCCATAAAAAAATTCACCTCATTTCATTTTACTTTAACAAATGCTTCTCCTTTAATTATAATAATATCATTTTGATTTATACATTTTGTACTAAGCATAATAATATTTTTTTGCTTAAAATATCAATTATTGTAACTTCCCTAGTTATTATATTATTTATATACTGGTTTTTAAAATTCAAATCTTTCTTTAAATAAATAGAACCTCTCCCTGATAGCTTGTTGGCAATAACAACAGAAATAAAACTAGATGCAAGCATTCCTAGAACTATTCTAGCCTTAAATATAGTTTTTTTCATATTTTTCATCTAAATGTAATAGATTAACATCTCCACTTAAATTAGAAAATTATATAACCATATCTAACATTATCTTGTTACTTATTGAAGCTTTATCGCCTAATTTATACATAATTATTCTCTATCTATATATTTTTTTGTTCTATCATTTTATTTATGTCATAGAGCTCACTATTATTTTTAAATAATTCTATAATTGCTTTGAATCCAAAGCATTCATTTTTATAATATAAATTGTCATATATAGTCTTTATTAACTTAAAATCTTCTTCGGTATCTAATGTTAACCTATACTTAGAGTAGTCAACATCACTTTTATAGCATCCTATTTTAAAAATCCTTGGATTTTTCCAAAAATAAGTGGTTACATGTTCTCTATATATTTTTTTATTAGTTTCTTTAAATGCTCTCTCTAATAGCTTAAAACTAAATATTTCTGTATCAAATCCTCTTGGAAATGTTCTTTCATATGTATTACTTACATAATCATACTTATCTCTATTATCTATATAGTACTGTACTGTTTTTTCAGTAACTTCACTATCTATTAATGGACAATCGCTTGTAACTCTTACAACAACATCTGTATTGTTTTCTTTAGCAGCATAATAATATCTGGATAATACGTCTTCTTCCGAACCTCTAAAATAAGCAACATCCAATCTTTTTGCTTCTTCAACTATAGCATTATCTTTTTCTAATGTGGTTGTAGCAATTACTATTTTATCTATATTTTTTACTCTTTTCAATCTATCTATATCATGTTCTAAAACTGTTTTGCTGCAGATTTTTTTAAGAACTTTTCCTGGTAATCTTGTAGATCCTGTCCTTGCCTGCATTATACATACTACATTCATATATTTGTTCTCCTATTTACTTTATTGTATAAAACATAACCTTCAAAAAATTTTATTCTGAAATTTTTTCTTGGAAGTTTCTTCCCGCATATTTATGTATTCTTTCTTCATAACACTTAATAAATTCTTCATCATTATAAAATTTTTCACCTTTAAATACAGTAATTATATAGCCTCCGAATCCCCTTTTAAATGTACTTATATCTATATCCTTTTTAGTTGGAAAATTACTCAATGTATCACTAAAATCCTGAATACCAATTTCCAGATATCTTATTTTTTGTTTTTTTAAGTATTTCATAGCTTCCCATTGCAAAAAATGCGATACATTAAATTTAGCAAAATTTTTATCTTTACATGCCATACAGTAATACGAAGTATCTTTATATGTAGTAAATAATGAATATCCACATACTATATCATTATAACTTGCCATTATTAAAACAGCTAAATCTTTTTTTATCCACTCATAAATATTATCAAATGTATTTATAGGCCTTGTTTTTTTGCCTGCTACTTTAAAATAATAATTCATAAATGTATATACATCATCTATGTTTATATTGTCTTTATTTATAATATTAAATTTTAAGTTTTTTTCTGCTTTTTTTATATCTGATTTATGTCCCTTACTAAAATTGCTGAATAATTCCTTTTCAGGCATACTTAAGTCAACTACACAAGTTAAATTACTTATATCCAAATAACCATATTTAAGTAAATAATTACACTTATATTTTTCATTTATATAACCATTACTTAAATATGATATATAAACACTTGACTTTATCACATCATTCTCATAAGCTATTTTATCTATAAAATCAAATATAAATTTTTTTACTTTCTTTATAACATTTTTACTTAAACTTTCATCTATAATAGGTGACGGAATTGAACATCCCCCATAAGACAATTCTATAGTTCCACTAATATTTTCCAAAAGCAGTGGAACGCAAGCCAATATCTTATTATTATCATATACAATAAAAGACTTTTGTTCTGACTTTATATTAAAACTCGAATCTATATAATATTTCATTGAGTCACTAGTATGCCAAAATGTACTATAAGAATTTCTATAACAAAACTCATCCCATATTTTATAATCATTTTCTGTAATAAATTTAATTTTCATATTGTTAATTTATACCTTTCAATTTTTATAAGCATTAAAAACTGCATTTTCATCATAAGAATCATCCTTATAAATTATCATAGTATAGTCAAATGGCATATAATTATTTTTTAAAATAATTTTCTTTGAATATCTATATGCTATTTCAAGTACTTTTTCAGGATTAATATAATAAGATCCGTCATCTTTAAAATTAACTCTTTCCGTCACAAAGTTAAATGCTATAGCCTCATTAAATAATTCAAATGCTTTGTTAATAGATTGTTGTATAAAATCATAATTATCCATCATTTTAAGTTTTAAATTAAAAATTCCCGATTCTATTATGTAATCAAACTTTTTATTAAAATTTTTACTTAAAAAATCACCACATTCGTATTTTATTTTTGTACTTCCATAATTCTTTCTACCTGTTTTTATAAAATCTTCAACTAAATCTACACCTAAATATTCATAATTTTTGTATCTATCTTTTAATATTTTATTTATATCACCAAAACCACAACCAAACTCAAGAATAGATTTATTTTCTAAATTGAACTCTGAAATCAATGCCTCAAATCTTATTTTTTGCTTTTCTTCAGTCCATAATACAGATTTTGGCGAAAATCCATTTTCTTTAAAACTACTCTCATATTTTTCTTTTAAATACTCCATATCTTTTCTATTTAATTTTAAATTTTGCATAATTATTTCAGCTCCGTAATATTATTCCACACCTTATTAAAAGCTTCTACAACATCATCCATATCTTTTTTAGTCATAGAAGGAACCATAAATTCATGAGTAATTACTTTTTCATAATGCATATCTTCACAAACAGGACATATTCCTTTATCATAGTTAAGTTTTCCTTTATATAACGGACATTTAAACGGACACCCTTTATCGCCATATCCAATTAATTTTTGATATAACGGCTGCAAATACAGTGGTTTTACATATCCACATCCTACTTTAACACCCTCCGTTTCTCTCATTTCAAAAGGAGTAAGTTCTGCATTTACAGCTTCTACAAACTTTTCTCTTGATATTCCCGTTATTTCTTTATTATACTTTAAAGCATGAACATAAAAAGCATGTTTGCTGTGTTCTCTTACAAGTGGGACTTCTAAACACGGAATTTTTGAAAGCTCTTTGGATAAATATTCTACATTTTTAAGTCTTGCTTCTAAGAGTCCATCCAATTTCTTTAACTGCTGTCTTGCAATGGCTGCTTCTACTTCAGTCATTCTGTAATTGAATCCTATCATATTTACAAGATTAGTATAGCCTTTATCTTCCACAACAGCTTCTGCATGGTTTCTTATAAGTGTCAATCTTTCAGCTAATTCATCATTATCTGTAACTATAAGTCCACCTTCGCCACAATGTATGTGTTTATGATAATTTAATGAATATATACCCATGTCTCCAAGAGTCCCTGCATACTTGCCTTTATACATGGCACCTGGTGCTTGAGCTGCATCTTCTATTACTATTAAATTATGTTTTTTAGCAATAGCATTTATTTTATCTGCATTATATGGTTGTCCCATAATATCCACTACTATAATTGCTTTAGTTCTCTCTGTTATTCTTTCCTCTATAGAGTCAGGATCTAAACAATAATAATCTTTTTCTATATCTGCAAATACTGGAATCGCATTATATATTAAAGCTGCAGAAGCTGAAACTGTCATGGTATAAGGTGATACTATGACTTCATCTCCAGGACCTATTCCTGCTGCACCTACTGCACAGTATAGAGCTGATGTGGCAGAATTAACTGATATAGCATGTTTTACTCCAAACTTATCTGCCCATTCTCTTTCCAGAGCTCTAACTTCATCCCCGCCATAAAAATCATCAGCCCAGCATCCCAAAAACCTTGAAAGTTTACCTTTGTCTAGTACCTTTTCAACAGCTGCCTTTTCTTCTTCTCCTATAGGATTATAAGCAGGAAATAATTTTTCTCTTACTTTTTTTCCTCCATTTATAGCTAAAACTGACATATCAACGCCTCCATATATTCTATTACTTTGCCAACAGCACCTTTTTCTACTTTAAAGCTGCCGTTCTCGATTTTATGTTCTACCAATATATTTTTTAATCTTTTTTTTAAATCTTCTTCACTCAAAACAGACTTTAAAATTCCTTTTTTATCTAATATAAATGGATTTTCTCTCTTTAATCCCATCTGCATACTTACAATAGGTTTTCCTATTATTGCCGCTTCAATTAAGAACATGGAACTCATGCCGCATATTAAATCAGAAACAAACATTAAATTAAATCCATCTATCCTTTTATCGGTTAAAATTGAAATATATTTACTATGTATATCATCTATAATATCACTATAGTTATTTTCATCTTCCTTTGGATGTAATCTTATAATAAGCTTTATATTTATTTTATAATCATCTGATATTTTATTCAATACATAAAACAACTGTTTGAATATAGTTCTTTCAGTATAACCCCAATAATGCTGAGAACTGTCATTTTCATTATAAACTTTTGATATAGGTTCTGAAACATAAGTTATTATTACTTCATCTTTATTTTCACATAATTCTTTTCTTAATTTATATATTTCATCTTTATTTAAATATTGCTGCTTTTCAATTAAATAATCAAAATAAGGTTGACCAGAAACAAGTATTTTTTCTTTACTTATCCCTTCGTTTATAATTTGCTTCTTAGCATATTCATCCATAGCTAAAATTTTATAGGGTAAATATGGATGTATTTTATTTATATTATATTTTTCTAATTCATTAACACTGTACTTTGAAAACCTTACACCGTAATTAACCCACTGATCTAAGATTGCAAAGCTTTTTATATTTAATCTTTCTGCTGCCTTCCACAAATATTTTTCTGTAAAATCATCTGCACTGGTTCCTGTTATTAAAAAGTCAGGTGATTCTTGCAATAAAAATTTATATACTTCATCTTGTGAAATACAGTGCAATTTAGTATTAATATCCCCACCATGTAATCCATATTGATTATATTTGTTTAATGCAGCATCTTTTCCATAAAGTATAACATCATAACCCTTATTTATTAACTTTTTATATAAAGGTGCTACGGTATTTGCTCCTCCTGGATCTCTTGAAAACAACATTACTTTTTTATTCATGCTTTATACCTGCCTTCAATCCTTCACACACTTTCATCGCTTTATAACCATCCTCTAAAGTACACTTCAAATTCTCATTGTAAACTAAATTATTGTAAATATTTTTTACTGCATTTAACATAGCCATATTCAACTCAGTTTTATATTCCTTTTCTTTAGATAAATTTTTATATCCATTAAAAGTTTTACTATCTATAACATCATATTCTTCAATTTTAAATCCTGAGTCAATTATTCTTATTCTCTTATTTTGAAATAATAGCTCAAATTCAAATATAGTATAATTATCACATGGTACATTTTGCATAACAAAATTTCCACCATTTTTAAAATGCAGAATAGCCGATACACTAGGATCATCTTTATAAAAGTCAAAGTTATAATCTATTGAATTAAAATCATTTATTTCTCCAATTGTATATCTTAGGAAATCTATCAAATGAGAACCATTATGTAAAGTTCCTTTGCCATAGTATCCACTTCCACATATAAATTTCCCATATTCACCACTCGCAACTTTATCCTTTAAAATTTCAAACTCAGGCACAAATCTTCTTGAATAATTTATTAAACATTTTATATTTTTATCTTTATACGTTTTAATTATTTCTTCCGCTTCCTTAACATTTTTAGCTAAAGGTTTCTCAGCAAAAACTAATTTTAAAGGAAAATTTGATAATTTTTTCAGTACACTATAATGATACTCATCCGGCACACATACAGATACTACATCTATTTTATCTTTATTGAACGCCTCTTCTATACTAGAAAAATACTTTACACCCCAAAGTTTAGAAGCTTTCATTCCCTTTTCTTTTGATACATCCACAAATCCTAAAAGATTAAAACCTTCCATTTTAGAAAAAGCATGGGCATGAGTTAAAATATTTTGTGAAGAAGGTCTATCAAAAAATGCTCCTATATTACCTGCACCTACGATTAAAACATTAAACTGTTTTTCCATGCTTTTCTTCCCACTCCTTCTGCTGTTTAAAAGGATCTTTTCTATGAGTACGCTCTAAAGTTTTTGTCATTTCAGGATGATTAAGTAATAATTTAACCACATCGTCTGCTGAAAAATCTACATTTTCTTTATATAATATTTCATAAATCTGTTTTATAAATTCATAATCTTCTTTTGTATCAAGTGTTATTTCGAATTCAGGGTGATTCATTTCTTCATTTGCTCCCCAATTTAAAAGCTTATACTTTTCTGGATGTGTATAAATGTAAATAGATACATGTTCATGATCTACAGGACTTTTAGTAATGTGATTAACCTCCTCCAATACTTTTAAAGGAAAGATCTGAGTATCAAATCCTCTTGGGAAAGTTCTTTTTATAGTATTAGAGGCATAATCATATTCTCCTGAGAAAAACATTTCAACTAAACTATCCACATGTCTCCAATCTATAACGGGACAATCTCCTGTTATTTCAACTATATACTCTGAATTTACAGATTCAGCTGCTTGAAGTACCCTTAAAAGTACATCATCTTCGCTGCCTCTATAATATTTACAGCCTATTTTTTCACACAATTCTACAATAGGATCATCTTCTCTATTTATAGTAGTTGCCACAACAACTTCATCTAAATATTTGCTTCTTTTTAATCTTTCAATTATATGCTGCAAATCAGGCTTCTCACAAAAATCCATAAGTACCTTACCTGGAAACCTTGAAGAAGTCATTCTTGCTTCTATAGTTGCACATATTTTACCTTTATTTTTATACAAATCTACCACCCTCTTTATTTAGATAATAAATACATATTGTCAACATTGGAATCACTTATATATTTATATTGATGCTGTTTTAATAATTTAAGCTCAGGACAGTTTTTTATGTATTCTTTAGCATAATCTGCTTTCCAAAGTGCATTGGTATTTTCTCTATAATTAATTTCAGTAAATGTTTGTGAATAGTATTCAAATCCCCAAATATATTTTTTACTGCACCTTACTATTTCTTTCATTATATTTGATAAATTTTCAGGAGCTATATGTATTAAAACTCCACTGGTAAACACCAGATCAAAATACTCATCCTTAAAAGGTATGTCACTAGCTTCACCCTGTATTATGTTTATTCCACTAGTCAAATCTTTTGCCCTTTGAACTGCATATGACTGTAATTCTATACCGTATAAATTTTGATATCCCATTTTTTGAAGCAGTCTTAGCTGATTTCCTACATTACATCCTACTTCTAATATTCTTTTATTTTTTAAATTTAAATCCTTCAAAAACAGTTCATTCATGTCTGTTCTACTTATACCATACGTTTCTTTATAATCCTTGTTCAATTTATTTGGATCTAATATATTTCTTTCTGTATACTCCTGACCAAAATTTCCTAACCATAAACTTTTTTGAAAATTATTTTCCATGTAATTATCCTCCTGAAAATTAGATTTTAATATTATTTATCATCACTATACCAACTATACTTTATACAGGATTTTAGGAAATTTAAATATTGTCTTAATTCATAACTAATAAGTTCTAATACTTTTTTACTATTCAAAATAGCCTTTTTAGAATCTTCACCTTCATATTTAAATTTATTTAAAACTGTCTTATAAATATCATCCATCATAAGTTTAATACAGTTATTATAGGAATCAATCTGTCTCAAATTTTCTTCATAACTATTTAAGTAAACCGTCTCTTGTTCTATTTTATTTATACCTAAACCCTTTTTTAAATACCTATCTATTTTCTTTAAACCTTTTATTCTTGCATCGTTTATTTTAATCATTTCATCAATTTCATTTTCCAGATTAATAATTGTATTGAATATTTTATCTGAATCATCATTGTCTATATTTTTTTCAAACAAATCATCAAAATAAGCATCATAATCATATTTATCAATTAAATCTTCATCTAGTACCTGCTGAAACGTTTTTATTTTTGTGCCATTAATACCTAAACCGCCTTCTGTTGCATTAATATAATTGATATTAGGGTTATATTCTATAATATTTTCAAATATTGTTTTAATTCCTATAAAGCCTTCTTCAGTATACACACAATTCCCATATATATCTTTAGTTTTTATATACTTTCTCCCGTCATCAACATCAAGTTTATCCTTTTTTAACCAGGAACCAGTTGCATATAACCTATCCTCTGTATAGCACATATCCTGTCCTAAGAAAATTATATTTTTAAATCCCAATTTAATTAGTACATCTAATGCTGTATTTGCAATAGAAAATCCACTTTTTACAGTTTTAAATTCAATATTAGACTTAATATATATATATCTGGTTATATAATCTAAATCTAAAATCATTCTAATTTTTCTATTAAATAAAGGGGCTACTTCATGATATACTCTATCAGAATAAACTAATATAGAATTATCTTCCTTAAGATTTTCAAAAATTGTTTTTTCCCCTTCCTGACTATCCATGGCAAATCTAAAATGTGGTTTTATATTACTGCTTTCTAATATTTTTGAAGCTGTTCCAACAGTGGCAATTAATGCCTTGTTTTGGGCATATTCAAGTAAATGTATATTTTTATTTAAAGAAGGTCCTGCTGAAACTATAATGGCTGACTTTCCCTTAAACTTGTTAAATAAGTTATCTATGAGTATTCCTTTTTGCTTCAAATTTTTTATAGGATTATAGGTCCATTGTTTTTTGAAATAAACATTAGTTGCCAGATTAATTGTAGTTTTACTTATACAATCCACCACAGTTCTATTAATATGTTCATAATAATCATTAAAAATTGTTCTACAGGAAATATTATATACAATACTCACAGGCTTTGAAACTTTATCTTTAATATACTCAAATAATAACCCTGAAGTGCTCTGCGCATTTTTATTTACAATAAAAGTTACATTTGCATACTGCCTTACTTCATTATATACATTTACATTTTTCATAAATATTTTAAAAATCTCCAAACTAGGTTCTATTACTAAAATATTTTGTATACTTTTAAAATTGTCTTTTATGTAGTTTAAGGCATATCCACATCCCAATCCAAATATTATAAGTGTAGTTACATTTTTATCGACTTTTTTAAACATTTGATACATTTCTTCTCTTATATCAAAGACGCTGTGGATAAAACATTTTTTATCACCTTTTGTAACAGTATAATTGAAAGTTTCATTTACAGATTCCAACTCTACATCAAAAATAGACTTTTCATTTTCAACAGTTTCATACAATATAGGAATTTTATTTTTAAATAATTTTAAATTCTCCTCATAAAAATTCATATGTTCGTCCACCCTTAAACTAAATATTTTCCATAAAATCTTTTAATTGAAACTTTAATATATCTGATACCAATTGATAATCTTTATTCTGAACAGCAGTATTAATATTTCCTAATATAACATTAAAAACATTAACTTTATCTTCAGATATCTTTTCTAAATTAATGCAGTTTGATATTTCAAGAATTAAAGCATCAATATCACTAAACATTTCTTTTAAATTATAATCATAAATATTATTTCTTATATTTTCTATTCTATTATTAATTTTATCAGTATGATTGTCCATTTTATTTTCTTCCCTTCATATTGCTAATAAGGAATCCTGATTTATGAGGTTATTATAAATAAAGAGGGTAGTAAACTCACTACCCTCTTTAAAGTTAAGCCATAAAAATTAATTATCTTAATAACTGAAGAACTTGTTGTGGCTGTTGATTTGCTTGAGCAAGCATTGCTTGAGCAGCCTGAGAAAGAATATTGTTCTTTGAGTATGTTGACATCTCTTTTGCCATATCAACATCTCTAATTCTTGACTCAGCAGATGTCAAGTTTTCTGATGAAGTTCCCAAATTGTTTATAGTGTGTTCCAATCTGTTCTGAACAGCACCAAGTTTTGATCTTTCTTTAGATACCTTTGCAGTAGCCTGATCAATAACTGATATTGCCGCACTGGATTGTGATTGAGTACCAGCTTGTAAATTTGATACTCCAAGTGCTGCAGATGACATATTATTGATAGAAAGATTCATTGTTTGTCCTTCATTTGCACCAATCTGGAAGGTTGCACTTCCATCAAGTCTCTTATCTTGAGCACTTGTTGTTTCTGAGAAAGCTGATAAAGCATTTGTAGCTGCTGTTTTAACAGTTCCTGCTGAATCTTTAACTGTAAATGTCAATCCATAAATACCGCCAGCAAAACCTGCAGTAGCTGCATCCGCATCTATTGCACCTGTTGCTGTACCTGTTGCAACTGTAAGAGTTACATTTCCTGTACTTAAATCTCCTAATGTTGTACCTGTAGCAACAGCAATATCCTTAGTAAATTGAGTTCCATTTTCAACATAAGAAACAGTTACTGTATCACCAACTGCAATTCCAAGATTACTTGATGCAGCATTCTCAAGACCTACTAATGTGGTAGCTGATGTAATGGCTGCTCCAGCTGAAGATAACAAACTCTTATTTGTATCAATATTTGCTACTGCTGTTGATACAGTGCTTCCCATAGAACCATCTAAAAGATTCTTAGTATTAAACTGAGTTGTGTTAGCAATTCTATCAATTTCCTTAGTTAACTGGTCCATTTCATCTTGAATGTTAGTTCTATCTGTTGATGTATTTGTATCAGTTGCTCCTTGAACTGCTAAGGTTCTCATTCTCTGGAGAATTGATGTTGTTTCATTTAATGCACCTTCAGCTGTCTGTACTAATGAAATACCATCCTGTGAGTTACTTGATGCCTGGTCAAGTCCATTGATCTGGCCTCTCATTTTTTCTGATATTGCTAGTCCTGCTGCATCATCTGCTGCACCATTTATTCTAAGACCTGAAGAAAGTTTCTGCATAGATTTTGCTGCAGCATTTGAATTGATGTTCATGTTCCTTAAAGCGTTATTTGCCATTAAATTGTGATTAATTATCATAATATATTCCTCCCTGATTTTTGTTTACCGGTACACTTCCTTGTGCACCGTTTTATTTATTTTTAAAAGTCAATAATGACTGTTAAAGCTTAATTACTTCTTATGTTAATTTATTCGAAATACTTATGAGAAACTTTATATACATTTTAAATATTTATCAAATTTTTTTGCTAAAAATGTTTCCACCCAAATGCCTGTTGTTATAACTTTTCGTCATAACTTTCTTTTGAGATATATTGTTAATTTTTTTTCTAAGCCCACTTTTCTTTTGGTTCATCATTTTCCATAACTTGTCCTGAAGATGAATTATTTCAAACTCTTTAACTGCTGCACTGTATTGTTCTTTTGTACAACCAATATTCTCTAAAGTATTTAATAATTTTTGTCTCTTATCTATTAAATTTTCCAATGCATCATAGTCATCCTGCTCAAGCTTATCAACAAGTTCACAGGTAACACCCTTTAAATTCTTCATGGTTTCTCTTAATTCAAGTTCCATTATCCATTCTCCATTCTAATTTTTATATCAGCTTCCAAGAAGAGAGGATAATTCTGACTGTTGGGCATTTAATTCAGTCATAACAGTCTCAAGTTGAGAGAATTGATTGTAATACTTTTCCTGCATAGTGCTCATTTCACTTGTAACATCTTTTACCTTAAGCTCCTGTTCATATAGTTGATCTGGTAAGGTACCTTTTCCTCCAGTCCCTGTACTACTATAATCGTATTGCTTATTTGCAAAAGAAGTCAATGTAGCTGTATTTAAAGTTACATTTGTATATCCCACATTTTTTTCAAGTATACTCTTAATTCTGGTAAAAATTCCATCTTCCTGATACTCCTGAGTACTACTGTCATATTTTGTAGTACCATCACTTGCAGTAGGAGCTTTAGTAGTCGATACATTAGTAAATAATTTTAATACCTGATCAGGGTTACTTGTTATGGCAGTTTTTAATTTTGATGCATCTGATATATCTATATGTGCAGGCGTATCTATATCATAAGACGTATCTATTCCAATGCTGTTTGAGCCATAAGTTCCTAGTGAATATCCAGCATTACTTACTGCTGTAGTAAATGCAGTTCTCAAATCACTGAGCATTTTTTCGAGATTATCGTCATTTCTAAGAATACCTACTTTGGCTTTAGTTTCCCATGCTGTAATTTGGGAAGTAGTCATTTCAGATTTTTGTGAATCTGTCAAAGGACTATAGTCAGAATCCTTCTTTTCAGTAAGTTTTGTTTCAATGTTATCTACTACAGTATTATATTTATCAACAAAATCTTTAATTTTATCATATACCTTTTCAGTATCCATACCTACATTTACTGAAGCATCACCAGTACTTGACAGAGTATAGGTCATTCCATCTATAGTGAAATTATTGCTTGTCTTGTCTGTAACTGTAGTTCCTGTTGATGAACCTGGTGGAGTAATTGTAACATTTGCATTACTAGCACCGCTTGTAATCTTAGTACCTGCAGTATAACTTCCTAAAATTTTACTTAAATCTGTACTACCACTTTCTATTGTCATATTGGTAGTGCTACCAGTTGCTGAAGTCTTTAAATCAAACTCACCTGTAAGTTCACTAAAAGTTGCCTTTACAGATCCACTGCCTTGATTGTTTATGGCATCAACCAAATCTCCTAGTGTAGAATTGCCTAATGTGTTGTCTAACTTAATATTGATATTACTACTTCCACCATTAACATTTAATGTTAAATTAATAGATTCTTTTAATGACGAATCTATATCCGTTAATTTTGTAGAAAGTGTAGCTTTTGTTGAAGTTGATGTTATTACTTCAGAATTTTTTAATCCTGCACCTGATGCTAATGTAGTAACCGTTATTTTATATTGTCCTGTTTTTGCTCCCACCCCCGGGGTAAAAGTTGCCACTGATGTATCAACTGTAGATGTACCAACACCGCTTACAGTGTATGGTGCAAAATTTGTTGAAGATAAAATATTATTATCTGAACTAGCTGAATCAAAAAAAGAACTTTGCAAATCCTTTACGCTCTTGATAATGTCCTGATATGCCTCTTGTTTCCACTGAGTAGTTTGTTCTGCCTGCTTTGCCTTATCAAGCTTTGTCTGCTCTGCAGTTAACATTTTTTTTACTAATGCATCTACATCAAGACCAGTAGAAAGACCTGTCAATCTAATCATATTACCGCCGCCGGCACCAGTAGCGCCAGTTGTTGTTGTAACATCACTCATGTTTAAAACCTCCTCTTTTTATTTAGTTAATAATTAATTCTTGCTTGTCTTAGAAATTTTATAAGCCTGTTCCCAGGTGTCCTTTACATTTTCTATCAATGGAATAACTTCATCCATTATTTTTTCACTTTTTTTCATATTTGCATCAGTAAGTCTCCTCACTATAAAATCATATAAACTCATAAGGGATTGTCCCCAATTTCCTGCTTTGGATATATCTAAAGATGCCATAAGTTCATAGAATATATTTTCAGTTTTAACTATATTTTCGTGAGCCTTTTTTATATCTTTATCAATTATGGCTTGTCTTCCTATTTTTGAAAACTTAACTGCACCATCCACTAGCATTAATAAGAGCTGTTCCTTTGGAGCATAATTTATACTGTTAGTTTTATATGTGTTATAAGCATTAGCTGCATACATACAACGAACCTCCCTTTTTTAGTTAATAGTCTTCCTTAACTATTAACTTTTCACATCCACAATAGTTCCCCTTTTATTATCTTTTGAAAGATTTTCTCCCTCTTTAAAAGCTTTTACCTCAATTTTTTCAGCTTTGCTTGCTTCAACAAAAATACGTTTTTTATTTTTATCATTTTTTTTATATTTATTAAGTTCGGAATTAAATTCCCCTTGATTGCCTCTTTTTCTGCCTTTATTTTCTTTATTTATAAAAATTCCAGTTTTGTTATGAACTTTTCCTGCACTTGTAGTTTCTTTTACTCTCCGGCGAACTTCAGGATCTATTTTATTCAATTTAAATTCCATTTAAAATCCCCCCAAAAATAATATACGTACTAGGCCTTTTTGTCCAAAAAAATTCCTGCCATTTCGCAAAGCTTGTCTACCATATCAACTATACTCTTAGGTGGTATTTCTTTTATTACCTTATTTGTGTTGTTGTCTATTATGCTCACCATTATGTTTCTAAATTTTCCATATACCTCATACTTCAGGTGAGTTGATGTATCCTCCATCAGCTTATTTACCTTGTCTACAGCTTTTTTTACATCTTTTTCACTTACATCTTTTGCACCTGCATCTTTATTCTGTGATGATTTATTGTCTTGAATTTCTGCAACATTACTAGATGTATTAATATTTAAAGATAGCTGTCTTCCCTGACCTATATCTTTAACTTCCATGCTAAACACCTCTTTATAATTTCTATAATAAATCTATTTTTTTAATTTTCTTAATATGCTTGTATCTGAAGCTGCTGAATTTTTGTTTTCTTCCTCTATTTCCCTATAAAGTTCTTTCCTGAGTATTGTTATATTTCTTGGTGCCGATATAGAAAGCTTAACTGTGCCATCTTCTATTTTTGCAACAGTAACTTCTATATCATCCCCTATAAAAATAGACTCGCCTTTTTTTCTGCTTATAACTAACAATTAAACCTCCCCCTTAATAAGTGGGTATTTTATTGGATAATTTGAATTATCCAGTATTAATTGTTCCCCTATACTTTCATTTTTATTTATTATTATAGGGGCTTTTAAATTAACTGTTATATTTTCCACTTTCGAGCTCAATCTAACTGTATTTACCACAATAATGTCATTTTGACTTTTTATATTCAGTTCCGATATTTTGTCATCATTTAAATCAAATTCATAATCTTTTAGTACATTAAAAGGTGAGACCACCACAATTCCAATATTGACGTCTTCAATGGAATGGAGAATATAAAATAAATTATTTTCCTCTGCTGGAGCCATTATAAACTTTTTTAGATTTTCAAAACCAGGGATACCTTTTTTAAAGGTTATTATATCTTCTTTTTCATAGCTAAGTGTTCCATGATATTTTGTATTTAATTTCATTTTTATCGCCTCAGCTCTTACTTAATGTAATCTAAAAGTGTAGGTTGTATCACTTTCGCGCTAGTTTGAAGACAGGCTTGATAAGTTGTAATTGCAGTATAATATTCTATAGTAGTTTGACTTATATCTACATCTTCTGTTTTTGAAAGTGAATCTGTCATACTCAACTTTAAAGATGAATTTTGAGTTGACAAATCTGTCATTCTGTTTTCCTTTGCACCTATATCAGAGGTAACCTTGAGAACCTGCTTCGAAGCCAAATCTATATCTTTAAGATCCTGGCCATCCAATTCTTCTGTTGCTGCAGCTTCATCATCTTTCCATACATAATAACTGCTTGTTCCATCTGAATTTTTTACTTCTATGCTGCCTGTGGTGCCTGAACTTACAGGAGATAAAACCTGCCCTGCTAAATGATGCTGTATCCTGTTCATAAGTGCGCTCAAGTTGTCTCCTGTAGTGCTGTCAGTACTATCTCCATACTGCATTACACTTGATGCTGTAGCATTATATGTAAGCACTACTCCCTGAGAAACTTCTATATTCTTATCTGCCCCTATATTTTCCATTGCCATATTCGAAAGTTTCTGGCCAGCAGTTGGTATACTTAAATCACCAACATCAGTAGATTTTATTGTTATATCATCGCTGGAATTTACAGCCAAAAATTTTATATTTCCATCATTGGTTTTTACTACATTTATCTTATCTTTAACTCCAGGATCAGTTGAAGTTGCTGGATTAGCTGGAGCCGGTTTAACATTATTGCTTTGCACTTTACTGTTCAAATCTTTAACTACATCATCTATAGTATTAGTATCTTTTGAATTATCTACAGTAACTGTATAATCCTTGCCATTTACACTAAAAGTTACATTTTTGCCCTTCCAGTTACTTATATTAAAGCCATTAGATACGACATCAGGAATTTTCTCTACAGCATTGCCATTATCGTCAACATACTCTATAGAAACATTTTTACTGGCATCAGTAGTTGTAGTTACAGGTTTTGAAAGTCCCTGAGTTCCGCCAAATATATATTCTCCCTTGAGATTTGTGTTTAAAATTTGTGCTATCTGTGTAACCTGCTGCTTTACTTCATCATTGATTTTATCTCTCTCATCCTGAGTATAAGGTGCATCGCCTGCTTTTACCAAATTATTTCTAACATTGCCGATGACCGTATTAATTTGTGTAAGTGCAGTATCTGTACTTTCCATCCATGTTGAAGCATCCTTTATATTCGTGCCATACTGATCATTTTCATATATTGAAGTTTGCATCTGCATAGCAATCTGAACATTAACCGGGTCATCAGAAGCCTTGGAAAACTTCTTCATAGAAGATGCCTGCTCCTGAATTTTGCTTAAATTTTGTAAGTTTCTCTGCATATCTGTCATAAAATTGTTAGATAGCAGTCTGCCTGTTATTCTCAAAATCAACACCTCTTTTTTCTTTAAAAATATAGGCTATTTTTAAGATTTTTTAAGTCCGTTTATAACTACATCAAGTAAATCATCTACCGTAGATATCATCTTTGCATTTGCCTGGTAACAGTGCTGAAACTGGATCAAATTCGTCATTTCCTCATCTATTGAAACTCCAGAATCAGATGCCTTTGATTGATTTAAAAGTGAGAGTTGTGAAGCAGTATTTGTTACCTGACTGCTTGATTCTTCTTCATCTAATCCAACTCTATTTATCATTTTAGTAAAATAATTGCTTATCGTTGCACCTCCGTCTTTATTTCCAATAGCATAAACATTATTTATGCTACTGTCTGTTGAAAATGTTCCACCAACCAGATCACTTCTCGTACTGCTGTCACTTACATCCTGTATATCCATAAGTGCATCTGCAAGCTTTGCCACAGCTAATGCTCTATTTCCATCTGTATTTGTACTCAAAGAATTACCATTTGAATCATACTTGGTATCCGTCTTAATAAGTGACGGTTTGTCTAATATTTTTACATTTACAGTTATATTGGCTGCTGTTATATTGTTTTCATCAGTTGCTGTATAGCTCGAGGAATCGGCAGGTTTTGAATTTACAAAAAAGTTGTTTATTCCACCCTCTGCTGAACCATCTGTAACATTATCAGCCACCCAGGTGCTGCTCTGGCTTATTATTGCATTTACGGACAGTGCCAATGATTTTGCAAGTTTATTAAGTTTGTCCTGATAATCTGATACATCATCCTGAACAGTCATATACCCTTTGAGCTTCCCTGTTGCCGGTTTAAAAAGCGTAAGCTGGTCAAAATCTACAGTATCACCGTTTTTTATTGTCGAATCGCCGGTATCTATAGTTTGAGGACTGCCTGCACCTGCTGCTTTATAAGCCATTCCACTGCTATTTGACCACAGCACCCTGTACTTGTCCAACTGTTTTTCTTGATCCTCAGTCATATTTACCTTTATGGTAACTTTATTATCATCTGTTAAAGTATTTCCTTTCTTATAATAAGTTACATCGTATTGATATATGGTGTTGCCATTTGTATCTTTAGTTGGATCTATAGGTTTTCCATCGGAACCAACCGAACGTGTTATGCTGTTTACATAAGAAAAGGTAGCTACATTTGTGTCATCCGGATTTGTTGACTGAACTATATTAAGAGCTTTTCCATTTAGCAGTGGTGCCGCCCCATTATCACCAGCATCTCCATAAGTGGAGCTTTTAGTTGTAGTTACATCTATTCCGTCATAACTCTTTTGAGTTACATCTATTCCAAAATCATTGCTCAATTTGTCAAGAAGTAAATCCCTGCTGTCCATAAGGTCATTAGGGTTTTGTCCCGATATTTTTATATCCCTTATTTGTTTGTTCAGCTCGGATATCCTTTCAAGCAGACTATTTGCATCAACTACCGTAGTTTTTATTTCTGATGCAGTATTATCTTTAATGCTTGTCAGTTGAGAATAAGTGTTATTTAAAGCACCTGTCAATTGATATGCCTGCTGGGCTACAGTGCTGCTGTTTTGAGATGATGTAGATAAATTCTGCCATGAAGTAAATAGATTTGTCATAAGCTTTGATATACCCGTATCTGAAGGCTCATTCAGTGCACTCTCAACCTGGCTCAAATATTTATCACGTGCAGTGAACTGTCCGCTTACTCCATTTGAAACTCTGTACTGGTAGTCCAGAAAGGTGTCCCTGATTCTTTCAATAGAATCTATGGTTACACCGGTTCCAAGTTGTCCTGCACTTGCAGCATTATCCATACTTGGCATGGTATAAGGTGTGGTAGTAACCATGTCTGCCCTCTGTCTTGAGTATCCATCAGTATTTGCATTTGATATATTGTGTGAGGTTACTTCAATTGCGGTTTGCTGCGAGAAAAGGCCACTTTTGGCCGTATTAAATATTGAAAATAGACCTGGCATTTAATTCAACTCCTTATTTAATTACCTGCTCTTTCCAAATGCATTGTAAGTTTTTGCACCTACACCCGGGTTTATGGCTCTCAGCATTTGATTTGTAAAGCCGAGCGACTGTTTAATCAGCATCTCGTTGGTATCTTTTTGAAATTTCAGCTTATCAAGTAATTCTACTATTGTATTATATGAATTTTCTAATTCCTTGTCTTTAAATTCCTTTATTACTTCCCTCATTGATCTGTCTTTGGTTATTTTTCTTCTCTCAATTTCAAGGTTTGCTACATCCTTGCTTTTTGCCTCTATAACCTTAACTATTCTATCAAGAGAAAATACCTCTCTTGATAAAAGGTATTTGTTCTGCTCAAGCAGGGATTCATAGAGTGCATTAAGTACTCTATATTCTTCTGACATAATTTGCTGTAATTTTAGTTCCAATTATATCACCTCCTTTAAATAAAAGAGGAAAGCATTTTTTGTGCAACAAGCTTTGCATCTACTTTATATGTGCCATTTGATATGGCATTTTTTATGTTTTCAACTTTTTCTTTTGAATCTATAAACTTATTGTCTAATGAGTACGCACTTAAACTCTTTCCAATAGATGATATTTGAATGGAATCCGTATCTTTTGTTTTTTCAGGATTTATGTCTTTTCCTTTTTTGCTTTCGTTATATATATTTGTTATATTATTTAATTTGATCCCATTAACTTTCATAAAAATACACTCCTTAACTTACAGACTTTAAAATTTCTAATTTCTCTGTGATATTAATATTATCGATTATAAGGCACCAACATTTATACCTCTGAATAAAGATATATGCTTTATTTTATGAACAAAATGTTACGCCTACTTGATTTAATTGTCATGTAAATATTATTAAATTCATAATTAAAACAAGGGTAATAATTTCTCAAAAGAAATTATTACCCTTATAAAACAAGCTGAAATAAATTAGTTTGCAAGTGATTTTACTCTCTCCTCACTGCTGACTATTCCAGTTATTCTAACTCCAAAGTTTTCGTCTATTACAACTACCTCTCCATAAGCAACTTTTTTACCATTTACCAATATTTCAACAGGCTCTTCAGCAAGTTTATCCAATTCTATAAGTGAACCTGTTCCTAAATTCAGTATTTCCTTTATGCTCTTTTTAGTTCTGCCAAGTACTACAGAAATTTCAAGAGGTACATCCATTATCAAATCTATATTTTTAGGAACAGCTTCAGTATTTTTAGAAGGTGTAAGAGGTTGAAAAGCTGCCTGGTGAACTTCTACTGGATTCTGTACCGGCGTTTCTATAGGTTTTTCATATACTCTTTGTTCTACTTTATCAGGTGCACTTTGTGCAGGCTGCTTAGCTTGCGGTTCTGCTTTATCAGATGTGCTTTGTGCAGGCTGTGGCTGAGGCTGAGGCTGAGGCTGTGCCTTGTTTTGTGCTTGAGCGTCATTTTTTTGTGGAGCCTCTTCCTCCTGTCCCATCATTATGGAAACTATCTTCTTCGCTGTATCAATTGGAAGTATTTGCATAATATGACTGTCTACCAGTTCTCCAATTTTAAGTGAAAAAGATACCCTTACAATTGGTTCGGACTGTGATATTGATTCCGTTAAAGGTTCTGTCATATCAGTCCAAATTTTAGATGTAGGAGGTGATATGTTTACTTCCCTCATAAACATGGTAGCCATAGATGTTGCAGCAGATCCTATCATCTGGTTCATTGCTTCAGCTACAGCACTTTCCTGAATTTCAGATAAATTATCTGCTTCGCCTTCACTCAGCTCTCCATTTCCGCCCATCATAAAATTGGCAATTACAGCAGCATCTTTCACTTCCATTACCAGAAGATTTTCTCCTACTATACCACTTGTATATTTTACTTCTAACGCTATGTTAGGACTATTAAATTCACTTTTTAAATCATCAAGTGTGGTAACTGTTACAATAGGCGTAGTTATATTTACCGGTTGATTTATTATTGTAGAAAGTGCTGTAGATGCAGATCCCATGGATATGTTTCCTATTTCTCCAAGTAAATCTTTTTCTACATCTGGTAATTCTGTATTTTTTGTTTCATCTTTTGTTTCACTTTTTACCTCATCTTTTTTATCATCCTGAGGATTAGAATTATCTCCTCCTCCATTTAAAAGTGCATCTATTTCTTCCTGGGAAAGAAATCCATTCCCATCCTCATTACTCATAATTTTCCACATCCTTATCTATTATATCTAGTATCTCAACGCCCATATTCTTTCCAATTATACCAGGCTTTCCATTATAATATGCCTTGTCTTCCACCATCAGTTTTACAGGACTTGTAGTTTTCTCTTTCAGTGTGAGTACATCTCCTATATTTAAATTTAAAAACTGTCCTACAGTAATATCTGAAGTTCCAAGTACACAAGAAAGATGCATATCAACTACATCAAGTCTCTTTCTAAGTTTTTCACGGGATTCATTTAATGTTCCTTCATCATTATCCTGAAACCAATACTGTACAACTAATTTGTCAAGTACTTTCTCTATACTTAAATAAGGTATACATATATTAATAAAAGTTGTAATTCCATTCATTTCTACAGAAAAAGTAATAAGCGCTACTGGATCATTAGGTGCTAACGTTTGATTTAATGCAGGATTTGTTTCAATTCCTTCAACTTCAGTTTCAACGTCCATAACGTCTTCCCATGCAAGTTTAAGATTTGATATAAGTCCGGAATTTACAACATTTATGATATTTTTATCTATATCAGTAAATTCCTTTATCTTGAATTTTCCAACTCCACTTCCACCTAATAGTAAATCTATTACTTCAAAAACAAACTGAGGATTTATTTCAAATAGCACTGTTCCACTTAAAGGAGGCATTTTAAATATGGTCAAAATAGTGGGATTTGGCACAGAATGAATGAATTCATCATAAGTAATCTGCTGCACGGATTCAACCTTTACCTTCACATTAATCCTTACCTGGGCAGTTAAATAATTTGAAATTATTCTAGCATAATTATCATGAATTAATTCAAGAGTTCTTATATGTTCCTTTGAAAATTTTTGTGGACTTCTAAAATCGTATGGTTTTACCTTCTGTTTTTCCTCTTCCTTAGGTAATTCATCCGGGGTAAGCTCCCCAGCAGATAATGCAGCTAAAAGGTCATCTATCTCATTCTGTGATAATACATCTGCCATTTCTTTCCCCCATTTCTTAAGAAAATTCTAATTTCAAAAAAGCTTATCAATGTTAATTAAGGTTACAACTCTATCTTTAAAATTTATAATTCCTTCTATGTATGGTCTCTTATTATCGTCTCCAGGCCTTTCAATCATACTTTCATCCAAATCCAAAACCTCATCTACCTGATCTACAACTATGCCAACCAGCTCATCATCCATTTCAAGTATTATTATACTGTTTTCACTGTTTTCATTATTTTCCTTCTTTGGAACATCTATTATAAGATTTATATCCAAAAGAGATATTACATTACCCCTTAAATTTATAAGTCCCTTTATATGTGCCGGTGCTTTTGGAACTTTAGTTATTTCCATAGCATCATTTATACTCTGAACTTTTGAAGTTTCTACAGCAAACTGTTCATCATTCAACTTAAATATAACAACCTGCATAAATTATACCTCCCTCCGGATAATAAAATAATTATAGTATTCAGCGTAATTAGAAATTTACACTAAATACTAATTATTTTGTATTGTAATTTTCAATATTTT
This sequence comes from Clostridium algifaecis, assembly GCF_017874415.1. GTDB lineage: Bacteria > Bacillota > Clostridia > Clostridiales > Clostridiaceae > Clostridium_B > Clostridium_B algifaecis. The sequence continues at coordinate 35,795 of NZ_JAGGLM010000022.1, forward strand.
AACCAACTACTTTGTTTATTGCTTCAAGAACCCTGTCAGGCTGGAATGGTTTTACTATAAAATCTCTTGCTCCTGCCTTTATTGCATCCATAACCATAGTCTGTTGTCCCATAGCTGAGCACATGATAATTTTAGCTTTAGGATCAAATGCTTTTATAGCTTTTACAGCTTCAATTCCATCCATATCAGGCATTGTTATATCCATTGTAACCACATCAGGATTTTCCTTTTTAAAAAGTTCTACAGCCTTAAGCCCATTATTTGCCTCTCCTACAATTTCGAATCCATTTTTTTCTAATATATCCTTTATCATCATTCTCATAAAAGCAGCATCGTCTACAATTAATACTTTAGCCATTTTTTTCCCTCCAAATTTTTACTACTTATTATATTTGTTATGCTATACCAAGGCTCCCTAAAACTTTTTCAAGAGATCCCGGTACCGGTACATAATAAAAGTGTCCATTTACTTCTGAATTATCCTCTACAAATATAGTTTCTATATCAAGAACATAGTCATCATATTGTCCTGATTCTATAAAAGTTGTAGATAGTATTGCTCCCAACATATCATAGGTAACTGCAGGTACCGAAGGTGTTGCATTTAAACCTGTAAATCTAGATATCGAGCTCATATAAGAACTAGATATTATATTACCTATTTCACATATAACAGATTCACCCATTTCATTCAAATGGTCTGATTTTTCTCCTGTCAAGCTTGCCACCATATTAAATGCTGTTTCTTTTTCAAATACAAATAATATATTTCCAGGTATATCTCCAAGTACTCTTACTATTACACTTATCACTTCATCCTCACCAATACTATTAAAGTATATTCGGAAACCCTTAGGCCTCCATTTATCTTAATCCCGAAGGGTGCTTTTTGATTATTCCCCCCAGAATTTCAAACAAAAACTAAAA
>NZ_JAGGLM010000023.1 GCF_017874415.1 Clostridium algifaecis
GGGTCACCATTGATGTGGGCGCATAGCTCAGCTGGGAGAGCATCTGCCTTACAAGCAGAGGGTCACAGGTTCGAGCCCTGTTGTGCCCACCACATAATGGCTTAGTAGCTCAGCTGGTTAGAGTGCCGGCCTGTCACGCCGGAGGTCGTGGGTTCGATCCCCATCTAAGTCGCCATTATTTTTATTTAATGTAAAATCTTCGATTTTCATTAAGTAATGAGTTAAAATTTATATTATATTTGTTTAAAACATGGCCCCTTGGTCAAGCGGTTAAGACACCACCCTTTCACGGTGGTATCATGGGTTCAAATCCCGTAGGGGTCACCATTGATGTGGGCGCATAGCTCAGCTGGGAGAGCATCTGCCTTACAAGCAGAGGGTCACAGGTTCGAGCCCTGTTGTGCCCACCACATGATGGCTTAGTAGCTCAGCTGGTTAGAGTGCCGGCCTGTCACGCCGGAGGTCGTGGGTTCGATCCCCATCTAAGTCGCCATTATTTATGCTGGCATAGCTCAGCAGGTAGAGCAACTGACTTGTAATCAGTAGGTCGTGGGTTCGATTCCTACTACCAGCACCAAAAAACTTGCAATTTTATTGCAAGTTTTTTTATATGCAAAAATATTATATTTTATAATAAACAGCAGGAAATTAAAATTTCTTGCTGTTTATGTTTTGCTGTATTCTTATATCTTCTCCAAAAAATTTACATAAAGTAAAATCTCCAAGCAACCTTGAAGAAATTCTTTCAGAATATAATTTAAGAATTTCTTCAAGATCACAATTTGTAGATATAAGCATTTTCTTTTGCTTTAAAAGTTTTCTATTTAATATATTAAATAATTCTGTTTTAGAAAAGTCTGTTATTTGCTCGGAACCTAAATCATCTATTATAAGAAGATCGCAATTTAAAATAATGTCTTTAAGTTCAGTATTATTATCAAATCTTATAGTTCTTAGATTTTGAATTAAAGTTTCCGCTGTTCTATAGATTACTAAATATCCTTTATCTAATAATTCTTTTGCTATACAATTTGATAAAAATGTTTTTCCCGTTCCGGCAGTACCATAAAAGAGTAAGTTTTCTTTGGAATGAGAAAATTCTTCAATAAATTTCCAGGATAAAGAAGCAATATTTTGTATATTCTTTCTTGGACTTATATGTCCACCATCATTTTTTTTAGGAGAAAATAATTGGGGATTATAATTTTCAAAATTATTTTCATTTAATATGTTTATAAGGTCAGAGTCTTTATAATACAATTTCACTAATTTTTGTTTATAACAGCTGCATTTTTTAGTTCCTATAAAACCTGTGTCCTTGCATATTGAACATCTGTAATGCATATCTAAATAATCCATAGGATAGTTGTTTTTGACAAGAAGTTCTGATTTTTGTATCCTTAACTCTGTAATTTTTTCTTTCATTTTATTTAAATAAACTTCTTTATTATCTATATTATTTAAAAGTTTTATAGACAACTTTATAGAATATAATCCTATTTTCTTCTCTATATTCAAGACTTCCGGCAAATTTTTTTCTATTTCTTCTTTTCTCTTCTGTAATAATTTTTTTTCTTCGTTTCTTATATTTTCATATATTTTCATAACAGTAGAGTGATAGCCTTTAATCATTATTATCCCATCCTAATAGTTTCTTCTCAAGGTCTTTAAAGTCATAATTTCTTTGCTTGAAGTTGTTAAAAGTACTGTTTGAATTTGTATTGCTTTTATTTTGAGAATGTATATGTTTGACCTTCTTCTTATCCTTTTTTTCTATATCACTTAATGTTTTTATTTTATCATTTTTCCAGCTTGTAAGAATACCATCTATATATTTAAAATCAGCTTTATTTATTCTTTGAAAACATATGTCACAAGCTTTGCATATTACTTCTACAGAAAAATTATAGTCATTCAGCCATTTAGTCAAAAGCTCTTCCTGCGGTTTCATTATTTCAGCATTTTTTATTCCAAGATAATTAAGTATTTTTCTTATACTTACCCATTTGTCCTCATGTTTTTTAATAAAAGTCTGTGCATCATTTATATTTTTTATTTTAGCATCAAACCATGATATTGCAGTTTTTTCAATGTATCTGCTGTCAGTTTTGCCTCTCAGTACACAATATTGTATTAACAGTAATATGATTTCTGGAGAAAAATTGAAATCACTTAACCAGCTTATATATAGTGTAATTTCTTTTGATGATAGAGATCTTCCGAAAAGTTTTTCTATATCTTGAAGCATATCCTTAGTAGGAGTTTTGTTCAATTCTTCAATAATATCTATATCTCCCTTATTAGTTTCCTCTGCCTGAGATAAATCAAGAAATTCTATGCTGTAGTTTCCCATCTTATCTACAGGTAATATTTTAATTACATTTTCACTGTCCCAATAATTCCATGCATTTATTACATCTGTTTCTAAAAGATGAAGAGCACTTGCCATAACATCTGAGCTAACTCCCAGTTCACCAGATGTACAATACTTTAGTCCCAGAAGATATACTTTTACGTATTCTCCACGGGCTTTTGGCATAAATTTATCTATAAAAATATTATTAACAGGAGTATAGTTTGAACTTTTATCCTTAAATACAAAAGTACTCATGAATTAATACCTGCCTTTTATTAGCTCTATATTTTGAAAATTTACCTTAATAATTAATTATATCAAAATATATAAACTATAACAATGAGGCTAAAAGTGTATATTTGGACAAAATTCGAACTAATTGACAGTTAAAAATTTTTAATATATACTTACTTTGATTATCAAATTATTTGATAATCAAAAATTATCTGAAGGAGACGATCAAATGAGATTACCTCCACTTATCATAGGAGATTTAAAGGCCAAGGTACCCATTATACAAGGTGGAATGGGTGTAGGCATTTCAGGACATAGACTTTCTCAGGCAGTAGCAAATGAGGGCGGTATTGGAATAATATCTGGAGTTCAAATAGGATATAGGGAACCAGATTTTGAAACAGATACTGAAGCGGCAAATATTAGAGCATTAAAAAAAGAATTGAGAAAAGCAAGACAGCTTAGCCCTAAAGGCATAATTGGGGTAAACATTATGGTAGCTGTCAGTGATTACGATAAAATGGTTAAAACATGTATAGAAGAAAAAGCAGATTTAATAATATCAGGCGCAGGGCTTCCTCTTACTTTACCAAAGCTTGTAGAAGGAAGTAATATAAAGATAGCACCTATAGTATCATCCGCCAAGGCGGCATCAATCATTATTAGACAGTGGGAAAAGAAGCATTCTAGAATCCCGGATCTAGTGGTTGTTGAGGGACCAAAAGCAGGTGGACATTTAGGATTTCATCTTGAACAGCTTCAATCTGGCAATGAACAGCTTGAAAATATAGTACCTGAAGTTATTAAGGTTGTAAAAACTTTTGAAGAAAAGTATAAAAGAAAGATTCCGGTAGTAGCTGCTGGAGGCATTTATACAGGATCAGATATTGTGAAATTTCTAAAAATGGGGGCATCGGGAGTTCAGATGGGTACCCGTTTTGTGGCTACAGAAGAATGTGATGCAAGTATAAATTATAAAAATGCTTATGTAAATTCAAAAAAAGAAGACATAAAACTAATAAAAAGTCCCGTAGGGCTTCCTGGCAGGGCAATAAACAACAAATTTATAAAGACAGCAGAGAAACATAGAATTGCTCCAACTAAATGTTACAATTGTTTAAAAAAATGTGATCCTAAAGATACTCCTTATTGTATATCTAGGGCTTTAATTAATGCAGTTGAGGGCAATTTGGATGAAGCTCTTATTTTTGTTGGAAGTAATGCGTATAGAGTAGATAAAATAGTAAAAGTAAAAGATCTTATAAATGAATTGGTAACAGAAGCAGAAAGTGAAAACTAATTTGAAATTGATTTTATATCACCAATATTTAAAGTTTGTGATTAGAAAGGTGATTTGGTGAGTAGGGGTATAAATGTTATAAATAAATTACTGGTAGATATTTTTAATGATATATTAGAAATGGAACAGAAATACTTTAAATATACACCTTTTAAAGATTTAACTATTTCTGAAATACATACTATAGAAGCTATAGGAATATATAAGCCTAGAATGATGAAGGAAATAGCATTTGGGCTGGATATAACTTTTGGTACTTTAACTACTGCAATAAATCGTTTAGTAAAAAAGCAATATGTGATAAGAAAAAGAAGTGATATAGATAGAAGAATTGTATACATAGAGCTTACTAAAAAAGGTAAGCTTGTTTATAGAATTCATAAAAAATTTCATTTTGATATGGTTAATGAAAGTGTAAAAGGATTAGATAAAGATGAGGAAACAATTTTAATAAGCTCGCTTGAAAAATTGAATGATTTTTTTAAGTCAAAATATAATATTAAAGTTAAATAGGAGTTTTTATTAAAGTCATATTTAAATAGGGGAGAAGATATGAATAAAGTAAAAATTATTGGTACAGGAAGTTATTTACCGGAAAACATAGTAAAAAATGATGATTTAGCAAAAATAGTAGATACTGATGATGAATGGATAAGAACTAGAACAGGTATAAGAGAAAGAAGAATTTCAGAAGGAGAAAATACATCTGAGATAGCAACAAAAGCTGCTATTCGTGCAATAAAGGCTGCAAATATATCTGTAGATGAAATTGACTTTATTATTGTAGCTACATCTACACCTGACAATTTTTTGCCATCTACAGCATGTATGATTCAAGATAATATAAAAGCTTTAAATGCAACATGCTTTGATATATCGGCAGCATGTTCTGGATTTATTTATGCCCTGGATATAGGAACTCAATTTATAAGATCAGGAAGGGCGGATACCATTTTAATTATAGGTGCAGAAATTCTTTCCAAAATACTTGATTGGAAGGATAGAAGTACCTGTATTTTATTTGGAGATGGAGCAGCAGCAGCAGTGCTAAAAAAATCTGAAACAGAGGGTATATTTGCAACTTATACTGGATCAGATGGTAGGCTTGGTGATGCACTTGAATGCAGTGCTATTCCTGTAAATAATCCTTATGTAAAGAGAAAAGCAGAAAAAGCTAAAGCTGTAGTTAAAATGGATGGAAAAGAGATATTCAGATTTGCAGTAAAAATTATGGAAAAATCAATAAAAAAATTACTCAAGGATTCAGGGTATTCTGCTGATGATATAAAAGGCATAATACCACACCAGGCAAACTTTAGGATAATAGAAGCTGCATCTAAGAGGTTAAATATAAATTTGGATAAATTTTATGTTAATTTAGATAAATACGGAAATACGTCAGCAGCTAGTATAGGTATAGCACTTGATGAGGCAGTAAGAAATGACATATTTAAAAGGGGAGATAAAGTTTTACTTGTAGGTTTTGGCGGTGGACTTACATATGGTGGAGCATTAATTGAGGTTTAGAAATAAATAAAAAGTAATGAATAGTGTTCTATAAAGGAGGCAAAGAATGATTAATTCTGAATTTTGCAAAATGGTAAATATAAAATACCCTATTATACAGGGTGGTATGGCATGGATAGCGGATAGTTCCCTCGCAGCTGCAGTATCAAATGCGGGTGGACTTGGAATAATTACTGGAAATGCACCACTTGATTGGGTTAGAGCAGAAATAAGAAAAGCAAAAAAACTTACAAATAAGCCTTTTGGAGTGAATATAATGCTTCTGTCGGAAACTGCTGAGGAAGTAGCTAAAATGGCTTGTGAAGAAGGAGTAAAGGTAGTTACAACAGGTGCAGGAAATCCGGGAAAATATATAAATATGTGGAAAGAACATGATATAAAAGTGATGCCGGTGGTTGCATCTGTAGCTCTCGCCAGAAGAATGGAAAGGTCAGGAGTAGATGCAGTTATTGCAGAAGGATGTGAATCAGGTGGTCATATCGGAGAATTAACTACTATGGCACTTGTTCCACAGGTAGTAGATGCTGTGAATATTCCGGTTATTGCAGCAGGAGGAATAGGAGATGGAAGAGGAGCAGCAGCAGCTTTTATGCTTGGCGCTAGTGGAGTTCAGTTAGGAACGAGATTCCTTGTAGCAAAAGAATGTACTGTAAGTCAAAATTATAAAAATAGAGTATTAAGTGCAAAAGATATAGATAGCCAGATTACCGGCAGGCCTACAGGACACCCAGTAAGAGTTTTGAGAAATAAACTTTCAAGGAAATTTCAGCTCCTTGAGAAGAATAATGCTCCACTTAGTGAATATGAAAGACTTGGAGTAGGAGCACTTTCAAAGGCCGTCCGTGATGGAGATGTAGATAATGGATCAGTTATGGCAGGGCAGATAGCTGGACTTGTAAATAAAGAACAAACTGCCAGTGAGATTATAGAAGAGATTTTTAGTGGAGTTAACCAGAGCTTAAAAAGATTGGAAAATATGATTTAAAATCAATTGGGAGGATGAACATGGGAAAAATAGCTTTTTTATTTTCAGGACAGGGAGCTCAGTATGTTGGAATGGGAAAAGAGTTCTTTGATAATGTAGAATCTTCTAGAAAAATATTTGAAACTGCAGATGAAGTCCTAGGATTTTCTATGAGTGATATGTGTTTTGAAGGACCTAAAGAAAAATTAGATGAAACTGAAAACACACAACCAGCAATTTTAACTACAAGTATAGCTGCACTTAAGGCATTAGAAAGTTTTAATATAAGACCAGATATTACAGCAGGTTTAAGCCTTGGAGAATATTCTGCACTTGTTTTAAGTGGAGTTTTTAAATTTAAGGATGCAGTTACTTTAGTAAAAAAAAGAGGAAAATATATGCAGGAGGCAGTACCTCAAGGCATGGGAGCAATGGCTGCTATTATTGGTCTAGATGGTGAAGTAATTAAAAATATATGTAGTGAATGTTCGAATGATGGAGTTGTAGAAATAGCTAATTTAAACTGCCCTGGACAAATTGTAATTTCAGGAGATAAGGATGCAGTTAAAGAAGCCGCAAATATGACTAAAGAAAGAGGAGCAAGAAAAGCTATAGAGCTTTCTGTAAGTGGTCCCTTTCATTCATCTAAGATGATACCTGCAGCAAAAAAATTAGAGGTAGAACTTAAAAATATAGATGTTTATGATTTTAAAATTCCTGTTATTACAAATGTTACAGGTGAAATAGTGAAAGATGTAAATGATGTTAAGCCTTATCTAAAAAAACAGGTTATGAGTACAGTATATTTTGAAAAAACTATAAGAAACATGATAGATATGGGTGTTGATACTTTTGTAGAAATAGGACCAGGAAAAGTATTAAGTGGATTTGTAAGAAAGATAAATAGAAAACTTACTGTATTAAATGTTCAGGATATGGAGTCTTTGAAAATAACTGTAGATAAATTAAATAGTTAGATAGGAGAATGTTATATGGAAGGGATAAAAGGAAAAGTAGCTGTAGTTACCGGAGCGGCCAAAGGTATAGGAAGAGCCATTGCACTTAGGCTTGCAAAAGAAGGTGCAGACATAGTAATAAATTATAGAACTAATTCAGATTCTTTAAGTGAACTCGTAAGTGAAATTGAGAGCTTTGGAAGTAAAGTTATTACTGTTCGTGGAGATGTAAGTGTATTTGAAGATGCAAAAAATATTATGAAAAAAGCAGTAGAAACTTTTGGAACAGTAGATATACTTGTAAATAATGCAGGAATAACTAGAGATGGATTAATACTGAGAATGAAAGAAGAAGATTTTGATAAAGTTATAGAGGTTAATTTAAAGGGAGCGTTTAACTGTATAAGACATGTTAGTCCCATCATGGTAAAAAAAAGAAGTGGTAAAATTATAAATATATCTTCTGTAGTTGGGATAACAGGAAATTCAGGTCAAGTTAATTATTCTGCGGCAAAAGCTGGTATAATAGGAGTAACTAAGTCTGTTGCAAGAGAACTTGGTTCAAGAGGTATAAATGTTAATGCAGTTGCACCAGGATTCATAAAAACAAGTATGACAGAAGCATTATCTGATAAATTGAAAGAAAATACTTTAAATAGTATACCTTTAAAAAGATTTGGCACTGTAGATGATGTAGCAAGTGTAGTTGCATTCCTAGCTTCTAAGGATTCAGATTATATTACAGGACAGGTAATAAATATAGATGGCGGAATGGTAATGTAGAATAAAAGGTATTGAAATTTATGCAAGATTGATTAAAGGTTGGTGAAATATATGAAAACAAGAGTTGTAATCACAGGACTTGGAGCAATTACACCAGTAGGAAATAACGTAGATGATTTTTGGAACAATATAAAAAATGGAGTTTGTGGAATAGATTTTATTAAAAACTTTGATACAACAGATTTTAAAGCCAAACTAGCTGCTGAAGTTAAAGATTTTGATCCTACTGAAGCACTTGGCAGAAGAGAAGCAAGAAGATTGGATAGATTTTCACAATTTGCCATGACATCCGCAGATGAGGCAATTAAAGATTCAGGACTTGACTTGGACAGTATTGATAAAAGTAGATTTGGTGTTGTTGTTGGTTCTGGAATTGGTGGAATAGGTACTATAGAAAAAGAACATGGAACTCTTATGGAAAAAGGTCCTAATAGGATACATCCTCTTTTCATACCTATGATTATAGGAAATATGGCAGCAGGTAATATAGCTATAAAATATGAGGCAAGAGGTGTATGCACTACAGTAGTTACTGCTTGTGCTACAGGAACAAATTGTATAGGTGAAGCATATAGGATGATTCAAAATGGTACTGCAGATGTTATAATTGCAGGAGGTACAGAAGCATCTATAACACCTCTTTCTATTGCAGGATTTATATCTTTAACTGCACTTAGCAAGAGTGAAGATCCAAAGAGAGCTTCAATTCCATTTGATAAAGAAAGAAATGGATTTGTTATGGGTGAAGGAGCAGGAATAGTTATACTTGAATCTTTGGAACATGCTAAAAAGAGAAATGCGAAAATATATTCTGAAATTGTTGGATATGGATCAACTTGTGATGCATATCATATAACTTCTGTAGATCCTGAAGGCAAAGGGGCAGCAGCAGCTATGGAATTAGCTGTTAAAGAAGCTGGAATAGACGGCAAAGAAGTATCTTATATAAATGCACATGGAACAAGTACTGTCTCAAATGACAAAGGAGAGACTATAGCTATCAAAAGAGTTTTTGGAGATGATGCAAATAATATACCAGTAAGTTCAACTAAGTCAATGACAGGACACTTACTTGGAGCAGCAGGAGCTATTGAAGCTGTAATATGTAATAAATCAATTCAGGATGGATTTATACCGCCTACTATAGGATATAGAGAAAAAGATGAAGAATGTGATCTTGATTATGTTCCTAATAAAGGTAGAAAAGCAAATCTTGAATATGTAATGTCAAATTCACTTGGATTTGGTGGGCATAATGCCGTTATTTTATTAAAAAAGTGGAGTGAATAATATGGATTTTAAAGCAATTGAAGAAATGATTCAATGTATGGATAATTCCAGCCTTGGATATTTAGAAGTAAACTGGAAAGGAATTTCTATAATAATGAAAAAGAAAGGTGAATCTGGAGTAATTAAAACTTCAAACAGCTCAGATCCACAGGAAGATATAAAACAAAATAATACTTTAAATGAAGTAAATGTAGATGATAAAGAAGATAAATCAGTAGTAGATATAGATAAAGTAGAAACAAAAAAAGAGGTTGAAGAAGATAAAAACATAAAAGAAATAGTATCACCTATAGTTGGTACATTTTATAGTAAATCCTCACCAGATAAGCCTGACTATGTAAAAGTAGGCGATAGTGTAAAAAAAGGAGATACTCTCTGTATAATAGAAGCTATGAAAATTATGAATGAGATACAAAGTGATGTGGATGGTGAAGTGGTAGAAATACTTCCACATAATGAGGATATGGTAGAATATGGACAGTGTTTGTTTAAAGTTAAAACTAATGAGTAATTAATTGGAGGAAATTTATGGAACAAACGAATTTTAATGTAAACTTAGGTATAAAAGAAATCAAAGAGATTATCCCTCATAGGTATCCTTTTTTATTAATAGATAAAGTTGTTTATATGGAACCTGGCAAAAAAGTTGTAGCTTATAAGAATGTAACTCAAAATGAGTATTTTTTTCAAGGACATTTTCCCGAGGAACCTGTAATGCCGGGAGTTCTTATTATAGAGTCATTAGCTCAGGCTGGGGCAGTAGCAATACTTAGCATGGATGAATTTAAAGGTAAGATAGCATATTTTGGCGGAATAAATAAAGCAAAGTTTAGAAAAAAAGTATTACCAGGAGATACGTTGAGGCTCGAAGTTGAAATGATGAAATTAAAAGGTTCAGCAGGAATAGCAAAAGCAGTAGCTTATGTTGAAGATAAAAAGGCTGCCGAAGCAGAATTGATTTTTATGATAGGAAAATAAAAGTACCATATTAGGAGTTGAATTTAAAAGTGTTTAGTAAAATTTTAATTGCAAATAGGGGTGAGATAGCAGTCAGAATAATAAGGGCTTGTAGAGAAATGGGAATCCAAACTGTGGCTGTTTATTCAGAAGCAGATAAAGATGCACTACATGTTCAAATGGCAGATGAGGCAATTTGTATAGGCCCTGCTTCACCAAAAGACAGCTATTTAAATGTACAGAATATAATAAGTGCTACAGTTTTATCTGGAGCACAGGCAATTCATCCTGGATTTGGTTTTTTATCTGAAAACAGTAAATTTGCAAGCATATGTAAACAATGCAATATTACATTTATAGGTCCAACACCAGAATGTATTGAAAACATGGGAAATAAGTCAAATGCCAGAGATATAATGGAAAAATCAGGAGTCCCTGTAGTCCCTGGTTCAAAGGGTGCAATTTCAAATGAAAGTGAGCTTTTAGAAACAGCTAGAAAAATTGGATATCCAGTTATGATAAAAGCTTCTGCTGGAGGCGGCGGGAGAGGTATAAGAATTGTATATAAAGAAGAAGAAATCGTAAAAAATTATGAAAATGCAAAAACAGAAGCAAAATCTGCTTTTGGAGACGATACTATATATATGGAGAAATTTATAGAAAAACCAAAGCATGTGGAAATTCAAATACTTGGTGATAATTTTGGAAATATAGTATATCTTGGGGAAAGAGACTGTTCCATGCAGAGAAGAAATCAGAAGGTAATGGAAGAAGCTCCTAGCCCAATTATGACAGAAGAACTTAGAAAATCAATGGGTGAAACAGCAGTGATGGCAGCTAAGGTTGTAAATTACAACAATGCAGGTACCATAGAATTCCTTTTGGATGCTAAAGGAAGTTATTATTTTATGGAAATGAATACTAGAATTCAAGTAGAGCATGCTATAACAGAAATGGTAACTGGAATAGATTTAGTAAAAGAACAAATTAAAATTGCAGCAGGAGAAAAGTTGGGATTTTCACAAGAGGATATAAAAATACAGGGACATTCTATAGAATGTAGAATAAACGCAGAAGATGTAAGTAAAAATTTTATGCCAAGTCCAGGAAAGATAACTGATTTATATGTGCCTGGAGGTTTTAATGTCAGGGTAGATAGTGCAGTTTATTCTGGGTATGTTATACCTCCTTATTATGATTCAATGATAGCTAAATTAATAGTATATGGAGTTGACAGGCAGGAAGCTATAGACAGAATGAGAAGAGCCCTGGGAGAATTTATTATAGAAGGTGTTAGTACAAATATAGATTTCCAATTTGATCTATTGAATAGTGATGAATTTATAAATGGAAATTATGATACCAAATATGTAGAAAAATTTATAAAAGATTCAACTTATAAAAATTAAAGTATAGAACAATAATTTTTACATAGATTAGTTTCACTGGAAAGGAGTTGATTAAAACTTGTTAAATAAATTCTTTAAAAGAACAAAGTACATTACTGTAAGTCAAAAGTCTCTTAGAGATGCATCAGAAGACTCGGAGGTTAAGCCATATATACCTAATGGTATGTGGGTAAAATGCAGTAAGTGTAAGAGAGTTTTATATAAAAGTGACGTAGATAGAAATAATAAAGTATGTCAGTATTGTGGTCATCATTTTAGGATGAGTGCTAAGGAAAGAATAAAATTAATAATGGATGCGGATAGCTTTGAAGAATTTGATGTTAATATGGAATCTGCCAATCCTATAGGATTTGATGGATATGAAAAAAAATTAAAAAATATGATTGAAAAGTCAGGAATTAAAGAAGCTGTTATAACGGGCAAGGGTACTATAGGCAAAATGAAGGCAGTAGCTTGCTTTATGGACAGCAATTTTATGATGGGAAGTATGGGATCTGTAGTTGGAGAAAAAATAACGAGAGCAGTTGAAAAGGCTATAGAGTTAAAGCTTCCATTAATTATTTTCACAACTTCTGGTGGAGCTAGAATGCAGGAGGGTATATTTTCTCTTATGCAAATGGCAAAAATAAGTGCTGCACTCAATAGACTGAGAAATGAAGGACTTCTTTATGTAACCGTGCTTACAGATCCTACAACAGGTGGAGTTACAGCAAGTTTTGCTATGCTTGGAGACATAATTTTGGCAGAACCAGATGCACTTGTAGGCTTTGCGGGTAAAAGAGTAATAGAACAAACTATAAGACAAAAATTGCCCGAAGGATTTCAAAGTGCAGAATTTTTACTTGAGCATGGTTTTATAGATAGCATAGTTTCAAGAAATGATTTAAAGAGTACTCTTAAGAAAATATTAGTTATACATGATAGAAATAGATAGTTGTGATTTTTTAATGAAGGGAGGTAAATTGTATGGAGAAAATAGAAAAGCTTCAAAAGATGATAAATAAAAAATTGGACAATAAAACAGCATGGCAGAAGGTAAAAATTGCTAGAATGATTGAACGACCTACATCAATTGATTATATATATAGAATATGTGATACTTTTATAGAGCTTCATGGAGATAGGTATTTTGGAGATGACAAGTCAATTGTAGGTGGAATTGGAATTTTAAATGGAGATCCTGTTACTATAGTAGCACAACAAAAGGGAAGAAATACATCAGAAAATATAAAGAGAAATTTTGGAATGCCAGAACCAGAAGGATATAGAAAAAGTTTGAGGCTTATGAAGCAAGCTGAAAAATTTGATAGACCAATTATATGCTTTGTAGATACTCCTGGAGCGTTTTGTGGGATGGAAGCAGAAGAAAGAGGTCAGGGAGAAGCAATAGCTAGCAATTTAATAGAGATGTTTAACTTGAAAGTTCCTATAGTATCAATAGTTATAGGTGAAGGAGGCAGTGGCGGAGCCCTGGCTTTTGCTGTTGCAAATTCAGTATGGATGCTGGAAAACTCTGTTTATTCTATACTTTCACCAGAAGGCTTTGCAAGTATACTTTGGAAAGATGGTTCACGTGCAGAGGAAGCAGCTGAAGTCATGAAATGTACTGCCCAGGATTTAAAAAAGTATGGGATAATAGATAAGGTCTTAAAAGAGCCACAAGGTGGAGCACATAAAGATGTGGACAAAATGGCAGAAACTATAAAAAATGAACTTATAGATACCGTAGGCATATTGAAGAAACACTCCAAAGAAGAAATTGTAAATTCAAGATATAATAAATTCAGACATATGGGTAAATATAGTGAGAAGCTATAAATGATAATAGTTTATAGCTTCTAAATTGTAATTTTAAAATAAATTTTATATTTATAGAATAAGTTTTTTAAATTCTATCATCCCTGCACCCTGACAATATTTTGGAAGTTTTAATAGGCTGCAGGATATTTTGATTAGAGAAGTAATATCATTGGAACTTAAATTTGGATTATTCTCATATAATAAAGCACATATACCACTTATATATGCTGCAGCACATGATGTACCAGTGTAGCAGGTATAAGGTTCTTTTAAAGTTGAAGGGTATAATTTTTTCCCATTTCTTTGAGGAATATAATTTACATTTGAATTTAGAGAACAGATATCTACACAGGCGGCAACTAAATCTGGTTTTTGAATTTTACAAAATGGACCCGAAGAAGAATATTTATAAATTTTTATATCCCTAGAAGTTGTATCAATTCCACCTACTGTTATACAATTATTTAAGGTAGATATTCCCTGTATGCTATGTTCAGTATTGTCAGCATTACCAGAAGCTATAACTATACATATATTATTTTTTACTGCCATGTTGAATAATTTTTGAAATAAGGACAATATAAATGCATCTATTATATTTAATTCAAAAGGAAGACAAATTATTTTTAAGTTCATCTTTTCAGAATCATCTATTAATAATTGAATGGCATATAATATATCACTAACATAGCCATATCCGACAGAGTTAAATGCTTTTATAGAATAAATACTGCTGTCTTTAGCTATTCCAGAATACATACCTTTTGAAAGCTTACCGTTACCACATATTATACCTGACATAAAAGTGCCATGACCGTTGTCGTCATAGGGATAATCATATTCATTTATCAAATCTAAGAATTTTGCTATTCTATTTTTTTCAGAAATTAAATCAGTATGAGGATAAGTACCGGAATCTATCAAACCTATACAAATATTTTTGCCTGTAATTTTAGAATTATATGAGAAACTTATTCTATTTGAAGAATATACGTTTTTACCACATAAATCGGCTTTTATGTCTAGAGTTATATAATTTACTTCAGGAAATTCTATCAATCTACTGATTGAGATATCATTAAGCACAGCACATATGCAATTTATGGAGTAAATAGAGTGTATTAACTTACAGCCGTAATTTTCAATTTTTTTTTCGATACGATTTAATAAAGAGGAACAATGTATTATTACCCTGTAATTTTTATAATATTTTTTATTTAAAGCTAACTTTAGATTCGGGTCTAATTTGTTTTTTATTAAAAACATATTATTCTCCTAAAAATTAATCTTATTATATTATATATAGGGGAGCGTTAATTTGATAATAATAAAAAATGGATTAACTTTTCCATTTTAATATAATTATACCTGCAATTAAAAAACAGATACCAATTATTTCATGAAAATTGAATTTTATATTCTTAGAATCAAATAATCCAAAGTAATCTATTAAAAGTGCCATAATAATCTGAGATACTAAAATTATAGCTATTGAGTGAGTAACTCCTAGAAATCTTATACTATACATTACAGTAAAGGTTATTACTACGCCAAGTAATCCTCCTAGAAGATATATTTTTCTGCATAATTTTATATTTTGAATATTCCCTTTTCCAAGTCCAATTGCCATGATTAAAGTTATTAGAAATGCTGTTCCTTGGACTATAGCATTTGTTTCCAAAAGTCCAATCTTTTCACTTAATCTTGTATTGAATATTCCTTGAATACTCATTGATATTCCAGATATTATTGAAGATAATATACCTAATAACATAAATATCACCTACTTAATAATTAGTTTTATGAATTGAAGTTAGTTTAACCTAAATTTAATATTATTATAAATAAAGTGTGTATCATTCTAAAAGTAGATTTCAGAATGATACACACTTTATTTTATGGTTCATATAATATAATTAAATTATGAATATTGCGGTTGATTAATATAGTTGGTATCCATATAACTTTTATTGTAAGCTTCTTGAATTTGTTCAATTGAATATCCAAGGCTAAAACCAAGACTAAAAAAATCTTCAAATAAAGTTATATAGTGATCTTTAGAAGAACATACCAAAAAATCATTTATGTCTACGTATAAATTTAAAAATTGTGAAGTTATAGTACAATCATTTTTTTTGAACTGAATGTTGGTTATGTCATTAAATTTCTTTTCTATTCCTAAAGAAAGTATAAAGTACAAAGAATTAACAAGTTCTTCTAAAATTATTTTGTGATTAGAAACATTTTTATTATTCCAGAATTTAAAACATTTTGTTTCATTAGCTAGTTCGGCAATTTCAACTTGTAGTGCGAGCGTTTTTTGTGAAAGAAGAGATTCACCATCAAGACCATGCTCTTTTTTAATTTTTTCATCCAAGATTTCTTGCAATTCAAATAAATTTGTAAAATTCATATAATAGAGCCGCCTTTCTATATACTTATAATTAAATAATAATTATTATTATAACGAAAAATTTCATTATAATATATTTCCCACATATATATTTTAGCGAAAATTGATAAATATTAAAACATTTTGCAATCGGTTCCATAAAAAATATTTTAATATTTTTTTATATTAATATAATTTCACAAAGGTAAAGTAAAAATTTGTATTTTATTCCTTCTTAGCTATTGCAACTTTTACTGTTATTCCACTAATCTTTCCCAACTTTCCTGTCATAGCACTTATTTCATCTGAAGTGCCATCTACAATTAGAGATATTATAGATATATTTTTCTCTCTATAAGGAATCCCCATTCGTCCTACTATTATATGAGAAAATGAGTGAAGTATATTATTTACTATCTTTGCATTTTCTAAATTCTTTACAACTATTCCAACTACACCTAATCTGTTTTCCATAAAATTACCTCCAGAATATATGAAATATAAGATAAACTAAATTATAAATATAAGATTTTTATGTGTCAAATATAAGTTAGAAATAATTTCTAAATAAAATTTGTTTTAAATAATTAATTTTCATAATTATATTTAATATATATATATAATATAGAGAATAAGCTGTGAAATAGCTTAAAGAAAGCCGTAATATTTAATATAATTTTTAGGAGGTGAAATTAAAATAGTGTAGAATTATATATACAATGGAATTATTTATATGAAAAGTGGGGTGATTGTTAAAGTGCCTGATAAAGATATAAGTCTTTTTTACAAAGGAAAAAATTACAAGAGCTATGATTTTATGGGTGCTCATTTTACAAAAGAAAGAGGAAGACTTGGTGTAAGATTTACTGTCTGGGCACCTAATGCTAAAAGGGTTAGAGTAGTAGGAGACTTTAATGATTGGAAGTCAGATGATAGTTATAATTTGGAGAGGATATCTACTAAATCCGGCAATGGTATTTGGAGTAAATTTGTAATAGGGATTAAAAAGGAAACATTATATAAATATGAGATTGTAGATAAAAATGGAAAATCGGTTTTAAAATGCGATCCTTATGCTAGATTTTCTGAAAAGAGACCGGACAATGCATCCAAAATATTAAGAGAAAAAACCTTTAAATGGGGAGATACCAAATGGATAGCTAAAAGAAAAAAGCAAAATGTGTATAAAAGTCCTATAAATATATATGAGATTCATCTTGGTTCATGGAGAAAAAGAGATGATGGTGGTTTTCTAAATTATAGGGAACTAACAAGGAAGCTAGTAAAATATCTAAAGTTTATGAATTACAACTATATTGAAATAATGCCTGTAATGGAACATCCGCTTGATGATTCCTGGGGATATCAAGTTACCGGATACTATTCGCTTACAAGCAGGTATGGAAATATTCAGGACTTTAAATACTTTATAAATATACTGCATAAAGCAAATATAGGAATTATATTGGATTGGGTACCAGGACATTTTTGCAAGGATGAACATGGATTATATAAATTTGATGGAACGGCCACTTATGAATATAAAGATGAAAAGCAATCGGAAAATAAAGGATGGGGTGCCGGAAATTTTGATATGGGTAAACCAGAAGTAAAGAGTTTTTTAATATCAAATGCACTTTACTGGCTTAGAGAATTTCATATAGATGGACTTAGAGTGGATGCTGTCGCAAATACACTTTACCTTGATTATGATAGGGGACCGGGTGAATGGACACCTAATGAAAATGGTGGACATGAAAATTTAAGGGCTGTGGAATTTTATAAGCAATTGAATGAAGTATTGTTTAAAGAATTTCCAAATTTAATCATGATAGCGGAGGAGTCGACTGAGTGGCCTCTTGTTACGAAACCTACATATTTAGGAGGACTTGGATTTAATTTCAAATGGAATATGGGATGGATGAATGATGTATTGAAGTATATTACATTATCACCTGAGGAAAAAACTTATAATCATAAATTGATTACTTTTTCAATGATGTATAATTACTCAGAAAATTTTATATTACCTATATCTCATGATGAAGTAGTTCACGGAAAAAAATCTTTGATTGATAAAATGTGGGGAGATTATTGGAATAAGTTTGCAGGGCTTAGAGTATTTATTACTTATATGTATACGCATCCTGGTAAAAAAGTTATATTTATGGGAACTGAATTTGCACAGTTTTCTGAATGGAATAATTCTTCACAGCTTGAGTGGGAACTTATAGATAAATTTCCTATGCATAAAGATATATTGAACTTTTACAAGAATTTAAATGAATTTTATATTAATGAAAAATCTTTATGGGAATTAGATTATGATGAAAAAGGATTTAAATGGATTGATGCAGACAATTCTAACCAGAGCATAATAATATTTATGAGAAATTCTAGTGAAGAAAATGATACTCTAATAATAGTTTGCAACTTCGCACCAAAAGTTTACTACGAGTACGACATAGGTGTACCTTATTTTGGAGAATATGAAGAAGTATTTAATACAGATGAAAAAAAGTTCGGTGGTTCAGGAGAGACTATGGAAGAAACACTTTGTTCTAAAAAGAAAAATTATCATAATCAAAAATATTGCCTTACTATAAAAATTCCTGCTATGGCGGCTGTCATATTAAAACCTAAAAAAATATATTAGTGTATAAGTAATAAAAAGTTACTTAAAATTCAAAAATTAAAATCATGGGGGGTAAATTCATGAAAGTATTATTTGTTGCATCTGAGGCAGAACCATTTATAAAGACTGGTGGACTTGCAGATGTTGTAGGTACATTACCAAAGTATCTAAAAAAATTAGATATAGAGGTAAGAGTAGTAATACCAAAGTATAAGAATATTAAACCTGAACTAATTGGAAGGTTAAATTTTATAAAATATTTTTACGTTCCTGTAGGCTGGAGAAATAAGTATTGCGGTATATTTGAATATGAATATGAAGGAATAATATATTATCTTATAGATAATGAATATTATTTTTTAAGGAACAAACTTTATGGATACTATGATGATGCAGAAAGATTTGGATTTTTTGATAGGGCAGTACTTAATATGTTATATCAAATTAACTATAAACCGGATATTATACATTGTAATGACTGGCATACTGGAATGATTCCAGTATTGTATAAAACTGAATATGCTAGTGATCAATTTTATGGTGGAATTAAATTTGTATTTAGCATACACAATCTTCTATTCCAGGGTAATTTTGATAGAGATATTTTGGGCGAACTTTTTAATTTGGATAAGTCATTATATTACAATGGAAGCGTTGAATTAAATGGAGCTGTAAGTTTTATGAAGGGTGGAATAAATTATAGTGAAAAAATTTCAACAGTGAGTTGTTCTTATGCATCGGAAATACAAACCCCCGTGTACGGAGAAAATTTAGACGGACTTCTAAGAAGTAGAAGTAATGATGTTTGGGGAATACTAAATGGTATAGATTATAATACCTATAGTCCGGAAAAAGACAGTATGATATTTAGAAATTATAATCAAAATAATTTAAGAAATAAAATGATAAATAAATTAAAGCTTCAAAAGGATCTTAATCTTGAAATTGACAGAGAAATACCTATGATTGCAATAATATCAAGATTCACACCTCAAAAAGGTATGGATATTATAGAGAATATAGGGGAAAGACTTGTTTCAAAACATATTCAATTAGTGGTACTTGGAACAGGATACAAACAGTATGAAGATTATTTTAGGTACCTTCACTCAAAGTATCCAAAAAAAGTATCTTCGAATATATATTTTGATGATGTACTGGCACATAAAATTTATGCTGCAGCTGATATGTTTTTAATGCCATCTTTATTTGAACCATGTGGCTTGGGACAGATGATAGCTTTAAGATATGGAACAGTTCCTATAGTTAGAGAAACTGGTGGCCTTAAAGATACAGTTGAACCTTATAATAAGTATACAGGAGAAGGAACAGGATTTAGCTTTACAAACTTTAATGCAGATGATTTTTTCCATGTTATAAATGATGCTTTGGATTATTTCAGTGAAAAAGAAATTTGGAGCAGCATAGTAAAGCATGGTATGAGTAAAGATAATAGCTGGAATAATTCTGCAAAATTGTATGAATCTTTATATGAGAGCATATTGTAATGATAAGTCTGTGGCATATACTATTTTATTAGGAGGAGTTTTATGCTAAATATAGATAAAGAGACTTTTAAGAGTGATTATATACAAAAATTTATAGAAATCCACGGTAAGGATTTAGAAGAAGGCACAGATTATAACAAATATGAAGCATTAGCTAGTCTGATAAGAGACTATGTTGCTAAAATGTGGATAGATACTAATAAAAGATATAAAGAAAATAAAAGCAAACAGGTTTATTATTTTTCTATGGAATTTTTACTTGGAAGGCTTCTTGGAAGTAATTTATTGAACTTGGGGATAAATGATTTATGTAGAGAAGGCTTGAATGAGCTTGGAATAGATTTAACAAAATTAGAATATCTTGAAGAAGATCAGGGACTTGGAAATGGTGGACTGGGAAGACTAGCAGCTTGCTTTTTGGATTCGATGGCATCATTAGGCATATCGGGACATGGTTGTGGTATAAGATATAAACATGGTTTTTTTAATCAAAAGATAATAAACTTTTCGCAGGTAGAAGTGCCGGATGATTGGCTTAAAAGAGGAAATCTATGGGAAATAAAAAAATCAGATAAAGCTAGAATTGTAAAGTTTGGTGGTGAGGTAAAAGTAGAGTATATAGATGGCAATCTAAAATTCCATCATGTCAACTATGAAAAAGTTCAAGCGGTACCTTATGATATGCCTATAGTTGGTTATAAAAATAATGTAGTAAATACGTTAAGGCTCTGGAGTGCCGAGCCACTTTCAAACGAGTTCGACTTTTCGTCTTTTAATAGGGGAGATTTTAAAAAAGCTATGGAATATAAAGATTCTGTAGAGGCCATATCGCAGGTACTTTACCCTGATGACAGTTTTTATGAAGGAAAGCTTTTAAGATTGAAACAGGAATATTTCTTTGTATCAGCTGGTATTCAAAGTATTATACATCATTTTAAGAGTACAGGTGGAAATATAAAAGAGCTTGATGAAAAAATAGCAATTCATATGAATGATACACATCCAACCCTTGCAGTTCCGGAATTGATGAGGATACTTGTAGATGAGGAAGGTATAGGATGGGATAATGCGTGGAGAATGACCAACAATATTATGTCTTATACAAATCATACTATATTAGCAGAAGCACTTGAAAAATGGCCTGTAGATATGTTTAAAAAACTTCTCCCAAGAATTTTTATGATAATTCAGGAAATAGATAGGAGATTTTGTGAAGGATTAAGGAACAAATATCCTGGTCAATGGGACAAAATAAACAAAATGCAGATAATAAATGGGGGATTTGTAAAAATGGCCAATCTGGCTATAGTTGGAAGCCACAGTGTAAATGGTGTGGCTAAATTGCATACTGAAATATTAAAGAAACAGGAAATGTCAGATTTTTATTACTGCTATCCAAATAAATTTAATAATAAGACTAATGGAATAACTCATAGAAGATGGCTTATGATTGCAAATCCACAGCTTACGGAACTTTTGAAGAAGACTATAGGAGATAGTTTTATAACTCATCCTACAGATATGATAAATTTTCAAAAGTTTGCGAAGGACAGCGGAGTTCAGGAAGAGCTTAAGAGAATAAAAAATAGAAATAAGAAAAAATTAGCTGACTATATATATAAAGTTCAAGGTATAAGAGTTGATGAAGAATCAATGTTTGATGTACAGGTTAAAAGGCTTCACGCATATAAAAGGCAGACTTTGAATTGTATTAGAATAATGGATTTATATAATAGGCTTTTAGATAATCCAAATTTAGATATAGTACCAAGAACATTTATATTCGCGGGAAAATCAGCACCTGGATATTATTTGGCAAAGGACATTATTACACTTATAAATACTGTTGCTAATAAAATAAATAATGATAACAGAGTGAATAAAAAAATTAAGGTAGTATTTATGGAAAACTATAGAGTTTCCCTTGCAGAGACTATAATACCAGCAGCTGATTTGAGCGAACAAATATCCACTACGACTAAAGAAGCATCAGGTACGAGCAATATGAAGTTTATGATGAATGGAGCAGTTACTATAGCTACTTTGGATGGAGCTAATGTAGAGATAAGGGATGAAGTTGGAGATGACAATATAGTAATATTTGGTCTTACGGAAAGAGAAGTATTAAATTACTATAAAAATGGAGGCTATAATTCGCAGAAACTTATAAATAATGATGATAGAATAAAAAAAATTATTAATTCGCTGATTGATGGAACTTATTCAAAGGATACTAATAAATTTAAAAGTATATATCAAAATTTAGTAACTTATAATGATGAATTCTTTGTAATAAAAGATTTTTATTCTTATCTGGAGGCACAAAAAAAAGTAGATGATTTATATAGAAATACTTCAAGATGGCAAGAAATGTGTGCTGTAAATATAGCACATTCGGGAATATTTTCAAGTGATAGAACTATAAAAGAATATGCAACTGGTATATGGGGATCTAAATGTATGTATGAAAATCTACAATAAGTTTATTAGGGGGTATGAAATGGACCTTAAATTAAAACATGATTCTAGAGACATTAATTATAGAAATCCATTTGGATCGATATGCAGAGTAAAGAAAGTTTATATTGCCATATTATTAAACGAGTTTTTAGAAGTAAATTTGGATTTATGCTATTTTGATTATAGTAAAAAAAGTATTAAAATGGATAATCTAAAGCATAACGAAGAAGAATATCTATATTATTGCTATATTGATTTAGATGAAAATTATGAAGGTCTTATAAATTATTATTTTAGAATAAGAACCGATAATGGAAATTATATCTATTATGGAAATAATTCTGACGGTTTGGGGGGAGAGGGCCAGGTTTATTATGAAACCCCGGTCCCATACCAGATAACTGTGTATAAGCCATTTAATGTGCCAGAATGGTTTAAGGAAGGTATAGTATATCAGATATTTGTGGATAGATTCAAAAATGGAAATGATGATGGAAGAATAACGAATCCTAAACCTAATAGCTTTATATACGGAAACTGGAATGATGAACCAATGTATATAAAAGATGCTTCCGGGAAGATAGCGAGATGGGATTTTTTTGGAGGCAATTTGAAAGGTGTAATTGAAAAACTTGACTATATAAAAAGTTTGGGCGTTACTGCAATATATTTAAATCCTATATTTAAATCGGCTAGTAATCATAAATATGATACTGGAGATTATAGAAATATAGATGAAATGTATGGTGATGAAGATACATTTAAGGAATTATGTCAAGAAGCAAATAAAATTAATATAAAGATTATTCTGGATGGTGTTTTTAGTCATACTGCTGATGATAGCATATATTTTAATAAATATAATAATTATAATTCTGTAGGAGCATATCAATCCAAGGAGTCACCTTATTATAACTGGTATAAGTTCAGAAACTATCCATATGAATATGAGAGCTGGTGGGGAGTTTCTAGCATGCCAAATATAAATGATATGGATAGTACATATTTAGATTTTATTGTATCTGGCGAAAATTCTATTTTAAAAAAATGGATGGAAGCCGGTGTATATGGATGGAGACTTGATGTAGCGGATGAACTTTCTGATAAGTTTATAGAAAAAATAAGGGATAGAATAAAGAGCATTTACAGTGATTCAGTACTTATAGGTGAAGTTTGGGAAGATGCAAGCAACAAAATAAGTTATTCAAATAGAAGAAAATATGTTTTTGGCCATGAACTTGATTCTGTAACAAATTATCCATTTAGAAATGCTGTAATAGGATTTTTAAAGGGAGATATAGATTCTAAATTTTTTGAGAGAATAATATTAAGCTTATACGAAAATTATCCTAAAGAAATGTTTTATTCGAATTTAAATGTGATAGGAACTCACGACACAGAAAGAATATTGACGGTGCTTGGAAATAATACAGAAAAAGCATTGCAACTTTTGAAAATGGCAGTAGCTATTCAAATGACCATGCCGGGTGTACCGACCATATATTATGGAGACGAGGTAGGTGTTTTAGGAGGTAATGATCCTTTAAACAGGAAAACTTATCCATGGGGAAATGAAAATAATTCTATATTAGATTTTTATAGATATATAACTAAAGTCAGAAGTAGATCTGATGCATTAAAAAAGGGTGATATAAAATTTTATAGTGTAGATAATGATTTATTATGCTATGATAGAAGCTTTAATAATGAAAAAATATTAATTGCAATAAACAGAAATGAAAATAGGGTATTTAATGTAAAAATAAATGATAGGGATATAGATGTATTACCTTGTGAAATAAAAATTATTAACTTGGAATAACGGGGGGATGTTTCCATGAACAAAAAAGAAATAGTTTCAATGATATTAGCAGGAGGCCAGGGTTCCAGATTAGGAGTCTTAACTAAGAAATTAGCAAAACCGGCAGTGCCATTTGGAGGAAAATATAGAATAATAGATTTTACTTTGAGTAATTGTTCTAATTCAGGTATTCATACTGTAGGAGTTCTTACGCAATATAAACCATTGGAGCTAAATTCTCATATAGGTATAGGAAGTCCATGGGATTTAGATAGAAGAGACGGAGGGGTATACATACTTCCACCTTATCAAGAAGAAAATGGAGGAAATTGGTATAAGGGAACAGCAGATGCAATATACCAAAATATGTCCTTTATAGATAATTACAACCCTGAATATGTAATTGTACTCTCCGGGGATCATATTTATAAGATGGATTATGCAAAGATGCTTGCGTTTCATAAGGAAAAGGAGGCAGATGCCACTATTGCTGTAATTGATGTTCCTTTAGATGAAACTTACAGATTTGGCATAATGGATACTAAAGATGATATGAGAATATATGAATTTGAAGAAAAGCCAATTAAGGCGAAGAGTAATAAAGCATCTATGGGCATATATATATTCAATTGGAAATTACTTAGAAAATTTTTAAGGGAAGATCAAAATGATAAAAATTCATCTAATGATTTTGGAAAAAATATCATACCAAATATGTTGAATAATAAATTGAGAATGTATGCCTATCCATTTAAAGGTTACTGGAAGGATGTAGGTACTATTAAAAGCCTATGGGAAGCAAATATGGATCTTTTGAGAGAAAACAATGAGCTTAATTTGAGGGATCGAAATTGGAGAATATATTCAGTAAATCATGTAGAACCAGCACAATATGTTGGACCTAATGCTAATATCAAGGAGTCTATTGTAGTCGATGGATGTGAAGTTTATGGAGAAGTGACACACTCTATTATATTTTCAGGTACAATAATAGGAAAAAATTCTAAAATAATAGATTCTGTTATTATGCCAAATACTAAAATCGGTGATAATGTTATAATTAACAAAGCAGTAATAGGTAGTGGTGCTTCTATCAGAAGAGATAGTATTATAGGTGATGGAAAAGAAATTTCGGTTGTAGGATCGAATGTAGATGTAAAGGCTGGTTCCATATTAGAAAGCTCATAAAGTATATACCATTTGCTTAAAAAAATATAAATATTTTTAGTCCGATAGGAGAGGTTATTATGTATCAAAATTTTATGGGTATAATAAATCTAGATGAGAACGAAGATAATATAAAAGAACTTACCAGAAACAGATCTTTAGCATCTATACCGGTTGGAGGTAGATATAGAATAATTGATTTTATACTATCTAATATGACTAATTGTGGCATAGAAAATATAGGAATATTTACTAAAATGGAATCAAGATCACTTATAGATCATCTAAGCAATGGAAGACCATGGGATTTAAACAGAAAAATAGAAGGACTTAGAGTTTTTAATTTTACAGATAGAAATCCTAATTTTGATGATGTCTATAATTTTTCAAAGAATATGTCCTATTTTAAAAAAAGTAAAGAGGATTATGTAATTATGGCATCTTCTTATATGCTGTGCAATATTAATTTATGTGAAGCAATGCAGCATCATATAGATTCTGGAAATGATGTTACTATAATATATAAACAAGTTGAAGATGCGGATGTGAATTTTATTCATTGTGAGACACTTAATATAGATGACAAGGGAAAGGTTATAAGTGTAGGAAGAAATATAGGAGTGAATAAAACAGAAAATATATGTATGGAAATGTATATGATGAAGAAAAGCAAATTTGTGGATATAATTAATGAATGCATATGTACAGGAAGTTATAGAAAAGTAAAACAACATATATATAACTGCCTTGAACACTTAAATGTAGGAGCTTTTAAATTTGATGGATATTTAAGCTGTATAAATTCTATAAAGGCATATTATAGGACAAGTATGGACCTTTTAAAACGCAAAGTAATGAAAGAACTCTTCTCGGATAAAAGACCTATATATACTAAAACTAATGATGAAATACCAGCTAAGTATGCTGAGTGTAGTGATGTAAAAAATTCTATAATAGGTAATGGGTGTCTTATAAAAGGAAAAGTTAAAGATAGTATAATATTTAGGAGAGTAACTGTATCAAAAGGAGCTGTACTTCAAAAATGTATTGTACTTCAAAATTGTGTTATAGGTGAAAATGCTAAGCTTGAGTATACTATTCTAGATAAAAATTGTTCTATAAAAAGCAAACTGCAATTAAAAGGGTATGAAGATATTCCACTTGTAGTAGAAAACAATGACGAAATGTATTGAAATTAAAAAAATTTAATATTAGTATTAATAAAGTAAGGAGATAATTTAATATCTCCTTACTTTATTATATGTTTTATAAATATAGATGAGAGGAATTTAATAGATATGAAAAATAAGAAATATATGCTATACTCAGCAGCCGTGTTAATATTTATTTTTGCTATATTTATATATTACAAAAGTCCTATTAAGCGGAATAAAGATTATCCAATACTTGCGGGTTCATTTATACAAATTGATTTGACTCAAAATTGGAATGAAAACAAATGGATGAAGGAATTAGAATATTATAAAAAAAATAATATGGAATATGTAGTGCTTACAGGGATCACTTCTACTGAAAACAATATTACAAAAACAGCTTATAAAAGTAATATTTATGGATTTCAAAAGATTTATGGAAATACTGATCAGGTTAATTCATGTTTAGAGTCTGCAGAAAAATTAGGTATTAAAGTGTTTCTGAGTTCTGACTTCAATAGTGGATGGTGGAAGGAATCTCCAGACGATAAAAATTTATTGAAGGATGATATGAAAAGAACAAACTTAATTTGTGATGAGCTTTATAAAAAGTATAAGGTTAAATATCCCAATTCTTTTTATGGTTGGTATTTTCCTTACGAGGTGGATAATATTAAATTTAACAAGAAAAATCAGTTCTATAATCTGGCTGAAGCAATTAATGTTAACTTAAATTATCTTGAACTGAAAAAGGAAAGGCTGCCCTTTCTTATATCTCCTTTTATGAATTCGTCAGTAGGTACTTCTATGGAATATGCAGATAACTGGAAGTATTTCTTTTCAAAAGTTAACTTCAAGCAAAATGATATATTTTGTCCACAGGATTCTGTAGGAGGTGGAGGACTTGATATTAACCAGGTAAATCCATGGTTTACTTCTTTGAAAAAAGCTGTTGATAGTAAAAAGGGGTTGAAGTTATGGGCTAATGCAGAAAGCTTCGATTATGTAAATAATTCTAGTGCTACTCTGGATAGATTTATAAAACAACTTCAACTTGAACAACCCTGCGTAGACGAGATAATAAGTTTTTCATATAGTCATTATTATAGTCCTAACAATATTGATCCTGGTTTTAATGAAGCATATTTTGAATATGTAAAGAGTGGGGAATTGATACATAATAAAGTGAATAAGCCTAAAAATTTAAATGTACAGTCTATTGGAAAAGATGAATTTAAATTAACGTGGGATAGGCCAGATCGATATAAAAATATTTGTGGTTACAGAATATATAGAAATGGAGTATTAATTTTTGAATCTGTAGTTCCAAGAAAATATGGTGGCGAAGACAAACAGCTTTATTTAAGTGTGAAGGACAAGCCAATACTAAAAGAGAATGTAGACTATTATACTTATGAGGTTAAAGCTATAGATTTCTCGGGAAATATGTCGGATTCATCAAATAAAGTTAGAGTTAATGTGGATGGAATAAAGGTGTTTCCAAAGCTTTTATCAAAGGGCTGCAAATATACATTTACACCAAGAGCAGATAATTATAGTGATAGCAGTTTAAGCAAACTTACAGATGGTAATTTTGCATCGAAAAATTCGGTGAAAGATGATCAATTCTCTAAATGGTACAATAATTCTTTTGATTTGGAAATAGATCTTAAAAAAACTGAACAGATCCGCCAATTTATGATAGATTATTATAGAGAACCAAAAGCATGGGCAGCGCTGCCTAAGGCTGCTTCAATAGCAGTATCAGAAGATGGAATTAATTTTATCCCAATAGGACTTGTTAGGATACCTTTTGTACCATTTTCAGATAGAAATGGCTCTAGATATCCAATCTATTTTACTTTAGATAAACCGATATATGCAAGATACGTTAAGCTTACATCAATAACTGAACCAAACTATTCTACTTTTATAGATGAATTTGAAGTTAGAAATTAAAATAATTTGTTCACATATTGACATAAAATTTTATAAATATTATAATTTTAAGGTAAGTTTATATAATAAGACAGTTTAATATGCAACTATGAGGGGAAGAGTATATATAGATGTTATTTTTAGCGAGCTGGATATGGTGCAAGACCAGTAATAAATCTTTATAGAAGAACATTCCTGAGTTTCTAACTGAAATTGAGTAAAATGCAGTAATAGAGCACTATATATTAGTAGGCTTAGAGGTATTGTGTACCTTATAACACAAGAATAAAAATTTTTATTCTAAATTAAGATTGGTCATTTTATGACAAATTGGGTGGTACCGCGAATTATAGCTCTTTCGTCCCTTTATGGACAAAAGAGCTTTTTTATTAAAATAATGGAGGTTAATATTTATGGAAACAACATTAGTTAGATCTATTTATAGAGATACTGAAAAATTTGCAGACAAAGATGTTAAAGTTTCAGGATGGATTAGGACTATAAGGGATTCAAAATCATTTGGATTTATAGAGTTAAATGATGGAACATTTTTTAAAAATATTCAGATTGTCTTTGAAGATAAACTTGATAATTTCAAAGAAATTAGTAAGCTGCCTATAAGTTCTTCACTTGAAGTAGAAGGAAAATTAACAGTTACTCCCAATGCAAAGCAGCCTTTTGAAATAAAGGCAAGTAAAATATCTATAGAAGGAAAATCTTCATCAGATTATCCTCTTCAGAAAAAAAGACATAGCCTTGAATACTTAAGAACAATTGCTCATTTGAGACCAAGAAGCAACACTTTTTCCGCAGTATTTAGAGTACGTTCTTTAGCAGCATATGCTGTACATAAGTTTTTCCAGGATAGAGATTTTGTATATGCACAGACACCTCTTATAACGGGGAGTGATTGTGAAGGTGCAGGAGAAATGTTTAAAGTTACAACTTTTGACTTGAATAACGTTCCTAAAAAGGAAGATGGAAGTGTAGATTATTCTAAGGATTT
Source organism: Clostridium algifaecis (assembly GCF_017874415.1). Lineage (GTDB taxonomy): Bacteria > Bacillota > Clostridia > Clostridiales > Clostridiaceae > Clostridium_B > Clostridium_B algifaecis. The sequence continues at coordinate 29,638 of NZ_JAGGLM010000023.1, forward strand.
TTTTGGCAAAGAAACTAATTTAACTGTAAGTGGACAATTATCAGCAGAAACTATGGCACTTGCATTTAGAAATGTATATACTTTTGGACCAACTTTTAGAGCTGAGGATTCAAATACATCAAGACATGCTGCAGAATTTTGGATGATAGAACCAGAAATGGCATTTGCGGATTTAAATGATTATATGGATACAGCAGAAGAATTAGTAAAATATATAATAAAATATGTTATGGATAATGCACCTGAAGAAATGAAGTTCTTCAATTCATTCATAGATAAAGGATTATTTGATAGATTAAATAATGTAGTAAATTCTTCTTTTGGGAGAATTACTTATACTGAAGCTGTAGATATTTTATTAAAGAGTGGTGCAAAATTTGAATATCCAGTAAAATGGGGTATTGATTTACAGACGGAACATGAAAGGTATTTAACTGAAAAAGTTTATGGAAAACCTATATTTGTAACAGATTATCCAAAGGATATAAAAGCATTTTACATGAGAGCTAATAATGATGGAAAAACTGTTGCAGCAGCAGATTTGCTTGTACCTGGTATAGGAGAGATAGTAGGTGGAAGCCAGAGAGAAGAAAGATATGACATTCTTGAAAAAAGGATAGAAGAACTAGGACTGAATAAAGAAGATTATTGGTGGTATCTTGAACTTAGAAAATATGGAGAAACTAAACATTCAGGTTTTGGACTTGGTTTTGAGAGAATAATCATGTATATTACAGGTATGTCTAACATAAGGGATGTAATACCATTTCCAAGAACTACAGGCTCAGCTGAGTTTTAATGAAGATATAAAGTATAACAAACAAGCAATATTATGTTTAAATGTAATATTGCTTGTTTTTATATAAGCATTAAAAATTAGTTAAACTAATGGTATTAAGCACTTTTACCGCAGCAATTTTTATATTTTTTGCCACTTCCACATGGACATGGATCATTTCTACCAATTTTTGTTTTATTTACTACTGTTTTAGAATTAACCCATTCTTTATGGATAGATTTTCTTTTATCTTTTGAAAAAATTGATTCCCATTGGGGAAGCTTGTATAAGTAATCTGCCTTAGCATCCAGCATATTAAAATATAATTTTTCTAAATTGATATTTATGTCAATATGTGAGTCTTCTTCTAGATTTTCAAGTTCAATAGTATTTTCTAAGCTATCATTTATTCCGTCTAAAAAGCCCATAAAAAATACTGTGGGGATTTCAAATTCTTGTGCTAAGGATTTAATAGTTCCATTTAAAGCGATCTTATTATCAGCTAATATTTTGGTATATATGCTTTTTTCAATGGAACCATATTCTTTCCAAAATGCAGCTTCACCTTTAGTTTTTACTAAATCTACAACTTTATCTGTCCAATCTTTGTATAAACTCATATCTTGTCCTGCTTAAATACATATGTAAATAAAAGCAGTTCCTCCCTTTTATTTTATTTCAATATTTAAAATATTAAAATTTCCAGCATGAATTAATTGTAAGCTAGAAATTATATTAAAATACACACTTGAATTATTATAATAAATATTACAATAGTTTGCAATAATATATCATGATTTTATTTTCAAAGCATATCTAGCAATTTTATCACAATAACTACACTTAAAATTACAATTTTGGTTTAAATCTTCACCTACATCTAGATTATTTACATAGACTAGATACGGAAAAGTTTCATTCTCTACTAAAAAATCGTCAATAGCCATATCTATATGATCAGTACAACTATATTTAGTTTGACTTAATATTTTAATAGCCTCCTTTTCAATGCTTTTATAAGTTATTATTAAAATTCTGTATAATTACTTGGCATATTTCTATTCGCCATGGATATATTTATATCTTTGTTTAAATTTACCTTATTGTCATTTAAAATATTTACAACTGTTTGATAAGCCAATTCAGGATAATTATTGGTCTTACTTAAATGGCCGAGGATTATTTTTTTAAATTTATTATTTATAATATTTAATATAGCCTTCCCACAGTCATCATTTGATAAATGTCCAATTTTACTTAATATTCTTCGCTTTAAAGTATATGGGTAAGGACCAAATTTTAACATTTCTACATCATGGTTACTTTCAAGTAATATCACATTTGCATTGTGTAATATCTTTTTTACTTCTTCTGAAAAGAAACCTAAATCTGTAGCTATACATGCACATTTATTTCTGCTGCAAATTTCATATCCCCTTGGGGCAGCTGCATCATGGGATATTTTATAGCTTATGATGTCCATATCCTTAATGTTTATATAATTATTTGAAATTATTTTTATATTGTGATCTTTAATTTTACCTATATTTTTTGACATAGCTTTCCAGGTAAGTTCATTTGTGTATATAGGAATATCATATTTTCTTGATAATACACCAGCACCCTTAATATGATCAATATGTTCATGGGTAATAAATATTGCATCTATATCATCAGGACTTTGATGAATACTGGATAAAGCTTTTTCTATGGTTTTACCTGCAAGTCCTGCATCTACTAAAATTTTAGTATTATTGGAAGCTACAAATGTACTGTTACCGCTGCTTCCACTAAATAAAGGACAAAATATCATATAAATTCTCCTCTTTACTCATAAACTCTTACTATATCAGCACCTACAGCTTTAAATTTGTCTTCAATATTTGGATATCCTCTATCTATATGTTCAATACTTAAGACTTCGGTAGTTCCTTCTGCTATAAGTCCTGCTATAACCATTGCTGCACCTGCTCTAAGGTCTGTTGCTTTCACTACAGCTCCAGTTAATTTATCGACACCATCTATAATTGCAGTTCTTCCTTCTACTTTTATGTTTGCACCCATTTTTTTTAGTTCATCTACGTGTTTGAATCTACTTTCCCAGATGCTTTCATTTATTATACTTCTACCTTTGGCTACAGTAAGTAATGTACTCATAGGTTGTTGTACATCTGTTGGAAAACCAGGATAAGGTTGAGTTTTTATATTTACACCTTTTAATCTACCGTTTGATTTTACTGTAAGGGAATCACCATCTTCTATTATTTCTGAACCCATTTCAACTAATTTGGCAGATATGGATTCAAGATGTTTTGGAATCACATTTTGTATAGTAACTTCACCACCACAGGCAGCTGATGCAATCATATATGTACCTGCTTCTATTTGATCTGGTATTACACTATAAGAACAACCAGTTAAATTCTCAACTCCAACTATTCGTATCACGTCAGTTCCAGCGCCTTTTATATTTGCCCCCATACTATTTAGAAAATTTGCAACATCTACTACATGAGGTTCTTTTGCTACATTTTCAAGAGTTGTAACGCCCTTAGCCAGTGTTGCAGCAAGCATTACATTTATAGTGGCTCCAACACTTACAACATCAAAAAATATATTTGTTCCAATTAATTCATCAGCTTCAACTAAAACAGAGCCATGCATAATTTTGACTTTTGCACCGAGAGCCTCGAATCCTTTTATATGTTGGTCTATAGGTCTAACACCTATAGGACAACCCCCTGGCAGTTCAACCTTCGCCTTCTTAAATCTTCCAAGAAGCGCACCTATTAAGTAGTAGGAAGCTCTCATTTTTCTTACATCGTCTGTATTTGCACTTAAGCTAGTTATAGTTGTGCTGTCTATTGTTGCACAATTTTTATTGGTCTTAATACTGCATCCAAGGCTTTTTAATATTCTTTCTATGCAGTGGACATCTTCTATATTAGGTATATTATCTATTATACAATTTCCTTTACTAGCAAGTATAGCTGCTGGTAATATTGCAACAGCAGCATTTTTTGCACCATTTATTTCTATAGAACCAAAAAGAGGTTTTCCTCCATTAATTATCAATTTATCCATTTATGTTAACCATCCTTATCACAATTATATTTATATAAAGTTTAGAAATTATCAAAATTAATTCATATTACACAAAGTTTATTATAACATAAATCAGTAAGGTTTTAACATAAAAATTTTTAAAAAATTATACACGAAAAAACCCAGCTTAACTAATTTAAGCTGAGTTTTTATAAAATTAAATTTAGTGATAATTATATATTTTAATTTGAAGGTTTACAATGTTTAGAATAATAAAATTATCGTTTCACAAAACTTCCGCAATCAGTACATTGAACATCTTTAGCAGTAGTTTCATGTTTAGTTACCTGTATTTTATTGAGCGTACAGTAATTTTCTCCCATTGAGTGAAACTTACATTCATTCACTATGCATCCAACACTTTCATTTTTACTATTGTTCATACTTTTATCTACTGTATAAATTTAATTTAAATATAAAATTAAATAACAGCAGATTTTTCACCCCTTTCATATTGTTTTAATTTTACAATAGATAGTATTGCAATTTTAACATTTAAATATACTGGTAAATATAGTATATAATTTAAAAATATATGAAGCATAATTATATGTTATAATTAGAATCAACAAATTAGTGATATTACCATATAAATTGGAGGATTGAAAGAAATGAAATATTATTTGGTGGCATTATTTGACAGGGATTCTTATTCTTATATTGAACGTATTCAGAGAAATATGTGCAGGAAATATAAATTATATAAACATATGCCTGTTTTACATATAACCCTTGAAGTAATAGGTGATCCAGATATGGATAAATTAATAAAAATAGTTTCAAAATTATTAAAGCCATATAAGAGATTTAAAGTAGAAATAAATGGTGCTATATGTTTTGATCCACCTTATAAATCTGTAAATTTAAAGATAGAGAATAAAGGATATATAATAAGACTTGCAAGACAAATTAATGACCTTTTGAAATCATATAAGTTTAATGTAAGAGAAAATATAGAAAGTTGGGATTTACATGTTTCACTGGCAAATAATAATTATTCAGTAAGACAATGGAGTGCTAAAGAATATGTGGCAGCCTGCAGGACAGCTAAAAAAGAAGATATACACAAGATGGTTACTATTGATAGAATAGCTTTATGGAAGCCAATAAATAATAAAAAAGAAATGCTGATAAAAAATTTTCAGCTTAGAGAATATTAAATAAATATACTGAAAGCTTAATTAAACTTTCAGTATATTTATTAATGTATTATTATATATCAAGCAGATTTTTCTTGTATTCAGAATATAGTTCTCTAAGTTGTGACATTTTGTTTTCTATGTCTATCTGCATATCTGATGCTTT
>NZ_JAGGLM010000024.1 GCF_017874415.1 Clostridium algifaecis
CCCACTTCTATTTTATATTGGAGGTTTTATTTTTTCTACTCATAGCTATAAGCTTTCCGGAACCACAGGTAAAACCTGTGGTATTCTAGATACAAAAAAATACAGAAGATAAAAAAATAAATCTTCTGTATGAATTGAATTATATTAAATTTTCTCAACTTCACTAAGTATACTTTTTTCAAGTTTATCAAAGTTAGGCACATAGCTTCTCAAAAGTTTCATTTTGCCCTTTAATGAATATTTTCCAAGAGACGCTGGTATAAGTACACTATCACCTTTTTTTATTGGTTCAGCTCCACCATCATAAATTATATCTCCACACCCATCTACACAGGTAAATATATAAAATCTTTCCCTATCGCTGTGCTCTAGTGCTTCTTTAGAAATATCATATAATTCTAAAGAGAATTCTCTTGAAAAACATAGATAAGTTTTCGCATATCCATCTCTTTGTATCTTAAGACCTGTACTCTTTTTCGGCTTTAAATTAAAATTTATTACATCAAGAGCTTTTTTAACATGAAGTTCTCTTCCTCTATTATAGTCATATACTCTATATGTTACATCGCTATTCTGTTGTATTTCAGCTAAAACCAGTCCTTCACAAATTGCATGAACCATTCCACTTTTTATGAAATAAACATCTCCTTTTTTCACAGGTATTTTATTTAAGAACTTTTCCAGAGTTCCAGTTTTAATCCCTTTTTTAAACTCATCAATAGAACATTCATTTTTAGTACCCACAATCAGACTGGCACCAGGAAGCGCTTCTATTACATACCATACTTCTGTCTTACCCATTTCATTTTCAACTTTGTTTGCATACTCATCATCTGGATGAACCTGGATTGAAAGCTTTTGAGTAGCATTAATCAATTTTATAAGAAGAGGAAATCTATGCCTGTCTATTTTTGTCCCTACAATTTTATCACCCATTTTTTTTATGAGTTCATCAAACTTCATATCTTTAAATTCTCCATTTGAAACTATACTCATCCCATTTGAGCGACATGCTACATCCCAGCTTTCACCAATATTTCCGTCTGGTAAATCATCTCTAAATGATTGTAAACCTCTTCCGCCCCATATTTTTTCATAGTACAAACTTTTAAATTTTATTGGATACAAGTAAAAACATCTCCTCCATAAATTTTAAATTATCAGTAGTTTCAATTATTATTATAACATTATAAAAAAAATTGCTCTATTATCTTAGCCTGCATTACCTATAAGTCAATTAGATAACATTAAAAAATCATCATATATTTTAAAAGTTTTAAAATATTTTAAGACATTATTAATAAATTTAATGTATACTTTAAGTGTAATAAATATTAGACAATTATTTCTTTAGGAGGCATTTTAATGAATGTATTAGTTTGCGGAGGTGCCGGCTATATAGGTAGTCATATGGTAGCTCATTTAATTGAGAATAATCATCAGGTCGTTGTACTTGATAATCTTAAAACAGGTCATAAATCTTCTTTATTAGGTGGAAAATTATATATTGGTGATCTTAGAGATTCAAAAATACTAGATAAGGTTTTTACTGAAAATAAAATTGATGCAGTAATAGATTTCGCAGCATATTCACTTGTAGGCGAAAGTGTTGAAAATCCTTTAAAATATTTTGATAACAATATATATTCAACAATAAAACTGCTGGAAGCTATGAATAAACACAATGTTAAATACATAGTATTTTCATCTACTGCCGCAACTTATGGGGAACCAGAAAGCACGCCTATACAGGAAAGTGATAGAACCTTCCCTACAAACCCTTATGGCGAATCAAAACTTGCCATTGAAAAAATACTTAAATGGTGTGATAAAGCTTATGGGATCAAATATACTGCACTTAGATATTTCAATGCATGTGGTGCCCATATAAACGGAAATATAGGTGAAGATCATAATCCAGAAACACATCTTATTCCAATAATACTTCAGGTAGTAGCAGGTAAAAGAGAAAAAATAATGATTTTCGGTAATGATTATAATACACCGGATGGCTCATGTGTTAGAGATTATGTACATGTTTCAGATCTTGCTTCAGCTCATTTATTAGCTTTAAAAAGGCTTCAAAATGGAGGAGAAAGCAGAATATACAATTTAGGCAACGGCAAAGGATTCTCTGTGAAAGAAGTTATTGATGTTACAAGAAAAGTTACTGGAATAAACATTAAAGCTGAAATCGCTGGAAGACGTGCTGGTGATCCTGCCATATTGATAGCTTCCTCTGAAAAAGCCATTAAAGAACTTGGATGGCAGCCTAAATTCAATTCCTTAGAAACTATAATTGAAACTGCCTGGAAATGGCATAAAAATCATCCTAATGGATATGAAGAAAAATAATATGATAGGGGTAGATTTGATTTTTATACAAATCTATCCCTTATCTATATCATTTTCTCCTGCTTCTTCATTTAACTAAACAGGCCTAAACTCAATTATTTAATTCAGCGGAAATATTACCTTAAACACAGAACCTTTCCCTAAAATACTAGAAACACTTATATTTCCCTTATGTTCTTCAACTATAGTTTTTGCAATAGAAAGTCCAAGTCCAAAATGACCATCTTTCTTTGCTCTGGATTTATCTACTTTATAAAATCTTTCAAATATCTTATCCAGGTATTCTTCTTCTATACCTTCACCTGTATCAGAAACTGATATTTGAATTTTATTTTTAATAATAGCCATTTTAACTTCAATAATGCCTCCTTCTGGAGTATGCTTAATAGCATTATCAATTAAAATAACTATCAACTGATTTATTCGTCCTTCATTTCCTAAAAAGTTTACATCCGGTAAAACATCTGATTTAAGTTCTATTCCATGCTGCACAGCAATTGCTTCAAAAGGTATTATGGATTTCATGATAGAACTGCTCAAATCAAACTTAGAAGATAATAAAGAAGTTTTATGGGCATCTGACCTGGCAATAAAAAGCAGATCTTCTATAAGTTTAGTCATTCTCTTTGTCTCAAGTTTTATATTTCCCAACCATTTGCCCTGACTTTCTATAGTCTCTTCACCATTGTCCAATACCAGATCTAAGTTAGTTGTTATAACTGAAAGCGGTGTACGAAGTTCATGAGATGCATCTGCAACAAAAGCTTTTTGTTTTTCCCATGCTTTTATAATAGGTTTAAGTGATAAATTTGCAAGAAATAAACTTATTATAAATACAAGTATAAGACTTACCAAACAAATAATAGCAGATATACCAATAAGACTGTTCAGTACTCTATTATCGAAAGATTTATCCTGAAGAACTATAATAGATCCATAACTTTTAGGCTCTTTAATGTACCTAAAAGTAAAATTATCATAGCTTATGTTGCCTCTTTTTTTATTACTCTTTAGAACATTCTGAACTGCTGTCTCAGCCTGATTTTTAGATAATCTGGAGTTAGTTGAAATTTCATATATTTTATTGCTTTGATCTATTTTTACAATAAAGTTATCTGAAGGATTTGGATTTTTTCCAGGTGGCTCAGAAGGTGGAATATTTTCAATCTCCGCAGTTTTCATCATTCTCATATAAGCGGAATGATCGAGACTTCCCCTCATTAATATGTATATTCCAGAAAATATGGTTACAAGCACCAAACTCGTTAGTATTAAGTTTGTTAATACAAGTTCTATTTTTAATTTACGAAACATATTTTAAACCTCTTTCAGACAATAGCCTATACCTCTTATGGTTTCAATAACTACATTGCTGCTTATTTTTCTAAGTTTTCTTCTAAGATATGAAAAATAAACTTCTATATTATTATTCATCTCTACATCAGAATCAAGCCCCCATACTCTATCCAATATTTGATCCTTAGTTATTACCTGATTCTTATTACGTGCCAATAATTCCAAAAGCTGAGACTCTTTTGATGTTAATTTAACAATATTTCCTTTACATTCAATTTCTCCTCTAAGTGGATCAAATATCAATGAATGCAATTTTATATTTTCTCCCTGAATAAAATTAGTATGTCTCCTGCCAAGAGCCCTTATTCTAGCAAGCAATTCCTTAGTATCAAACGGCTTAACCAAATAGTCATCTGCCCCATTATCAAGACCCTCCACTCTATTTTCGATTGAATCCATAGCTGTCAACATGATTACAGGTGTCTCAATTTTCATTTTTCTAATATCCTTTAAAATATCAATTCCATTTTTTCCAGGCAGCATTCTGTCTAAAATTATGACATCATATATCTTACTCTGTGCCATTTCATTTCCTTCAACTCCATCATAAGCTGTATCAACTATATAATTATTCTTCTTAAGAATATATACAAGTGCATCACAAAGCATAACTTCATCTTCAACTAAAAGTAATCTCACAATTTTACCTCCTTTTGTAATTTTTTATCTTCTTTTTATTAAATTATATACTAAAATTTGATTTGTTTAAATTTAATTTACATTTATTATTTATATTTTTAAGTTTCTTTTAAGGTTAATACAGCAAAATAATAATTAGAGAAAATACAAATTGAGGTGAAGGAAATGTATAATAATATAACTTATTCCATAGTTGTTCCTCTGTATAACGAAGAACTTGTAATTGATGAAAGTTATTCCAGACTAAAAAATGTCATGGATACTACATGTGAAAATTATGAAATTATATTTATAAATGATGGAAGTTATGACAGTACACGAGAAAAAGCAGAATCCATATGTGAAAAAGATAAAAATATAAAATTAATAAATTTTTCAAGAAATTTTGGCCACCAGTGTGCTATAACCGCAGGAATGGAAAATACCAAAGGAGCTGCTGTTATAGTTATAGATGCAGATCTTCAGGATCCTCCAGAGGTCATGCTCGATATGATTAAGAAATGGAAAGAAGGCTATGATGTAGTCTATGGGCAACGATCAAAACGTGAAGGTGAATCATTCTTCAAAAAATTCACAGCTAAATCATTTTACAGATTATTAAAAAGTATGACTAATGTTGATATTCCTGTAGATACAGGAGATTTTAGACTTATAGACAGAAAAGTATGCAATACTTTAAATTCATTACCTGAAAGGAACAGATATGTTAGGGGATTAGTCAGCTGGGTAGGCTACAAACAAACGTCTGTAGAGTTTGAACGTAAGGAAAGATTCGCAGGAGAAAGCAAATATCCACTCAAGAAAATGATGAAACTAGCTTTAGATGGTATAACTTCTTTTTCATATAAACCTCTTATAATGTCAGGATATATAGGTGGATTATCTTTATTCATAGGAATATTTTCCATGATTGCAGATATTGTAAAACATTTAATGACTAAAACAAGTATTATAAATTTCGGATTTATCATAGCATTAGATTTAAGTATGTTTGGAATAACACTTACCTGTATGAGTATAATTGGTCAATATATAGGTAGAATTTTTGATGAAAGCAGAGAAAGACCTAATTATATTATAGAAAGCATTATAACTAATGAAAACTTATCTAAAAAACATGAATGTGTTAAATAAAACATTAGATTCTATATTCAATGGCAAACTCAAATTACTCAGCCGTTTCTCTGCTACGGGTGTGTTAAATACAATAATAGATTTTGCCATATTTACTATATGTGAAAGCTTGCTGGGAATACATTATACTATAAGTCAGGTAATTGGTTACAGTTTTGGAGTTGCAAACAGTTTTGTATTCAATAAAAAATGGACATTTGACCATAATAATTCTAATAAAAAAATGATCCATGAATTATTTCAGTTTATAGTAGTTAATATAATTTCGCTCATAGTTACATTAATATTTATAAAAGCTCTAGTTAATGATTTTAATATCAATGTATATGTATCAAAAATAATTGTAACTTTAATAGCCCAGGTAATAAACTTTTTATTATATAAAATTTGGGTATTCAACTAAGGAGGATAATTTTATGAAAAGAATAAAATTTACAAAAGGAAACATTGCACTATGCGGAATTTTACTTTTATCTGCAATATTGAATTTTGCAAATTTAAGTATAGAAGGATACGGGAATAGTTATTATGCCGCTGGAGTAAAAAGCATGATGATAAATTTTAAAAATTTCTTTTTTGTATCCTTTGATCCGTCTGGATTCGTATCTATTGATAAACCGCCTTTAGGCTTCTGGATACAAACTATATCTGCTAAAATATTTGGCTTCAGCGGTTGGAGTATATTATTTCCAGAAGCTCTTGCAGGAGTAATTTCAGTAGCCCTAGTATATTATATAGTAAAAAGATCCTTCGGAACTGCAGCTGGACTTATTTCAGCTTTATTTCTTACTATAACGCCGGTTTTTATAGCAACAAGTAGAAATAATACAATAGATAATTTACTCGTTGTAACATTACTCATAGCCTGCTTATTTCTGTCCAAAGCAGCAGAAAAAGGGAATTTTAAATATCTTATAATAAGTTTGGTTTTAGTAGGAATTGGATTTAATATAAAAATGCTTGAAGCTTATATGGTAGCACCTGCTCTTTATATAACCTATCTCATTTCTTCAGCTGCACCTGTTAAAAAGAGACTAAAGCATCTAGTTATCGGTAGTATAATACTAATTGCAGTGTCATTTTCATGGGCAATAGTTGTAGATCTGGTTCCATCACAGTATAGACCTTTTGTTGGAAGTAGTACCAATAATACTGTTATTGAGCTTATATCCGGACATAACGGTATTGCAAGATTAAGTGGAAGTAGTGGCGGCATGGGAGGTGGAGGTGGTGCTCCCGGTGAAATGTCACAAAACCAGAAAAGTTTCAAAAATAATATGCAGCAATCAACCTCTAATATGAAAAATACTAACGAAAATGCTGCTCAAAGTGGAAATCCGGGAGGTACACCACCAAGTGGTAGTCCAGGAAATAATAATTCTGGTGCACCTAATAGCAATACTTCTAAAGGCAATACCGGTAGATCTAACGGCGGAGGCCCTGGCGGTGGCGGTCCTGGTGGTAGTGGTTTATCAGGAAGTTTTGGTGGTCAAACCACAGCAGGCATTACTAGATTGTTCTCAAAAAATATTTTATCAGATCAGATAGTGTGGTTTTTACCTCTAGCATTATTAGGATTTATTGCAGCAGCTATAAAAGAAAAATTAAAGGCACCTTTTGATAATAAGAAAAAACTTGATTTGGTTATGTGGATTGTCTGGCTATTACCTGAATTTTTATACTTTAGTTATACCAAAGGTTTATTTCATCCATATTACCTTACTATGTTAGCTCCTCCTATTGCAGCTTTATCAGGAATAGGCATTACTTCAATGTGGAAACTTTATAAAGGAAATGGTATAAAAGCTTATTTATTACCAGTAGCACTTATTGCAACAGGTTTAGTTCATTTGCTTATGTTGTCTTACTTCACTAACCTGTCATCTTCAATTAGATATACAATTATAGCAGCTTTAGTAATTTGCTTTGCCTCATCTATTATTTTAATAATATACAAAATAATAAAAGGCAGAAATCTTAATGCAAACAAACATTTAAATTTTGCAAAAGCATTTACAGCCCTTGCTATTATAGGAATTTTAGCAACACCTGCAATAGGTTCATCCGCAGCTATAACACATTCAATAAGTGGTACAATTCCTTGTGGTGGATTAGAACTTCTATCAAATAGTGGATCCCAAATGATGGGCGGCGGACACGGAGAAATGAACAGCAGTAATACTAAATTGATAAGCTTCCTTGAAAGCCATACTTCAACTGAAAAATATATGCTTGTAGTTTCAAGTTCCAACTCTGCTGAAGATATTATACTTAAAAGCGGTAAAGGCGTAATGACTCTTGGTGGATTCTCAGGTTCTGACAATATAATTACTTTATCTAAATTCAAAGAATTAGTCAAAAATGGTGAGGTTAGATATGTACTTACAGGCGGAATGCAGGGAGGTTCAAATGACATTATGAACTGGGTCAAGAAAAATGGTAAAGCTGTTTCAGAGAGTCAGTGGAAAAATACTACTACTTCAAACAATCAATTAAATAAATCAAATAAAAGTTCAACAAAAAGTGGATTTTCAGGATTCGATCATAATAATTCTGAAGCACTATATGACTTAAAAGGCAGCGTAAAATAATTTAAACTATATATTAATTTAAAACTAAAAAACTCTTGTATAAAATCCATATGAATTTTGTACAAGAGTTTTTTATTCTACATTTTTACTTTTATTACAACTTTCTTTATCTTTGTTGGCTTGTTAAAAATGCATCCAGGTTTATGTGCATCTTTTGGAAAAAATATTCCGAAATATTTATCATTTAAATTTAATTTTGTCCGCTGAGAAGTTGCATTATAAAAAACTATATCTTTATCTTTTAAATATTCTTCATCTATAACTAATTGATTTACCGGAGTCCATCCAATAGTTTCCTCACCTTTTTCAATATACTGAATATCTATATATTTTTCATGTGACTCCCACTTATTCTCATGCTCACTCTTAGTTGTATATGATTGTACAAAAGCAAAAACTTCATCCGAATCTATTTCATATCTTCCATCGTCAAGTTTCTCTATGTCATTATCCATTAAAAATTTAAAAGCTTTTTTAAATTTATCATTTAAGCTAAAATAAATATGTGCATTCTCTAACTTATCTAAAATCATATTATTTCTCCCCCATATTTTAAAAATATTAACTATTAATTTTCTAATTTAGCCATATCTTTTTTATCAAAATCATATTTAGCTGGCTTAATTGGCAATCCTTTAGCTCTGGCTCTCTTTTCAAAGTACATAGTTACAAAAGGTGTTATTAATGCAGTTACAAGTACACTTGTAGCAACAATAGCTGTAGCTGAACTTGCAGTAGGTAAAAATTTTGGATTGGCCTGTGCTATTGCAAAAGGAACCGCAACTGCAGCCCCTGCAGTAGAAGATGCTGCCCATCCAGCAACTCCATCTGATTTAGTAAAGAATCTATCAACAAGACTGAGAACAGAACCAGATATTGCAACTACTGCAACTCCCATAAGTATCCCCATGAATCCTGATTTTATAATCATTCCAAAATTCATAGTAAAACCTAATGTAACTGCGAAAAATGGAATTAAAGCTGGAACCATTACACCAAACAACTTACGAAAATCTTTATCTAAAGTTCCAAGAACAATACCTATAGCAAAAGGAATTAATGTAGATACAAGTGTTGGCCAAGGAAAAGATGCAATACCTGCAACTCCCATGGTTATCATTGTCATAAAAGGTCCTGATTCAATACTTATAAATGGGAAACCTGCTGCATCTTCTTTTCTACCAAGCATAGTCATAAGTGCTGCATAGAGTCCACCATTTGTTTCATTAAAAGATGCTATAATTGCTAATACAGAAAGGCCCGAAAAAACCCCTGCTTTAATTCCATTCACTGGCAACAAATGTGAAGCAATTACACCCAATACTCCAGCAAGAAAAACCTTTACAATTAACAGAGAAAGACCTTTTTTTGCAATATATCCAGAAGTACGTAAATCAATAGTAGTTCCAACAGATAAAAACCATACAAATAATATAACTGATGTTCCTGTTAAATAACTTCCTGTAAATCCTCCAAAGAATTTACTAGCATTTGGAAATAATGTTTTAATTAAAACTCCAAGGAATAGAGGTACAATCATCATACCTCCAGGTATTTTTTCTATACTTTTCTTAATTTTCATAATTATACTCCTTTTTATTAAACGTTATCATTGCATTATCATTAAGTTTTATTTATAATTTCTATTAGAGGTACCTCCAATTAATCTTCCATTTAGGCTTATACTTGGACATATTTTAACCTAATTCATAAGGAGGTACTCCTTACTTTATCTCATGATTAATAATTATTCTAAAACTACTTTAAATCTTTAGTTTCTATATTATCCATATCATCAAAATCTTTATTTTCTCCACACATTCCCCATATAAAAGTATAATTACTTGTTCCAATACCAGCATGAATTGACCAACTTGGAGAAATTACTGCTTGTTCATTCGCCATTACTATGTGCCTTGTTTCATTAGGTTGTCCCATTAGGTGGAATACTCTTTGATCTTCTGGTAAATCAAAATAGAAATATACTTCCATTCTGCGTTCATGAGTATGACAAGGCATACTGTTCCAGCCGCTTCCTTCTTTCAACATAGTTACTCCCATAGATAACTGACAACTTTCACAAACTTCAGGATGAATAAACTTATATATTGTACGTTTATTCATATTCTTTTGATCGCCTAATTCTGCAGTTACTGCCATACTTCTATCAATTTTAACAGTTTGATATGTTTTATGAGCAGGTACAGAATTTATATAAAATTTTGCACAATTATTCTTGTCATCTGATGCAAATACTACATCTTTAGTTCCTTTTCCTATATATAGTCCTTCATATTTATTTAATTTATATTCTTTGCCATCTAAAGTAACAGTTCCTGGGCCGCCTACATTAATAACTCCCATTTCTCTTCTCTGAAGAAAATAGTCAGCTCTTAATTCATCTCCTGCTTTTAAAGTAAGTTTATTATCTACAGGATTAGCTCCACCAAATATTATTCTATCTACATGGCTGTATGTTAAACTTATTTCATCCTTTATAAATATCTTTTCCTGTAAATAATTTTTTCTTAATTCTGAAGTATCATACTTTTTTGAATCATCTGGATGATTTGCATATCTTGTTTCCATAATATTCCTCCTAATATTTTAATTATAAAATTTAACTATCTTTAAGATAATAGTTATCTTATTAAAATTAATACGTCACCGTTTACAATTTTTACATCTCTTAACTAATAAAAAATGTAAAATATATCACATACAACTAGTCCATAATTTTTATTCATATTACTTAATGATATTATTCATAATGTGGATTGTTATTTCGTATAATGAACTTACTATTATTATACAAAATTGAATTTCATTTTTCAAGTGATTATAAAAATATTTTATAAAATAAAAAAAACTTGATTATAATTAATTTCTATAACCAAGCTCTTCTGATATTTTTTTTGAATATTTTAAAATCAAATGTGAAATATTAGATAATTTTTCTTCACTAAAACTTATAGTAGAACATGATACACTAACTGCACCACAAATTTTGCTTTTATAATCTTTAAGTACTGCACCTACACATACTATACCAACTTCAACTTCCTGATTATCTAAAGCATATTCTTTCAATTTAATATCTTTTAGACTTTTTCTTAATTTACTAAGATCAACTATAGTATTGTCTGTATATTTCTTTATGTCACTTTTACTCCATATATTCTGAACTTCCTCATCTGTCAATTCAGACATTATAGCTTTTCCCATAGCTGTACAATACATAGGCTTGCTCATACCTATTCTTGTATACATCATTATAGATTTTTGCGGTTCAACTTTAGCTACGTAAACTATCTCATTATTTTCCCTAACAGCTAAATGAACTACTTCTCCAGTTTCCTCCATTAATTTTTTTAAGTATGGTTGAGCAACAGATACCAAATCCATTTTTTCAATCTTCTTGCTTCCAAGTTTAAATAATTTCAGAGTTAAACTGTATTTATTTGTACTGTGATTTTGTGTTATATAACCTTTATACATCAAAGTATTTATCAGTCTATATACCGTACTTTTATGCAAATTTACTTTTTCACTTATCTCTGTAATTCCAAGGCCTTCTTCATAATCAGATAATGATTCCAAAATACAAAGTGCCCTATCTACAGATTGAACCAATTCTTGCATTTAATTTTTCTCCTTTGAATTCACATATTTTATCTATAGTTACATATATTATATTGTATCAATTCTAATTTATTACTTCAATACCCTATATTTTTTAATTCCATTTTGCTATATTATTTAGATGAAAGATTTATCAGCATGCATACTATATAGTTTAATATAATCACTTTTTAAGGCTAATATTATGTTAACGTTAACAGTTATATAATATATACAGTAAATATTGTAAGGTAACAAAATCTATAATCTAACTTCTCTTGTTAAACCATAGATTTCGTTAACAGATTTATTCTTTAAATTTATTTTTCAAATATTATATAAGGAACTGTTACTATAGCAATATTCCTTCTTTTTAAAAGCATAGTCTTAATAAAAAGTGCAGTCTGATTATGTAATATGTTTCCCCACCACTTTGTAACCACAAACTGAGGAAGAACTACAGTTACAGTATCTTTTGATCCAGCTGCATATTCTTCTGACTCTATAAACTTTACAAGAGGCCCTACAATACTCCTATACGGAGACTTTTTTACTATTATAGGTATTCCTACATCATACTTGTCCCACTTTTCCAAAAGTTTTTTTGTAGCCATATCATCTACAGATACATGGAATACTATTATATTGTCCGATATGGTTCTCGCATAATTCAATGCTTTTAAAAATGATTTATTTAATGTATCTATTGGAACTATTACGTACCTTTTTTGTTCATCATAATTTATCTCTTTTGGTTTCTCATCTAAAGGAAGCTTAAGCTGTCTTGCGACTTCCGAATAATGTTTCTTTATACTAATCATGCAATATACAATTAATGGTATAAGGACAAGAACTATCCACGCACCATCTAAAAACTTAGTTACTCCAAGTATTATTGCAGTGGCAAAAGTTATAAATGCACCCATTCCATTTATAGCCGCTTTATGAAGCCAACCTTTTTCTTTTCTTCTTGCCCACCTTATTAGCATGCCTGATTGAGAAAGTGTAAATGATATAAATACTCCAACTGCATAAAGTGGCATCAAATAGTGAGTTTCGCCTTTAAATAGAACAACTAACAATCCTGATATTACTCCAAGAACTATTATTCCATTAGAATATCCAAGCCTTTTGCCTCTCTTTGCAAATTGCCTTGGTGCAAATCCATCTCTAGCTATATATGCAAGAAGCATTGGTAATCCAGAAAACGCCGTATTACTAGCCATTATAAGTATAATTGCCGTCGTTGTCTGAATTATATAAAACATTATGTTATTGCCAAATACTTGTGATGCAATCTGAGCCACAACCGTCACCTGTGAATTAGGCACTGCATGATATAATGTAGCTAAATATGATAATCCTCCAAATACTAAAAATACAACAAGTGAAAGTAGTTCAAGTACAGCTTTTGCGTTTTTCTGTGATGGTTCCTTAAAATTAGGTATTCCATTACTTACTGCTTCTATACCAGTTAATGCTGTACACCCTGATGAGAACGCTCTTAAAAATAAAAATAGAGTTATATCTCCAGTAACTTTAGGTATACTATAATGTGAAACAGGAACATATCCAAATAACTTTACCTTACATATTCCCCATACTATCATAGTAAGTATCGCTATTATAAATATATATGTAGGAACTCCAAACATTTTAGATGATTCTTTAACACCTCTTAGATTCCCAATTGTCATAAACAATATTAAAAGTAGTGTTATTAAAATCCTATATGGAAGAAGTGATGGTGCCGCAGAAAGTACCGCTGCTGTTCCAGCAGAAGCACTAACTGCAACTGTAAGCACATAACCAATAGTAAGTGATGAACCAGCTATAAGTCCTGGAATTGCCCCAAGGTTATCTTTTGCTACAATATATGAACCGCCGCCGCCAGGATAAGCATCTATTGTTTGTCTATATGAAAGTGTGACCATAAACATCAAGAATACAATACATAGCGCTGCAAGGAACATATATTTATAAGATAGTATTCCAAGTACCGGTATTAATACCCATAATATTTCCTCTCCAGCATATGCTACTGATGAAATTGCATCACTCGATAATATTGGCAGTCCCCAAAAAACATTTAATTTTTCTCCCTTTAATTCTTCAGTCTTCAGACTATTTCCTATTAGAAATTCTCCTAACTTAAATTTCATTTTTAGCACCTCTAAAAGTAATATAAATAAAATTGTAATGATATTTGATAAAATAATTTATAATTTTGCATTAAAACATAATTTTTATATTTTTATATTATAACATATTAATTAAAGAGTATCATTTTTTATCATTACTTCTTCTTATTTTACACCAATTAAATTAGGAACAAAAAGCAAAATTCAATAAAAAAGGATTTATTATCAAAATTTTTATTGTGATAAATAAATCCTTTTTTATACATAAAGAGAACTAAATTCTATTTCTATCTAACAAGCCATCCACCATCGACAGCCAAAATATGACCATTCACATAATCTGATGCCCTTGAGCATAAGAAAACCATCGCTCCCATTAACTCACTTGTCTTTGCCCAGTGATTTGCTGGTATTCTTGATAATATCTCCTGATTTCTCTCTTTATCTGCTCTTATTGGTGCTGTATTTGCTGTTTCTATATATCCTGGTGCTATTGCATTTGTCTGTACATTGTACTGTGCTAACTCATTTGCAAATGCTTTTGTAATTCCTGCTACTCCATGTTTACTTGCTGTATATGGTGGTACAAATTTTCCTCCCTGGAAGCTTAGCATTGAACATACATTTATTATTTTTCCTGAGCCTTGTTTTACCATTAATGGTGCTACTGCTTTGCTTAAGTAATATACTGCATTCAAGTTTATATCTATTACTGCTTCCCAATCTTCATCTTTGTATTCAAGTAATGGTGCTCTTCTTATTGTTCCTGCATTATTTATTAATATATCTACCTTTCCAAATTTCTTAATACATTCATCTACTACTGGCTGTATGTTTTCCTTTTTACTTAGATCTGTCTGATAGAATTCTACTTTTCTGCCTTCTGCCTCTATAACTTTTCTTGTTTCATCCCATTTATCATCATAAGTAACTATAAATAAATCTGCTCCTGCTTTTGCTAATGCTATTGCATATGCTTGTCCTAGTCCCATATTTGCTCCTGTTACTAAAGCTACTTTTCCATCTAGTTTGAAAAAGTCCATTGAAAAATTCTTTAATGATTCATCCATTTTTATCTCCCTCTCCATGATAAATTTTCTTATAATATTATATTCTTTGTTTTGCATTATGATACATAATATCGTATTATGAATATACTTCTATTATAAATAATATTGTTCCATTTTTCAACTAGATATTGATAAATAAAGTATTTAAATAAACCTTTTAAAATGTACTTATAAAAAATAAGTAAGCCAGGTTATAAAAACCAGACTTACTTATTTTTTATTATATGATTATAATGTTACACCTTTTTTAAATATAGCTAATTCTCTAAAATCATTTTTTTCGTTATTTACCAGTTGCCCACTAGCAACATTTATTACATAATTAACAAATTTCTTAAGCAATTCCTCCTGAGATATATCCTCTACAAGACCGCCTGCATCAAAATCAATCCAATGTGGTTTCAATTTAAACAATGGTGTATTTGTTGAAACTTTCATTGTAGGTACAAAACTTCCAAATGGAGTCCCTCTCCCTGTAGTAAACAAGACCATATGGCAACCTGAGGCTGCTAATGCAGAAGCCGCAACTAAATCATTTCCCGGTGCACTCAAAAGATTTAATCCTTTAGTACTCAAGGTTTCTCCATATTTAAGTACATCAACTACAGCAGCACTTCCAGATTTTTGGGTACATCCAAGTGATTTGTCTTCAAGAGTTGTTATGCCACCAGCTTTATTTCCCGGTGAAGGATTCTCATATATAGGCTGTTTGTATTGAATAAAATATTCTTTAAAATCATTAATAAGATGTACTATTTTATTAAATACCTGCTCATTTTCAGCTCTACTCATAAGTAACGTTTCAGCACCAAACATTTCAGGTACTTCTGTAAGAACTGTGATCCCTCCCTGTGCTACTAAAAAGTCCGAGAACTTGCCTAAAAGTGGATTTGCTGTTATAC
Source organism: Clostridium algifaecis (assembly GCF_017874415.1). GTDB lineage: Bacteria > Bacillota > Clostridia > Clostridiales > Clostridiaceae > Clostridium_B > Clostridium_B algifaecis. Next base: position 15,810 of record NZ_JAGGLM010000024.1, read on the forward strand.
CTGATAATCCATCTGAGCCTCCACATTTAAGTCCTATTTTAAGTTCTGATAGTGGAATATCTTCTCTAGTGTCATTTTTCATATTTTCATATAGTTCTTTTAATAGTTTTACTCCTTCTTCTATTTCATCAGAAACTTCCTGCAGGACTAAAAATTTTGTTCTCTTTTCATCAAATTTACATAATGATTTTTTAAAATCAACTATATTGTTATTTTCGCAGCCAAGACTTACCACAAGTACACCACCTGCATTAGGATGTTTAACTACATTTCCTAAAATTGTTCTTGTATTTGCATGGTCATCTCCAAGCTGAGAACATCCATAAGTATGCTTGATCACTAAAGTGTTATCTATGGATAATTTACCAACTTCCTTTTTAAATTTATCCATAATTTTGTCTGCCATTCCGTTTACACATCCAACTGTAGGTACTATCCATAGTTCATTTCTTATTCCCACAGAACCATTTTCTCTTTTATAGCCTTTAAAAGTTAAGTTTTCATTCTTAAAAATATTATCATTCAATTTCTGATTAAATACATAATCTTTTACACCATCTAAATTTGTCTTTACATTATGAGTATGAGCCCAATGTCCTTCGGATATATCTTTTATAGCATGACCTATAGGTGATCCATATTTAACTACATTTTCACCTGATTTAATGTCATATACAGCAACTTTATGCCCTCTGGTTATATCCTCTTTTAATTCAATTTTTCTATCTCCAACTTTAATTGAATTACCTTTTTTTAAGTCTGTTAAAGCTACAATTACATTGTCGTTATCATTTATTTGAATAATCTTTTTCATGGAATTTCCTCCCATTATTATCTAAAGTACTTCTTTAACTGCTTCCTTAATTCCTAATTTTTCAATCTTTGATAAGTAATTAGTTACAGCATCAGTTAAACCTTCAACCTTATTTAAATCCATCTTCCAATTCTTTTCATATCCAAGTACAGAAGTAACTATCTTCTTTAATCCAGCCTCTGTTCCATCATAATTTGACCATAATGATTTATACAAATCCAATATATCCTGATTATCAGCTAACTTAATATCTTCATTTCCTCTTTTACCTTTATAAAATTCTATTAAAGATGCAAGTGAGAATACCAATCTCTTAGGAAGCTCACCTTTTCTCTTCTTATATTCTAATAATGAAGGTAAATCTCTTGTTTCAAATTTAGACATTGAATTTAAAGCTATACTCATTAAATAATGTTTTACAAATGGGTTTACAAATCTCTCAAGTACGGCACTTGCAAAATATTTAAGTTCATCTTCCGGCAAATCAAGTGTAGGAATTATTTCATCGTACATAACTCCTCTTACAAATTTACCAATAACCTCATGCTGAACTGCTTCACTTACTGTATTAAGTCCATATAAATATGCTACAGGAACAAGTGATGTGTGTGATCCATTTAAAATTCTTACTTTTCTTGTTCTATATGGAGTCATGTCCTCTACAAACTTTACATTAAGACCAGCTTTTTCTACTGGTAATTCATTTTTTATCCAGTCCGGTCCTTCAATTACCCAAAGATGGAATTGTTCGCCTACATCTACAAGGTTATCTTCATATCCTAATTCCTTTGTTACTTCATCTATAGTATCTCTTGGATATCCTGGTACTATTCTATCTACAAGACTGCAGCAAAAAGTATTTGCAGCATCAAGCCACTCTATAAATTCTTTTCCTAAATTCCAGATTTCTGCATACTTACGAATTATAGCTTCAAGTTTTTCTCCGTTTCTATCTATAAGTTCACATGGAATTATTATAAATCCTTTATTTTTATCTCCATTAAAAGCTTTAAATCTATGATATAGGAACGCTGTCAATTTTCCCGGATAACTGCTTTGAGGTTTATCTTCAAGTTTATCGTTTTCATTAAATGCTATTCCTGCTTCTGTAGTGTTAGAAATTATAAACCTTAGTTCTGGATTTTCAGCAACCTTCAAGAATTCATCATAATTGGCATATGGATTAATTCCCCTACTTATAGTATTTATAATTGAATGCTCTTTTACTGCTTTTCCTTCCTTCATTCCTTGTAAATATAATGTATATAAACCATCTTGTTCATTTAGTTTATCTATTAATCCTTTTTCTATAGGTTGTACTACTACTACACTTCCATTAAAATTTGCTTCATTATTCATCTTATTTATCTGCCAATCAATAAAAGCCCTTAGAAAATTACCTTCACCAAACTGCAAAACCTTTTCAGGATATTTTTTGTAATCCTTCAAAATACCTTTATTTAATTTCATACCCATTCCTCCATTTATAATTTATAATTAACGTGTGCAATGTTTTTAAGCAGTATATAGATTTCTGTATAAACATATTATATCATTCTTTGCACACGTTAACAATATCTTTTTAGAAAATTGTTGTTCCAAATTTAGTAAGCTAAAAATCTGTTCATTAATTTATTTTCCTAACAGATTCTCTTATACATAATTCAGTTTTAATATAAATTTTTTCTCCCTGCAAATCTTTCTTGCCTAATAATTTTAGTAATTTTTCGCAGCCTAGCATACTTATTTTTTTCATAGGTCTTTTAATCGTAGTTAAAGATGGTGTGGAATATTCACAAAAATCAATGTCATCAAAACCAATAATTGAAATGTCTTCAGGTGATCTGAATTTGCTGTCATTTATAGCTTTAATGGCGCCTATAGCCATGTCATCATTAGAACAAAAAACAGCTGTAGGAACCTTGCTTAATTTTAAAAGCTTTTTCATACCATAATAACCACTTTTCATATGGTAATCTCCAGAAATAATGTAATCCCCATTAACAGGTATTTTATAATCTATAAGTGCCTTTATAAAACCATTTTTTCTCTCTTTAGAAGATTTGAATTCTTTTTCACCTTCTATTATAGCAATATCACTATGTCCATTTTCAATTAAATATTTGACAGCTTTAAAAGCTCCTTCTGCATCATCTGATAATATATTCACAATAGATTCTTCTGCTACGTTCCTGTCTAAAACAACTAATGGTATTTTATTGTCCATGACATGATATATAAATCCATTATCACTATCGCTTTGGCTCATAAGTATAATTCCATCAAAGCTTTTATCATTTATTGTAGAAAAATCTCTATAATCATCAATACCTCTAACAACTAAATTATAATTTTTACTTATAACACTATTTATTCCACTTACAATTTCAAAAAAGAAACTTGGAGATGTTCCCTGACTTATACTTGAGAAAAACAGCCCTATGTTATTGGATTTGTGCAATACAAGATTCTTTGCATTATAATTTGGAACATATCTTAGCTGTTTAGCTATAGCTTTTATTTTACTTTTTGTTTCCTCATTTATTAAAGGACTATTGTTAAGTGCTCTTGACACAGTAGTATGAGATACATTTGCCAATTTTGCTATATCTTTTATAGTAACGCTCATGTTATTCACCTTTCTTTTATTACAAATGTTATTATAGATGTTATCACAAATACTAATAATATATAATTATACCTTATAATATCACATTTTCAGAGCATAAACTATAAATTTTTTAGCCACACAGACAAATTTATTTATATATTGAATTTTTCAATTTGTTCTATCATATGTTGTATCTTATCCTTTAATAATACTGCTGATTTTGATACTTTTCCTGATAAGTTTTCCATTTCATCAGAAGAAGCCGAAATTTGTTCTGATGAAGCTGAATTTTCTTCTGATACTGCAGATATAGCTTCTACACTATCTATAATATTGCTTTTATCTTTATTAACTTTTACTATAGATTGATTAGCTTCATCAATTTTAGGTAACAATTTCTGTATACTAATTATTATATTCTTAAATAAATTTATGGAATTTTTTATAATATCCTTCTGTTTGACTAATTCAAGATTTGTACTATTTGTTGTATTTGATAAAATTTTAACTTCATTATAAATAACAGAAATCAGACTATCTATACTCTTTGACGAATTCTTAGACTGTTCAGCTAATTTTTTAATTTCATCTGCTACCACAGCAAAGCTAGCCCCATCGCTTCCAGCCTTTGCAGCTTCGATTGCAGCATTAAGTGAAAGTAAACTCGTTTGATCTGCTATATCATTAATTAAATTAGTTATATCTGTTATTTGCTTAACACTATTTGTCAAATTCACGACTTTACTTTTTGTATCACCGTAAGAATCAGTAATTTTATTCATAGAACTAACAATGTTGTTTAATGTGTCATTACTAATTTGTACTTTTTTACTGATATCTTTAGTATCGCCATCTATTTTTCTTATAGATTTTCCTACAGTTTCCAGCGTATTTCCAAAAGAATTTAAAGTGCCATTTATATTTACTAAGCTTTTAGCTTGATCATTTGAACCATTAGAAACTTCTCCTATAGAGCTAGAAACTTCTCCTATTGAAGAATGCATTTGTCCTGATATGTTTTCTAGATATAAAATTTTTTCATTTACCTCATTTGAATATTTTTTAATTTTATTCAACGCATCTGAAATTGAAACAATAGTTTCATCTAATGCATCATACATAATTCCAAATTCGTTAGTAAATCCATTATTAAATTTAATCATAAAATTTCCTGAAGATAGAATTTTAAGTTTTTCTATAAAATCATTCATAGAATTTTTAACAATAGAAATAACTGCTAATGATATTACAGTAAAAATTGATACTGACAGTACAAAAACAGTACAAAATAAAATCAAACTGCTATGATATAAGTTTTTAGCTTTCTGGCTTTGCTGATTTGCAATCTCTTTTTGATAATTTACGAGTTGAACATTTTTTTTAGCTAAATCATTACCATAAACACCCATAGCCACATTCGTTATTTGTTTGTCAGGTACTTTATTTGCCCTGCGCTGTTCTATAATTCCAGGTATAAAAGAATAATAATGATCATAAGCACTTTTCATCTGAACTACCATTTTATTTTCTTTCTCATCATTTTTTGTTATATTAATATTTCTATTTATTATTTTTGTTATATTGCTGTTCAATTTAAGCATATCCTGCTCATTCTTTTCATCAAACGGTCTATCAATTATCTTAGTTAGAGTATTTCTTAAAACACCCATATTGCCATTGACGTCACCCCAGTCTTTTAACTTTGGCATAATATTTTCATTAGTATCATTTACTATTTCATGCATTTTAGAAGTATTAATATATCCAATTGTTCCTATAATAATAGCTGTAAACAGCGATATAATCCACATAATTATTATACTTTTCACAATTTTTATATTTTTCAAATTCTCAGCCTTCATATTTATAAATAAAACTCCTTCCATAATATCAGATTTACTTCATATAAATTATCCATTTAATACAAAAGTAATTTGATTTTATACTAAATAGATAGTAAGTTCTTTACTATTTCATTATATTTTTTAATAATAATACAAGTACCCATATTGTTAAAATATAAATACTTGTATTATATAAAATGTATTCAGTTCTGAGAGAAACTAGTTGTAATCACTTTTTTATTTTACATTTACATCATATCTTCCATTATGAAGATCGTCTACTATACTTCTATATTTGTCATCTGTCAAATGATATAAGAATCCAATTACAATAGCTGCTACAGCTAATGCACAAGCTGGATACAATGCCATTACTGCTTTCATTCCTAATAGAGTTTTAGCAGTTTGATGAGCATTTGCTACATATCCTGTCATTTGTAAAGCTCCTAAAGTAACATATGCTGCTATAGATTGAGCTATTTTTCTTGAAAAATTGAATGCTGCATATGTTATACCTTCTTTTCTTTGGCCTGTATGCCATTCACCATAGTCAATAGCATCTGAAACAAAAGCCCATGTAACACCATTTGGAATAGCTAAAGCTACATACCCAACAGTTACAAGTATTGTAAATACAACAATATTAGGTGGTGCTATGAAATTTAATCCATCAGCAACAATACCAATGACAAAACCTATCATAGCCGTTTTCTTTTTACCAAACTTTTTAACCATCTTAGGAATAGCTGCAATACCTATAACAGAACATCCAATCATTATAGAATTTATAACAGGTTGAAGCTTTATATTGCCAAGTGCATATTGACAATAATATATCATCATTTGGTTATTTGCATTCATTGATGATATGGTAAATAACGTCATAAGAATTAAACATAATAACGGTTTGTTTGTAAATATTACTTTGAAGCATTCCTTTGCACCTATTTTTTCTTTTGTCTTAGCCTGAGGTTTGACATTTTCTCTAGTATTTCTAAAACATATATAGAATGATCCTATACCTATAATTGCCATAATAGTAGCAGCTATAGGATATCCTACTTTAGGATTTGTAAAATGTATTAGTATAGGTACAAATGCTATACCAGTTATAAGTTGTGCTCCTAAAGATCCAGCTTGTCTAAACGTTGCCAATTGGCTTCTTTCTTCAACATCCTGAGTCATAACAGATGCTAGTGATCCATAAGGATCATTTGTAAATGAATAAACAAGTCCCCATATCATATAAGCAGCATAAGCATATATAAGCTTTTGTTGTACTGTACCAAAATTAGGCATCATAAATGTTACTATAGTAAGTATACCTAATATAACAGCTGAAATCATCATTACAGGTCTAAATTTGCCATATTTACCAGGCTTTTTAGCATCTACTGCTGAACCAGCTATAGGATCCATAAATGCATCAAATATTTTTGTGAATACAAATATATCTTTTGCCATTGAAGCAGGTATTTTGCAAACATCAGTAAAAAATTTTGAGAGATATGCTTGACCTAAATCAAACATAAATCCATTACCAAAGTCACCAAAACCATAGGATATCTTTTCTTTTAAAGATAACTTTTTCATATAATCTCTCCTTCTCTATATATAAATTAAATAATTTTCTCAGAAAATTCATATAATTATATTTAATTTTTTATTTTGCTGTATATAAAGCAAGATTTTTCTTATTTTGTATACAGCAATTTAAAACCTAACTTCTAAATATTAAAATATTCTTTTGCATTATTATAACAAATTCCTTTAACTATATCTCCTAAAGTTTCCATATCACAAGGGAATTCTCCATTTTCAACCCATTGTCCAAGTAAGTCACAAACTATTCTTCTAAAATATTCATGTCTTGTATATGATAAAAAGCTTCTTGAATCAGTTAACATCCCAATAAATCTGCTTAATAGTCCAACACTAGCCAAAGATTTCATCTGTTCTATCATTCCATCTTTAGTATCATTAAACCACCATGCTGCACCAAATTGTATTTTTCCAGGTATGCCATCTCCCTGGAAATTTCCAACGGTAGTTGCAAGAATAAGGTTGTCTTTTGGATTTAATGTATATAATATAGTTTTAGGAAGTGAATTCTCTGTTTGCAGTGAATTTAAAAGTTTTGAAAGAGGTTCTGCTATGGAAAGATCATTTATTCCATCAAATCCTGTATCAGGTCCTAACTTTTTAAACATATTAGTGTTAGTATCTCTAAGTGCTGCAATGTGAAGCTGCATTACCCAGCCTAATTTATGATAAAGTTTTCCTAAAAATCTTAAAGTATATGTTTTGTATTTACTTATTTCATCTGTACTCAAGGCCTGTCCTTTTAAAGCTTTAGAATATATCTTTGATGATTCTTCCTTTGTAGATTCTGCATATTCCATAACATCCATAGCATGATCTGATACTCTGCATCCTACCGAGTGGAAAAATTCAACCCTTGACTCAATAGCATTTAAGAATTCATCATAGTTGTCTACTGATTTTCCATAAACTTTTCCAAGTTCCTGAGTCCATGGAATAAAAGTATCCTTATTTATTCTAAGTGCTTTGTCTGGTCTAAAAGCTGGCAGAACGTTTACAGGAAAATCCTTATCCTCTTTCAATTTCAAATGATATTCAAGTGAATCAACAGGATCATCTGTAGTACAAAGCGTTTTTACATTTGATCTCTTAATTAATTCTCTTGCTGAAAAATCGTCAGTAGCCAAAAGAGCATTTACTTTTTCCCAAATTTGTGGAGCAGTTTTTTCATTTAATGTATCATGTATTCCAAAAAATCTTTGAAGTTCTAAGTGTGTCCAGCCATAGAGTGGATTGCCTATAGCTATTGATAATGTTTTCGCCCAGGCCATAAACTTGTCATAATCACTGGCATCTCCAGTAATATATTTTTCATCTATACCATTAATTCTCATTGCTCTCCACTTATAATGATCACCATAGAGCCAGGCCTCAGTAATATTTTTAAATTTTTTATTTTCATAAATTTCCTTTGGACTCAAATGGCAGTGATAATCAATTATAGGCATATCTTTAGCATAATCGTTAAATAATTTTATAGCAGTTTCATTAGATAACAAAAAATTTTCATCCATAAACTTTTTCATAATATCGACCTACCTTTATTTTTGTTTTGTTACTAATGTTAACGTGAACATTAGTAACAATTCTATTATAACCAATATATATTAAAAATACAACAATAATATTATTAACGTGTGCATAAATTAGATTGTTAATATTTAGATTATTTGATTTCTTCCAAATATATTTTGCATACCTCACTCCATAATTCACCTGGCTCTAAAGTTTTAAATCCGGTTATTTTATCATCCATATTTACATTTGGTGCATTTATCATACATGTCTGTGGCTCAACGCAAACATATTCCTTATCACCCATATCATTCCATATAACTATGTGTTTATAATCTTTTCCCATTTCATATACCAACCTAAGTTGCTTAGACCTGTCCTCAAAAATTGCTCCTTTAAACTCATGTCCATTAAAATTCATAGGCTTCAACATATAATGTGATTCTATTGGATATCCCTTAGGAACAATTCCTTCATGAAGATATTTTTTTTCGTCAGCTGTCAGATCTAAAATTTTTTCTGTAGGTAAATTCCTGTCATCCTGTTCCCATCTCTTATCTATAGATGCTATTAACTTACAGTCACTTTCACTGCTTTCAGGGTGAAATGGTATATTAAAAGATGTATGAAAGCCTATTCCAAGAGGCATTTTTAAAGAACTTTTGTTGATAACACTAGTGGTTTGCTTAAGGCCTTTGTTTGATAAATTGTAAGTTAATTTTGCTTGAAATTCATGTGGAAAATATTTGTAAAATTCATGATCTTTCGTATAATTAAATATTGCTTCTACCTCGATCTCTTCTTTATTTAAAATTTCTATTCTACTTGCTTCCCATTTTTCACTCTTTATAAAACCATGTATATAATTATTTCTTTTAGGTTCATTTATAGGGAACTTGTACTCTTTATCTCCTACTTTAAATTTACCATCTTCTATTCTGTTAGGCGGAAATAAAATTGGCAGTCCATAAACCTGCGGTCTATTTTTAAATTTCTCAAAATCCATATTATCAGGAGGTGTTCTAAGTAAATTTAAACCTCTCACGGTGTCTTTAAGTTGCATTACATTTGCACCAACTTCAGGAATCATAAGTGCCTCATATCCACCAGCATAAAATCTTATGCACTTTTTGCCCATCCAGGTGGTCTCTTTTATACAAGCATTATCATTTTTTTCAGTACCCATATTGACATCTCCAATTCTATTTAAGAATAAATTCATAAAATGTACACGTGTGCATTTCTTATCAATAACTATTGAGTTAATATCATTATAATGTATAATAAAACTTTTTGCAATCGTATTCAAGTAAATTTTTTAATTATTTATATTAATAATTAAAAAGGTAGAACTCTGTAAAGTTAACATAGTTCTACCTTTTCTAGAATTTTGGATTTATGAATTTAGCAACTTAAATAAATTAAATTTATCTAAAAAGCTGTCCACTTATTATAAGCTTCTGTATTTCATTTGTTCCTTCATATATCTGAGTTATCTTAGCATCTCTAAGCATTCTTTCAACCTGGTATTCCTTCATATAACCATTTCCTCCAAGCATCTGTACAGCTTCTGTTGTTACATGCATAGCTGCATCTGTACAAGCTATTTTTGCTTTAGCTGCTGGTATTGAATATGGTCTTCCTTCCTGCTTATCTATCGCTGCCTTATATACCATATATTTAGCTTCTTCTATTTCAAGCTGTAATTCTGCCATCTTGAATGCAAGATATTGTTTTTTGCAGATTGGTTTGCCGAATTGTATTCTTTCCATCATGTACTTTCTTGCTATTTCAAAAGCACCTTCTGCAATTCCTAGTCCCTGTGCTGCTACGCCTATTCTTCCTCCGTCCAGTGTGCTGAGTGCTATTTTAAGTCCCTTACCTTCTTCGCTTACTAAATTTTCTGCAGGAACTTTGCAATCCTTGAATATAAGTTCTGATACCTGGGCTGCCTTTATTCCACACTTGTCTTCAATTTTACCTATTGAAAATCCAGGGAATCCTTTCTCTACTATAAATGCTGATACTCCTTTAGGTCCTTTGCTTTTATCTGTTATTGCAAATGCAAGGAATGTCTCTGAAAGAGGTCCATTTGTAATAAAGCATTTAGTACCATTTAATATATAGTAATCTCCTTCTTTTCTAGCTGTTGTTTCTGCTGCAGATGCATCAGATCCAGCGTTTGGTTCTGTCATTCCAAAAGAGCCAAACTTCTTTCCAGAAAGTATATCTGGAAGATACTTCTTCTTTTGTTCTTCTGAAGCATTATTAATTATTCCACCTGCACATAAGGATGTAGTTACTGAATAAGATATACCTACAGATGCATGTACTTTTGATATTTCTTCAACTGCAATTACATAAGATAAATAATCTGCTCCTGAACCGCCATATTCCTTTGGATATGGAAGTCCTATAAGTCCCATTTCGCCCATTTTCTTATAAGCTTCTATAGGGAATTCACTTTTTTCATCATTTTCAATTGCTATTGGTTTAAGTACCTTCTCTGCAAATTCTCTTGCTGTTTTTTGTACAAGTTCTTGTTCTTTTGATAATTCAAAATTCATATACTTTTCCTCCTATTTTGTTATAGCTTAGATTTTATTTTTTTAATCCCATTAACTCATCATGAAAAATTCTTTCATCCATAAGTTTTAAATTTTTATCAACCTTTGGTTTAAATTCCATTAAACTTAAAATATCCTTTTCGAGATCAACTCCAGGTGCTATTTCTGTAAGATAAAATCCATCTTCTTTTAATTCAAATACTGCTCTTTCAGTTATATAAGTAACAGGCTGTTTAGTTTTTATTGCATATTCACCACTGAATGTAATTTGTTCAACTTCATCCAGGAATTTTTTAACTTTGCCTTCATTCAGTATTTCAAGTTTCCCGTCTCCAGTCTTTATTTTAAGTCCTCCAGCTGTAAACGTACCGCAAAACAATACTCTTTTAGCATTTTGAGTTATATTTATAAATCCACCACAACCAGCTATACGAGGACCAAATTTACTTACATTTATGTTTCCGGCTTTATCTGCCTGAGCCAGTCCTAAAAATGCTATATCTACTCCGCCGCCGTCATAGAAATCGAACTGGTAACCTTCATCTAAAATTGCTTCAGGATTTACACAAGCTCCAAATCCTGTACCGCCTTCAGGCACACCTCCTACAGGTCCTGCCTCAACTGTCATTGTCATATAACTTCCTATTCCTTCTTCATTGGCAACAAGCGATATGACTTCTGGTATTCCTATTCCCAAATTTACTACAGTATCTGGTGTAAGCTCCATAGCCGCCCTTCTTGCTATTATTTTTCTTGCATTAAGTACAGGTGATTCAATACTTTCCAGTGGAACTTTTGCTTCTCCAGTTAATGCTGGATCAAACCCACTGCATCCAAAATATTGTTCATGGTGTTCAGGTTTGCCTATTACAACTGCATCTACACATATTCCAGGTATTTTAACAAGCCTTGGATCTAAGGTACCTGCTTTTACTACTTTTTCTACCTGTACTATAACAGTTCCGCCACTGTTTCTACATGCTTGAGCAACAGATAAGACATCTATTGATGCTACTTCCCTCTCCAAACTTATATTGCCATTTTCGTCAGCATAAGTTCCTCTTATAAAACATACATTTATAGGAAAAGCTTTATATAATAATCTTTCTTGTCCTTCAATATTTATAACTTTTACTAAATCTTCTTTAGTTACATCATTTAACTTTCCACCCTGTATTCTAGGATCAACAAATGTATTCAATCCAACGTGGGTTATAGTCCCGATTCTTTTTCCTGCTATATCTCTAAATAATTGAGAAAGCGTACCTTGAGGGAAATTATAAGCTTCGATTTTATTTTCTACTGCCATCTTTCCTAGTGCAGGCGATAAATTCCAGTGACCACCTATAACTCTTTTCGTCATCCCTTCATGTGCAAAATGATCTGCACCTTTGCCTTTGCCATCTCCCTGAGCTGCTGAATAAACTAAAGTTAAATTTTTTGGATGACCTGTCTCTTGAAATCTTTTTTCAAGTGCTATTGTAAGTTCCTCAGCACATAAGCTTCCAACAAATCCAGTTGTCGAGATCACATCTCCGTCTTTAACCATTTCAGCTGCATCAGCAGGTTTTATAAGTTTCACCTCAAACCACTCCTTTGACTTAATATTTTGTAATAAGTATTATTTTCTAGCAATCTTTAAAATTAGCTTTTCTTTTCTCAAGAAAAGCACTCATTCCTTCTTTTTGATCCTCTGTCGAGAAACATAGTCCAAATGAGTTTGCTTCATATTTGAGGCCAGCTTCTAAATCAACATCCAATCCATTATTTATAGAAGCTTTTGCAAGTCTAACACCCCATGGAGATTTGCTCATTACTTTATTTGCAAATTCTTTTGATTTTTCTATAAGTTCATCAGGATCGTAAACCTTGTTTGCAAGTCCTATACGATATGCTTCATCAGCAGTTATCATATCTGTAGAAAATATTAATTCTTTCGCTATTCCCTTTCCAACTAATCTTGGAAGTCTCTGAGTTCCGCCAAAGCTTGGGAGTATTCCTAAATTAACTTCAGGTTGTCCAAATTTAGCCTTTTTTGAAGCAAATCTTACATCGCATGCCATAGCAAGCTCACAACCTCCGCCAAGTGCAAATCCATTAACTGCTGCTATTACAAGTTTAGGTAAGTTTTCAATTTGGGAGAATACATTCTGGGCAAGTCTTGAAAAATTTGTTGCCTCTATAGAATTTAATTTACTCATTTCAGCTATATCAGCACCTGCTACAAAAGATTTTGGTCCTGCTCCAGTTATTATTACTGCTTTAATTTCTTTTTTATCTGATATTTCATTTACTACCTGTCCAAGTTCTTTTAAAGTTGCACTATTCAACGCATTAAGTGCCTTTGGTCTGTTAATAGTAACCTCTGCTATACCATTTTCTTCTTTTAAAATAACATTTTCCATTTAAATTACCCCCATGAATTTTTTATATTTGCTATTGATGATAACGTTTAATTATATTTTAATTGCATACAAATGATTTGTCAACCATTGCTTAAAAAAATATCAATATTTTATATATATTATATAATTATTGCTAATATAATTAATATATGCTGATAATTTTATGATAATTTTTTGCTTTAAAAATCCATATATTATGGTAGCTGCAATACATATACTCCCACCAACCATAGATTCATATGGTATAAGCTTCATATGATTTGATATGCTCATTTTTACTGACTGTTCTGAAGCCAGTAAAAAGTTTTCTTATTTAAAAAATAATTTCACTATTTATAAAAAAATAAAGAATCGTCAATATAGTATTCTATATCAACGATTCTTCATCCAGTACTTCTTAGATTAATATGTAGTTCACTTATAAAAATTACTTTTTCAAACTTAACTTTTTCAAACTTAACTTTAGAAAAGTTTGTCCATGTGTACCACCATGTTTATCCCCAACTTTGATAGAAAATTGCGGTGTTATCAGCGGTTTATTATCTGCCTTAAAAAATTTTTAAATTGTTGTTGTTCATCTTCTGTAAATATTTCCATTATATGTATATTCATTTTTTCTACTACCACTTCTATAGGCTCTCTAAGTTTAAGTCCTTTGTCAGTTATAATAACTTTAAGTGTCCTTCTATCTTCAGGATTTTCTGCCCTTTTTAAAAGTCCCTTGTTTTCCATCCTATCCAACAGCCCAGTAATTGTGGAACCGTCCAGTCCCAAAATATCTGAAATCTGTTTAGGCGTTTGGCCATCCTCACTCCAAAGACATTTTAATATTCCATACTGAACTGGAGTGACGTCATACCTCACAAGTTCAGATTTTAAATATTGAAATACAGTGTGCTGTGCCTTTGTTAATAAAAAGTTAATACATTCGTTTAGTTCCATAATAATTCTACCTCTCATATATTTAATATACTCATTATATTGTAATTCAATATCTTTTGCAAATCAATATTTCGTTAGCGAACAAATTTATGGTTAATTTAAAACATTTTTTTGGATAATATTAATTAAATTTTGTTCTAACGCTTAATATGTTTACCATAACATTACCATATTTTATTCATAATATGATAATTATGTGATATAATCTATATATATTTATATCATTTGGGGAATTTTTCATGAAAAAAACTTTTTTACTTATATTATTACTCATATCTACTATTATTTTTTCTTCTGCATGTGTAAGATCCACTAAAGATCAAAAAATTGATACTTTTATTTCTAAAACAATGAATAATAATTCTAGTAATAGTGTAAAGGCTTTAAAATCTAATAAAAAAACTATTGTTTTTATTTACAAAGTTCAAGGTGATCATTTTCTAGAAAGTATTGCAAATGCTGCAAAAAATATTTGTCAAAATGCCGGCTATAATTTCATAATTGATAGTCCTAAAGATCCAGAACAAAATGTAGATGAACAAATTAAACTCGTTAAACAATACACTAAATCAAAAGTAAGTGGAATTATAATTGTACCTGCTAATAATCTCTCTATCATTCCTGCGCTAAAAAGCACACAGGAAAGCAAGATTCCTATATTAAATATAGATACTTTAATTGATAGTGCAGAAGCTAAAAAAGATAATTTCACTCCTGTACCATTTGTGGGCATTAACAATGAAAATGCTTCATATCAATCCATTAAATATGCAATTAGCAATGTAAATTCAAAATCTAATGTACTTATTATAACTGGTGATTTAGCTCAACAAAATGCACGTGAAAGATGTTCTGGAGCACTTAAAGCTCTTAAAGAAAATAGTAATATGAATATTGTTGATACTGTAGACGGAAAATGGAAAAAGGAATTGGGGTATAGTATATCAAAAGAGCAATTTAGTAAACATCCAGATATAAATGTTGTGATATGTGGAAATGATGATACTGCCCTTGGAGTTATACAATATGCTAAAGAAAACAATATATCTAACCTGATTGTAACAGGATTTGATGCTACGGATGCTGGTAAACAAGCTATAAGAAATGGATTATTAACAGTTTCAGTTGAACAAAGTCCTACTTCTATTGGGAAAAAATCAGCAGAAGCAATGATTGATTTAATTAATAAAAAACAAGTTTCAAACAATATAATTATAGATACTAATATTATAAACAAAAGTAATGTAAATAATTAAGGAAGTGATAAAAATGAATAGTATAAAAACTAAACTCATAAGTGTGTTTTCAATTATAATCATAATGATGCTTATAACAAGTTGTATTTTTATAGCTAATACAATAAACCTTGAAAATAAATATAGAAATATGACAAACAACATCATTTTAGAAGGAGAAATAAAAAATACTTCAGATGATATTACAAAATTGTTCAATCAAATGACTTCTGGTAATACATCACTTCAAAAAAAGGTTCAAGGCGACATAAATAATTTGAATACAATAACTTATTTTTTAGATAATAGTATAGATAATGAAAATAGTAAAGAAATATATACTAGACTTAAAAATGTCACCAAAGATTTAATACAGTTAACTAATACAGGAACTAATTACATAAAAAATAGTAATATGGCTTCTGCTTCTAACATAAATCACGAAATTATATTGGACAACTCTTTTATAAATAATATAATATCTGAATTAAATTCCTCAGAATTTCAAAATTTATATTATTTACAGTCTGCACTTGAGCATAAAACCAATATAACTTTTACATTAGGAATTATTATACTTATAATATTTGCTCTATTTAGTATAATATTTTCTATATATTTTTCGGATTCTATATGTAAAAAGCTTAAATCATTAGTTAAACTTGCCAATAATGTTTCCGAAGGTGTTTTAAATAATGATATCAAAGTTATAGAGTCAAAAGATGAACTAGGAGAATTAAATAATGCATTTATAAATATGCAAAAACAACTTCTATCTGTCATAACTACATTTAATAAAGCAAGCTATGAAGTAAGCAAAAGTTCCGAGACACTAGCATACAATATGAATGAAAATGCAAAAGCAAATGAATCTATATCAGAATCTATTGTATCAATAAGTACAGTTTCAACTAAACAAACTGATATAATGAAAAATATTGTAGATGCTATAAATAATACAAATAATGAATTAGACTGTAAGCGATAAACTACCAAGTGTATATGTACAAAAATAAACGGCCATTTGTTAAAATGGTCGCAGTTTGTCATTTGTTCTTTTTACATGAAGATT
>NZ_JAGGLM010000025.1 GCF_017874415.1 Clostridium algifaecis
AATAACGCGGCTATGGCCGCTTTTTTACCGTCAAAAATATTATTTCTTATTTTGGGTACAGTATTAATGGAACAATTCTCTATTATTAATTTTTTCTAAAAAAATAGAGATATGAAATGTTATATTTAAAAATATAAAAAGGAGCTGTGATCTAATTGTTTAAAACTGTCTACTATAAATGGAGCATATCATCCTATACTAGTGGTTTATTATTTTGCTAGCTCGTTGAATTATTTGATTTTAATTTTATCTGTGCAATAATTAATATTACTATTGGTAAGATTACTTGAAACGGAATAGCATAATACATATATATATTATTAGCCCAATAAAACATTTCCATAGTATTACTATATAGTATTTGTGATAAATTTATCATAAGAAGCCCTATTGGAGCAGCAATTATCTCATAATTGTTTATATTGAAAATTTTAGCAGTGCCGACTGATGTTGCATACAAGCATACACTTACCTTAACAAATCCCATGAGTACAAATATCGATGCAACAATAATTTCAAATCTTCCAATAAAATCACTTATTTTAATCGTTCTTATGGATGTATATGGAGGAAAATATAAATCTGTAGTTGTTTGAACTCCTAGAACAATTACATTGTTCATAGAAGATAATAAAAGATATATACCACTTATTAATAGTCCTGCAAGAAATACCTTGAATATTTTCTTTTTATTTCTCAGTGAATGAAAAACTGTAGTAAAAATAACCGACTCAGTAAATGGAAAAGAAAAAGAAGATAATGTTCCTAATAAAACTTGTTTTGTATCATTATACAATATGGGTTTTAAATTTATAAAGTGGGCATTAGTATAGAGAAGAGCTATAATAATTACTGTAATCACAATAATTAAAGGTAAAAAAAACATGGCTAAACGGCCCAATACTTCAATTCCAGATTTTACAACCCAAATGCACAATAAGCCAAGAGAAATAGCAAAAATAGATTGAGGCGTTTCGGGAAATGAAACAATATTTACAAATTCTGAAAAAGTTCTTATTACTAAAGCTCCAAGGTGAAATATATACCAGATAAATAATGCTGAAATTATTTTACCAATTTTTTTACCAAATACATACTGGAAAATATCATATAGATCTTTTCCCGGGAAATTATTAAGCAACTTTGAATAAACAACAATCATAGGTAATGATATAATTATTCCTAGTGCAATAGATATCCAAGCATCTTGTTTTGCATTTTTAGCAACTCCTAGCACGATGGAAGTACCAATTAAGAACATAGTCATTATACATATTCCTTGAGAATTAGATATTACTTGTTTATTCACATGTTCCCTCCTTTCAATCAACCTTACAATTTGAATATAAATTCAATGATATTTTTTATAGGTACTGCTGGGCTAGGTACTTTAATATGAAAGACAGACAATACATCAAGTACAAAAGAGAATATTATAAAAATTGTATAAACAATAAAGACCTTCCAATTTTTCATGTTAATTATTGGGATAAGATCATATATAATAAAAAGTGTGATTATAAATAAATATAAGGCTAATAACATTATATTTTACATTCCTTTTTTAATAGTTTTTGAATCAATTCCGCTGTTTCTAAGCTGAATTTCAACATTTATATTTACATGCATGTTTCTGAAGGTGTCATCCCATTTATCCTTAACATCACTCCAAGCTGAAGGTATATCAGATTTTATATGTTTGGCAAATCCGAAAATATCTGCGTCATACTTATTTTGAACCTTATTAATTGTATTTCCTATCGATACTTTTAGTGATTCTTCAGCTGCTTGTTTAAGGCTTTTGCATCCACTTTCCTGAATAAAATCTTTACTTTCATCGATTTCTGCTATTGATGCATCTACTCTAATATTCATATTGATACTGAGTTTTCCATCTTTATATATGGGTTTTATTTTTGTTTTGCTTTCAAATACTTCTAAAGTTACCTTGGCCATCTGATCACCATGCAAAATTTTTTCGACCAATAGTCCTTTATCAATCTGATTAGTTGCAAAAAGAAAATATTTTGACTCCTCTGTATTTAAAGATCCAACAAGTTTATCTGATTTAAACACGGCTGTACCAATTAATTCTACAGTTTGCTTATCATCACTTGTCTTTATATCGCAAAGTGGTAGAACTGGTGATACATCATTTTCTTCAATATTATTGATGAGTTCATAAACTCTAACTATAGGTGCATTTGCAAGTGTTTTCTGATTTTCTACTATTTTATCAATTTCAAAACACCTTAAATTTGAGGTTATAGGCTTATTCTGTAGTATTTCTTTTGCTGTGTTTTTATTTGAAATTAATACATGCATTTCCTCTCTTATTTCAGCATCTCTGTAAGGTAAATCAAGTGCTTGAGTAATACCTTCTTCTGCTATATCCTTACTTATAATAAAAATTTTTGCATGACCCCAATATAACCTCTTACCAGTAATATTTATCATATTTCTTATTGCATCAAATATAGTATTTCCCTTGGATTCAATGATATTCGTTACTGCTTTAGATCCATTTCCTGACATTCGAAAATCCAGAACTTCTGCATTTACTATATACTTATTATTCTTTTTATCTTTATCCAGCGAAAATCCTGTTACAAGTGAATACTTTTCAATATCTGTATAATTCCAACAACCAGATAATATTACTGGAAGTAAGAACAATAGTAAAATAAGAAGTATTCTTCTTTTGATTTTCAATTTTTCTTACCTCCAGTTGATTGCCTTATTAAATTATTAGTAGCAATGAATTTTGGACGGTATTTCATATAAAACCATGGTGCTCTTATAGCCGTATCTTTTAAATCTTCAGGCTTTAATGTCATGAGACCGAGCATAAAAGGTACTCCAAAAGAACGCATTTTAAATAAATGAATCATTAAACCTATGATTCCAAATACAAAACCATATAGTCCCAATATAGAAGAAAGTATTAATAATATTATTCTTAATAAAATGGAAGCTCCTTTAACTTTTGGAATTGCAAGCCCTGTTATTCCTGTAAGTGCTATGACGATTATCATTGGTGCACTTACAAATCTTGCATCTACTGCTGCCTGCCCTAATACCAATGCACCAACTATGCTAAAAGCCTGCCCAATTTGATTTGGCATTCGCACACCAGCTTCCCTGAGAATTTCAAATACAATCAACAATCCAAAAGCTTCTACCGTAGTTGGAAATGGTATGTCTTGTCTTGCTGCAGATATACTTATAGCTAATGGTGTTGGTATTGTTTCAATGTGAAATGTAGTTAATGCTACAAAAAGTGAAGGCAAACTTATAGTTATTATAAAACTCAGTATTCTTAGTAATCTGCTTATTGAAGCAAAATAGAAATTAATATAATAATCTTCGTTAGCCTGAAAAAGTTCAATAAAAATGTGTGGAAGAGTTAATGCAACAGGATTACCATCTATTATGATTGCAATGCGCCCCTCCAATAATTTTGCTGCAACAATATCTGGTCTTTCAGTGCTGCCTATTGTCTTAAATGGCGAAAAAGGTTCATCATTAATAAACTCTTGTATATAGTTAGAAGCTAGAATACCATCGATATCAATCTTGTCTAGTCTTTTATTTAACTCATTAAGTATTTTGTTATTGACGATACCATCTATATAACATAAGCAAATTTTTGTTTTTGTTTGTGTACCTAATACTCTAAATTTAAACTTTAAGTTAGGAGTTAACAACTTTCTTCTTATCATCGAAATATTCATCATAAGAGATTCTGTAAATCCTTCTCTTGGCCCTCGTAATGCTTTTTCCCCTTCTGGTTCTTTAATATCTCTAGTTTTCCACCCAATGGTACTTATAATTAAAGCTTTTGATTCGCCTTCTAAAAAAAGAACTGTATTGCCATTTAATATTGATTCACTGATTTTATTAACATCATTACTCTTATTAGCATCATTTGAAAAGATTACATGACTTAAAATATTTTCAATATTATTATTTTCTTCGCTTAAATATCTACTTTCAATTATTGGCTTTATGATATTTGTGTTTATTGTTTCACCATCTATCATTTCTTGAAAAAAAATTATACAACATTTAATATTATTGTTTTTTTGGTTCTCGAAATATCTTACAATAAGTGTCTCATCATCATTAAAAATCTCTTTAATTAGACTTATATTTGACTGAAGAGAATTACTAAGTATGTAATTTTCCGTATAGCTTTTGTTCTCAATTTTCTTATTAGCTTTCATGATTTTATTACGCATATTCATAGTAGACCACCTTAATATACAACTTTATAATATTATTTATCAAAGTTATCCGTAATATGTGTATTTTGCAATAATATAATACAAAAATATAACATTCCACTTACTAACCTCAATCTTTGTATTTATTATAAGGCTCCTTCTTTCATAACATGATATTATTATTACCTTATGCAGCAACTTTGATCCTTTATTTATTTTAAGAATTTTTTCAATATACCAATTTTACATATAAAAATGCCAGGATACAAAAGGTGGTAGTATCCTGACATCAAAAATCTTTTAATGTATTATTTTAGAATTTTTTCTAACTTCACAAACAATACATTTATAAATGAATATATATCAATCTTATTATACATAAGTATCTTTTTTATAGTTATCTATTCGTATTATTGATCTGGATTTACTATTAACTATTGAATCAAATTTCATTTTATAATTGAGATACTATTCTAAACTTTTATCATATAAAGTATATATTTTAATTTCCTTGTTACTTTTAATAATTGCCCAATTATTTTGATGCCTGTCAGGATTTTCAATTAAAAAATCAAATATTTTATTCTATCACTTATTAATTATAGATATAATAATTTTATCAAATATCTTATCTGGTATAATCCTTTTCAAAATCAACAAAGCTTTCGCATCTTTGCCTATAGTATACCTTGCTTTAGCTTTCCTTGAAAAAATTGCTCTTTGTATAGTTTTAGCTACAACAATAGGTTGTAATCCTACTATACCTTTTGCCTTTTCAAGCATTTTAATATGTGATGTTATACTGTCTTTGTATGCAGAATGTTTTGAAACAGATTTAAAATGTTCTATTGCTACACTTATCCATTCACTTATTACACTTCCAGGTCTAATAAGAATAACATCAATTCCAAACTCTTTTACTTCCATCCTTAAACTATCACTTAATCCCTCAACAGCATATTTTATAGCATGATACCATGAAGCATGTGGTTCTCCAAAAAAACCTCCACTTGAAGAAATATTAATTATCTTCCCACTATGCTGTTTTCTCATTTGAGGTAAAACTAATTGTATCAGTCTTGCCATTCCAAAAACATTCACTTGAAATTGATGTCTTGCCTCTGATATTGAAACATCTTCAAGTGCTCCCAATGAACCATAGCCAGCGCTATTTATAAGTACATCTAATTTATTTTCTTTTCTCAGTATCTCATTTATAGCACTTGTCATACTTTCATCATCTGTTAAATCCATTGATAATAATTTCACATCATAAGTTCGTAAATCATCCATTTTTTCAATTCTACGCGCAGCTCCATATACAACATGTCCCTTCGACGATAATAGCCTTGCTGTTTCTTTTCCTATACCAGATGATGCTCCAGTAATCAAAATTACCATCTATTATTACCTCCTAATTACAATAATAAAGTAATCAACTGAACTTCAATTACTCTATTACTATTTTAAATACAATTGAAATCTTTTTACTCTATATAGATTTTTGCTTCCAAAGTAGATTGCATTGTTTAGAAACAATACAGCCAATGCTTGTTAATATAATGGGAATAAGATAATTAACTAATTTTAAATTAATTTGAATAAAAAACCAGCAACAGTTGATCCAAAGAAAAAACCGAGAAATGTCATAGTCTGTAATATACCATTTGCTGCACCACAATTTTCTTTCGAGACTAATTTGTTCATTTCAGATGGTATCCCTGCAGTAAGGCACATAAATCCTGATAGACTCAGAATGGTTCCTATTGTCGTAAATGCAAGCAGTATTAAAATAAATAAACCAAAACATAAAAACCTCTATCACTTAAAGCTGTCGTAAATTTCATTGCAAATATGCCACCTATGATAGCTGGCAAAAATACCATCCACATATTGCTTGCACCAATCGTATTCTTCAGTATTGTAGGTACAATCATAAAAAGTTCTGAATTCTGATAATTTATGATAAAACCACAAAGTGATACAAGTAAAACCTGTTTTGAACGAGCAGAAACTTCATCTGTTTTCTTAACCCAATAGTTTTAGCATCTGCATCAGGATGTGTCTGCTCTTTTGTAAGGTATAGTATCATTAAAAATGAACAGGCACTCAGCACAGTACACCCTATGAACAATACTTTACTGAAATAATCTTATAGAGCAGTGGTCCCACTACAAATGCAATAACTGCACAGATAGCCACAATCACTCCGGCAATTCCCATTGCACTACTTTTTTTGTCATTTTCGATGTCATCACCAATCCATGAATAAGCAATTGTCATAACAGCACCACTACCTTGCAGTGCACGGGCTACAATAAGCATATAGATCTCGATTCCTTGATAGGGCAGACCAGAAACTTTTTGTAAAAATTTTTTGCTGTTTGCAGAAAGCTGTATTGATAAATTTTTAACTTCTTTTTGAACTGAAGCATGGTGTTTTGGATCTGCCAAAACATTTATAATGGCAATTAATTCTACTATGTTTGAATATAATATACTAACTTTAGGATTTTCAATATTTGAAGTCACTTCTAATGACATTTCACATCAACGCCTTACGTTTAAATTAATATGATTGTAGCTTTAAGTAAAAAATGTTTCAATACTTCTACTTTATGCTAATATAAAATTAAGTATATATGTAATTTAGCAACAAATTTTTAGAATTTTTACTGATAAGCACTTTTAGAGGAGTGGAGTATTGAGAAATGAGTAGAGAATTATGTATATCAGATGCCAGATATAAGTTATCTTCTAAAGATATGATTAAAAATGTTGAAACTACAGATAATAAAACAATTTATTACTATAATGAGAATTATATTCAAGGAAAAACAGTTCAATATGAAATATTTGATGGTGTATGGATTGTATACGATGATGTAGTGATTAAGACATCCGAGCAACTGTTCCCTGTAGAAGAAACAGGATTAATCGAAATGAATTATTGTATTTCAGGAAGATATGAATTTAATTTTTTAAACCACAAAGTATTTTATATGGGAACAGGAGATTTTGTAGCAGCACTTTCAAATAATGAATGTCATAAATATAATTTCCCATTAAGCAATTATAAAGGTATTTCAATTATTACCAATTCCAAAAGTTTGGATGGTTTTCTTAAAACCATATTTCATGATACTGATATTACTAGTAATTTATTAGTAAGTAAAATGAGACAGTACAGTAAGTATAAGTATATAATTTTATTAAATAATAGCATTGTACAAAATATAATAAAAGAAATTATTTTACCAGATAATATATTTTGGAAAGAAGAGTCAATTCTTAAATTTGCGGAGCTTGTTTTACTGTTAATTAATGATGATATAGAAGCAGTTAAAGTTAGAGAAAAGTATTTTGACAGGCACCTTGTAGACAAGGTAAAAATGAGAAAAAAGAAAACGAGTCCTTTTAAGAGATTGTTGTCATTTGCATCTGAATGCAAATGTAAAATGACATCTTCGGTACTTTTGGCGGTACTTGGTGTTGCCTGCGGTATGATACCTTATTTTGCTATTGCAGAAATTACTGTAGAAATTGTAAATGAAAATTATACTTTTAATGAACTTGCTTCCATAACGCTTATTGCATTAGCAGGTTATACTGGAAAGGTGGTTTTAACTGCCATATCTACGTCACTGTCTCATAGTGCAGCATATGCGATACTTGGAAACATACGCAGAAAGCTGACTTTAAAACTTTCAAAAGTTCCGCTTGGTTATGTACTTAAGACTTCATCAGGTGAGTTAAAGACAATAATGATAGATACAGTGGAAAAGCTGGAAGAGCCACTTGCACATATTATTCCTGAGATGATATCAAATCTATTAATTCCAGTATGCGTACTTGTCTATTTGTTTTATCTGGATATACACATTGCAATAATTTCACTCATAACTATCCCCATAGGAATGATTTTGTATAAAATCATCATGAAGAAATACGTATACTATTACAAGAAGTATGTTGCAGCTGGAAATGTGATGAATTCAACTGTAGTATAATATGTAAATGGTATTGAAGCAATTAAGGCTTTCAATCAATCTGCTGCTTCTTATGAAATATACTAACGCTGTAAATAATAATTGCAGTGCAGTGACTTCGTTTTTCAAAAATACCTTGTTATTATATACTGCGATCATGTATATTACTCCCGAAGCCATGCTTTTTGTACTACCTGCAGGATTGTATTTCTATATGAATGGAACACTTACACTTGCACATTTTATTACATGTATAATATTGTCTTTTGGACTTTTGTCACCATTGATACAGGCAATGACATACACGGATGGTATTGCTTCTATGGGAACTATTATTAATTAGGTATGTGAAATACTGGATTCAGATGAGTTAAAACGTCCAGTAGAATACCAAAAATTACAGGATTACAAGATAAGATTTAAAGATGTAACTTTGGGCTATAATAATACGGAAGTTTTGCACGGCATATCTTTTGAAACAATTCCACATGGAATGACTGCAATTGTAGGGCCTTCAGGTTCAGGCAAATCAACTGTTGCAAAGCTTCTGGCAAATTTTTGGGATGTTAAAAGCGGAAGCATAACTATAGGCAGCGTAGATGTAAAAAATATTCCACTAAAAAGAGATAAGTGATATTATTTCCTATGTATCTCAGGAAAATTTTCTATTTAATATGTCCATAAAGGAAAACATACGTATAGGTAAAAAAGGCGCCTCACATGAAGATTTAATTAAGGAAGATGATGTTTATAGTAAATTTATAGATGTTCGAAAAAAAGCAATTGGATGGAGTATTGGCTAGAATGAAAGTATAGAGTACAAATAACAAATTTTTTATTTAATTTGAATAGTTTACTTTTATGTTATGTGTATGTATATTTATATGTATGAAACGCTAGAAGAATTAAGAGATAGCTTAAACATAATGGTAGATCCAAATGAATATACAAGAGAAGAACTATTAAAAATAAGTGTTCAATTGGACAATCTAATTGTATTTTATTACAAATCGCCAAAGAATAAAGTCTAATTTTATAATAAAACATATTTTCAATTACAATTAATTTTTTTTTACATATTATGCAGGAAAAATTAAACTATTGTAGAATATATATAAAATATAATCTAATTAATTACAAAGTATTTAATTACAAAAATATAATTTTATAGGAGGTTGTCAAAATGAAAATTTCTAAGAATTATTTACTAAAAAAAGCTATGAAAATGGTAGGTTCTTTATCATTACTTTTAGCAGCATTGGTTATAGTACCAACATCAACACTGGGTGGATATCAGCCAAAATGTCCTGATGAGCTTTTAAAGTAATACAGCTAAAGTATTTTTCGCAGAGATTATAAAAGAAAAGCGTTATAAAAAGAACTAGAAACATAAGTACTTATTATGATCTCTGTGAAAAACTTGGGAATAAAGGAGACAACATATGAATGCTCTAAGGGAAATAATATTGGATTGTATTGAATCCCTTCTTCTTTTAGGGATTTTTGAAGCATTGTACAACAAAAAAAAATTTATAGTAAAAAACAAATTGAGATCAATTTTATTTTGCATAATATTTGTTTTTGCAACTTACTGGAGTACATTTAATCTGCCTAATGCATATCATTCATTATTTATATCGGTATTTGATATTTTATTATTAGCTTGTATTACAAGAATAAAAATATTTACTTCAGCAATTATACTTTCTGTATTTATTATAATGCTTTCTGTTACAGAATATTCTACTCAAACCGTTGAGATGTTCTTGTTTAATATAAATTTAGATCAAATTTTTTTAAATCCAAAATACTTGGCAACTTTTTTAATAATTTCTAAAATGTTACAGATACTTATTGTATTACTGCTTTTTAAATTTAGTAAATATTTTGCTAAATTTAAATTATTTCAACAAAAAAGTATTCTTTTTTCTAATTTGATAATTCAAGCTGGAATATTAAGTCTTTTTATATTTAGTATCAATTACGGTATTTTTAATATAAAGAATGCTAAGATATTTAATATACTTATTTTTATTTTATATTTTATACTTTTAGTAATGGGATTTAAAGAATTAAAAGAATGGGAAAAAGTTATAAATATAGAATCCAGTTATAAAGTTCAAGAACATCAAATTAAAAATATGGAAGAAATAATAAGCATAATTAGACAAGAAAAACATGATTTTGCCAATCATGTTAATGTTATATGGGGTTTATGTCTGTTAAATAAACCAAATACTGTTGAAAGGATAAAAAATTATGTAACTGGAATTTCAGATAACATACATTCAGCATTTAAATTTTTTAATACTGGAAATGAATATTTAGATGGATTATTATCTATAAAAAATAATTATGCTATGAAAAATAATATAGATTTTAATATCACAATTGATGAACCATTTAGCTCAATTAAAATTAAAGAAAATGAATTAATAAGTATTATCAGTAATCTTGTAGATAATGCATTTGAAGCATTTCAACTTAAAGCTAACATTGAAAATAAAAAAATATCTGTTAATACTTTTATTAAGGATGAAAATTTTTACGTTAAAATATCTAACAATGGAGATATGATTCCTCAAAATATTAAAAGTAAAATCTTCGATAAAGGTTTTTCTACAAAAACTAAAAAATCAAGTGATCATGGATTTGGTCTATATATTACTAAACAATTAATTGAACAAAACAAGGGGTGTATAACTTTAGAAAGTACCTCAGAAAAGACTAAATTTTTGATCAAATTTGAAATAAAGGAGACAGATATATGAATAAACTTATATCTTGTTTAGTTGAAAAAATTTCTGAATCCAATCCCCAATTTTCAAATTTAGAATTAAAAAAAATGGAATATGGATTACTTTGTACTTTTGATGAGATTACAAAGTTTGTTCCATATTTTTTTATATTTTGGCTGTTCTCTCTTCAAAAATATTATCTGGTTACTCTTATGTTTTTTTGTCCTATAAGGTTATTTTCAGGCGGATATCATGCAAACACTTACTGGGGATGTTTTTTTATTAGTTTTATTATATTTGGAATAATTATTATATTAGGTAAATACATATTAATTGCTAAGAACCTCTTAATAATATTAGCAATTGCTTCTCTTGTACTTATTTGTATTTTTTCTCCTGTAGATAATATTAACAAAAGAATAAAAAGCCAAGAGCGAAGAATAAAGCTCAAACACTTTTCTATATTAATTACCTTATTATTATGTATATCCTGTTACTTTATTCCAAGCAAGTTCTTAAATACTTCTGTAATCTCAATTGTTAGTGCAACAATAATGATGATGGTTGGAAAAATAGATATATAAATATAAAAATATATAAATTTATTTAAAATTCGTAAAACAGAAGGCAGATTCTAAAAAGAATCCGCCCTGTTTTTATCTTTTACTTTTAAATATATTGTTTTGTTTTTAAATACAGCTTTAAAATTGTTTACTCTAATTTTAGAAAAATCCATGTGTCCAAAAAATTTCAGCATTTGAGAAAACGACTTTTGAATCAATATATGCTCAACTATTCTAAACTTTTTAGTATTAAGTACAGTTCTTGAAAATCATTTATATTATTACTAATAGTGAAACATTATACAGAATGATATAATCTGCAAACAAATAGTACTTTGTTGGAACATAATTTATATTAGAGTGATGGTGGTACAAATGAGGAATATTCCCAACTTAATTACAATAACAATAATATTAGGAACAACGGTTTTGATGTTTATAAAATCATTTTCAGAACTATTGTTTATCATATATTTTATATGTGGTATCAGTAATGTTGTACCCAAAATAAGAAATAATATTATAAACATTTTTACCATAAAAGAAAAAGTAACTCACTTCTTGTTAAAATCTTGATTTTTATTTGATATTCTTCTTTTGTAAACAAAAAAGGAGTGTCAATTATGCAAACAGATTATTTATTAGAAACTAAAAAATTAGCGAAAATATTTAAAAAGGAATACGCTGTAGATGAGCCTACTAACGGACTAGACCCCATTGGCATTAAAGATTTGCGAAGATTAATAAAATCTTTTCCAGAAGAAGGAATGACCGTAATTATATCCAGTCACATTTTAGCCGAAGTAGAACAAGTTATAGACTATGTTGGAATTATGAGTCATGGTATTTTAGGTTATCAGAGTAAAATCAATCCAGGTGAAGATTTGGAAGCTTTATTTATGGATGTTGCAGAAAATTTAAAAACAAAAAGAACTATGCTTCGTAAAATGTTAATTTTTATGCCCATATTATGCGTGGTACTTGCATCTATTGGAAATCGTGATATTTATTTTGAACTTGATAATCATATGCCAAAAGGAGTAATATGGTACATTGATTATGCCTCAATGAAACGTGCTTTTATGAATATTATTATAAACGCACTTGAACATACTCCAGATAAAGCATCATTAAATTTAGATGTATCCTTGAAAAATAATTTAGCTTCTTTTGTAATTACTGACTCCGGAAAAGGATTTTGTTCCGAATCATTAAAAAAAGCTACAGAATTATTTTATACTGATAATAAAAGTCGAAGTCAAACAGGTCATTATGGCATTGGATTATCTTTTGCAGATAAAATAATTAAGGCTCATAATGGTACTCTTCGTATACAAAACAATCAGATACAGGCGGTGGACAGGTTGTAATTCTATTGCCTGTAGAGTTAAATGATTAATAATTTTTTGACGTATTTTTTAAAATGTAGTATTATAAGTACTCGGAGACAATAAGAAGTGTTCCTTGCCTAACCACTTCTTAAAATAATAAAACAAGGGGGAATTAATATGATTCGCTATAGTACTGTTACAGAAAAAAATCAAAGAGAAATTATACTTTTAAAATCTTCTCCATGTATCTGGGGTAAGTGTTCTTTTTGCGACTATATTGATGACAATGATTCAGATTTAAAAAAAGACATTTCTCTAAACAAAAGAATTTTAAAAAAAATTACAGGCAAGTATAAAACTCTCGAGGTAATAAACTCAGGAAGCTGTTTTGAACTTCCAAAAGAAACTCTAAATGATATCAAATCAGTAGTAATTTCTAAGGACATTAAAAAACTATTTTTTGAAAGTCACTGGATATATAGGGACAAACTATCTGAAATAGAAACCTTCTTTAATATTCCAATAATATTTAAGTGTGGAATCGAAACTTTTGACAATGATTTTAGAAACAAAATTTTAAACAAAGGTGCTATATTTAAAAATCCTTTAGAAGTATCAAAATATTTTAAGTCTGTATGCCTTTTAGTAGGAATAAAAGGTCAAACTAAAGAAATGATAAAAAATGATATTGATTATTTACTTAAATACTTTGAATACGGATGTGTAAATATATTTGTAGAAAACTCTACAAATATAAAAAGAGATGAAAATTTAATACATTGGTTTCACAAAAATTTTTCTTTTTTAGAGAAAGAAAAAAATATAGAAGTTCTTTGGAATAATACTGATTTTGGAGTTGGTGGTGATTCGTATGAAATTTAGTATTAAATTTATAACAAAAACAGCAATAACAGCAGCAATATATGCAGTAGCTACAATGGCCATAGCTCCCTTAAGTTATGGTGCAATTCAATTTAGATTTTCTGAGATTATGACTTTGCTTGCTTATATAGATCCTGTATATATACCAGGTCTCGTTCTTGGATGTGCATTATCAAATTTATATAGTCCACTTGGTATTATAGACTTACTGGTAGGTACATTTGCTACCCTTTTAAGTGTAATTATGGTAAGCAAAACAAAAAATTTATTTTTAGCTTCCCTATGGCCTACTATAAATTGTGTATTTGTAGGTGCAGAATTATTCTTTGTACTACATCAGCCTTTTTGGATTTCTACCATATATGTAGCTCTTGGTGAATTTGTAGTAGTGTCCTGCATAGGTTATCCCTTATTTAAATTTTTACTTCATAGAGAAGATGTAATTAAAATACTAAAATATTAGGAAAAAGAGAATATACTTTAATTTCTAAAGTATATTCTCTTCATTTTTTAAAACTATACCAGCATCTTTTGCAGTCATAGGCTTTCCAAAATAATATCCTTGAATCTTATTACAATTTTTTATCTTCAGTGACCTAAACTGTTCTTCAATTTCAACTCCTTCTGCTATTACATCCAATTTCATCTTGTGGGCCAGATCTATTATCTGCTCAGTTATTATATTTTCATATGAGTTTTTACATATTCCATCTATAAAAGTCTTATCAATCTTAATAGTGTTTATTGGTATACTTTTCAGATAATTCAGGGATGAATATCCACTTCCAAAATCATCTAGTGCTACCCTTATTCCCATCTTTTTTAGCTCATCGATTATTTTTAAATTTTTCTCTAAAGATTCCATTACAACACTTTCGGTTATTTCAATCTCAATTAGCTTAGGGTCCGCACCAGTTTCCTTAAATATACTTTTCACCATATCTATAAAATTATTTTTCCTAAGCTGAACAGTTGAAACATTTATTGATATAAAATCATAGTCATATCCTTCATTTTTCCACTTTATGCTTTGCTCGCATGCCTCTCTAAATACCCATTCCCCTATTGGTACTATTAAGCTTGTTTCTTCCGCTAAACTTATAAATTCACCTGGCATAACCCATCCTAATTTAGGACTGTTCCATCTAATTAAAGCCTCAAAGCTGACTATCCTGTGCAACTGTATATCCATTTGTGGTTGATAATATAATACAAACTCTTCATTTTTTAGTGCCTTTCTAATTTCTTTTTCTAGTTGGCTTTTTTTTAAAATATCATCATACATAGACTTTTTAAAAACTTTATAGGAATTTCTTTCTCCACATTTAGACTTATTTAAAGCTATGTCCGAATTTCTGTATATATCTAATATATCTGTACCATCATCCGGATATACACTTATACCTATATTTACCGATATAGGAACTTCATTTCCATTTAAATACCATATGCCATTTAAGTTATCTAATAAAATTTCAGCTTCTTCATTTAAACTTTTAGAGTCATCCTTAGTTTTAAAAACTAAAAACTCTTTTCCACCAACTCTAGCAACTATTCCATTTTCATAATATAACTTTTTTACTTCATTCCCTATTTTCGTCAAAAGCTTATCTCCATATTCATAACCATATATATCATTTACATTCTTAAAATCATTCATTTCAACATAAAATAAAATAAATGTTTTTTCTGGATTTAAATTTATCTGTCTTTCCATTTCATGTTTTAAATAATTACGGTTTGGGAGATTAGTAAGTTCATCATAGTATGCAATCTTTTTTACATTATTATAATCATCAGTTAATTTATTGAAGTTTTCAATTAATTTTAAATTACTATTAATATCTTTAATATGATTGCTTATCATATTCTCAATTAAACTAGATGTATTACACATAATCTTTATTATTTCAGTAATTTTTTCATTAGAATAAACAGGAATATCTTTTATAAAATTTGAAGATTTTAAACTATTTAAAAAATCCGAATCAGGTTCTTTATAAAATATAGCACTAGTAAAAATTGTAATAAAAGATTCTTTTTCTACATATATAGGTAGACCTATATACATTAATCCACTTTTACTTTTAGCTATTCCATATTTCTTCTTGTTCTTGATTTGTTTAATTATGTACTTATCATAATCATCAAATCTAAACCTAATTAATTCATTATTATATTTAGGAAATAAGTTAATAATCTTTTCATTATGCTCTATCAGACATATTATACCTGTTAAGTCATAAAAATTTTTAATTAAAGCCTTAAATTTAGGTAAATCAATAAATTCTGAGAATTTGAATTCCATATTTACACCAACTCTCATTTATATAATTAAATATCTGTTTGAAATATTTTTTCCAATTAGAGTATTATATCTTAAAATTCATATTACTTAATATCCATATTTCTAAATATTTCTCTTAGTGAAAAACCTTCTTCTTTATCAGTATATTTATTATAATCTTCCTCTAAATTTCCTGCTGCATCTTTTATACTCAAAGATAATCTTTTTCTATTTTTATCTATATTAAGTATTTTTACGCTTACAGCATCACCAATTTTAACCACGTCTGTAGGTTTTGCAATATTTTCATTAGACATCTCAGAAATATGTACTAGTCCCTCTATTCCATACTCTATCTGTACAAAAGCACCTATATCTATTAATTTTACTACTTTACCTCTAACAATATCTCCTATACTATATTTTTTATCAATTTCATCCCATGGATTATCTTGAACATCTTTAAGAGAAAGTGAAACCTTTGACTTTTCTCTATCTACATTAAGCACATATACTTCTACTTCATCGCCTACTGAAACTACATCTCCAGGATTTTTAACTCTATTCCATGAAAGTTCAGATATATGTATAAGTCCATCTATTCCTCCCAAATCTACGAAAGCACCGAACTTAGTAAGTTTATCTACTTTTCCCTTTACTTTTTGGCCAGCTTTTATAATGTTTAAAAACTTTTTTCTTTTTCTTTCGATTTCTATTTTTTCTACTTCTTTTCTTGATAAAATAACTCTATTCTTTTCTTCATCAAATTCTATTATCTTTACTTCTAAATCTTTACCCACAAATTCCTTTAAATCATCTACATATTTTGCAGAAAGCTGTGATGCCGGTATAAATGCTCTAATGTCATTTAAATAAGCTATTACTCCACCCTTTACTATTTCATTTACTGTAACTTTAATATATGTACCATTTTCGAAATTACTTTTTAATTTATTCCATCGTAGAATTTTATCAGCTTCAATTTTTGATAAAAGTACGTTTCCATCTTCATCTCTCATTTTTAATACATACACATCTATTTCATCATTTATTTCAAATATATCTTTTATATTTAAATTACAAGCCTTAGTTATTTCAGACTTTTTAACTATTCCATCAGTTATATATCCAATATTAACTATTATTTCTTTGTCTGTTATAGAAATTACTTTGCCTTTTACTACGTCTCCAACTTTAACATTAGTCATAGAAGAATCTATATCATCAATGACATCTTGCATTAAATTAAGTTCATTATCATGTTCCATATATTTCACCTCTTACTCAATAATTCTATAAATATATTCTACCACAAATATTATCCATAAAATAGCTTATAATAATAGAAATATATATACCAAATATATATTTCTATCATTATATACATATTTTATATATAATTGATTAAATTGGAGTTAATTTTTTAACAACTATAAACTTTAGCTGTTATGCTTAAGTTCACTATATGATTTATGACCTGGAATTGAATCCGCATTTCTTACCGCTCTTAAGATAGCCTTTTCTACAACTTCTGCTGCCAAAAATCCAAATACATTTATATCTGCTTCTATCTTTCCTGTAGCCATAGTAAAAATAGTATCACCATCAAATATAGAATGAGCTGGTCTCATAGTTCTAGCATAACCATTGTGGGCCATAGAAGCAACTTTATTCATTTGTGATTTTGTAAACTTTCCATTAGTAACTACAACTCCAATAGTCGTGTTTCCACTGAATAAATTTTTCTTTTCATTATACCTTTCAAGCATTACTTTCTGTGTATCTACAAATGATTTTCCATCTTCTTTAAGTGCACCAGCTATTATTTCTCCAGTGCTCGGATCAACTATATCTCCAAGGCAGTTTACTGCAATAACTGCTCCAACTTTTAAGTCTCCTACCTGAACAGCAAAAGTTCCAAGTCCACCCTTCATAGAATGTTCAAGACCAAGTATTTTACCAATAGTAGCACCAGTTCCAGCTCCTATATTTCCATTTTTACATATATTTAACTCAGAATTTTTACAGGCTTCATAGCCCATATCTTTATTAGGCCTTATCCTATAATCCCCTACAATTAAATCAAACAAAACCGCACTGCAAACTATAGGAACCTTTGTAACTGTTACATCAAATCCAATTTTTCTTTCTTCAAGATACTCCATTACGCCTCCTGATGCATCAAGTCCAAAAGCACTCCCACCAGATAGTACAACTGCATGAATTTTATCTACAAAATTAACAGGATTTAAGAGATCCGTCTCTCTTGTTCCCGGTGAACCACCCCTCACATCAACTCCTGCAGATGCACCTTCTTTACAAATCACAACAGTACATCCTGTTTGTCCCTCTAAGCTTTGGGCATTTCCTATATTTATCCCATCTATACTGCTAAAAGAAATTTCTTTCATATGTATACCTTCTTTTATATTTTCTAATTTTCAAATTTTTAAATATTTTATACAAAAACCCTAAGCTTTAACTTAGGGTTAATTTACATTATTTGTGTCTTATTTTAACTACTGCAGTTACAACGGCGGCTGTAATAATTACAGATAATATAGCCTCAGGAATACCATTTATAACTCCTACCGTAATTATTCCATTTCGTGCTGCAGATACACTTATATTCAAAGCCTTAGCATATGGTTTTAAATATATAATAAAAATAGCTCCTAAAACACCTACAGTATTTACAATAGATCCAACAGCTGCAGCTGCCATTATAGGTATCACTTTCTTATTAGTTTTTATTGCAGAATAAACATAATAAGATGCTACTCCAATTAATATTCTTGGCAAAACAGATACTATCGGATTCATAAATACAAATGAAACTGGTGTTGGCGTTGTAATTGACTGGATTATACTGAACACTCCAAATATAAGTCCAACAAGTCCACCTACTAAAGGTCCTTCAAGAATTGCTCCTATTATAACAGGTATATGCATTATAGTAGCTTTAACTGGTGGAATTGGTATAAAACCAAGTCCAGTGATTCCTAGTACAATTGAAATAGCAGACAACATACCTATTATTGTAAGCTGTCTAACCCCAATCTTAGATTTAAAATTTCTTGTTTTCTCCATAATCTTTTCTCCGCTATTATTCCATAAAGGATATAATTCGGAACCTCCTTTTTTTATAATTAGTTCAGTTTTATATTAAATACTGACATTTTTATTTTATCACATTTAATTATATTTTCAATAAAAATTAGTTAAAAAAAGCACAATCATATTATCTTTTTATAGGAAATCCTTCTTTAAAGTATTTTTTAGGATATAGCAAATCTATTACTTTTTCCATACTACAATTTCCATTTTCCATAAATATATCTGGTATTCCTTTAAGGGACACTCTTACATTTTGAATATCAAACATATTACAAATATTTTTTATACATTGTACCGTAGATTTATTTTGACTGTTATTTATATAATTTATTATATCCTTACCTTCAAGCCACTTTTCGCTTCCAATATAATTTTTATCATGATTTATAACTGTGCATTTTAGATTTTTTTTGTCGTTTGCAGCTATAGAAGACATAAAAAAAGTTTTTACCATAATGTCATCCATAGGTAAGCTATATCCTAAAAACACTATATGTTTTGCATTTTTCATAAGTAAGCCCATTTCCATTTTAATTTCGTAAAGAGACAATATATTAGTGTCTTTCTCTAGTGTCTGCATTATAATAGGCATATCATATGGATAAGTTATCTGCCCACAATAAGGACATTCTATAGCTCCACGCTTATACATTTTTTCTTTTTCTGTTTTATAATTCCAATTTTTTTGAAGTTCTTTCAAAATTGATGGTCCAAACGCTTCTGTAGATAACCTGCTGCAATTTTCTGAAAAACTTAATATTGATTTTCCACATTCAGGACAAATTCTAGAACCAAACATACCATGTGGAAATAATAGTTTCCCCTCTCTAAGTATTCTAGATGGATAATTATCATCATTTACCCCTTTACATGTGGATTCATCAATTCCATAATATATTTCAGAATCGTTACTATTCCTTCTATCAATAGCTACCTGTGTGCCAAAATCATTAAATAGTTGTAATGTTATCCCATCGTGCAGTTCTATTTTTTTTATATTTTCTTCTTTATGTGCATTATATAAATTCCAAAGTAAAACAGGATCCCAATTAAAAGATATTATTCCATAAGAATATAAATAAAATTTTCTTGTATCCCTTTTATATCCTCTTTTATCAAATTCCTTTGCTTCTTCTACCATAAGCTGTGTTAAAATTTTCGAAAGTTTAAAATATGGTTCGATTTTTGACTTATCAAAATATCCAGGTTTATCCTGAACACTAATTCTTTCAAGTTCTTCAATAATTAATACAAGACATCGCTTTGCACCTCGAATCCTTTCAACCCTTAAAAATTTTGCCTTTCCTTCAAAAAATGCATTAAAACCCTTATTATTATTTATAAGCTGATCCATCATTGTAAATAGATCATGTATATTAAATTTGGTATTAGTATTCATTATAATTTCAAGAGCCTTTAAATCATATATTTCAGCTAATTTTTCATCTTCTACCAAATCATAAGTTATTAATTTTTTAAAATACTTTGCTAAATGTTTATCTTTTCCCTTTAAAAAAGAAAAGTCATTTTGAATTGTTTTAAAAACTAATTCTATTAATTCGCTGGTTGCATGAAGTCCTAGAGATTTAGTAGCTCCTGCACCCCACAATATAATAGTTTCAGGCCAATATTTTTCAGGCATATTATTTTCTTCCCTTCTTAATATCTAATGTATATACTTATTTTACATTTAATAAAAAACTGGATGACATTAGCCACCCAGTTTTTTATTAATTTTTATACTTTATTGCCTTGTTACTTTAAGTTACTTTCATATGACTCTATCATTTTTTTTACCATCTGTCCGCCTACAGATCCGGCTTCCCTTGATGTTATATCTCCATTGTAACCATCTTTTAAATTAACTCCAACTTCTTTAGCTGCTTCTGTTTTAAATCTATCCAGACCTGCCTTTGCCTCTGGAACTAATACTCTATTTCCTTTATTTGACATAATTAATTCCTCCTTCGATTTCGACAGATTTTAAATTTAAATATTTAATTTGATTTGTGTTACATCTAAAGTTTGTGCATTTTTTGAATTTATAAACTATAAAATTAATTGAAAATTAACCATTTTTTGAATCAATAATAATATTTTGTTTTTACTAAAGTTGTTTTATAGCGCTTCTTTTTAAAGCTATATTTATAACATTAAATAAGCAAAAGCCTACTATAGTATTTACAACTGTTGCTGGTAAAACTACTGCAAAGAAAAGAGACCTAAAACTTGTACTAAGTCCAACTGTAAGTAAAACTGCTGTTAAAAATACAGATCCACTAACTATTGTTCCAATAGCAGTAGTTATTACTATATTTATCTGGTTGTTTATTCTATCTCTAAAAGGTTTTAAAACTAAAAACATTACATTTACTGTTACAAACTTGTCTATTACATTTGCAAGTTGTCCACCAGGGAATGTAGTAGTTGCTGCTGCTAATAATCCTGCTACTATACCTGCACAAAGGCATGTTTTGTATTCTTTATTAAATATAAGTATTATGAAAAGCATCGCAAGAGACATATCTGGCTTCATTCCAAACAAAAATGGTGGTACAATTTGATGTAACATTGCTCCTATAGCAAGTAATATGGAATTTATAATCATTTTTTTTAAATTCATAATAAACACTCTCCTAATTATTTTTTAATTATTCAGTCTTAATTTAATTTTCTTTAAATTATTAATATACATATTATTAGTACAATTCACTACATATAAATTATTGCAACTATTTCATAACATAGCATACACCACCTACATAAAAAATCTATATAACATAAAAAACCCATCCTAAAAAAATTAGGACGGGATATCCGCGGTACCACCTAAGTTGTGCTATATAAAGCACCTCTCAATTTCAGACACTAGCATGTCCTATCTGTTATAACGTACAGCCTACGGTAACTACTACTCTCTATAAGATTTCGTTTTACTCCTCAAAGGTCCATTCACTATTTGTTATTGTGCTTAGATTTCACCATCCTAAACTCTCTTCAACTAAACTAAATAGTTACTCTTCCTTGTCAAAGGATATTATAAATTATTTATATAATAACATTAAATTTATATATTGTCAACAAATTTATTTTTAGATACTTTCCACTTTTTCTTTGGTGTTAAATATTTTTTTGTAGCAATAATCTATTATGTCGCTTCTTTTTATAATTCCTATAAATATTTCATTATCATCAACTACAGGCACAAAATTTTGATTCACAGCAAGAGATATCAAATCTTTCATATCAGAATCAATGTGAACAGGCATATTATTCATATGTGTAGGTATGTCTTTTAAGAATACTTTACTTGTATTTTTGAAATTTAAATCAGGTGTATTTTTAAGTTTCCATAGTAAATCTCCCTCTGTTAAGGTTCCTACATATTTACCGCTCTTATCTATTAGAGGAACTGCTGTATACCTATGTCTTTCCATTCGCTCTAATGCCTG
Organism: Clostridium algifaecis; assembly: GCF_017874415.1. Lineage (GTDB taxonomy): Bacteria > Bacillota > Clostridia > Clostridiales > Clostridiaceae > Clostridium_B > Clostridium_B algifaecis. The sequence goes on from NZ_JAGGLM010000025.1 coordinate 22,586, forward strand.
TCTCATAGTAGAATTAGGTGTTTCATAAATTACATCTTTTTTTGGTGTAAGAAAAAATGCTATATTCATATAGTTTAATTCTCCTTAATATTTTATGCTTTGTAATATATAACTATAATTTTAAATTTAGAGAAGCTTAAGCTTCCCTAAATTGTAGTTTTCTCTATTCAATAAATACTTATCTAGAACATTCAGCCTCAACCTGAAGTAATTTTTTAAGTACATCTTCTATATTATTCTCCAGTTCATCATCTATTTTTGTATTTCCCTGTGATACTGAATCTACAGCAATCTTTAATCCCTTTGTAATATTGCTTATTTCCTCTAATGTTAGTAACATGAGTATGTTCTCTTTCATAATTAAACAACCCCCTTCATCTAACTAAAATTAAATCTTAAATAAAAATATTGATTTTGAAAAACATATAAATCAATATTATATTTCAAAATACTCTAACACCTTGCTATAAAATCATAATATTCTTCTAGCATATATTTTGTGTATTTTTTCCTTCCCATAAGCCTAAATACTACATCTGATTTTTTATAACCTTCTTTATATAATTTATATTCTTTTAGAAGTTTTTTTAGCATACCTTTATTTATCTTAAGTAACTTTACTAATTCATCCAAAGTATAAAATTGTTTATTAAGTAATTTTTCAAGTCTGCCCTGCATTTCAAGTTTATACTCAAGATCAATTTTCCTATTTTTGTGAGGTCCATTAACTCCCCTATGATGTTCTGAACAAAGATATTTGAAATTTAATGGGAAATCAACCCCTCCTTGACTTCTATAAACTATATGATGTTTGTCAGCTAGTTTACCACAAATCTCACAATTCAGCAATAGTCGCCTCCTAATTTTAAAATTAAATTATATAAATAGTGCCTGTCTTTTATATTATCAATTATAAATACTTTAATTATATTATACAATAGATAAATGTTTATTTCCAAATTTTAATTAAACTATTTTTTATTATAATTTGCTTTGATTTTGGCAATGTGATATAATTTTTCGTATAAAAAATTTATAACTATCGGATGAAAGTAATTGGATTTATTAAAACTATTATTTGACGAAACTCTGGAGAGACTCTTTTTGAGCGCCGAAGGGGAAAACTAGAATCTAGTGAAACTCTCAGGTAAAAGGACGGAGACTTTATATAAAAATTGATTTTTCAGAGACTAATATCTTTTAGTCTCTTTTATTTTAATAATTAAGACAGGAGATGTAATAATGAAATCATTTATAACCGTACTTGGAAAAGACAAAGTTGGAATTATACACGAGGTAACATCTGTATTATCTGAAAACAGCATAAATATTTTAGACATAAATCAAACCCTTATGCATGAATATTTTACTATGATAATGCTAGTAGATATGTCTAAAATGACTACGGACTTTAAAGCTTTAAAAAATATACTTGAAGCCAAAGCAGCTGAACTTGATGTCTCCATTAAAATTCAACGTGAAAACATCTTTACTTCCATGCATCAAATTTAAAATTTATTTAATTGCATTAAAATTTAATTATTATCCGGAGGAAAAATGCTATGATTAATTCTAAGAATATAATGGAAACAATAAACATGATTGAGAAAGAAAATCTTGATATAAGAACAATTACCATGGGAATATCCCTATTAGACTGCATAGACAGCGATGGCAAAAAATGCAGGGACAAAGTTTATGATAAAATAACCAAATACGCTGAAAATTTAGTTAGAACTGCAGAAGAAATTGAAACAGAATATGGGATACCTATAATACATAAAAGAGTATCTGTAACGCCTATTTCACTTATCGCCCAGGCAAGTTCTGATACTAACTATGTAGAATTTGCAAAAACACTTGATAAAGCTACAAAAACTTTAGGCATAGATTTTATTGGAGGTTTTTCAGCTCTTGTACATAAAGGTTGTACCAAAGGAGATAAAATACTTATAAATTCGCTGCCTGAAGCTCTAGCTTCAACTGAAAAAGTATGTTCTTCTGTAAATGTAGGAAGTACAAAAGCAGGAATAAATATGAATGCAGTAAGGGATATGGGAGAAATAGTTAAGAAAACTGCCTATCTCACAAAAGATAATGAGAGTATAGGTTGTGCTAAACTTGTAATATTTGCAAACGCAGTTGAGGATAATCCCTTCATGGCAGGCGCATTCCACGGCATTGGTGAAGCTGATTCCATAATAAATGTAGGTGTAAGCGGACCTGGTGTTGTAAAATGTGCACTTGAAGAAGTAAAAGGTCAGAGTTTTAATGTGGTAGCAGAAACTATAAAAAAGACTGCTTTTAAAATAACAAGAATGGGTCAATTAGTTGCAGGAGAAGCTTCAAAAAGACTAGGAGTACCTTTTGGTATAGTAGATTTATCACTTGCTCCAACACCTGCTGTAGGTGATAGTGTGGCAAGAGTTCTAGAAGAAATCGGTCTTGAAAGCTGCGGATGCCCGGGAACTACCGCTGCCCTTGCTATGTTAAATGATGCTGTTAAAAAAGGTGGAATAATGGCAGCATCCCAGGTTGGAGGGCTAAGTGGTGCTTTCATTCCTGTAAGTGAAGATGAAGGCATGATAAATGCAGTAAATGCCGGTTCTCTTAATTTAGAAAAATTAGAAGCTATGACCTGTGTATGCTCTGTTGGTCTTGACATGATAGGAATACCAGGAGATACACCAGCATCAACAATATCTGCCATAATTGCAGATGAAGCTGCCATTGGAATGATAAACAACAAGACAACTGCTGTAAGGGTAATCCCTGTTTACGGTAAAAAGGTTGGAGATGAAGCAAACTTTGGAGGACTTCTTGGAATGGCTCCTATAATGCCTGTAAGTAAGTTTTCAAGTGAAGCTTTTATTAAAAGAGGTGGAAGAATACCTGCTCCAATTCACAGCTTTAAGAACTAAAAATATAGCCAGTTTACATTTCTCTAATGTAAACTGGCTATATTTTTATAATAATGTTTGTTTTTTAGATACTTCATCGTATAATTCAATTATTCTTTTTCTTAAAATAGGATGAATCACATATGGTGCTATTTCAGAAAGTGGTTTTAATACAAATAGTCTCTCATGCATTCTAGGATGTGGAATTATTACTTCCCTTGAGCTTGAAATTACATCGTCATAAAGGAGTACATCCAAATCTATAGTCCTTGGACCCCATCTAATATTTCTTTCTCTTTTTAAATTTTTTTCAACTTTCATAAGGAAACTTATAAGTTCCTCAGGAGTAAGCAACGTTTTAATCTTTACAGCACAATTTACGAAATTGTCCTGGTCTAAATATCCTACAGGTTTTGTTTCATAGTAACTGGATACATCTACAACTTTACAATAGCTTGAATTATTTACTATTTCAATTGACTTATTTATGTTATCAGATTTATTTCCTATATTAGAACCTATGCCAATATATGCTTCATGCCAGCATCTATAAAACTTTACAGCTGCATAGGATACAGGCTTTCCAATTGGTGCCCATGGCTTTTTTATAATAAGTTCTACTCCATTTATAAAATCATATTTCAACAAAATAAACTCAGTTAATTTTTCTCCTGCAGTTTCAATTAAATCATACTTACATCTTTTAAATTCACTTTCCACTTCTTCACAAAGTTCTGCATAGTTAACAGTTTTTGATATGTCATCATCTTTAACAGCTTTTCTTAAATCCATATATATTTTAATAGATATCAAGAATTTCTGTCCAAGTTCCTTTTCCTGTTGATTCACGCCGTGAAATGCATATACCTCAAGATCTTTTATTATTATATTATCCATATTGCATCCTATCCTCTCAAAATAGCATCAGTCATAAGACATACCCTTTTATTTTCAAGAACATCATGCACTCTTACAAAATCACAGCCTTTCATTATTCCCACTACAGTAGTAGCTAATGTGCCTTCAACTCTTTCCTCCACGGGTAAATCCAGGGTCTTCCCAATCATGGATTTTCTAGAAGTTCCAAGAAGTACAGGATATCCAAGCTTTTTTAATTTTTCCAGGTTATTCATAAGTTTTAAATTTTGATTATAATCTTTTGCAAAACCTATACCTGGGTCTACAATTATATTTTCTTCTTTAACTCCTGCATTTAAAGCTATATCTACAGACTCCTTCAAATCCCAAAGTACATCATCTACAAAGTCTTTATAGCTGGTATCTTCTCTATTATGCATCAGGCAGCATACAGCACCTGATGCTGCTGCAACTTTTCCCATATTTTTATCTTTTTTAAATCCCCAAACATCATTGATTAAGTCTGCTCCAGCCTGAACAGAAATTCTGGCTACTTCACTTTTATAGGTATCAATTGAAATTGGTATATCAAATTCCTTTCTAAGTGCCTCAATTACAGGTACAACTCTATGTATTTCTTCATCCTGCTCTACAGGAGTATGATTTGGTCTAGTTGATTCTCCTCCTACATCTATAATATCTGCACCTTGTTTAATCATACTATCTGCATGCTTTAGTGCTCTATCAATGTTGTTAAATTTTCCTCCATCTGAAAAGGAATCAGGAGTTACATTTAAAATTCCCATAATATAAGTCCTTTTTCCAATTTCAAAAACTTTCTTCCCGATTTTTATATTTCTATTCATATGTGCACCTCAACTTTACTAGTATTTCAATCTATTGTTTTTCTTTTCTTCACTCCATTTGCATTCGCCATAGGAAGAACAATAAAAACAATTCCTAGACAACTTATCACCTAAATAAATAATTTCAGATAATTTGCTTCTTTTTATATTATTATCCCTGTGCTGGCTAATTGACTCAATTATTTGAGAAGTATCATCTTCTTTAAAATTACATTGAGAAAGTATAGTACTTGCTAATCTTACACTTGCAATATGGTGAGGAATTCCTTCTTTGTATTCCATCCATCTTCCAATATCGTGTAAAATTGCCGCAGCATAAATCACTTCTTTTTTCAAATTAAACTTGTTTTCAAGATTTACTATATATGCAATTCTTGCCACATCTAAAAAATGCGTTAAATCATGGCAGCAAAATTTTCTATGCTCTTCGCACTCCATATTCTTCATTAAGGCATCTTTAAAAATTTTATTTTGGAGTATTAAATTAACGTTATCCATAAAATCCATTTAAATCATTTTCCTATATCTATCATTCGATAGACTTCTTCCTTTAGTTTTGCATTTCCACTAAATTCTCCAAGTGTGACTACCGTTACAGTTTTACTTCCCGGCTTTTTTACACCTCTCATGGTCATACAGAGATGCTCTGCCTCCACAACAACCATAACACCCTTTGCATTCAAGTATTTGCTTATAGCATTGGCTATCTGTCCTGTCATCCTTTCCTGAAGTTGAGGACGTTTTGCAAACACTTCAACCGTTCTTGCAAGTTTACTCAAGCCAGCGACCTTTCCTGATGGAATATAGGCTATATGTGCCTCTCCATGAAACGGTAAAAAATGATGTTCGCACATTGAATAAAATTTTATATCTTTTTCTAATACGATATCATCATCCTCTACAGTAAAAACTTTTTTCAAATGTTCCTCAGGGCTTTCATTAAGCCCTGAAAAAATTTCCTTATACATTCTAGCTATCCTATCAGGAGTTTCTACAAGTCCCTCTCTATTTGGATCTTCACCAATTGCTTCAATTATCATTTTAACTGCTTTTCTAATCTTACTCTCATCTATCACTAAAAACACTCCCGCTTATAATTATTGCATTATTATATAATAATTTAATTTTATCTATTATACCACGACTATAAAAAAATAAATATAATCACATCATAATTAATAATTTCATATCGATTTTAATATAAATATAAATACAGCTTAATTTTCATTTAAATATCTTTAGGAATTTAGAAAGCATACGATAATATATACATAGTTGCTATATATTACTACTAATCAGTTTATTAGTATATACGAGGTGGATAAACATGTTATTGAAAAAAAAATTATTGCCTATTAGCGAATTAAAACCAGGGATGATACCTGCAAATGATATTTTTTCTGAAGGCAAAATGCTACTAGCTAAAGATATTGCTATTACAGAATCAGGTATAGATAAGCTAAAACAGCAATATATCGTTGATAAAGTTGAAATTTATTTAGAAAATAATTCTGAAGAAGCTTTGACTTTCAAAATAAAAACAGCAAAAGAAATTGAAAATACTTTCAATGAATTCTCTTCCAATTTAAAAGATATATTTAAAAGTATATCAAAGTTAAAAGCTCCTGAAATACAGGAAGTACGTGCATTCTCAGAAAAAATACAAAAGGAATTTAATGAGACTGGAGCAATCATTAAAAATGTAGTCTTCTACGGAAGTGGGAATGACACTATTTACAGACATAGTGTAAATGTAGCTGCTATCAGTTTTATACTAGGTAAATGGATAGGCCTTGACAATAAGAATATAAATTTGCTAACATATTCTGCAGTATTACACGACTTTGGTAAAATAAAAATAGACAAAGATATACTTGACAAAGAAGGATCATTTATACCTGGCTCTTCAGAATATGAAACATTCAAAACACACCCTGTAATAGGTTATAATTTTGTTAAAGAAATTCCATATTTGGATTATTCAGTAAGCTATGGTGTATTAATGCATCATGAAAGACTTGACGGCTCAGGTTACCCATTAGGAGTTAAAGAAGATAAGATTCATAAATTTGCTAAAATAATAGCTATTGCAGATTTATTTGATGAGGTTAATTCCAACAGATATAATGAAAAAGTTTGCGGTCCACTTGATGCTTTGAGAATTGTTCAGGAGCAAAGTCTTGGCAAATTAGATTGCAATTATTGTAATATATTTTTAAATCATATATTAAATTATTACATGGGCGAAAATGTACTTTTAAATAATGATAAATCATGTAAAGTTATACAAATTAACATTAATGATCTTACAAATCCACTTTTACTTGCCGATGAAGGTTTTCTAGACTTAAAAAAAGAGAAGGATTTATATGTAAAAAAACTGGTTATTTAGTAGCCAGCTTTTTTTATTTTTATCATAAATCCAACTTTATTCAATTTTCTTTAGGCCATAATTCTTTATTTATTCTTTTTAGCTGCTTTTTTAAGTATCTCAAGTGCTTGAAAATGTCTTACAGACCTAATATCAGGAAATGCTTTAATAAGCCTTCTTTGAAAAATACTCCTCTTGGCAGTAAGAATAACATATTTTCCTGTAAGCTGGCTTAACTCTTTCTTATATTTATTTTTAATTTCAATTAAATCATTCTCATATCGTCTTCTAATATCAATAGAATGAGTATTGTATTTCTGCTTAAATTCAAATGATTCCTTTTCGTATTTTTCTTTAAGCTTGATAGTATCTCTTGATATATTGCTTCCAAGAAAATCAGATCTTTGCTTTATTTTAGCTGATATTTTATGAATCTTCTCTAAACGAACATTAAGTTTCAATACTGTATCAATTGTAGATATAATGTCAATAATAAAGCAAATTATAGTAATTGCCAAAATTATATTTCCTATAAGAATAGGAACAAGTTTCACAATATCTGAAACAGTTGGATGTATTATTTTTATAACAAAAATACAAAATACTCCCCATGCTAAAGAAAATTTCAAACATATATAACCACTTATATTAAACGGCTTATCTGAATAATCCCACCATCTATGATAAAATATTTTTTCTAGTAAATATCCTGTAATATATTCAAGCATAGAAGCTAAAACTACAGAGCCTAAAAATAATAAAAATAAATTATTTTCAACTGATTTCAACAAAAATATTATCAGAATCATCCCAAAACCATATATTGGACAAACAGGTCCATTTAAGAACCCTCTGTTTACAAAAGTGCCTGTATTTACAGTATTATAAACTACCTCTAAACACCAGCCTAAAAAAGCATAAATAATAAAATAGAATAAAGCATTATACATTTGTAAATTCAAAATTGCTATATCTTTCATGATTTCTCCTTAGTAAATAGTCTTATATCCATTTTATCATAATTATAAATTAATATCCTCATTCATCAGCAAGCCTATATCGAACTCCAACTTCCGTATAAATATATTCTAAATAAAGCGCCCCATATTTTACAACGTATAGTAACTATAAATTCAAATATTCATAAAATATATAATAATCAATTTTGTGGAGAAATTATGAAATATAGAAACCCTTTATCATATTCTAGAGAAAAGGCAGTGCTTTATGCTGAAAAATATGCTCTCAATCCAAATCCTGAGTATAAGTATTTTTCTATATATAATAATATTGGAGGAGATTGCACAAATTTTACTTCCCAATGCTTAAGAGCAGGAAATGCTCAAATGGTGTTCTCCGGAAGAAATTCATGGTGGTATTCTGGAAAAAAATGGTCACTTTCCTGGTCAATAGCTCATTCTCTTTACTGGTATTTAAAAATCAATGCTCAGAACAAATCATATGGTCCAAAAGGCACAGAAGTGTTCTCAATTAACCAGCTTGAGATTGGCGATCTGATATTTTATGAAAATAGCAAAAGATTAATAGCCCACTCAGCCATAATTACATCCTTTTATGACAACTATCCAATGATATCCCAGCACACTTTTAATGCTTTAAATATACCTTATATAAAAGATTGGGCAGCTAAAATGCATTTTATAAAAATATCATTATAGTTTTTCATAAAAATAGAAGACCTATAATTTATAACTATAAGTCTTCTATTTCATCTTCAATATCGCTGAATTTGCTTATTCTTTTGCAATTTGCTTTTTTATCTTTTCCTTTGTCCAGAAGTATAGCTTCAAGTCCAACTTTTTCAGGAGCTTTATAATCATTTTCAAAGCTATCTCCTAGAAACAATATATGATTTTTTGAAAAACCTGATTTTTTTATTGCAATATTATACAATTTAGAATTCGGTTTTCGAACCCCCTCATTAATTGAAACCACAATAAAACTGAAAAGACGGTATATTCCTTCACTCTTAAGCAAATCCTCTATTCCACCAATAAACTTGAAATTTGAAACAATACCTAATGTATATTTGGAATTTAAATATGTCAGTGTATTTATTATACTTTTATCAACATAACATCTTCTTTTATAGTTTCGCCAATAATTTTCTGAAAGCAAATTTATAATATTTTTCTGATCATCTTTATAAATATTTTTGTATTTTAAAATATACTCATAAATATATTCAAAGCTATATTCCTTATAATCTGGATTTTGATATAAAATATCTTCATTTGCTTTTTTATAAAGATCATAAAATTCATCAAAGTCTTTAAAATATTTTTCACATCCAGAGCCTTGAAAAGCCCAAAGTGCATAATCACTTTTACATGGAAGCTCACTCATATCTACAATAGTTTCCATACAGTCAAACATTATACATTTAATTTTTCCCACATATATCCCCCCAAAGTTATATATAAAGTAACCGTCAAATAAGAAAGTGGATAGAAAGTGTTAGAAAATTATGAGATAATCTTCTAAAATAAGTTTTTAAAGTTTTTCAAGTTAACTTT
>NZ_JAGGLM010000026.1 GCF_017874415.1 Clostridium algifaecis
TTGGTGCTGAAGACCGGAATCGAACCGGTACGGGTTTTAAAGCCCGCAGGATTTTAAGTCCTGTGCGTCTGCCAGTTCCGCCACTCCAGCATCATATTTAAAGAAATAAAAAAAATGGTAGCGGAAATAGGAATCGAACCTACGACACTTCGGGTATGAACCGAATGCTCTAGCCATCTGAGCTATTCCGCCACATTAAAAAACATGGTTGCGGAGGCAGGACTTGAACCTGCGACCTTCGGGTTATGAGCCCGACGAGCTACCAACTGCTCCACCCCGCGATATTTGGTGCTGAAGACCGGAATCGAACCGGTACGGGTTTTAAAGCCCGCAGGATTTTAAGTCCTGTGCGTCTGCCAGTTCCGCCACTCCAGCATCATCATAATCGTTATACTTGCATTGCTTCAACTCAGCAACATAAATTATTATATATCATAAAACACATACTGTCAACTATTTTTTTAATTTTGATCAAAATATATAAAGAGGCTATAAAGCCTCTTACAAACAAGTATTAATAATTAGAAGATTTCTTATATCCTCTACCTTTTGAGTCTTGATGTTTTTTAATATCTTGAAATCTTTCTTCACTTTCTTTTAAAAATTTAGATAACCTATCTTCAAAATTTCCCTGTTCTTGTTTGTTTTGCTCTTTCTGCCAATCTATTTCCATAGGTCTAGCAGTCTTTTTATTAGATTTAGCCTGCTTAATTGATAAACTTATTTTTCCATTATCATCAATCGAAATTACTTTTACATTTACTTTATCTTTTTCCTTAAGATAATCTCTTATGTTTTTAACATAGGTATCCGATATTTCAGATATATGCACCAATCCAGTTTTACCGTCAACTTCAACAAAAGCTCCAAAATTAGTTATATTAACTACTGTACCTTCTAGTATGCTTCCTGCCTTTAAGGTCATATTAAAAAGATTCCTCCTTAAAAATATTATATATAAATAAAATTTATAAACTAAGTATTAATTTTTAACGTTTATTACAGGAGTTTCACCTTGCTTAATAAAACCTAACTTTTCTCTAGCCAATTTCTCAATGTACATATCTGATGTAGACATTTTAACTTCATCCTGTAATTTTATGTTTTTTTCTTTTAATTTCTGTTCTTCTGCATGCTTATCATTTATCTGCTGATTTATATTTCGCATAGTTATTTGTTGATTTACAAATATATAGCATACGTATGCAGCTATTAAAATAACAAATATATTTTTAGGTTTAATTCTAAATTTCATTAATATCACCAATTCTCTTAATATATTATACTCCATATGCTTATAATTTGTGCTATCTTATAAACTATACCATTTATTTAAAATACATTCAATTATATTTTAATTTGATTTTCAATTTTATTCAAGCTATTTTTTACGATTTTTTCTTTTTTTTGATTTAAAATAATAAAATGGATACATAATAGTATTTATAAGCATTCTATTCAACCTTCCCATTGACTTAAATATAATCTTCTCCATGTTAAAAAATATTTTACTTAATAATTTAAAATACATATATATACCAAGTGCTATCCATAAATACACATATACATCTGTATAAGCATAATTAGTATAAAACAAAAATACAAATACACTTATTCCTGCAAAAGTCCAAAATAATATGTCTTCTATAAAAACTACCAATTTATTTAAGTTGGTAAAACCTCTTATAATTCTATATAAATCAAATAATATACCTGTTATAATCCCCGCAGTAAAGCTAAATATCATGAGCCTAAATTGCATGCTTATTGGTATAATCATTAATAATCACCTTCGTTCTTAACTTATACTACAAGTATATAAATATATTTCATTTAAACATTTTTGAAATCATACCAGTTCTCTTTTTCTTTAAATGATTATTACTATATATACAAGAGTTTACAGTTCCTATGATGATTACCTGACCATTCTGTACATCCAATTTATTCATTTTAAGAGATATACCTTTTATATTTAATGTACCTAAATTTGTATTTAATATTATTTGCTCATCATTAAAACTTATTACTTCAACAATTCCTGTAATAACTAATTTCTTTCTATTTTCAAGACTTAATAAACTCTTTTTGTCATCTAAGTTGTTCTCCTTTTTTTCCATAATACATCCCTCCACCTATAATAATTGTATGTAGGCAGCGGTACACATATTACATTATTATTTATTATCTTTATCTAAAATTATTTCATACATATTTTTAGCATTTTCTTTAGTTACATGATTATCTATATTTATTATTCTAGCTTTTAGTGCACTGTTTGCATACTTGATTTCTATTATATCTCCTTCTTTTACTTCAGTACCAGCTTTGCAGACTTTACCGTTTATACTCACTCTACCGCCTTCACACGCTTCTTTAGCTACAGTTCTTCTCTTTATTATTCTAGATACTTTAAGATATTTATCTAATCTCACAATAAACTCCCCTTATTAAAACAAAGAACCTAGATTTTCACCCGGGTTCTTTGAAAAATATTTTATTTATTTACCTTATCTTTAAATTCCTTTCCAGCTTTGAATACAGGAACTGTGGACTCCGGTATATTTATTTCTTCTTTAGTTCTTGGGTTTCTTCCAACTCTTGCAGCTCTCTTTCTTGTTTCAAATGTTCCAAACCCAACCAACTGAACTTTATCTCCATTTTCAAGTGTTTCTTCGACACTTTGTATAAACCCTTTTAATGCTGCTTCAGCATCCTTTTTAGTTAGTTTTGATTTTTCTGATATACTTGCAATTAATTCTGATTTATTCACTTTTCTTACCTCCTTAATAATTGGTACACTATACACAACATATAGCATATTCTTCATTAACTTAAAAAATCCTTCTTTTTTTGCATATAAAACTGTTTTTATTTATTTTTAGACTTTTCCCAGATATAGTCCATTTCTTTCAATGTCATATTTTTCATGTCTATATTTCTAGATCTAGCCTCATTTTCTATATATGCAAATCTTTTTATAAATTTCTCTATAGTATAATTTAATGCAAATTCGGGGTCAATGTCAAGGAATCTGGCAAAATTTACTGTAGTAAATATTAAATCTCCTATTTCTTCTACTATTTTTGCCCTTTCATTGCCTTTATATACATTTTTTATTTCATTATATTCTTCTAAAATCTTGTCTAAGACACACTCAATATTATACAGATCGAATCCAATTTTAGATGCCTTTTTTTGAACTTTGTCTGCTCTAATAAGAGCTGGTAATGTTTTTGCAACATGTTCAAGCTCTTCTGTATAACTCTTTAATCCCTGCTCTTTTTTCTTTATTTCATCCCAGTTTAGAAGCACTTCTTTTGAATTTTTTACTTTAATGTTACCAAACACATGTGGATGCCTTTCTATCATTTTTTTGCATATTGCATCCGTTACATCATTAATATCAAAAAATCCTTCTTCTTTTCCCATCTGTGAATGAAAGACCACTTGAAAAAGCACATCTCCAAGTTCTTCTGTTAATTCATCATCATTATTCTTCTCTATAGCTTCTACTGCCTCATAACTTTCCTCAATAAGATTCCTCTTTACGCTTTCATGGCTCTGCTCTCTATCCCACGGACAACCATTCTCTCCCCTAAGTTTCTCAACTATATCCAGTAAATCTCTAAAATCATATACAGCATTTGAGTTTTTAGGTATATAAATAGAAGTTAAATAATCTATATCTTCCTGCCTGTCAAGTTCGTATAATTTTATTTTTTTTATTGTCTCGAGTTCTTTGACTCCAGCTGCTCTTATAAAATATATATCTATATCAGGTTTATAGTACTCCATTAATTGAAGTTTTACATCTGATGCAATAAACTTGTTATACACCTGTGTTATTATGATACCGGTTCTTTTATCTAAGATTTGAGTTTTTATATCGAAAGCATCTATAATCTTAATTCCTTGTATCATATCTATTTTAAGGCTTTCAAAAATAGCGTCTACAAAACTTACTGCCGGAACTATATCAATATCAATAGAACTGTTTTTACATAGCTCAATAAGTAATTTAACTGATTTTTCTGCTACAAGCGGATGACCTGGTACTGCATATACTATATTTTTAAATTTCTGCTCTTTATTTACTAAATCTTCTGCTATTTTTTCATAAACATCATCAAAATTTTGTGCATTTTCATACATATCATCATAAGTTTCAAATTGTATTTTTTCATCTTTTAAATATTTTACTGTAGGATGTTTCGCAGTTCTCAAATATATTCTTGAAGCATTTTTCAATATATTCATGGTTCCAAGAGTAATTGACTCCACAGCCCCTGGTCCCAAACCTATTACTTTAATCACGGGCATTTCCCCTTTATTTTTTAAAAAATCTATTTTTTATATAGCTATACTTAAATATCCTGAATACAATTAATAATACAGCATAAATTACTATTCCTAAAAGTATAGCAAAAAAGCAAGCAATCCTACCACTCATGGTATAATTATAGACATTTATATAGATAATTACAACAGATATTATCATTAAAATTGAAGTAAATGCTGGTTTTATTAAAGTCTGAAAATAATTTATATTAATGTCCAATTTACGTTTCAATAATTTAATATTCAAAAATGCAGCTGCCAGATAAGCAAGTGTACTTCCAATTATTGCTCCATATATATTTATATAAGGAATAGGTACCAGACATAGTGTAATCACTATTTTTATAATACACCCAACAGCCAAATTTAATACAGGTTTTATATAACAGCCCGAGCCTTGAAGTATAGCTGTAGTAGTTTGAGTAATTATTATAAACGGTATAGAAATTGATGAATACTGCAATATATTAAATCCCGCTGACTGTCCTGGAAATATTAATTCCAAAACTGGATGAGCTAAAGTATAAAGTCCAAGCATACATGGAAGTGCTATAACAAAAGAAAGCTTAAATGCCAAATCTACTTTATTTATTACTTCATGTCTATTGTGCATTACATTATATTCTGCAATTATAGGCACTAGTGATGCACATAAAGCTGCTGAAAGTGTTAGTGGAACATTTATTAGTATAAAAGCTTTTCCTGTAAGTTGTCCATATAATATAGTTGCTTGTTTATACGTAAATCCTGCTTGTAATAATTTTTGAGGCACAATCGCTGAATCTATGAGACTCATTATACTACTTACTGCAGATCCTATAGATACAGGAATAGCTATATATAAAAGGGTACTTAACACATCTTCATTATCTGGAGGATTATATACATTTATTTCTTTTCTTATACTAAAGTACTTTTTAATAAGATATATTCCCCCAAATAATCCACCTGCTGCCGCTCCAAGTGCTGCTCCTCCAGCAGAATATTCTATACCTTTTGGCAAAAACAAATAAGCAAGTCCAACTCCTACAATTACTCTACCTATCTGCTCTATTACTTGGGATATTGCTGTATAATTCATGTTTTGAAGGCCTTGAAAAAATCCTCTAAAAGCACTCATTATAGATATAAACATAGGTGCAAAAGCAATGGCTATTAAAGAATAATAGGATTTATCACCCCACTTTAAAAATTTTATTATAGGCTTAGAGAAAGCCAAAATTAATGCAGTAAATCCAGTACCAAGTATAAACATAAGTAATATGGATTTTTTAAGTATTTGTATTACTTTTATATAGTCTCCTGTAGCATAGCTTTCAGATACCATTTTAGAAACAGCTACAGGTATTCCTGAAGCCGCAGCTATAAAAAACATATATAATGGAAATGACATCTGATAATAGCCGACTCCTTCATCTCCAATAAGCATTTGCAATGGCCATCTAAAAAACAATCCTAAAAATTTACAAATCATACCTGCTGCACCTAAAATAAAAGTACCCTTCATAAGCGACTGTTTTATCATAAAAAATACCCCCGAATTGCTATAATTAGAACTTGCATTTTAATAATATATACGTTTAATAGTTATTTTATTTTTTTAATTATTATTACTTTTGGTGAGTATTTTTTATATTATTGTCAATAATTTTAAAAGATATATTTTCTATGTTGCAGGATTTAATTAAAAAATATAATGGCAGTAAAGACTGCCATTATATTTATTCTTCCATCTGCTTTCCTAAGAAGGATGCTGCAGTTGCAGCTAATTTAACTTCTACATCACCAAATTCCACATCTTCCTTTGAAGTTATTATAACAGCTCCAATTGCATCTCCTCCTGATATAATAGGATATATTACTTGAGCTGAATACTTTTCTTCTGCTTCTTCATCATCATATATATCAATTATTTCTTTGCCTTCAAAAAAAGCTAATTTTCTGTTCTCAATTACATCCTCCAGATCCTGACTTATCTTTTTATCTACATATTCTTTTTTTGATGTACCTGATACAGAGACTATACTATCAGTATCACATATTAAAACTATATTACCAATAGTTTGTTGAAGTGATTCTGCATAACCTTTTGAAATCTCGCTGAGTTCATCAATAGGTGAATATTTTTTTAAAATTACGCCGCCCTCTCTATCTGTAAATATTTCAAGCGGATCACCTTCTCTTATTCTAAGAGTTCTCCTTATTTCCTTAGGTATAACAACTCTGCCCAGATCATCTATACGCCTAACAATTCCAGTTGCTTTCATGCTAATTCCTCCTTAATTATGAATTGTATTATTATTATTTTTCTAAATATGAAATTTTATGCACAATTGTTATTAAAATTATTAAAAATTAAAAATAGCCTTAATTAATTTTTTTAATTAAGGCTATTTTCACTATATCAAATCTTTGTTACATTATATTACTTTCTTTTTTAGTTATCTTTGCAGCTTTTTTCCATTCATCACTTTTTTGTGAAAACTTCGTACTTTTCTGTGTATCTTCTAATTGACTCTTTATCTTATCTTTTACTTTTGAAAGCTTTTGAACTGGATATTCAGTTTTATCTATACATTTTATTATATGCCATCCAAAACTGCTTTGGATAGGATCTGATATTTCTCCCTTTTTTAAATTCTCAGCTCCTGCCATGAATTGAGCATCATAATTGGAGTCACCATAAGTTATAGTTCCTAAATCTCCACCCTTGTCTTTAGTCGCAGTGTCTTGAGAAACATCTTTTGCTACATCAGAAAATTTTTCATTTTCAAGTCTCTTCTTTACTTTTTCAGCATCTGCTTTAGTTTTAACAAGTATATGCTCTAGATGCATTGTATCTGGTTTTTCAGTATACTTTGTTTTATTTTTATTATAATAATCTTCAATTTGTTTATCTGTTATTTTTATTCCTTTAGCCAGGTATTTAGATATATTATCCTGTATTTCCTGGTTTCTAATTTGTGTTATAAACATATCTTTTAAAGATTGTTCTGTAAATCCTTGTTGAGCCAATGTTTCTTTAAACTTAGTTTCATCATTTCCAAATGATTGCTTTTTTAGTTTAGCTATCTGAGTTTCAGTATCACTTTTTACTTTAGCATCAGTTGGAAGTAAGTTCAGTTCTTTAGCTTTCTGAGCTAATACCTTCTGTGTTATCATATTGTCTAATATTTGCTCTTTCTGAGTTTTTATTGCACTTACTGCCTCTTCATTCTTTGCGTAGTCATCACCATATTGCTGCTTTGCCTGCTGAATAATTTGAATGGTATTTGGATCTTTGTCTAAATCCTCTCTTGTTATTTTTTCGCCATTAACTACAGCTACTGCACTTTTTTGTATAGCTTCCGGTGTCTTTTCTATCATACTGCAACCTGCAATTGAAAATGCCATTGTAATTGCAAAAACAGCAGTTAAAATTCTCTTTACTTTACTCACTAATATTCCTCCACTCTTTATGTACTGAAAATTGTTTAGAATTTTCATGTTTATTTTTGTAAATCATATAAATCAATTTTATCACAAATATAAATCTACTACAAAACCATTTTTGTTCATATTTTTTACATATATTGTAATTTATTTATTCCACTTTTATACTGTTATCTTCCTCCTGTATTTTAATCATGAATTCCATAATATTTTTTATGTTTGGTACAAAATCATTTCTTTTTATATCCTTAATTCTATATCCAAAACCAGGTTTGTCATCCATCTTCAAAATTATATTTCGTCCATATTGTTTTAAAATATTTTTTAAAACGATATGATTTATTTTTTCTTTACCTTTAAATAAAAATACTACTTCATCCTTTTTTTCTTTTATCTCCTCTATACCAAGTTTCTTGCCAATACTTCTTATATAAGCTATGTTCATTAAATTAAGCACAGAATCTGGTATACTGGAAAATCTATCTTCAAGTTCATCTGTTATATCCATCATGTCATCATAAGAATCTATTGATGCTATCTTTTTATAAATTTCTATCTTCTGCACCTCATCTGTTATATAATTTTCTGGAATATACGCATCAACTTTTAATTCTACTACAGTCTCTATTGGTTCTTCATCTATCTCTCCTTTTACAAGTTTGATAGTATTTTCAAGCATCTGGCAATATAAATCATATCCTATAGCTGCCATATGTCCATGCTGTGATGATCCCATCATATTGCCTGCGCCTCTTATTTCAAGATCCTTTAAAGCTATTTTAAATCCGGAACCTAGTTCTGTAAAATCCTTAATTGCCTTAAGTCTTTTTTCTGCTACTTCTGTAAGAATTTTATCTTTTTTATATGTCAAATAGCAATATGCTATCTTGTCTGTCCTGCCCACTCTACCTCTAAGTTGATACAATTGAGATAATCCCATTCTATCTGCATCATAAATTATCATTGTATTTACATTTTGAATATCCATACCTGTTTCTATGATAGTAGTACATACTAAAACGTTAAATTCATTATTCATAAAAGAAACCATTACATTTTCAAGTTCCCTTTCCTGCATCTGACCATGGGCAACTGCCACTTTCGTCTCCGGTACAAGTTTTGATATATATGCTGCCATTTTACCTATACTTTCAACTCTATTATATACAAAATAAATCTGTCCGCCTCTATTTATCTCCCTTAATATGGCATCCCTTATCAGTTGATCATTATATTCCACTACATAAGTTTGTATCGGACGTCTTTCCTCAGGTGGAGTTTCTATAACACTTATATCTCTTACACCTACAAGTGACATATGCAGCGTTCTAGGTATAGGGGTAGCACTTAAAGTAAGGACGTCTACATTTTTTCTCATCTTTTTTATTTTTTCCTTGTGCGTAACTCCGAATCTCTGTTCCTCGTCTATTATAAGCAGTCCAAGGTCTTTAAATTCTACATCTTTCTGTAGTATTCTATGAGTTCCTATAAGTATATCCACTTCTCCTTTTTTTAAAGCTTTTATAGTCTTCTTTTGTTCAGCCTGAGTTTTAAACCTACTTACCATATCTATTTTTACAGGAAAATCCGAAAATCTTTTAATAAAATTAGTATAATGCTGCTGGGCAAGTATAGTGGTTGGCACTAAAAATGCCACTTGTTTTCCATCCATAACAGCCTTGAACGCTGCTCTTACAGCTACCTCGGTTTTCCCATAACCTACATCGCCGCAAAGTAATCTATCCATAACTTTGTTAGATTCCATATCCCCTTTTATATCATGTATTGTTGACAACTGATCTGGAGTTTCCTCATATGGAAATTCATCTTCAAATTGTTTTTGCCATACAGTATCTTTTGAATATTTGTATCCTTTCACTGTAGATCTAACCGCATATAATTTTACTAAGTCATCTGCTATTTCCTCTATGGATTTTTTTGCCTTTTTCTTGGCTTTAGTCCATTCTGAACCACCTAATTTATTTATCTTTGGTGAATTACCCTCATTACCTATATATTTTTGAACCATATCAAGTTGTTCAACAGGTACATATAATTTATCATCAGAATCATATGTAAGTTCCAGATAATCTTTTTTATGTCCCTGCACTTCAAGCTGTTTTATTCCTTTATATATTCCTATACCATGATTGACATGGACTATATAGTCTCCAGGTTTCAATTCTGCAAAACTTTTTATTTTATTTATGCCCTTTTTAGGCATTTTTTTGGATTTTTTCTTTTTTGCAACTCCAAACACTTCTTTATCAGATATTACACAAACCTTTAAATCAGGATACTCAAAACCATTCAATTGACTTCCAAATGTTATAACTACTTCACCTGGCTGAATTTCATTTATTACATCCCTATAACTGTTTTCTATACCCATATCCCTTAGCGTTTTTGATAATCTTTCGCCTCTAGGTCTCGTACCGGCCAGAATCAAAGTTTTAAAATTGTTTGACTTTTTTTCCTTTATTTCTTCAATCAACAATTCCATTTGGCCTTGATAATTGTTTAACGTTATTTGAGAAAACTTAACTATTGATTCTGGCTTCAATTCTCGTGTAGATTTGGCAATTGCATCTATTGTAATAACATTTCTTGTTTTTAAACTATCTATAACCTGCTCCTTATCTATAAGAAGCTTCGCCTGTTTTGGCAAGACACTGCCTCTTTGAAGGAAGCTTTTATAATTTTCTTCAAATTCAAAATATACACTGTCCAATTTGCCAATACATCTTTTTACATCATCTATTATTATAAAATAATTCTTTACATAATCCATAAATAAAGATGGTTTATCATAAAAATACGGGAGAAAACTATCTATAGTTTCAAAGCTTAGATTTTCTTCCAGTGACTCCAGATTCTTATTTATTATGTCCTCTAATTTATCTGCGGCATCATTATTTTTGCTGCTTTTTAATTTGCTGATAATACGTTTTCTATCCTCATCTATATTTTTATAACCATTTTTAATTTGTTCGTCATCCAATATTATTTCTTTTGCTGGAAAAATTTCTATACTTTTCACTTTTTCAATACTTCGCTGTGATTCTATATTAAAATTCCTGATAGACTCAATTTCATCTCCAAACAGTTCTACTCTATATGGTTGAGCTAAAATTGGTGGATATATATCCATTATTCCGCCTCTTATCGAAAACTGTCCTTTAGAATCAATCGTGTCTACTCTTTCATATCCACATTGAACTAATTTTTGGCTTAAATCTTTTATGTCTATACTTTTCCCCTGTGATAATTTAAATGTGTATTTTTTATACAAAACTGCAGGTATATAAATAGACGCCAGTGCTTCTATGCAGGTTACTATAATTTTTTTACCCTTGTTTATCATCTGCCTGATTACTTTTAATCTTTCCCATCTCAAATCACCCGATATAGCATCTATATTATAAAAAACCACTTCTTTAGTTGGAAAATAATATACTTTTACATCATAAAATGATAAATCTTCATATAACTTTCTTGCCTCAACATCACTATGAGTAACAATTAAAAAAGATTTGTCTACTTCCTGCTGCACTGCATCAATTAAATAGCTCCGCCCAGAATCAGAAAGTCCATACACTCCTATTGGGAATTTCTCATTTTCTATTGAATTTCTTATATCATCAAACTCTACACTACTATTAATAGGTTTTATAAGTCCGTCTAGTCTCATTTTAACAACCTTTCTAAATTTAAAAATTTAACGCACAACAACCGTTAACCCCTTTATTCAGGGATTCACGGCAATAAAATATGATTTTTTATATATTTAAACCATTAAACTTGTTCATAGCCTCTATTGTATTTTCGTTTATAATACAATAAACTGTATCCTTTGCAACTTTAAAAACCTTTTGTATATGTTCAAACTCTTCTTTGTTAAACTTACCTAAAACATAAGATACTAAATCTACATTAGGCTGTCCAACCCCTATTTTTATTCTTATAAATTCATCTGTATTTAAGTTACTTATTATGTTCTTTATTCCATTATGTCCTCCTGCACTTCCCTTTTGTCTTATCCTTAGCTTCCCTAGTGGTAGACTTATATCATCATGAATAACTATTATGTTTTTATTGCTTATTTTATAAAAATTTACTATTTCTCTTACACTCTCGCCGCTTAAATTCATATAAGTGCTGGGTTTTAAAAGTATAACCTTTTCACCTGCTATTATGCCTTCTCCATAAGTTCCTTTAAATTTTTGCCTATTAATATTTATACCATATTGATCACTTATAAAATCGATAGCATCAAATCCTACATTATGTCTCGTATGCTCATATTTAGTGCCTATATTGCCTAGTCCAACTATTAAAAACATTAATTTTACTCCAATCTAACATCATATCATTTAGTTAATTATATACATAAAAGTCTTAACTTAACAATAAATTGCTAAGCTAAAACTAAATTAAGCAGTTTAATTCTACATATTTATATATTATACTAAAAATCATAAATAATAAAGAGGTGTAAAAAGTAAATTTTATTAGTTAAGACACTATTTTATAATTTCTATGGCATTTCCAATAAGTCTACATTTACTTCTATAGTATTCCCATTTCTTAAAATTTTACACTTAACTTTGTCTCCAACTTTATGTGAATCTATAATTTCCTGAACATCATCCAGTCGAAGAACCTTCTTACCATCAAATTCCAAAAGAATATCAGTAGGTTTTATACCCGCCCTGGCTGCACCACTTTCTCTTTCAACTTCCTGAATATAAATACCATGAATCTTGCTATCCTCTGATGCAACACTTTCTCCGTATATACCCAAATAAGGTCTTGCAACTTTACCTTTATTCATAAGTGTATTTATTATGCTTTTAGCTTCATTTATTGATATGGCAAAGCCCATACCTTCCGCATTTTCTGATGTTCCCATTTTAAGACTGTTTATTCCGATAACTTCTCCATTACTATTGCAAAGTGGCCCTCCACTATTACCAGGGTTTATAGCAGCATCCGTCTGTATTACCTTATATACAGAGCCATTGTACTCTATCTTTCTGTTTAGCGCGCTTATTATCCCTGCCGTCACTGATCCTGCAAATTCTTCTCCCAATGGATTACCTATTGCAATAGCAGTATCTCCAACCTTAACTTTTGCAGAATCACCTAATGTTGCTTGTGGCAGATTATCCGCGCTTACTTTTATGACCGCCAGATCTGATCTCTCATCCACTCCCTGAATAGAAGCATTTAATATTTTTCCACTCGAAAGTTTTACTGTAACTTTATCAGCATCCTTTATTACATGATAATTTGTAACTATATAACCTTTTGAATCTATTATTATACCTGAACCACTTCCTGTATCCTCGTCACCAAAATATCCTTGTGATTTATTACTTATGCCTACTACTGTAGGTCCTACTAATTCTGCTACTTTATTTATAGAATTATTATTTCCGGAATTTTGGTTTTGTTTTTCAATCTTATCAGTTTCATCTGCATTTTTTCCTGATTTAGTTAATGTCTGTTTATTTTGAGTATAAGTCCTATTCGATTCTATTTTATTTGTTACATAACATCCTGATATTCCGCCAGAAACTGCCGCTATTAATATAAAAGAAAGCATTTTAATTATCTTCTTTATATTAGATTTCTTTTTACTATTTATAAATTTTATCTTTCCTTCATCGTTACCAACATTTTCCCATTTTGTATCTCTTACACTCTGATTTTTATCATCATTCATTAAATCACACCTCATAGTTTCTGAAATTAAAATTATTATAATAAAAAATTTTTACGTATATATGAACGTAATGTAATGATTTCTTAAACCTTCTTAAGTGTAAATATAAATTTTACTCCTACATCTTTCTTATTTTCAACCCAAATATCTTCTCCAAGCTGAGTTAATATACTTCTAACTATTGGCAATCCAAGTCCCGTACTTACTTTTGAGGTTCTGGATTTATCTCCTTTATAAAATCTATCCCATATATTGTTTAAATCAGCTTCATTTATACAAGGACCATCATTAAAAACTGATATAAGAGCTTTATCTCCTTTTGTCCTAACTGAAACTTTTATATTGCCTCCTGGATTTACATACTTTATTGCATTATCTATTAGATTTGTAACTACCTGAGTTATTCTGTCTTTATCTGCTGCTACAAACAATTTGTCATTTTCCATATAAACATCTACTTTTAACTTCTTATTATTTATTTTTGTTTCAAATTTTATTACGCATAATCTTATTATTTCATTTATATCTACTTTCTCAACTCTAAGCTTGAACTGTCCAGCTTCTATAGCCGACAAATCAAGGAGATCATTTACAAGCCTTGTAAGTCTTTGTATTTCAGAATAAGTTAAAGAAAGATAATAATTCTGCTTTTCTTCAGGAATTACGCCATCAAGCATACCACCTATAAATCCTTTTATTGATGTTATTGGAGACCTTATCTCATGTGATACATTAGATATGAATTGCCTTCTATTCTTTTCTACAGCTTCCAGTGAGTCTGCCATACCATTAAAAGACTTCGCAAGTACACCAATTTCATCATTTGAATCTATATGAACTCTTTTTTCCACTTCTCCTTTTGATATTTTATCTGCCACATAGTTTATTTTTTCAAGAGGTTTTATAATTATTCTTTGTGAAAGATAATATATAACAATGCATGAAATTATAATAGCCATAGCAGCAGATAACCATATTATTTCATACACTCTTTTTATAGGACCTTTTAATTCAGTTATAGATGTATGCATCATTATAGCTCCCCTGAATACTCCATTTGAAAATATTGGAACTTCAAAAGTATGAACAGGTGCAATAAATACATCTGAATAAGTCCCTCTTTTATCTACAGTTTTATTCTTTCTAAGCTCTTCTAAATCACTTGTCACTATTTGTTTTGAAGTAGCTATTAATTTTTTGTGCTGACTTTTGGATACAGAATATACATATCCATAATTATCTATAAGCCATATATCTGCCGACAAGTAGTTTCCTATGTATGTTATAGTACTATTTATATCTTGAGAAGTTATATTTCCATTTAAATATTCAAGTGCTCTTTCTTTTATAAATTGCGATTCCCTCAGCAGTTCAACTTTTCGTTGATTAAAATAATAATTTTCAAACCAATAAGATAAAAAAGCAAAAGTCATAACAAAACTTAATACAATAATTGCAGTAAATGCCGCTACAAGCTTTGAAAATACACTTTTTTTCATACTATTTCACCTCAAATTTATAACCTACACCCCACACAGTTTCTATTTGCCAGTTAGGTCCGCCTTGAAGTTTTTCCCTTAATCTCTTTACATGTACATCTACTGTTCTTGAATCTCCTGGATAATCATACCCCCAAACTTCACATAAAAGTTGTTCCCTTGTAAAAACCCTGTTTTTATTATTTGCTAAATAATACAATAGTTCAAATTCTTTTGGAGGCATTTTAACATCATTATTCTTGTATACGACTGTATATGAATTTATATCTATTGTTAAATCCTGAAATTTTAATACCTCCTTGCTCTCATTATCAACATTATATCTCCTAAGTACAGCCTTAATTCTTGCCAGCATTTCTTTGGCTTCAAATGGTTTGACTATATAATCATCTGCACCAAGTTCAAGTCCCAGCACTTTATCAAAAGTTTCACCTTTTGCAGTAAGCATAATTACAGGGGTTTCATAATCCTTTCTTATCCACTTAAGTACATCTATTCCATCTATGTTAGGAAGCATTATATCAAGTAATACTAAATCTGGTTTATATTCTAAAAAAGCATCCTGAGCTGATTTTCCATCATTTACTACCTTTACTTCATATCCTGCACTTTCCACATACATCTTTATTACTTCACATATATTTTCATCATCATCTACAATTAAAATCTTTCCAATTGAACCTTCCATATATAATCTCTCCTTATACAAAATTATTGCATATAAATTCATAATAGCTTAATATTAATTTACCACATATACAATATAGCATAATAGTATACAATATAAATGTTACAAATAAGTTACAATATATTAATATCTAAATAAAAAAGGCATACAGAATTAATCTGCATGCCTTCCATACTTAATCTTCAAATAATTTACTTACTGAAATATCTTCATAAATCCTTCTTATAGCTTCTGCAAATACTGGAGCTACAGATAATATTTTAAATTTATCAAGTATTTTATCTTTTGGTAATTCTATAGTGTTTAGCATTACTAGCTCTTTTATAACAGACTTTTCTATCCTCTCAATTGCAGGTCCTGATAAAACACCATGAGTACAACAAGCGTATACTTCCTTTGCGCCTCTTTCAACTAATGCATTTGCACCATTTGTTATGGTCCCAGCTGTATCTATCATATCATCTACCAATATAACCGTCTTTCCTTTTATATCTCCAATTATATTCATAACCTCTGATACATTAGGTTTCGGCCTTCTCTTATCTATAATGGCTATCTGTAATCCAAGCTTATCAGCAAAACTTCTAGCTCTTCTTACGCTTCCGAGATCTGGTGAAACTACAACTACGTCATCTCTATTAGCAAAACCTTGTTCAATATAATACTTTGAAAGTATTGGTGCTCCAACAAGATTATCTAAAGGAATATTAAAATATCCCTGAATCTGTGATGCATGTAAGTCCATAGTGAGTACCCTGTCTGCACCAGCTGCAGTTAATATATCCGCAACAAGTTTTGCAGTAATTGGATCTCTAGCTTTGGCTTTCCTATCCTGTCTTGCATATCCATAGTATGGTATTACCGCTGTTATCCTTCCTGCTGATGCTCTCTTAAACGCATCAATCATAATCAAAAGTTCCATTAAATTGTCATTTACAGGGTCGTTAGTTGATTGAACTATAAATACGTCCCTTCCTCTAACTGTTTCATTAATGTCAACTGATATTTCTCCATCACTAAAAGTAGAAACTTTCGCATCTCCAACCTCTGTTCCTAAAATATCAGCTATTCTCTTTCCTAATTTAGGGCAGGAATTACCTGTAAAGATTTTAATGCTTTTACCATGGGTTATCATTTTTTTAAAGCCCTCCTAATTTTATTTATTCAGTCCTTTTTTGTATATCCAGCCTTCTTTATTTACTTGCCTTGCTCTTGCTATTGCCAGTGAACCTTCTGGTACTTCATCTGTTATAGTAGAACCTGCTGCAATATATGTATTGTCATTAACTTTAACTGGGGAGACTAAATTTGTATTACAACCTATAAATGAATTATCTCCAATTATAGTTTTGTTCTTCTTTTTTCCATCGTAATTAACTACAACTGTACCGCAGCCAAAGTTACAGCCGCTTCCAACTTCTGCATCTCCAATATAAGTAAGATGTGATACTTTAGTCTTATCTGCTATAGTAGACTTTTTAACTTCTACAAAATCGCCTATTCTTACTGAATTTCCTATCACACTTTCAGGTCTTATATATGCAAAAGGGCCAACAGTAGTATTTTCCCCTATTTTGCTTTCTAATATTACTGAACTTTGAACTATAGTTCCTTCTTTTATTATACTGTCTTCTATTCTGGACCCAGGATATAAAATACAGTTCTTGCCTATTTCAGTACTTCCCTGTATCACATTCTGGGGATATATTATAGTATCATTTCCTATTTTTACATTCAAATCTATATATGTAGTACATGGATCAATTAAAGTAACACCATTCTCCATGTGATTTTTATTTACTCTTTTTCTCATAATTCTTGCAGCTTCTGCCAACTGTTCCCTTGAATTTACTCCCAGCGTTTCTTCAAAAGGAATTGGAAGTGCACCTATTTTCTTACCTGATTTCTTCAATATCTCTATAACATCAGTTAAATAGTATTCACCCTGTGCATTATTATTATGTATTTTATCTAAACTATCAACCAAACTTTCTATATCAAAACAATACATAGAAGAATTTATTTCATTAACTTTTAATTCTTCTTCTGTACAATCTTTGTGTTCTACTATCTTCGACACATTTCCATTTTCTTCTCTTATAATTCTTCCATATCCATAAGGATTATCCACTAATGAAGTCAAAATAACTGCACTGTAACCACCTTCATTATGAAAATTTATAAGTTTTTTAATAGTATCATCCTTTATTAAAGGTGCATCACCTGTAAATATAGCTACTGTTCCCTTTTTACCCTTTAAAAAATTTTTAGCACAGATAACAGCATGACCTGTCCCAAGTTGCTTTTCTTGAATTGAATATTGAATATTTTGTAATTCAGTAGCCTTCTTTACTTTTTCTAATCCTGTACCTACAACCAAATTTATGTCATCTATTTGTGCTTTTTTAACTACATCTATAACTATATTTACCATTTCTTTTCCACATACCTTATGAAGTACTTTAGGGGTAGCTGATTTCATCCTTTTTCCTTCACCGGCCGCTAATATTATAGCACAATTATACATTTTAACACCTCTTTATAACCTTAAACTACATTTTTATAACTTATATTACACAAAAATACCTTTTATTGAACGTCCTATATTATTATATTTTATATAATGACTATTTGCAACCGCAGTAAAATAATAAAAAGGAGTATTTCTACTCCTTTTTATTATTCCTGTACTTTATCTCTAGCGGCAGTTTCTTCGTTCTTTACTTTTTCATACTCATCAAGAATAGCTTTTTGTATTTTTTCCCTTGTTTGAGTATTTATAGGATGGGCGATATCTTTAAACTCACCATCTGGAGTCTTTCTACTAGGCATTGCAATAAAAAGACCATTCTGACCTTCTATAACTTTTATATCGTGAACCACGAATTCGTTATCAAAAGTTACCGAAACAATAGCTTTCATCTTACCCTCTGCTGCAATCTTTCTAACTCTTACGTCTGTAATTTGCATATAAATCCACCTCCTAGATGCTTATGTATATACTATTCTCTAAAATTTATATTTTTCCTTCCTATTTTTGAAAAAACAATAATTTTTTTTAATCTTATCATTTTATAATTTTAGAAGGAAACAATTGTGCCTCTCCATTTTGATCAATTCCTTTAAAATCTACTATAGCTACATAATCCTGTATTAATTTTTTTGGAATTTCTACATTATCTATAAGAATTCCTATTCCTAAAAGTTCACTTTCAAATTCTTTTAAAAGATTTATTATACCGTTGGCTGTGCCTCCAGCTTTCATAAAATCATCTATAAATATACACTTGCTTCCAAATGTCATAGCTTTTTTGGATAATGACATATTTTGAATTCTTCCTGTAGATCCTGATACATAATTTACCATAATAGTAGATCCTTCAGTAAATTTTGTTTCCCTTCTTACAACAACCAGCTGAACTCCAAGCATTCTTGCCACTTCATAGGCAAGCGGTATACCCTTTGTCTCAACTGTGACTACATAATCAATATTTTTATCTACGAATGCAGATGCCAAAATTATTCCAGCTTTATATATTATCTCAGGATTAAACATAATATCAGTCATATAAAGGAAATTACCTGGTATTATTCTTTCTTTATTTTTTAAAATAATACATAATTTTTCTGCAAATTCTCTGTTTTTTTCATTCGATATACCACATACATACTTAATTCCACCTGCTGCACCTGATATAGTTTCAATTTTTCCCATTTCAAGCTTTGCAAGTGTATCTCTAACCATAACTATATCTTCACTAATTGTAGATTTAGCTGTGCTAAACATTTTAGTAAAATTGTTCAAGCTTATTATCTTATTTGGATTCTCAAGCAAAATCTTTGTTATAGCGGATATCCTATGATTTCTACTGAATCTCTGCATTTTATCACCTATCTATTATAAATTTGCGAATAATTTCTTAAAATTTTGTTCTATTATTCACTATTGTAATCTAAAAGCCTAAGTTAATCAACTGATATTTGTACATTATTAAAAATATATAAAAACTTCAATAATAAAATTTAAAATTGTTTTTTTTTGCCTTGTTTTTGTATATAATTATTAAGTAATGCAATACTACAAGGAGTGATTTTATTGTCATTTGATTTCATTAAAGATAAAGATAAAAAAATATACTTTATAGGTATAGGCGGAATAAGCATGAGCGGTCTTGCAGAAATTCTAATAAAAAAAGGTTTTGCAGTTTACGGCTCTGATATTAAAACCTCACCTATAACAGATAAACTAAAGTCTCTTGGTGCAAAAATAAATATAGGTCAGTTTAAAGAAAATATAACTTCAGATATAAATTTAATAGTGTATACTGCTGCTATATCAAAGGAAAATCCTGAAATTATAAGAGCAAAAGAACTAAACATTCCCCTTATGACAAGAGGTTCATTTTTAGGTCATATAATGAAAGGTCATAAATATAATGTAGCTATAGCAGGGACTCATGGAAAAACTACTACAACTTCTATGCTTTCAAGCATTTCTCTAAATGCAAACTTAGATCCTACCATACTTGTAGGTGGAGAACTTGATTCTATAGGGGGTAATGTAAGAGTAGGTCACAGTGAATATTTTATTACAGAAGCCTGTGAATACAAAGGTTCTTTCTTAGAATTCTATCCTTACGTAGGTGTAATTTTAAATATTGATGCAGATCATTTGGATTATTATAAGGATATTTATGATATACAGAACGCATTTATAAAATTTGCAAAGCTAATCCCTAAAGATGGCTATCTTGTATGCTGCAGCGATGATGAAAAAATGGAAAAAGTAATGAAAAGTGTAGATTGTAACATATTAACTTATGGTCTAAAAAGCGGAGAAATTACAGCAAAAAATATAAGCTATGATACTAATGGATGCGCAAGCTTTGATGTATACAGGAAAAACACACTCGTAACTTCAGTTAAACTAAATGTTCCTGGAAAACATAATATATTGAACTCACTTGCAAGTACAGCTTCAGCTCTTATTCTAAATATTCCATCAGAAAAAATATCTGAAGGATTATGTAATTTCAAAGGTGCACATAGAAGATTTGAAATTAAAGGGAAGAAAAATGGAGTAACTGTAATAGACGATTATGCACATCATCCAACTGAAATAAAAGCTACCTTAAGTGCGGCCAATAATTATCCACATAAGAGAATATGCTGTGTATTTCAACCCCATACCTTCTCAAGAACATTGAGCTTATATGATGATTTTGTAAAAGCTTTCGACAACGTAGATGAATTAATACTGGCAGATATATATGCTGCAAGAGAAAAAGACACACATAAAGTTAGTTCTGCCATGCTTGCAGAAAGTATCTCTAAACGAGGAATAAACTGCAAAAATATAAATAATTTCAAAGATATAGTATCCTATTTAAATGATACTTTAAAAGACGGGGATATATTTTTCACTATAGGTGCAGGTGATGTATTTAAAGTTGGAGAAATGTATCTTGAAAAATAGCTATATTAAATAAGATGTGTAAAAACCTCCAGTATGGTAATACTATAATTAATTACATACTGGAGGTGTTTTTAGATTTGAGAAATTTTTTAATATCAGCATTTGCAGACATCATACTTATCTTTTCTTCTTATTTTCTATTTAGAACCATATTAAGTGGACCTGTAAGGCATAAAATATATGAAAAATTGTTTAGTTCTTTTGCAAAATTTGTAATTTATGTTTTTATAATAACAATATTTATAAATGTAGTTATTGCTTTTTCCTTATATAGGACTTCATATATAGCTTATATAAACATAATAGCTCCTGCAGTAGTCTCATTATTAGTTGGTTTTCTTATGTCCACAGTACCAACTAAAGGAGTGGAAAGTTCTACTAAACATGTCGAATAACTATATTTTTCTACCTTTTCTATATATATTATAAAAAATACCCCTAAATTATATAGATTAGTAGTATAATATAATTTAATTAGCAATGTATAGAAGGGAGGAAAAACTGCTACTAACTAATATTTTAATTAAGCAGCAGTTATTTTAAATGACGGAAAAATACAGTAAATTATTTAAAACTATAATAAAAGCCTACTATGAAGGTAATTTTGATGAAAAAATAAATGAAATTCTTTCGGAAGATACTATAAACAAGGAGGAACTTTGTAACGCTATTTCATCCCTTTGTGGAACTGATATACATTATAATGAAAATTTTATATCTGATTTAAAAGATTCTATAAATTCGTATAGTTCCAATCACAAAGTAGTAACTAAAGTTAAATCCTGTTCACTTAGTTGTATGGATAAAAGCGGTAAAACGCTATGTCAAAAATCATGTCCTTTTGATGCAATTATGATTGACAAAAATAAAAATACTACAGTTATAGATGACGAAAAATGTGCTGATTGTGGTATTTGTATAGATGTATGTCCAAAAGGCGGTATAATGGATAAAGTAGAATTTATTCCTCTTGCCAATATATTAAAAAAGAATGTCCCTGTAATAGCAGCCGTTGCTCCAGCTATAGTAGGACAATTTGGTTCGGAAGTCAAACTTGGTCAGCTCAGATCAGCTTTTAAAAAATTAGGATTTACCGACATGGTGGAAGTAGCTTTTTTCGCAGATATGCTGACTTTAAAAGAAGCCATTGAATTTAATCATTATGTAAAAAATCAGAATGATCTTATGATAACTTCCTGCTGCTGTCCTATGTGGGTTGGTATGCTAAAAAAAATTTATAACGATCTAGTAAAATATGTTTCACCCTCAGTTTCACCTATGATAGCTGCCGGAAGAATACTAAAAAAATTAAATAAAGATTGTAAAGTAGTATTTGTCGGACCATGTATAGCTAAAAAAGCAGAGGCAAAAAACAAAGGCATAGAAGGGAATATAGATTTTGTACTCACTTTCCAGGAATTAAAGGATATATTTGAATCCCTCAATATAAACCCTTCGGTTCTAAAAGACGATGAATCTTCAGAATATGCTTCAAAAGGTGGAAGATTATATGCCCGTACTGGTGGAGTATCTATAGCAGTAAGTGATGTAGTAGAAAGAATTTTTCCAGAAAAACATAATCTCTTAAAAGCCGTTCAAGCAAACGGAATTAAAGAATGCAAGGATATACTTTCTAAAGCGCAAAATGGTGAAATAGATTCCAATTTTATAGAAGGCATGGGCTGTATCGGAGGATGTGTAGGTGGACCTAAATCTATAATCAAAAAAGAAGATGGCAAGAAATTTGTAGATGACTTTGCTAAAAATTCTGATATAAAAGTTTCAATAGATAGCCTTTGCATGAACAATATATTAGATAAAATAGGAATTCATTCTATAAAAGACTTTGAAGATAAAGATAAAATAAATATATTTGAGAGAGACTTTTAATACTTAACAGTCTTATAAAATCTAATTGAGGACAAAATAATGAATACAAATACAGAAGCAATTTGTAATATACTCAATAACGTTAAAGGGGCTATCTTTGATTTGGATGGTACTTTAATTGATTCTATGGGAATGTGGGATGATATCGACAGAGAATATTTGAAGAAAAAGAATCTACCGTTTCCATTAAATCTAAAAACTGAAATAGAACATTTGAATTTTGAAGAAACTGCAGATTATTTTAAAACTAAATTTAACATAGAAGATAGCCTTGATGTTATAGAAAAAGATTGGTATGATATGGCTTATTATAAATATTCACGCAATATAATGGTAAAACCTTATGTTAAAAATTTTTTAGAACTTTTAAAATTAAAAAATATAAAAATTGCTCTAGCTACAAGTAATTATAGAGAAATATCTGAAATTGCTCTTAAAAAGAACAATATATATGATCTTTTCGATATAATCACTGTAACTCAGGATGTAAGTCGTGGAAAAGATTTTCCTGACTTATATCTACTGGCTTCTAAAAAAATTAATGTAATTCCTGAAAAATGCGTAGTATTTGAGGATTCTCTTCCTGCTATTAAATCCGCAAAATCTGCTAATATGTCAGTGATAGCTATAAAAGATCCTTATTGCCCTCATCCATTTGATGAATTATTAACTTACGCAGATGCAGGTATTGTAAGTTTTCATCAATTAATTGACAAGCTATAATTTAATTATATCGTATATCTCTTTCATCTTTTTATGGATTAATGAATATAATTTAATTAGTATAATTTCTAGGAGAGAATTATGTTAATATTTCTGTTTTTTATACTAATTGCTATTTCATTTATTTATTTTTATAAACTCACAGATAAAATCTCAGCTCAAAGAAAACAAATTTTACTTTTAAAATATGAAAATACGAAGTTAAAAAATAAATTAAAACAAATGAATTAATAATTTGAGTATAGAAACTTTAAAGAGCTATCTCATCGTTTCTATACTCAGATACTATATCATGATTTTCATTTCCTCTTATAATTAATTCCTTGATAAATATTCTTTTCTTCTAGTGTACTGTCTATTTTATTTAGTATTTCCCATTTTTTTAAACTCCATTTTGGTTCAATAAGCATATCTCTTGGTGCATCTCCTGTAAGTCTATGTATGACAATATTAGGATTAATATTTGCTATAGACTCACATATTAAATCTATATATTCTTCTTCAGTCATAAATTTCAGCTTGTCTAATTTGTATAATCCAACTAAAGGGGTATGTTTCATCAAGTGAAGCAAATGAAGTTTTATCCCCTGTATATCCATATTTGAAACATATTTTACTGTATTTATCATGTCATGTCTATCCTCACCCGGCAGACCAAATATAACATGTACAACTACATCTATATTTCTATTTCTTAAGTCCATAACTGCTTTTTCAAAAGTTTTCAGTTTATAACCTCTATTTATTATAGATGCAGTTTTTTCATTTGAAGTCTGAAGTCCAAGTTCCACCCAAGTATACAATCTTTCATTAAAATTACCGATTAAATCCAGTACATTCTCTCCAAGACAATCCGGTCTCGTAGCTATAGCTAATCCTACAACTTCATCTTCACTTATTGCTTCTTCATATTTTTTCTTGAGGACAGAAATTGGTGCATATGTATTAGTATATGCCTGAAAATACGCAATATATTTACCGTTTTTCCACTTTTTACTCATCATTTGTTTTATATCTTGAAATTGATGATGTATTGAAAATCTTCTATTGCCTGCAAAATCTCCTGATCCTCTTTCACTGCAAAATATACATCCTCCTGTCCCTATAGTACCATCTCTATTAGGGCAAGAAAATCCTGCATCTAACGATATCTTAAATACTTTACATCCGAATTTATTTCTCAGATAATAATTTAAACTATTATATCTTTTACTTCCCCAGACCAAAAGTTCACTTCCTTCCAGCAAAACTACTCAAAGTAATTATATCACATTCTAACAGCTTTAAAGTCCTTAAGATTTAGCTGCCATTTACCTACAATATTTGATAGTGAATTATTTTTCTTATCTTTTGCCAATACATCAAAACTTAGTGTATCCTCATCAAAAGAAGAAAATACAACGTTCACCTTGTCTAAAGGAAAATTATCCTCAAACTTATATTTAGCCATATCTCCACCATCTACCTTATACAATCTGATGCAGCCTCCAATGTCCTTAGTCTTATACTGAACAGCTAAAAATTTTTCATCCTTTGAAAATTCTAGAAAATTCACATTAACATCTTTTAGAATATCCATAGAAGTTATCTCTTTTCCAATAGGTTTTTCCAATTCTTCTTTATTTTTAGTTTCTCCACCACCTGTATCTTGACTATCAGATCCACTTCCAGATTCTTGGCCCTGTGTAACTAATGATTCATCTATTTTTATTACACCAATATAACAATTCTTGTCATAAGTTGTAACTGCAAGCAATTTTCCGCCATAGGAAAAATTCATAAATCCAAAGTTATGTCTTGGAACAGGCACTTTTTCTATATTTGCTTTGTCATCTTTTGAAAATACATAACTTGGAACAGCCTTAAGTGCCATGACTAAATTTACATCTGCTGTATCTTTAGTTTTCATTTTTATTGCACTTTTATATATAAAAGCTTCTTTTTGAACCACATTATTAGTTTCCTCTACCTTATAATTATTATTTTCTTTTATTATCTTAATCGAGTATTCATCCAAACTTGCAAATGCCTTTTCTGTATCTGATCTTGAAACATTTATTTTAAAAACTCCCGATTCTCCAACTTGAACAATGTCCTGTATGCTATATCCAAATATATTTAATTTATTATTTTCATTTTTTATAGGGGTTTTTGTCATACTTTTTGAATATAATTTTCTAATATTTACCATGTCGCCTTTTATTAAATAATCCATATATATATTAGCTACATTTGTAGCTGCTTTCATATCAAAAGTATCTTTTGTTTGTTGAGAATTACTTTTAGTATTATTTTCACACCCTACTAAAAGTCCACAAATTATAAATATAAAAAGTAAAAACTTGATTATATTATTTTTTTTCATATGTTTTCACCTCTTTTTCAATTTTAAAAACAATTTCTATATCATAATTTGTATTTTTCCCTTAAATAAAAATTTAATTTATAATACATTATTTTAATTTAACTTTATATATTTATACAAGGAGTTATTTTTTAATATAAATATAGGAGGAATTATTTCTTGGAAAAATTATTATGTTCTCTTAAAATAGCTTTTGTTTTTATAGGAACCGTAGTAGGTGCAGGTTTAGCTTCAGGACAAGAAATAACGCAATTTTTTAGTATATATGGTTATAAAAGTTTTTTTGGTATACTAATATGCCTTGTCATATACATATCAATGAGTTTTTTTATAATAAATACAAGTTTAAAATATAAATTAAATTCCTATGACGGATTTATATCAATAGTAAGTCCTGGAATGTTTGGAACTATAATAAATTCAATTACAACATTCTTCCTAATTGGAAGTTCTGCCATAATACTCTCTGGTAGTGGTGCCCTAATTCACCAATATTTCAAAGTATCCAGATGGATTGGAATAATAATTATGATATTTATAGCTGTATTTGTACTTTTAAAGGGAACTGAAGGTTTAATAAAAATAAATTCAATTATAGTTCCATCTCTTATAGTAATCATAGTTGCAATATTCATACTATATATAACCTTCTACAAACAAATTAATTTATCAGAGATAAAATCCGTCACTGCCATAAAAAGCAACTGGATTCTTTCGGCTTTTATATATGGCGGCTTTAATATAATATGCTGCAGCGGTGTATTGGTCCCTCTATCCAAAGAAATTAAAGACAAACATTGTTTACTAGCCGGAACTATACTTGGCTCTCTGGGACTTACTTTGCTGGTTGTTATAATAAATTTTTTGTTAATCTTGAATATACCCTACATATTTAAGTATGAAATACCTCTATTATATATAGCTAATAGATTTGGAAAATTAGTACAATTATTGTTATTGCTTATAATCTGGTTGGAAATGCTTTCAACTGAAATATCAAATATATACAGTGTAGGAAAGAATTTTGAAGAAATATTTAACCTGTCTTATAAAAGAGCTGTAATCTTAATAATTCTGATTACAATACCTGTATCCTGTATAGGTTTTATAAAATTAATATCATTTTTGTATCCTGCTTTTGGAGTAATAAGTCTTATATTTATATTGCAATGTTTAATTTTCCGCATAAAAAACAAACATTAAAGTTAATGTAAAATGTAATATTCATATGTTATACTAAATCTGGATTAATTATTAATTAACATAAATTGAGGTGCTTTAAATGTTAGATATTTTAAAATGTTGTAAATTATGCCCAAGAAATTGCGGTATTAATAGACTAAATAATGAACTTGGTTTTTGTAAGGCCAGCGAAAAAATTAAAATAGCCAAAGTATCCCTTCATAAATGGGAAGAGCCATGTATATCCGGTACCAGAGGTTCAGGTACTATATTTTTTTCAAACTGCAATTTAAAATGTGTATTTTGCCAGAATTATAAAATAAGTTCTGAAAATTTTGGTAAACATATTACTATAAAAAGATTAAGTGAAATATTTTTAGAACAACAAAAAAGAGGTGCCCATAATATAAATTTAGTAACCCCTTCCCATTATATACCTGAAATAAAACAAGCATTATATATTGCAAAATCAAATGGATTATCTCTGCCTATATTATTCAACACAAACAGTTATGCTAATTTAGAAGCTATAAAATCACTCAATGGTTATATAGATGTATATCTCCCTGATCTTAAATATTTTAACGATAAATATGCTATAAAATACTCAAGTGCACCAAATTACTTTAAATTTGCATCTAGAAATATAAAAGAAATGATAAATCAAGTAGGTAAAGTTACTTTAGATAAAAATGGCATTATAAAAAAAGGCGTAATAATAAGGCATTTAATGCTCCCTGGACTATTATTCGATTCAAAAAAAATAATGGACTATATTGCAAGCAACTTTTCTGATTCTGTATATATAAGTCTTATGAATCAATACACTCCAATGTATGGTGCTTCTAAATTTAAAGAATTAAACAAATGTCTGAATCCAAAACATTATGAAAAAATGATTGATTATTGTATTTCAATAGGCCTTGTCAATGGATTTTTTCAGGATTCAGGTACTTCTTCTAAAAACTTTATACCTGACTTCAACTTAAGTGGTGTATAAATCCTTATAAATAAAAAATCTAGCTGCAAGTATTTTACTAAACCTGCAGCTAGGCTGAATTTTTATCAAATTTTATATTTTTCAAGGTCTTTCTTAAAAGATTCTGTTAACTTTTTAAAGTCACCTATATGTTCTACAAGCTTTCCTATTTCATTTGTATAACTATCTACATTAGCACTTACTTCCTCAGATGATGCAGAGTTTTCTTCTGCAATAGCAACTAAAGATTGTATATTTTCATAAATACCTTCGATGGAATCTGCTTGCTTAGTAAGTTCATTTACAGTTTTTATCATAGATGATGATACTGTGCCAACTGAAGTAGTAGCCTCGTAACTAATCTGCCTAACATCTTCAAGGTTTTTGCTTTCACCTTGAAGTACTCCAAATTGTGATTCTATTCTATTTACAAGATTCTTTATTTCTTCTACAAATTTAATAAGGTTTGAATTAATTTCTTCTACTGCATTTTGAGATTGTTCAGCTAATTTTCTTATTTCCTCCGCAACAACAGCAAAGCCTTTACCTTGTTCTCCTGCACGGGCAGCTTCTATAGACGCATTCAACGCCAACAAATTAGTTTGCTCTGAAATATCTGAAACTATAGAAACTATATTTGTAATATCTCCCGCTTTTGTTTGAAGCTGTACACCTTTATCCTTAACCTCCTGAAATTGCTGAAGTGTCTTTAATATATTTTTGCTTGTACTATTTACGTTCTCATAGCTGTTATTTATTTTGCCTATCGCTTTTTCCAATTCTTGCTTATTGATATTTTCATTGTTTACTATATCTTTGAGATTAGTCAAATTGTCATTTAGTACAGAAGCTACATTTCCCGTATTTTGTGATTGACTTTCAGCAGAATTTGCAACCTGTTCCACTACTCCTGATATATCATCTGAAGTATTACTCATGGATTCAGTTATCTTATTTATATTATTAACAAATGTATTCATTTCATCTGTAACGCCCTTAAATCCAACAAAATCTGCCCTAACTGTTTTCTTATGCTGTTTTAAAAGTTTATATATATCTTCAAATAAATCATTTGTTTCAATATCACCATTTTCCAGATAACTATTTTTGTTTAATCTCGAGATATTATCCATTATGATAGCTTTTGGCCTCATGAGTAAAGAACCGGATATATATGATCCTATAAAAACTATTAATGAAATTATCAAGTTCTTAAATATATTATTTAATCCAAACAATGGCATTGTTATTATAATTGATAATATAAAGTTAAAGATTCCAATTTTTGCACCTATATTTTTTATAAATCCAAGTGAAAGCAATTTATTAAATGCATATACTTTTTTATAGTATATATCTTTTTCAAAAGTAAACTTAAGCTTTATAGACGTATCAGTTTTCTCAATCTTATCTACTGATAATTTTTCATTAAAAAACTTTGCACTTCCCTCTATCATTCCCATAAGGTAGTCGAACATAGCCCTTTTAGATTTATATTCAAAAATAGCAGTTCTATTTGATATTGGTTCTATAACTACAAGTGGAGGTTTCGCCCCTGGAAACTTTTTAGTCATAGCCACATGAACATCAAACATAGATTTAAAAAACGAATAAAGATTCTCATGTTTAAAAAACGCTGGATAATCCTTGTGAAATTCGTTTATATTATCTAATCCTATCTCTTTCCATACCATATTAGTTGGATTATTGCTTGACTTTGATATATCTTCAATTACATTCTTTACTTCAGCATCATTAACATCTTCAGCAGGTGAAAATACTTTAGATGAACCCCATCCAACTGAGTCCATAGCCTTATCTACAATTTCATCTCCATATAATTTTCTACATGTCTTCATCCACGTAGCAATAACAGTACCCTTCATATGTTTACCCCCCTTACACATATATAAATACATTATATACCATTATTGTATCTTTTACAAAGCTATACAATAATGGTATATTATAAATCAGTTTATAAATTTATTTCAAGTTTATCCAATTGCACAATAGGCTTTAAATTTGTTGTCTCAATAGTTTCAGTTCTTAAACTTCCACCATTGCTCACAAGCAAAACCTTACTACTATCAAGCCTCTTAACTTGCCTTATAGCTCTTATTCCTTTATATTCAACCAACATTATAGCGTTATTTTGAATTTCTTGAGTCAAATGTCCAAAAGCCAGGTCACCTTTTGCCATCCTAAAACCACTCATATCATCTTCCTGTATTTTTATGTACACAACTTTGTCCTTAGAATATCCATATATTTTATTATTAATGACAGGTAACCTTTTAAAGTCCTCAGGCTTATTTAAGCTATAATCATATATAGGTACATTTTTAAGTACATCAGAAAAAGCATCTGTCCACACTTCATTTACTGTTTTTGTTATTGGTACAGCTTTATATTCTTTTCTATTTTCTTCCTTGTATATCTGTTCTTCAAAAGACCTACTTATATCATTCATTTCTTTTCCTAAAATTTTCGATATTCTATCAATCAAGCCCTGGTTAGCTATTTTTTTTCCTGTTTCAACTTCATTTATAAAGCTTTCAGAAACTCCTAATTTTTTTGCAAGCTGTTTTTGACTCAATTTTTTCATCTGTCTTGCACTTTTTATTTTATCACCTATTCTGCTCATATAAATCATACCTCCTGAATGTGATCATTTTATGCTTAAAAGCTTATAACTTAAATCTATTATTTTCTTTGTATCTAATGAATTAAATATCCTTACTGTTCCTTTTTCATCTCCAGGTTTTTTAATCATATCATATTTTAAAAGTTGTCTTTTAAGCTGATTTACCGTTCCTGAACTGCCATCTATTATAAATGGATCTTTACCCATCTCTCCAACTACTTTTATTAATGCTTTTTTTACAAATGGATAATGTGTACATCCTAAAACAATTGATGCTATTTCCGTTTCAATCAAGCATGAATATCTTTCTTTTAAGTAACCTTCAACCTCTGGTCCTTCTACTATACCACTTTCTATAAGTTCTACTAATCCAGGACATGGCATAGGCACAATATTATCATTATAATTGTACTTTTTCATAAGATTATTGAATTTACTTTCCGAAAGAGTTACAGGAGTTGCCATTATTATAATTTTTCCATTTTTTTTATTCTTAACTGCTGGCTTTAATGCCGGTTCTATACCTATGATAGGCATACTTTTGGCATACTGCTTTCTTAAATCTTCTATAGATACACTAGTAGCCGTATTACATGCAACTACCAATGCCTTAATATTTTTATTTATTAAAATCTTTACAGCATTAAAAGTAAGTTCTTTTACCTTATCTGAAGTCCTTATTCCATAAGGAGCATTAAGAGAATCTCCATAATACACAAAGTCCTCATGTGGAAGTATTTTAACTGCCTGTTTTAAAACACTTAATCCCCCAACGCCAGAGTCAAAAAATCCAATAGGCCTATCTTTTAAGTCCATTCTACCACCTCATCATGCTCATCTAAATGAATTCAATTTGTATACCTTAATTTTATTATATAATATAGGACTAAAGTATACAAATTATTAACTCATTGCTATTGACATATGAAGATAATAATTATAAAATCAGAAATATAAAAATTATAAAAGATTTAACGTTCGTTTATTCATAATAAAGAGTATTTTTACTCTTTATTTATTTTAATAGGAGGAGTTTTATGTCAAAAGATTTGATTTACTCAATACCAAAAGAAAAACATTCAGAAAAAGATTTAAGGGAACTTTTAACCGCCCATCCTGAAATAAAGT
>NZ_JAGGLM010000027.1 GCF_017874415.1 Clostridium algifaecis
TTTCATTCATATATGCCAAAAAAATTTTTCCTACTGCTGTTGAATGCAAAAAGCTCCTGTCCTTAGAAGTAGAAGTTATCCCAATAGTATAAGTTGATTGAATAATGTCCATATATGTCACTTGAAAATTACATTCTATAGCTAAATGAACAGTTTCTTTAAAATCATTAGATATTTTTTTCAAATAAGGTCTAGCTAATTCTTTTATGGAAAAATTTTTTTCATATATTTTTCCAAATTCATATAACTTTGAACCTAAAGAATATAAATTGTTAACATCCTTATTTAAAAGTTTCTCTTCCTCAAGGGTAGTAATTATTCCATACAAAGTACTTTTATGTAAACCCAAACTCTTGCTAATATCTGCTAATCTAGTTTTGTTATTTTTTGATACATATTCTATAATATTTACTGCCCTAGTTATAGATTGTATAAGTTTTTT
This sequence comes from Clostridium algifaecis, assembly GCF_017874415.1. Classification (GTDB taxonomy): domain Bacteria; phylum Bacillota; class Clostridia; order Clostridiales; family Clostridiaceae; genus Clostridium_B; species Clostridium_B algifaecis. Next base: position 443 of record NZ_JAGGLM010000027.1, read on the forward strand.
TTTCAGCCATTTTTATCACGCTACCTTATATACTTTAAATATCTAGGTCTATTTTAATATATTATTAATATTATGTCTATTGTTTAGTCTTTAAATTTGAGCTAAAAAGAATTTTAAAAATATTTAAATACATTAAAATATAGAAATAAACGTTATTTGGTTTTAAATGAAAGAAAAAAACTTATATATGATTTTGATAAGAAATACTTAGAGAAGTTGGATTGTCAACACTTTTTTGTACAATTTTTATTCGGTCATTCTTGCTAGACGATATTCTACTGGAGTCATACAATTAAGAACACCATGAATACGTTTGTTGTTATACCATAATACATAACCTCGTAAATCTTTTTTCAACTCTTCTATATTTTTAAAAATCTTGTTAAATGCAAATTCCTTTTTTATGATTTTATACCCAGCTTCAGCAACTGCATTATCATAAGGACAGCCTTTTTTACTTAAGGAACGCTTTATCGTAAAAGCTTCCAAAGCTTCATCTATTATCTTATTTTTAAATTCATTACTCCTATCAGTATGGAATATTTTTACTTTAGTTAAGTTTATGTTAGTACTCATAAATACTTCATAGACTAATTCAGCATCTTTTTTAGGACCTGCTGAATAACCTCTATTTCCCTATTAAAGATGTTTATTAATAGACATATATAATGCCATTTACCAGCGACATTAACATATGTAAGATCACTTACTACTATTTCTAGATTACTTCTGTTATCAAATTCTCTATTTACTACATTCTCTACTATTTACTACATTCTCTACTTTTTCCTCGTTACAGCTAGCTTTATGAACCTTGTATTGCTTTACGGTATAATTAGAAATCAACCTGTACTTGTCCATAATTTGTCTTATCTTTCTTCTTGATGCTACTATATTTTCTTTTTTAACTCTATTTTTATTTTTCTTGAGCCATAATTATTATTGCTCTCTCTAAAAATTGATATAACTTCATTCTCGAGTTTAGTATTATATATCCTTATTTTTCTCTTATAATAAACCAATCTCCTTGGACTATTCAGTGTTCTGCACATTGCGCTGATACTGTACTTTTCTTTATTGGCTAAAATCATTTCTACTTTCGTGCCAATATCAGCGCTGCCTGTTTTAAAATATCATTTTCCATTAGCATTTGTTTATTTTCCTTTTATTATAACCTATCCATGATACTTGATATTTTTCAGCTGTTTCAGCATAGTTATTTTTATCTTCAATACAGTACTGAACTATTTCAATGCGTTCTTCATAAATTGTTTTTCGTCCTTTAGTCATGATAATTGTTTCTCCTGTTCCAGAAGTTTTAAACTCCTCATTACTATTATACTGATTAATCCACTTTTGTAATTTACTTTTTGAACGAATACCATATTTCATACAAATATCATCTTGTGAGCCTATTCCAGCAAGATGGTCTCTTACTGAAGAAATCTTCAAATCAGATGAATATTTTTTGTTATCCTTCTTTATAAATATACCTTTGCCCATGCTCTTATAATTACGTATCCATTGCTGAAAAGATTGATAACTTATACCCAATTGGGCTGCGATACTTCTTTGGCTTCCTTTACCATCCAAGAAAAGTTCTACTGCACAAATCTTTTCATCTGGACTTATTTTATTTTTTGACATAAAAATGCTCCCTTCCGAGTAAACAAGTTTTTATTATTTCACTTGTCTACCTAGAAGAGAGCATATAACACTAGCATATTTTTTATGCTAGTGCGACAATCCCTTGAACTACTTATTTTAAATGATATTATTAACTGAATAATAGATAGTTTATTACTTTCTTACATTATTTTATAAAGTAAAACCAGCCTTTTATACTATAAAATTTTGATTAATACCTAATTTTCAATTTCAACCATGTTTTTTATTAAAAACATAAATATAGTACATAATGTTAAACATATTCCGATAGTATAATATGAATAGTATACTCCTATTATATCATTCAATATACCAATTAACATACTTACTGCCATGGCTATTAAAGTACCACACATTAATATTAATCCTGTAATATAAGATTCATTTTTCTTAAATACTTTACCAATAGTGGTAATTGTAACTGGAAAAATTAAAGAATAGAACAAACCTGATATTGCTATTAAAATAAGTCCTTGTTCTCTTAATAACATTCCCAATATGGTCATACTAGCAGCCAATGCACCATAAGAAATAATACTTCTGAAATATCCAAACTTATCTGCAACAAATCCTCCAAATATTCTTCCTACTGTCATAATTCCAAAGAATAAAGCTATATATAAAGATCTTCTATCTGGATTTAAACCATAAACTTCATTCATATAATTTACAAACCAATTACCAGTACCGTATTCACAAGATAAATAAAATCCTGCTGCCAGTATATAAAATATTAAAACCTTATTTTTGATAATACTAGATATATTAATTTTCTCATTATTAATTTTCTCTACTTTTTTTTCTGGTACCTTTATTAATAATAAATAAACAAATAAAACTATACTAACTATAAACATAAATAAATAAAATTTTCCCCAAGCTACTCCTTTAAATATTAAATTACCTACAACTTTTTGAATTGCCGTTGTTCCAACTCCATATGAAAAAACTAGGAAATTCATAAGTACTGCAGTAGATGCAACATTTAAAGATGGTCCTAATGTATTTATGCTAACATTAAACATTGCCATACCAGCGTTTATTCCAAACAAGCCTACTATTAATAACATATAATTTTTACAAAATATTAATGCTAATAAAGAAAAAATTTCTATTATAAATCCTAAGGCTATAACTTTTTTATAAGATCCTACTTTTTCAATAAGTATTCCACCTAAATATTGAAATACAGCATATGCAAATAAACTAGCCATAAGAGCATAACCTATTTGCGTATTATTTATTCCAAACTGTTCTTTAAATATTGGTACAAATATTCCTTTAAAATTATCACTCATAGATACTATAATATACATCAATATCATTAAAACTATGATTGAAACATTAGAATATTTTGTATTAGTTTTTGTATTTAAATCTTGCATAGTTTTTACCTCCTTGAAACTATTTATTTTAATAACTACATGGAAATGACATCTATATTATTTTTCTTGAAAATATTTAGTATTTTATTCATCTTCTCTTTGGAAGGCGTTTCAACATCAAATAGCTTATATATTTTTCCTATTTTATTATACTTAGCTTTCCCATATAAATGATAAGGCAGTAAGTTTACCTTACCTTTGAATTTTATTCTTTCAATCATATTTATTATTTCCCGAAAATTCTCTATATTGTCATTGTATTCTGGAATAACAGGTATCCTAAATACAGTTTCTTTTAATTTTGATATTTTTTCTGCATTTTGGAGTATAATATTATTCTCAACTCCGGTATATTGTTTATGCTTTTCATTATTCATTTGTTTCAAGTCAAATAATATTAAATCCATATCTTTAACTGCTCTCCAGAACTTTGTCCATTCACAATACCCTGTAGTTTCTATAGCTACATGTATAGCTTTTTCTTTAAGTTTAGGAACAATTTCTTCTAGAAATTCATAGTGCAAAGTAGGTTCTCCTCCTGAAAAAGTAACTCCCCCATTAGAATTTATATAGAACTGTCTATCCTTTTCTACCTCTCTAATTACTTCATCTATAGTTCTAATTTCGCCTATAATTTGCCTAGCATTTGTAGGGCATACATCTAGACACTGTGCACAACTAGTACATTTCTCAATTTGAAACTGAACTTTTCCATCTTTTAATATAGAAGCACCCGAATTACATTTTTCAACACAAGCACCACAATTAATACATTTATTAGCTGAAAATATTACCTGTGGATTAATACTTTGAGATTCTGGATTAGAACACCATAAGCAACTTAATGGACAACCTTTTAGAAATACTATTGTTCGTATACCTGGTCCATCATAAATAGAGTATCTTTGTATATTAAATACTAAAGCCTTGTTTTTCATAAGCCTGTCCTCCTATGAGATTATGAATAGGGTTACAGTCTGTAGTGCCGTAAGACTGTACCCTTATTAAAAATTCAAATATTCTTAGTTAAAAACTAGCATATTCTGCTCTATTTATAATGTCATCTTGAACAGCTTTATCTAGTTCTACAAAGAAAGCGCTATAACCTGCTACTCTTACTATTATACCCTTATATTTTTCCGGATCCTTCTGAGCATTTCTTAGAGTTTGAGCGTCAACTACATTAAATTGAATATGCCATCCATCCATGTCAAAATAGGATTTTATCAAATTTTTAAGAGCAATTTTACCAGATTCTGTTTCCATTAACTTTGGAGTAAATTTTTGATTAAGAATAGTTCCATTGTGTATTTTTAGATGATCTAATTTAGCTGCAGATCTTGTAACTGCTGTAGGGCCCTTTACATCTGTACCATGCTGTGGTGCAATACCATCTGCTAAAGGTTGTTGACTTTTTCTTCCATCCGGTAATGCCGCTACATGTAAACCTAATGGTACATTAGCTGATACTGAATATATACCAGGTCTATATACTCCACCTCTTGTATTTTTATATTTTGATACTTCATCACAATATATTTTTGCCACTTCTTTTCCTAAATTATCAACATAATCTTCATCATTTCCCCACTTAGGCGCTTTATTTATAAGCATTTGCCTTATATATTCCTGTCCTTCAAAATTATTGTCTAAACAATTAATTAATGATTCCATAGTTATTTTTTTATCTTCAAATACTAATTTCTTAATTGCAGCTACAGAATTAGCTACATTTCCTAAACCAACTGCTTGAGGTCCTGTAAAATTATATCTTGCACCACCAGCAGTAATGTCTAATCCTTTCTCTACACAATCATCCATCATCAAAGAGAAATATGGAAGAGGTTGATATTTTGCATGAGTTTTTTCTATTATATTTAATGCTGAAATCATTTCTTTTACATAAGCAGATACTTGCTCTTTAAATGCTTTTAATACATCTTCTATACTTGTAAATTTTCTTGGGTCTCCAGTTTTTGGACCAATTTGTTTTCCAGTTAATCTACAAACCCCATTATTTAAAGCAAGTTCCAACGCCTTGGCAATATTATTCATAGCTGCATTAGTCATACCATTACAATGAGGTGGTACAGCCTCAACACAACCAGATATGCTGTAGTTTCTTGCTTCCTCTACAGGTACTCCTAATGAAACTAACATTGGTATAGCTATTCTATCATTAAAGAATTGAGGTTTGCTTCTTCCTGTACTTGTAACTCTTACAGCCGCCATAAAGAACTCTTCTGGAGTGTTTTCATGTATCCTTACAGATAAATTAGGTTGAGACAACTTAGTGTCAGCTTCTGCTTTTAAACACATATAGGACAATTCATTAGTAACATCATTACCTTCAGAATCCACTCCACCTAGTACCATATTTTCAGATATAGAAAATCCAGCATAATATTTAGCACCTTCATAATCGTAAGCTCTCATAACTTCTGTAAACTTAATCCATAAACATTCCAGTAATTCCTGAGCCTTATTTTTAGTTATTTCTTCCTTATTTATACTATTTTTATAGAAAGGACACATATATTGGTCGAATCTTCCAACAGAAACAGCAAGTCCATTTTGTTCTATATATAGAACTAGATGTGCAAACCAGAAAGATTGTACAGCCTCTCTAAAATTAGTTGCAGGATTTTCTGGAACTTTTTCACAAATTTCTGATATTATTTCTAGTTCCTTTTTCCATTCTGGATCTGTTTCTTCTTGTGATAATCTCTTAGCCTCTTTTGCATATCTATGAGCCCATTCAACCATAGCATTACATAAAATTAATTCAGCTTTATAAAAAGCATACTTATCTCCATAATTAGGTTCTGTAATATCTAATGATTCAAGCTTTTCTATAACATCTTGCTTTAATCCTTTAAATCCTTTCTTTAAAACCTTTTCATAATCAGCTATAATGTGCCCTATACTTCCAGTTAAATGAATACCTACAGAGAAAATTTGATTTTCCAAGTTAGCAAGATCTCTTGTTTTTTGAGGAAATGACTTCAAAGCTATTTCTTGTATTGTCTTTCCCTTCCAATAAGGTACTATTTCTTCTAATAATTCTTTCCTTACTTCTGGAGGTACTATTAACCTATCCTGTTCTCTCTTTTCAAATAAATCGATTTCTTTTTCTAGATAAAGTGCTTCAGTTTCTGGGAAAAGTGGTGATGATCTTAATTTACTAGCTTGATTACCTACAATTAATTGATCCTTTTGAATAAAAATGGTCATATTTTTAAGTACATCAGCAATTGCCTTGGCACGTCTTATTTCTGTAGGTTCTCCTTCACTTTTTTTATAAGATTCCGTGACTATTCTAGCTCTTTCAATACATACCTCTGGCTTAACCAACAATAGTTGATTATTAAGTTTCACAGTTCTCCAAAAATCCGAACATATTCCATAAGAATTTTCAATAGGTTGACATACGTGCAATTTTTCCATAAAATATTCCTCCTATAAATTATATTCTTAATTAATAAATATTTATTTATGAAATTAACATATATATGTCTTGACTTAGTTCCATATTATAGAACTAAGTCCTTTAATATAAATTAATATATTCTCATTATATATAATCTAATTATCTTTTTATATGACCACACATACAAAATTCATAACTTTTAATTATGGATTTGTATATATTTTAAAAATTTTTAGAATATAATATATTTATCTCCCATAATTTTATTAAATCCTATATAAAAGTCTATAAAAGTAACTTAAGTAAGTTATATTCTATATCTTTATTTGTATTTATGTTATTTACTTCACAAAAACTTACATCTATTATCTTGTTATCTCTGATTCCAACAGCCCTTCCTTTAGAATCTTTTATTAATAATTCTACAGCTTTAACTCCCATTTTACTTGCTAAAACTCTATCAAACGCAGATGGATTTCCTCCTCTTTGTACAAAGCCTAAAACTGTACCTCTCACACTAATCTTTAATTTTTCCTCTATATATTTTTTAAGTTCTTCTATGTCATACATTCGTTCAGTTATTATAATTATATTATCTCTTTTTCCCTCACTTATATTTTTACTTAATTTATTCAATATCCCTTCAAAATCTAACTTTCGCTCTGGTGTTGATATTATTTCTCCCCCACCAGCTATAGCTGAATATAACGCCAAATCACCACAATATCTTCCCATCACCTCTACAATAGTTGTTTTTTCATGAGATGAATCTGTATCTTTTATTTTACCAATGCACTCTAAGATTGTGTTTAAAGTTGTGTCAAATCCTATACAATAATCTGTGTAAGGCAAATCGTTATCTATAGTACCTGGTAAGCCTATAACTTTTATACCCAATTCACAAAGCTTCTGTGCTCCTTTGAAAGAGCCATCTCCTCCAACTACAATTACACTATCTATACCAAATTTATTTAATGTATCCAATCCCTTTCTTCTTCCCTTTTCCTGTATAAATTCTGGACACCTTGCCGTTTTGATTATAGTTCCTCCTCTTTCTGAAATATTATCTATAATTGAATTGTCCAATTTTATTAAATCTTCATTTATCAATCCTTTATAACCATGTTTTATACCAAAAACTTCAATATTATTATGGTTTGCCGATTTTACTACTGCCCTTATAGCAGCATTCATGCCAGGTGCATCTCCTCCACTTGTTAAAATCCCTATTTTCATTTATTCCACCTACTTTATATAAATTTTAATGTATAAAAAGAAATGAACTGTCAACAGACACTCCATTTCTTTTAGTTCTATTTAAAATATTTAATTTCTATTTTGGACAATTTATCCAATCTTTTTTGATGTCTTCCACCCTGAAATTTAGATTTTAAAAAAGTATCCACAATATCCAAAGCAACACCTGTACCAATTACCCTTTGTCCTAAAGCCAGTATATTTGCATTATTATGTTCTCTGCAAGCATGAGCACTAAATGTATCACTACAAAGTGCCGCTCGTATTCCATGAACCTTATTTGCAGCTATAGAAATTCCTATACCCGTACCACAAATCAGAATACCAAAATCAGAGTTTCCATCTTTTACATTTTCAGCTACTTTAAGTGCATAATCAGGATAATCACAGGATTCTTCCGTAAAAGTTCCAAAATCATTTGTTTCATAACCATTATCTTTTAAATGATTTACTATTTTTTGTTTTAATGGTAATCCAGCATGATCACTACCTATAGATATTTTCATTTCAAACTCCTTTACATAAAAATTTAGTCATATATAAATTATAACAGCAATTAATAATCCCATCCCCCTATATTGACTTTAAATCCTTGTTCTTGCATTAACTTTTTACATAATTCCGCAGTTTCCCATGAACATTCATCTACATCTTCCATATCATAATGCTTTTCAAGTAATTTGTATTTACTTGAACCTATCTGGTGAAATGGTAATATATGAATGTTATTTATCTTATTATAGCATTTTAAGAATTCTATAATATTTAAAAATTCATCACCATCATTTACGTTTGGTATTAATGGAATACGCACTATAATATTTTTATTTATACTTAGGAGGTATTCAAAATTTTCAAGTATTATTCTGTTGTCTACTCCAGTCCACTTTTTATGTCTATTTGCAGTTATAAGTTTAATATCATATAAAAACACATCTGTATTTAATGCAATTTCTTTTATAGCTTTTCTACTACAATATCCACATGTCTCAACTGCTGTACTTATACCTTTTTTTTTGATTTCTCCGAATAGTTCATTTGCAAAACCATGGTAAAGTGTTGCTTCTCCTCCACTTAGAGTAATTCCACCTCCACTTTCTTTGAAAAAAGATTCATCTTTCATTACTTCTGAATAAACTTCTTCAACATTCATTTTCTTACCACATAGAGTTCTTGCACCAGTCAGACATACCTCTGCACATTTTCCACAGCCTTTACAGTTTATTCTATCTACATATATGTTAATATTTCCATCTGAATTTACTTTATTAAATGTATTTTTACATACTTTATAACATGCCTTGCAATTAATACATTTACTTGAATCTGTCATTAAAACCTGTTTTTTAATAAAATTTTCAGGATTTTGACACCATTTACACCTAAGAGGACATCCCATAAAAAATACTACTGTTCTAATACCAGGTCCGTCATGAACACAAAATTTTTGTATATTTGATACATAAGCAACTTGTGACATATTATCACTTCCTATTTTACAAGTACTCCTTTGGAAAATCTTCGAATTATATTATCCTGTTGAATTGGAGACAGTGCTATAAAATATGCAGACAATCCTCCCATTCTTATCTTTAAGTTCTTGTGTTTATCAGGGTTAATTTTTGCATCTTTCATTTCCTCTATACTGCATGTTGTAAAAGTACCTATCTGACCTCCAAGATTGCAAAATGCTTTAATAATACTCTCCATTCTATTTATACCTACTTGTCCCAAAAATTCATTTTTATTAAGAGAAATATCCAAAGGACATCCACAATAATACTTTAACAAATCAGGTTTTGTTGCACTTTTTATAACTGCTGTTGGACCGTTTGCATCAACGCCTGGTGTTGGTGCATAGTTTGGAGCCAATGCTTCTTTATTCAGTCTTCCATCTGGACTTGCACTTAAAGTTCTACCAAGTGCCGCATAATTTTCAAATGTACCAATACCACATGGAATCAACAATTTATTCTGTTTGCTCCTCCATGTTTCAATTCTGGATTCAAAACTTTTTAAAACTTTAAATAAAATTTCATCTGCATAATCATCATCATTGCCATATTTAGGTACTCTATTTAATACTATAAGACGAAGTTTTTCATATCCATTCCAGTTGTTTATAATAGCATTCTTAAAATCTTCAAGTGTAGAAGATTTATCTTCAAATACAAGTTTTTTTATTGCACACAATGAATCAACTACGTTTGAAAGACCTGTAATAAGTAATAGATGAAATGTATACTTTACAGCATTGATATCCGTAAGATCATGTCCATTTTCTATACAACCATCCATTATAGAAGATATTAATGGATCTGGTGCAATCATCTTAGACAGTCCTAAATTATCCAAACGACGTTCAATTTGTAAATCTATCTGTGAGTTAACCTGTTTGCAATATGCTTCATAGAAACTGTTAAAATCAGTATACTGAGATAATTCTCCTGTGTCTATACCTTCTTTATTTCCAGATTGAAGTGTAATACCTCTTGTAAACACCCACTCAAGACATCTTAGATTCATAATATGTGCATAACTAAAATGACTTTTACCAGGTATTAGACATTCCCAGCAACCATCATTTGAATAATCTCTTGCCTCTTCCTTTGGAATGCCAATTTCTTCAAAACCAGGTATAATTGCATCATCATTATAAATTGCAGGTTCACCTTCACTGTGTCTTAAACACGCTGAAATCTCTTTCCAAAATTTATCTGGCGTTTTGCTAGATACTCGTACAGAAAGTGTTGGCATTATAAGTTCCATCTCGAAGCGTATTTTTAATAATTTATAAGTAATTTCATTAGTTCCGTCTTCGCCATTTTGACGCAAACCACCAATAATCATATTCATAAGCCAGTCATTACCAGATTGACCAAAATTAAAGTTTGCATTACTATTAATATCCTCATTTTCCTGCCAATTAAGTGCTCTTATATCGTAACCTCCAGATTCGTGACCACCAGTTTCTTCTTCACCTGTTGTATACTCTGGTTTCATTCCTTGAGAAAACAAACCAAAGTCATAATGATTTTCCCATTTTTTTGTATCTATACAAATTCTCTCATTGCACTTGGCAAGGAAAGAACCTATAATATCAGTTGCAAATTCATCTGTAATAATACCTGCTTCTATATCCCTTTTATAATATGGATACAGATATTGGTCCACACGCCCAAGAGGAACATATTCACCGCCACTATTTACCATGCAATATGTAAACCAATATGCTTGAACTGCTTCATATAGTGTTTTTGCTGGGAAGTATGGAACACGGCTGCATACATTATATATTTCAAACAGTTCTTTCTTACGTACTGGATCTTTTTCCAATGCACTGGCCTTCAGTGCATCTTCTGCATGACGATTGGCAAAGCTTAGAACTCCTTCTATAGCAATTAGCATTGCTCTATATTCATTAATAGCTACCTTATCTGTATCATTAATTTCATATAATTTCTTAATAGCTACATTTATTTCATCTATAATTCCTATAAATCCAATTTTAAAAACCTTTTCCCAATGTGGTGGATGATGTCCCCATACAGAATTTTGATTCATCTTGTAATCTTTGGCTTTTTTCAACTCATCATCTGTTGCATAAATAGGAAGTACCGTACCAAATCCAACACTATTCATGTTTGGATTTCCAACAATCAATTCATCATCTTTTATATAAGCCGGTAATTTTTCACCAATATATCTTGTTGCCATAGCTTTACGTACAATAATAGGCTCATCTATATTATCTTCTGTTAAAATACTTGCATCTTTAAAGTACCACACCCCAGGATCTTTAAATTCTTTTGCAAAAATTCTATTTTTTATTTTTTGAAGTCTTTTTGTAAGCATAATACAATTCACCCCTTAATTGTTTTATTTTTGAATATTTATTAAAAATATTCTCAAAATTAACGCTAAACTACTTTGACAGTTAATTAAAATTAATTTAGAATATTTTTTAATACATAGCTTTTTACTTTACTCATTTCCTCTAGAGTATACTGAACTCCCTCTCTTCCTATACCAGTCATTTTAGTACCACCAAAAGCCATATCTATATGTCTATAATTTCCTGTTCCATTTATTACTACATTTCCTACTTGAATTTTTGCTGCCATATTTATAGCCTTCTTAGTGTTATTTGTAACAATTCCACACTGAAGTCCATATATTGGAGCATTTGTTATTTCGATAGCCTCTTCTTCAGTATCAAATCCAATTATAGGAATAACCGGTCCAAATATCTCCATATCATTGGCTACATCCATATCTGATGTTATATCAATCAATACAGTAGGTTCAAAGAAAGTTTTATCCCTAGTACCACCATATATACATTTTGCACCCTGTTCAATTGTATGTTTAACTTGTTCTTCCGCTTTTATAGCAGCTCTTTCACTTATTAAGTATCCTATATCTGTAGTATAATCTGACGGATTTCCTCTTTTTACTTTGTCAAGTCTTGCTACAAGTTTTTTAGTAAACTCTTCTTTTATTTTATTGTTAACAACTATTCTCTTTGTGGCACAACATGTTTGTCCAGCATTCCATACTCTACCAAGCATAGCTTCTTCTACAGCAAAATCTATATTTGCATCTTCCATTACTATCATAGCATCATTACCACCTAGTTCTAAGAACACATTATGCAAATATTTTGATGATTTTTTAGCTATTTCACAGCCAACTTCTGTACTTCCTGTTAAACTAACAGCATCTACATAAGGATTATCTACAAGTTGATTTCCTACAACAGAACCTCTACCTGTTACAACCTGAGCTACATTTCCAGGAACTCCTGCCTCTATCAAAAGTTCCATAAGTCTTATTACTGTTAATGGATTATCTGTAGCAGGCTTTACAATAATTACATTACCCATTATAAGAGCTGGTGCTACTTTGTGAGAAAATAATTCTACTGGATAATTAAATGGTACTATGCAAACAATTACACCTAATGGTTCCCTTCTTGTAAATATTAAATCTTTGCCACATTCTGACTGACAATCTGGCATTACATCACCACATATATGATTTGCTCTTTCAATAAAACCTGTAAATATTTTTGCAGCTGTACTTGCCTCAGCTTCACATTCTACTATCCTTTTACCCATTTCACTACATTCTAATTTTGCTATTTCTGACTTATGTTTTTCTAAAAGTTTAACATATTTTTTTAATATAGCTGAACGCTCATACAAAGGTGTTTCAGCCCATACTTTTTTTCCTTCTTGCGCTGCTTTCATAACTTTTTGTATATCTTTTTCATTTGCACTTGGAACAGTATCCACAAGTTCCCCAGTTGCAGAGTTAAATACCTCTATTTTCTTTCCATCAGACGCGTCAACTTTTCTTCCATTAATAATCATTTTCATAAGCAAACATTCTCCAATCTTTATTAGTTTATTTTTGATTTTAAATATCCTACCCTTTATCTTTAATTAAAACCTTTTCAAAAATTGTATGATTTAATTTCTTATTATAAATCATCTAAAATCATTATAATGCCTTCCAATATTATTTCATATGACCACATCTACAAATTGAATAAGTTCTTATTATAATGATGCATAATACTTTAATTTAATAAATATTGGCAAAAACTTAAAAGCCTCTTCTTAATTGATATTTTAGCTAATATGTACTATAATATAAATTAGTGTTCATCATCATAGTACTTTTGTTTCTATATAATCAATGTATAAGACAAATAAAATCAATCCGTGTAGCATATGCTACACTAGATATCATAAGGAAGTGATTGTTTTGCGAATTATTTTAGATAAAGCTTTAAAGCTGCATCCTCTTAACAAATCAAAATTAATCGCAGGTGCTAACGGATTAACTCGTCCAATAGATCAATTTGGCGTTCTTGAGGCTCCTGATTCATTTAAATTTGTAAAAAATAATGAATTTCTTTTAACTACAGGGTTCATGTGCAAAAATAATCATGAACTTCAATATAAGATTGTAAAACAACTATTTAATAGAGGAGTATGTGCTCTGGGAATTAAAGTAAATAGATATATAACTGAACTTTCCCCTAAGGTTATAGATTTTTGTAATAGAAATGATTTTCCCATATTATATGTACCTAGTGAATATGGTTGGTATGAATTGTTTTACCCTTTGTTATATCTAATGTATATACATCCTGGATCTAATGAGGACTTATTAAATAAAATGACCGAATTGTCAGATAGAATTTTAAATTCTAATAATTTTGATGAAATTGTTAAATATATATACAATATATTTAATATTCCTTGTTATATACACATAAATTATAACAATATATCTGCTGCTTATCCCGTAAGTTTCCAAACATCTGATATATCAGAGTTTGTTGAGCACTTCAATGATACTCAAACAAGTTTTATCACTAATAATATTAAAAGGATAGATTTTAAAAAAGACTCTATTTTATTTTCTTATATAAAGCATAAGATGAATTGCCATGGTTACATTTTACTTTATGAAAAAAATACTAAACTTAAACCTAATGATATATCTTTATTCAACTATATTGTGGTGTGTATTCAATTCTATTCAAATAAATTTTTAAATTCTACAAGAAAATTCAGTCCAATCCATAATAAGTTCTTATTAGAATTGCTCAATGTAAAAGAATTAGATAAAAAGCAATTAATGTATAGATCTAATGAGTTAAACATAGATTTATATAAAAACTATATAATATCAGTTTCTAAAAACTTACCTATATCAGAATACGAGGATCTAGATAAAATTTATACCTTTATAGAAAATAATATTAATATTAAATACAAAGTACTAAGTGCTTTTGATTTTAATGGTAACTATATTGTTTTTAATCCTATAGATAAAAATCTTTCACTTGAACAAATTTTTAAATGCACAAAACTTAAAATTATAAAAATAAAAAAAGAACTTGAAAATTTTTTTAATATAAAAAACTTCAGTTTTGGAATAGGTACTTATCATAAATCTATAGACGGTATTAAGACAAGCTATTGTGAAGCACTAAGAGCTTTCGATTGCTATAAAAAATTTTTCAATTACGATTTTATTATTAATTTTAAAGATCTTGGCATTTACTCTATTTTAAACAATCCCTCCATTAGTGATGATATTCAGAAATTCACTAATAAATACATAAAGCCTATAATTGATTCTGATATAGAAAATAACTCAGAACTTCTTAAAACTCTAAAATGTTTTTTTGACTCCAATAGAAGTTTTAGAAACTGTGCAAAAGAAATGAACCTTCATCACAATACAATAAGATATAGATTAAAAAAAATAGAGGAATTATGTCATATAGATATAACTTTCGAAAATGATTTATTAGAATTAGAACTTGCTTTAAAACTTATACCTTTTCTAAATAAATTGGGTCTGTAAATAATTATATTTTTCCTTAATTAGAAAATGGGATACCTTGAGCCTGTGGTAAAAAGTCTGTAAATTAAATAAAAATATAAAGCTTTCTATGATAAAATAAAAATTATAGGAGGCTTTTTTATGGCAAGAAAAAAAGATGTTTATAAGGTAAAACCAATGACGGATGGTAAGAGAAATATCATAACTTCTCTTTTAAGTGAGTATGATATCAAATCTGCAGATGATATTCAAGATGCACTGAAAGATCTACTAGGAGGAACTCTTCAGGAGATGATGGAAGGTGAGATGGACAATCATCTTGGCTATGAAAAGTATGGACGTTCTGATGAAGCTAACTACAGGAATGGTAAGAAAAGCAAGAAAGTACGCAGTAACTATGGTGAAGTGGAGATTGATGTACCTCAAGATAGAAACAGCACATTCCAGCCGCAGGCTGTAGCAAAGCGTCAGAAGGATATATCAAGTATAGAAGACAAAATAATATCAATGTATGCAAAAGGCATGACTACAAGACAAATATCTGAAATTATCGAAGATATATATGGTTTTGAAGCAAGCGAAAGTATGATATCTAACATTACGGACCGCATATTACCAGAGATTGAACAGTGGCAGCAGCGTCCATTGTCTACAGTTTATCCAATTGTTTTCATAGATGCAGTACATTTTTCCGTTAGAGATAACGGTATGGTAAAAAAGCTTGCTGCCTATATAATCATGGGTATAAATGATGCTGGAATAAAAGATGTGCTTTCCATAAATATAGGTGAGAACGAGAGCAGTAAATACTGGCTTGGTGTTCTAAATGAGCTTAAGAACAGAGGAGTTAAAGACATCCTCATACTTTGTGCAGATGGTCTTTCTGGCATAAAAGAATCTATAAATGCGTCCTTTCCGGACACAGAATACCAGAGATGCATCGTACATCAGATAAGAAATACACTTAAATATGTATCTTATAAACACAAGAAAGATTTTGCAAAGGATCTTAAGAGTATATATCAGGCTCCATCCGAGGAAACTGCCCATAAAAATCTGGAGATTGTAACTGAGAAGTGGAATGATAAATATCCAGGAGCTATGCGAAGTTGGTTGAAAAATTGGGATGCCATAACCCCTATATTCAAATTCTCACCAGAAGTCAGAAAAGTAATATATACAACGAATGCCATAGAAAGTCTTAATAGCACATACCGTAGGTTAAACAGTCAAAGAAGCGTATTTCCAAGTGATACTGCACTTCTCAAGGCACTTTATCTTGCAACATTTGAGGCAACTAAAAAATGGACGTCAGTCCTCAGAAACTGGGGTAAAGTTTATGGTGAACTATCCATAATGTATGATGGCAGACTTTCTGAATAAAATTCTTATAAAAATAACGCCTTTTTTATTAGGCGTTATTGACATACTCATTTTTAAATTATATATTTGAAATTAAGACAGAAATAATTTTTTATATAGCTGTCTTTCTAAAATATCATAGAAAGCTAATTTACAGAAAAAATCTCACACTCTCGATACCCTTGAATGTATGCATATGCATTTCAGGTACCCCATTTTCTAATTTACAATCTTTCTATGTCAAAATATCATGTAAAATAACAGTTTTTTAAAATTGTATCTATTAATTCATTTTTAATAATACTTTAAAATGATCTTTATCTTTTATAGAAAATTCCATAGCTTCTTTTACATTTTCTATGTCAAATTCATCAGTTATAAGTCTTTTTAATTTATCATTAAATATATTCTTACTAATAACATCAACCGCTGCTGCAAAGTTTATTTGTGCATGTATTCTTACACCTTCCATCTTTAACTCTTTTAACGTTACCGCTCCAGTGTCTACAGTGTGACTCTTACTTGGAATACCTACCATCATAATAGTTCCACCTATTTTTGCAGCCTTAGTCATTAAGTCTGCTCCTGCTTGAACTCCTGAAACTTCATAAACTACATCAAACCCCATATTATTTGTCAATTTATTAATCTTAGAATCCACATCATCTTTTAATGGATTTATCATTTCAAATCTCATGTTCATATCTTCTGCAAATTTAATACGTTTTTCATTTATCTCACTTATAACTACTTTAGATGCTCCATTAAGCTTTGCAACCATAGCTATTAATATACCTATAGGACCTCCACCTATTATTAAAACAGTTTGACCTACATCTAAATTACTTCTTCTAACATCATGCATAGCTACTGCTAAAGGTTCTACTAATGCTACAATTTTGGGATCTATATCTTCTGGTACTGAATAAACCTTTCTTAAAGGTACTTTTATATATTCTGCAAAACATCCATTACTATGAATACCAAATATATTTAAATCTACACAAACATTATCTCTTCCTTGAATACACAATTCACATTTGCCACAACCAGTTAAAGGTTGTGCCACAACTCTTTGACCTATTTTTAAATTTACATGTTTATCTGTATTAACTTTAACTAACCTTCCAACAAATTCATGACCTGGAATTAGTGGTGGTTTAGCTTGTTTATGATGCCCTTGATATATATGAACATCTGTACCACATATACCTGCATATTCAACTTTTATTAAAGCTTCATCATATCCTAATTCTGGTTCAAGTACTTCTTTCATTACTATATTATTAAACTCTTCAATAACTGCTGCTTTCATAATTAACTCCTCTTTACTTATTATTTTTTCTTTTTATGACCTTTTCTACTTTTTCTACTATATTAGAACTGTTCATTCCATATTTTTCTTTTAAATAATCTATTGAACCAACTTCTCCATAGCGATCTTTCATACCAATTCTTTCCATTGGTATTGGGATATTTTCTCCTAACACTTCTGCTACTGCAGATCCTAATCCATTTAATATATTATGATTTTCTGCTGT
Source organism: Clostridium algifaecis (assembly GCF_017874415.1). Classification (GTDB taxonomy): domain Bacteria; phylum Bacillota; class Clostridia; order Clostridiales; family Clostridiaceae; genus Clostridium_B; species Clostridium_B algifaecis. Next base: position 18,454 of record NZ_JAGGLM010000027.1, read on the forward strand.
TACTATAGCACCTGTTTCATTTGCACTCTTTATAATAGCTTCTTTGTCAATAGGTTTTATAGTAAACATATTAAGCACTCTTATATATATACCTCTATCTTTCAAAACTTTTGCTGCTTTTATAGCTTCAGCTACTAATAACCCCGAAGCTATTACTGTAGCATCTGTTCCTGAAACTACTTCTACAGCTTTTCCTATTTCAAATTTTGAACCTTCTTCATATATTTTTGTAGAAGTCTTTCTTACAAGTCTTATATAGAACATACCATACTCGTTTTTAACTTGTTTTATTATATCCTTTAGCATTGTGGTATCTGTAGGTTCCATAACAGTCATCGTTGGAATTCCTCTCATTATGCCTAAATCTTCAAAAGACTGATGTGTTCCCCCATTATATGCTGCTGTAATTCCAGGATCACTTCCTACTATTCTTATATTGGCATTTTGATATGCTCCTGATATAGCAATTTGATCACAAGCTCTTCTTGAAGCAAAAACTCCAAATGTATGCGCAAAAGGTATCTTTCCTGTTAAGGATAAACCACTAGCTACTCCTATCATATTGGCTTCAGCTATTCCTACATCAAAAGTTCTATCTGGATATTTTTTTGCAAAAGGCTTCATACCCATAGATGACATCAAATCTGCATCTAAAGCAACAACTCGTTCATCCTTTGCCGCTAAATCCATAAGTGTTTCTGCATAAACATCTCTCATAGCTCTCGAATCATTTACATTTTCCTTTGCTAATATAATACTCATCATTTTCACCGTCCCCTAATTACTCATTAAAGTTTTTAATTTATTTTCTAATATTTCAATAGCTTCATTTCCCTGTTCCATAGATATATTTATATGATGGTTATTTAATATATTTTCAGCAAAACTGCAGCCTGCTCCTTTCCTTGTGTTTAATATTATCATTGAAGGCTTTTCGTTTTGTGCTTTAGATTTTTCAATAGCCTTCTCTATTTCTTCAACTCTTGATCCATCTATACTTAATGCATACCACCCAAAATCCTCAAACTTTTGACGCATATCCCCAAGATCATTTATATCTTTTGTATATCCATCTATTTGTTGCTTATTATAGTCTACAAAGGCGATTAAATTGCTAAGTTTCTTTTGGGCTATATATAAAGCTGCTTCCCATACTTGTCCTTCGTTACATTCTCCATCTCCTAATATTACATAGGTATAGCTGTTCTTTTTATCTAATTTATGTCCTAGTGATACTCCTGTAGCTACAGACAATCCTTGTCCTAAAGAACCTGTTGTTACATCTATCCCTGGAGTCTTTGTTCTATCACAATGACTTGGAAGATTTGTTCCATGTTGATTTAGTGTTTTTAATTCTTCTACTTTAAAAAAACCACTTAAAGCTAATGCAGAATATACTGCAGGACCTGCATGTCCCTTAGAGCACACAAACCAGTCTCTATCCTCTAATTTAGGGTTTTTAGGATCTATTTTCATAACATCACCATATAAAACTGCTAAAACATCACATATAGACATAGCCCCACCTATATGTCCAAAACCTCTTGTTGCTATTTGTCTTATAGTTTCTATTCTAATTTTTATAGCAAAAATATTTAATTCTTTTACCTTATTCTTGTCTAGCATTTTCTTTCACCTCTTAATATTTAGTTATAATCATAATAATAAATACTTTATTATCTAAAAATTACATGCTATTTCTTACTAAAAACTCTTTAAAACAAATTTTCATATACAGAGTTTATAACCTTTTTATCAAAAGGGACATAATTATTTTTAAGTAATCTCTGTTGAGTTTCAATTACTAGTTCTGAAAATTTATTTATTTCATCTTTTTGCATACCATATTCACTAAGTTTTTTCTTAGGTAAAAAGCTTCCCAATAGTTCATCTATTTTTTCATATATGGTCTCCGCATCATCTCTAACATTTAAAATAGATGAAAGACGAGTATTTAATTCTTTGATTTTTCCTTTACTATTCATTTTGTAATAAGTTCTTAAAATTTGTGTTAAAAACTGGTAATTTGCCTCTCCATGTGCTACATGATATTTTCCACTCAATGGATAAGATATAGCATGTACAGCACCAACTCCAGTATTACTAAAAGCTATTCCTGCATAATTACTAGCTATAGCAAATCTATTCATAATTTGTTTTCTGTATTCTTTACCTTTTTGTGCTATATCCAAGTATCCTTTTAATATTAGCTTCATTGCCTTTAAGCTATACAATTCTGTATAAGCATTGGATTTTGGTGCTAAATAAGATTCCATAGAATGGATTAAAGCATCTATTGAACTAGTTATAAATGGATTAAAAGGAAGAGTTCTTAGAAACTCTGTTATTAATACAGCATGATCAGCATAAAGTTCATCAATAGCTAGACCAAATTTTGTATTTTTCTTTATAAAACCTACTATTGAAATATTGGTAACCTCGCTGCCAGTTCCACAAGTAGTTGGAACAATAATTAGTTCTTTATTTTTATGGAAATGAATTTTTTTAGTAAAAAGATCATATAAGTCTATGTCTTTAGATACTCCAGAATGAGTCATTAACTTAGCTATATCTATTACAGTACCTCCACCAACAGCTATAACTCTCTTATAATTGAATTTCTCTGTTTCTTCAAATATTCCCTTTACCATTTCATCTGTTGGCTCTCCAAGACCATACTTATCTTGGAATATATATTTGCATTTTAAATTTAATGGTTTAAAAACTGAATCATATAAAAAACTTAAAGTTAATACAAGATCTCCATCACCTACATTAAATTCTTCTGCAAATTCGCCAAATTTATCAAAACTATGAATTGTAGGATTACATTTAAGCAATAACATATACATCTTCTCCCTTACTTTGGTTTAATATGTCTTTATGTAAACAATTATATTGCTATATTAATTTGTTATCATCAGACAAGTTTATAATATACTCTAGTATTTATTGTATAAATGTCTATATTAAACTGATTTATTTTCCAAAAACATACCAATAAAATAAAAACATAATCGTTCTTCGAAGTCTCTTTTTTACATCATACCAGCTTACAATTTTATTTTTAAAACATTTTTATATAAAATAATTAATTTTTATGTTTTTTAGTAATTTATATATAATTTACTAAAAAAAGGACTATTACAGCATTTTTAAATTACTATAACAGTCACTTATTGCTAAAATTTATTATTATATTTTAGCAATAATTATTCGTTATCAATTTTTATTAATACTTTAAGTACATTTGAATCTGTTTTTAAAACATTAAAAGCATCACTAATTTTTTCTAAAGGCATTATTGTTGTTTTGTAATCATCTAATTTAAATTTATTATATTGTACAAGAGTTATTGCATCAGCTAAATCATTTTTAGCACCTGCAACTGTTGATATCATTGTTAATTCTTTTAGAACCATATCTAATGGCTTATATCCAACTACACAATCGTCACTAGCTATACCAAAAGGCATTATTCTACCTCCAGGCCTAACTAATCCAAATGATTGTTCATTGGTAATCTTTAATCCTACAGATTCTATTACCAAATCTGCTCCTCTTCCTTCAGTTAATGCTTTTACCTTTTCATACATATTAGAATTAGATTTTATAACATAATCCGCACCCAATTTTTTTGCTTTTTTCATTCTATTTTCATCAAGACCTATTAATATAATAGGAGCAGCTCCCAAAATTTTAGCCATTTGTAAATGCATAAGAGCTATAGCTCCATCACCTATAATTGCTACACTTTCTGCAAATTTTAAGTTATGCTTTTTAGCTGCACGAACAACACAAGATATAGGTTCTAATAATGCAGCACCTTTAAAATCTATGTTCTCTGGTAACACATATACTTTATCTTGCGGAACCTTAACATATTCTGCAAAAGCACCATTCATATGAATACCTAATTGTCTCATTTCACTGCACATAAGTGGCTGATCATGTCTACAATAATAGCATGTGCCACAACTTAAATTTACATCTGCAGTAACCCTTTCTCCACCTTTAAATCTCTTAACTTTACTTCCAACCTTTTCTACAATACCTGAAAATTCATGTCCTGCTATTAATGGAAGTTGATCCCTTGAATATTCTCCATTGTATATATGTACATCTGTACCACAAATTCCACAATATTTTACTTTTATTAATACCTCATCATCAGATATTTCTGGAATATTAACCTTCTGTATTTCTATTTTTTTTGGTTCTACAAACATTGCAGCCTTCATTTTTTTTAACATATTTATCCCTCCATATAAAATTTTATTAACCACTTAAATAATATTCAGCTCATCTTTATATATAAGTAAAGGTTTATACTCCAAAGTTAAATCCAACCTTTACTTATAATAAATAAACATGGTATTTATTATAAGTATAGATACCATATAAGATTATGCAAATTTACAATTGAATAAATTTCATGTTTCACTATTCAATTTCTTTATATAAATTAACTTCTGTATCTTTTTCCTGGATACGATTTAATTTTGGAACAATCTTTTTGAAATGAATAGATTCATTATGAATTCTAATTGACTCTTCATTTTCCCATTTTTCAATAAAAGTCAATATATTTTTATTATTATTATCTTGATATAGGTGATACATTTTACATCCATTTTCCTTTCTGCTTTCTTCTATTAATTTGCTTGTTAATTTTATAAATTCATGGATATAATCTTTATTTACTGTGTTTTTGGCAACTATTGTAATCATATGAACTCCTCCCTTATTTTTTTGATTTTAGCAGTTTGCTAAACCCCAAATTCATTATAGTTAAAGAATTTTCAAGCTATATCAAAAAGGATTTACTTCACTTAATGTGACTAATATATTATGAGGTATCCTTTACGAACCAATTAAAAAAACAAATTTATCTATTCTAGATTTTTTTAATCATTTATTTGAGATCATTTTCCACATAGGTAAACTAACTAACAAGATAAATTCATTTCCATAATGATATGTTTCTCTGAGCAATACAAAATTTTAAATATAGTTATTTTCTTAGTAATAGTACCTATTATTGTGATGCTAAATATCTCATTTAAATCTTAAAACAACGATTACAAGAAACACATTTAGTTTTTATATGGACTATATGATTATTTTATTGTATATTAAACAAAATTTCATCAGCCACTTAAACAATATCTAATGCAACTTATTATACAAATTTACAATTGAGTAAATTTCATATTTTACTATTCAATTGCTTTAAATAACTTAATTTTGTATATTTTTGCTAGATACAACTCAATTTTGACACAGCATTTCTCTTAATTACCTAAATATACTTGTACAATTGCCTCTAAATTAGATATACTATAAGAAAACGTGGAAGAACATGAATTTTATGGGACTCCACTGCGTAGCAAAGGATGCTACTGCAATTTTAAGATGTGCAATAGTTAGAAGAACTCTATTTCGAAAAAATATAGTATGTAACTCCTAATAATAATTTTTATCGAATTTATTGTGGAAAGCAGCTTACTAGTATTAAGTCACAAGTGTAATTTTGTGAGTAATAAAAATTTAGTTAACTTTCATCTGAAATAAATGGATCAATCCAGTTTTTTAATTAGTACTTTGCTTATTCTTATCCTATCACATTTTAATATTATACATTCCCAATTTATTTCAGAATTTTTCTGGAGAATAAGAGATTATAACTTTTCATGCGTTTGCCATGATCTATAGTTGAATTCATCTTTTCTTTTATATAAGGTTCTGCTATCATTTTGTCATTAGGTATACCGATAACTCTCTTTATAAGTATCTTGTCTTCTTCACCTTCTTGTTGAGATTTAAAAATAATTATATTTTCTCTCTTTATGCTGTCAGTATTTCTATTAGCTGTAAGTTTCTCACCTAAATATAAGGGTAGGTTCCATAGATCTTCCTACAACTTCAACATTAATAGATCTTGAATTTTTATGAATTATAAAAGAGGCAGACACAATTATGATTATTGCTAGCATTATAGTTAAAAAACAATTTTCTTTTTTGTATTCTTTAATTTGTGGTACATAGACGCTCCCATTTATAGATTTAATAAAAATGTTGTCAGACATCCAATGGCTAAATATGTAACTAGCGGTATACTTTCATCATTCTGTTTTATAATTTTCTGTCCTATTAAAGCAAGTGAAAGTACAATTAGCATGATGGTAAGTCCTATAGTTCCGTAAAAAAGTGCTACTGCTGGAGCTTTTTTTTATCTATTTTATCCTCCCAGACATAGGTAAAATGCCCTTGCAGTATACAAATCAGCCCCGGTATTACTTATCTCAGCAAATGTTATCTTTTCAGAACACTTTTCTATAAGTTCTCTTACAGGTACAGATTTATTTAAGTCATACTGCAGTCTATCTAGCTTTGAATCTAAAATGTTTCTTCTTTTATCACTCAAATTGAATATGAAACCTCTGTCCGTATCTATAGTTTCCTGTGTATGTAAATTTTCTGCCAAAGCAACTGCCTTTATTGCATCTAAATTTCTATTTAGCACAAACTTTTTATCATCTACCTTATACACAATTATGCATAATATATCCATGACAATAAGTAGTAAGCATAACCACATGGAATAAACAATTATTTTGGCTGTAGTGTAATTTTTTATCAGCACCTTCTCCTCATTAAAAATAGTTTATTTATTATTAATAGTGAAAGATTTTTCAACATCAACTAAATTATTTTTATATTTACAAAACACCATGATATTTTTAGGACTCGAATTTAAGTAATTTTCAATTTTTGTTTTCTGGCTGTCATTAGCAATTTTTTCATCAAACATATCAGCTGCTTCTTTGTTATTTAGTGGGTTGCTGCTTAGACGTGTTTTAGAGTTCTTTATTATATAATCAATATTAAAATCAGTATTTACAGATAATATAACATATACTTCTTTTGGTTTATAATTAGGATTTATAAAATCCATGCTTGTACAAAATTGACTGAAGTTATTTTCATAAGTACATATAGGCTGTCTATATGAATTTTCTATATCACTGGATATAATATATCTTTCATTTCTTACATAAGCGTAATGGAGCATTATGAGGTAGCAGTCAACAAAAAATATAATTAAAAACATACCCATTAGTATAAACCCGGTGGCACTTCCCTTCTTATATTCTCAAAATCAACTTTAGCTCTATCTTTATATGTTATTTTAAAAGTTTTCCCGTTGGTGTCTAACCCAGTTATATCGAGGCTTTCACATAATTTAGTTATAAAGTCTTTTCTTATTTGTTTGCTTGTATTCTCTACCTTTAGGCTTTACCATTCTTACATACCTTAAATTGAAACAAGTATCATATAAATTAAATATTGGTTTATTATTCAACAATGCAACCCTTATTTCCCTATTCCAACTTTCTCAAATGGCTTTAGCATTATCAAATTATTCAACTTTTCCATCTCCCTTTCTAACTATTATTTAATTTCTTTGATTGAGCTTATTAGTATTTTACCAAAACTGCCCTCGTGAAAATTTTAAAAGATAACGCTGAAAATCAAAATTAATTCTAAGAAAAAGAATCTACTAAGAGGTCTTTTTCTATTTTGTAACTGTTGGATCTGTAAATGTAGTTGGAAGAAAATCAGATATAATATTTGTTTTTTCTTGAACAATAGCCTGCCCTGCATCCTGTCCCTGTTCTTTAATTGCAACAGTTGTTGGATGAATAGCGGAATTAAATATATATACAGTTAAAAGAATCAAAAATACAGAAGCTAGTATAGTTGAAAGTCCTCCTTCTCTCTTAGATTTTTTCTTATAGCAGATATATTCATTCAATATATCCTCCTCTTTTTTATTTACACTTAGGTGAACCCCTGGTGCATACTCTTAATATGATCATCTCCTAGTTATTATTTTCATATATGTATATCGTTTCAGTATTTGTATCTATTAAAAGTTCTTTAAATTCATGTGCCACATATTCAAAAGATGAAAGGAGCTTAACTGTAATAAATAACATTAATACAACAGCTAACAAGTATGAAAGACTTCCTCTTTTTTTCTTTACTATCATCTTTTTGCTCCTTTCAACTTTAAATCTGAACTTAGTATAATACAAAAACAGCACCCCATTTCTTTTTTTAAATCCAATTGATTTTTTGGTTAGAATTGCTTCAGAATTTGGCTTATTCTTTGAATAAAATAGCGGAAAAACTGTATTTTCAGATAATCACAAGAAATCAATATTAATAAAAATTAATACAAAAATAAGTACCCTAAATGACAGGTACTTATTTTTCCTAATATGGAAACTATTATTTTTTATTTTCGCTAAGGTATTTCCTTAGGACAATTATTGCTATATATATTTTTATGTTACAATTTAATATCATATTAGTTAACTCTTTATTAGCTAACATTCAAATCTTATTATTATGATACCATTCCACAACTTCTTCTTTATTTAAGTTTTTAACATAATATGAGAAATATTACTGCTAATAGAGCCTGTATACCAGTTTTTAATTATATACCTAATGTAATTGTATTGTAACTGTTCAGGCATTTGCAAATTTGAAACTGTTGTTCAATCCTGTTATATATCCATTTTATAATTTTACAAATTCTTATGATACTTTGAATTTATCAGATTGTCACATTTATTTTAGCATTAATACCAGAAACTAAATTTATCATATGATTCTTTAACGCAGAAGAATATGTTAGATTTAGCTATAAAATATATTTGTATATTGCTTCACCTTGGCTTAATATTATTGTTAGCATAGATTAACAGGTTTGGTATTGGTAACTTACACCTAACACATTTGAGGCATCTATTCTATTTTTAATAAAATTTTATTAAAATAATTTTATTAATTTTCATTACTTGTTCCAAAAAGGCTACAACAAGTGGATTCCTTTTAGGAGTTGCTATGAGCTTTATCAGATAGATAACACAGTTATAAGGAAACCCAGCAACAAAAATTTCACTTCTGGGTTTCCTTATAAAAATTTTATTGAAAATACTCAAAATCTATTAGATATTATTTTATATTAAGTGCAGCCTCGTATCCCTCTTTCGCAGATATTATTCCATCTGCTACTCCAGTAATATCTCCAGCTTTAGTATATGAATATTTTCCTTTTATAATCTCTTCAAGAGCTAGGTTAGGTCTAGAACCTATAGCTAAAATTATTTGATCAACTAATATTTCTTCAAAATTACCATTTTTACTAATAACTATACTATTTTCTCTAATCTCTTCTAGTTTAGTTCCTAATCTTATATCAACTTTATTGTGCTCTAAGCTCTTTATCATAAATGCTTTAGGGATTCCCGCCATCTCTTCTAGATGAGTTTCTTTCATCTCTATTACAGTTACAGATGACTCATGAACAGCTAAATGTTCAGCCGTTTCCATTCCAACTAGTCCTCCCCCTACAATAGCTATATTTCTACCTGGCATAACTTTTCCAGATAAAATTTCATTAGCTTGAACTACATTTTTATTTTTTTCTATTCCCTTAAATGGAATCGTAATTGGATTAGCTCCTGCAGAAAGAATTATGTAATCTGGATTAAAAGTATTTATAATTTCTTCTGTAACCTCTGTATTTAAATGCACTTTAACTTTATGTTTATCTAATTGACCTTTTAAATATACTACAAATGAATTAAATACTTCTTTTCCTGATGGTATAGCAGCTATAACTCCAGCCTGCATTCCAGCTAATCCGGCACCTATAATCATAATTTTTTTAGGATTAGCTACTTTCTCTAAATTGTACTCTCCTTCACGTCCTGTTCTTGGATTTACTAAACATGAAACTGGTTTTTGAACACCTATATGTCCTTGGCATCCTTGGTCACAAGATATACAAGGGATAATATCATCTAGTCTTCCTTCCATAACTTTATTAGGAAATTCAGGATCAGCTATAGAGGCTCTTCCTATCGCTACAAAATCTGATTTTCCCTGTTTTAATATAGACTCAGCTATAAATGGAGTATTGATCTTATTAACTGCAATTACAGGTATATTTACAACAGATTTAATTTCCTTAGCTAAATCTGAAAAGAGAGCTGTAGCAGCTTGGTATGGTGCTGAAGGAAGATACCCTGTTTTATAAACTGCTCCAGATACATGTATGGCTTTGATTCCTGCAGCTTCAAGAATAGGAGCTATAATTTTTGAATCTTCGATAGTAAGCCCGCCCTCTACAAATTCATCAGCACTTATTCTGTAAGTAATTACAAAATCTCTTCCAACCTTTTCATAAGCTTTGTTTATTATATTTAAAGGAAATCTCAAACGATTTATTAGATTCCCACCATATATATCAGTTCTTTTATTTGAAAAAGGAGGTACAAACTGATTAATTAGATATCCGTGAGCACCATGAAGTTCAATTCCATCATACCCTGCTTTTTGTGCTCTTACTATTGAATCTACGAATTTATCCTCTAGTTCTATTACTTCTTCTAAAGTTAACTCGTGAGGGATTTCAAATATTGCTGGATCATGTACTGGTGATGGGGCTACAGGTTGTTTTCCTATTATAGATTTACTAGCTTCCCGTCCTGCATGATAAATTTGCACAAAAATTTTAGCTCCATAAGCTTGAATTCTACTTGTAAATTCCTTGTGCTTCTCTATTTGAGAATCATACCAAAGACCAGCTAGTTTTGTAAATCCTGCTCCACGAGCCTCTACTGCATTGTCCTCAGCTATTATAAGACCAAATCCACCTTTAGCTTTCTCTTCGTAATATCTGATATATCTTTCTGTAAAGTTACCATCTTCATCAGCATATTCACTCAGCATAGGAGGAACAACCAAACTATTTTTAATTTCTAAATTTCCTATTTTGCCTGGTTTAAACATATTTTGAAACATCTCTTTTGTAAACATATTCTTCTCTACTCCTCATCTTTATTATATTTTTTTGTAGTAAACATTATTTTTTTCAGTAAATTCTCCACTATTTCAAACTCCTTCCTAGTTTATTAGATTAAATATCTTTTCTATTTGAAAGTATACACAACAAAAAAATATCGAACAAGTACACACTTTTTTTTAATATAACTTACTAAAAAGTGTGAAACACTATAACTACTAGGTTAATAAAGATATTTTTTATTAACTTAGTTATATGTTGAAATACTATTTCTTAGATGAAATATTAAGAAATTTAATATAAACAACAATTAAATTTCTTTATGCGAATTAATATTCCATAATTAATTATATAAATATCATATTGCAAATTTGTTTTTATTTTACAGAAATGCTCTAATTCTTTTATGCACTTTCAACTACTTTAACTACGTAATAGTCTATGAACGCACTAAGACACATACAAAAAAATAACTGGTAAGTATGCTAGCCTATTTTGTTTAATGCAAAATATACATTGCATAATTGATTTGTTATATTCTTTCACGAGTCTAATATACAATTTTTTAGATACAAGAAACGTTTAATAATAAGAAATATATTTAGGAGGTTTTCATACATGATTGATAAAAAATTACAGGATATTGCACTTTTTCGATTTTCACTAATTGCTTCAGTAGTTAATGAAACTTATGAAGCGTCTTCCATAAGTCAGTATTTTAGAGAAATTGCAGCAAAAACTCATACTTTACCTGACGATACACCTGTAAGGTATTCTTCTGGTGCTATTAAAAAATGGTATTTAGATTATAAAAATAAAGGTTTTGATGCATTGATTCCTAAAACAAGAAAAGATCTTGGAAAGCCAAGAAATTTAAGTTTAGATGCTATTAAAAAAATACATGAACTAAAAGAGCATTATCCCTATATAACAGAAACCTTGGTTTATACAAAACTTATCGAAGAAGGATATATTAAAGCAAGTACTACATCCAAAGCTACTGTTTTAAGATACATAAGAGAAAACAATTTAAAAAGAAATCAGATAGCCCCTATTGATAGAAAAGCTTATGAAATGGAGTTTGCTAACGATTGCTGGCAGTCAGATACCTCTCATGGTCCAGTAATTAAGGTAAATGGTCAAAAGAGGCAGACTTATTTAATTACATTTTTAGATGATGCATCCAGACTAATACTTCATGGAGAGCTCTTCTTTAATGATAATGCTGTTAATATGCAAAGTGTATTTAAAAAATCTATATCTAAATATGGGATACCCAAAAGGCTGTTTGTTGATAATGGTAAAACTTATAAAAATGATCAACTTGGATTAATTCGTGCATCTATAGGAACTGATTTAATCCATACAAAAGCTTATTCTCCAGAGTCTAAGGGCAAGATTGAGAGGAGTTTTAGAACTATAAAAGATAATTGAATGAATGGTATAGATTGGAATGATTATTCATGTTTAGATGAGTTAAATCATGATTTTACTATATATCTTAATGAAAAATATAACAACATTAAACATTCATCACTTAATTCAACACCACGAAATAGATATTTACAAGATATGGACAAAATTAAATTTGTACCTACTGAAGATTTAGAAAATAATTTTCTTCACCGCGTTAGCAGGAAGGTTAACAATGATGTCACAATTCAACTAAACACTAAGCAATTTGAAGTTCCAGCAAAGTATATAGGTCAACTTCTACTTTAAGATATTTTGCAAACTCACTTAATCCTAATTTATTTAAAGTTGTATATATTCTGTTATCTACTGTTACAGTACTTGAATTTTATAAATCTATTGCTTATGGACTTGGGATAGAGCCTTATTCAAAGAAGGTTGATTTATTTAGAGCTATACAAGAAAGAATTGTAACTTTATCAAGAGATAAAAAAATTGTTCCTGTTATCATTGTAGATGAATTCCAGTATCTTAAGACGGAAGTCTTAAATGATTTAAAACTTCTGCTTAATTTTGATATGGACTCTAAAAATTACGCTATTTTAATCCTTTCCGCACAACCTTTGCTTAATAATATTTTATCAAAGCAAATTCATGAAGCCTTAAAGCAAAGAATTGTTATAAATTACAATTATCAAGGTATTTCAAAAGAAGAAGCTGAAAACTATATATACTCTAGAATGCAGCTTTGTGGTGTTCCAAATAAAATCTTTAATGGTAATGCTGTTGAAGCTATAAATTCTTGTTCAAATGGTTCTATTAGAGTTCTTAATAATATTATTGAGAAGTGCTTAATACTAGGGTATCAAAAAAATTCTAATGTTATTGATACCGAAATTGTAATGAGTGCTCAAAACGAAATAGAACTTATTTAAATGGAGGTGGCTAATTTGAGCATTAATTTTAATTGTAAATTAGATCTAGATGATAAAGTAGAAAAATGGAATGGTCGAATTTCCAAAATAGAAGCTTATGGCAGTCACTATGAAATTAGAATTGAAAGTAGAAGTGGCATAACTGTCCTTGTTGGTAAATCAGCCTCCAGCAATTTTGCTTGCATTCAACAGCAGTAGGGAAAATTTTTTTGGCATATATGAATGAAG
>NZ_JAGGLM010000028.1 GCF_017874415.1 Clostridium algifaecis
TAATACATATATACAAAAGTATAATAAAAAAATCTTAATTTGCATTATTTGGATTTATAATTAGTGTTGACATTGTAGTATGGTGAATATATAATTTAATAGTAAAACTTTAAAATATTATAATTATGTGTTAATTTGATAATTAAGATTAGTTATAATAAGTTTAATACTGTTTAAAACATACAGATAAATATAATCATTAATAGTATAATTAATGATAATATAAAATATGTAGTATAGAAGGGAGGCGAAACTGCTAATTACATTAATATAATAGTAAAAGTTTATTAGCAGTTAAGTAGTATTATGTGGATGACATATCAGCCAAAGAAAAAACAAAGAAAAAGAGAACATGGTTTTAGAAAAAGAATGAGAACTCTATCTGGAAGAAATGTTATTAAAAGAAGAAGACAAAAAGGTAGAAAGAGATTATCAGCATAAGGGCCGCTTTTGTGGCCTTTTTCTGCAATGCAGAAAAAGAGGAGTACAACACTAATGTTTTATAAATTAAAAAAAAATGCAGAATTTAGGGCTGTTTATAGAAGAGGAAAATCTTTTTCAAATAAGTTGTTAGTGCTTTATATATACAGAAATAGAAAAAGTTTAAATAGAATGGGCATATCTGTAAGTAAAAAAGTAGGCAAGAGCGTTACAAGAAATAGAATTAAAAGATTAATTAAGGAAAGTTTTAGGTTGAATTGTGATAATTTAAAAGTAGGATATGACCTGGTATTTATAGCTAGAAAATCTTCAAATAATAAAACTTATTGTGATATAAATAATAGTGTTAAGTTTTTATTAAAAAAAGCAGGTTTGATAAATAATGAAGAAAAAATTAATTTATCTAATAAAAATATATAGAAAATATATATCACCTTTAAAACGACCAAGTTGTAGATTCTATCCGACTTGTTCAGAATATGCTTTGGAAGCATTAGAAAAGTATGGAACAGTAAAAGGTGGAATTATGTCCATAGAAAGATTAATAAGATGTAATCCATTTTGCAAAGGTGGATATGATCCGGTTAAATAATTTATCAGGAGGCTAATATGCATTATCTAAACAATGCGTTTGTACAATTTTTTGAGTATTTACATAGAGGAGTAGTTTCAGTATTTCCAAATCAAAATGTTTCTTATGGCTTAGCTATAATTTTAATGACTGTAATAATAAGGGTTATAATATTACCTTTGGGAATAAAGCAAATTAAGTCATCACTTATAATGAACAAAATTCAACCAGAGGTAAAAAAAATACAGGATAAATATAAAAAGGACCCACAAAAAGCTCAACAAGAAATGATGAAGCTTTATAAAGAAAAAGGAGCAAGTCCATTTAGTGGATGTTTGCCACTTTTAATTCAATGGCCTATACTTGTAGCTTTGTATTATGTTTTTAATAACCTTACTGGTATAAATGGAATAAGTTTTTTATGGATAACAAATTTGGGTAAATCAGATATTCCACTTTCAATTTTGTCAGGAATAACTACATTTTTATCAGGCTGGTTGATAATGCCTTCTGGAGATAATCCTCAAGCAAGCCAAAGTAAAAAGATGAATATAGGTATGGGATTTATGATGGTTTTCATAAGTTGGAGATTAAAATCGGCACTGGTGTTGTATTGGGTAGTTAGTAACTTGATTCAAATAGCACAAAACTTTGTTGTGAAAATGATAGAAGAGAAGAATGTTTAGTTAAAGCTTAGGGGGTGACTGAAGTATGAAGGTTTTAGAAGCAACCGGAAAAACAGTAGAAGATGCTTTAAAAGATGCCCTATTGAAGTTAAAAGTAGAAAGAGATAAAGTTGAAATAGAGGTTTTAGATTCAGGTAGTAAGGGTTTCTTAAATTTAATAGGAACTAGACCGGCTAAAATAAGGGTGAAAGTAAAAAGAGATTATATAGATGAAATAAGAACATTTATAAGAAAAGTTTTAAATCTTATGAAAATAAAAGCAGAAGTTAGAATAAAAGAAGATAATAATGTAGTAAAAATAAATTTAGCTGGATCGGATATGGGTATACTTATAGGATATAGAGGAGAAACTTTAGATTCGCTTCAATATCTTTTGAGTCTTATAGTTAATAAAAACCATGACATGGAGTATAAAAGGGTAGTTTTAGATACTGAAAATTACAGACATAAAAGGGAAGAAACATTAAAAAGATTGGCAAGAAGAGTATCTGAAAAGGTAAAAAGAACAGGTAAAACTGTAAAATTTGAACCTATGAATCCTTATGAAAGAAGGATAATTCATTCTACACTTCAAAATGATTTTTATGTAGATACCTATAGCGAAGGTCAAGAACCTTTTAGAAGAGTTGTAGTGAGTTTAAAGAAAGCCTAATTTGGCTTTCTTTTTGTTATTTAACGTTTATTTGAAATGGAGTGAGATTAATGAAAGAGTTTGATACTATAGCAGCAATTGCTACTTCTCCAGGAGAAAGTGGAATATCTATTATAAGAATTTCTGGTGAAAATTCACTTAAAATAGTTGATAGTATATTTAAAGCAAAAAACAATAAAAAATTATTAAATATACGCCCGTATTCAATGAGATATGGTTTTATATTTGAAAAAGATACTGGAGAATTATTGGATGAAGTTTTAGTAAGCTTTATGAAAGCACCTAAAAGTTATACTGCTGAGGATACTGTAGAAGTGAATTGTCATGGTGGTATCATTACTACAAATAAAATTTTAGACGAAATTATTAAATGTGGTGCAAGGCTTGCAGAACCAGGTGAATTTACAAAACGAGCTTTTTTGAATGGAAGGGTTGATTTAAGTGAGGCAGAAGCGGTTATAGATATAATAAGATCTAAAACGGAAGTTTCTATGAAGGCTGCATTAAAGCAATCTACTGGTAGTATTTCAAAGGAAATAAATCCATTAAGAGAAAAATTGTTAAATATAATTGCACATATTGAAGCTACAGTTGATTATCCAGAAGAAGACCTTGAAGAATTAACGGCAGACGAAGTATCTCAGGAACTTAAAGATATACTAAAACGGATTGATATTATGCTAAAAAATGCAGATCAAGGAAAAATAATAAGAGATGGTTTAAATACTGTAATAGTAGGAAAACCCAATGTAGGTAAATCATCTCTTTTAAATTCACTTATAAATGAAAACAGAGCAATAGTTACTGAAATTCCAGGAACTACAAGGGATGTTATTGAAGAATATATAAATATAGATGGAATACCTATTAAAATAGTTGATACAGCTGGAATAAGAGAAACTGAAGATGTAGTAGAAAAAATTGGAGTTGAAAAATCAAAGGAGAAAATAGGTGAAGCTGATTTAGTTATACTTATGCTAGATATAAGTGGAACTTTTAATAAAGAAGATAGAGAAATAGTAAATTTTATAAAGGATAAAAAATATATTATTTTATTAAATAAAAGTGATTTAAATGATAAAATAAACTTAGAAGAAGTTCAAAAATTAAATTCTCGTTTCGTAATAAAAACGTCACTAAAAACTGGAGAAGGAATAGATAAAATAAAGAACTGTATAAAAGAATTATTTTTTGCAGGAGAATTAAAGCCAAATAAATTTGTTATAACTAATTCAAGGCACAAAGAGGCATTAATTAGGACTAGAGAAAATTGTATTGAAGCTCTTGATACTCTAAAAAATACTCAGGCTATAGATCTTGTATCTATAGATATTAGAAATGCATGGATGAGTCTTGGAGAAATAACAGGTGATACTCTTGAAGAAAATATAATTGATAAGATATTCTCAAAATTTTGTTTAGGGAAGTAGGTAAATTATATGGAATACTTTTCAGAAAAATATGATGTTGTGGTGGTTGGTGCTGGTCATGCAGGATGTGAAGCTGGGCTTGCCTCAGCTAGAATGGGTTGTAAAACTTTAGTTTGTACTATGAATTTAGATAGCGTAGGGTTTATGCCATGTAATCCTAATATAGGAGGAACTGCTAAAGGTCATTTAGTACGTGAGATAGATGCATTAGGTGGTGAAATGGGAATAAATATTGATAATACTTTCATACAATCAAGGATGTTAAATACATCTAAAGGACCGGCAGTTCATTCATTAAGGGCTCAAGCTGATAAAAGAAAATACTCAGGCAGAATGAAAGAAGTGTTAGAGAAACAGGATAATTTATATTTAAGGCAGCTGGAGGTATTAGGTATAAAGATAGATGATACAGGAAAGATTTGTGGTGTGGTTACAAAGAACGGAGCATATTTTCAAACAAAAACTGTAGTTTTAGCTACTGGAACTTACTTAAAAGGTAAAGTTATCATAGGGGATGTAAGTTATAGCTCTGGTCCAAATGGTTTTATGCCTGCTAATGATTTATCTCAAAGTTTATTGGATTTAGGCATAGAGCTTAGAAGATTCAAGACTGGTACACCTGCAAGAGTGAATAAAAAAAGTGTTGATTTTTCAAAAATGATAGAGCAAAAAGGTGATAAAACAATAGTTCCATTTTCATTTATGACAGATTATTTGAAAAGAGAACAAGTATCATGTTATCTTACGTATACTACAGATGATACTATAAAAGTTATAAGGAAAAATATAGATAGATCTCCACTTTATAATGGATCTATTAAATCTGTTGGTCCAAGATATTGTCCATCCATTGAGGATAAAATAGTTAGATTTCCAGATAAGGATAAGCATCAGATATTTATAGAACCTGAAGGAGAAGATACAGATGAATTATATGTAGATGGTGCATCTACATCTATGCCTGAAGATGTGCAGATTGCTATGTACAAAACTATAACTGGACTTGAAAATGTAGAGTTCTTAAGAACAGGATATGCTATTGAATATGATTGTATAAATCCACTTCAATTAAAGCCAACTTTGGAGTTTAAAAAAATTCAAGGATTATTTGGAGCAGGACAGCTAAACGGAAGTTCTGGATATGAAGAAGCAGCATCACAAGGTATAATTGCTGGAATTAATGCTGCACTAAAATCCAAAGAAGAGGAACCTTTTGTTTTAAAAAGATCAGATGCATATATTGGAGTTTTAATAGATGATTTAGTTACAAAAGGAACGTTAGAACCATATAGAATGATGACATCAAGATCTGAGTATAGATTGATACTTAGACAGGATAATGCAGATTTGAGGTTAACAGAATTAGGTCATGAAATTGGACTTGTTACCGAAGATAGATATAATAAATTTATAAAGAGAAAAAAGGCAATAGAGGATGAGGTTGAGAGGATAAAAAAAGTACAAATTACGCCTAAACAGGATGTAATCGAGTTTTTAAATTCTTTAAATTCTTCGGAATTAAAAAAAGCAGAAACTATATATTCACTTATAAAAAGACCTGAACTTGATTATTTTAAACTTAAACCATTAGATCCAGATAGACCAGATATTAGTTTGGATGTTCAGGAAGAGGTAAATATTATATCAAAATATGAAGGATATATTAATAAACAGTTAGAGCAAATTTCTCAATTTAAAAAATTTGAAGATAAGATTATACCTAAAAATATAAATTATGAAGATGTGAAAGGACTTAGGATTGAGGCTACTCAAAAATTGAAAAAGATAAAACCAATTAGTGTAGGTCAAGCTTCTAGAATTTCGGGAGTTTCACCTGCTGATATATCTGTTTTAATGATTTATATGGAAAAAATTAAACGGCAAAATAATTAATTATTGGAGAAAATTATATGTTAGATTATTTTAATATTATGAAAGATGCGTGTACTGATGTAGGGGCTGATTTCGACAGAAAAAAATATGACAAATTTATAGATTATAAAAATTTGCTTCAATGTTGGAATAAGAAAGTGAACCTTACAACTATAATAGAAGATGAACAAATAATTAAGAAACATTTCATAGACTGTATAAAAATATTTAAATTTGTTCCACTTAAAAAAAAAGTTAATTTTATTGATGTTGGTACGGGAGCAGGATTTCCGGGAATTCCGATGAGTATAGTTAAACCTGATATAAATGTTATCCTTTTAGACTCTTTAGCTAAAAGAGTTAATTTTTTAAATGAGGTAATATCTAAATTAAAATTAAAAGGAATAACAACTATTCATGGGAGAGCGGAAGATATATCAAGAAAATTTGAATACAGAGAATCTTTTGATGTATCTGTTTCTAGGGCGGTAGCAAATTTATCAGTATTAAGTGAATTTTGTATACCTTATGTAAAATTAGGTGGATATTTTGTAGCTATGAAGGGACCTTCTGTAGAAAATGAAATTAAGGAAAGTAAAAATGCTATTTCTATATTAGGTGGCAAAATAGAAGACATTATTGAAGTAGAGATAGAGAAAAGTGAGTTAAGACACAATTTGGTAATAATAAAAAAGATAAAGAATACTCCAAAAGCATATCCTCGAAAAGCAGGAACTGTTTCGAAAAAGCCATTAAAATAAAAGTAATAATTTGTCGTACAAAATTTAAAAAATATAAGAGGATTTTAAAACATGGTGAAGAAATGTTAATAATAGAAGGTATAAGAGGGATGATTAAATATGCAAAGAAATATTAATTATATATCTGTTGATTTAATTTCACCTAATTTATATCAGCCAAGAAAATATTTTGATGAAAACAGTTTAGATGAATTAGCTCAATCTATAAAATCATATGGAATAGTGCAACCATTGTCTGTAAGAAAATTAGGTGAAGATAACTATGAACTAATAGCAGGAGAAAGAAGACTCAGGGCTGCTAAAAAAATAGGACTTAAAGAAGTTCCAGCTATATTAGTAGATATAACAGATAATGAATCTGCAGCAATAGCTTTACTTGAAAATTTGCAGAGAGAGAATTTAAATTTTCTGGAAGAAGCAGAAGCTTACTATAATTTAATAAAACATCATTCATATACACAGGAAAAATTGGCTGAAGTTATAGGGAAAAAGCAATCAACTATTGCAAATAAGATTAGATTACTTAAATTGAATGAAGAAATAAGATATATATTACTTGAAAATAATTTAACTGAAAGACATGCGAGGGCTTTATTAAAGCTTCCAACTGTTGAACTTCAAAAAAAAGTACTTAATGTTATATTAAAAAAATCATTGAATGTAAAAAGAACAGAGGAGTTAATTGAAAAGGAATTAGAAAAAATAAATAATAATTCATCTAATAAGAAAAGAAAAAAAATAAAAGGTATATTTTCTCCAAAAGTTTATATAAATACTGTAAAACAGGTATTTAATAAATATGGACTTAAAGCGAAGTATTCATCAGAAGAACTGGAAAATGAAATACAAATTAAAATAACGATCCCTAAAAAGTAAATTTTATAGTTATTCTATAAATAGTTGTTGAATAAGAGAAGTATTAAGATTGAAATACAATTCAATTTTAATACTTCTTTTATTGTATCTAAAATGTTTCACATGAAACATTTTAGGTAAATATTTTATTAATTCATTTTAAATTAACATCAAAAACTCTTTTATTATATAAAATAAAAATATATAATTAGAATTAAGTGGTTAAGGGTGGTGAATAATTTGAAGATAATTTCTATATTTAATCAAAAAGGTGGAGTTGGTAAGACAACTACTAATATTAACTTAGGTACATATTTAGCAATTAAAGGATATAGTGTTTTGAATATAGATATTGACCCTCAAGGGAATACTACTAGTGGATTAGGCTTTGACAAAAGTACTATAGATAATTCAGTATATGATATATTATGTTCTGATATAAAAATTGATGAGGTTATTAAAAAATGTGAATTGGTAGAAAATCTATATATAATTCCATCCACTATGGAATTAGCAGGTGCAGAAGTTGAATTAATTAACATGAGCGGTAGGGAGAATGTCTTAAAAAATAAAATTAAAAAGATCAGCAAGGATTTTGATTTTATTTTTATAGATTGTCCACCTTCTTTAGGAATTTTAACAATTAATGCTCTTGCTTGCTCTGATTCAGTTCTTATTCCAATTCAATGTGAATTTTATGCTTTAGAGGGAGTTGGACAATTAGTTAATACTATACAGCTTGTAAAAAAATCTTTAAATAAAAATTTGAAAGTAGAAGGTATAATTATGAGTATGTATGATGGAAGAACAAAACTATCTAATCAAGTATCAATGGAAGTAAAGAAATATTTTAAAGATAAAGTTTATAAAACTACAATACCAAGAAATATAAGATTAGCAGAAGCACCAAGTTTTGGGCTTCCCATAGCACTTTATGATGATAAATGCAGAGGTGCTAAAGCTTATGATGACTTAGCAGATGAGTTTTTACAAAGGCAAAAGAGGTGAGAATATTTTGAGCAAAATGTATGGTCTAGGTAGAGGACTTGGAGCATTAATACCAACAGATGTTTTAGAAAATGAGAATAATTTAGATAATATTAAAAAAGTAAATATAGATTTAATAATTCCAAATGAATCACAGCCAAGAAAAAATTTTGATAAAGATAAAATTCTTCAGCTAGCACAATCAATAAAGGAGCATGGTATAATACAACCTCTTTTATTAAATAAAAATAAAGATGAAAATAAATATATAATAGTAGCAGGAGAAAGAAGATGGAGAGCTGCTAAAGCTGCGAATGTAAAAGAAGTACCTGCTATCATAATGGATTTATCAAATAAAGAAATACTTGAAATTTCTTTAATAGAAAATATACAAAGACAGGACTTAAATCCTATAGAAGAAGCTATATCATATAAAAGATTAATTGACGATTTTGGATTAAAACAAGAGGATTTAGCTAATAGAATAGGAAAATCTAGAACAGCTATAGCAAATTGTATTAGATTATTGAATTTAGATAAAAGAGTACAGGAATATTTGATTAATGAATTAATATCTGAAGGTCATGCAAGAGCACTGTTATCTATTGAAAATAAAGATTTGCAATATAAACTAGCTACAAATATAATAAAAAATGGATTAAACGTACGACAAGTAGAAAAACTTGTTAAAGATATGAATCCTAAAAATCAAATAAAAAAACAAGAAGCAGATAAAATTAATCCTTATTATAAAAATATTCAGGACAAACTTCAGTATTTATTTGCTACTAAAGTAACTTTGAATGATAAAAAAAATAAAGGCAGAATAGAAATAGAATATTATTCTCAAGATGACTTACAGAGAATATTAGATATATTAAAATTATAAATAAGTGTTTATAATTAAATGTTTCATGTGAAACATTTAGACGGAAGGAGAAAAAAATGCAAGATATTTTAAAACTTATGGGAGAATTTCAACTATATATTATTGGTGCTATGTTTATAATAATTATAATAATGTTTATAATGATTATTACATCTTTTAAAGCACTAAATAAAGTTGAAAGAAGATACAAAAAATTTATGAGAGGTGTAGACAATAAAAATTTAGAACAACTTGTAACAGGTTATCTAGATAATATAGATGAAGTAAAAAAAGAAACTAATATAATGAAAAAAGAATTCAATCAATTAAAATTGGAATCTAAGAAATGTATTCAAAAATTTTCTATTATTAGATATAGAGCGTTTGAAGATGTAGGCAGCGATTTGAGCTTTTCAGTTGCAATTTTAGATGGAAATAATGATGGAATATTACTAACAGGGATATATGGAAGAAGTGAAAGTACAACTTATGCAAAACCTATAGATAAGGGTATGTCTAGATATGAATTATCTGAAGAAGAGAATCAAGTTTTACAAGAATGTATTAATAAAAAAATGTAATTATTGATATACATAAAGCGCCTCCTAAGGGGAATATTATCCTTAAGGAGGCGCTTTTATGAAAGTTTATGTTTCAGACGAGTTATCATTAATAGGTAAAGAGTTAAAAAATAGGGGATACGACATAATGACGAAAAAAAATGATATATTTGATGCTGTTATTTGTAATTTGAAAGATGGAGAATTAAATAAATTAAATATAAATAATAATATAAAAATAGGAGAAACAATAATAATCGATTGTGGGAAAAAAAATATAAATGATATAGAATATATTCTTAATAATAGAAGTTTTAATAATAAAATAAGCTAATCTAAATATTTTGTATGATTTTATTTTTAGAAGTATGAGATGATTTCCCGCCAACAGTTTTTAATATAGAATGGTATAAGCCTCTTGAAATTATCTCAGCAAGTTGCATAACTATAAATAGCCTAGTATTTTGCAAAACCATAAATTCCATTGTACCGGATATGTTTACTATTCCAGTTATACTTAAATCTCCTACTGTAGGAAGAGATTTATTTACTGCAGAGCCAGGATGTAAAGGCTTTTTTTCTATCATTATTTTGCCTACGTTCTGTAGTTTACCAAGACAGGCATCAATAGCTATTATATAATTATTCTCATATTTTAAATTAATTTCGTTTATGACTTCAGTAAGATTTTTTGCATGAACAGGTGTTTTTAAATTTCCATATATGTGTATTCTATCTCTAACAAGGAACTTTAGTTTATCACCTACTAATGGTCCAAGGCTATCTCCTGTAGATCTGTCTGTTCCTATGCATAATATTATTATGGTTTTACCAGATTTTATGATTGGGTATATTATAGTGCTTAAAGTATCCCTTAATACTGAAATAGAATTTTGTGAAGTAGAATCTATAATCATCTTTTTAAACATGTAAAAAACCTCCTATGTTATAAATTGTAACCATAGAAAGCTTTTTTATACACAGCTATTTTAACTTTTAAATAATACTTTATAATATATCAACTTTTTTTAATATATTATAAAATACAATTAGAAACATACAAAACAGTACTCCTATAAGGCCATTTACTTTTAAACCTATAAAAAGAGAGGCAAGTACGGCTACTGGTTGTATTCCAAGGGAAGAAGATACTAGTTTAGGTTCTATTATTTGTCTTATTATTGATACTATAATGTAGGATATAATTAATCCTGAAGCAGTTATATAATTTTTAAATATAAATAAATAAATTAGCGAAAGTGGAATATATATTGTTCCAATACCCAAAATAGGTAATATATCTGCTATTGCAGATACTATGCTTAATATTAATGCATATTTTATTTTAAATATCAAAAATACTGCAAATGTTTCTACAAATGTAATAGAAATAATTATTAAATAAGATAAAAGATAATTTCCAAGCATTTTTTTTGACTCAATGTAAATAGATAAAAATTTATCTGTTTTGTTAAAAGGTATTATTTCTAATATCTTGTTTTTTAAGTTAATCATGTTTTTTGTAAAAAAATATGTACTTAGTAAAGTAAACAATATTACCATAATTATATATGGTATTGTTGCAGCAAAGTTTATTACATAAGATACAATTTTGCCGGAGATTAATACTGCAATATTTGATGTTTTTGTAATGAAACTTGTAAAGTTTTTATCTAGAGCATTTATTATATAAGGATCTAAATTATTATAATATTTCTGTAATCTTTCAAATGAATTTAAGATATTATCGGAGTTTTGGGATATATATAGCTGAGTATTTTTACCAAGTTGTACTGCCTCTTGGGCTATATTGACTATTCCAAATGAAATAATAAGTAATATTATCACAAAAAATATTATTGTAGTAAATAATGAAGCTATAGATGGGCTAATTTTAAATTTTTTGTATATATAAGTTGTGGGTTTTTTAAGTATGAGAGCAAAAATAAGTGCTAAAACAAACGGAAGAGTGTAATTAAGTGTTGAAAAGAAAGTTATGAATAATGCTGAGTATATAATAAAAAATAGTATTAGCTTATTAAATTTATTTATTAATTCATCCATAGTATTTTAATTCTCCTTTTGTTTTATAAATTTAAAATAAAATTAAATAATAAAATATATTATTGTTGTATTATAGATTATAATAAGTGTAAGATTAATTATTATAGTTAACATTATAAACTAATAGTATGTTTGTGTATACATATACTGGAAATAAATAGAAAGGAGAACAAATTCAAAAAAAAGTTGAATTGTAATTATGAATAAATATTATATAATAACATTTAAAAATACTCATGATGCTATAAGTGGAGAAGAAATTTTGACACAAGAAAAAATAAATATAGAAGTAACTCCTACACCTGTTTTTATAACTAAGAGTTGTGGTATAAGTATAAGAGTTGATATGAATTGTATTGATAATGTTAAATTATTAATTAAGAATAACAATTTTCAATTTAAAAATATATATTTAAGAAATGAAAATGGATACAAATTAATAAATTTTTAAGGATGGTAAATTTAATGATATATGAATTATTTTCTATTTTTAAGATAACTACTTATGAGCATGGAATAAGAATAGGAAAATTTTCTATATCTGAGGATAATATATACAATTTTATTTCAGATATTGTTAAGATAGTGTTTATACTGTTACTTATGTATATTACAATAAAAATTGGTAATATAATTATAAATAGATATGTAAAAAAACAAAAAAATTTTAAAATTTCTTTAAATGATAAAAAGGCTAAAACAGTTGGGGCTATTTTAAAAAGTGTATTAAAATATTGCGTATATTTTTTTGGTATATTTGAAATAATTTCGACTATATCCTCCAAAGTAGGGGTAACCAGTCTTACTTTTGCTAGTATTGGTGGAGTTGCTGTTGGATTTGGAGCACAAAGCCTTATAAAAGATATAATAAATGGATTTTTTATATTATTTGAAGATCAATTTTCTGTAGGTGATTATATAGATGTAGATGATAAGAGTGGTGTTGTAGAAAGTGTAGAATTAAGGGTTACAAAAATAAGAGATTTCAATGGAGATTTACATATAATACCCAATGGACTTATTACGAAAGTTACTAATCATTCAAAGGGAAATGTAAAAATTGTAATTGACATAGATATTTCTTATGATGAAGATTCAGAAATGGTTATATCAAAATTAAATTATTTATGCAAAGAATTTTCAGAAAAAAATGAGTTTATTACAGAGGGTCCAAGTGTTTTTGGAATAACAAAAGTAAAAGATGGGGTAATTACAATAAGGGTTATAGGGAAAACAAAACCTATGAAACAGTGGGATACAGAGATAAAATTAAGGGAAGAAATAATTAAAGTTCTAAAGAAAGAGAATGTAAAAATGCCGTACAAAGAATTAAAAATTATAAAGGGGGACTAAATTTTGAAAAAAGTATTTTATATTGGTGATGTAGTTGAAATGAAAAAAGGGCATCCTTGTGGAAGTAATAATTGGGAAGTCATAAGATTAGGGGCGGATATAAAGATAAAGTGTTTGGGATGTGGAAGAATAGTAATGCTTCCAAGAAATAAATTTGAAAAGAGTGTAAAGAAAGTAATAAAACAAAATGTAGAAAATAGTTCTGATTTAACAAATTAGTAAAAAATTCTGCATATATATTGATTTAATAATGTATATATGATAAAATAAACTCTTGTAATCCCTGCTGTAAAAATTACAGCCGTTAGTCCAAGGGGAGGAGGTGAAATCTAATGAGAAAATATGAAACTATATTTATATTACATCCATCATTAGACGAAGAGGCTTTCAAAGCTAATGTTGAAAAGTTTAAAGGTGTAATAGAAAATGGTGGAGGAGTAATAGACAACGTTGATGTTTGGGGCAAGAGAAAGCTTGCTTATGAAATAAAAAAAGTTAACGAAGGATATTATACTTTAATAAATTTTAGTGCTGATCCTGAATTACCAAAAGAGTTAGACAGAATATTCAGAATTACAGATACTGTTATAAGGCATATAATAGTAAATGATGAAAAATAGGTGGTGTTTTGATTGAACAGAGTTGTTTTAATTGGAAGATTGACCAAAGATCCTGAGTTGAGATTTACACCAGGAAATGGTACAGCAGTTACCACCTTTACTTTAGCCGTTGATAGAAGGTTTTCTAAAGATGGACAGAGAGAAGCTGATTTTATACCTATAGTTGTATGGGGAAAACAAGCAGAATCCACAGCAAATTATATGAGCAAAGGTAAGCTCATAGGAATAAGTGGAAGAATCCAAACTAGAAATTATGAAGCTAAAGACGGTACGAGAAGATATGTTACTGAAATTGTTGCAGATGAAGTCCAATTCTTAGAATGGGGCGATAAATCTCAAGGAACAACAAATAATATGTCTTCTCGATCTGATAATTTTGGAAATGCTCAAAATTCTAACCAGGGTTTTGATGAAAATAACTATGGAGAGGATATAACTCCAGTTGATGATGGAGATATCCCATTTTAATAAGGTAAGGAGGGAAGATATTTATGCCAAATAATAGAGAAAATGGAAATGGCGGAAGAAGAAATTCAGGCAAAATGAGAAGAGCTAAGAGAAAAGTTTGTTCATTTTGCATGGATAAATCTGAATCTATAGACTATAAAGATATAAACAAGTTAAGAAAGTATGTTACTGAAAGAGGAAAGATTCTTCCAAGAAGAATTTCTGGAAATTGTGCTAAACACCAGAGAGAGCTTACTGAAGCTATAAAGAGAGCAAGAAACATAGCTTTATTACCATTTACAACAGAGTAATATTAAAATTGAATTTAAGCCATTAGCATATAAGCGTGCTAATGGCTTTTGTTTTATGAAAATATAAAAAATTGGTTACAATTAATTATATAGATAAATTTAATTTTGTTGCATAAAATTGTAAAAATAATTAAAATGGTAATTAGGTTAAAGGGGGATTGTTAGTATGAAAAAAGAAAAATTTAACATAATGTATAATGTAAAGATAATAGAAGAGTTGAAGGCAGATCTTTTGTGTACTATAGGAAATCTTTTTAAATTACTTACAATGGGCAGCAATGTTGCACAAAATGCAATACTTGAGTGTATTTCCGGGGGAATAATATTATTATATTTATTGGCGGAAAGATTAGGTTACTCTCATACAGCAGTAGATGAAACAATGAAAAAGAAATTGAAACTTGGTATAATTGAAGAAGATGAAATAGAGAAAGATGGAAAGGATCTTAGTAAATTATATAATCATATTAAAGAAAGATAAATGGAGGCAAAAATGCAGAATAAAAATTATAATGCACAAACTATAGTAGAGGCTGGATTAACAACAGCACTTATAGTAGTAATAATGTTAGCTTGTATATACATACCTATATTTTCAATTTTCATAAATTTTATCCTTCCTATACCTATAGCTATATTATATATAAGGCAAGATTATAAAATAACTATTATTTCCGTAGTAGCAAGTGGAATTTTTATAGCTATGTTAGTTAACCCTATAACAGCGTTATCTTCTATAGTTCTTGTTGGTCTTTCGGGAATGACTTTTGGGTACTGTGTTAAGAACAAAAAAAAATTTGGAACTACTATTTTAATGCTGACTGTAGCTATTATTATAGGCGAAATAGTTTATTTTTCAGTTTATATAGGTATTATAAGTAATAAAGGAATATATGAATTCGTGAATGATTTTTTTGTGAAACCATTTAAAGAAGGTATGAGTCAGAATAAAATCATTTATAGTAAAATGGGAATATCAAATGCACAACTTAGTTATATGGAGAGTATAGAGGCTCAAATTACTCCACAATATATAATGAGAATTATTCCTAGTATGATGGTATTGGCTTCGGTTTTTATAGCTTATTTAAATTATTTGATAGGAAGCGCTGTTCTTAAGAGATTAAATTATGATGTAATGGATGTGAAACCTTTTAATGAAATATATATTAGTACAAGAGTTGGAACCGCAGTTGCAATTGTCCTTCTTATAGGCGTGATACTTAATAGAAGAAATATGGAATTAGGTTATTATTTTATGAACTCTTCTAAAAACTTACTGCAATTTATATTTATGGTGGACGGTTTAGCTTTAGCATCGTATTATTTGAAAAATAAATTTAATATGTCTAATAAGGTTATTGTTTTAATTCTGATATTAACTGTTTTTTATTATTTTATTTATGATATTTTAGGATTTGCAGACATGTTAATAGATTTTAGAAAGCTAGATCCATATAGAGCACAAAAAAAATAGTAAAGGAAGGGGCTCATCTTATGGAAAACGGTGATAATCGTTTTATAAAAAGTAATAAGATTTATATGGTAATAATTGCGGTGCTTATAATAATTATAATGTTTTACAGACATATAGTTATTGGAATCATATCTATGCTTTTATACGGATTTCTTACAATTTATAATGTAAAGAATGCACGTGTGAGGAAAAATGAATGGATAAAATTCATTGAAAATTTTTCATCTAAACTAGATATCGCAACAAGAAACACTCTTGTTAAATTGCCATTTCCATTAGTAATAATAGGAACTGACGGAAATATACTATGGTATAATAAAAAATTTCTAAAAGTTTTAGACGATGAAGATATACTCACCAGAAATATAAAGAATATTATAAAAAACTTTAATGTGAAACAGGCTATTAATGGAAAAGAAAATGTGTTTAAGCATATAAATATAAAAAATAAGTTTTATGATATATATACGAATATAGTAGATACATCTGAAAATAGTAAAGATAGGATAGTACTATTGTATTTTTATGATAATACAGAATTAATACAAACTCTTAATTCCATTGAAAAAGAAAAGGGGAGTGTTGTATTAATTGAAGTAGATAATTTTGATGATGTAATAAAAACTGTTGAAGAAGACGATAGACCATTTATAATAGCTGAAATAGAAAAAACAATAAGTACATATGCTCAAAGTTTAAATGCAATGATTAGAAAATATGAACAAAATAAGTATGTACTTTATATTCAAAATAAATACATAGAAAAAGAAATGGAAAAAAAGTTTGAAGTATTGGATGATATAAGAAAAATAAGTATTGGCAATAAAATGGCGTTTACGTTAAGTATAGGTGTAGGCAGCGGTGGAAAGACTCCTCTTGAAAATGAGAAATATGCAGTATCTGCTAAAGAATTAGCACTTGGACGTGGTGGAGATCAATGTGTTTTAAAAAATGGAGATAAACTTTTGTTTTATGGTGGTAAAACCAAAGAGGTAGAAAAAAGGACTAAAGTAAGAGCAAGGGTTATAGCAAATGCCATGGTTGACATAATAAGTGATAGTAGTAAAGTATTTATTATGGGACATAAAAAGCCGGATATTGATTGTCTTGGTTCAGCTGTTGGAATTCACAGTATAATTAAGACATTAAATAAACAGTGTTATATTATATTGGATGATGTAAATGTAAGTATAAAACCTATATTTAATAAAATTATTGAAGACGAAGATTATAATAATGTTTTTATAAACAGTAACGATTGCATGGATAAAGTGGATAAAGGCAGTTTGCTGGTAATTGTAGATGTTCATAGTAAAAGTTATGTTCAAAGTATGAAATTGGTTGAAAAGTTTGATAGAATAGTTATTATAGATCATCATAGAAAAGCAACTGATTTTATTGAAGGAAATTTTCTTAATTACATTGAACCTTATGCATCATCTACTGCTGAGTTAGTTACAGAAATGTTGCCTTATATGGTGGAAAACCCAAAATTAAAAGTTATAGAAGCAGAGGCTCTTCTTGCAGGAATTTGTGTTGATACAAAAAACTTTTATTTTAAAACGGGGGTTAGAACTTTCGAAGCGGCTTCTTTCTTAAGAAAAATTGGAGCAGATACTATTGATATAAAAAAATTTTTTTCTTATGATTTAGAGACCTACTTAAATAGAGCTGAAATTATAAAGTCGGCTGAAATTTATAATGGTATTGCTATAGCCATATGTCCTGATAATATTGAAGACACTTTATTGGCAGCACAGGCAGCGGATGAATTATTAAATATTACAGGTATCAAGGCATCCTTTGTTTTTGTTGAAATAAAGGATGAAGTATTCATAAGTGGTAGGTCGCTTGGAGATATAAATGTTCAACTTATACTTGAATCTCTAGGTGGAGGTGGGCATATGACAATGGCAGGTGCTAGATTAAAGATGTCTATAAAGGAAGTTTTAGAAATTCTTAAAAAAACTATTGATGAATATATTGAGGAGGAAGAAAAATAATGAAGGTTATATTAATAAAAGATGTAAAAGCTTTAGGTAAAAAAGGTGATATCGTTAATGCTTCTGATGGATATGTAAGAAATTTTTTATTTCCAAGAGGATATGCCAAGGAAGCTAATCAATCGAATCTTCATATATTGAATAATCAAAAAGAGGCAGAGAGAAAACAGAAATTAGAAGAAACAGAAGTGGCACAAAAAATAGCACAGAAATTAAAAGGAAAAGAAGTAAGATTGACTGTAAAATCTGGTGATAATGGAAGGCTATTTGGCTCAATAACAGGTAAGGATATAGCTGATAGATTAAATAAGGACTTTAATGTAGATATAGATAAGAAAAAGATAGTTATGGATAATATAAAGAAAGTTGGAAGCTATGACGTAGAAGTTAAGTTGTATCCTGAGATATCAACTAAAATAAAAGTTGTAATTGAAGAGAAATAAGGAGGAAAATAGGTGAAATCAAAATCTATTAATGTATTAAATAAAGAAATAGAAAGCAATGGGATACCTTTGAAAAGTCAAATTAATACTTTGTATGAAATAATGAATAATAGTATTAATGAAAGAACAATAAAATCTAGAATTGTAATGTATAAACTTCAAAATTATATAAAAAGCAGTAATATGTACGATAAATTATATGCGATAAATAAAATTGCAAGCGAAGGAAAGGGACTATCACAAGTACCGGATGAATCAAATATAAATGAAGCTTTAGAAGATACCGATAAGTGGCTTGCAGATATTTTGACAAAAAGATATGTTAAAAATAAAATAGAACAGCAAGTAGAGAAAAACCTTGTGGAAAGACAAGAAAAATATATGGACGAGGTTAGGATTGGAATTATAAAAAAGCAAAAAGGTCCTGAAAATGCAAAGACGTTTAAAAAGTACGCCAAGCTTAAAAAATTGGATTCAAAAAAGCTAAATAAGAATATACAAGATCTGTTAAGACCAAAATCATTTGATGAGATTGTGGGTCAAAAGAGGGCAATACAATCTATATTATCTAAAATTGCTTCTCCTTATCCACAACATATAATACTTTATGGACCTCCAGGTGTTGGTAAAACTACAGCAGCAAGAATTGCACTTGAAGAAGCTAAAAAGTTAAAGTATACTCCATTTAATAAAGATGCAAAATTTGTTGAAGTTGATGGAACCACACTAAGATGGGATCCAAGAGAAATAACAAATCCACTTTTAGGTTCTGTACATGATCCTATATATCAAGGAAGCAAAAGGGATCTAGCAGAAGTTGGCACGCCCGAACCAAAGACTGGCCTTGTTACTGAAGCACATGGAGGTATTTTATTTATTGATGAAATAGGAGAATTAGATGAGATGCTTCAGAATAAACTTCTAAAGGTTTTAGAAGATAAAAGAGTTGAATTTTCTTCTTCTTATTATGATCCAGATGATGAAAATATACCTAAGTATATAAAGTATCTTTTTGAAGAAGGAGCTCCAGCTGATTTTATACTTATAGGAGCTACAACCAGGGAACCAAGACAAATAAATCCGGCATTAAGGTCAAGATGTACAGAAGTCTATTTTGAACCACTTACAGTAAGTGACATACAGGATATAGTAAAGAATGCAGCTAAAAAACTTAACATAGAGTTGGAAGATGGAGTAGCTGAAACAATAAGTAGATATACTATTGAAGGAAGAAAAGCTATAAATATTTTATCTGACGTTTATGGATATGTTTTATATAATGAGAGTTTAAATGATGATAATTTAGAGAAACCTAATGTTAAAATTTCATTAAAAGACTTAAATGAAGTAATATCAATAGGAAGATTTGTACCTTTTGAAGAAACAAAAATAAATAAAAAATATGAAGTAGGACATATTTTTGGACTTGGTGTTAGTGGGTACATAGGTTCTACTATAGAGATAGAAGCAGTTGCTTTTCCAGCTAAAGAAAAAGGAAAAGGAAGTATAAGGTTTAATGATACTGCTGGAAGTATGGCTAAAGATTCTGTATTTAACGCAGCTTCTGTAATAAGAAAGATAACTGACAAAGATATAGAAGATTATGATATACACGTAAATGCTATAGGTGGAGGTAATATAGATGGGCCTTCTGCTGGTGCAGCTATAACGGTTTGCATCATAAGTGCATTATTAAATAAACCTTTAAGACAGGATATAGCGGTAACTGGTGAAATATCTTTAAGAGGAAATATAAAGCCGGTAGGAGGAATATTCGAAAAAGTTTATGGTGCAAGAAGAAAAGGAATAAAATTAATGGTTGTGCCTAAGGATAATTTAAAAGAGGTTCCAACAGATGTTAATGATATAAAGATTAAAACAGTATCTAATATTGAAGATCTTACAAAAATAGTTTTTGACAGTTAGTCTAAGGAGAGATGAGATTAATGGATGCACCTCTTAGAAGTATGCCACATAACATAGAAGCTGAGCAAAGTGTAATGGGTTCGATGCTTATAGATAAAACTTCCATAGCGCAGGCTATGGAGACTTTAAATCCAGATGATTTTTATAAAGATGCACATAAAGTTATATTTCAATCGATATTAGAATTATATCAAAAAGATGTAGCTGTAGATATAATAACTTTAACTGAAGATTTAAAATCTAAAAATAAACTGGAAGATGCAGGAGGAATAACATATATAAGCGAACTTGGAGGTTCAGTTGTTTCTACTGCAAATTTGCAATCATATATAAAAATTGTAAAGGATAAGTCTACTCTTAGAAAACTTATTAGATCTTGTACAAAAGTAATAGAGGAAAGTTACAAAAGCCAGGATGATGTACCAGGTGTAGTAGATTTAGCCGAAAAATCCATATTTGATCTTTCAAGTGATAGAAATACGTCTGATTTTGAGCCTATGAATGCTGTACTTGAAAGAGGATTTTTACATATAGAAAAAATATTCAATAATAAAGGTGAAACTACAGGGGTAATATCTGGATTTAGAGAATTAGATGCAAAAACTTCAGGATTTCAAAAAGGAGATATGGTACTTGTTGCAGCAAGACCATCTATGGGAAAAACTACTTTTGCACTTAATATAGCAGAATATGCAGCTCTAAGAGAAGGAAAAAAGGTAGCTATATTTTCTTTAGAAATGTCTAAGGAACAACTAGCATATAAACTTTTGTGTTCAGAGGCTCATGTAGATATGCTAAATCTTAGAACAGGTAATTTGAGTGACAAGGACTGGGAAAATATCGCAAGGGCATCAGGACCACTTGCAGCAGCAAATATATTTATTGATGATACTGCTGGAATATCTATTATGGAAATGAGATCTAAGTGTAGAAGGCTTAAAATAGAACATGGAATAGATATTATAATTGTAGATTATCTTCAATTAATGAGTGGAGGAAGAAGCACTGAGAATAGGCAGCAGGAAGTTTCTGAAATATCAAGATCAATTAAAGCGCTGGCAAAAGAAATGGAGTGTCCAATTATAGCACTGTCACAATTATCACGTGCTCCAGAGGCTAGGACAGATCATAGACCAATGTTATCTGACTTGAGAGAGTCAGGATCTATTGAGCAGGATGCAGATATTGTAATGTTTTTATATAGAGATGAATACTATGATAAAGAAACGGAAGACAAAAATGTAGCAGAATGCATTATTTCAAAACAAAGAAATGGTCCAACTGGAACTGTAAAATTGGCATGGCTCGGACAATTTAGTAAATTTGGTAATCTTGATGTGGTACATCAGGAGTAAAAAATTTATTTTAAATTAAAGAACATACATCACAAATAAAATTTATGTGATGTATGTTCTTAGTTTAGGCGAAATTAATTTATATCTATTTTAGTATTTTCTTTAGAACCTTTTTGCAATTTTGGAAGATTTATTTTTAAAACTCCATTTTTGAAAGAAGCAGATACAGCATTTTTATCAACATTATCAACATAAAAACTTCTTCTAAATTCACCATAACTTCTTTCTCGTCTTATTAAATTTTCACTTTTTTCTTCTGTTTTATCTTCTCTTTTAGCTGATATTGTTAAATAGTTATTATCATAATTTATATCTATTGAATCTTTGTTTACTCCAGGAAGGTCAGCTTCTACTAAGTAAGCAGTATCAGTTTCTTTTAAATCAGCTTTAAAACCAGTACCAAATCCTTTTAAATTAAGTGGCGCGAAAAAGTCGTTATTGAAAAATGAATCAACGAAATTTTCAAAGTTGTCACCTCTTCTTAAATCATTGTTTTTTCTAAATGGAACCATATCAAACATAATACATACCTCCTTGAATTTTATTAAATATTATTTTTTAATACTTTGTTTGTTAAGTGATCCTTATTACAGTTATTATAATACAATAAAGGTCAAAGAAAGTCAAAGTACATAATATTAAAATTAAAGGCATTATAAATAGGTATATTAATAAATAGCTATTTAATTTACTATTATAAAAATATTTAAGAATATATAGCCATTTTTACGTAAATTTAAATATTTCAAGTACAGTAGATATTAAAAATTAATTTTAATAGGCAAAATATTTGATAAAAGTACATTTTTATATTACAATTAATAAAGGTAATATGCTCCTATGGCTCAGATGGTAGAGCAATTGATTCGTAATCAAGAGGTCGCAGGTTCGACTCCTGTTAGGAGCACCAGTTATATCAACGGTTGCAAGAATTAGATTACGTAAAAATATTTCACTGACAATGTATTCATTTTGCCAGTGCTTTTTTTGTATTTTTATTCTGATATATTTACACATATATCTATTGTTTTCCTAAATTAATGCAAAATACCAAGTTATTATCAATATATAGATTTCACAATTACTAATATAGGCATATGAGAAATGATAAATTGAGAAATTTTTAATATTACTATAGATAATTTGTATAAGAATTAGTATCATATAGATAAGTTTTTTAAAAAAACTTTGAAAACATATACATATAATTTACGAGGAGGTATTTTTTATGAGTGGAGTAAATGGATCAGATACTGTATTTGTAATTATGAGTACAGTGCTGGTAATGGTTATGACTCCAGGACTAGCTTTATTTTATGGAGGAATGGTTAGAGGTAAGAATACGTTAAATAGTACTCTTCATAGCTATTCAGCTCTGGCAATAATATCTATTCAGTGGATATTTATAGGGTATACACTATGTTTTGGAAAAAATATTGGGGGCTTGATAGGAGGTCTTAATTTTGCAGGCTTGAGAGGAGTTGGGTTTACGCCAAATGCAGATTATGCAAGTACAATTCCACAGCAGGCGTTTATGGCATTCCAGCTCATGTTTGCAATAATAACTGCAGCAGTTATATCAGGGTCTATTGCAGAGAGAATGAAGTTTATACACTGGGCTGTATTTCTTCTACTTTGGACAACATTAGTTTATGATCCTGTTGCTCATTGGATGTGGGGAACAGGAGGCTGGCTGAAAAATCTTGGGGTTTTAGATTTCGCAGGTGGCAATGTAGTTGAAATAAATTCAGGTGTATCAGGTCTTGTGTTGGCATTGATGCTTGGAAAAAGAAAAAGTATAGGTAAGCCTAGCAGTCTTCCTCTAACATGTTTGGGAGCTGGATTACTATGGCTTGGATGGTATGGATTTAATGCTGGAAGTGCATTAGCTGTAAATGGTGTGGCATTAAATGCGTTTATTACTACTAATACTTCTGCAGCAGCTTCAGTTGTAAGTTGGAGTGTTTGTGAATTTGCTTATAGAAGAAAAGTAACTTCTCTTGGAGTTGTAAGTGGAATAGTTTCAGGTCTTGTAGCTATAACTCCAGGTGCAGGTTTTGTAAGCCCTATAGCTTCACTGATTATTGGAATAGTTGCAGGAATTGTATGTTATATAGCTATTACATTTATTAAAGGTAAATTTGGATATGATGATGCATTAGATGTTTTTGGATGTCATGGTGTAGGAGGCATATGGGGAGGAATTGCCACTGGAATATTTGCATGGAAGGAAATAAATTCAGCTGGTGGAAATGGATTAATACATGGTAATCCAAAATTAATTGGGATTCAGATTATAGGTATTTTATCCGTTATTATATATTCAGCAGTAGTTACATTTGTCATAATCAAAGTAATTAACGCGGTAAGCAATATAAGAGTAAGTGAAAAAGATGAGCAGGCAGGTTTGGATATTACAGAACATGGTGAAGAAGCTTATGG
The DNA here is from genome assembly GCF_017874415.1 of Clostridium algifaecis. GTDB lineage: Bacteria > Bacillota > Clostridia > Clostridiales > Clostridiaceae > Clostridium_B > Clostridium_B algifaecis. Next base: position 24,125 of record NZ_JAGGLM010000028.1, read on the forward strand.
AGGAATTGAAAGTTGAAATGTGTAGCTAGTCTTTGAAATTTTACTTAGTCTGATATGATACTTCAAAATATTTAACTATTGATGAAGGCAGTTACTCTGCAATATAGTAAATCATAAAAAATAAACTGACAACTCATAAATGGGTGTCAGCTTATTTTAAATTCTTTTAAAATAATTTAGTTATTGATACGAACGTTTTTCTGTAGTTTTATTGTCTTTTAAACAGGGATATCCTTCAAAAATGAAGTGCCATGTCCTGTGCCGCTAATTTTAAATATATCGGCTATAGTTTTTGAAATATCACAAAAAGTATCTCTCACTCCAAGATTTACACCGCATTTCATAGAAGGGCTGTATACAAGAAGAGGTACATATTCTCTTGTGTGATCTGTGCCTTTAGTAGTTGGGTCATTCCCATGGTCTGCCGTTATTATGAGAAGGTCATTTTTATTTAAAGAAGATATTATATTTGGAAGCTTGGTGTCAAATTCTTTAAGAGCATTTGCATATCCAACTACATCATTTCTGTGACCATAGAGCATATCAAAATCAACCAGATTTACAAAAATTAAACCTTCTTTTATATCTTTAAGTGCTTTTATTATGGCATCTATTCCAGCTGTATTATTTGTACTATGACATTTTCCAGTTATCCCGCATCCTGCAAATATATCTTCAATTTTTCCAATAGCAAATACATTGTGACCTGATTCTTTCATCTTGTCTAAAATTGTTGGACTAAAGGGCTTTATAGAAAAATCTCTTCTTCTTTCCGTTCTTGTATAGCTGCCGTTCTTAGTACCTATAAAAGGTCTTGCAATAACTCTCCCAACAGCAGCCTCACCTGTAAGAATTTTTCGCGCAATTTTACATATATCGTAAAGTTTATCAGGCGAAATTATATCTTCATGGGCAGCAATTTGAAATACACTATCTGCAGAAGTATATACTATGGGGAAGCCTGTTTTTACATGATCATCTCCAAGTTCATTTATTATCTGTGTACCTGAAGCCACTTTATTTCCTAATATTTTTGTGCCTATAGCAGCTTGAAATGGTTCTATTATGTTTTTAGGAAAACCATGTGGAAAGGTAGGCATTGGTTTATTTATCCACAGTCCGGCAATTTCAAAGTGCCCGGTAGTTGTATCTTTGCCTTTAGATACTTCAGTCATTTTACCGTAAGCACCTATAGCATTAGGATTTTTGGGTATACTTTTTAGAGGAAGTATGTTGCCTAGACCTAGCTTCCCCATATTTTCAAGATTCACGTTGGTTTTTTCACATATATGACCAAGAGTATTTGCACCTGAATCACCAAATTTATCTGCATCAGGTGCTTCACCTGCTCCTACACTATCTAGAACAATCAAAAGTACTCTATTAAACAAATAGATCACTTCCTTAAATTAATATTTTTTATATAACATATAATATAATCATAAGTATATCACTGGAATGCAAGCAGTGCAAAATTCAATATTACGAATTTTAATAGATATTTTTAAAAAAACATTCGTATTTTTGTTGACTGTAGTTGCTGGTTTTGATACTATAATGTAGGAGGGATGCGTTTTGAAGAATAAATATGATATTATAATAGTTGGCGCGGGTCCTGCCGGCATATTTACTGCTTTAGAGATTACAAAGCTAAATAAAAATTTAGATGTAATTATAATAGATAAAGGTAGAAATATAGAAGATAGGAAATGCCCAGAAAGAATAACAGGAAAATGTGTGAAATGCAATCCTTGTTCCATTACTTTTGGATGGTCAGGAGCGGGAGCTTTTTCTGATGGAAAACTTTCCTTAAGTCCAGAAGTTGGCGGAAGAATTTTAGAGTATTTTTCAGAGGATGAATGCAAAAAGTTAATAAAATACTGTGATAATATTTATTTGAAATTCGGAGCAAATAAAACTGTATATGGTTTGAATAATGAAAAAATAGACAAAATTAAATATGAATCCAGCAAGCACAATATAAAGCTTGTAGAATGCCCTGTTAGACATTTGGGAACAGAGCTTGCTTATGATGTCCTTAAAAAGATGTATTGCCATCTGCTTAAAAATACAAATACTGATTTTAGTGAACTTACAGATGTAGAAGAAATAATGGTTAAAGACGGAAAAGTAGATGGAGTTAAGGTAAAAAAGAATGGAAAAACTGAAGAAATAAAAGGAAAATATGTAGTTGTTGCACCTGGAAGAGGCGGTGCAGAATGGTGGTCAACACAGTCTAAAAAGCTTAAATTAAAAACTATAAATAATGCTGTGGACATTGGAGTTAGAGTGGAAGTGCCTAATTCTATAATGGATCATCTTACAAAAGATTTGTACGAAGCCAAACTGGTATATTATTCAGATACATTTGATAATAAAGTAAGAACTTTTTGTATGAATCCCGGCGGTGTGGTTTCAGAAGAACATTATGATGATGGAACTATAGCAGTTGTAAATGGTCATAGTTATTCAGAAAAAGAACTTAGAACAGAAAATACTAATTTTGCAGTGCTTGTTTCAACGTCTTTTACAGAACCATTTGACAAACCGATAACTTATGGAAAGTATATTGCAGAGCTTGGAAATATGTTGACTGGAGGAGGAATAATGGTTCAAAGGCTTGGAGATTTATTACAGGGAAGAAGAACCGATTATTCAAGGCTTAAAAAATCAACTACTATTCCCACACTTAAGTCCGCAGTACCTGGAGATTTAAGCTTTGTACTGCCTCAAAGGCATCTTACATCTATAGTGGAAGCACTAAAAGCTTTTGATAAGGTAGCACCTGGTCTTTACAGTAAAAATACTTTGCTCTATGGTGTCGAAGCTAAATTTTATTCTAGCAAATTTGAAACAAATAATAAATTTGAAACAAAGATAAGGAATCTTTATACCATAGGTGATGGTGCAGGTATTACAAGAGGACTTATGCAAGCATCCACAACTGGAATTGTTGTTGCAAGAGATATATCAGATAAAGAATAGAATATGGTTATTTGATTGATATATATGATGTATAAATAAGAGGAGGAAGATTTATGTCAGCATTTATTGTTTTAGGGGCTCAATGGGGAGACGAAGGAAAAGGAAAGATGACAGATTATCTTGCTGAAGGAGCAGATGTTGTTGTTAGATTTCAAGGAGGTAACAATGCAGGTCATACAGTTGAAGTAGGTGAAAAACAATATAAACTTCATTTAATACCTTCTGGCATACTTTATAAAGACAAATTAAATATAATAGGAAATGGTGTAGTTTTAGATCCAAAAGCATTTTTCGAAGAAATAGAATATTTAAAAGAAAATGGAGTTAAAGTTACTGAAGATAATCTTATGGTAAGTGACAGAACTCAAGTTATTATGCCATATCATAAAATACTGGATGGTATTAAAGAAAAATCCAGAGGTAAAAAAGATATAGGAACTACTGGAAAAGGAATAGGACCTTGTTATACCGACAAAATGGAAAGAAGTGGTATAAGAGTTTGTGACTTGCTCCATAAAGATGTATTTTATGAAAATTTGAAGAAAAACCTGGAAGTAAAAAATGCTATAATAACCAAAGTTTATGGAGGAGATCCATTAGATTTTGAAACAGTATACAAGGAATATTGTGGATATGCTGAAAAGCTAAAGCCTTTTGTTAGAGAAATATCTGTGGAGATAGACAAAAATATAAAAAATGGTAAAAAAATATTATTTGAAGGAGCACAGGGAACGCTTCTTGATATAGATTATGGAACGTATCCATATGTAACTTCTTCTAGCACTATTGCAGGTGGAGTATGTATAGGTGCCGGAGTTGGACCTACTATGATAAATGGAGCAGTAGGAATAGCTAAAGCTTATACTACAAGAGTTGGAAAAGGACCTTTCCCAACAGAGTTAAATGATGAAACTGGAAACTGGATTAGAGAACAGGGGCATGAATATGGAGTTACTACTGGAAGGGCAAGAAGATGTGGATGGCTTGATTTAGTTATTCTTAAGACCAGCAGCAGAGTTTCAGGACTTACAAGCTTTGCAGTTACTAAAATTGATACTCTAGGCGGACTTAAAAAGGTAAAGGCATGTGTTGGTTATAAATTTAATGGAAAAGTTATAGACTATATACCTGCAAGTCTTGAAGATTTAGCTGAATGTGAACCTGTATATGAAGAGTTCGATGGATGGGATGAAAGCATAAAAGATGCTAGAGATTACAAATCACTTCCTGAAAATGCGAAGAAGTTTATAAAGCGAATAGAAGAGTTTACAGGTACTAAGGTATCTATAGTATCTGTTGGACCAGGAAGAGACCAGACAATAAAGGTATCTGAATTATAAGTAGTAATATAAGTAGTAAAATATTGTGCAGCCTTTGACATAGATTTCAAGAATGTCAAAGGTTGTTTTTTTACAATAATTTTATAATAATTGAATTGTATGTATTAAATTTTAATGATAGAATTGTTGTATTATTGAGATCAGGAGGAATAGTTTATGAAAAGATTAGTTTCTGAAAAAGAATTTGAAATTAATTACTATGAAATAAATTTTAGAAAAGAACTTCTTATAACCAGTCTTATGAATTATTTTGATGATACGGCTACTAAACAATCTGAGGATATAGAAATGGGTATTGATTATATGAAAGATATGGGATTGGCCTGGGTACTCTATAGGTGGGATATAGATGTATATAGATATCCTATGTTTCGTGAAAAAATAAGAGTTAGAACCAGTGCTTATTCCCTTAGAGAATTTTATGCATATAGAATTTTTGATGTCGTTGATGAAGATGACAATATTGTATGTAAGGCTAAATCAGTATGGCTTCTTATAGATAGAAATAAAAGAAAAGCTAAAAAAATAACTGAAGATATGTATTCGATGTATGGAATTACAAAAGATGATAATAAACCTCTTATAATAAAAAAAGTTAAATTACCTGAAAAATATACTTATGAAAAGCATTTTGATGTAAGGTATAGCGATATAGATACAAACAGACACGTAAACAATGTAAAATATGTAGATTGGGCAATAGAAACAGTTCCTCTTGATATAGTATTGAAATGTTCTTTAAAAAACTTAAACATAACCTATAAAAAAGAAGCTGTTTATGGTGAAACTATACATGTATGTACCGAAATAAAAAAGAAAGAGGATGAATATATAGCAATTCATAAAATATCAAATAATGAAAATAAAAAGCTTTGTATAATTCAGACGATATGGCTAAATAAAAAAAGTGCTAACTGAATTAATTTTCAGCGGCACTTCTTCCTGATACAAAACCTGAACTCCAGCACCATTGAAGATTAAAACCGCCGCAATCTCCATCTACATCTAAAATCTCTCCTGCAAAATATAAATTTTTTATCTTATATGATTCAAGCGTTAATGGATTTATTTCAGTAGTATTTATTCCGCCGGATGTTACCTGGGAATTTTTAAAGGAATTAGTATCATATACAGTGAAAGTCCAGGATTTTAATAAATCATATATTCTGTTCTTCTCTTTCCAGGTAAGACTTGATACAGGTTTATGCATATTATCAATCATGGCTTCCTTTAGAAGGACAGGTATAATTTTTTTATTTATTATTCCTATAAATGAGTCATAAATGCTTCTATAACTTAACAAGCCCCAGTGATTTTCAAGAAACTCTATAAGCGTATTTTTAGAAATCTGGGGGAACATGTCGATTTTTATAGTTACATTTCTTTTGTTAATTAAGTTTCTTGAAGCAATACCGCTTATTTGTAATATCGGAGGACCTGATATACCATAATCAGTAAAAAGTATTTCTCCGAATTCACTTCTTTGTAATTTATTATCTACAAATATTTTAGAGATTCCATTAAATTTTATACCTGATAGAGCTTTTAGGTGATCATATTTTAATTTTAATTGAACTAATGAAGGTGCTGGAGTAACTATGCTGTGACCTAATTTTTGGCAAAATAAAAATCCCGATCCATCAGAGCCTGTATTTGGAGCAGATTTACCTCCTGTGCAAACTATGAGTTTATTACATTCAAATATTTCGTCATTGGATATTATTTTAAAATTATTTTTCTCATGAATTATATTTTTTACCTTGGAATTTAAATAAACAGGTATAGATCTGTCATCTATAGCCATTCTTAGAATATCTAAAACCGAAGAAGCTTGAAGAGATAATGGATACATTTTACCATCATCTAATTCAGTAAGAGGAAGACCTAAAGTTTCAAAAAAGGTAATAGTGTTCTTATAGGTAAAACGTGTAAGTGCATCTTTAAAAAATAATTTGTTGTTGCTATGGTATCTATGTAAATTCGTCTTAGTGTTTGTTATATTGCATCTGCCGTTTCCAGTAGTTAATATCTTTGTTCCTACTCTTGAACTACCTTCTAGTATAGCAACATCTGCACCACTGTCTTTAGCAGTAATTGCTGCCATTAAACCAGAAGCGCCAGCTCCAACTATAATTATCTCATGAAACAAATGAAACAACTCCTTACGTAATATAAATCAAATCTAATTATACAATATATTTCAATTCGGTGCACTTTTATTGATACAACATAATTATTGTATGATATCATGTAATTAATGATACTGATAAAATTGAATACATTAGACAAAAATATTGTAAGAGGTGATTATATATGTTAACAATATATGCTGTATCAGATTCTATTGGTGAAACTGCTGAGCAAGTAGCTAGAGCTACGGCATATCAATTTTGTAAAGGTGTGCAGGTGAAAAAAGTACCTTATATTAAAAGTTATGAGAATGTGAATGATTTTATAAATAATTTGGAAAGTAAAGAAAATATGTTTATAATTTCGACTATAGTTTTGGTTGATGTAAGAGAATTTTTAACTCAAAGATGTATTGAATGTGGTATACCTATAAATAATATTCTTGGACCATGTATAAGTATGGCTGCCAGAATACTAAATACGATTCCCGATTATAGGCCAGGAGCTGTATGGAGGATAGATTCTCAATATTATAAAAAAATTAAAGCTATGGAATTTGCTGTTCAATATGATGATAGTAAAAATACTGCTGGAATAAAATATGCAGATGTTATATTGATTGGACTTTCGAGAACTTCAAAAACCCCTTTATGTATATATCTTGCAAATAAGGGCATAAAAGCACTTAATGTACCACTTATGCCTGAAGTCCCTGTTCCAAAAGAATTATTTGAAATTAACAGAAAAAAAATAGTAGCGCTTACTATAGATCCAATCCAGTTGATAGAAATAAGAAAGAGGAGATTGGATAGTTACCACAAACATTTTGTTAATATAAAATATGCAGATGAAGAAAGGGTACTTCAAGAGCTGGAGTTTTCAGATAAACTTATAAGAAGACTAAATTGTAAGAAAATAGATGTAACTAAAAGGGCAATTGAGGATACAGCTTTAATGATTATGGAGTATATAGGTTATACGGATACGAATCTTAATGATTAATTATGTTTTTGTACAAAAATTAATTAAAATAAGTAAAAAAATAAAAAAAAGTGTTGACACAGGGGAAAATATTTTGTATTATAGTTTATGTCGGGTTTCAAGAAGCCCTGATTTAAAACATGGCCCCTTGGTCAAGCGGTTAAGACACCACCCTTTCACGGTGGTATCATGGGTTCAAATCCCGTAGGGGTCACCATTGATGTGGG
>NZ_JAGGLM010000029.1 GCF_017874415.1 Clostridium algifaecis
TTTCAAGTTCATTTGCAACTATTTTTATAGCATGATAAGTGTTTCCTTCTTTATTTGGACTTCCGTTAAACGCTACAACTTTCATTTATTATACCTACCTTCTAATTATATTTTCTACAAGCATATCTATGGGTAAATTCATCATATTTTTGGATTCTAGAAATACTTATTGTACAAAGTGTAGAGTAGATAATTCAGTCTACTCTATCCTTTAATATTATCTAAGTATTGAAATAGAACCTTCCGCACCTTTTTTTAGGTGAGCGTCCAAGTATTCTACTCTTATTGAGTTTAAACCATCTTTTAGTGTTGCAATCATTTCATTTTTCTTTTCTGGTAACAGACCTTGGACTGGTATTACATTAGATGTATGAAGCCCGAAGAAATACGTATTATCTAAGTTAAGTCCACTTAGCATCTCAATTTCCTCTTCAATATTTTGACGTAAGGTATTTTCTTTAAAAAGTCCATTATTTACTTCTTCATCAATTTGGCTACCAGGATCAACATGTAAAGTAGCAATAAATATAAGTTTAGGTTTAATTTCATTTAGCAAGTTACTATTGGCAATTGCATTTTCATGTATTTTTTCACTACCAGCTCCACCTATTATAATATTTACACTAAAATCTATACCGGCTTTTGTCAAACGCTTTAACTGTATTTTTGCTTCATCAACAGTAAACCCCTTATTAAAGTGTTCAACTACCTCAGGCATTCCAGATTCCAAGCCTATATTTAGGTCATTAATCTTTAAAGTTCTTAATTCTTTAAGCTCATCATCTGTTTTATTTATAATGTTTTTAACAGAGGAATACATAGCTATAGTTTCCACTTCCGGTAGAATTTTATTTATTTTTTTTGCAATTAATTTAAGTCTATCAGCACTTAAAGCAAATGCATCAGCGTTTACTAAAAATATACGCTTAACTTTAGGATAATTTTTTCTAGCTTCTAATAAATCTTTTTCAATTTGTTCCATAGTTTCGATCTCAAAAGGAACATCCTTATACATGGTACAGAAACTACATTTATTATGACTACACCCTACAGTAACCTGCAGTAGTAATGAGCTTGCTTCAAACGGCGGACGATAAACTGGTCCAGTATATTTCATTTTCATCTCTCCTCGTATAAATATCTCTTAATTATAAGTTTAATACAACACAAATATTTAAGGTAGTACGCACTTTAAAGTAAGTTTTAGAAATCACAACTTTATTTTTTTATCTAAAGAACGGCTATATAGTGTGAGTAATACTGCCCCAATAACCATTATGCTTCCAATCCAAGGTGTATGGATTAACCCTAAAGAATTAACTACTAAACCACCTATAAAGGCACCAAGGGCAATCCCCAAGTTAAACGCTGCTATATTAATTGCAGAAGCAACATTTACTGCAGAAGGTACATATTTTTCAGCTAATTCAACTACGTATACTTGAAGTCCAGGGACATTCATAAATGCAAACAGTCCCATTACAATTACTGTAATTGTACCTAGAACTTTATATGGTGCAGTAAAGAATAAAGTAAATAGAACTACAGCTTGAACTATAAACATCCATAATAAGGCTTTAAGAGGGTCTTTGTTAGCTGCTTTTCCTCCAATGGTATTACCTATAGCAATAGCTACACCATATAGTAGCAGAATAATGCTTACACTTTGTGATGAATATCCAGTTATTTTTTCAAGAATTGGACCTAAGAAAGTAAAGGTCACAAAAGTTCCTCCATAGCCAAGTGCTGTAATAGCAAAAGCTAATAGTAATCTGTTATTTGTAATAATCTTCACCTGTTCTTTAATAGAAACTGGAGAAGCAGCTTTTAAATTATTAGGAAGTAAAATTGATGTAAATACAAGTGATATAACCCCTAAAGCTGCCACCCCCCAAAAGGTTGCTCTCCAGCCCAATAATTGGCCTATATAAGTTCCCATTGGAACACCAGTAATTGTAGCCACGGTTAAACCAGTAAATATTGTAGCAATTGCACTAGCACGTTTATCTTCTGGTACGAGATCAGCCGCAATAGTAGATGCAATTGAGAAAAAAACACCATGGGAGAATGCTGTAAATATACGTGCTATTAGTAATAAACTAAAACTAGTAGATATTGCAGCAATAGTATTTCCTATTATAAACACAATCATTAAAGATATTAAAAGACTTTTCCTTGACATACGATTTGTTACAGCAGTTAGTATTGGAGCTCCAAATGCAACTCCTAAAGCATAACCTGACACCAAAAGGCCAGCAAAAGTAATAGAAACATTCATATCTTTTGCGACAGATGACAGTAAACCAACAATAACAAACTCTGTAGTACCAATACCGAATGCACTTATTGCTAAAGCAAACAGTGCAAGACTTCCTCTTTTTTTATTTTCTTTTTCAAATTTATTGATTAATATATTTCTTTCCAAATTGAATCCTCCTCCATTAAGTTTATAAATAATTTTAACTTGTTAGTAAATGGGGCCCCTATTAATTTCTCTTGTCATAAGCTATTATCATATAGATTTATACTTATGAAAAGTACGCACTTTATTGTAAGGTAGGTTACTTAAAAGTACTAATTATTAATTAGTAACATTTGAGGCGATAAAAAAAAGAATGCATTTTGCATTCTCAAATCAATCTAGATTATTAAGTTGTTCATAATGTCCATAATGTTTTTTTGACCACTCTTCAATAATCTTTATTGCAGGAACTAACTCTTTTCCTTTATCAGTAAGATTATATTCAACTCTTGGTGGTACTTCAGGGTAAATAACTTTATTAATTAGGCCTTCTTCCTCCAATTCACGCAACTGCTCATTTAATACCTTTTGACTTACACCACAAGTAATTCTTTGTAATTCTAAAAATCTTTTAGGTTCATCATTTATATGGCATAGTATTACAGCTTTCCATTTACCTCTGATAATTTCAAATCCAAGGTCTAGAAGACATACATATTTTTTATCGTTATAGTTTATCAATAGCGTTCACCTACCCGATATATTAATTTTCAATACAAAGATATTATACAACAAATTCGATGTTCTTAAAACTATTATTATTATAGATAGAAATTTAATAACTTACTTTAATGTAAGTTATCTTACATTAAAGTGCCTACTTGTTAGGTGAGGATTTCTAAAATATAATTTGTTACATAGTAAACATAATAAGTTTTAAGAATCATTAAGGAATATGGTGAATTTTATGCATGAGATTGGATTGGTTCTGGAAGGCGGAGGCATGAGAGGAGTATATACTGCAGGGGTATTGGATTTTTTTATGGAAAAAAATTTATACTTTCCTTACGTAATTGGTGTTTCTGCCGGGGCTTGCAATGCGGCTTCTTATATATCAAAGCAAATTGGTAGGAATAAAACTGTGCTTATTGATTATGTAAAACATCCTGATTTTGGAGGACTAAAAACATTAATTAATGAAAAAAGCTTATTTGGTATGAAGCTTATATTTGAAGATATTCCAATTAAATATGAACCTTTTAGTTTCCATTGCTTTTTTAAAAATAAACAAAAATTTATAATTACAGCTACAGATGTAGAAAAAGCACAACCCTATTATATAGATAAACATGAAATAATGAAAAATTATTCATTTGAGAATAGAAATGATAAAATCTTGCAAGCAATTAAAGCATCTAGCAGTTTGCCATTTATTTCACCATCTGTAGAATTTAATGGCATTAGACTTTTAGACGGAGGAATATGTGATCCTATACCTATAAAAAAATCTGAAAATGATGGAATGTTAAGAAATGTAATAATACTTACAAGAGATAAATTTTATAGAAAAAAACCCTTTAAATATGCTGGAGTAACTAGAAAAATTTATAATCAAAAATTTAGTTATGCATTAAGCAATAGACATAAAAAATATAATGATACCTTAGATTATATAGAGCAGCTGCAAGTAGATAAAAAGGCATTTATTATAAGACCAAGTAAGCCGTTAAATATTGATCGATTTGAAAGAAATCAATCCAAGTTAGAAAAAGCTTATAACATCGGATACGAGGATGCCCTATATATGTATAGAGATTTATTAAAGTGGATGGAAACAGAAAAACAGGTAACTAACTATTAATTTAATGCAAAGTACGCACTTTTAGGTAAGGTATCTTACCTAAAAGTGCGTACTTGTTTTTTAAAAAAGTTAGTTATAATATTAACAATATAATGAAAAGAGCGCTCATTTTTATTACAACAAAATGCTATAAAATAAATATATATGGAGGTTTTGTTATGGATATGGGATTGCTAAATAAAAAAGTATTGATAACAGGTTCTACATCTGGAGTAGGAAAAGGCATTGCAGAGGCATTTATTAAAGAAGGTGCAAGGGTTGTTGTTACAAGCTACTTAGAAAAAGAAGTTATTGATACGGTAAAGGAATTTAAGGATAAATACACAGAGGCTTTAGTTGAAGGGGTTGTAGGAGATTTATCAAAATTAGAAGATGCAAATAAATTGTATGATGAAGTAACTAAAGATGGACCTATAGACATATTAGTTAATAATTTAGGCATTTATCCCGTTAAACCTTTTGAACAAATTACCGATGAAGAGTGGTATCATATTTTCAATATTAACGTTATGTCTATAGTAAGATTATGTAGAAGAGCATTACCAGATATGCTAAAGATTAATTCAGGTAAAATAATAAATATATCAAGTGAAGCAGGATTGAGACCAAACGGAGATTTGATACATTACTCAACTACTAAATCAGCAATATTAGGCTTATCAAGAGGTCTAGCTGAAACTACAAAGGGTTCAAAGGTAACAGTAAACAGCGTATTGCCTGTAACTACGTGGACAGAAGGTATAGCTAAATATTTTGAAGAGCTTGCAAAGAAAAATGGAAATAGTGTAGAACAAGAAAAAATTAATTATTTCCAAAATGGTAATGATAGAGATTCTTTGTTACAAAGATTTCTAACTACAGAAGAGGTTGCAAAAACAGTATTATTTGCTGCTACTAATGATGGAATAAATGGTAATTCTATATTAATTGATGCAGGGGTTATAAAACATATTTAATAGTATTATTAATGAAATAATAAAAAACTGTATGTACTCACAACATACAGTTTTTTAAATGAAAAAGTAAAGTTTATTACTGATCTATTTTATGCAAATCTTCAGCAATGTTCATTACTTCTACAAGATTAGCAGTAACTTCTTGAATAGAAGCAGCTTGTTTTTCTGTTAACTGAAGGGTGGTATTTGATAAGCTTTCAGTACTATAAACAGAAGTTTTAATAGATGAAGTTGCAACTGCTATATTTTCTACAGTTTCTTTAGACTTTTGTGAAAGTTTTCTTATCTCATTTGCTACAACACTAAAGCCTGCACCGGCTGCGCCAGACCTAGCGGCTTCTATTGCAGCATTCAAGCCAAGTATGTTGGTTTGATTGGATATTTCCTTTATAAACCCAGATATATTGTCTATTTTTTCAGTTAGTTTACTAACATTCTGAATTTCAGAGCTTAGAGTAATTTGATTTTGAGAAACCTCCATGGAAAAAGAAGCTAATTCCTGCAAAATTGAAGATGAATGAGAAACAGTTTCTTTTAAGGTTTCAAACATTTTTTTGAATATGAACTGTTTTGTACCTACTTCTACTAAAGTATTTATAACAACAAACAAAATATCAGCAGCTATTTTTATTTTATCTTCATCTACTACGTTAACATTACTTGCTGAGTTTAAAGCTGCATCAATGTTAGTTACATTTATTTCTCGGAGCATGTTTTTTATTGAGTCTTCATTAAGTTTCTCAGAAGAAACCTGTCCGCCATAAATCCCCCCTAAATGCTTACCGGAAATTATTATAGGTACAGAAAAGTCTATTAAGCCAGCATGGCATTTATATATGGATACAGAACCTGTCTCTATGGATTCTTTTACACCTGCAATATCACAATTTTTGCAACGATTATTTCCTTCTTCAGATGTACGAATAAATCTCTGACAAAATTCCGTAGGGTTACTAACTTGTGTAACTGGAGAACCTAAAGTGTCAAGGGTTATACAAGATATACCGAAGCTCTTCGCAAAATCATCTTGGAATTTTTGAAATGTTCGTATATCTATTACATCTTTAAGTTCTATATCATTTATCCATGCCTTAGAAAAGTTGAAAGTTTCCAAAACACATCTCTCTCCTTATATTTTATAAAATTAATGGGACATTTTAAATTCATGTCCCATTTTATTATACTCTGTTTATTTAAATATTCAGTGCAGCTTCATATCCCTCTTTTACAGATATTATCCCATCTGCTACTCCAGTAATATCTCCAGCTTTAGTATATGAATATTTTCCTTTTATAATCTCCTCAAGAGCTATATTAGGTCTTGAACCAATAGCTAATATTATTTGATCAATAAATAGTTCCTCAGAAACTCCATTCTTGCTGAAAACTATACTGTTTTCTCTGATTTCTTCAAGTTTAGTTCCAAGTCTTATAGCTACCTTGTTGTGCTCTAAGCTCTTCATCATAAATGCTTTAGGTATTCCTGCCATCTCTTCTAGATGAGTTTCTTTCATCTCTATTACAGTTACCGAAGAGCTATGAACAGCTAAATGTTCAGCAGTTTCCATACCAACCAGTCCTCCACCAATAATAGCTACATTTCTACCTGGCATAACTTTACCTGATAAAACTTCATTTGCTTGAACTACATTTTTATTTGTTTCTATTCCCTTAAAGGGAATGGTAATTGGATTAGCTCCTGCAGAAAGAATTATATGATCAGGATTAAAAGTATTTATAACTTCCTCTGTAACCTCTGTATTTAAATGAACTTTAACGTTATGTTTATCTAACTGTCCTTTTAAATATACTACAAAGGAATTAAATACTTCTTTTCCTGGAGGAATAGCTGCTAATAACCATTGACCACCTAATCTATCGGATTTTTCGAATATTTCAACCTGATGCCCTTTGATAGCTGCCACAACTCCAGCTTGCATTCCAGCTAATCCCCCACCTATAACCATAACTTTTTTAGGATTAGCTACTTTCTCTAAATTGTATTCTCCCTCACGTCCAGTTCTTGGATTTACTAAACATGAAACCGGCTTTTGAACTCCTATATATCCTTGGCATCCTTGATCACATGCTATACAAGGAATAATATCTTCTAGTCTTCCTTCCATAACTTTATTAGGGAATTCAGGATCAGCTATAGAAGCTCTTCCTATGGCTACAAAATCTGATTTTCCCTGTTTTAATATAGATTCAGCTACAAATGGAGTATTGATCTTATTAACTGCAATTACAGGTATAGTAACAACAGATTTAATTTCCTTAGCTAAATCTGAAAAGAGAGCTGTAGGAGCTTGATACGGTGCTGAAGGAAGATAACCTGTTTTATAAACTGCTCCAGATACATGTATAGCTTTGATTCCTGCATCTTCAAGAATAGGAGCTATAATTTTTGAATCTTCAATAGTGAGTCCGCCCTCTACAAATTCATCGGCACTAATTCTATAAGTAATTACAAAATCATTTCCAACTTTTTCGTAAGCTTTCTTTATTATATTTAAAGGAAATCTCAAACGGTTCATTAGATTTCCGCCATAGATATCAGTTCTTTTATTTGAAAAAGGTGATACAAATTGATTAATTAGATACCCGTGAGCACCATGAAGTTCAATTCCATCATACCCTGCTTTTTGTGCTCTTACTATTGAAGCTACAAATTTATCTTCTAGTTCTATTACTTCTTCTAAAGTTAATTCATGAGGAATTTCAAAGATTGCTGGGTCATGTACTGGGGATGGAGCTACGGGTTGCATCCCTATTATAGATTCACTAGCTTCACGTCCCGCATGGTATATTTGAACAAAAATTTTAGTTCCATAAGCTTGAATTCTACTTGTGAATTCCTTGTGCTTCTCTATTTGAGAATCATGCCAAAGGCCAGGAAGTTTTGTAAATCCTGCTCCACGAGGTTCTACTGCATTATCCTCAGCTATTATAAGACCGAATCCTCCCTTAGCTTTTTCTTCATAATATCTTATATATCTTTCTGTAAGATTGCCCTCTTCATCTGCATATTCACTTAGCATAGGGGGAACCACCAGACGGTTTTTGATTTCTAAATTTCCTATTTTACCCGGTTTAAACATATTTTCAAACATTTCTTTTTTAAACATATTTTTCTCTACTCCTCATCTTTATTATATTTTTCACCAACTCAAACTGCTTAGAACTTTGTTAAATTAAACGAATTTGTATTTCAAAGTATACCCATTTGAAAAGCATAGAACAAGTACGCACTTTTTTGTAAGATAACTTACCAAAAGGTTTGGAATACTGAAACTACTAAGATTAACAAATATAACTTTTATATAATTTTTTTAATCTACGCTGTTCTATTTTATTATTACCTACTTTTTCATTCTTTATCTATATAATAATCCCTAATACCTTTCAGCTGCATCAGTTTATTTATTATGTGCTGTGGATTTTATTGATAAATTTTCTTTTTTCATATCGCTGTTTCCCTTTTTCAAATTCTATTTTTTCTCTTTCATCTCTTAATTCTAACTGTGGTACAACTTTTGGTTTATTATTTTCATCAACTGCTACCATGGTAAAGTATGCTGAGAGAGCATTATCACATATTTTTCTGTTTTGTATATCATCTATTTCTATGGTAATATAGACTTCCATAGAGCTTTTACCAGTAAATACAACAGTTCCTTTACATTTTACTACCGTACCTATTAAAACTGGTTTATGAAACATAATTTCATCAATTCTTGCAGTAACCACATTACTACCTGCATGCTTCATTGCAACTGCATAAGCAACTGAATCCATAAGTTTTAGGATTTCTCCACCGAATACATTCCCTGCTACATTAGAATGACTTGGAAGCATTACTTGACTAATTATTAATTCAGATTCTCCTGATGATTTTTTCATTTATTAACCTCCGTAGTTAAACTTAATTCTTTTAGTGGAATAATTGACTCAATTTTATTTACTTAATCATTCACTTTAGTTGAAGTATATATTATTCCAACGGAAAGAAAAAGAGTCCACTTTTTTGTTAGTTATCTAACCCCTAGGTAAGAATTGCTGCATCTAGAGGGTTTATAATATATTTTTAAATATGAAAAATAGCCAGTCAAAGTGATATACTCACTCTAACTGGCTCCACTAAAATCCTTTATTCAATTACAACTTCTATCTCCGTTCCATCAAGCAAAGTTACAATAATTTTCTCCTCTTCAAACACAGTGATCTTTTCAATAATCCTAAAAAATAAATCCATATCAAACTCTTCTATTGGTTCTGCATTTTCTATAATTCTCACAAACTGCTTTGCCTTATATCTTTGAAGCAAGTTATCACTTTTTAAATGTTCCTTCCACTTCTCCATAAAATAATTCTTATTTTCAATCATTGCATTAAAGGTATTTATAAAAGCTTGGTATAAAACTTTATCATCTATATGCTTATTCTCGCAACTCTTCTCACCTTTTACAGTGTACTTCTTGTTACATCTCCAAATAATTCTTCTAAGTCTTTCATTGTTGGAGTTCCATACCTTTCTCCCAAAGGTACTGCCACAGTGTCCACAAATAACTCTTCCAGCAAAAGGATTATCGACTGTGGCATAATCTAATTTGCTAATGTTATATTTTTCTGCAAAGGCTCTTCTTCTCTCCATTTCAAGCTGTACTGCCTCCCACATTTCTTTATCTATTATGGCAGGATGGCTTTCTTCTACATAGTATTGAGGAACCTCACCATTATTCTCTACCCTTTTCTTTGTAAGGAAATCCACCGTGTATGTCTTTTGAAGCAGGGCGTCTCCTTTATATTTTTCATTGCTGAGCATTTTTCTTATGCTGCTTTCGTACCACTTTGATTTATCATTCCAATTAGGAACTCCTTCAACTTCAAGTTCCCTTGCAATCCTATTTGGGCCTTTTCCATCAAGGTAATCTGCGTAAATTCTTCTTACAATCTTGGCTTGTTTTTCATTTATTATAAGGTTACCTTCTTCATCTTTATCATAACCTAAAAATTTATTATGGTTTACCACCACTTTTCCTTGTTCAAATTTTCTTCTTATACCCCAAGTGGAATTTTCGCTGATGCTCCTTGACTCGTCTTGGCCGGAGTTTGGCCAACTGATGTCAGATGGCCGATTTTTTATTTTACGTTTGTGGAAACAGGTCATCCACCTTTTCAACGTTTTAAAGGTATATGGGAACATATCAACGGTTTTACTGTTTGTGGGAACATATCGAAGCTTTTTCATGTCATAATTGGGCTCGATAGGATAATTTCTTTTGCAGCCTTAATTTCTTTGATCATTCCTATATAAATGGGCTTCACTGACGGCTTCAACATCAAGATTAAATTTTTGAAAAGAATTGCTATGGTTACACCAACTTTGGTCACTTCCGAAAAAGTATAATTCATACTCGAAATATAAAAAAGTGAGGAAGTATACATTCCCTCACTTCTTAGTTTTTATTTTGGGGCTTACTCCATTATTTACATAGATGTTAAATTAATTTATTGTAAATATTCAAATCTGTTTCTTTTAACATGTATTTTTTTACTTTGGGTACAATTCTCACAAAATGTTCCGCCTTAAAATGGTCCTCTAAAGCCTTTTTGTTTTCCCATTCTTCAATCATTGTAAGAACTGAAGGATTATTCTCATCCTGATACAATTCATACTTAATGCATCCTTTTTCTTTCCTTGTAAGTTCAACCAATTCTTTGTATAGTTCAATAATTTCATTAAGTTTGTCTTGTTGTGCAAAATTTCTAGCAACTACTTTTATCATATGAATCCCACCTTTTTATATTTTAATTATTATCTTACATACTATCTAACAAAGTTCGTAAATATTTTATTTTCTCTTTCAGGTTCTATTACAGTTTCTTTGCCCTTCTCAAACAGCTTCATAAGCCATGCCATGTTTTTTCCAAGCACTCTCATTATTTGTGTTCCTTCTTCATCTTCCAGAGCTTCGCCCGGTGTTGTTCCGTGAACTACATTCCAGTAATTTGTACTTGGTATAAGCATTTCTGCATAGTTAATAAAGTTGTTAAGCTGATTGAAAGTAGCCACTCCGCCAGATCGTCTCACAGCAACTACTGCTGCCCCTACCTTATGTCTTAAAATCCCAGTATTTGCAACATAAAACGCTCTGTCTAAAAAGGATTTCATAGTTCCTGCAATGCCGGAGTAGAATACTGGCGAACCTAATATTATACCGTCTGCTTCTTTCATTTTTTGTATCCATTCATTTACTTCATCAGTGTCAATTATACATCTCTCATTTTTATTTCTTTCACAGGCATTGCAGGCAAGGCATCCTCTTATCGCCTTATTTCCCACATGGACGATCTCAACTTCTATTCCTTCTTTTTCAAGCTCCTCTGCAACCATTTTTATTGCATGATAAGTATTCCCTTCTTTCTTAGGGCTTCCATTAAAGGCAACAACCTTCATCTATTTTTCCTCCAATAAAATTTTATTCTCATATTCCTTCTTATGTTTTCAACTTTCATTTAATTGATTCAAGAGCTTTACTAGCCCAGGAAGAATCATTATATATAGCCCTTCCTACTCCTATAAGATCTGCTTTTTCTGAAGCAAGTAGCCGTTCAGCAGTCTCAGCTTCAGTTATTCCGCCAGTTAATATCACGGGAATTGACACAACTTCTTTAATAGCCTCTGTAATATCAGAAAAGTATCCTTGTCCCGAAAGACCTGGAACTATATAGCCACAAAAGCCTCCGGATATATCAAGTATATCTACTCCCGCCTTTTCGAATTCTACTGCTGCTCTTTTGCTGTCTTCTATTGTGATTCCACCCTCAATATAGTCACAGGCACCTAATCTGAGCAGAATAGGAAAGTCTTCGCCTACAACTTCTCTTACCGCTTTAATAATGTCCAGATGTATTTTTATTCTACCTAACAAATCACCGCCATATTCATCCCGTCTCGTATTAGTAAGAGGAGAATAAAACTGATTTAAAAGGTATCCATGCGCAGAGTGAATTTCCACTCCATCAAAACCAGCTTGTTTTACACGCTTTGCTGCATCCTTAAAGTTTTCAATTATTCTGTTTATATCCTCTTTGGTCAGTTCACTTGGAACCAGCCCTCTACGAGGATTTACAACAGGTGAAGGACCTACCGTTTCATATCCTGTAACAGCTTTGCTTGTTGCACTTCCAGCATGGTTAATTTGCATAACTGCTTTACAGCCATTCTTATGAATAACATCAGCCAGTTTTTTAAGTCCTCCAATTACGCTGTCATCTGCAACAGAAAGTTGTCTGTCGCTAGCTTTACCCTGTTGCGTTATAAAGCTGTGCTCAATAAAAATTAGTGATATATATCCACCATGGGATTTTTCATCATAGTAATCTAGAAGCGCTTTGCTAATACCTCCGTTTTCTTCTGATTTCGAAGTTGCCATAGGAGGAAAAACAAGCCTATTCCTTAAAGTCAATTTGCACTGATCCAGAGGTTTTAATAAATATGACATTTCATCACCTACAATCCTCTCTTATTTATCCGAACTATAAAAATCCTCCCTACAAAAACACGTTTGATTCTTAAGCAACAAATATAAAGAGGATTTCTATAAATTTTATTTAATTACCATCTATCGTAATGGATTCTTTCCTTATTGAATCTATTTGCCGCTTCTCTTTTCTCATCTGGATATCCAATAGGTATTATTGATAAAGGAATAACAGTTTCTGGCAGGTTTAAAAGCTTTTTTAGGGCCTCCACTCTGTCCTCCAAAGGATAAACTCCAAGCCATACAGATCCTAATCCCTTATCTTCAGCTGCTAATAATATATTTTCTGTAGCCGCTGAACAGTCCTGTACCCAAAAACCTTTAAATACTTCTTTGGCTTCATCTCCACAAACTACAATCGCTACATCTGTATTTAATAACATACTTGAGTAAGGATGAAACTCAGTTATTTTTTTCATAATTTCCTTATCTCTTAAAACTACAAAATCCCAAGGTTGTTCATTTCCAGCAGAAGGCGCTTGCATCCCTGCCCTTAAAAGTCCCTCTACAATTTCATCACTTATTTTTATGTCCTTGTACTTTCTTATACTTTTTCTGTTTAATATTGCGTTCATTTCAATTTCTCCCTTATATATTATTTGTTATTCAAGGCATATTTGCCTTACTATTATTAGCTCAAAGTCTTGTTATTCTTCAAACAATGCCTTTACAAAACACTTCAAAAACCAACTGTGTATTATGATTTTAAATGTTTTATTACTTTCTTCGCCACACTTATTGTAGATTGGGGGTTTTGACCTGTAATCAGATTATCTGTTACCTGAACATTATCTACCCAGTTAGATGCTGTAACTACATTTGCCCCAAGGTCACGAAACTTTGTTTCCAATAAAAATGGCATAAAGCGATCTAATGTTGTTTCTCTTTCCTCTGCATTCGTAAATACAGCTACAGTTTTACCCTTGACTAAGGGTGTACCATCCGACAAAGTAACTCCTACCAGCCCAGCTGGTCCATGGCATACAGCCGCTACTACTTTATTATTTTCATATGCTGTACGAATCAATTCGCCAAGTTTTTTATTATTTGGTAGGTCAAACATTGTTCCATGTCCACCAGGTAAGAAAACTGCATCAAATTCTGTTGCATCTTCAATACTACCGAGCCTCAAAGTATTTTCCAGATATTGAGCTGTATCAAGAATCTCCTTCAATACCTCTCCCTCTAAGCTTCTATCATCGATAGGCGCTTTCCCACCAAGTGGACTGGCTACTGTTATTTCATATCCTTGTTTTGCAAATTCAACATAGGCCTCACCGAATTCAGAAAGCCAAATACCAGTTTTATGGTCCTCCTTCATTTTATCAGCCGTTGTTACTACTATTAAAATGTGCTTACTCATATTAATCATCTCCTATAGAATTATTAGAAATTTATTTTGTCCGGGTCTGGTCCAATTCTTTCCCCTGTATTTAACATTGATATTTTTTGCATATCTTCTTCAGTTAATTCAAAATCAAAGATATCTGCATTGCTTTTTATTCTCTCTGGAGTTATTGATTTTGGTATTGTTACAACTCCCTGCTGTATATCCCATCTTAATACTATTTGAGCCGCTGTCTTGTTATACTTTTCAGAAAGCTCCTTAAATAGCCCGAACTTGTTTAGTTGTCCTTGCATCAATGGTCCCCAGGCTACAACTTGAATATTATTTTCTTTGCAGAATTTTAATAGTTCTGGCTGTGCAAGCTGTGGGTGGAATTCTACTTGATTAACCATAGGCTTTATTTCAGCATTTTTCATTAAATCTATTAAATGATGTTCTTTAAAGTTCGAAACACCTATTGCTCTAACTCTTCCATCTTTATATAGCTTTTCAAGGGCCCTCCATGTTTCTTTATTCAGTTCCTTTGGCCAATGAATTAAATATAGATCCAAGTAATCTGTTGCAAGTTTCTTTAATGATAATTCAAAGGCATTTAATGTATTTTGATAGCCTTGATCTGTATTCCATACCTTGCTGGTTATAAAAATTTCTTCCCTTGGTACACCACTTTCCTTTATTCCTTGTCCAACACTTTCTTCATTATCATAAATTGAAGCCGCATCTATATGCCTATATCCTATTTCTAGTGCAGTTCTGACTGCATCAATAGTTTGTTTTCCATCCTGAACCCTAAATGTTCCAAAGCCTAATTTAGGAATTTTAACTCCATTACTTAGCTCACTATATATATTCAATATATTTACATTCCTTTCTCGTATCAATTTGATTTATACTGTTATTATAAAAATAAAGTTTATTAAAAACAAGTACGTACTATTTGGTGCTATAGTTACTATAAAGATACCTATATCGTTTTAACCGCTAAAGTAATCTTAATTACTACACATTCAGTTCCTTGATATAGATATTGCCCCTTCGATTCCTCTTTCAATATGACTATCCAAATGCTCTTGTTTTATTGACTTTAATCCATTTTTAAGAATATTAATCATTTCCTCTTTATCTTGAGAAAGTACACCATAAACCGGTATCACATTGGATGTATGCAAACCAAATAAAATGGTATCCTCTAGTTCTAATCCTTGAATCAATTCAATCTCTTCTTCAATATTTTGTCGCAATGTATTTTCTTTAAATGCCCCATTATTCAATTCTGCTTCAAGCTTGCTGCCTGGATCAATATGCAATGTTGCTATAAAAATCAGTTTAGGTTTAACCTCATTCAGTAATAAACTGCTTGCAGCCGCATGCTTACTGCTTCTATCTTTTCCCCCTGCTCCAATTATAATATTTATGCTAAAATCAATACCTGCCTTTGTTAATCGCTTTAATTGTGTTTTTGTCTCATCAACAGTAAAGCCTTTGTTTAAATGATTGATAACTTCTGGCAGTCCTGATTCTATTCCTATATTTAATTCATTAATCTTTAAGGCTCTTAATTCCTTCAGTTCTTCATCTGTTTTTCCCTTGATGTTATTTACGGAAGCATACATTGCTATAGTTTCAACTTCTGGCAGAATATCATTTATTCTTTTTGCAATTGCTTTAAGTTTATCCGCACTTAATACAAATGCGTCAGCGTTTACTAAAAATATACGTTTTACCTTAGAATAAGCTTTTCTTGCCTCTAATAGATCCTTTTCTATTTGTTCCATTGTTTCCACCTGAAAAGTAACATCCTTATACATTGTACAAAAACTGCAATTGTTGTGACTGCATCCCACCGTTACTTGTAATAATAAGGAGTTTGCTTCAAATGGCGGTCTATAAACTGGTCCTGTATATTTCATATTGCATTTCCTCCTATGATTGATTTTTTCCCTTGACTATGATATGATTTTAAACAATAAGTTTTAATATAACAAGTACGCACTATAAAGTATTATAGTAACCAAATTGATACTATTGAAAGGAGTATGAATATGGCTTCAAGCTGCAGCATGTTGGAATTTAAAAATAAAAATTACACATGTACATTTGAAATTACAATAGATTTAATAGGAGGAAAATGGAAGCCTCTTATCATCTGGCATTTGGGAACTAAGGGAACACAACGATTTAATGAAATTAAAAAACTTCTCCCTAACATAACTCAAAAAATGCTGACCCAGCAATTAAGAGAACTTGAGTCAGATGACTTAATTAGTCGGAAGGTATATGCCGAAGTCCCTCCAAAGGTGGAATACTCATTAACTGATCTCGGTGAGAGTTTAATGCCTATCCTAAAAACGATGTGTGATTGGGGAGATGATTATTATACACACAATTCCAATACTTAATTAAAATGTGACCGCGTATAATTTGTAGCAATAACAAATCACCCGCAACTCTGATACAAGAGCTGCGGGCGATTTGTTATTGCTTAATTATTCGTCAATTTGTAATCACTACGGTAAACATGTTGGACATAAGTGAGGTCAGCACATGAATCCACAGCAAGGTAACCTTCTAATGCATTAATAATTTTCTCTATTCTCTACTGTTTCAATATTAAAGTTTGATTCCAAAAGTTGCTCAATAATTTTAGCCGCATCTCTAACTTTCTCCCCGCATTGTAAAGCCTTTGGAGTATTTCCCTGTAATATTTCTTTACAATTAATGGACCCATATTCTTTTATGAATAAATCTGCTGACCTACGAATTTCTTTATAGTTATCCAACTTGCTCTTTCCCTTTTCCAACAATCCATCACTATTAAAATAACTCAATACTGCGAACATTGCTGTTACTGCTCCACATGTTCCTTGCATCATACCCATCCCTCCGCCAAACCCCTCTGACAGACGAAATGCAGTCACTTCATCTATCCCCAAGAGTTCATTGTAAGAACATAATATTGCCTGAGAACAATTATACCCTTTTTCATATAATTCTACTGAATTTTCTATTCTATTTTTCATCCCATCTTCCTCCTATATTTTAAAATCCATAGATTTAACTCTAAGCTTCATATTGAGTTTAAGCTCCAATACCTGAACATTATTCTTTATGAAAATCATTTTAAATCTTAGTGTTAACTCTAAGTCAACTCTTTTTTTTGCAAATAAAAATAAACTGGCCCTTGATTCACTCAAATATTTATTATTTTATGTTTTTACTTAACTTCCTTAAACACTATTTTACAAATTTAGTTAATATAAGTAATCTACATAATAATTTCGTATCCAATAGACTAAAATATAAATGTATTTATAATATGTCTGAAAGAAATTTATAAGGCACACACACTTTTAAAACTTAAGCAAAAATTTTACAAATTTTTAAAGAACTATTGACTTAGAGTTAACTCTAACAGATATAATATTTTTGCTGGGAGGTGTATTAATGAATTTTAATGATAAAGTTTGTGTAATAACCGGTGGAGCTAACGGCATTGGACGTTGTATAGTAGAGAGTTTTCTTAATTCTGGAGCTAAAGTTGCTGTAATAGATACTGATTTAGACTCAGAACAAATGATTATGTCTCAGTATTCAAATGACAGACTATATATTTTCCACGGAGATATTACTGAGGAACATGTGTTAAATAATTTTGCAAACCAAGTGATTCAGCAATTTAAAAAAATCGACTATCTTATAAATAATGCTTGTATCAGCAAAAAAGGTATCCTATCAGGATGTGGATTTGATGATTTTAACTATGTGCTAAAACTTGGTATTACTGCATCCAGTAGGACGCATAGGCAATCCATCAGATATTGCAAAAATGGTACTTTTTCTTTGTAGCAATGATGCTGGATTTATTACTGGAGAAAACATCACTATCGATGGAGGAATGACAAAGCAGATGATTTATAATGGTGACTTAGGATGGCAATATAAGGTATGAGAATCAGAACCAAACTACCATATTTGAAGAAATTTGTTTAATTAAAGTTAATACAATTTACGTTGTTTTCACATTTTTTTATCATCTACTTTATGAAAAATATTAATGAACTACATTATTAATTAAAGAAAGGATTAATTTTTATGGGCTATAACATTGCACAGGCTGCAGAACGTATTGGAGTAACTACGTATACTCTAAGATATTATGACAAAGAAGGTTTACTACCTTTTGTAGAGCGTAATGCTCAAGGTAATCGTGATTTTAAAGAGAGTGACTTTGAATGGTTGGAAGTCATCACTTGTTTAAAAAGTAGTGGAATGCCAATTAAAAAAATAAAGGATTTCATTGATTGGTGTGTTCAAGGAGATGACACCCTTGAAAAACGGCTAAATGTTTTTTTAGAACATAAAAAAGTAGTTGAAGCAAAATTAATAGAACTACAAAAATATATGGATAAAATCAATTATAAAATTAGGTATTATGAAACAGCTATTGAAGCAGGAACAGAGGCAATTCACAAAGGAAAATCCTGTTCTCCGATAATAGATTAAAAAATATTTTTGAAGCTACTTTAAAAATATTTTTAAAAAATTTCAATTTAGCTATTGACTTATACTTTGCTCTAAGTAATACCATAATTTCGTAGTCTGCAGACTAAATAAAAAATAAAAAGAGAGGTATTTGATTTCAAGTGTTGCATTAAAGAAATAATTTAATATTGACACTAAATAATTGGCAATAATTTAATAATGAAAAAGAAAACCTCCTTGTGTTTAAATGGAAGTAACCAGCAACCATTCACAAGGAGGTTTTTTAATGTTCCCTAATAAAAATAATAAATTAATTTTTCATAAATTAATAGCGGAAATTGGAGGAAGTTTTCTTGATAAAACTATAAAAAAATATGATGGGGATTATAGAAGTCAGCATTTTCATACGAAATCTCATATAAATTCTATGCTTTATCTTAATATAAGAGGTTGTAAAAGCTTAAGGGAAGCTAAGGGTGAAATTTCATCAAATAAGAAACTTAGGAGTCTCATTAATGTACCAAGCATATCTCAATTCTCAAGGAAAAATGCTACAAGAGACTATAGAATTTTTGAGGATATATACTATCATTTAGTTAGTAAGGCCAAAAGAAGGTTTGGAGCCGTTAGGCTAATGAAGGACATCCCTCCTGTAAAAATCATTGATTCAACTGTTATCTTAACTGCTTTAAAACTTGCACCCCATTTTCAAATGGATAGCGGCCGAGCTGGAATAAAGATAAGCACGCTATTTAATGGAGAATTTCCAGAGAAAATTAATATAGTCAAGGGTGCAGTAAATGATAGAAAATGTATTGACGGCTTCTTGGAGGATAAGCACAGCATCTATGTATTTGATAGAGGATATTATAATTACAAATGGTATGATGAGCTTAGTAATGAGGGTATAAGATTTGTTACTAGAGGTACAAAAAATGCTATAGTTATGGAAGAATGCATGATATCTTCTAAACCATATGAAAATATATATGATACTGAGGTAATCTTAGGCTGTAGATTGTCAAGGAAAATTGACCCCCATTCACGGTGAATTTTGACCCCCCTTGCAATCTAAATTACAACTAAATTATAACCATCATTTTTTATTGTTTTAGAATTTATTATCATATTTTTGCTGCCATGATCAATAGTTACATACTTACTCAATTCAATTAATCTGTCCTTAATAAGCTCATTTACAAGCTTATCAAAACTCGAATTGGAACTAAGCCCCGTTAGGGGCTCTATGTGCTTTAAAGGCTTAATTTCACTTCTACAGCTATCAAGCTCATCTATACTCATGAATTTTGCTTCAATAATATTTTTATCTTTATTTTCATATTTCCTTAAATTCCTATTGAAGTAGTAGCTGCTTTCCTTACTTATTTTTCTTTGTATAAATTCAAAACTTTTACCATACTTCTCTTTAGCCAATATTTTTGCTGAATTCTTACCTTCTTCATTAAATACACTAACAAATTCATGGAAGTCAATTACTGGATTTTCCCTCAACTTCAATCCTCCTCATTAAATTTTACCATTTACTCTGAAACTATCACCTGTTATACTAATAACGTGAGAATGATGCAGAAGCCTATCTAGTACTGCAGCTGCTGCAAGTTCACTAGTGAATATCTCATCCCAACGTTTAAATGGTAAATTTGTAGTTACAATGAGAGATTTTTTTTCGTATCTTTGGCGGATTAATTGAAAAAAAATACTCTCTTTTTCTTTGTCCATCTTTAAGTATCCTATATCGTCTATTATCAATAGGTCTACTTTTGATATCTTTTTAAACTTTTGCTTTAACATTCCTGCCTTAACGGCATCTGATAAATCATCCATTAGTTCAATAGCATTAGCAAAAAGAACTGTTTTCTCTTGTTCACATGCCTTCATTCCAAGTGACACTGAAAGATGACTTTTTCCAACGCCCGGAGGGCCTAAAAACACTATATTTTCATGTCTATCCATAAACCCAAGAGTGGCAAGGTCATTTATTTTACCTTGGTTAATACTTTTAGGGAAGCTAAAATCAAAATTTTCAATAGTTTTATAGCCATCAAAACCGGCGTTCTTAATATTTCTTAACATTAATCTTTCGTGTTTTCCTTGTTCTTCTAGTTTCAATAGTTTATGCAGGAACTCCCTGTAACCCATTTTTTCTTCAATGGCTACTTGTACTATTTCATCATAGTTGTCATGTATATCAGGAAGCTTAAATTGCTTTAAAAGTCTTTCTATTTCTGCATCAATAGCATTGTTTCTATTTTTTACGTTCAATTTTGACCCCCTTTATCGTCGTAATAAGAAAGGTTTCTTACTAAGCTTTCTTCATTTTTAGTCTGATATATAGCTTTATTACGTTGGTTTAACGCTAATTCAGTTTTTTCGCACTCAATTATGAGTTCAAGGTATTTGTTCTTTATCACTGATTTCATGTCTTCAATTTTGAATATATTAGAATCAATACAATGTTTAAGTATAATATCAAGATCCTTAACTTCATAAAGTTCTTTTAGTTTTAAAAACTCTCTTGCATGAAAATGAACCTGTTTTGTTACTCTAGATGCTAGGTCGTAGAATTTACTTCCATTTTCAAATGTTTTTTCAAATACTCTTCTTATTTCTGGAATCGAGGAGGGTACTTTAACTGCAATATCTTTGTAATCCTCTATATCTTCATATTTTTTCCTCTTCCCATCCAGAAGTTTATAAGTCTTTATTAATTTAATATCCATGTCATATATCTCAAGAATATAGCCATAAACAATTCTTATTTTAACGTGCCTGTCCACATATCTAACAGGAACGCTATAACGATTTGTTTCCACCATAACAAAAGAATCAGTACTTACAGTTCTCTTTTCAAGCTCTGCATCCATAACAAGTTTTTTCTTTAAAGGTATTAGAACATTCTTTTCATCATTGTACATTTCATTAGGAACTCTTCGAGTTGTACCATGAATTTTATTATTCCATCCATGCATAAACTTTTTTAATTCTGTATTCAAATTTTTCATGTCATCAAAGCTATTTCCTTTTATGAATTGCTGCTCTATGTATTGAAATGGTTTTTCTATTTTTCCTTTTGTCCTAGGCCTTAGTGGTAAACAGGCGTTAGGTTCTGTTCCTAGATGAGTAAATAGCTTTAAAGCACTTTCATTAAATTCTACTTCTTCATCTTTTTTATGGCTTATTACTAATGCTTTAGGATTATCAATAAGAAGTTCTTTTGTTACTCCACCTAACTCCGAAAACAAGTCCTGTATGGCTTCATATATTGCAGATCCATTTACTGATTTTGAACATATAGCAGCCTTTTTTCTTGAATATGATAAGATCATTGAAAAGCAATAAATTTTTATTATCTTCCCTCCAATAGGTATCTCATATTCTCCCCAATCGAATTGGGCCTGATCTCCTGGCGGAGTTTCATATCTTATAGTAGCTCGTCTACTTATTAAAATTTTTTCTTCCTCTAAAGTTTTAAGATACCTATAAATTGGATTCATTGTTCCTGTATACCCCAATTTGCACAATTCATTGTAAATCCTTGTACCATTGAAGTCATATTGTTTTTCTAGATACCATACACGTATTTGATCCTTATACTCATCAATCTTTGAGGCACTTAAAGTCCTTAAATATTTAGGCTCATCTTCTTGTTTTATAAGTTTTTTAACTGTATTCTTTGACATTGCTAATTCCCTAGCTATCTGTTTTATTGGCACCCCCTTATTATGCATATTTTTGACCGTGTACCAATCTCTCAAATTTTTCACCTTCACTTTTTGCCTCCCTCATGTGTCCTAAATTTTCAACACATAAAGGTGTGAATGGTATAATAAATTACAGTGATTTTGGCAGATAGAAATCCAATGATTATGGCGGATAATAATCCAGTTTTTCATCAATAAACCGATGAATGAGTGATATAATCCATTCGGAGGTGAAAAAGGGATGAAGGATTGGAAGATGTATATGGAAATTCAAAAACTAAAAGCATTAGGTTTCAAAAAGACATCTACGTCAAGGAAACTCGGAATTGATTTCAGAACTGTTAAAAAATATTGGGACATATCTGCACAGGAATTTGAGCTACAGAAAGAAACTGCCAATGTCAGGGTAAAGAAAGCCGACGATTTCAGAGATGACATGATTAATTGGTTAACTCAATATCCGGACATGACATCAGCTCAGATATATGACTGGCTGGTAGAAAAATATGGCAATGGTATCAGTTTCGCAGAAAGGACACTTAGAGATTATATAGCGGAGCTACGCCTCACAGAGAATATACCTAAAGTAGCCGGTTACCGTCAATATGAAGCTGTGGTTGATCCCCCCATGGGATACCAAGCTCAAGTGGATATGGGGCAGATTTGGCTGAAGAATGTAAAAGGTATACGTGTATGTGTCTATTGTTTTGCAATGGTTTTATCTCATTCACGGTATAAGTTTGTATATTGGACGGACAAGCCGTTTACAACAGCATCCTTTATTGAAGCACACGAGAAGGCTTTCGCCTTTTTCGGTGGAAGAACGCAGGAAATTGTGTATGATCAGGATAAAGTGCTTGCTGTTAGTGAGAACCAAGGGGATATCATATATACTGAAGGTTTTGAAAATTATCGAAGTATCCTAAAGTTTAAGATTTATCTTTGTAGAGGAAATGATCCTGAATCTAAAGGCCGTATAGAGGCTGTAGTTAAATATGCAAAGTACAACTTTGCAGACCACCGTATTTTTAAGAATATAGATACCCTAAATGAGGAATGTATTGCCTGGCTGAATCGAAGAGCAAATGCTAAGGAACATGACATAACAAAAAAGATACCTGCGGAAGTATTCTCCCTCGAAAAGGAATACCTGCAACCGGTACCTGAATTTAGAACTATTATATCTGGTAAAAGTATAACCTATCTTGTTAGAAAAGACAATACGGTAATGTACCATTCCAATCGCTACCGCGTCCCCAAAGGTACCTATCGACCAGGATTGCAAGTGAAAATGTTAATAGAGGGTGTTTCTCTAACTATTGTTGATAATGAAACAGGAGAAATATATGCTAGACATACCATTTCATCTGAAAAAGGAAGATTGATTCCACTATCTCATGAGGATAGAGAATTGAACCATAAGCTTATTGAACTGTATGAGAGAGCACTGACATTCTTTAAAGATGAGCAAACGGCAGTAACATTCCTAACAGAAATTAAAAAGAAAAAGCAAAGATATTTCCGTGATCAGCTTGTTGTTATCATCAGAACCTGTGAAGATAACGAATCAGGGAACATCAGCAAAGCACTTTCTTACTGTCAGCAGCATAATCTCTATTCTGCCGGTGATTTCAAGGAAGCCGCACAGTATTATGACGAACTGAATAAAATGTCAGACAGGCCCTCTCCGTTGCCTAAGCCAACAATACCTGATAAATACAAGATGATACAGACTAAGGTAAGAGATATCAGTGAATATAAGAAAGCAATGGAGGGTTAAGATATGATGAATAAAATAGAAGCCATAAAACAGGCAGCAGGAACACTGGGGCTTAGCAATATAAAAGCAAACATAGATATTATGCTTAAGCAGGCAGAAGAAAAAAATCTTACGTACACAGAATTTACGGACAATGTATTAGAAAGCGAACTATTGTATCGCAGGGATCGTGCAAGGGACAAGCGCATAAAAGAGGCAGGATTCCCATACAGAAAGAGACTCGAAGATTTCGATGTAAGTTTTCAGAAGTCACTCAGTGAAAAACAGTTAAAACAGTTATCTGAATTGAAATGGATTGAACAAATGTATAACCTGATTTTCTTTGGCCCTCCGGGCGTCGGCAAGACGCACTTAAGCATTGGATTAGCATATAAGGCAGCAGAGGAAGGCTACAAGGTGTCATTTACAACAATGACTACTTTGATACATACTCTAAGGACTGCAGATATATCAAGGCGAAGCAAAGTGAAGCTGAATCGAATTTACAATTCTAACCTTATTGTGATTGATGAAGTTGGATACCTTCCTATTGAGCGTACGGATGCAAATTTGTTCTTTCAATTAATAACAGACCTGTATGAACAGGCAAGTATCATCATAACTTCCAATAAAGGATTTGAAGAGTGGACAGAGTTTCTGGGAGATGCTGCATTGACTACAGCTGTTCTCGATAGACTGACTTACCGATGCGACATGATTACATTGGATGGAAAGAGCTATCGATTAGAAAATAGAAAATCATTCCTAAAACAGGAGGGTAACCAATAATGAATGAAATTATAGATATTATATATGACTCTGAAGGAGAACTTAATGAAATGCGTAAAGATCGTGATGAATGGGCTAATATGTTTGACTCAGTACTTAAATCCTATAACGATTCTGAAGAACTCTTATGCGGTTGTAAGAAAGAAATATCTATGTTATTGGAAGTATGTAGTCAGCATGGAATTGAGATACCAGAAGATGAGCATTATGTAGACCTTAAAGAGTTAGATAATTTTTAAAATATGCAGGGGCATGTTTTGCCCCTGCTAAAACGAAAAACTGGATTATTAATTGCCAAAAAAACTGCATTTATACTTGCCGGTAACAAAAGGTTACAATATCTAAGTGGTGGGGTCAATTTTCAGTGTAAAAAGGGGGTCAATTTTCATTATAAATCAACACTTAGGCACAACTTATTCTAAAAATATTACATCTAAAAGCTACAGAGAAATAATGACTTTTGATGAAAAAGGCGAAGCCGTTACATTTATAACTAACATGTTTGATATACCAGCCTCAGATATAATAAAAATCTATAAATATAGGTGGGAAATAGAACTGTTCTTTAAATGGATTAAACAAAATCTTAGGATAAAAAAATTTATTGGATATAATGAAAATGCTATAAAGATTCAAATTTTTTCTGCACTTATATCATATATGCTAATATATCTATGCTGCAACATTACTGTTGCTAAATATTCTATGCTCACGCTAACGCGTATTGTAAGAAGCAACCTGTTAGAAATCTACGATGAGTATAATAGAGAATATTTTCGGACAGGCTAACGCCCAGTAAAATTAAAAATTTTACCTATCTTGGCAATAGGACAAATCTAACTATATGATGGTAAATTCTTCTTTTTGTGTTGTTGATAACCAATATTAAGGGAGTTATTGGAATTTTATAAATTCCAATAACTCCCTTTAAAATTGTCAATAGTATTTTATTGTATTAATACAACAGCAGAAGTGCACAAGCACAGTATCACATTTCATATCTCACGAATGCCATACTGTTACCCCTAGATTATTTAAGGATACACTATCTGACTAAGCCTTTACTCAACGTTTTCGTAGTTCGTATCTTGTAAGAGCCTATATCTAATTATTTCCATTATATCAGAATAATACTAATTGCACAACCCCATTTTGCAAAAATATTTATAATAATAAAAGACAAATAAAAGGCAAATAAAAAATACCTACCCAGCAATCAATATTGATAAGGGTAGGCATTTCTATTTACAACATTTCTTGATTTTCGGCAACCACTAACATTTCTTCTACGCTTTGTGAATACTTATATCCTTTTTTTACTTCTTGTGCTATACATTTACTATACCAATTAGGGATTATTTCCCTAGAGTTGTAAGCTTCTTCGAACACAGGATAAAGATTCTTATATGTGCACTTGTTTTGGATAATACTTTTTAGCTCTAATGTTTGTAAAGGAATAATTTTCATTCCATCTACGCTTCTTGAATAATCCCTAGTATCAAAATATGGAGTATATTTTCGGCTTCTGAAGTCTGATATAACATTAATGTCCAAATGAGTAGTAGCAAAAATACAATATGAATTAAGGTTACCTGTGCG
The DNA here is from genome assembly GCF_017874415.1 of Clostridium algifaecis. Taxonomy (GTDB): domain Bacteria; phylum Bacillota; class Clostridia; order Clostridiales; family Clostridiaceae; genus Clostridium_B; species Clostridium_B algifaecis. The sequence continues at coordinate 26,306 of NZ_JAGGLM010000029.1, forward strand.
TAACATATGTTGTCCCAAGTGCCTGGATACAGGTTCCATTTCCATTCTACGTTGATTACTACCATCAGCCAATGTAGCTTCTAATAAAAGCGTATGCTCTGGATAATCCTCAGTTGCTGAATATTCATATACAATATCAGCCTCACCACCACCTGCATGAGTTTTGGGGAGCAAATCAGCTTCTAGTGATAGCTTCATATAATCCAGTATCTTGCCTTGTCTTTCACTCGCCTTGTACCAAATTATACCTAATATATATTCAAATATTGTTGGAATGTCTGCATTATCTGTAACAATACTATTTATAATTTCATCATCTCTATTTTCAAACGAATCAAGTAATTTAATAAGAACATCATCAGTAAACCTTGTGTCAATTAGGTGAGCTAACCTGCGGTAGCGTTCATCCTCGACAATTTGCTTAGCTTCATCCATAGTTGAGATGTTTGTACCAAGTTCAGTATTAATTCCATGAATTATTACCTGTTCGTCTATTGCTAAGCAAGAAGAGATATAGGTTAAGTCACAATCATTAAAGATTTCATCTGAAGTAGTGAAAGCCTCATTATATAATTGAGCAATTACAGAATTAAAAAATTGTTTTGGAACAATATCCAGTTTTACTATGTTGTCCTCAAATAAAATAATATCTGAAGTCTTAATATACCTTCTATTTAAATCAAGGTAATCACTTAATGTTGCCTTTACTTTGAATAAATGCATCATTTTGAAAAAAATAGTTTTAAATTCAGTTTCGTTATCTACCTGAGATATCTCAGTTATTTTGAAATGCGCCTCAGGATTATTAGCTATTGCTCGTGATGAGGATGTATCAAAAAGATAATCACGCCACATTGTTCTTGGCTTGTTTTTTATGGCGCGGCTCTTCTCATAAACTTGTAATATGAAATCCGTATTCTTATTTACACACACTTCTCTTAAAGCGCAATAAAATGGATAATAAGGCTTATCATACGTCCGGCTTTTCCTGTTAAATCCAACAGTGCATACTAACTCTTCAGTCACATTATTATCTAGCAATAAAGTCAAGGCTTCAGTATAATTACTCATTCTTAGAACTATATTTAAAACAACTTCATCAATTGACATCGTACCATTTCTTACAGCTTGTATTTTATCTGGCATTTCATCTGTAATATCTTTGTTAATACATAAAGGCAGTAAATAAGTATATTCTTCTAATGTCAGATAATCTACTTTTGACAATAAAAATAACAATACTATAAATGGGCGAACAACTTTTCCATCAATGCTGTTTGACGTTTTCAGTAGCTGCTTCATAAACAAAAAGCTATCTTTTGGTATTTGAAACTGGTTATTTGCCGAAAAATCTTGGCTTTGGCTAATATTCAGTAATGCATTCCCAGCATTAGTTAACTTTCGATTATCATATATAAGTCCAATGTCTACTAATCCAGATGTTTTTTCTCTTGCATCTTTTGCCTTCAAGGCAGCTTCACCAGTAACAAAAGCATTTTCTTTCATAAAATCATAATATTGTGATTGAATATCATTATTAGCAATCCAATCAGCTGCAGCATTTTGTGGCAATGACCAAAATTTATTAAGCAAATCTAATTGACTCTCAATGTTTAAGTTGAAATTTTTAGTCCTATAGCTTGTTGTCCCTAAACTCCAACAATAACTCTTATACGGAATATTACCAAATGACATAATGAATCCCCCAAATTAATAATTAATTATTAAAACTTCTTCTGAACCAGAAACTTTATCTTTTGTCTGATAATTTGAATTAGAATAACTATAGTTGAGAAAAATCGCCTTGTATTTAGAACTATTTTTCTTCAACCATTCAATTAAAATATCGTTCTCCTTACCTTTACTTCTTAAAACATTAGAAAGTGCAAATCTTATCCCCTTTGCATTTACTCTATCAAGAAATTCCAACAAATCCCTTTCAGTTTGTTCATTCCAACCATCCTGCTCATTATAGGTTGCACAGGTAATTAAATACGGAGGATCAACATAAATAAAACTATTATTATCTAACTTTTCTAAGTCATAATTTCTAAAATCTAAGCAAGTAAATAAATAATCACTACTTTTAATTCTATCAATAAATTTAATTAGCTTTGTTTCCATTTTAGAATTAAAATCCCTTTTGCCAACAGGCAAATTAAATTCTCCTAATCTATTAAAACGAATTTGATTGTTAAATGAATAAATTATTAACACATATAACATTATATAATAATGATAATCCTTAACTTTTATCTCATTAAAATCTCGCCTTAATTTTAAGTAATTTTCTTTATTATATTCACCAAGACCAGAAGCACTTTCGCATCCATAAAATGAATATCCATACACATTAGACCGTGAAAGCTTATATTTATCAATAATCTCATTAACTAACTGCAAGATACTATTTTTATCAAGGCTCTTAAATGTATTATATAAATTTATAAGATTATGATTTGAATCATTAAAAATCACTTTACTACAGTTTACATTAATCCCAATATTGCAACCACCACAGAACAAATCCACAAAGCACTCTATATCTTCGGGGAAAAGTGGCAAAATCTGTTCTAAAAGTTTATACTTTCCACCAGTATAATTTAAAGGCGAAGCTATTCTATCTTTTGGCTTTTCATAGCACGTACAAAGAAATAATCTTTCTTCATTTCCAGAAATATTTGATTTCCCTGTTGTGAATGCTTTATAACTTTCAGAAAAAACTTTAACCGTTCCTTTTTTATTTAGTATTCTTAATATATCATCATCAGATATCTTTGCATTTGACCTATCGTTGCCTTTCTCAGCCATATTATTATATGAAAACAATATGTATTTAGCTTTAATATTCATTATTAAATCTTCAAATGCTTCTGTTGCTTTAGTAGTGCAGTAATTGCTTTTAAGTGATGTCCTGTCCATTTTTCTAGCAACACCTTGAACCTCTGGTTTTTCCCATCTTGCAACATTCTCGAGAAGATGATAGGCATCGCAGTACTGCCTTGAGTTATATGGCGGATCAATATAAACTAAATCAGCTTCTATATTTCTAACTAACTCATTAGCATCGATATTAAAGCACATATTATTTTCATTATTATTTATGTTTGGGGTAGGCACATATAGTTCTAACTCTCTATCGAAATCTACACCTTTCCTATAGGCGTCATAATGACCACAAGTATTAGCAATCTTATCCATAGCGTAAAGTAAAGAAGTAATAAGTATAGCTCTTTCCCTTGAATTAATCTCACCATTATTAAATCGTTCTTCAATATCTTCTCTTATATAACCTATTTTAGCACAATCTTTTAAACTAAAAAATGTATTCGCAAAATTTTGGGTCATATAGTTTTCTTCGTTAATATTAAGGGAATTATAATTAATAATAATATTTATTATTTTATCCTTTGAATATGTCTCTGACCCAAACCATGCATAATTACAGATATAATTACTGTACAGAATGTCATTTGTTATGATTTTTTTATCAGCAAATGCAGAGGCAACGGCACCAGTTCCTGAAAAAATATCTGCCACTGTATTTACATCCTTGCACTCACTTTTAACAGTATTAGTTATAAAAGAAAGTAGCTTATATTTATTTCCCAAATATCTTCTATTGTTAATATCGGACGTTTTGTATTTTAATTGTTTTGGCTTTTCCTCAATAGCCTTTTTGCTGTCTAAATATTCTCTTATTTGTGGTATTACTTCTTTGTTCCATATCATGTGCCCCTTTGAGGATATTTTAATATCAAAAACACCATTATCTTTAAGATAATAAAGATATGATCGTGAAATGTCCAATTCTTCAGCAATTTTTGTTGCCGATATTCTCGTCATAGTTATTCCTCCTAATGCAACTAAACAAGCCACTTTTTAGACATTATACCACTAAGTAGTCCGGATTTCAATGAATTTAAAGCAATATCCGATTATATTTATCAATATAATCGGATGCTAATTATTTAAATACTTCATTTATACATAATAAAATTAGCATCCATTAATAATCTTACTCCATTATGCATTTTAAATAACTTAATATATGCCATTAGCTTTTGCTAAACCGTATATCTTTTGCTATAAAGTTTCCCTTACGCTAAATCGTATATCCTTTTGCTAAAATATAAAAATCCCCTATCCCCCCTGTAATAAGGAGATAGAGGATTTTCCTATTTTCTCTTAAAGCACACCTACATTTACTTTTGAAATAAGGCTCAAAGCCTTGTAAAATCAAGCTTTCCTAGTTAGCAGACAAACTGTCTCCACGTGTGTTTTGATAGTAAGATGATACTAATACGCAGATATAATGGAATTAGACCCCTTTAGACCCCCTTTGAATTTAGGGGACTGTTTTACAACTAA
>NZ_JAGGLM010000030.1 GCF_017874415.1 Clostridium algifaecis
TAATTTTCAAGGATCATTCTCGCTGTCTCCTCAGACAGCTTTTACAGTATATCACCTGTATTTTTGTTTGTCAACACTTTTTTACAAAATATTTTTAAAAGCTTTCATCTTTTAAACTTTTGCTGTTTGGCTCATTTGGCCGCCCCGTTTGACACAACGAAAATTATTATAGCACAGCATTCACCTAATTCAATAAGCTCATTTTCCCATTTTCATAATTTAATTTAAATTTTCTTTCTTATTCTCCTTATATCTATCTTTTTTGCATATAGATACACTTGGAAATGTTTATAGTTAATATTCTCTATTTATATGGATTAATTTTATAAAAAGTTAAATGATCTCTCCATTTTCCATCTATGAATAAGTACTCCTTATTCAATCCTAATTCTTTAAATCCTAAACTTTTAAGTACACCTTGAGACTTTACATTATCTACTAAAGTAGAAGCTTCTATTCTATGTAATTGTATTTCATTAAAAGCATATTGAAGAGTTAACTTTAATGCTTCTTTCATATAACCTTTTCCTTGTTCATCCTCATCAATTGAATATCCTACAATTGCACTTTTAAAAACACCTATAACTATATTTGATATTTGTATTTTACCTATAAATTTTGAATTTTTATATATTCCAAAATTCACACTTTTACCATTTAAAAACTCTGTATAACTTTCTATTAAGTTCCTTTTTTGAACATCTAAAGTATAAAATCTTTTCTCACGTGTTGGTTCAAACTTTTTGAGATATTCTTTATTTTTCATATAGTACTCAAGTACATCCTGTGCATCCTGTGGAGTTAATACTTTAATATCTATATTGTTTCCATTTATATGCAACATCCTATTTATGCTTATGCTTTTAAACTTGTCACAATTTAATCCAAACAATAATTCATCTTTATATGATGAATTAACTTTCACTGTATTTGATACTATTCCTTCAAGTTCAAAACCCAAATCAGTAAATGAACTTATATTTATATCTTCATTTACCAATATATTTATTTTGTTTAACTTCATATTTATAAAAAGTATTTTCATAAATATATTAAGTGAGCTCTTAAGTAAACTATAACTTGAATCCCTGGATTTATAAAATTTTATTCTAAGAATACAGTATTTATTTTCTTTAGAAAGTTCAATTATAAATGCCCATCCTATAGTTATACCTAAAGCATCTTTTATTATATACTCTCTATTATTACCACTTGCTAAGTTAATTGTCACACATTGTTCTTTTAGCATTTCTTCCTCTCCTAATTACAACACTTTAATAATGGTCAAGTTTACTTATTATTATATCATAAAAAATATTTGTAATTATGCCTATATTTTTACATACGAAATCTAATTTACTTTTAATTATGTATTAAAAAATGAGGAACTCTTTAGTTCCCCATCTCAATAAAAACTTATTTTAATTTGTGTATAAATAATCCACTTCTCAACTTAGGCTCAAACCATGTTGATTTCGGAGGCATAACTTTTCCACTATCTGCAATTTTCATTAATTCATCCAAAGTAACTGGATACATAGAAAATGCTAATCTATATTCCTTACTATCCACTTTTTGTTCAAGTTCATCAAGTCCCCTTATCCCTCCTACAAAATCAATTCTACTATCCTGTCTTGGATCTTTTATTCCAAGAATAGGAGATAATAAATTATCTTGAAGTATGGATACATCCAGACTCGATACTACATCATTTAAATCATAAGTTCCTTCCTTAGCAGTAAGTTTATACCACATACCATCCAAATACATACCATAAGTGTGCTTTTTACACGGCTTATATTGCTTTACCCCATTATAAACTTCTGCTTTAAATTTTCCACTTATTTTATCAATATACTCCTTTGGAGTAAGTCCATTTAAATCTTTTACTATCCTATTATAATCTATAATATTTAAATCCGAATCCGGGAAAACTACCGATAGAAAGAAATTAAATTCTTCATCTCCAGAATAATTACCAGCTTCTTTTCTTCTCTTAATACCTACCTTTACAGCTGATGCTGCCCTATGATGCCCATCCGCTATATAAAGACTATCTATTTCTTTAAATATATTGCATATTTTTAAAATAGTATCTTCATTATCTATAATCCAAACTTTGTGTAAAACCCCATCTTTAGCAGTAAAATCATAAACAGCTTCCTTTTTTGTCCACTCATTTACTATATTATTTATTTCATCATTATTTCTATAAGTCATAAAAATTGGTCCAGTATTTGCATTGCAATAATCTACATGATTAATTCTATCTATTTCTTTGTCATGTCTCGTATGTTCATGTTTTTTTATATTGTTGTTAATATAATCATCTATTGAAGTACAGCCTACTATACCCGTCTGGCTTTTTCCATTCATTGTAAGTCTATATATATATAAACAAGGTTTTTTATCTTCAATTAATATATCTTTTGAAATCATATTTTCTAAATTTTCTTTTGCCTTTTTATAAACTTTCTCATCATAAATACCTATATTTTTATCCAAATCTATTTCAGCCTTATCTATATGAAGAAAAGAATATTCGTTTCCCTTTGCTTCCTCCCTTGCCTCATCACTATTCATAACGTCATAAGGAAGAGCTGCTACCTTAAATGCCAGATCTTTTCTTGGCCTTATAGCTTTAAATGCTCTTATAACAGCCATTTCTACCTCCATTTAACTCATTATAAACTTATATATTGTTAACTTATTGATTTATAGCTTTCTTATCTGCACAATCGAAAAAATTTTCAACTATATCTACTATTTCCATACCAATTCTCTCCTGTGCTTCTTTTGTAGATCCAGCTATATGCGGTGTTACAGATACTCTATCATTATTTACAAGTTCTTCTTTTGGATTTGGTTCTCCACAAAATACATCAAGTGCAGCTCCAGCTACTTTCCCAGAATTAAGTGCTTTAACAAGTTCATCTTCATCTATAACTCCACCTCGTGCACAATTTATAAGATAAACTCCATCTTTCATTACATCAAACTGCTCCTTTCCAATTACAGGCTTATTATTTTTGCCAAATGGAATATGAACTGATATATAATCTGCTTTCTTCAATAAATCATTCAATTCATAGAATTTATAGTCATTATATCCTTTAGCTTTACCTAATTTATCATAATATACTACTTTCATTCCCATTGCCTGTGCTCTCTTTGCAACTTCTTTTGCTATCCTTCCAAATCCGATAAGTCCAAGAGTTTTTCCGAATAATTCAACACCTTTATACTTTTTCTTTTCCCATTTTCCCTGTCTCATAGTTATATTTGCATTGTTTATATATCTTGATATAGTAAGCATATGCGCCAAAGTCATTTCAGCTACAGATACAGTACTTGCATTTGGTGTATTGTTCACCTGTATGCCATTTTTTCTAGCATATTCCACATCTATATTATCTACTCCAACTCCCCCTCTTATAATTAACTTAAGCTCTCCATTTTTTGCAATATCTATAAGTGGTTTTCTTATTTTAGTAGCAGACCTAACTAATATAACATCAAAATTCTTTATCTGTTCTTTCAATTCTTCCTCTTCATAATGTTTATCTACAACTTCAAATCCATCCTGTATGAGTTTATCCATTGCCACTTTTTCCATGCCATCACTAACCAATATTCTTGTCAATTTAAAGACCTCCTTAATTTATAACTATTTGAAATATTCCGAATTATAACCTTAAAATATCGTTTATATTATTTAAAAGCTCCTTTATATCGTCTAACGTGAAATCAGCCATATGCGCTATTCTAAAAGCTTTGCCTTTTAATTTTCCATAACCATTTGATATTTGAAATCCTCTTTTTCCGAGTTCCTTATTTAATTCTCCAATATCAATATTTCTAGTATTTTTTAGGTTTGTTACAGTATTTGATAAATATCTTTCATCTGAATAAAGTGCAAAATATTTCTTTGCCCATTCTCTTACATACTGTGCCATATCAAGATGTCTTTTATATCTATTTTCAAGTCCTTCTTCAAGCATTCTATCCAATTGATAATCAAGTGCAAACATATGAGACAATGATGGTGTTGATGGATATTGATAGTCTTTTTTATGAATATAATTATAAAGTGTTAAAAGGTCCAAATAATATCCTCTGAATTTAACTTTTTTTGCCCTTTCCACTGCTTTTTCTGAGAAAGAACATATTGACATTCCTGGTGGAAGTCCTATAGCCTTTTGAGTAGAAGTAAGGCATATATCCATTCCAAGTTTATCGACTTCTATTTTAGTACCGCCCATAGAACTTACTGTATCAACACACCATACAACCTCTGGATATTTTTTTAATACTTCAGCTATCTCTTCAACCGGGTTCATAACTCCTGTAGAAGTTTCATTATGAGTTACACAAAGTACATCATATTTTCCTGTGGCAAGTGTTTTATCTATTTTATCAACATCTACACCCTTACCCCATTCCTCTTCAAACAAATCTGCCGGTACATTATTGGCTTCAGCAATTTGATGCCATCTATTTCCGAAAGCTCCAACTGAAAAAATAGCTGCTCTCTTTACCGTACTACATCTTATTGCTCCCTCTAAAAGTCCAGTTCCAGATGATGTGGAAAGTAAAATTTCTTCCTTTGTATGAAAGACCTTCCTAAGTTTATCACTTATACCTCTTTGAAGATTAGAAGCTTCTTTACTTCTATGTCCTATCATAGGTGTTGCCATTTTATCTAATACATCCTGTCTTACTTCTACAGGTCCTGGAATGAATAATTTTTTATGCATTTCTTTCTCCTCCAAATTTTAAATTTGTTAATGTACTGCGGTACATCATTAAAGTCATAGTATACACTGATTTCTCTTTTAAATTAAGTTGAGAGTTTAATCAATACTAATAGCATTAATTAAAAGTAAAAAAGCAACACAAATCAATTATCCCTGCAAAGGGACGATTCATTCGCGTTGCCACCCTAATTGATTGTATTAAAAGTTTTTAACACAATCCTCTCGTATAAATAACGGCTATTACCGTATTACTCATCGCAATAATCCTCTAAGATGGATTCACTTAAAGTATAAGTATCAACTCTCACCTGCCGTTGACTCTCTTCTTCTCAACTAAAGCTACTATTCTCTTCATAGGACAATATAATTTTTTAAATCAATTATTATTTACTAGATTGTAATCTATTATAGAATTTGAATTTCAATATGTCAATACCTATTTTGAAATTTTTTTATTTTTATTTTTACTTTACATTTATTATTTTCTATTAAGTAAATTTTAATTCAAAAACTTTCTTAATCTTAGTTTATAATATTAATTAAGAACATATAATGTGCTTAATTAACAAATTTTATTTTTTTAATTTCAAAGAATCTATAATATATTTTTGAGTTTGAATTATTTTTTCGTTCTTATATGTTATTGCATTTACAGGACAAATATGTATACAGCGCATACATAAAATACACTTGCTATGAAATACAGCATGTCCATTCTCAAACGTTATATTGTTCTGTGGACAATTTATAAGACACATTCCGCATTTGTTGCATTGTTCTGTAGATGAAATATTTTTAGATAATTTCGGCATTGATTTTTTAAAGATATTGAATAAAATCTTTCCAAATAAAACTTTCATTTCAGATTTTGATTCAATTATAACATTATTATTAATAAAATTTTCTACAATATATTTCGTTTTCTTTTCTGCACTTGCAAGCAATTTTTCAATACTATGTTTATCTGGCTTCCTCCCTATTGAAAAGTAATAATTATTAGGCATTTCTATACTTGATTGCGCCACAATCTTATACCCCTTTTTTTTAAGACATTTTCCCATAAAAAGTGGTATCGGGGAAGATTTACCTCCCTGAGTAGAATATACTATAGCTTTAGTATTTCTATTTTGGAATTTGACATCATCTAAAAAATTGCATACAATTTTAGGTAAAAAACCCGTATGTACAGGTGATCCAACAATTATAAAATCATTTTTTTTTAAACATTCACTTTTTACCTTTTCTTTATCTTCTACGTTTATCAGTTTTAAATCTATATTATGATCTTTAAAAATACTTTCAAATTTATCCGCTACCCATTTTGTATTTCCAGTACCACTAAAGTAATATAAAACACCTTTCATATTAACTCCCCTATATCTTAATTTTCAGATTTATCTTGTCTATGTCTATCTCTTTCATATTTTTCCCTGAACCGATCCATTATTTCACTTAAAATTTCGCTTGCTGTAGGTGGAGTAAACGTTATTGCATTAGCACCAGCTTTTATCGTTTCCCTTATACTTTCGTCTGTAATTCCACCTGTAGCTATTATTGGGAAAGTTGGATATTCACTTCTTATTTGTCTCACTATCTTATTTGTTTTATCTGCGCCAGATACATTTATTATAGTAGCACCAGATTCTATTCTCTCTTTTACATTTTCATATTCAGATATTATAGTAACTATTATCGGTATATCTATAGTATCTCTTATGTCTCTTATGACTTCATTTGTAGTATTACTGTTTACAACTACTCCCATAACACCTTTAAACTCTGCATCTAATGCTAAGTTGACAACCCTTTTCCCTGGTGCAATTCCACCTCCTACTCCACAAAATACCGGAATATCTGCAGATAAAATAATAGAATGCGTTATAATAGGCTGGGGTGTAAATGGATAGACAGCAATGACTGCATCCGCATTAGTATTTTTTATAACTGCTACATCTGTAGTAAATACAAAAGATTTCAGCCTTTTTCCAAATATCCTTATTCCACTTGCTTCTCTTATAACCTCCGGCAATTGAATGGTATGCCTCTTTAAAATTCCTTTTATTTCAGGTACATATTTAGCCATAAAATCCCCCCCTAACTTTTAATATACACTTCTATTATCAATTTCTTTTAAAACTTTTTTCACTATGTTTTTTCCTATTTCGTCTTCATCCATTTCATAAATAGCATTTTTAAGTTTTATCCATTCTATACCTTCTACCTCTGAGGATTTTTTTATTTCTCCGCCATTATATTTAGCCATAAATGTAAGCATAATTATTTCTTTATTTTTAACATATTCACTTCCAAGATACTTCAAATCTTTAATTTTGAGTCCGGATTCCTCCATAACTTCCCTATGAACAGTTTCTTCTACAGTCTCACCATTCGTAACATATCCCGAAAGCAGCACTTTAGAATTTTTATATATATAACTTTGTTTAAGCAATAATATTTTGTCTTTATTTATTATCGCAACTATAATGCATGGTTTAGGAGTATCAAAAAACAATATATCATCTTTAGAACAATACGGTACTCCACCTTCATCCCAACTATATTTTTCTTCTAGCTCTCTTCCACATATAGGACAATATTTAAATTTCATAATCATGCTACACCCCCTTGTACTAATGTGAACTATTCCTCAAGGTTATACTTAATAAAGCATAACTTATTATATTATAATATATATATGTAATATTTTTCAAATATAAAATTCTCTTCTACCTTATAATTATATATGCTCATTTTTTGTTTTGCCATTCTAAGTGTCTGTTCAAAATTCATATAACCTGTCCAAAGTTTATAAAAATAGATATGTTCATTCTAAAACATATCTACAAAAACAATTTAAATACTACTAAAAAAATTACTCCTGGTATTCCAAAAAATCCAGCAATAAGTGCTGTAATAGCATTTATTCCTATATAAAATCCTACATATTTGCCTATAAAATTTACAATTATCAGCAAAACAGCTCCTAGAATTGCATTTACAATCAGCTTAAATAATATTCTTATAGGCCATGAAAATACTTTTACCAGTATATACAATCCTAAAATAGCAATTAAAAAATATCCTATATATTCAAACATATGTTCATCTCCTCATGTATTAATAACTACAAAATATTTCTATAATATAGATTTCCTTTTATTAATTTATATTCTATCAATAAAAAAGTATTAATACAAAGTTGGATATGTTAATTTTTTAAGAAGATTTTTTAATTGACAATGTATTCTGAAGTATACTTTCGTTATTAATTTTAAGTCCATTTTTTCTAGCTTTATTCAATAAATACATATACTTGGCTTTTGCTGCCTCCTCCATATGTATTGCATAATCTACAAGGTTGCGGTCTTTTACAGTATCAAAATAAACACTGCATCTTTCTATTTCCAATCTAGCACTTTCTATATCTTTCAATAATTTTCTCTGGCTTTTTGTATATTTTGAATTTTTTTCAAGTAAATACTTTACTATATTCCTTCTGTTCATAAAATCCTCCTAATTTATAAATATATATATAAATCATTGACATAAATTAGGATTAATATACAATATAAATTATATTTCAGTTCTTCCCTCAAGTGCCTTCAATAGCGTAACTTCATCAGCATATTCCAAGTCTCCACCTACTGGAACTCCATGAGCTATTCTTGTCACCTTCACTCCAAGTGGCTTTAATATTTTTGATATATACATAGCCGTAGCTTCACCTTCTACATTAGGATTAGTTGCTACTATTACTTCTTTTACACTGCCATTTATTCTTCTTATAAGTTCTCTTAATTTTATATCCTCCGGTCCTCTTCCTGCCATTGGTGATATATTTCCATGAAGTACATGGTAAACTCCATTGTATTCTTTTATTCTTTCCATAGCCATTATATCCTTTGGCTGTTCTACTACACATATTGTGCCCTTATCTCTATTTGGATTTGAACATATAGCGCAAGGATCTGAATCCGTAAAATTTCCACAAACAGAACAGTATTTTATAGTTCCCCTTGCCTTTATTAAAGCCTCTGCAAATTCTCTTACTTCATCTCCTGGTAAATTCAATATATGAAGAGTGAGCCTTTGTGCTGTTTTATATCCTATACCAGGGAGCTTTGCAAATTCTTCTATTAATTTTTCTATAGCAACAGGATAAAAATCCATATCATCACCTCAATTTAAAACCCCATCTTTAAAGACGGGGTTTAATTCTAAAACATTCCTGGAATATTAAGTCCACCTGTTAATTTTTTCATTTCAGATGCAGTTTGCTCTTCTGCATTTTTTAATGCTTCATTGCAAGCTGTTAACACTAAATCCTCAAGCATTTCCACATCTTCTGGATCAACAACTTCAGGTTTTATTTTTATACTCTTTATTTCTCTTTTTCCACTTACTACTGCAGTTACTGCACCGCCGCCAACTACAGCTGAAAATTCTTTATTTTCAAGATTTTGTTGCATATCCTGCATTTGTTTCTGCATTTTTTGAGCTTGTTTCATCAAATTATTCATATTTCCCCCACCGCCAAAGTTAGGGAATCCGCCTCTTGACATACAATCTCCTCCTCAATTAACTAATAATATCAGCTTTAATTATATCATATTTTTATAAATAGATTTATCATTCATCCAGTATTTCTACCATATCTTCTCCAAAAGTATCTTTTAATATTTGCTCCCTTGATTCGGTTACTTTTTCAGTACCATCATCTATAATATATTTTACGTCAACATTCTCTTTTAGTACATCTGAAAACACCGCTTCAACTATTTTTTGATTTTCTACCTTTTCAAGTCTTTGTTTATGAAATGCATAATTTTTATTGTACTTTATAGTTATAATACCTTTTTCGCATTTCACTACTTCACCCGTGGTAAGTGCTGCAAAAAGTACCATTTGGTGTTTATTCTTAAATGATTCAAGTATATCCTTCCATCTTTTTTTAACTATATCCAAAGTTATATTGGAATTGATATTCTCTTTTAATTCCTGCTTTTTTAGTTTTGTTTCATTGTCTTTTATATCTCTCTTACTACTTTTAAGATTTTTATTATCTCGTATACTATTTTTGTTCTCAGCTGCATCATTTTCTTTCAAAATTTTAATTTTTCCGTGTTTTATTATTTCTTCCAGCTGATTTATCCTTGATAATATCACTTCTTTTGATGTATCATATTCTATTTTACACATCTTTACAACTGAAAGTTCAAGATAAATTCTACTTTGTTTTACCCATTTGGATTGTTCCTCTGCATCTTGAAGTATTCTTATATCCCTCATTATTTCTTCTATTCTTATATTCTGTGCCTGTTCTTTTATAAGTTCTACATTTTCTTCCGACATATCCATAATTTCTTCTGGATTTTTAGAAACCTTTGCCATCAATAAATTCCTTAAGTGAGTTATCATATCCCTTATAAAATTATATATATCTTTACCACTTAAAACTATATCATCAATTACTTTCATTGATTTTTCTACATTTTTATCTATTATAGCATCAGTAAGCTTAAATAAATTATCATTTGTAACTAATCCAAGCATATCAACTACACTTTCATATTCAATTTTTCCATCATCCATAGATATTGCCTGATCAAGTACACTCAGTGCATCTCTCATAGCTCCATCACATATTCTAGATATTAAATTCAAACTTTTATCATCTGCAGATATGTTCTGGCTATCTAAGATATACCTAAGTCTTTTAAATATATCCGTACTTTTTATTCTTCTAAAATCAAATTTTTGACACCTTGAAAGTATAGTTACCGGAAGTTTTTGTGGATCTGTAGTTGCCAGTATAAATATCACATTTTTAGGCGGTTCTTCTAAAGTTTTCAGAAATGCATTCACTGCTTCTTGAGTAAGCATATGGACCTCATCCATTATATAGACTTTGTATTTACCTTCCTGTGGTGGATATTTAACATTTTCTATTATATCTTTTATATCTTCCAGTCTTCTTTTAGATGCAGCATCCATCTCAATTACATCGATAGAAGTACCTGAATTTATTTTTTTACACATTTCACATTCATTGCATGGTTCACCATCTTTTAAATCGAGACAATTTACTGCCTTAGCTAAAATTTTTGCAGTAGAAGTCTTTCCTGTCCCTCTCGTACCTGAAAACAAATACGCATGTGCTATTCTATTATTTAATACCTGATTTTTTAAAGTTACAGTTATATGTTTTTGACCCACTACATCCTTAAATGTTCTGGGCCTCCACTTTCTATATAATGCAGTGTAAGCCATAAATATATCACCTTCTTGTATATATTATAGTTCATATATTATAAGATAATATACAAAATTTCTTAAAATAAAAAAGATACCTAATTAAGATATCTTTTAAAATCAAATTATTAAAGTCGTGCACCTTGCTTCGTCTAATAAACTATAAGCGTTACCCATATAGTTAACTCAAACTAGATTTTTCCACGGCACACGAAAATTATCACTTACCGCTGCTTCCTTCCGGACCTGACGGGGTTCATGAGTTTCCGTTGCGTGGGACCCAGTTCTCAACGCCACTTTTATGGGCCAGACCTCACAATTTATAGCCTAAGCAAGGAATTAAATCCTGCTATAGCGGATTGCAGGTACAGGGCACCGCTAACTCCCCATCTAGCACGACAAAGGTTTAATGGCGGAGAGAGGGGGATTCGAACCCCCGGTAGAGTTTCCCCTACACACGCTTTCCAGGCGTGCTCCTTCAACCACTCGGACATCTCTCCAAGGAATTTACTCATGAAAATACAATAATATTTAATTATTCTTTAAATCTCACAAGAACAGTCAATATTATACTATTAAAATAAAAATATTTCAATAGTATATTGAAATATTTTTTAATTTCAAGTGAAACTCTAAATATTAAATGTATAAAATCCAATTAACATAAAAAAAATCAGCTCACAGATTTTTTCCATGAACTGATTCTACATATTTTTTCAAGATTATTTCATCGATTTAATAATGCTGTCAGTAATAGAATCCATTGAACTTGCATTATCTTCTTTCATACTGGAAGTAACTGTCATATCACTATCTAAAATTGTCATTTCCTTCATCTCATTCAAAAGTTTGCGCATCAATTTACCGGATTGAGGAGCCCATGAACCATTTTCTATAAGAGCGAAAGTACGTTTTTGAAGATTTAATGCCTTCATATCCATTATGTAATTAAGCATTGGTGGATAAATCTTTAGATTATAGGTTACACAAGCAAGAACTACATGGCTATACTTAAATGTTTCAGAAATCAAATAGGAAACATGAGTTTTCGAAACATCATACATAACCACATTTGTCATTCCCTTTTCAACTAATCTCGTTGCCAAATCATTGGCAGCAGCCTCTGTGTCACCATACATCGTTCCATAAACAATCATTACACCCTTTTCTTCAGGTTCATAGCGGCTCCATTTATCATATTTATCTAAAAAATACTCAAAATTATTACGCCATACAGGTCCATGCAGAGGACATATAAACTTAATATCAAGATTGCTCGCTTTTTTCAAAAGACTTTGAACATGAGGACCATATTTTCCTACAATGTTTGTATAATATCTTCTTGCATCGTCAATCCAATCACGATCAAAGTTTACCTCATCATTAAACAATTTACCATCTAGGGCACCAAATGTTCCAAAAGCATCAGCTGAAAACAACACACCGTTAGTACTATCATATGTTACCATAGCTTCTGGCCAATGTACCATTGGAGCTAACACAAATGTAACTTTGTGCTCTCCAAATGACATAGTATCTCCTTCTTTTACTTCTATTACTTTACCATCTATATTGAAACCGAACTGATTCATAAACATTGAAGCTTTTTTTGTACATACAATCTTTACATCTGGATAGCGAAGAATAATCTCTTCAATACAAGCTGCATGATCTGGTTCCACATGGTTGATTACCATATAATCTAAAGGTCTGTCTCCTAAAATCGCTTTAACATTTTCAAGAAACTGACGGCAAATCGACCAGTCAACTGTATCAAAAAGAACTGTCTTTTTATCTAAAAGTAAATAAGAGTTATAAGAAACACCCCTTGGAATAGGATGAATATTTTCAAATAGAGCAAGACGGTGATCATTACCGCCAATCCAATAAAGATCATTAGTTATTTTTCTAACGCAATGCATATATTAATCCTCCCTTATGCTAAAAATGTATCATTATTTTACTTATTATAGAAATTAGACTTCTATAAACATATCTTTTCCTTCACCACAAGCAGGG
The DNA here is from genome assembly GCF_017874415.1 of Clostridium algifaecis. GTDB lineage: Bacteria > Bacillota > Clostridia > Clostridiales > Clostridiaceae > Clostridium_B > Clostridium_B algifaecis. Next base: position 13,029 of record NZ_JAGGLM010000030.1, read on the forward strand.
CAAGTCCAATCTTTAGGTAGATTTTCAAAGAGTGTGCCTGGAATTATTTCACCTTCAGGATCACCAACGTTAGGATCATATTCATATCCGCATCCATTACATACATAATGTTTCAAGGTTGAAACATCCTTTTTGGGAACAGCTCTCTTCATTTTGTTCATTGGTGGAGCCTTCTTTTTTGGTTTTCCATTATCTAAAGCAGAAGTGAGTAGTGGTAAGATTTCATTTAAATCTCCAACTATACCATAATCTGCATTTTTAAAGATTTTAGCATTAGGATTGATGTTTATAGCAACAATCGTAGAAGCATCCTTTATACCCTTCAAATGCTGAATTGCACCTGAAATACCGCATGCAATATAGAGATTCCCATTAAATTTCTGACCAGACATACCTACATAACGATCAATTGGCACATATTTAAGAGTTTCGGCTACAGGACGTGAAGAACCTATAGCTGCACCAGCTTGAACTGCCAAATCTTCTATAAGTTTCATATTTTCTTTTTTCCCTATACCTAGACCTACACTTACTACTCTTTCAGCTTTACTAATAGGAGTATCAATAGGAATTCCAACTGTGAAATCATATCCATCTGCCTTAAGGGCTTTAACAAGAGCATCAACTCTTTCCTTAGAAGTTCCCTGTTTAAAAATCACTTCTTTGCGGTAACCTGTTGCTGATTCATTTTTAGGAAATTTATCTGTTTGAGAAACTTTATCTATACGTTTATTCTTAGGCGTATTACCTATTATATGAGCAGCGATAACAACACGTTGAATCTCATTAGTTCCTTCATATATTGTACAAATTTTAGCATCCCTATAAGCACGCTCAACTTCCATACCTTTAAGATAGCCGCTTCCACCAAATATCTGAAGAGCATCATTTACAATCTCAAGGCAAACATCAGAAGCATACTGTTTTGCCATAGCAGCTTCCATACTATAAGATTCATGATTTTCTTTTAATTCTGCTGCACTGTAAATAAGCAATCTAGCCGCTCTAAGTTTTGTTGCCATATCTGCCAGCTTAAAAGAAATGCTTTGCTGCCTGCAGATAGGTTTGCCAAATTGAATTCTTTCTTTTGAATACTCAAGTGCGTGCTCATAAGCACCTTGAGCAATACCAAGAGCCTGGGCTGCAATACCAATACGACCACCATCTAGAGTAGCCATAGCTATTTTGAAACCATCACCCTCGTTACCTAATAAATTTTCTTTAGGAACTTTCACATTATTGAAAATTAACTCTGAGGTAATAGAGGAACGAATTCCCATTTTATCGTAATGTTTACCAAAAGTAAAGCCTTCTGAACCTTTTTCAACAATAAAAGCACTGATGCCATGAGTACCAACATTTGGTGTAGTTACTGCAAAAATAACATAAGTGTCAGCTTCTCCGCCATTGGTAATGAAGATTTTTTCTCCATTTAAAATATAATGATCACCTTCCAAAACAGCAGTTGTCTCTGTACCACCTGCATCACTACCCGCATTTTCTTCAGTAAGACCGAATGCACCAAGTTTCTCTCCCTTTGCTAGTGGAACTAAGTATTTCTTTTTCTGTTTATCTGTACCATAAGCAGCAATTGGATATGTTCCTAAAGATGTATGAGCCGAAAGAATTACACCTGTACCACCATCTACTCTTGATAATTCCTCAACAGCAATTGCATAACTGATTACATCAAGTCCTGCTCCACCGTATTCTTTTGGATATGGAATTCCCATCATTCCCATACCCGCTAATTTATTAATTGCTTCCAAAGGAAATTTATTTTCCTGATCCAGCATAAATGCAATTGGTTTAACTTCTTCTTCAGCAAATTTTCTAATTTTTTTTCTCAAATTTTCATGTTGTTCCGTAGTCTTAAAAAACATAATTACACCTCCATTTAATTAATATTATTAATATCATTTCTTTAAAATTTATAAAGCTGCAACACATTTTTCTAATGTGTACCTAATTCGTATATATTTATTATATATCTTTTAAGCCTACATTTCAATCATAATTTTAACTTTTTTTAGTAATAACTGAAAAAACTTCTTAAAAAATAAAAGATGACGCATAAGCCATAAAGCTTAAACGCCATCTTTTATTCTTTACTAATTAATCATCACAAAAATTAATCATTCTCTATTGGCGGAGAAGGTGGGATTCGAACCCACGAGCCACTTTCGTGACTACCGCATTTCGAGTGCGGGCCGTTATAACCACTTCGATACTTCTCCATATTTAAAATTCGTACTAGTATATTATACAAAAGCACTATAAATAAATCAAATCAATTTATCTTTTCAACTTAAAAAAGTTTTCTATAATACTGCTGCATTTATCATTATAAAGCCATTTAACATTTACAAAATTATTAAGTCTTTCATTTTCAATAAGATTTATAATTGAACCACAAGCACCGCAAGAAGGATTAAAAGTTCCTATATAAAGTTTGCTTAGCCTTGATTGGACTATAGCCCCAGCACACATTGGACAGGGTTCTAAAGTAACATACATACTGCATCCTGTAAGTCTCCAATTATCTATTTTTTTACTTGCATACCTTATTGCAAGAATTTCAGCATGACAGGTTGCATCCTTATTATTTTCTTTTAAGTTGTGAGCTCTTGCTATTATTTCATTTCCCTTCACAATTACGCAGCCAACAGGCACCTCATTTAATTTTAATGAAAAGTTAGCCTCATTTATAGCTTCTTGCATAAAATTCATTTTATCACCTTATAGCATATATATCATATTATAATATAATGTAAACTTTCTACTAATCTATTGAAAATTGTATAATTTTCATTTAAACTTAAATTATAAGCTTAATATAATAAAAGTCCTGTAAGCTATTAAAGCTACAAGACTTGCGATTTGGTGCACCCGAGGGGATTCGAACCTCCGGCACGTGGTTTAGGAAACCACTGCTCTATCCTACTGAGCTACGAGTGCATGCTTAATACTACCTTACTATTCTATTATAGATTATCTTTATTGTCAATTTTTTTGTATATTAAATTTCAAACATAAATCTTTTATCTATACATAATAATAAATTAGATATTGTGAAAAGCTATATCTAACATGACATAATTAAAATAAAAGGGAGGTCTATTTTATGATTAATGAATTAAAAAATTTATTTTTGGCAGGTGTTGGTTCTGCAGCGTATACCTATGAAAAAGCAGCAAAACTAATTGAAGAAATGGTTGAAAAAGGTAAACTCACTGTAGATGAAGGTAAACAATTATCAGAAGAGCTAAAAAGAAATGTAACTGCAAAAAAAAACCAGTTAAAACCTTTAACTAAAGATGAACTTACTTCTATATTAAATGATTTAAATTTTGCTTCAAAAAATGACATATCATCTATAAACCAGAGATTAAATAAAATAGAGGAAACTCTTTCTAATAAATAAAGCCGTAATTTGGCTTTATTTATTATACAAAATGCAAAAAAAATCATCCAAAAGATTTAAAGAAATTGTGAAGGTTCTAGGTAAATATGGTTTTAAGTTCGTAATTAATACTAAAAATAACAGACTAAAAAAATCGCCTGAAAATTTAAGAAAAGCATTTGAAGAACTTGGTCCAACATTTATTAAAATAGGTCAAATTTTAAGTTCAAGACCTGATATACTACCTCCACAATTTATTAATGAACTATCAAAGCTTCAAGATGATGTGCCACCAGAAAAATATGAAGATATCAATAAAGTTTTTTTTAGGGATTTTAACAAAAATATAGATGAATGCTTTTCGAATTTTGAAAAGATACCATTTGCTTCTGCTTCAATAGCACAAGTCTACAATGCAATTTTAAAAGATGGAAGAGAAGTAATTGTAAAAATACAAAGGCCTAATATAAGAGAAAAGATGGAAACTGATATTTCCATCTTATATAAAATAATAAAATTTACTAAAAGAAAATTTGAAGATTCCATAATAGATCCTGAAGAAGCACTTGATGAGTTAAAATTTTCTACAAGTCAAGAATTTGATTTCAATCTAGAAGCGGAAAATATGATAAAATTTAAAAAGTTAAATAATAACGTAGCCTTCTGTCACGTTCCATATGTAATAAAAGAATTATCTAAAGATAAGGTACTAACAATGGAAAAAATTGATGGATTTAAGATAAACAACTTAGAAAAATTAAAAGAAGGTGGTTATGATTTAAATGATTTAGGCAAAAAATTAACTATTTCTTTTTTTAAACAAGTTTTCACTGATGGATTTTTTCACGCTGATCCTCATCCAGGAAATCTTCTTATACAGGAAAATAAAATCTGTTTTTTAGATTTTGGAATAATGGGAAACATATATCCTTCGTTAAAATTATCATTAAATGAAATAATAATATCCATTGTTTATAAAGATCTAGATAAACTCGTATCAGTGATTATATCTATAGGGATAAAAAGAGGTCTTGTAGATAGAAATAGATTATACGAAGATATAGATATTCTACTTTCCAACTATTTGTCTACATCTCTTCAAAATATAAAAATTTCTGTTTTAATTACAGAAATTTTTAAATGTGCTAAGAATAATAATATTAGATTGCCAAAGGATTTAATACTTTTAGTAAAAAGCCTAATTATAGTAGAAGGATTAGTGAGCGAAATATCTCCTGAAATTCAAATTTTAGATATTGCTGTACCTTTTGTTAAAAATAGTAGTAAATCATATTTTTTAAAAAGTTTAAATTTAGATGATATTTTAATAAGTTCTTATAATTTTACAAAAAATTCAGTAAAATTGCCTACAAAAATAGTAGAATTAATTGATGGAATACTTAGTGGAAGAGCTAAACTTCAACTTAAATTAAATAAAATTGATTCTTCTATAGAACAGTTGAACAAAATGACCAACAGGCTTTCTATATCACTTATATCATGCTCTATGCTCATAAGTTCTTCTTTGATATTAAATTTGAATATAGGACCAAGAATTTATAATATGTCTTTATTAGGACTTACAGGACTGATACTTTCTTTAATTATAGGTTTCATCCTTATAATATCTATAATTAAATCAAATAAATTATAAAAATTTAAAAATGCTGGTAACTATATTAGCATTTTTTAATTTTTATACCATTTAAAACATAGTCTATAGTATTACCAATCATATCTATATAATTCTTCTTGTCTGAATTTATATTTTCTTTATCACCATTCATAAGTTCATACACAGCCGCAGAACATATAGTTCCAAATAATGTATATGCCATAAAATATGTATTGCCTTCTTTTATAGTACCTTCTTTTATAGCATCCTCTAAATATTTTTGTATATATAAAATATATTTATCTACAGCTTCTCTAAGTTCAAGTTGTCTGCTATTTTTTCCCCAAAGTTGCCCCATTATAACTTTAAAAAAATCTTTTCTTTCATATACTAATCCTAGTTGAATTTTACACAGACTCTTAAGCTTGGATATTGCATCTTCTTTTTCATTTATTATATCTTCTATTTCTTCTTTTATGATTTGAAGACCTTTACTTATTATATATCTAAATATTTCTTGCTTACTTTTAAAATGATAATACAATGTACCTTTTGCTACACCTGCATCAGCAGCTATAGCATCCATAGTAGCTCCATCATATCCATTATTAGAAAAAATCTTTATAGCTGATTCAAAAATTGTAGTTTTAGTATTATTCATAGATACCACTCCAAATTTTTATTATATATTTATTGACTGGTCAGTATAATATATCTACTTACATTATACTTATGTTATAAAAATAACTCAACTAAATTTAAAGATTAAATTTTAGTGTACATAATAATAAAGCTTAATATATTAATTGACCATATTAAATGTGGCAATTATAATAAAGATACAATATATATTTATGCTTAGTAATATAAAAATTATATATAAATTGAGGATTTAAAAATGATTAAATATTACAATAGGAAATTAAAAAAATATGAAATAGAACATGTAGCTGGCGATATTTACTTAAATTGGATTTATTCTTCTCCTATAGGAATGAGATTTTTAGAAATTATATTTAAGAAAAAAATTTTTTCCAAATTATATGGATACTTTTGTGATGGCAAATTAAGCAGGAAAAAGATACCTAACTTTATTAATGATTTTAATATAAATATGAATGAATGTATTAAAAATGAAAATGATTTTAAAAGTTTTAATGATTTTTTCACAAGAAAATTAAAAAAAGATGCTAGACCTATTTGTGAAAATAGTGATTCATTAATCTCACCTGGTGATGGTAGAATTTTAGTTTACTCAAATATAAATTTAAACAAATTGATTCAGGTAAAAGGCCTTACATATAAGTTAATTGATTTAATTGGGAAAAATAAACTGGCCGAAAAATTCAAATACGGCAGTTTTATGGTGCTCAGGCTTGCCCCTACTGATTATCATAGGTTTCACTTTATAGACAATGGTATTTGTGATGTTTCTCAAAAAATTAAAGGAGATTATTATTCTGTAAATCCAGCAGCATTAAAAAAAATACCTGAGTTATTTTGTAAAAATAAAAGAGAGCTCAGCTTATTTCATTCACAAAATTTTGGAGATGTATTATACATAGAAGTAGGCGCTACATGTGTTGGTTCAATAATACAAACTTATTTCCCTAAAAAAAACATACTTAAGGGAAGTGAAAAAGGATATTTTAAATTTGGTGGTTCTACCATAATTTTATTCTTTGAAAAAGAAAAAGTTATATTTGACAGTGATCTAATTGAACAAACAGAAAAAGGTTACGAAACAAAAGTTATGCTAGGTGAAAAAATAGGAATTAAGGTTAAATCGAATTCTTAATAGTAGTTTGCCAGAGAGAATTTGAATCTCTGGCATTTAACATATTTTTCTGTGTTACGGTTGTGTTATTTTGCACTAAAAAAGCTTTCACAAATAAGTGAAAGCCTTGATATTGGTGCGCTAGAGAGGATTCGAACCCCCGGCACGCTGGTTCGTAGCCAACTGCTCTATCCAACTGAGCTACTAGCGCACATTAATTGATACAAACATTTAAAATTAAAAGCACCTTATAATAGATGCTTTTAATGGCGGAGAAAGAGGGATTTGAACCCTCGCGCCGGTTACCCGACCTACGCCCTTAGCAGGGGCGCCTCTTCGGCCACTTGAGTATTTCTCCATGTCCTACAGTTTAATAAAATTTTAATGGCGGAAAGAAAGGGATTCGAACCCTTGGTACGGTCACCCGTACGCCGGTTTTCAAGACCGGTGCCTTAAACCAACTCGACCATCTTTCCATGACCGTCAACAAATAATATTATACCAACCATATATATATATGTCAACATTTTTATAGATTTTTTTATAAATTTTATAAAACATGAGTCCAAAAAGCAGCATTACTTTTTGAACTCATAAAAAATTACTTTATTATTTCTCTTCCACCCATATATGACCTTAAAAGTTCTGGAATCTCTACAGTTCCATCCTCTTTTTGATAGTTCTCAAGTATTGCTGCAACTGTTCTTCCTATAGCAACACCTGATCCATTTAATGTATGAACGTATTTTGGTTTGTCTTTTGGAGTTTCTTTATATTTTATATTTGCACGCCTTGCCTGAAAATCTTCAAAATTACTGCAACTTGATATTTCTACATATCTATTATAACTTGGCATCCACACTTCTATATCATATTTAAGTGCTGCTGTAAATCCCAAATCACCCTTGCATATTCTAACTACTCTATATGGTATCTTTAATCCCTGAAGTACATCTTCTGCATCCCTTGTAAGCTTTTCAAGCTCATCATAAGAATCCTCAGGTCTTGTAAACTTAACAAGCTCAACTTTATTAAATTGATGCTGTCTTACGAGCCCTCTTGTATCTCTTCCTGCTGATCCAGCTTCAGATCTAAAACATGCACTATAGGCTACATGTTTAATTGGAAGATTTTCTCCTTTTAAAACTTCATTTCTATAAAAGTTAGTTACAGGAACCTCTGCCGTAGGTATTAAAAAACAGTCATTATTTGCAACTCTAAAAGCATCTTCTTCAAATTTTGGAAGTTGTCCTGTACCTGTCATACTTGTTCTATTTACCATATAAGGTGGAAATAACTCTTCATAACCATGTTTTTCAGTATGGAAATCTAAAAAGTAACTTATAACCGCTCTCTCAAGTTTTGCTCCCAATCCCCTGTAAAATGTAAATCTTGATCCTGAAACTTTTCCAGCTCTTTCAAAATCCAATATATTTAAATCAGTACCTATATCCCAATGAGCTTTAGGAGTAAAATTAAATTTAGTTGGTTCGCTCCATCTTCTGATTTCTACGTTATCAGCATCACTTTTTCCTTCAGGCACTTGAGGATTTGGTATATTTGGTATTCTAAGCATTATGTATTCTATTTTTTCATCAATTTTTGAAAGATCTATATCAAATTCCTTTATTTCATCAGATAATTTTTTCATCTCAACTAGAACTTCATCTACAGGTTTCCCATCTTTTTTCATCTTAGCTATTTTTGATGAAGCTTCATTTCTATTTTTCTTTAACTCCTCAACTTCAACTAAAATATTTCTTCTTTTTTCATCTAAAGACACAACTTCATCTATAGTAGATAAATCAAAATCTTCTCCTCTATTTGTTAAAAGTTTTTTAATTTCTTCTGGATTGTTTCTTATTCTTTTTAAATCTAACATAACAATTAGTCCTCCTTGTATTTTTTAGCACAAAAAAAGAGTTTCTATCCCCATGCAAGGGACGGAAAGCTCCGCGTTGCCACCCTAATTAATCAAAATTGATTCTCTCAAAAAAATAACGGCTATCACCGGACTGAATTTTATCAGTCACTTCAAAGTTGGATTCATAATATTAACAATATCAGTTTACACCCAAACACTGATTCTCTTAAATTGCCATATCATTACTAAACTCGTCACAAGTTAATTTTAATTTTTGCATTTATTATATATTAAATAGATTTTTATGTCAATAAAAAATATTAATTTTAAAATTTTTCCAATAAAAATTAAAATCACAATTTTTTTATACTTCTAGTAGCAATTATATCTACTCCAGTATTAAGTATATTTGTACAAATTATATCTCCCATTTCTATTGGTGCTCTAACATGCAATCTACTCAATGCTTTAGAACATTCTATCCATAATTTTTTATCTATTGGCTTGCTGCTTTTTACTGGAATTATTTTATTATATGAACCTGATATTCGTACAGCACTAGTAAATACATCATAATTTTTTCTAATCATTTTATCATCTTTTTTATAAATAGTATCAGTAAACAATTTATATTCCTCCTGCATTAAATACTATCAAATTCTTTTACCCTGCTTATTAATATATTTGAATTTTTACAATTCTTAACTATGTCAGTCATATTTGCATTAATTTCTCTGGCTAATATATTGGAAACTTTATATAAGCACCGTGATCCTCTACAATTTCCAAAAGTAGCTCCAGTCCTTCTTTTTATACCTTCTATAGTACGTGCACCAAGTGGCCTTCTTATTGAATCAACAATTTCACCTTCTGTAACCTCTTCACAATAACATATTATTTTACCATATTTTTTATTTACCTTGATTATCTTGTTTCTGTCATCGTTACTCATGTCTCTAAATCTATAAAATTCTCTTCTTCTATCTACAAAATCCTTTTTAAGAACACACTTTAAGTTATTTACTATAGTTTCACATACAATCTTTGCTATAGCAGGTGTCATGGTAATCTGATCAAGGTGTTTTTCAATAATTTTTACATAACCCTTGTCTATCAAACTATTATCTATAATAACATCATCATAATAATATGTTGATTGATAAAATTCATTTATATTATTTTCACGTATTTTTCCAATATACTTTCTAATTATTTCAAGTCCATAATCATAACTTATCTTATCATTAGTCGTTATTTCAATCACCATCTGATTATTCTGTATTGGGATTAAATGTATCATACCTAAACTTTTATCCAACATAGAAATTACATTATGATTGTATTTTTCATTTGAAATATTATCTATTAAGAAATAATTTATATAGTTTTTTTTACTTTGTCTTTTATTTGTACAATCTATACTATAATTGTCTTTTGGAGTTGTATTAATTACCATACTGCATGTAAATTTATTTTTATTTGTTACAACATTAAATCCTTTAGTCACAGACTGTATATCCATAACTTCTTCCTCTAATTTGAAATTTACACCATTATCAAATGCAATTTCGCCATAAGAAATTGCAAGATCATAAGGGGAGATTATACCTGTATTTTTAGAATATATAGCTTTTTTTACTTTAACATTAATATCAGGTTCAATTTTTAGTACATCTCTTTCGTTTAAAATACCTATATTTTTTATCCCTCTGCTTAATGCTTTTTCATATAAATTCAAAAGCCTTTTTTCACTTTGATCATCATCTGAAATTATAAGATGATCTTTTTTTTGAAAATTTATATTGAATTTTGATGACAATTCTCTTATAATATTATTTCCCATATATTCAAGTCTTGCCGCAAAAATTGATTTACAGTTAATTCCATCAGATACAATTGATGAATTTATAAAAGCTACATCATTTGCTATATCATAATCTTTCTCTATTAAAGCTATATTTAAACTATATTTTGAAAGTTCATATGCAATTGAACATCCTACTATCCCCCCACCTAAAATAAGTACATCATAATCCATAACTAACTCCCTTCCTTCAGATAAGTAAAATTGGCCCAATACTTATATTATATTACCTTTTAACTAATTATTCATAAAATATGCCCATAATTTTCAAAAATTTAAAAGCTGCTGACTATATAATCAGCAGCTTTTAAATTTTTTAATATTGTATAAAGAAATTATTTACTATTAAGTTCATCTATTAGCTTACCAAGATCCTGAATATAATTTCCATATTGAGACCATTCTCCATTTTTTTGTGCATCAATAGCCTTATTGTATAAATCTTTAGCTTGCTTTAATTTTTGAGTTTTATTACCTGAATTAGTATCACTAGATTGATTTAAATTTTTTTCAGTTTCATCATCTTGATTATAATTAAATATCTGTTCTATAGCTGTATCAATATTCTGCGATATTATCATCTTATCCCCATAAGATACTATGACCCTCTTCATTTCAGGTATACTATCTTTTCCACTTGCTCTCAAATAAACTGGTTCCACATAAAGAAGAGATTTATTTATAGGAACTATTATTGTATCCCCAAATTGAACTTTTGAACCATCTTTATTCCATAGTGAAAGTTGCTGTGATATCGTAGTATCCTGATTCAATTTTTGTTTAAATAGATAAGGACTATATACAGTTTTTTCTGGTGGAAATTTATATAATACCATCTTCCCATAGTTATCTCCATCCATTCTTGCTCCAAACAATCCTGCCATATTATCTTTATTCCTCATATTTAAATATTGGATCAGTATCATTTCTTCCTTTTTTTGTCCAGGAAGTTTCATTACTACATATGGAGATTTCATAGCATCTTTAGTTCCATTAACCTGCTTTTGATTTTTAGCAATTTCCCATACATCTTCACCATTATAAAATACACCTGGATCAGTAACATGGTACTTTCCAATCACATTACATTGTATATTAAATAAATCTTCTGGGTACCTAAAATGCTGCTTTATATCTGATGGCAAAGAATCCTCACTTTTAAATAGCCCGGGAAATATTTTCGAATAACTTTTTACTATAGGATCATTTTTGTCTACAATATAGAAGTTTGTACTTCCATCTAATGCATTTACAACTACTTTAAAAGAATTTCTTATATAATTAATTCCATTTTGTGGTTGTGAATATGGATACTTATCAGACTCAGTATATCCATCTAATATCCAATATAATTTGTCACCACTTACAACTATATATGGATCAGAATCATAATTCAAAAATGGTGCTATTTTTTTTACTCTATCTTTTATATTCCTATTTATTAATATTTTACTTTCACTTTTTATATCTCTAGAGAGAAGAAAATTGGCATTTTTATTATACAAAGAAAATATTACTTTATTGATAAAATTCATTTTTATTCCAGAATTTGATTCATATTTATTAGTAGCATTATCGCTTCCTTTAGGATAATCAAATTCATTCATTTTAGTATTTACTATAGCATAATCATCTGTACTTTCTCCAAAATATATCCTCGGATTGTCAATCTTTATATTTGTAGAATTTTGAGGAGGCATATCTTTTATAACAAAATTTGGTTGACCCTCAGATGTTACAGAATTCACTTTATTCATTACTACTCCGTAACCGTGGGTATAAATAAGATGTTTGTTTTGCCATGTATTTGGATCTATAGAATTACTATTTATCTCCCTAGCACCTATAAATATTTGAGTAAATTTACCATTTATATTATATCTATCTACATCAATATCATTAAAATTATAGTAATATCTTATGATCTGAACCTGATTGTAAAACTCAAGAGTTGGTTCATATGAATTTATCTTTATGTTATTTATAGTGTCCATATTATTTTTTACATCATTTTGTGTAAGAGTGTCTTTAACTTCAAAAGGTTTAGCATCAACATTTTCAATATTAAATGCTTTTCTTGTATAATCAATATCATTTTGTATATATTGCTGTTCTAAAGTCTTTTGATTTGATTTAACAATAAAATTTTGAACAAAAGTAGAAACAGCACTTTCACCAATAATTAAAACTACAATTACTACCGCACATACTAAGATAGGCTTTATCTTTGATTTAAGTACGCTTAAAAATATAACAATTGAGGAAATTATAGATACTATAAAAATAATTTTATAAAAAAGGAAACTTACTTTAGCATCAGTATAGCCTGCACCAAAAGCCACACCATTTTCACTATATACAAGGTTTACAGACTTTAAAAAATATCCAAAAGCAATACATATCATTATAAATCCAGACAAAATAGCAAGCTGCTTGCCAGCAAATCTAGTAAGTCCACTCTTAAAATCAATTTTGTTAAACTCAATTTTAAAATTTCTCTTAAAATTTCTACCTTTACTAATCTTATCTTTTAAATTGAGCATAATATAAATCAAAAATGTTAAAAAAGTTAAAAATATAATTAGACTTATAGCAGCATTGTAAACAGATTGTATTAAAGGTAATTTAAATATATAGAATGATACATCCAGATGTAAAATTGGGTCCTTAACATTAAAAGGTACTGAATTTGTAAATTGTAAAATCCTATACCAATAAATTGAAGAAAAGCTATATGAAAATACAAGTGATATTATAATATCAAAAAAAATAATTATTTTTTTCTGTAATTTATCTTTATTTTTATTTACTTCAATAACTTTTTTATACTTCATTATCCCTATTTTAAGACTTTTATAATAAAACCATATACATAAAAAACATATTATAAAAATTGGAAATATAAGCTTAACCATAGCTACTAATTTAGTAAAATAAATTGACAAATAACCTATTTCCTTAAACCATTCCACATTAACTATAAAATTTATAATTCTGTTTAAAAATAAAAAAAACATTGCCAAAACAACAACTAGAATACTCAAATTTATAGCCTTATTTTTTTTCATTAACAATCACCTCTTTTATTATAATTTTTTTATTATGATTTCAAACATAATACTATACTAATCAGAAATTAAATAACCTTTATTTTTTAATTCTGATTTTATATTATCTATCGCAGAATAATTATCAGTTGAAATAGTATGGAGGTGAACACCACCTGTTAGAATTAAAAGAGGTTCTGACTTTGTCTCTTTTATTTTTAAAATGAAATTTTCTACATCATATAACGACTTTATCATAAGCATAGCTTTAATTTCACCGTATACCGAATGCTCTATTGTAACATCTTCAACAATTGCACCAAATTTAACTATAGTTGAAAGTTCATCTTCCATCTCATCTACACTATGACAAACTGCAATTACTTTCTTAATTCTATTTTTTTCACTTTTAGGAACCATATATCCCTCTGGTGTTGCTATTATATTTTTCCCTTCAGCTCTTAAAATTGCAATATCCTTAACTATAACCTGTCTTGTAACTCCAAGTTTCTCAGCTAGAATATGTCCTTTTTGAGGCTTATTACTACTTTTCAATATTTTTTCTATATCTATTCTTCTTTTCTCTGAATTCATAATTACCTCCAATTAAAAACTATAACTATATTTACAATTATATCATAAAATTTAAAATATATTATGTGAAAATTAGGAATAAGTCAAAATATTACATAAGTTATTTGTAAATTATTTCATACATAATGTTCAATTATTATTATCACAATATTTAATTATATTAAGATATTTATTATCATTTATGTCGTTATTATCATGATTTTTTACCAGAAAAATAATATACTTATTGCAGCTAATCTTTTCGAGTAATTTAGCTCCTATTTTTGCATGATTGTAATAAACATTTATTTTATTAAACTTACACATATACTTCATTTTTCCTAATGTTATACTATTCAATAATACCATTATAGATTTATCAATAATAGTTAGCCTTCTATATATCTTTCCTATATCATGTAAAAGCGCTGCTTTTAAAATAATGTTTAAATTTATATCTTTTTTATAGCAAATTTTTTCCACGTCATAAGCTACTTTTACACAATGTTTTTGTTCTGACATTGATAATTTTTTAAATAATTCTAATTCGTCCTCACTTAAAATATTATTTATAAATTTTAAATCATATTCATCTAATCTTGAATGTAAGTTCCAATAAAATTGTTTTAACCTATAAAATTTCAAATTTTCACTTCCTTATAGAATATTAATTTTCACTCATTTTATTACATAATGCAAATAATATCAAATATGATAATTATTCAATTTTATGAATACGATAAAAAAGCAATTAACAATAATAAAATTGTTAATTGCTTTTGGTGGAGATAAAGAGATTCGAACTCTTGACCCCCTGCGTGCAAGGCAGGTGCTCTCCCAGCTGAGCTATACCCCCAAATATGGTGGACCTTCAG
>NZ_JAGGLM010000031.1 GCF_017874415.1 Clostridium algifaecis
TTTAGGAATAATGTCTTCCTCTAAGAGTTATCTGCACAAAAATAACATAACCAATATTTTTGAGCCAGCTTGAAATTAGTTTCCGAGCTTACTCTAAAATATATATCTATGATGCAATTCAAATTTTAGTTATTTATATATGTTCAGTATATGAATGATCTTGTATATCCTATATATAATTATATATAAAATTTTATAAAAGTAAATAATTTATTGTGATATTGATTAAAAATTATTCAAAATATACCCATAAAATAGCATTTATATAAATAATACAAAAAACAATACAAGAAATAATAAAAAGTATTGACTATACAATACAATGATGCTAATATATAATCAAAAGATAATCATAATATAACAATAAAATAATAATTTAGAAAAGCAATACAATAAATATATATTGAGAAGGTGAAGAAATGAGTAATTTATTTTTAATGCCAAGGTACATTTTTACAGGTGAAGGTGCTTTGGACAAGGCAGGAGACAAGATAAAATCACTTGGCAGTAAGGCACTTATTATAACAGATGATGTTATGGTGAAATTGGGTAGTATAAATAATGTTACAAATCTATTGGAAAAAAATAATGTAAAATTTTCTGTTTACCATGAAGTAAATGGCGAACCTACTGATATTATGGTTGATAATGGAATTAAGAAATACAAAGAAGAAAATTGTGACTTTTTAATAGCATTAGGCGGAGGAAGTCCTATTGATACAATGAAAGCCATAGGTGCAATGATAACCAATCCTGGTAGCATAAATGATTACTTAGGAAAAGTAATAGAAAAGGAAACACCACCATTGGTTGCTATACCAACAACAGCAGGAACAGGTTCGGAGGCAACTCAGTTTACTATAATAACAGATACTAAAAAAAATATAAAGATGCTTTTAAAGGGACCTTATTTGATTCCAACCGTTGCGGTTGTAGATCCTATTTTTACAATGACATCCCCAAAGAGTGTTACATCTGCAACTGGACTGGATGCATTAACTCATGCAATTGAGTCATACACTTCAAAACTTGCTCAGCCTATGTCTGAGATATTTTCAATTTCTGCTGTAAAGAAGATATTCAATAATTTACATGAGGCTTATAATAATGGATCTAATGTTGAGGCAAGAACAGAAATGTCTATAGCAGCACTTCAAGCTGGAATAGCATTTAATAACTCTTCAGTTACCATAGTACATGGAATGAGCAGACCGATAGGAGCTATCTTTCATGTGCCACATGGACTTTCAAACGCAATGCTTCTTACAGATTGCTTAAAGTTTGCATTATCAGGAGCACCCGATAAATTTTGTGATCTTGCAAAAATTGTTGGAATATATAAAGATGGAATGAGCGATATGGAAGCTGGACAGGCATTTATAGACGGAGTTGGAAAATTGTGTTCTGATTTGCATGTGCAGACTTTGGAGGAATTCGGGGCAGACAGGACTAAATTCTTTAATAGTTTGGACAAGATGGCAGGAGATGCACTAGATAGTGGAAGCCCACAGAATACAAGAAGAGAAGTAAAGAAAGAAGATATAATAAACATATATAAGGGACTGTGGAAGTAGGTGAAAGTATGTCACTAGAAAAATTGGAAAATTTGTTAAAAGAAGCAGATAAAAAATGTTATGCAGTAGGAGCTTTTAGTATTGCAAACATGGAAATGATAATGGGGGCTGTAAAAGCGGCAGAGGAATTAAATGCACCTATTATACTTCAAATTGCAGAGTCAAGGTTGTCTCATTCGCCGCTGCAATTAATAGGACCTGTTATGATGGCAGCTGCAAGAAATGCTAAAGTTCCTGTAGCGGTGCATTTAGATCATGGTACTACTATAGATTGTATAGAAGAAGCTCTTAAGTTAGGATTTACATCTGTTATGATAGACGGATCAAAACATCCATTAAAAGAAAATATAAATTTGACGAAAGAAGTCATAAAGGAAGCCAAAAAATATGGAGCTTCTGTAGAAGCTGAAATTGGAAGAGTTGGTGGAAGTGAAGATGGTTCTGAGAAAATATCAGCTATGTATACGGATACACAGGATGCAAAGACATTTTATGAAGAAACAGGTGTAAATGCGCTGGCAATAGGAATTGGAAATGCTCATGGAGTGTACAAAGGTTCACCTAACTTGAATTTTGATGTACTTAAGGATGTAGATAAAAACATAGATGTTCCACTTGTGTTACATGGAGGATCAGGTATAAGTGATGATGATTTTAGAAAATGTGTGACCCTTGGAATGAGAAAAATAAATATAGCTACTGCTACATTCATGTCTGTTGCTAAAAATGTAAAGGCACTTTGTGATAAATCAGATACTATTGATTATTTTAAATTACATGAAGCTGAAGTTTATGGCGCTTACTTAAATGTAAAGAGGCATATTAAAATATTTGGAACTGAAAATAAGGCATAAAAGGAGGAAAAAAATGAAATATATTGAATTTAATAATAATAGAGAATTTGATGTGATACCACTTGGTAGAGCGACAATAGACTTTAACCCGGTAGATGTAAATAGAACTTTAGCTGAAAGCACGACTTTTAAAAAATATCTCGGAGGATCACCTGCAAATGTAGCAGTTGGACTTGCAAGGTTAGGCAAAAAAGTAGGTTTTATAGGAAAAATATCCAATGACAGATTTGGAGATTTTATAGTTGATTATTTCAAAAAAGAAGGAATAGATACATCACAGATTTATAGAGCAAAAAATGGTGAATCTTTAGGACTTACTTTCACAGAAATACTGAGTCCTACAGAGAGCAGCATTTTAATGTATAGAAATGCTATTGCTGATTTAAGCCTAAATGTAGATGAAATTGATGAGGAATATATAAAAAATGCAAAAGCTATTTCAATTTCAGGAACATCACTGGCACAGAGCCCATCGAGAGAAGCTGCTTTAAAGGCGCTTGAATATGCTAAAAAACATAATACAGTAGTTATTTTTGATATAGATTATAGAGAATATAACTGGCATGATAAAGATGAAATTGCAATTTATTATTCTATAGTGGGAAAGAATAGTGATCTTATAATAGGATCAAAGGAAGAATTTGATCTTATGGAAGGATTGATTGCAAAAAATAGCAGTGATGAGGAAACTGCTAAAAGATGGATTGGATATGGAAATAAAATTGTAGTTATAAAACATGGTAAAGATGGTTCAACTGCTTACACAAATGATGGAAAGAGCTATAATATAAAACCTTTTCCTGTAAAGCTTTTAAAATCATTTGGCGGGGGAGATGCTTATGGCTCTGCATTTATATATGCACTTTTGGAAGGTTGGGACATAATGGACGCGCTTGAATTTGGTAGTGCTTCTGCTGCAATGTTAGTTGCAAGCCACAGCTGTTCAGATGCAATGCCTACAGCTGATGCAATAAAAGAATTTATAAAAAAGGAAAAGGCTGAATATGGGGAAATGGTAGCAAGAGCTTAGGAATAGGAGGAATTTATATATGAGTATGAGCGAGTTTGGTAATTTAGGTTCTTTAAAATATGGAGCTAATAAAATATGCAATATAGATGGTGCATATAAAGAAATGCTTATGGACATTTCTGTAAACAAACTTAAAAAGGGCTCAGAAGAGTCTTATGAGGAAAGCGAAAAAGAAATAGCTGTACTCCTCTTGACTGGAAAAGTTGAAATAGAATGGTCTGGTAATAAAGAAATTATGGAAAGACATTCAGTATTTGATGAAGATCCATGGTGTCTTCATGTGCCACATGGTACAAAAGTAACAGTTAAGGCAGAAGAAGAAAGTGAAATAATATATCAAGCTACAGAAAATCAAAAGGATTTTAAAGCAAAATTCTATTCTCCAAAAGATTGTCAAAGTGATATATTTGGCAAGGGAGTATGGAATGACACTGCAAGGAGAGTAGTAAGAACAGTATTTGATTACCACAATGCACCTTATTCCAATATGGTAATGGGAGAAGTTATAACTTATCCTGGTAAATGGTCAAGCTATCCACCACATTATCATCCACAACCTGAAGTTTATTATTATAAATTTAATAAACCTCAGGGACTGGGATTATGTCTTACAGGAGACGATGCACATAAAATATCAGACAATAGTTATGTTGCTATACATGGAGGGGATGTCCATCCTCAAACATCAGCACCTGGATATGCTATGTACTATTGCTGGATGATAAGACATCTTAAGGATAATCCTTGGACTGACAGAATAGATGTAGATGAACACAAATGGTTATGGAATAAAGATGTAAAAATATGGCCTGAGAAATAATACGAAAAAAGCAGGAGGAGGTTTAAAAATGGGTACAATTAGGTTGACTACAGCTCAAGCATTAGTTAAATTTTTAAATAATCAATATATAAGATTTGATGGCAAGGAAAGCAGATTTGTAGAAGGAATATTTACGATATTTGGTCATGGAAATGTAGTAGGACTTGGACAGGCACTGCAGCAGGATCCAGGAGAACTCAAGGTTCGCCAGGGAAAAAATGAGCAGGGTATGGCTCAAGCAGCTGTGGCATTTGCAAAACAAAATAGAAGGAAAAAGATATATGCATGTACATCGTCTATAGGGCCAGGAGCAGCAAATATGGTAACAGCAGCTGGAACTGCAACTGCTAATAATATACCGGTTTTGTTGCTTCCGGGAGATACATTTGCAACAAGACAACCAGATCCTGTACTTCAACAGGTTGAACATACAAATAATGCTTCAATGACTACGAATGATGCATATAAAGCTGTGTGCAAGTATTGGGATAGAATAAGCAGACCGGAACAGTTGATGAATGCTATGATAAATGCTATGAGAGTACTTACAAGCTTAGATGATACTGGAGCAGTATGCATTGCATTACCTCAGGATGTTCAAGGTGAAGCTTATGATTTTCCAGATTATTTCTTTAAAAAGAGGGTACATGTAATTCCTAGAAGAAAAGCAACTGATGAGGAAATAGAAGATGCTGTTAAATTAATAACTTCAAAGAAAAAGCCATTACTTATTTGTGGCGGCGGTGTAAAATACTCAGAAGCAGGTGAAGAACTTAAAGAATTTGCAAAAGAGTTTAATATACCTATTGGTGAAACACAGGCTGGAAAGAGTTCTGTAGAGAGCAATTTTGAATTAAATCTTGGTGGAGTTGGAGTTACAGGAAACTTAGCAGCAAACCTTATAGCTGAAAGTGCTGATTTAGTAATAGGTGTAGGAACTAGATTTACTGATTTTACATCAGGATCAAAGGAACTTTTCAGAAATAAAGATGTTGATTTTGTTACAGTAAATGCCTCTGTATTTCAGGCATACAAGATGGATGCGACAAAAGTAGTAGGAGATGCTAAAGCATGCCTTATACAATTAAAGGAAGCGCTTAAAAAATTAAAGTATAAGAGTTCATATAAAAATGAAATAATAGAAGCTAAAAATAAATGGGAAAATGAAGTAAAGAGGCTGTATAGCATTGAATATCCAAAAACAGATTTTAAACCTGAAATAGCTGGACAAAATGAAGATTTTTTGAAAGAATTTTATAAGCTGTATGGATCTGCACTTCCACAAACTACAGTTGTAGGTGAGATTAATAAGTTTGTAGAAAAAGAGTTTAATGGAAATTATGTAGTAATTGGTTCTGCCGGAAGTCTTCCAGGAGATTTACAAAGACTTTGGAGGTCAAGCAAAAAATACAGCTATCATATGGAATATGGTTATTCATGCATGGGATATGAAATATCAGGATCTTTAGGTGTAAAACTTGCAGAACCTGATAAAGAAGTATATGCAATGGTTGGAGATGGAAGCTATTTAATGTTACATTCAGAGCTTATAACTTCAATTCAAGAAAGAAAGAAGATAAATGTACTTTTGTTTGATAATTGTGGCTTTGGATGTATAAATAATTTACAAATGTCAAATGGTATTGAAAGTTTTGGAACAGAGTTTAGATTTAGAAATGAAGATCAAAATAGATTGAATGGAGAGTATGTTCCTATAGATTTTGCAAAATGTGCAGAAGGTTATGGAGCTAAGACATACACAGTAAAAACTATTGATGAATTAAAGAATGCGTTAAAAGATGCTAAGAATCAGAAAGTATCTACTTTAATAGATATAAAAGTTTTACCAAAAACTATGACAGATGGTTATGATGCTTGGTGGCATGTTGGTGTCGCTGAGGTTTCAAATAGAAAATCAATACAGGATGCATATGCTGAAAGACAGAAGAGGCTCAGCAGTGCAAGAAAGTACTAGCTTTTAGTATATAAGGGGTTGTCGCATTAACATATTTAGTGCGACAACCCCTTATATTAAGTTTATTGTATTCACATTTATTATTTAGCTTGTTTAAAATTTTTGCTTACAAAATATTTTCTATATTTTCCAGGTGACATACCTATTGTTTTAGTGAAAAGCATGTTGAAATAATTTGGATTATCATAGCCTACTATAGTACCTATTTCTGCTACAGAATAATTTGTGTTTATTAAGAGATTTTGAGCTTCTCCTATTTTTCGGTTTATTATATAATGCATAGGAGAATAGCCTGTTTCATTTTTAAATGTATGTATAAGATAATATGGGCTAATTCCTAAATTTTCAGATAAAGTTTTGATGTTTAAATTACCTAAAAAATTATCATCAATGTATTTTTTTATTCTTTTTCCAAGTTGGTATTTTTCTTGTTCCAATTTATTTCCTGATAAATCTATTAGCCTAAGCACTATACTTATAATGGTTAAAAGTAAATAATTACAAGTTTCTTCAGCACCTTTATCATTTAAAACGATTTCAGAATACATCGTTTTAAATATATTTTCAATTACGTTGAAATATTTACCGCTACTTATTATGGGCTTAATATTATCAGGTATTAAATGATTTTCTTCTAGTCCTTCTATTTTTACATTAGTTATACCACAAACGTATGTGCTAAATTGAAGATTGGAACGTTCATCATGAAGCACATCTTTATTATATATAAGTATATCACCCTTCTTTGTTTTATATTTGTTATTTCCAATAGTGTGAATTCCAGAACCTTCCTTTATAAAAACGATTTCTACCATATCCTTATGCATATGCATTATTCTTGGGAATTTATTGTCAACTTTTTTAGCTTTACATATATGTACTAATTTAGGAAAATTATTATTCTTAAAACTAGATTCGTAGTTACTTTTTACAAAATATTGGATCATAAGAACCTTCCCCCCCATATAAATCAATAATTAGCTATTTTCAAGATCAGAACTCTTTAACTCGTTAGGTTTCAAAGATTTTATTCCCTTTAATGTCGAATATATTAGTATCTCTAAAAATTACTCATGAATCTCAATTTCCAAGATTAAAAGTAGAGGTGTTTTAGAAACCATATCTTTTAA
The DNA here is from genome assembly GCF_017874415.1 of Clostridium algifaecis. Lineage (GTDB taxonomy): Bacteria > Bacillota > Clostridia > Clostridiales > Clostridiaceae > Clostridium_B > Clostridium_B algifaecis. Next base: position 7,384 of record NZ_JAGGLM010000031.1, read on the forward strand.
CAACAAATAGAGACTATTGGCTTAAGTGTTCTATTACACGATATTCTATAGAATGGAGCAACTTGCATAAGATCAGACAGAATAGTTATTGAAAAAAATATGATTAAAAGTAAATAAAGTATATTCTTTAAATTTTGAATTATTTATTGCTGATATAACTCCGATTGATAACGGTTAAATCTTAATTTAATTATAACTTTACAAAAGATCTATTGTCAATAAATATATGTATTAACAAAAATTTAAAGCAAAAAACTATATCTTTTATAATTTTATGCTTTATGAATACTGAAAGTAACAATATTTCGAATAATTTATAGAGCAATTTATTTTATAAATAGCTAATAAATTTTTGCTAAGTTTGTACTATTAATTTCAGTTTATAAATTATATTTTTATTTTCTGATAATTTTTAATCCTAGGTTATGCTCGATGCATTAGAGTGATAGAAAATATTCGATTAGTTTTAAATATTTTCTTTTGTTTTAATTTCAAGTTTAGTATACAAATATTTCTTAGATGGCAACTTGTTTCGAAAAAAATAGTTAAAAAAAATTTTTATAGGCAAATATCCTTGCATTAAAGGTTCTTGAGTTATTGTAAAATCTATTGTATTATCATTAATAAATTTAATAGTATCAGGATTTAAATCAAAGCACACAAATTTTATGTCCTTTTTATTTTGTTCATGAATTGCTTTTGCAACTCCATCTATACCTCTACCGGTGATGAAAATACCATTTAAATCACTATGTTTTCTAAAAAGCTCGATTGTTTTTAAATAAGGAGATTCTTTATAATTAAATATTTTTACTACATCAACTACTTTAATTCCTGGATAGTCATGTTTTATAATTTCTTCAAAACCTATCTGTCTTTCATCTAAAGCTTTTAATTTTGACAGTCCTGTAATAATTGCTACATTTCCATTTTTAGGTAACAATTTTCCCATAAGTTGCCCTGCAACTCTTCCGCTTTTTATTAAGTCCTGTCCTACATAACAAAGCTTTTCTATGTCAAGTATATCAGTATTGAAAGTTATTATCTTTATATTCTTCTTAGAAATTTTATTTAATTCTAATCTTATTATTTCTTCATCTAGAGGGGATAGAGCTAATCCTCGTATATTTTTATTCTCTAACTCTTTTATGCATCTTAATTGTTCATCAATAGTAACACTTTTCATAACGCAGCACTCTACTGTAATACCAGAGTCTTTCAATTCATGATAAGCCTGTTTAATACCTTTATAAATTTCATCAAATGAAGAATCATTTTTATCTAAGATAATAACCCCTATTTTTACAGGATTTTTTTGGTATGCCAGCGATCTCCCAGCCCAATTAACTTTATATCCCATTTCATCTGCTATTTTTTTTACTTCTTCTCTTACTTTCTGGCTTACTCCAGGTCTATTATGTAAAACTCTATCAACAGTTCCTCTTGAGACTTTTGCAATTTCTGCAATAGATCTAATAGTAGCTCTCATCATTATACACCTCAATCCGATTATACACATGGGTTTATTATATCACAAATTAAATTCTGCACATAAGATATTAAAAAATCACTTAGAGGTTTATATAAAAGCATTAGATTAAGTATTCTAAATTTACTTATTTGATTTTTTCTTTACCATTTATTGTTCAATTTCCAGAACAAAGATTTTATAAAATATAAATTAAATATACTTAGATGAAAGTAAATTAATAAATAAGATTTTTTTATTATTTTATTGTTGTATTTTAAAAGCAACAGTTGTATAATATTACTAAAGTACATGATACTTAAATACGTTTTAAATAATGTACAGTGAAAAAAGCAATTTGTTAAATAATATTTAAACATTTTTTTATTTTTTACATTTTTCGTGCCCGAGCACAAAAACAAATAGAATTTTTAAAAATAAGAGATTAACGATTAAATATTTTTATTTTTTTACATTTTTCGTGCCCGCACACGTAATGCGAAATAGTGTCTTTATGAACAAAAGATTAATTGCTAAATAAGTTTTCTATAGTATTTTAATCTGTACAACATAATTACATTATGCTGCACTAGAGAAAAATATAAAATTTTATATAAATTTAAGGAGGATATTATTATGAAAATCGGTTTTAATGAAGCAACAACAATGAAAAAATCTTCACTTGAAAAGGATTTAAAGTTTTGTGAAAAATATGGGTATGATTTAATTGAAATTAGGACAATGGATAAGTTAAAAGATTATCTTGAAACTCATACTGTTGAAGATCTCGCAGATTATTTTAAGACTCATAAAATTAAACCATATGCATTTAATACATTAGTATTCTTTAATAATAGGGATGAAGTCGGTTACAAAGAAATAAAAGAAGAGTTCAAATATTTATGTGAAGTAGGACAAAAAATTGGTTGTAATACTATTATAGCAGTTCCGCTTGTAACTACTGAGAAAATTACAAAAACAAAAATTAAAGAAAGCTGTGTAAAGGTATTAAATGAATTAGCAGACATTGGAGAAAAATATGGAATTAGAATAGCAGTAGAGTTTTTAGGACATCCACAAGCAACAGTAAATACCTTTGGACAAGCTTATGACATTATAAAAACTGTAAATAGAGATAATGTAGGTATAACTTTGGACTGTTTCCATTTTCATGGAATGGGATCAAATCTTGAAGACTTAAAACATGCTGATGGATCAAAGATATTTGTAGTTCATATAAATGATACAGAAGACTTTCCAATTGGTATATTAACAGATGAAGACAGATTATGGCCTGGTGAAGGTGCAATAGATCTTGATGGAATATTCTCTACATTAAAAGAAATAGGATATAGCGAAATGGCATCAGTAGAATTATTCAGACCAGAATATTATGAATTGGAAATAGAAGAAGCAATCAAAATTGGTAAAGAGAAGACAGTAGCAGTAGTTGGAAAATATTTTAATATAGGTTAAAGTCATTTAATAGAAAACTAAGTTAGATGAGATTAGTACACCCCATTGGGTAGAGGATCTTTGAATAATAAAAAATAAATGAGTTGTAATATTTCACTAGAATTTAAGATAGTTTTCTATTGAATATTATGACTACATTATATAGGGGAGGAATAAAATTATGACATTAAGAATAGGAGTTATTGGTACAGGTGCAATTGGAAAAGATCATATTCGCAGAATTAATGAAGTACTAACAGGTGGAAAGGTTATAGCAGTAGCAGATATTTGTGAAGCAGGTCCTAAGGCTATAGCTGAGAAGTATGGTGTTAAAACATATAAAAATGGTGCAGATCTTATAAATGATCCAGAGGTTGATGCAATAGTTGTAACTACTCCTGGATTTGCGCATAAGGATCCTGTTCTTCAGGCAATCGCTGCAGGTAAGCCAGTATTTACAGAAAAACCATTATCTACTACAGCTGCTGACTGTAAAGAAATTGTTAATGCAGAAATAGCTGGTGGTAAGCATCTTGTACAAGTTGGATTCATGCGTCGCTATGATAAGGGTTACAATCAAGTTAAGGCTATGTTAGATAGTGGTGAGTTTGGTGTACCTTTAATATTACACTGTACTCATAGAAATCCAGAAGTAGACACAAGCTATACTACTCCAATGGCAGTACATGATACAGCAATTCATGAAATTGATGTTCTTCATTGGTTAATTGATGATGAATATGAGTCAGCTCAGGTTATTATGCCAGTTTCTACAAAATACACACATTCTAAGCTAAAAGATCCTCAACTTATGATTCTTCGCACAAAAAAAGGTATTTGTATTGAAATTGAAGTATTTGTTAACTGTGAAGTAGTATGTGAAGATGGCGTAGTTAAGATGCCAGCACCATCTACACCAATTACTCGTAAGAATGGTTTACTTTCAACTGGAATTGAAACTAACTGGAAAAATCGTTTTATTGATGCTTACGATGTTGAACTTCAGGATTGGATTAATTCGGCAGGCAAAGGTGAAATAAATGGACCGACAGCTTGGGACGGATATTTAGCTTCAATGACTGCAGATGCTTTAGTAAAAGCACAAACTTCAGGAGCTATTGAACCAATTACTACAGGTGAGATGCCAGAATTCTACGCAAAATAAAATTATAGTAATAATTAGGAGGCATTTTAATTATGAAAATTGCATTTGACCCAGATGTATTGTTTAAGCAGAATATGTCTGTTACAAAGGTAGTTCATCAAATTGCTGATTGGGGATTTAAATATATAGAGCAATCTCCACATCCACATATATTGCCATTTTACAAACATCCAAAGGCAAGTAAAGAGATTATAAAAGAATACAAAGATGCACTTCGTGAGACTGGAGTTAAGATTTCTTCATTAATTCCAATTTATCGTTGGTCAGGCCCAGATGAAGAAAGACGAGAAGCAGCTGTGAGAAATTGGAAAAGAGCTATTGAGATTGCAGTTGAATTAGATGTTAATGTAATTAATACAGAGCTTTCTGGAGATCCTAATCAACCAGAAATATGTGAAGAAATGTGGTATCGTTCAATGGAAGAATTACTTCCTATATTTGAACGTGAAGGTATAAGAGTTGATATTCAATCGCATCCATATGATTTTTGCGAGAATAATGATGAAACCGTTGACATGGTAAAATCATTAAGAAGTAACAATGTTAAATATTTGTATTGTGCTGCACATACGTTTTTTTATGACAACGGTGTTGGTGATATAAAGAAGATGCTTGCATATGCAGGTGATGACCTTTCTCATGTTATAGTTGCAGATACAATGAATCATACAAAAGATTGCAGATATATTTTGAATCCTCCAGGAGTAGATGCCACAATTCATCAACATCTAGGTGTAGGTGAAGGAGAAGTTGATTTTGATGCATTCTTTGAACAATTAAGAGCAATGAATTTTGGAAAGAAAGAAGATACTATTGCTTCTGTATCATTATTCGGCTATCCTGAAAAGATGAATGAAATTGCTCCAAAAGCAAGAGAAATTATTGAAAAAAATCTTTTAGGCTAATTATTTTCTTGTAAAGAAAAAGAAATGGTTATTGAATTATGCTCAGTAGCCATTTCTTTTTGCACTAGTGAAGCAATGAAAAAAAAATAAAAATTATAAAGATATCGTTTTCAAGTTCGTATTCTTAATTACTTTGAAAATGGTACATTTATATATTTTGAAATATGCTTTAAATGTGTTTCATTTTTTAGATATTAATTTTTGTATTTAAAACAAGTACTTAAATGTGAGTTTCTCGAAATTTTTTTGGAGAATAACCTATCTTTTCCACAAATAAATTAATAAAACTTCCAGTATTTTTATAGCCAACGCGAAAAGCAATTTCATCAATAGAAAGTGATGTAGTTTTTAATAATACTTTAGCTTTATCAAGACGTTCACTGATTACGTATTCTATAGGAGAATATCCAGTTTGAATTTTAAAAATATGAGAGAAATAGTAAGTGCTTAAATTGGTAAGCTGTGCAAGATTTTTAAGTAAAATTTTTTTATCAACATTATTATGAATATAATTTATAGCAGTATCTATAGGTGAATTTTGTTTTATGTCTTCAGTTGAGTTTATAGCCAAAGTACATATAATATGGTAAATAATTAAAGAAATTTCAGAAGGCATTAGAACTTGATTATCTTCACACTTTTTTACTAGTTGATATAATAGTTTACCAATAGTAATAATATTATTTCCTTGAAATAAAACTCCATATTGGTTCATAATATGCTGACATAAATCATGAGAATTTACACCATCAAAATGAATATACAAAAATTCCAAGCTATTTGAGGCATGATAATAATGTGGTTCTTGACAGTCAATTAGTATTGCCATACCCTTTTGCACAGCATAATGGTGTTTCCTGTATTCTAATATGAGTTCCCCTTTTCGAACATATACTAATAATAAATATGGAAAAAAGTCACGTTTTATAAAATACTTTTTAGTACAAAAATAGTGTCCACACCAGATTAAATAAAAGTAAAACTTTTTTGCAGTTTGGGATGGAGTAAAAGAAAAACATGAAGAATTGGCTAAAACTCCAGGATCAATACTTTTCATAAAAAATTCCTCCACTTACATGATTTTATATAAAAATTATAATGTAAAATAAATAGTAAAGCAATATATATGAATAATATGACAAGATACAATATTTAAGTATTTTTATATTTAGATTATACTATAGATGTACTTTTGAAAATGATTTCAATAAATTATAAGGAGATGTTTTTTATGTTAAATGGAGAAAGAAAGATCGAAAGACCACTTCGTTGGGGAATGGTTGGTGGAGGCAGAACAGGAAATGTTGGATATAAGCATCGTTTAGGTGCTCTCAGAGATAATACAGCATTTCAATTGCTAGCTGGTGCGTTCGACATTGATCCAGCTCGAGGCAAAGATTTTGGCATAAATCTAGGCGTTGACCCTAGTAGATGTTATCCAGACTACAAAACAATGTTTCAAGAAGAAGCTAAACGCAAGGACGGTGTTGAAGTAGTTTCTATTGCAACACCAAATGCAACGCATTATGAAATTTGCAAAGCTGCTCTCAATGCTGGATTACATGTAATTTGTGAAAAGCCACTGTTCTTTGAAGTAGGACAAGGAGAGGAAATTAAAGCACTTGCAGAAGAAAAGGGGAAGATTGTTGGAGTAACCTATGGATTTTCTGGAAGTCAGGTGCTACTTCAAATGCGTTCTATGGTAAAAAATGGTGATCTAGGGCAAATCCATATGATAGAGCTTCAATACACTCATGGTTTTGGTTGTGACTTTAAAGCAGACCAAACTAATGAAGGACAAAAATGGAGAGTAAATCCTAAAATTTCGGGTCCATCTTTTGTTTTAGGTGATCTATCTACACATACTTATTATATGTCACAGCTAATTTGCCCTGATATGAAAATAAAACAGGTTCTTTGTGACCGCCAAAGTTTTGTTAAAAGCCGTAAACCATTGGAGGATAATGCATATTGCCTTATGAGATATGAAAATGGTGCCGTTGGAAGAATGTGGGCATCAGCAGTAAACGCCGGTTGCATGAATGGTCATAGAATCCGTATTGTTGGCTCTAAAGCAAGCATAGAATTTAGTGATAATCAGCCTAATGAATTATTATATGAAGTTCAGGGCAAACCAATTCAAAAACTCATTCGAGCAATGCCTTACCTTTATGATGAATGTAATGCAGATGAACGTTTAGGGGCTCTTCATGCAGAAGGCTTGCCAGAATCTTGGGCAAATATTTATTTGAAGTTTGCGATTGCTATTGATGCTAAAAACCGTGGTGATAAAGAAACCTTAAAGAATCTAGTATATCCAGATATTAATGCTGGAATTGAGGGTATTCGCTGGGTTCAGAATTGTGTTAAATCAGCTAATGCTGGTGGTATCTGGGTAGATTTTAAATAATATGATATTTATAATTAACTACTAGAAAGAATATTCTAAATTTTAAAAAAATAATTAAAAAGTGAGGGGTTTTTATGAAATTATCAATATGTACAGATGTATTGGGTAAATTGTCCTATGAAGATATGTTAGATAAAGTTAAAGGTATGGGTATAGATTATGTAGAAATGTCAGTTGGAGGATGGTCTCCAGCTCCTCACATTCGTGTTGATGAGCTGTTAAACAGTAAAGAAAAGTTAGAAGCTTTTAAGAAAGCTCTTACTGATCGTGGAATGGGAATAGCAGCATTAAACTGTTCAGGAAATCCTTTAGATCCTGGACCTATGGGAGAAGCACACCGTGCTGTTATTGATAAAACTTTAGAGTTAGCAAAATTATTAGGGGTAAAGAAAATTGTTACAATGTCAGGTCTTCCTGCAGCAAATGCAAAAGATACAGTACCTAATTGGATTACATACACTGTAAGTTGGCCTGCAACTTTGCAAGATGTAGTGAAATATCAATGGGAAGAAGTTGCTATTCCTTACTGGAAAAAGGTTGTAAAAAAAGCTAAGGCATGTGGAGTTGAAAAAATTGCACTAGAAAATTTTACATCAATGTTAGTATATAATCCGGAAACTTTATTCAAGTTAAGAAACGCAGTCGATCCTATGATTGGATTAAATTTAGATCCATCTCACCTAATGTTTATGGGAGCTGATCCAATTCAAGCTGCACGTGCCCTTGGCGATGCTATCTATCATGTACATGGAAAAGATGTAAGAATTGAAAGGGGTCTTTCCGATGTTAATGGTTTACTTGAAACTAAAGTAGTTGAAGATTCTGCCAACCGTGCATGGAACTATGTTGCAGTAGGTTGTGGTAATGATTTGAAATGGTGGAAAGAGTTCTTTTCAGTTGTAAAAATGATGGGCTATGATGATTTTGTGTCTCTAGAAATGGAAGATTTGACAATGTCAGTTGAAGCAGGAATAAAAACATCTGTTGATGCTTTAAAACAAACTATCAGCATTTAGAGCATTGAAAAATAATTTAATATTTTAATATAAAAATAAGAATTGCTATAAAATTAGCTAAATTTATAATTGGGAGGATTATACGATGAAAATTGCGTTTGATCCAGATGTACTTTTTAAACAGAATATGTCTGTTACACAAATGGTTCATCAAGTTGCTGATTGGGGGTTTAAATATATTGAACAGTCTCCACACCCTCAAATTTTGCCATTCTATAAGCATCCAAAGGCAAGTAAGGAAATTATTAAAGAGTATAAGGATGCACTTCGTGAAACAGGAGTTGAAATTTCTTCTTTGATTCCAATCTATCGTTGGTCAGGCCCAGATGAGGAACGTCGTAAAGCTGCAGTATGTAATTGGAAAAGAGCTATTGAAATTGCAATTGAACTAGATGTTAATGTTATTAATACTGAACTTTCAGGTGATCCAAATCAACCAGAGATTTGTGAAGAGATGTGGTATCGCTCTATAGAAGAATTATTGCCAATTCTTGAGAGAGAAGGTATTAGAGTAGATATACAGTCTCACCCTTATGATTTTTGTGAGAACAGCAACGAAACTGTTGACATGGTAAAGTCTCTTCGTAGTGATAATGTTAAGTATCTATATTGTGCTGCACATACATTCTTTTATGATAATGGCATTGGAGATGTAAAGAAAATGCTTGCATATGCAGGAGATGATCTTTCTCATGTTATAGTAGCTGATACTATGAATCATACAAAGGATTGTCGATATATACTTAATCCACCAGGAGTAGATGCTACGATTCATCAACATTTAGGTATTGGAGAAGGAGAAGTTGATTTTGATGCATTTTTCGAACAGCTGAGATCAATGAATTTTGGAAAGATGGAAGATACTATTGCATCCGTTTCTCTATTTGGATATCCTGAGAGAATGTCATGTATTGCTCAAGAAACTAGAAAGATAATATCAAAAGAACTTTTAAATAGTTAGTTTAAAACCTAGTAAAAAAGAGGGTATAAAACTTTATTTTATAATTTTATGCCCTCTTTAGAAAATAAAATTTTAGAAACCGTTTGCATATAAGCATTAAAACAAGAGAAGTATAGCATATATTTGCCTAGTACTATTTAAGACAAAATATGCTAACCTACTCCTGTAGAATATTAAAGTATACAACGTATTTTATTATACTACAGGAAATAAAAATGTAAAAGCTTAATAGTAAAAATTATAAAAACTAATGAAAGGTGGGTAGAAGCGACGGATTAAAAACAAATAAGGGGGAACTGTAATGGAACAAAGTATTGAGAAAAAAAGATTTTTAAAAAAAATATCTATCATATCAACTTTTGGCGGACTTTTATTTGGATATGATACAGGAGTAATTAATGGGGCGCTATCTTTTATGACTAGACCAGATCAATTAAATTTAACTCCTCTTACTGAAGGGCTAGTTACAAGTGCATTATTATTTGGCGCAGCATTCGGCGCAGTATTTGGAGGACATTTATCAGATAAATATGGCAGAAAGACAATAATTAGACTTCTTGCTATTATTTTCTTTTTTGCAACTATAGGTTGTTCGATTTCACCTAATTCATCAGTTATAATTGTTTGTCGATTTATATTGGGATTGGCAGTAGGGGGAGCTTCAGTTATTGTACCGACGTTTTTAGGAGAGATGGCTCCTAAAAATAAGAGAGGTAGTGTTGTTTCTCAAAATGAATTTATGATTGTTACTGGACAATTACTGGCATATGTATTCAATGCTATTTTAGGAAATATTTTTAATAATCCTGGTATTTGGCGTTATATGATAGTTATTGCAACTATTCCAGCAGTTATATTATGGTTTGGAATGTTAGTAGTACCTGAGACACCAAGATGGTTGGCTGCTAATGGAAAAGACTCTAAAGCATTAGAGGTATTAAAAAAACTACGCGAAGAAACAGAAGCAGAATCAGAACTTGAAGAAATACAAAAAAATATTGAAGAAGAAAAACATTTGGAACGCGTAACATTTAAGGATTTATGTACACCATGGATTAGACGTCTTATACTAATTGGAAGTGGAATGGCTATTATTCTACAAGCTATAGGAATTAATGTAATGATGTATTATGGAACAACTATTTTGGAACAATCTGGATTTGGAGTCAAAGGAGCACTGATTGCTAATGTAGGAAATGGATGTATGTCTGTTATTGCAGCATTTGTTTATATGAAGTTTTTGGCTAATAGATTTAGACGTAGAACGATGCTTTTGTGTGGATGCACTGGAACTACATTATCAATGCTGGGAATAACTATTATTGGACATGTATTGGGGGGATCTGTTTTACTACCTTATTTAGTAATTATTTTGACAATGATTTTTTTAGCTTTCTTTCAGGGGAACATTGGACCAGTAATGTGGCTTGTATTATCTGAAATTTTTCCAATAAAATTAAGGGGATTGGGAATGGGTATATGTACATTTTTTGTATGGATAGCTAATTTCTTTGTTGGATTTTTATTTCCTATATTATTAGCTACATTTGGAATATCTGGTGCATTTACTGTATTTATAGTAATTGGGGTTATAGCATGGATATATACGTATAAGTTTGTACCTGAAACGTTTAATAAATCATTAGAAGAACTACAAGAATCTTTTAGAAATTATAAAACAAAAAACTTTGACGTATCTTCAAGAGACTAAATAATGCACAAATAATAGAAGCGATTATAAAATTTGATATATGGCTTAATTTTTTTTAAAATATAGTGATTCAGTATAATGTTTATACATATACCGAATCACTTTTTTGTCTAAAAGAAAACAACTTGCTTTATCAAATTTAATGGCAATACATGGATTTAATAGTTTTTTCTTGATTGTGCAATATAGCTTAATCTAAATAAGTTATATTGTTATCAATTAGTAAATTAATAAATCTAAACAGCATATTATAATCGTCATATATTCATTATATATACAAAACATGCTCAATAAATCACAAAAAATGTTGCAAATATATAAAATCAGTGTATAATCATATATAAGAGGTGAATGAAAACATTTAATTTATTTGTTGTAATCATTTTCTTATATCATTTAAGTAATTATAAAAGGAGATGTTTTATATGTTAAAAATAGGTATTATTGGTGCAGGCAGAATAGGAAGAGTACACGGAGAAAGTATAACAAAATATGTAAAGGAAGCACAAATTAAAGCGATAGCTGATCCATTCTTAAATGAAGATCAAAAAAAATGGGCTAAAGAAAAGGGAATACCATGTGTATATACTGACTACAAAAAAATATTAGAGGATTCAGAAATTGATGCTGTTTTAATATGCTCTTCAACAGATACTCATTCAAAAATTTCAATAGAAGCTATAAAAGCTCATAAGCATGTATTTTGTGAAAAACCAATAGATCATGATCTTTCTAAAATAAAGGAAGTTATAGAAACACTTAAAGAAAATCCTGGAGTTAAATATCAAGTTGGATTTAACAGACGATATGATCATAATTTTAGAGCTGTTAAACAGGCTGTTATAGACGGAAAAGTAGGCAAGCCTCAGATACTTAAAATAACTTCAAGAGATCCTGAACCACCATCAATTGATTATGTTAAGGTATCCGGTGGAATATTCCTTGATATGACTATACATGATTTTGATATGGTTAGATATCTTATGGACAGCGAAGTTGTTGAAGTTTATGCTGCAGGAAATGTTTTAGTTGATGATGCAATAGGAGAAGCTGGAGATATTGATACAGCTATTATAACTTTAAAGCTTGAAAGCGGAGCAATGGCAGTTATTGATAATTCAAGAAAATCTGTTTACGGATATGATCAGAGAGCAGAAGTGTTTGGATCAAAAGGTCAGGTTGCTATATCAAATGATTCAGATTCATCGGCAGTTATATCAACTAAAGATGGTGTTACAGGTGAAAAACCAATGTTCTTCTTCCTTCAGAGGTATATGCAGGCTTATGCAGAAGAAATAAGAGAATTTGTTGACGCGATTGTAAACGATAAAGATACTCCAGTAAATGCATACGATGGATTGAAGCCAGTACTTATAGGACTAGCTGCAAAGAAATCTTTAAAGGAAAATAGACCAGTTAAAATATCAGAAATAAAATACTAAATATAATTTAATTATTTTAAAATTGGGAGGAATTTTAGAATGTTTAATAAAGATAAAGTAAAAATAGGAATTTGTCCTATAGGCTGGACAAATGATGATATGCCAGACTTAGGAAAAGAGAATACTTTTGAACAGGCTGTAAGTGAAATGGCACTTGCGGGATTTAAAGGTACAGAGGTAGGAAATAAGTATCCTAAAGATGTAAAGGTTTTGAAAAAAGCTCTTGATTTGAGGGGACTGCAAATAGCAAGTGCCTGGTTCAGTGCATTTTTAACAACTAAGCCATTTGAAGAGACAAAGAAAGCTTTTATTGAACATAGAGATTTCTTGCATGATATGGGAGCTAAAGTAATAGTTGTATCAGAGCAAGGTCACAGCATACAAGGCAAAATGGATGTTCCTATATTTGAAGGAAAATATCACATGAATGAAGAAGAATGGAAAAAGCTTGCAGATGGACTTAATAAATTGGGAGAACTTGCAAAAGAAAAGGACATGAAGATAGTTTATCACCATCATATGGGGACAGTGGTTCAAACTACTGATGAAATAGACAAGCTTATGGATATGACAGATGATAATTTAGTTTATCTATTACTTGATACAGGCCATTTGGTATATTCAGGAGAAGATCCAGTAGCTATAGCTAAGAAATATGCAAAGAGAATAAAACATGTACATTTAAAAGATGTAAGACCAGAAAAAAAGGCTAAAGTTAAAGAAGAAAAATTAAGTTTTCTTAAAGGAGTTAGAGAGGGAGCTTTTACAGTTCCAGGAGATGGATGCATAGATTTTGGACCAATATTTAAAGTGCTTTCAGATAACGATTATGAAGGTTGGATGTTAGTAGAGGCTGAGCAGGATCCAGCTATAGCAAATCCACTTGAATATGCAATAAAAGGTAGAAAATATATTGCAGAAAATATAGGCTTTTAAGAATTAGCAAATAGTAAATATATAAAAAATGATTAATAATTTGGGTAAAATAAAGGCTGATATGAGGGACATAGTTGGGATATGTCCTCCATAAAAGCTAAAAGAATCAAATAAGTTTATATGATTCATTTTTATTATACTATATGAACTGAAAATATAAAAGTCTATCAAATAAAAGATTACAGTAAAACGTATACAATAAAATTTCCCTAAAGTTTACTCATATAACTAAAGATGAGCAAATAAATGATTGGATTATTGTACAAGGACTAATCAAATAAATATATCGGGAGGAATTTAAATGGAACAAGCAGTACAAGATAAGAGTAAAAGAAGATTTTTAAGAAAAATATCAATTTTAGCCACCTTTGGATCACTTTTATTTGGGTATGATAGTGGTGTAATTAATGGTGCACTAAGTTTTATATCTAGAAAAGATCAACTTAATCTTACACCTTTAACTGAAGGCTTTGTCACAAGCTCATTATTGTTAGGAGCAGCTTTAGGAGCTGTAATCATGGGACGTTTTTCTGATAAATATGGAAGAAAGAAAATTCTAAAGTTACTTGCAGCAATTTTCTTCTTTTCAACTATAGGATGTGCTCTATCTCCTACTGCATCAATTATTATTGTATGTAGATTTGTAGTTGGATTAGGTGTAGGCGGAGTTTCAGTAGTTGTACCAACATTACTTGCAGAAATGGCACCTACTGAATTAAGAGGAAGTATTGTTTCTCAAGATCAATTGATGATTGTTACAGGACAACTTTTAGCATATGTATTTAATTGTGTTTTAGGAAATATTTCTTCAAATCCTGGTATCTGGCGTTATATGATAGCATTATCATCGATTCCTGCAGTAATTTTATGGTTTGGTATGTTAGTAGTTCCAGAAACTCCAAGATGGCTTGCAGCAAATGGAAGAGTTGCCGAGGCGTTGGAAGTTTTAAAAGAGGTTCGTAATGAACAAGCTGCAGAAGCAGAAATTAAGGAAATTCAAATCAATATTGAAGCTGAAAAACATTTGGAACGTGCTACTTTTAAGGATTTAGGAACTCCATGGATACGTCGTATTGTAATTATTGGATGTGTAATTGCACTTATTCAGCAATTTGCAGGAGTAAATGTAATGATGTATTATGGTACAACTCTTCTAGAAAAAGCTGGTTTTGGAACTAAAACAGCATTAATTGCTAATATAGGTAATGGCATTGTATCTGTTATTTCATCATGGTTTTATATGCATGTAATGGCCAATAGATGTAATAGAAGAACTGTAATACTATTTGGATATTGCGGAACTACTGTAATTTGGCTTATTATATCTGTAGCATCACATGTATTTGCAGGTTCAGCTATATTACCTTATATGATAATTACATTTACTATGATGTTCCTTGCTATTGATCAGGCTACTATAGGACCTTTGACATGGCTTTTGTTATCCGAGATTTTCCCACAAAGAGTAAGAGGAATTGGTTTTGGTGTTGCAACTTTCTTCAATTGGATGGGTAACTTCTCAGTAGGTTTAACTTTCCCTGTACTAATAGCAGCTTTTGGACTTTCAAAGACATTTATAATATTTATAGTACTTGGATTTGTATGTATAGTATGTGTAGCTAAGATGGTACCTGAAACTAGAGGAAAATCATTAGAGGAAATGGAAAAATACTTTAGAAATATAGATGCTGCACAAAATTAAGAAAATTTAACTAAATCTTATGGTATCCCTTCATCTAGTTTATTATTAAACACAATTTGAGAAAAGAATTTGGATTTTTTTAAAAATCCAAATTCTTTTTGTTTTTAGAAGAGATAGGTATTTTATATTCAGAATACTTGGATATTGAAACTGCTTATGATAAAAATAAACTTTGTATTGAAAAAATGTCAGTAGATTTGGCTTTTACACAAACCTACTGACATTCCATCATTCTATACTTTTTTACTATATCTTAAAATGTTTAATAGCATCTTCCATTTCAAAAGACATTGATTTAAGCTTTTCTGCTGAATTTGATATTTCGTTTATACCAGCAGATTGTTCTTCACTTGCAGCTGACGTTTGTTGGCATTCACAAGAAAGGTTGCTTGTCATATCGTATAATTTATTGCCATTGTTTTGCATAGTCTTCATTTTTGATGTGATGTTTTCTATTTCATTGAATATAAGTTTTGTTCCATCAATTATATCTAAATTAGATGATTTTATAAGATTAAAAGAATTAGATACTTTTTCAGCAAGTTTCTTATTTTGATGCATTTCTGAAGTCCCTTTTTTCATATTAGCTTTCATATTTAAAGTATTATTTTGTATTTCTTTAACTGTTTTAATAATTATATCTGATGCATCTGAGGATTCTTCAGCAAGCTTTTTTACTTCATTTGCAACTACAGCAAAGCCTTTTCCTGATTCGCCTGCTCTTGTAGCTTCAATTGCGGCATTAAGTGCAAGTAAATTTGTTTGTTTTGCAATTGATGTAATACTATAGATTATTTTTTCAATGTTCTCAGACTTTTTATTTAAATCAATTACTTTACTATCAAATTCGTTTATAATATCATTTACATTATTAGTTTGTTTCATCATTTTAGTTATTATATCTTGTCCACTTAAAGTTAAAGAATGAGATTTATCTATTTTTTCTTTTATATTACTATTATTAGAAATAATTGAGTCTAATGTAACCGTCAAATAAGAAAGTGGATAGAAAGTGTTAGAAAATTATGAGATAATCTTCTAAAATAAGTTTTTAAAGTTTTTCAAGTTAACTTTAAA
>NZ_JAGGLM010000032.1 GCF_017874415.1 Clostridium algifaecis
ATTGTTGTTGGTCTTACTCCTAATTCTGTTGCTATCTTATTTAATGATTCTCCAGATTTCTCTAATCTTTTTATTGCTTCAATTTTAAATTCTGCACTATATTGTTTTTTCATAACCCTACCATTCCTTTCACTTTTAATATAACACGAGTTCCTCGTGTCTATCAAAGTGGGTAAGGGTCACTTTATGGAGTTTATCATAAAGAAGAGAAAGATAGCGTTCTCCACACTTGATTGTCCAATTAGCCATTACCTGTCTGCTTAGTACCACATCATTCCTTAAAAATTCTTGTTCCAAACGATAAAGAGGTATAGCATTTACATATTTACTGTTCATGATAGCAGCTTCAAGTGAAGGAGTAACAAGACTATTACGAAGAAGATCAACTGGTCTTTTACCACGGATAATAGTTTCGTTATCATTACCTGCATATACTGCAACATGATGCTCTTCAACTTTAAATTCCGCAGGATGAAAAGTAAGCCTTTTATATACTTCATCGGGCAGTCGCTTCCACTTATCACCTAAACGTTCCTTTAATTCTTCAGATGTTAACTCGTGCATGATTATTTCTACCGGAAGGTCCTTTAAATCCGCATCTCGCTTACCTGATGATTTTCTTCTCTTATAGGCTTTAGGGCGGACTTCTTCCAGCTCTGGTTCTATAACATACTTTGTTTCAATGGTAACCTCTGCTTCGTTGAAACACATTCCTAATTGGCCATCATAAATCATCTTTTCTGAAGAACGTCCAAATCTTTTGTTTTTTGAAATGCTTATCTGTTCTAAAATCAATTTCATATTTTGATTTACTTGTTCCAGCTGAGTTTTCTGCTCAGCACAAGTCTTTGAAAGATTTTCTGTAACTTTTTGCATAGTCAATAAAATAGAAATGATATCTTCTTTGCTATATTTAGTTAGTTCAACTTCTGTATATTTCTTATCCATATTGTCAAGATACCATATTTAGAGAACAGAAACAATAGAAAAAAAGCAATTTACAAAAGTTGTGGAAAACTGTTATAAATCAAACATTTATTGTGGATAGTTTCATTACAAAACCCTTTCGGGTGAAAGAGGTTTTATAGCTTTCTTTTGATCTATAGAAAGTCCTTCCATTAACCACTTATATTGTTGAGGAGAGATAGCTTTTACTTCATTTTCATTACGTGGCCATTGAAACTTTCCTGTTTCTAAACGCTTATATAAAAGAAGAAATCCATCACCTTCCCATAAAAGTCCTTTAATGCGATCTGTTTTTCTTCCACAAAATAAGAAGAGTATTCTTGGCTTAAAAGGATCGAGTTTAAATTGTTGCTGGACAATGTTAGCAAGTCCATCGATACCTCTTCTTAAATCATTGTAGCCGCAGGCAATGTATATCTTTTCAAAACCAAAAGCATCATTTAACATCTGATATCACCTTCAAAACCTTTGAAAGCAATTCTTCTGAAACAGTATTAGATATCTCTAATACGTTGTCTTGGATATGTATAACAATATCTGGTTTAAAGGAAGGAATATTTTTTAAAGTATTATTATGAATTGGAAGTTGTACAAAATATGCCTGGTTTTCAGATTCATTTCGTTTCAAGGTTTTAAAAACTTCTTCTCTGATACGACGTTGCCAATAGTAGAATTTTTTTTCATTAATATTGTTTTGGATACACCACGCCCTCACGGACATGCCACTTTTGTGGCATTTACTTATAATAGGCATCCAATAATCCAAACGCATTTTATGAGTAATTTTATCCATCAATACC
Organism: Clostridium algifaecis; assembly: GCF_017874415.1. Taxonomy (GTDB): domain Bacteria; phylum Bacillota; class Clostridia; order Clostridiales; family Clostridiaceae; genus Clostridium_B; species Clostridium_B algifaecis. Next base: position 1,767 of record NZ_JAGGLM010000032.1, read on the forward strand.
TCCCAGAAACTAGTTTAGCTGTTCTGAAAAACTAGTAGTTTTTTAAAGCTTGAATAAATTATCTCAAAAATTTGCTGCTAATACGAGGTACGTATTATTCACCGTTTACCTCCTTTTAAACAACAAAGTTTGATTATTAATATTATAATACAAAAAATCCATAGAGGTCATTTCCTCTACGGACTACTATTATATCGATATTAAGCGAATTTATATTTTGAATTATTTAAGTATCTGACTCTTTTTAATTTCATACTCTTCTTCGCTAATCTCACCCCTTGCAAATCTTTCATTCAATATAGCCATAGCTTTTGATGAAGATGTATCAACAGCAAGGTTTAAATTTTTATTATTTATTGTTTTATATGCAAAATATACTGTAAACAATAGTACTGCAAGCATTATAGCCATCATAAAAAAATTGGATCCTGCATATGATCCTCCAAATCCATTACAAAACATTTAAAACACCTCCATAATTTTTATTTTATTATACTATAAAGTTGTGAATAATTTGTGTATATTTAATGTAACAATTATTTTTGAGCCTTTGCCTTCTTCACTTTCCACATCTATAGTTCCATTATGCATATCAACAATCCACTTTGCAATAGATAGCCCTAGTCCTGTACCACCCTTCTCTTTAGATCTGGATTTATCTACAATATAAAATCTGTTAAATATGTTTTTGATTTCATCTCTAGGTATTCCAATACCTGTATCACTAACAGTTATTCTTACAGTTTCATCCTTAACTTCTGAACTTATATCTATCTTTCCATGCTCTGGAGTAAACTTTATACTATTATCAATAAACACTCTTAACATCTGCTTTAACATCTTATAATCTGCCAAAACTTTTACAACATCATTTTTGTCACTGGATATTATGTGTTTTTGCCCTATGAGTTTGCTTTCCTTAACTACTTCATCAATTAACTCATTGAGATAAAATTCTTTCTTTTCTACAAGCTGAGTGCCCTTATCCCCTCTTGCAAGAAACAACAACTTTTCAATTAAATCAGCCATATTATTAGCTTCTAATTTAATTCCATAAATTGATTTTTCCAAAGCATCTCTATCATCTTTCCCCCATCTATCTAGTAAATTAGCATACCCCTGAATAACAGAAACAGGAGTCCTTAATTCATGTGAAGCATCTGATACAAATTGGGATTGCCTATCAAAAGATTCTTGAAGCCTATCTATCATATTATTGAATGTACTAGCAAGTCTTTTTAGTTCATCATCAGGACCTTTTACATCTATTCTTTCCTTTAGGTTATTAATACTTATATTTTCAGCAGTTTTAGTTATATAATCAATTGGCTTTAACATTTTCTTACTTACAATGTATCCCAGTATAATTGATGCTATAATACCTATAAAGTCAGCTACAGCCATAACCCCTAATAATATTTTCATAAAATCATATTCGCTGTCCATGTCCTTTACTATTTGAATGTATAAAGTACCATATTTCTTGCTTTGAAACTTAACATTTTTATACACTAAATGTCTTTCCTTGTCTTCTATATGTCTTTCCTTAATCTTCTTTTTTTTGCCTTCATCTGATATCTTAATATTATAGTCAAATTTATCTGATGAATTTATTACTTTTCCATTCTCCTGTATTATTCTTGCTGATATATCTTCTTTAGAAGGTATGTCCAAAAAAATTTTTTTATCAAATAAATTCGAATTATTGATTTGTAGTTTAATATTATTTAATATTATAGTTTGAGCATCATCTATTTGTTTGTTTACCTGATCATATGTGTAATGTTTTACTCCATATAAAATTGAAGCATTCAATATAAATAGCACTATTGAAAACATAAATCCATAAACCACTGTGAGTTTTATAGAAACCTTCGCATGATTAATTATATTTAAAACTTTTTTAATCAACTTTGAAATAAATTCAATTATCCTTGATAACATAGCCTACACCTCTTATAGTGGTTATAAGTTTATTCTGAAAGCCCTCATCAATTTTACTTCGTAAATATCTTATAAATACATCTACCACATTCGTATCGCCTGCATAATCATAACCCCATACATCTTCAATCAACTGTTCTCTTGTAAGCACAACATTCTTATTACTTAATAATATTTTAAGAAGATTGTATTCTGTTTTAGTAAGTTCAATTTCCTTGTCTCCTCTAAAAACTTGATGTATTTTATTGTCCATAATAACATCTTTTACTTTAATTTGATCAGTTTCATCTTTTAATGATTTATCTCTTTCATATACTCTTATTCTTGCTAATAGTTCCTCTATTGCAAAAGGTTTGGTTAAATAATCATTAGCCCCAGCATCAAGTCCCAAAACTTTATCTGGTATGTCACTTTTGGCTGTTAACATTATAATTGGTACATTTGATGATTGCCTTATTCTTCTACAAACTTCAATTCCATTTAAATTTGGTATCATAATGTCAAGGAGGATTAAATCATAATCCGTATCTTCAACTTTTTTTAAAGCTTCTCTCCCATCATATGCTGCATCAACTTCATATTCTTCATGGTTAAGCTCCATTTGAATAAACATTGACATCTGTTTTTCATCTTCAACTAAAAGTATTTTAAAATTCTTCAAGTTACCACCTCCATAAGAAAAAATATATACCATTTTATTATTTTTTACTATACCTGTCATTTTATCTTAGGCAGGATACGATAAACTTCTAATAGAATAATATTCAGAGCCAGCCACACCACCCCAAATACATATCCTGCAAAAATATCGCTTGGATATTCTGTTTGAAAAAATAAAGGACTTAATCCAGCAAAAAAACAGATAGCCAAAGCCATAACTACAGCTGCACTCCCAAGCCATTTTCTACTAGAATGACGTATTATTATAAAAGATATAAAACCATATATAACAATAGCTAATAGAGCTTGCTTACTTGGAAAAGTATATTTAACTGCTTCCATTAGTGATAATCCTGATGGTCCCATACGTCTAAAAATATTTCTTAACACAAATTGTAAAACCTCGCTGCCTAAAATTGCTAAAAACATAAATCGTATTTCGAGAAATCTATCTACACCTTTAAATACAATCCAGATAGATATTAATATAATAAATGGAATTAAAATTTTGTAGGAAGTTAAGTTCCCAAATAACTTCATTGTATACATCCATTTCTGTGTAAATATTAATTTCACTAATAAAGATGTCAAACTATCAAATTGACTAAATTCATGTGCTAAATAATCTTGTATAATACCAATTACAAGCCCACAAAAAATCAAAAAAACTAACGCGACCCCCGCTAATGCAAGTTTAATCTTACCGAATGAGTTAAATATTTTTATAGATTTTTCAAGTGCTCCTATAGTAAATTCAATAATCTTGTCTTTGTAATTTCTATAAAGATAGATGAGAATTATAATTAAAGATATTATTAAACCACCTATAATTAGATATCTAGTAACCACGCTATGATATTTTTCCCAATTAACTCCCAAAACCTTCCCCAAAGAAATAAATGTTGTAGTCCATAAAAAAGCTCCTATATAAGAATTCAATGCAAACTTTCTATATGAAATTTCCGTAATCCCTGAAAAATATCCCGTAATATGTCTAACTCCAGGTATGAAATATGAAATAAGCAGCAATCTATTGCCATATTTATTAAACCACATCGATGTTTTATCTAATCTATCTGGATTTAAATGAATATAGTGACCATGCTTTTTAAAAAATGTAACACCCAGTATATTTCCTATAAAATATGATATTGTTATGCCTATAATTGCTCCAGATGACGCAATCATAATACTTAACAACCAATTTAATTTCTGCTCATTTACTAGAAATCCACAATAGGTCATAAGGACTTCACCCGGAAGTGGAAATGCAATCAGCTCCAATATTAGTGCAACTAATAAAACTATATATCCGTAATGATTAAGAAGTCCTATTATAGACTGCAATTTATAGCTCCCTCCACATCTATCTTTTAAAGTTTAATATTTAGTCATTTAATGTATTTTTATCTGTGTATTTCTTAAATCCTAATTTTTTAATTAATAAGCCTTCAATTTTTGTATAAGTCATATCCACTTTATTTTTTAATGTTAAATTATACAAATAGTTTGTGATAAATACCATAATATATGCACCAACAACATCAAATGGATAATGATGTCCAACATATACTCTTGAAAATCCTACAAGAATTGATACTATTGTCAGTATTATTCCAAGTACTTTATTGTATTTTCCTAGCCCTAATGCTATACTCATTGTTCCTACAGCATGATCACTCGGAAAAGATGCATCTTCTACATGTGGGAAAAGTAAATTCACCTTGTTATGAACAAAAGGTCTATCAACATAATATATATTTCCAATTATAAAACTTAATATTAAGTTAATAACTGTAACAAGAAATGTATTAATAGATGCTTTCCTATACTCTTCATTTTTACCAATAAAGCCTAAAACAAACACTAATGCAATAATTCCCATAAATATATATGGTACATACTTTGAAAAGAAAATCATTATATGATCCAATCCACTATTTTTATTTGCCAAATTATTTATTAATCTAAAAAGTTCCATGTTCATGTTTAAAATATCCTTTCATTATTTAATAATCATTTCATATGTTTAATATTATGTCTATAAAAGATTAAAATTAGATTAAAAATAATTTGGATTTATATTAAATTTCAATATGGAAACTTAAAATTTGCTATGCTATAATTACTTCTGAGGTGACCGTAATGGATGAATTAGATACTCCAAATCATATATACCAAATATCTACGATAAATGCATTAGTCTCAGGATTATATGACGGATGTGTTTCATTAAGCAAGCTTCTTCAAAAAGGAAATTTTGGAATAGGAACATTTAAGGGCTTAGATGGTGAATTAACTTTATTAGATGGTATCTTTTATAGAACTAGACCAGATGGAACTATTTATGTATGTTCTAAAAATGACTTTGTTCCATTTGCTGTTATTACTGAATTTGAAAATTATGATATACATGATATACATGATTTAAATTCTTATCATGATATACAGGAAAAATTTGATAGCCTTATAGAAAGCACGAACGTATTTTATGCTTTTTACATAGAAGGTAAATTCAATTATGTTAGAACAAGAACTGTAGTAAAACAGGAGATGCCTTATAAACCTATGGCTGAAGCTGTTAAAAATCAACCTATTTTTGAATATAAGGATATAGATGGATATATAGTTGGATTTAGGTGTCCATCTTTTATTAAAGGAATTAATGTTCCCGGATACCACTTTCATTTCGTAAGCAAAGACAAAAAATTTGGAGGGCATATAAGCGAGCTTTCAATAAAAAATGCAACTGCATTTGTTCAAAATTGTTCTTGTTTCAGAATGGAAATTCCAGAGAATGAAAGCTTTTATAATATGGAAGTTAAAGATAGAAGTGATGAAATAAAAGAAGTTGAAAAATAACCAGATATCTCCATTATCTGGTTATTTTAAATTATCATTTATTGTTTTAATTATTGATCTCTTTCTAATAACATTCTTCTTATTACATATTTTATATCTGCTCATACCTGGCTATCAAAAACATAGTCTTCATTCCAAGAGATGTAAACTTTTCTTCGTATTCCGTAGTGATATTTCCTTGGAAATCACTATTGTGCAAATCATATGTCAAATATTCTATATTAAAACCGCTCTCAGGAAAGTACTCCTGAGAATCTGTAAATAATCCAGTATCATCAGTCTTAAACCATATTTCACTTCCCGGTACTAAAAATTTCTTGTACATATTTAAAAATCCTGGATGAGTAAGTCTTCTCTTCTTGTGTCTTTCCTTTGGCCATGGATTGCAAAAATTTATGTATATTCTGCTGATCTCATCAGTATCAAATATTTCTTCAATATTTCCTATATTCATAGGTACAATTCTCACATTTTCAAGTTCTAACTCTTCTGCCCTTCTGACATCATATATAAGTACCTCATCTTTTAAATCAATTCCTATATAATTTATATCTTTATTATTTTCAGCATTAGTACATATAAATTTTCCCCTGCCGCAGCCTAATTCAAGATATATTTTATTTTTATTTTCAAATTCTTCATTCCATTTTCCACTATGCTCCTGTGGATTTACTATAGTCAGATGACTTGCCTCCATTTCAGGCCTTGCCCACCACTTTTTCCTAAGTCTCATATTCTATTTCCCTTCCATATCATAAAATCGTTAAATTTCAACATATTTTTAACTTTATCACATATATATTATTTAGTCTACATATTATAAAATTCACATTTCATTATAATTAAACATAATTAGTTAGTATATTAAAGTTTTTCTTCTAAATTACGATAACTAATATATTTAGCCAAAACTATTTAGGTTGTGAGATTATGGATTACTTTATAGAAGAATTAAAGAACAAAAAACTAATTAACAAAAATGATATATTAAACATGAAAAATTATATCGACAAAAAATATGTTAATAATACTGAAGCAAAAAAAGCGGACATGCTCTCAAAAACAATACATCATATACTTGATACAAATCTCAGCGAGTTCAACGAATCTGAAAAAAATAAGATAAAATTTAATACTTTAAAAAACACTATTTTTAAAAATAAAGATTCTATTTTTATGTATGACCTGTTCAAATCGTGTATCACGAATATGAATCATGAACAAAGTTCAAATAAAAGATTGCTCAACTGGGTTAATTTGAATGTAAAAAATAAAGTTAGCCAAAATTCATTCAAAAATTACATAGAAAATAATTTACCTAAAGACAAAATCACAATTAAAAAGTCTAAAGTCAAGCGTGATAATAAAATTATAGATTCATACAAAAACTATGTCGACATAGAACATACATCCAATAATATATCTAATACCCAAAATTCAAATAGTAATCATATTTTAAATATAATCAAGAGCAAAAAAGTAATTTTTTCAATGAGTTTAATCTGTATTTTTATTATAAGCATATTAGCACATACAGCTGCCGGTAAAAATATTATTGATCATTCTATATATTCTGTATATTATTCTCAAAAAGGAAGTATATATTTAGATGGATTAAATAAAATAACTAATACACAAAACAATTTGCCTGATTATATAAAGTATAGAAGAATACGTAGGGGTAAACTAAAGGATTTCCTTACAAAACGCAATTCGTTACTTGCAAAAGAGCCCTACTTCTCAACTATATTAAATACAGCCAAAGAATTTAATATAAATCCACTTTTACTTTTTGCAATAACGGGCCAGGAACAAGATTTTGTACCACAAGGTGAAAAAGATGCAAATAAGATTGCCAATAATCCTTTTAACGTTTTTCACAGCTGGCAGGAATACAATACAAATATAGATGATTCCTCTAAAATAGCTGCCCGTACCGTAATAACTTTATCTAAAGACAGACCCCAAAATGCAGATCCTTTCCTATGGATAGGCAAAAGATATGCAGAAGATACAAATTGGGGTTATGGAGTGCGTTCCATATTTAAAGAACTTGAAAAGTAAAATAAAAACATCAGCTGTTCGGAAAACAGTTGGTGTTTTTATTTTACATAATTTCCATTATTAATTTACATATTTGAAATTATACGTGTATTACATTAATATATTACTTAGGGAGGAATATAAATGAAAAAAAAGATAATTTTATTATTTGCTATTTCTGTATTAATATCTTTTCATAGTACAGTTAAAGCAGCTTCAGCTCAAGTTGAAAGATTATGGGGAAGTGATAGATATAAAACCTGTTCTGCAATAGTTACCAAGGGCTGGCAGAATTCAGATTGTGCTGTTATAGTTAATGGTTCTAATTTTCCAGATGCTTTAAGTGCATCTACCTTAGCGAAAAAATATAATGCACCAATACTTTTGACAGAAAACGATAAATTAAATAGTGATACATATAATCAATTAATCAGATTAAACATAAAAAAAGCATTTATCGTAGGTGGTACTGGTGTTATAAATACTTCAATCGAAGATCAGCTTAATGCAATGAATATACAAACTAAAAGGTTTTCGGGACAAGATAGGACTTCAACTTCTGTAGATGTCGCAAAAGAAATAGGAACTTCAAGCGGAATAATATTAACTACAGACAGCAGCTATACTGATGCTCTTTCAGTATCTCCTATAGCAGCTAAACTTCAAATTCCTATTATATTAATGCCAAAAGATTATGTACCAGATTCAGTAGCAAGTTTTATCAAAGAAAATAATATAACTAAAACATATGTTGTAGGTGGAGAAGATTTAATCAGCGATTCTGCAGTTTCTAATTTTCCTGACGTTCAAAGAATAACTGGAAATGATGCATACGAAAGAAATATAAACGTAATAAATAAATTTTGGGACAAATTTGATTTTGGCACTGCTTTCTTAGCATCTTCAAAAGATTTCGCAGATGCTTTAAGTGGATCAGCTTTTGCAGCACTTAATGGAAATCCTATAGTTTTGGTTGGAGATGATTTAGAAGATACTACAAAAAGTTTCATAGCCAATAAGGCCTTTACCAAATTATATATACTTGGTGGTACCGCTGGAATTTCAGATAATACTGCAGACGTTATTGCAAATGGTGGACAAGCTAGTAACCCAAGCACCAGTCAAGTTACTAATGTAAATGCCAAGGAACATAGTCAAGGAATCAGCTTAAATGTACCAAACAATTTGCCAGATTCTTTGAAATATACACAAATACAGGAGGATAAACTAAAATCCTTTCTTACAAGCCATAATTCATTACTTGCAGAAGAACCATACTTTTCAGCTATATTAAATTCAGCTGAAGAGTACAATGTTAATCCTCTTTTACTTTTCGCAATAACTGGTCAGGAAGAAAACTTTGTGCAACAGGATGGAAAAGATGCATCCAAAATTGCAAATAATCCTTTTAACGTTTATCAAAGCTGGCAGCTATATAACACAAATATAGATGATTCTTCACAAATAGCTGCTAGAACCGTAGTTAAGTTATGTGTTGATTTGCCTAGTGGTGAAGATGCTTTTGCTTGGATAGGTAAAAAATATGCTGAAGATGGGAATTGGGGTATTAAAGTACACACTATATTTAACGAACTGGAACAACAGGTAAAATAAATCTAAAATAAAGTTAAAGCAACAGCTATCCTATTATAGCTGTTGCTATTTTTATAAACCTGTATGATAAAATCGAAGATGGAATACCAACTACATAATTTGCAATTGGAGTTACGACAAATATAACCAATATTATGAGTTGATATCTATAAACTGTATCAGATATTTTGTAATATATCGATGGAAATAAATCTCTCAATATGTGGAATCCATCCAATCCCGGTATAGGTATTAAATTAAAAACAAAAAGCATACAATTTATATTAACTGCCTGCAAAAATATTTTAACTACTATATTTGCAATTGAAGTCGACATTAGATTCTGAGAAAACCCGAACTTATATATAAGAACAGTGAGAATTGCAAACACAAATGCCACCAAAAGATTAGCAATAGGTCCTGCTATAGATACCTTCAAATCATCACTATACCTGTTTTTATATGCAGAAGGATTAGTCTCTACTGGCTTTGCCCACCCAAATCCAACTAAAATTATCATTATGAAACCAATTATATCTAAATGTACAAATGGATTCAAAGTCAATCTTCCTTGAAATCTAGGTGTTTTATCTCCTAATTTATCCGAAACAATTGCATGGGCATATTCATGAAACGTAAGTCCTATAAGTATTCCCGGTATAATAAGTACTTTATTTAATATGTCTATATTCAACTAATCCCTTCTTTCAAATGAAAATTTAAATTTCAAATATACTCTTTAGTTTAACAGAGTTTTAACTAATTTTCCATCACTTACAGAAATAATTCCATTATCGTACATTTGAACAAACTGTCCATGATATGTATAAGTTTTGCCACTTGAAATATCTTTAACTTCACCTTTTAGATTATTATTAACATATACTTTTCCAGATTTATTTACATATATATCACTTGCGTTAACTGATTCTCCAATGTTTATAGTTTGATAATTCTTGTTAGTGTCATCTATATTCCCATAATACAAATTGCTAACTTTATTGTCCTGCATATCTCCTATATAAACTCTGTCATCATCATCTACTCCAACCCATACAGGATTCTTCACACTACTTAAATTAAGAGGTTCATCTTGACCTGTTACATAAATTTTGTGATATATATCATCTTCATATATAAGCTTATCCTTTAAAGATAGTATTCCCATATTTCCTACTATACATGAGTTTGTTTTTACTTTTTCCATTTCATTCATTATATTAATTCTATATATATTGGTTCTTTCACCAGAATCCTTTGTTTTAATGTATATAACATTAGTAAGCGGAGATTCCTGTATATCCTCAATCTCAGTTTTACTACTTAAATCTTTTAATTTTTTTATATTTTCTTTTATATCCTTATCTACTTCATAATATTCCAAATTAAAAATATAACCATCATCTTCAGAATCCGAGCTTTGTTTTTCAGCTATAAGCATTCTATTTCTATCTTTAAGCCATTTATAAAATGACATTTTTGAACCATTTTTAAAATATATATTTTTTTCGTTTCCATTTTTCGTATTTATTATTTTAAGTGTGTTCTCTTCATAATAAGATATATACATACCATCAAAAGAAGTACTAATATTTGTAGCATCATCAGGTATTTTTACAACTGCATCATCTTTTTTAGGTTCACTTTTTACAATTTTTTTTGTCTTTATTTCCGTGTTAGAAGATAAAAAATAATTATTAATATAAAACAATCCAGCAAATTGTACAACTAAAGATACAATAATCCATGATGTGATTTTTCTAAAAGTTTTCATCCAACACTCTCCTTTATTTTCTATTTTATTGTTCTACATAAACAGCAGAAGGAACGGATCTTTCTCCCAATGGATCACATGGATTATTTATAATTTCATTTTCATAATACATAGTTGATGAAGAACCACCATCAAGATTAGTAGCATTTAGTGCATTATATTGAAGCATTATATTTTGAACATCTTTAAGTGAAGCTCCTACACTCTTGGTTTGTCTTCCATCTATAACAAGAAATAGTATAGCTCCATCGCTTCTCTGTCCTATAGCAGTTCTTGGAGCTATACCCCAACCACCATCTCCAGATTTTATAGTACCTTCACCATTTACTACTATTGCCGGTTTAAATGATATGGCTTCTGTTATCTTACGTTTCTTAATATCATTCAAGCTGTGAGATCCAACTATTAACTGCCCTTTATCAGTGAATCCCATAATTTGTATTTTTTCATTTGGATCTGTTATATCATTGTATATTATCTTACCTTTACTCATAAGCAAACCCTCAGGCTTACCCCCAGTGCCTGTCCATTGACTGTCTTTATTGGAACTGTCTGTAAAAGCTCCACCATTTATAGCAGCTACAGCATTATTATCTTTTGCTATCATGCTGGTTAATTCACCTGCTACTCCTAATTTTTTACTATATCCTACTTTTATTCTAGTAGGATCATGAATTATAAGCATGTACCCTTTAAATTTATTACCTTCACTTATATCTTCTCTTTCTATACTGCTGTCATGTGTACTTTTAAATTTAGAAGGATCAATATCCTGCTGCTTTATATTATCTATCTTGTTCTCTCCTAATATACTCTTTATTTCTGCATCAGATAAAAATAGTTTTGCAATATATTGATGGCTTAATGTTGTCATTGCAGAACCTACCACTGTCCTTGTAACATTTTTAAAAGGACCGCGAAATACAAGAAATGGAGCAGTTATACATGTGAATACGACTTCAAATATTAAAAACATTACTATATTTTTCCATATATGTTTTCTACTTTTACCATCAACTCTTCTTTTTCTCATACTAAAAATTTTCCTTTCTACAAAATACATCTTTCAATATTGTACAATAAATAACTTATTTTTTAAATAGCAAAGGTTCCAAATTAAATAAAAATTTTGTAAATAATAATTTTGTAAATAAAAAGTACCCTAATTTATAGAAAAATAAACATCCTATAATTAGGGTACCATAATTCAAGTAAATCATGCTAAAAAATTTATAATTTTATAATTTCCTGGATGCCTCATAAGCTAGCGGTGATCTTTCACATTCACTATGCTTTAAAGTTACCTGATAGCATAGTTTGCTCCCCTTCATTTTTTCTGATGCATAGCTTAAGCCGTTTGATCTAGAATCAAGAAATGGTTGATCTATTTGTTCCGGATCACCTATAAGCAAGAGCTTTGTTCCAATACCAACTCTAGTTATAATAGACTTCACCTGCTTGGGCGTTAAGTTTTGTGCTTCATCTATTATAAGCCAGTTTTTTACTATGGAACGTCCTCTCAAATATCCCACAGCTTCTGTATCTATTATTCTTCTATCAAATAATTCTTTTATTTTATCAGCCAGTTCTTTTTCATTTTTATATCTTTCTTTTTCATCAGAATCTACCAATATCTCTAAATTATCAAGTATAGGTCTCATAAACGGAAATATTTTTTCTCTCTCAGTCCCGGGTAAAAAACCTATATCTTCATCCATGGTTACATTAGGTCTGCAAACCAATATCCTTCTATATTTTTTCATGTTATCTTCCAATATATTGTGCAATCCCACAGCTAATGAGAACAAAGTTTTGGCTGTACCCGCCGGACCTTTTATTATAACAAGTGGTGCCTTATCAGCATCTGTAAAAAGAGCTTCCTGCATAAATTTCTGTCCAACATTCCTTGGACTTATTCCTATAGGCGACATATCTGTAAAGTTAAGTTGTGCAATTTTTTCTCCATCAAACCTTCCAAGTGCAGTTTGCTTGGGATTATCGACACATCGAAGTATAACAAATTCATTAATATAAAGCTTTGGAGCAGTATATTCCTGTGTTGATTCAATATAACAACTTATATTATCCATATCAATATATTTATTTTTATAAAACTCAGTGATATTATCTTTAGATATATATAGTTCTATTCTTCCTGTATACTGACTTTCATCCTCTGGAACTATTTTTTCGTAAAAATCTTCAACTTCTATATCCATGGTGTCTGCTTTAATTCTTTCAAAAGTATCTTTTGTTATTAAACAAACATCTTCTCCATTTTTTTTAAGTCCTATACAAACCTGTATTATTCTATTATCCGGTTTGCTCTTATCCCAGGATGGAGGCATTTTTATATCATGATGATTCATTTCAACCCTTAACTTCCCACCACCTGGAAGCTTTACGCCTTTGTTAAGTTTTCCTTTTTTTCTAAAATCGTCTATTAATCTAGCTGCATACCTTGCATTTGCACCTAAGTCATTTTTATTTTTCTTAAAGCTGTCAAGCTCTTCGAGTACAATTTCTGGTATAACTACATCAGAATCTCCAAAAGTCAATATAGCTATTGGTGAATACAGAATAACATTAGTGTCTAAGATATAAGTCTTTTTCATAGCCATTCCTTCTCTCTTTAACACTATTATATTATATCGGTATTAAAAAATATTCTAAAATTTTATATCCTCATTATTAAATATATTACCTACAATTACTACATTTCCATTCAACATTTGAATATAAAGATATTCATTTTCTACATAAAATCCATATAATTCAGTTGATTCACTAATTTCTCCACATTCTCCTATAAACTTGTCAAATGAATATTTTCCAAATTTAACCGGCAATTTTATGGAAGTTTCTTCATAATTTATTCCTATAATGTCCCCTTCAAAAATTTCTTTACCATTTTTATCTTTTAATCCTGTAAATTCTGTAACTATAAACCTGTCTTTTATTTTTAAACTTTCTTCCGTATAAGGATTATTTTTTATATGACAACTTTTATTCTTCTTGTCCCAAATTCTAAATTTAAACTCTCTCATGTTTTATCCTCCATATTAAGTTGTACTAAACTACTTTCTTTTATTTTATCACGTAAAATAAGCACCGGTAACTACCAGTACTTATTTTTATTTCAATAAATAAATAATAGGGGGACTATTATTTTTTTCTCTAAGTTTTATCTTAGGATTATTGTCATTATATAAGTTATTTGTTACGGTATTATGTCATATTTATTAAATAACTATATACTTTTTAAACACTTTATGAACAAATCACTTTTTTGACGAATTATAGTTTTAGATAAAAAAATAAACACCTGGAATTTATCCAAATGCATATTTTTCCCTCTAAGTTTTTACCTTAGGACAAGTATTATTATATATGTTAATTTTTGGAAAATCAAGTATTGACTTTTGTAAATTTTAACAAATTTAATTTATATAATATATTTTGGCGGTTGCACTTAATTTTAGAGTGCCCTGCAACCACAGACACCAGTTTGGTAATTACCATTACTTTTATATATATGTAGAACCTTTATTTTCATTTTCGCTAAGGTTATTTCCTTAGGACACTTATTATTCTATAAGGTTTTTATTACAACTTAGTGTCATATTAATTAACTATTTGTAACAAATTATATTATTTTATGAACTACTCAAGTTTTATAATTATTTTTAACACCGTAAAATTCATTTTGAATAATACGGTGTTAAAATAATTATATTCATTTGCTGGTTCTATTCAGAGGCTTCTGCATCCGCTTTGGTTACATGAACCGTATTGCGTGGATGTTGAGGTGGTGCATAAATAGAATATACTTTAAGTGGTTTATTACCTGTATTTATAACATTGTGCCATGTACCAGCAGGTACCATTATTGCAAAGCCATCATATACTTTTTTCTGAAAACCCAACTTATATTTATCTTTTCCCATTTTAACAAGCCCCTGGCCTTCTTCAACTCGTATGAACTGATCAACATTTGGATGAATTTCCAAACCAATATCATCACCGACATTGATGCTCATCAAGGTAACTTGCAGGTGTTTTCCTGTCCATAGAGCAGTACGAAAATTATTGTTTTGCTTAGTAGCTTTATCAATGTTAACTACAAAGGGCTGTGGTCCATAATCCTTTAATTCAATTGAATCATAACCCTTCGATGATTGTGAACAATCAAGCCTTGAATCATACTCAACTTCATCGTCACAAGGAATATACGGGTCATTAAACTGCCTCCAATAATTCTGATTGTACATTGATATATTAGCTAAATAAGGGCATGAATAGGTACTATATGCATTATCATACATATTACCCGAATTATACATTTGTTTATTGATGTAATAGTAACATGGATACCTTCTATCAGTATTATACATATTGTTCCTTTCTTTATATAGTGTTACAAAATTATACTATGTCCTAAGTCCTGAAAATGTGATTGTCACCACCAAGACATATATCAATAAATTGCTGTATTTCTGCTTTACAACACTGAGAAAAAAATGATCAAAAATAGTCTTTGATTATTCAAGCAATACTTTAAAATAGTTAGATAATGTTCTAAAATATATAAAGCACCGTAAAATTCAACTGAATAATACAGTGCTTTTATATTATCAAAATACTTTAATTTATTTGATTAAATTTATCTTTAGACACTCCACAAATTGGACAAGTCCAATTATCCGGTAAATTTTCAAATGAAGTTCCTGCTGATACACCAGATTTAGAATCTCCAACGTCTGGATCATATATATATCCACATACTGAACATTGATATTTAGGTTTATCATTACTAATTTCACTTACAGGTTTCTCTTTATTTTCTACATAAGTTGATGCAGTTTTTTGTATTTTACCGCGCTTTATATCCTGATAATACTGATATGTCATCTGATTTGTATCTTTAATCAAACCTGAACTTAATACCTTACAAATAAATACCGTATGAGTCAAAACATCTATTTCTTTTTCAACATGCAGTTCAAAATATGATACTGTATTGTCAAGAACTACTGGTACACCGCTATCTAACGTTTTAAATGATACATTTGAAAATTTGTCTATATCTCTTCCAGATTTAAAGCCAAACCTACCTATTAAATCCATAGGTGCTTCCTCAGACAAAACAGAAATTCCTATTAATTTACTTTTTCTTATATATTCATGAGTAAGATTTTGTTTATTTATACTAACTGCAATCGTAATTGGATCTGATGTTATCTGAAAAACTGTATTTGCAATTTGACCATTTTTTCTACCTTCAGAAACTGAACTTACAATATATAATCCATAACTTAACTTATAAAATGCTTTATTATCAATCATAAACTTTCCTCCATTCAACATATTGTACTAATTTATTCTAGTTTTAAAACAATTATATATTAATTTGATTTCCATAATCCATGAATATTACAATACGCTCTTGCACATATAATATCATCATTTGTTTTAAAAACTGCCTCTGGTTTTTCACCTGGTTTCAAATATTTTCTATATATATTTTTAGGAGTCTGAATTTCAATCCATTCTATATAATGCTTTTCATCCATTGGATGTTCTGTACTTCCAACTTTAATCAATATTTCATCTTTCAATTTTTCTATTACAGGAATATGTTTTTCTTTTGATGCTTCAACAGTGTTTTCCGTTTGTAAAGTCATTGGTTGTCCACAACATACCAATTGTCCTCCACTTGAATGTACTACCTCTACAATATTTCCACATAAATCACACTTATAGATTTCATTTAATTGAGTCATTCTCATTACCTCCAATAAAAATATTTTAATAGTATTATACCATTTATTAGTCGAAAAATATATATAATTTTCAAATAATAATATAGTTTATCAATAAACATTAATTATTTCCGAATATCTTCCATATAATCCCATCATATGCAAACTTTCATTCTATTTTAAGGTAAAACATGACTCCAATTCAAATTGAACTGGAGCCTCTACTCAATATATTTATTACTTATCTGGCTTAAATGTCGTACAACAGGTATCATCACTAGTGTTAGGATCTTTACCTTTCATTGGATTAACTTCTAATGCACTTGCATTACAGCTATTATTATTCCAATAATGGCAACAATCTACACCACATTTAACACTCATTTTAGGAGTATCCATAATCAAAACCTTCTTTCGTTTATAAATTTTACATAACTTAGTATTGTTTAAAAACGTAAATATTATTCTTATATATTGAATAAGCTCTTTTTTAATGTTATTATTACTAGCAATATTCCATATACTAACAAGTAATAAAACCTGTACTCTTTTAACTAAGGGTACAGGTTTTTGCTATATATTTATTTTAAATTTTGTTCATAAGCTTGAATCATTTTCTTAACCATATTTCCACCTACAGATCCAGCTTCTCTGGAAGTTAAATCTCCATTATAGCCATCTTTTAAGTTTACTCCAACTTCTCTAGCTGACTCCATCTTAAACTGGTTTAGTCCTGCTTTAGCTTGTGGAACTACTAGTTTATTACTATATGCCATATTAATCACTCCTTTTTATAGTAATCTTTACTGCTTACATTTAAAGTTTATACAAAATTATAAAAATTATTCTAGGTAATTAAAGTAATCAATAAATCTGAATATATAGATGTTCTTTGACAATTGAATAGTACGATGTTTAATTATATAAAGCTCAAATAAAATCTTTGTTGATTAATAAAGAGCTTATTGTTATAATAAAATTAGTCTATTATTGGACTAATTTTATTTAAAAGAGGTTCTTATATATGGAATGGATTTATTTAATAATAGCTATTGCATTTGAAACTTTAGGGACTACTTGCATGAAGCTGTCTGAAGGATTTACAAAAGTATTGCCAGCATTAGGTACACTCATAACATATGTTTTATGCTTTATTTTTCTTTCAATGTCATTAAAAAAGATATCTGTTAGTGTAGCATACGCTATATGGGGAGCAGCAGGTACCACAATTATAGCAATAATTGGAGTTATTGTTTTTAAAGAAAGTATTAATATCTTAAAAGTAATATCTATACTCTTTATTATATTAGGAGTTATAGGATTAAATCTTAGTAGTACCAGCCATTAATTATATATCAAATTAAAGGAGAAATACATAAAATATGAATAAAGATAATGAAATTTCCGAACTATTAGATGTTTATTACAAATCTTGGTTTAAAATTAATGATAGTTACCGCGTTTGGGCAAAAAAACATAATATTCAAGATACAACTTTATTTACTCTATATGTAATAAATCAAAGTTCATCTTGTTGTACTCAGAATAAGATTCGAGATAAATTAAGTTTGCCTAAACAGACAGTTTCATTAATATTATCTGAACTTGAGAAAAAAAGGTATATTTCTAGAATAGTTAATCCTAAAGATCGTAGGAATAAAATTGTTAGATTTACTAAGGAAGGAAGCCAATATGCAAACAGTATACTTGAAAAACTTAAATTATCAGAGTCGGAAGCTTTTAAAAATATATCAGAAAAACAAAAAAAGAATATGATAGAAAATTTCCGTATGCTATCTGATTTATTAGATAAAAGTCTTTCTAAATAATATTTTAGTAATTAAAAAAAGTTTATATCTGTAAAATTTTGTATACTCCTTGTAATGTAACTTCATTATATTTATCATACAATAATTAAAATAAATTATAGAAAAAGAGTCCTGTTTTATCCAAAAACTCTTTTTTATCCTTTTCATTAAGATATTTAAAATAATTTTCTACTACCTGCTTAGCAGGATCTGACGACTGCTTCTGCGAATTTGAAACTTGCATTTTTGCTATGAAGCAACCAGTAATTACAAGCACAAAACATAGAATTACTAATGCTATTTTTTTCATATTACAATCGCCTGAGTTAATATTATCATATTTTTACTATTTTTCGTAAACCAGAAGATTATCTTTAGTTTTTTGTTTCACCTTCTGGTATAAGAAAAGCACCTATTGAAATAGATGCTCATTTATATTTATTTAACTGTTTTTAAGTGTAAGCGATAAACTACCAAGTGTATATGTACAAAAATAAACGGCCATTTGTTAAAATGGTCGCAGTTTGTCATTTGTTCTTTTTACATGAAGAT
>NZ_JAGGLM010000033.1 GCF_017874415.1 Clostridium algifaecis
ATACCCCCAAATATGGTGGACCTTCAGGGACTCGAACCCCAGACCTACCGGTTATGAGCCGGTTGCTCTAACCAACTGAGCTAAAGATCCATATTTTAAACCTGGCGACTACCTAACCTTCCACAGGGCCTCCCCTGCAGTACTTTCGGCACAATGAAGCTTAACCTGCCTGTTCGGAATGGGAAGGAGTGTTACCTTCACGTCATTACCACCAGATATTAAATAAACTGCTTGTTGTTTGTCATTACAGTTTTACATTATACGTTCTTTTTATCTAACTGTCAATACTTTTTTAAACTTTTTTTATCATATGCATAATAATGAGAAACTATAAAAAACGGTCATATAAAAAACATTCTTACTTTGATAAGAAAACGTCTTTTAAATGACCTGAACATTATAATTTGTTTATTAATTTTTTAAACTCATTGCCTCTAGCTTCAAAGTTTGGATATGCATCAAAGCTTGCACATGCAGGAGAAAGGGTAACTATATCGCCTTTAGTGGCTATTTTATTTGCTTTATTAACAGCATCTTCAAGTGAATCTGCTAAAATTATTTTAACTTCAATATTCTTTTCTTCTTTTAACTTATGAAAAGCTTCAAGTATTTTATCCTTTGTATCTCCCATCAAAATTAAAGTCTTTATCTTTGAATATCCTTCTTCTGCAAGTATATCAAAAGGAATCTTCTTATCATATCCACCTGCTATAAGTATAACAGGTCTATCAAAAGCCTTAAGTCCTGCAAGTACTCTAGTTGGACTTGTAGCTATAGAATCATTGTAATATTTTACTCCTTCTAATTCTCTCACAAACTCACACCTGTGTTCTACTCCTTGAAATGTAGTAGCAACCTTTTTCATACTTTGTATGCTTACATCATCTTTAACTGCTGCAAACGCAGTTAAAAAATTCGCAACATTATGCATTCCCATAAGCTTAATTTCATTTGTTTTACATACTTCAATTCCATCAATATACAACGTATCCCCTTTTAAGCATCCACCAGACTTCAATTCATCTTTGATACTAAACTGTTTTATTCTGCCAATAGCTTCTTTTACCATGGAATTAGTATACTCATTATCTTTATTAAGAATTACCAAATCATTACTGCTTTGATGTTTGAATATATTTTTCTTTGCATTTACGTATTCTTCCATGTCTTTGTGTATATCAAGATGATTTGGACTTATATTTGTAACTACTGCTACCTCTGGTGACACATCCATTCCCATAAGCTGAAAACTTGAAAGCTCGAGAACTACTTTATCATCAGATTTTATTTCTTCTATTTTAGAAAATAGCGGTATGCCTATGTTTCCTCCAACCCAGCTTTTATATCCTTCTTCCTTCAAAATACTATATATAAGAGTAGTTGTAGTAGTTTTTCCATCGCTTCCTGTAACACCATATATTTTAGCTGGACAGTATTTAATAAATTCTTCAATTTCTGAAGTTATATATGCACCTTTATTTTTTTCTGCTGTCAACGCAGGACTATCTATTCTCATAGATGGTGTTTTAAATATTACATCAAAATTATTTAAATCTTCCAGATAATTTTGTCCTAATACAAGCTTTACTCCATTGTCTTTTAATTTCTTAGCATATTCTCCTATCTGGTTTTCATTCTTTTTATCAAAAGCACTTACCTGTGCTCCCAATTTTATCAAAAAATCTATCAAAGGTTTATTGCTTATCCCAATACCAACTACTGCTGTCTTTTTACCATTTATAAACCTTTTAAAATTTCTAAAATCATCCTTCATCAAAAAACCTCCAAAATAAACTATTCCTATAATCTTTTCAATTCATTATATCACTTCTATTTCACCATTGTACTGTTTTTTATATATAAAATTCTCCAATATTTTATCAAATAAAGTCTAAATTATGAGAAAATACTTAATTTAAAAATTTTATATTTATCTATTGAAAATTATTCTTACTGTATGTTATACTATTACTGTGCCGTAAGGAAACATTAATATAATTCCCCAAGTTTTAATTAAACATATAACATATCCCCATGATTAAACCCTATTTTACCGGATGTCGTAACATCCGGTAATTTTTTTGTACAAGCAAAACCACTCATTTTTATGAGTGGTTTTGCTTTATTAAAAATTCTATCTAAAATTCTACTTTTTCTTTAAGGAATTTATTGAGTTCTTCTACTTTTATTCTGAATTGATCCATAGTGTCTCTATCTCTTACAGTAACAGTATTGTCTTCAAGCGTATCAAAGTCAATTGTTATACAGTAAGGTATTCCAATTTCATCTTCTCTTCTATATCTCTTTCCAATACTTCCTGCTTCATCGTAATCTATATTAAAATCGTTTCTTAAAAGATCATAAACTTCTGAAGCCTTTTCAGATAATTTTTTAGTTAACGGAAGTACTGCCGCTTTAAATGGTGCTATAGCTGGATGGAAATGCATAACTATTCTTGTATCTCCACCTTCAAGTTCTTCCTCATCATAAGCATCAACTAAGAAAGCAAGTACTGCTCTATCTGCTCCAACTGAAGGTTCTATACAGTATGGAACAAATTTTTCATGAGTTGTTGGATCAAGATATGTCATATCTTTTCCTGAATGTTCCTGATGTTGTTTCAAATCATAATCCGTTCTATCTGCAATACCCCAAAGTTCCCCCCATCCAAATGGAAATAAATATTCAATATCGGAGGTAGCACTACTATAGTGAGAGAGTTCCTCTTTCTCATGATCTCTGAATCGTATATTTTCCTTTTTAAGTCCTAAACTAATTAAGAAATTCCAGCAATAATCCTTCCAGTAACTATGCCATTCTAAATCTGTGCCTGGTTTGCAAAAAAATTCAAGTTCCATCTGTTCAAATTCTCTTGTTCTAAAAGTAAAATTTCCTGGAGTAATTTCATTTCTAAAAGATTTTCCTATCTGCGCTATTCCAAAGGGTATTTTTTTTCTACTTGTTCTTTGTACATTTTTAAAGTTTACAAATATACCCTGTGCTGTTTCAGGTCTTAAGTATATTTCTGATTTGGTATCATCAGTTACACCCTGATAAGTTTTAAACATAAGATTGAATTGTCTTATGTCTGTAAAGTTGCTTTTCCCACAATTAGGACAAACTATATTATTATCTTTTATGTATTTTTCTAGTTTTTCGTTGCTCCAGCCATCTGCACTAGCTTTTTCTACTCCTTGTGCTGTCATATGCTCTTCAACTAATTTATCCGCTCTAAATCTAGATTTGCATTCCTTACAATCCATAAGAGGATCTGAAAAATTTCCTACATGACCGGAAGCCTTCCAAACTTCGTTATTCATAAGTATGGCACAATCTATTCCTACATTGTGTTTACTATCATGAACAAATTTCTGCCACCATGCTTTCTTCACATTGTTTTTTAGTTCTACTCCAACAGGACCATAATCCCATGTATTTGCGAGTCCTCCATATATATCTGAGCCAGGATATACAAATCCTCTACTTTTTGCCAGTGCAACAACCTTATCCATATTCTTATCCATATATTTCTCCTCCTGTATTTTGATTTTGTATTGGGCTTAATTTGTAAAATATTTTCACACATAAAAAAAGAGCCTCTTTAAAGGGACGAATTATATCCGCGGTTCCACCCTTTTTAGCAGAGATGCTCATCTTTAAATATTTATAGCTCAAAAGCTCCTTTCATAATGAGACTTCAGCTGTTTTCACCAATCACAGCCTCTCTTTTAAAGAAACATTATTACTATTCTTTCTCACAGCTATATATTAAATTTATTTTCAATATAATCAATATAAATGGCTCCGTGGAAAGGACTCAAACCTTCAACCCTTCGGTTAACAGCCGAATGCTCAACCATTGAGCTACCACGGAACAATTTAAAACTTACAATTTTATTATACCATCCAGGTTACAAAACACAATATAATATTTTTGAATATTAATTATAATTTATTGCTGTAATGGCTTCATTGTAGGGAATAATATGACATCTCTTATTGAAGATGAGTTAGTCAAAAACATTATAAGTCTATCTACACCTATTCCTAATCCTCCTGTTGGTGGCATACCAATTTCAAGTGCATTTATAAAATCATCGTCCATCATATATGCTTCATCGTCACCCATTTCTCTTTCCTTTAACTGCTGAACAAATCTTTCTTTTTGAACTATAGGATCATTTAACTCTGAATATGCATTGCATATTTCTCTTCCATATACAAATCCTTCAAATCTCTCAGTAAATTCAGAATTTCCTCTCTTTTTCTTAGTAAGAGGTGATACTTCTACAGGGTAATCTAATACAAAAGTAGGTTGAATAAATTTTTCTTCACAAAATTCTTCAAACATAGCATCTAGTATATCGCCCTTTGAACAATCTTTTAATTCTTTTTTAAGTTCAATATTTTTTTCTTCAGCAATTTTACGTGCTTTATCATCGTCTTTTATTTCATTAAAATCTACATTTGCAAATTTTTTAACAGCATCAACCATAGTTATCCTATTCCATGGTGGTTTAAAATCTATTTCAGTATCTTCATAAACCACCTTAGTTGTACCAAGAACTTTTTGGCATATATGAGCTACCATATTTTCTGTAATTTCCATCATATCGTTGTAATCCGCAAAGGCCTCATATAATTCAATAGATGTATATTCAGGATTATGTCTTACATCCATACCTTCATTTCTAAAGCATTTGCCAATCTCATATACTTTTTCAAAGCCACCTACTATAAGCCTTTTTAGATAAAGTTCTGTAGCTATCCTAAGATACATATCCATATCAAGTGAATTATGATGTGTAATAAAAGGCTTAGCTGCTGCACCACCTGCTATTGGTGAAAGTATTGGCGTTTCTACTTCAATAAAATCTTTATTATCCAGGAATTCCCTCATGGCCTTAATAATAGCTGTCCTCTTCATGAATGTATCTTTTACCTGCTCATTCATTATTAAATCTACATATCTTTGTCTATACTTTAAATCTGGATCTTTTAATCCATGCCACTTTTCAGGTAATGGTCTTAGAGACTTTGCTATAAGCTTGAAATCAACAATATGAACAGTTATTTCACCTGTCTGAGTTTTAAATACCTTTCCTGTTATAACTAGAATATCTCCTATGTCATAAGTTTTATATTCTTTTAATTTCTCTTCACCTACATCATTTATTTTAATATAAAGTTGAATTTTGCCATATCTGTCATAAAGATCAGAAAATCCTGCTTTTCCATGTACTCTCTTAGACATCAGCCTTCCAGCAACAGTTACTTCTTTTCCTTCAAGTTCATCATAGTTATCTCGTATCTGTTTTGAAGTATGGGTTCTCTCTACTTTATAAACTTCAAATGGATCTTTGCCCTCATTTTGTAAATTAGTAAACTTTTCTCTTCTTTCTTCTATAAGTACATTAAATTTTCGCTCCAGTTTATTAAAGTTATTCTTTTCATTTGCCATTAACACTTGCCTCCAATTATCTTCTTATGCTTAGTATTTCATATTTACTTAATCCGTCTGGAATTTGAACTTCAACTATATCCCCAGTTTTTTTGCCTAAAAAACTTTTCCCTACCGGTGATTCACTTGATATCCTATTATTAACAGGATCTGCTTCTAAAGATCCTACAATTGTGTATTCAACCTCTTCATCAAAATCATAGTCTCTAACTTTCACAATAGAACCTACACTTACTATGTCCGATTGAATTTCGCTTTCATCTACTATACTAACATTTTTCAACATATTTTCAAGTTGTACTATTCTTCCCTCTATGAATGCCTGATCATTTTTTGCATCATCATATTCTGAATTTTCACTTAAATCCCCGAAAGAAAGAGCCGATTTAATCTTTTCTGTTATCTCTCTCCTCTTAACCGTTCTTAAATACTCAAGTTCATCTTCAAGTTTTTTTACTCCATCATAAGTCATTATGTGCCCACTTAACTCACTCATTAAATTCTCCCCTTTAAATATTTATAAAATCATACCCCTATAATTTTTTTATAAATACTACATTAAATAATTATTGAAGTTATTATAAGACAGCATTATTTTAATGTCAACATGTTAATATAAAATAAATATATTGCTTACATATATATACTATTAGCTAGATTAAATTAAGATTACTATTATTTAAAAGAATTCTCATATTCTTTTAAAATTCCAATAACATTTTCAATACCTTTTTCACAATTTATTTTATCCTTTATTTCTTTACTTCCTCTAATACCTTTCAAATACCAACTCATATGCTTTCTCATTTCAAGTACGGCTCTCTTCTCACCTTTATAATATACATCCCTTTTATAATGTTCAAGACACATTTCTATCTTTTCTATATCCGTTGGACACTCAATAATATGCCCTGATTTCTTCTGCAGTATTTGTTTAAATATCCATGGATTTCCCATTGCTCCTCTCCCAATCATAATTGCGTCACATCCAGATGATTTAAATCTATCTTCTGCATCTTCTGGACTTTTTATATCTCCATTTCCTATGACTGGTATATTAACTGCCTCTTTAACTTGTTTTATTATATCCCAATTAGCCTTTCCTGAATACATCTGCTTGCTGGTTCTTCCATGAACCGTTATGGCATCCGCTCCTGATTGTTCTATCCTCTTTGCAAAATTTATCACATTTATATGGTCAAAATCAAACCCTATTCTCATTTTTACAGTAACAGGTTTTGAGGATGCTCTTTTTACTTCCTTAACTATATTCTCTGCAAGCTGTGGTTTTTTCATAAGAGCCGATCCATCACCATTTTTTATTATCTTAGGAGCAGGACATCCCATATTTATATCCACTATGCATATATCTTCCCTTTCATTAAAAAAATCACAGGATTTTGCCATTATAAGTGGATCATTTCCAAAAATCTGTACAGCTGAAGGCTCTTCTTTTTTTGATATATTAAACATTTCCTTGGTCTTATCGTTTCCATAAAATAAAGCTTTTGAACTTACCATTTCTGTATAGGTAAGCCCGCAGCCCTGCTCTTTGCACAATTCTCTAAATGCAATATCTGTAACTCCAGCCATAGGAGCTAGAAATATATTATTTTCAAACTGTAAATTTCCTATTTTCATTTGAGTACATACTCCCTGTTCTTATAGTAAATTATTCTAAGTCCTGTTAAAGTTAATATTGGATCTATTATATCTATAGAACCTGATTCTTCATTTATCAACTTTGCAAGTCCTCCTGTGGCTACTACAAATGGTTCCTCTTCTCCACATTCCATCATTTCTTCTTTCATTTTATTTATTATGTACTCAACTTGCCCTACATATCCATATACTATTCCCGCTTGTATACTTGTAACAGTATTCTTACATATTATATTTTTAGGTTTTACAAGCTCTACCCTCGGAAGCTTGGCTGCCCTTTCAAATAATGCATCTGAAGATATCTGAACGCCCGGGCAGATAGTTCCTCCTAAATAATTACCTTTAGCTGTTAATGCACAAAATGTAGTAGCCGTACCAAAATCTATTATAATTGCAGCTCTTTTATATATCTCATGCGCTGCAACTGCATTTACTATTCTATCAGCTCCAACTTCTCTTGGATTATCATATTTTACATTTATCCCTGTTTTTACTCCAGGTCCAACTACAATAGGCATAACTTTAAAATATTTTATTATCATATGTTCAAGAGAATACATTATATTTGGAACAACAGAAGAAATTATAGCTCCTTTTATATCTAATGGATTTAGATTATTCTTTTTAAAAAGTTCAATTACCTGAATACCATATTCATCTGCTGTCCTCTTCGAATCTGTAGATAACCTCCATACAGATACAAGATCATTATCGTCATAAATTCCAATTACAATATTAGTATTTCCAACATCTAAAACTAAAATCATTAAGTAACACCACCTTTAATAAAACTAATACAAACATAATATATTAAAGTTAAATAATTAAAGAGCAGCTCTAAAGCTGCCCTAATTTACACTGTATTGTCAATTAACATCTTAATTGTAACAATAAAATTTTATTTGTCAAGAGCATTATGCATCAAACAATTATGTTAAATTTTTATTTAACTATTCTTTGTTTTTTCCATAAAGTCATGACTATTTACTATATACCTAATGTGGGATCCTGTCCCTATAACGCCTTTATCGTCCTGTGCTTCTACATCAAAAAATAATTTTTTTCTATCAACCTTAGTAAGTGTAGCTTTGCATGTTATCTTTGCTCCTACAGGTGAAGATTTAACATGCTTAACATCCATTTCTATACCAACTGTAGTATAGCCCTGTGGCAATTCATTTATTACTGAACTTTTAGCTACATTTTCCATAAGTGCTATCATTGATGGTGTTGCATATACTTCCAAATCACCTGATCCCATTTTTATAGCAGTGTCATTTTCTGAAACTTTTGTTTCCTTAGTAAGTACAGTTCCTTCTTTTAAATTTAATTCCATTAAATCATCTCATTTCTTTTTAATTATTATCTATATTATATAGTAATTATCTAATTTTTAACATACTTTTTAATAAAAAAAAATTATCCACTCCATGTAACTCATAGAGTGGATAAAATTTATGCTTCATTAAATATAATTTTAAATTCATTTGCATCTATTTTTTCTTTTTCAAGTAATGCTTTTGCTACAGCATGAAGTTTGTTTATATTTTCAGATAACAGCTTTTCAGCTTTTTTGTAGCTATCTTCAATTAATTTTCTTATTTCCTTGTCAATTTCAAAAGCTACCTCTTCACTAAATGTTCTTCCTTTACCAAGGTCTCTACCCAAAAATACCTCATCATGACCTGAACCAAATGCTATAGGTCCAATATCACTCATTCCATAATCCATTACCATTTTTCTTGCAATAGTTGTAGCCCTGTCAATATCATTTTTAGCTCCTGTACTTATATCTCCTATTATAAGTTTTTCAGCTACTCTTCCACCAAGAAGTCCTACAATTTCATCTTCAAGTTTTGTCTTTGACATATATGAAGTATCTTTTTCTGGAAGATGCATTGTATATCCTCCTGCCATTCCTCTTGGTATTATACTTATTTCATGGACTGGATCTGCTGTAGGTAAAAGCTGCATAACAACTGCATGGCCTGCCTCATGATAAGCAGTAATTTTTCTGTCTTCCTCATCTATTACTCTGCTCTTTTTTTCAGGTCCTGCAATAACCCTAGTTACTGCTTCTTCAAGCTCTTCCATTCCAATTATATGTTTACTTTTTCTAACAGCGAGAAGTGCCGATTCATTCATTAAATTTTCCAAATCTGCTCCTGTAAATCCAGGTGTTCTTTTTGCTAATACATCTAATTTTACTTCGTCCTCAAGATGTTTATTTTTAGAATGAACTTTGAGTATAGCTTCTCTTCCCTTTACATCTGGAGCTCCTACTACTATTTGTCTGTCAAATCTCCCTGGTCTTAATAATGCAGGGTCCAATATGTCAGGTCTATTTGTTGCCGCTATCATAATTATACCTTCATTTTCACCAAAACCATCCATCTCAACTAATAGTTGATTCAAAGTTTGTTCTCTTTCATCATGTCCTCCACCAAGACCTGCTCCTCTTTGCCTTCCAACTGCATCTATTTCATCAATAAAAACTATACAAGGCGAATTTTTCTTTGCCTGATCAAATAAATCTCTAACTCTTGAAGCACCTACACCAACAAACATTTCCACAAAATCTGAACCGGATATACTAAAGAATGGAACTCCAGCTTCTCCCGATATAGCCTTTGCAAGTAATGTTTTACCGGTGCCTGGAGGCCCTACAAGCAAAACTCCTTTAGGTATTCTAGCGCCCATCTCTATGTATTTCTTAGGCTGTTTTAAGAAATCAACAATCTCCGCAAGTTCCTGCTTTTCTTCATCTGCTCCAGCTACATCATCAAACGTAACCTTCTTTTTATCTGGCGTGGCCATCTTAGCTCTACTTTTACCGAAGTTCATAACCCCTCGATTTCCTCCACCGCCCTGAGATTGCTGCATAAACATAAACCAAAAAGCTACCAGCACAAGTATTAATAAAACTGTAGGCAAATATTGTACCCACATAGGAATTGTAGCTGGTTTTACATACATTTCCTTAACCTGACCATCTTTAGGATGCTGCCCTATAAACTGAAATAATCTTTCTGATGGTACTACTGTCTCATATTGGGTACCATTTTTTAGACTACCATCAACTGTCATCTTATCTTCCTTAAGTTGAAAACTGTTTACATTATTATTCAACCAATATTTTTGAAATTCATTAAAACTAATAGAAGTTGAACTTTGATTAGTTCTTACAAGCAGTAATGCTGCTAGAATTACGAATACAAAAATTACTACCCAGGCCGTTGCACTTGAAATTTTTTTCATTAAAGGCCCCCCTCTCTTTGTAGTTTTACACTGTAAAATTGTATCATAAGCAAAATTCCTTTACAATGAATTTTAACATTATTTATAAATTTCCTCCTTTAATATTCCAACATAGGGAAAATTTCTATATTTTTCACCATAGTCTAACCCAAATCCTACTAAAAAGTAGTCAGGAACCTGAAATCCTATGTATTTTGCATCAATTTTTACTTTTCTAGCTTCTTCCTTATTTAGAAGACATGCTATTTCTATACTATCAGCTTTTCTACCTTTTAAATAATCTACAAGATATGAAAGTGTAGTACCTGAGTCTATTATGTCTTCAACTATTAATATGTGCTTGTTTTCAATTTCGGAATCTAAATCCTTTAATATTCTAACTACCCCTGAACTTTTACTTGAATTTCCATAACTCGAAACAGCCATAAAATCCATTGTGCATGGAATAGTTATTTGTCTTAATAAGTCAGCCATAAATGGGACTGAACCTTTCAATATACCAACAAGTATTAAATCTTTCCCTGCATAATCCTTACTAATTTGCTGTCCTAATTCTTCAACCCTCTTTTTTATTTTATCACTGCTAATAAGTACTTCCTGGATATCATCACTCATATCATGCATTGTTTAAATTTCCTCACTTTCAAACTTTATAGCTACAATATTTTCCGTATTTTTATCAACTTTAAAAAGTTCACTTATTCTATATCCAACTAGCCATCCTATATATTCTCCAAAACATATGAGTGGAATATCGTCTCTTTTTTCCTTGGATACTTTTAAATCTATAAACATACTTTTTAATTTTTTGCTTCCTTTCATTCCAAGTGGTGTAAATCTATCCCCTTCTTCCCTATTGCGTAATATTATATCTCCTTTTATCTTATCTTGATCAAAGTATTGAATAAATTTATTTTTATTTTTAACATTCCTTTTGCAATTAAATTCTACATATATATTACAATTATAATCAGAAATATAATTATTTCCTTTATATAATTTATATTTATTAATCCTTTTTATATTCTTTTTTATATTCTTTTTTATAATTATATTGCCATAATCATTTAATACATATATATTATTTGGGAGCATAATTTTTTTTCCTGTGGAATGATGCTGAATATGCATTATATTCTCAATATGAACTTTTTCAAAGTCCTGCAAGCTTCCACTTACCTCTTTTAAGCATAATCTCAACATTCTAGATATTACTGCCTTATTTTCTAAAAATGCCTCTTTAGATATTATAACCTTTTCTTGGGTTATATCACAATATTTTTTAAGTTTTTCTCTTGAAATAGCATTTAAATAATCATTATCCACTTTAATAGTTTGCGATAGCCTGTCTAAAGTAGTTATTATATCTCTATTGAAATTTTTTTGAATATACGGTATGAGTTCCAGCCTTATCTTATTCCTGGAATATATAGTTTCAAAATTAGTTTTATCTATTCTTGGCTTCAATTCATTTTTAGCACAATACTTCTCGATTTCAAATCTTGTAGTGTTTATAAGCGGTCTTACAAATATATGATCTCTTACAGCTTTTATGCCTGTAAGTCCATCAAGCCCCGAACCTCTTATAATTCTCATTAATATAGTTTCAGCCTGATCATTTGCATTGTGTGCAATAGCTATTTTATTTCCGCCTATATCATTTTTAACTTCATCAAAAAACTCATATCTTATTTTTCTTCCTGTACTTTCACAAGATAAGTTTTTTCTTTTTGCGATTTCACCTACATCTACCCTTTTGCTTCTAAATTCAACATTTATGCTTTTGCAAAAGTTCTTTACAAATTCTTCATCTGCATCTGCTTCTTTTCCTCTAAGGCAATGATTTAAATGAGCTGCATATAATTTTATACCAAGTTTATCTTCAAACGTATGCAAGATATGCAGCAAACACAGCGAGTCAGGTCCTCCTGATACAGCCACAACCACTTTATCTCCCTTATCAAACATATTATTACTTTCTATAGTATCAAGTACAGTTTCTATCAAAACAAACACTTCCTAAAAACAATTTACTTAGAAATAATATATTATATTATAGCATAACTATAATATAATTTGTGATTAATTATAAGTACAGTTTTGCCTGCATTTAATAAAGACTGTATATTCTTTCTACTATTACTGTCATGTCATCTTTTATTTTCCCACTTGATAATTCCTTTGCCTTATTTATAATTTTTTCGCTTATTTCTTTAGGATCATTACACTTAATATCCTTAAGAAATCTTACTATCCAGTCGCAGCTTCCTGCTACCTCACTGTTATAATCTAATATCCCATCACTAACCATTATTATAAAATCTCCACTTAATACCCTTTTGTTTATTATTTCTATGTCGGGTTTATCCAGTACCCCTATAGGTAATGTTTTAGATTTTATAATGTCTATACTATCATCTCTTTTTATAAAACTGGCTGCTGCCCCAACTTTCATAAAATCAGCTTCACCTTTATATAAATCGATACTGTTCAAATCCAATGTTGAAAACTTCTCATCTTCTGTAAATTTAATACTCATAATAGAATTTACCGTATTTATAGCCGTAAGTTTATTAAAACCAGCTGTTGTAAACTTTTCTATGAGTTCTACCGCAGCACTACTTTCTTTCCTTGCTTGCGGTCCTGATCCCATTCCATCACTTATTATAGACATATAGCTTCCATCTGGCAGATTTGTACAGGTATAGCTGTCTCCATTATATTTTTCACCATCTTTACAAATTCTATTTGCATAAGCTGCTACATGAAATTTAGGTGTCTCTTCAAAAGTTACACTACATGTTTTAATTTGTGTATCTATTT
Source organism: Clostridium algifaecis (assembly GCF_017874415.1). Taxonomy (GTDB): domain Bacteria; phylum Bacillota; class Clostridia; order Clostridiales; family Clostridiaceae; genus Clostridium_B; species Clostridium_B algifaecis. The sequence goes on from NZ_JAGGLM010000033.1 coordinate 13,205, forward strand.
TGCATCCTTCTTCGCTTATACACATTAATTTTCCTGTAACATTATTTATAAATGGTAATACTTCTTTTATACATTTCTGCCTCCCACCGCAGGCATCCATTGACATTTTTATTATCAGATGATTATTTTTATTATTAAAACAGAATATATCTCTATAATGTATTTTATTTTTCGTGAGTATTCTTCTAATATCATTTTCTATGTCAGGATTAAATTTTATGTCCGTATCGAACTCGTCTACTATCTCTGATACAGAACTACTCATATTACCTATCTGTGTTCCCAAAAGTTCCCTGCATTCACTTAATCTATTTCTCCACATTTCACTTATAATATAGTTATTTACAATATCCTGTGTACTATCCATGAGTATTGTCCTTTTTATACATTTTTTGCCCAACTCTACCGGAATAACCTTTTTGTTCTCTTGATAATTTTGTATAATCTCTACAAACATATTGTAAGTATTATATCCTTCTCTTCTCCAGCACAGCGTTCTCATAGAACAGTTAGAGCAAACCCTGTCTTCTAAATTTTCAACTAAAGCACTACTTTTATTTTTCATGGCAAGCTTATCATTATCCGCCAGTTTTTCAAGAGTTGATGATATATCTGTAAGTACTTCTGCAAAATTTTCCAGTCTCTTGACCAATACAGCTTTTATTTTTTCAGCATAGTTTTCCTTTTGATGTTCTCTCTTTTTTTGCCAGTCTAATTCAATTTCCATATCCTTATAAACCTTTTTTGGAATTACCATAAATATAGCACAACTTATTAATATTTCTGTAATTTTAAATTGGACTCCTATGTTAGAATACAATTTTAATATTACAAAAACAACTATATAAGAACATGCACTCATACATTTTCCAGTTTCCCTAAATACGCCAGAAATAAGTCCGCACAATCCATAAACTGCAATATATGTAATCATGTCGCTTGAGCTCATACCTATGATAGTTCCCATTGCGACTCCACAAGCTGCACCCTGTGCACTACCTTTTACATATCCAAGTATAAGTACAAAACTTAGAGCTATTATGTTTCTAAAAGATACTCCATATAATGAAATTCCCCAGGTGCCTGAAATTACAAAAGACATAGTTACTGCCATACTAATTATCTCTTCACTGTTATACAAATGTCTTGTTTTTAATTGTCTAAGGCATATTATTGAATAGTTAATAATAAAATATAATGGGAATATACATAACACTTCAAAAAATGAATTAAAGAGTGCTACTGAGAAAGAAAATTTGGCTATTAAAAATTTATAGAACAATATTTCGATAAAAATACAAGAAAATAATAGTATAATCTCTCTATTTTTACTCATATCTTTTAACAAATAGCCTATAATTGATAGTGTAACAGTTATAGTACAGTACATAGTGAGATATTTTATATTTCCATACATAGATAAATACCCCAATAATGTTCCCAAAGCTGATAAAAATATAATTTTTCTTTTTTCTGATACTATAATAGCAGCAAGAAATGCTATTCCAAAAGGAGCCATTAAATTTACCAACATAACTCGCCCTACCAGGAATGCAGCTAAAAAATAAGATATAGTCCTTAATGTATCTGGTAAATTTTCAAATTTGCTTTTCTTCTTACCATCTTTTGATTTAATGGACCTTTCATAGGGAAGTACTTCTACCCCATATTGCATAAATATCACCCACCTTATAAAATAACTGTTTTTATTATATCAATGTTATCTGGAAATAAATGTCATAAGATAATACCTGATTATATTTTTTTTAGGACATTTATTTCTAAGTTTTTTAGGAATCTTTATTTTAGACAATTATATTCATAAGAATTACATCAATTATTTTTATATGTCGCTTATAGGGCAATATTATAATGGTAATAAATTTTATAAACAAACACTATATAAAATTATCCACAATGTGACTAATTTTATTAGTACAATAAGATTTTGTTTTGAGAAGTATGAAATCTAAAAAAATGCAATAAAAAAAACCTGTAATTATTACAGATTTTAAAATATACATATATTCATTTGGTTGCGGAGGCAGGACTTGAACCTGCGACCTTCGGGTTATGAGCCCGACGAGCTACCAACTGCTCCACCCCGCGATATTTGGTGCTGAAGACC
>NZ_JAGGLM010000034.1 GCF_017874415.1 Clostridium algifaecis
AAATCGGAATTTATTAATTCTACTAAAAATGCTCATAAACCTTTATAATCTAGAGGACTACCGTCCTAAAAATTTTTTAAGTGCTAAACTTCTGCAAAAAAAAATGAAAAAATGTAATTGAATGTGGATAATCTAGAATCTTTTCCTTCCCTTGGATGACTTTATTTCAAGCTCCTCTCTATATTTTGCTACAGTTCTCCTTGAAATATTCATTCCTTTTTCATTAATTAAGTTACATATTGCCTGGTCAGACAGCGGCTTTTTTTTGTCTTCTCCATTTATTATATCCCTAATATAATTCTTTATGATGGTTACGGAAACATTTTCTCCATTTGAAAACGTACAAATTCCAGTCGTAAATAAATTCTTTATTTTAATTGTTCCCCTGCTTGTGTATATATATTTGTCTCTTATAGCTCTGCTTATAGTTGATTCATGCATGTCCAGACTTTCTGCCACTTCCTTCAAGGTCATTGGCTTTAAATAATCATTACCATAGTCAAAATAATCCCTTTGCAATTCAAGTATTTTTTCCAGCACTCTATATATAGTACTTTTTCTATGTTGAATACTTTTTATTAAAAATACTGCACTATCTAATTTGTCCTTTACATAATCAGCAGCTTCCTTATCTTCTTTCATTATTATATTCTTATACGTAGAATTTATGGTAAGCTTAGGCATAATATCATCATTCATAATTATATAATATTCTTTATCTATTTTTCTTATATATGCATCAGGTAATATATAATTAACATCTTCGCCCGTATAAAAACCTCTCGATGGTTTTGGATCTAATCTTTTTATCATATCTCCATATTCCTGTGCTTTTTTTACATCTATATTTAACTTTTTTGCTATTATACTGTAATTATTATCCGCAATAAGCTCCAGATAATTGTCTATGATTGATATCAAGTTTTCATCTTCCATATTAATCTTTTTTAGCTGTATCTTAAGGCATTCTTTTAGATTTCTGGCAGCTATTCCATCTGGTTCCAGAGACTGTACTTTTTTAATACAATAATCTGCAAGTTCTTTTGAAATGCTCAATTCATTTTGAAGTTCAACATTTGATAAAATCAAATATCCCCTTCCGTCTATATTTTCTATGATATAATTGCATATAGTTCTTACGTAATCCTTTTCAGATAAATCCCTAACCTGCTCTATAAGATATTCTTTCAGGGATTTTTTTTCTGATATAAAATTAAAAGGTGAAATATCATCATTATCCTTTCTTTCATAACTACCATGACTATAATTGTCAAACTCAAAACTCTTTATAATATTTCTATAATCAAGTTTATCTTTTTCATTATTGTGATGATCGATCTCTACATCTTTTGCATCTAAAATAGGATTTTCTTGAATTTCTTTTTCTATATAATCTTTAAGTTCAAAGGTGGACATCTGGAGAAGTTTTACAGAAAGCTGCATCTTTTGAGTCATTATTAATTTTTGCTCTTGTGTTAAATTAAGTCCAAAATTTAAATTCATACTCCACACCTCCATTGTTGTGACAACAAATTTATATAATAATCTATAAAATATAATGTTTCATATATATATATTATATCATGAAGTAATCAAAAATATAAATATTAATACATATCTAATAAATCATATCAATAGTTTTCTACAAAAAACAGCCCACAGGCACCAGTTCCGGAATGAACTCCTACAACACAGCCTACTTCACTCTCTATAAATTTTATATTTCTATTTATAAGTTCATCTCTAAAAGGATTCAGTACTTCCGTCTCTCCTGCATGAAGAAGTATTGCAAGTTCATCCTTTTTTGCTCCTTTTTTATCTATATAACCCAGCATATTTTTAAGTGCTTTTTTACTTCCCCGAGCTTTATCCATCACTACTATTTCTCCATTTTTTGCCGCTACTATTATTTTTATACCAAGTATATTTCCTATCATACCTGCCGTTTTTGAAAGTCTGCCGCCTTTTACCAAATTATCCAGACTGTTAAACTCAATAGTACTTTTAACGTGCGTTGAATACTCTAATATCTCATTTTCCAAATTTTTTATGCTTAAACCTTTTTTTATAAGTTCTGCTGCTTTAATAACTTGAAGTCCCAGTCCAGAAGTTACATTAAAGCTGTCTACAATGACTATGTCATCACTTTCAAGCATATTTTTTGCAATACACGCCGATTGATAAGTTCCACTCATTTTTGATGAGATGTGTATTGAAAATATTTTATAACCTTCATCCAAATATTTCTTATAGCAATTCATAAATATTTCAGGATTAATCTGTGCCGTAGATGGAAATTCGCTGCTACTTTCCATCTTTGAAAGCAGCTGTGGAAGTTTTATATCAATTCCATCCCTATATGTTTTCTTGTCTATAATTACAAAAAGTGGAATTACCTCTATATTGTATTTTTTTATTATATCATCAGGTAAATCCGCAGTACTATCGGTAATTAGTTTTATCTTATCCATAAAGTAGCAGCCTCCTTCACTTCATAACAGGGAAATTCATCTGCCTTAAAGCCTCATAAGCAACTATTGCCACGGTATTAGATAAATTTAAAGAACGGGTGGTAGTGTTTATCATAGGAACTCTTATACATGTATCACTATTTTGTTCTCTAATATAATCTGGCAATCCGCAGGTTTCTCTTCCAAATACTATAAAATCGCCATCTTTAAACTTTGCATCATCATAATAATGTTCGCCGTGAGTAGTAGAAAAATAGAAAGTTCCATCTTTATATTTTTCTCTAAGTTCTTCATATGAATCATATAATGTCAAATCCAAATATGGCCAATAATCAAGTCCAGCCCTTCTCAAATGTTTTTCGTCCAAACTAAATCCTAATGGTTTTATTAAATGCAGTTTAGATCCTGTAAGTACACAGGTCCTTGCTATATTTCCAGTATTTTGCGGTATTTCCGGTTGAAATAATACTATGTTTAAGCTCAAATTTTTTCTCCTCCTTTAAAGAATCCTTTGAAACATATAATAAATATATTACTATAATACATTTGTACAGTAAAGAGGAGATACTTTAAATATGGATTTATCATATTTATCATTCAGTTACTATACGGTGAATTAATTTAGGAACTTCTGCATAATCCGATATTTTTATGTTTTCATATACTTTTTTAATTATATCATCAACGCCACTTTTGTTAGAATATAAAGTTAAAAGTGCTTCTCCTTTTTTTACTTTGTCTCCAACCTTCTTCCTAAGCATTATTCCAACTGCCAGATCAATTTTATCCTCTTTTGTTGAACGTCCTGCACCAAGCAGCATAGCCGCAGTACCAATTTCATCTGCAACAATTTCTGAAACAAAACCATCTTCTTTAGAAGGCACATCAATATGATAAGCCGCCTGAGGTAATTTTGCAGGATTATCAACTATAGAAGAATCTCCTCCTTGATTAGCTAAAAACTTTTTAAATTTTTCAAGTGCCTTTCCATTTTTAATTACTTCTTTCAGCTTTTTACGTGCATCCTCTAAAGAATCAGCCTTGCCAGCTAAGCATACCATATGACTTCCAAGTGTAAGTACAAGTTCTGTCAAATCTTCCGGTCCTTCTCCTTTTAATGTATCTATAGCTTCTTTTACTTCAATAGCATTACCAATAGCAAACCCAAGAGGCTGGCTCATGTCTGAAATAACTCCAATAGTTTTACGTCCTACACTGTTGCCAATACTAACCATAGCATGGGCAAGCCTATATGCATCTTCTTCAGTTTTCATAAAAGCTCCTGAGCCTGTTTTTACATCCAGCACTATTGCATCTGCACCTGCTGCAATTTTTTTGCTCATTATAGAACTCGCAATTAATGGAATTGACTCAACTGTACCAGTCACATCTCTAAGTGCATACAATTTTTTATCTGCGGGAGTTATATTTCCTGTCTGGCCTATAACTGCTACCTTATTATTATTCACCAATTCTATGAATTTCTCTCTTGTTATTTCTACATGAAAGCCTTTAATAGATTCTAATTTATCAATTGTTCCACCTGTATGTCCAAGCCCTCTTCCTGACATTTTGGCCATAGGTATGTCTAAAGATGCAATTAATGGTGCAAGTACAAGAGTAGTAGTATCTCCTACACCACCTGTAGAATGTTTATCTATCTTTACACCAGAAATAGGCGATAAGTCTATAGTTTCTCCTGAATTGACCATTGCCATTGTTAAATCTTTTCTCTCACGAGGAGTCATATCTCTAAATACTACCGCCATCGCAAATGCACTCATCTGATAATCTGGAATAGATCCATCTGTGTATCCTTTTATAATAAAATTAATTTCTTTTGTAGTAAGTTCCCCACCATCACGTTTTTTCTGAATTAAATCAACCATCCTCATTTTCAACACTTCCTTAACTATAAATTTAAATTATATCTAAATCATATATAATATGGTTTCATTACTAATACTATAACCCAAATATGATAGGTAGTATAAAAAATCCCCCATTAGATTATACATATTTTTAAATATAATCTAACGTGGGATTTATCTCTATCATAGCTATTTTGGTGCGGATAACAGGATTTGAACCTGCATGGAGTTACCCACTAGAACCTGAATCTAGCGCGTCTGCCAGTTCCGCCATATCCGCATAAAATCACTATAATATTATATCACACTTTAACAATTAAGTGAATAATAAAGTTCAAATCATTTTCCTGCTGCTGAATTTGAGTATATGTTAAATATTATGTTTCCTCCGGAAGTATATGCCTGTAAATATACAGGGAATTTAAAATTATTCTTAAATTTATAATCTATATTTCCATAATCCACAGTAGCATCCATTCCTTCCGGAACATAATGCACAGGCATTGTGTGATGCACCCTTTCAGTGGAAATAAGATTAGCCTTATTAACAGCATTATAAAGTGTAGTTGAAACCTGGCATATTCCACCGCCCAAGCCTGATTCCAATTTATCTCCAATTATAACAGGAGCTGCTTTATATCCTTTGGCTGCAGTCCTTTCGCCTACTACACCATTAAAGCTGAATTCCTTCCCCGGCATAACAATTGTCCCATCTATGCTGTTTGTAGCAAGTGTTATATTATTAGCTCTTTCAGATGACGATGAGGAATAGTTTGTACTAAAAGTAGAAATTAAAGTATCGACACTTTTCAAATCACTGCTTTTTATCTTTGGCGAAACAGTTTTTAATGAACCTTTTACATTTAAATCTTCGCTGAAATTACTGTCTAAATAATAATTTATTTTAGATAGTAATTGATTTTGCAAATCTTTCTGATCTAACTGAGCTCCACTTTGTTCAGAAACTATATTAAATGCAGTCGGACCCATTTTCATACTTGCATTTACTGGCTTTCTATCCACCTCACTTGCTATCTGCTTAACTAATTCTTTTACCGGTTTTTCATTAAAAGAGAATTTTAAATTATAGTCTACTGGCTTCGAATGCCTAAGTAATTCATATTTTTTAAATATATTTGAATTCTTTCCATAAGAATAAGCTGAATCAACTGCACCATCTATATCAAATTTGACATTAATACTAGAGTAATTCAGCACATAATTTTTATCTCCTACCGATATGTTTATCTTTTTATCCTTTAATTTTTCAGAATAAATTTTATTTATCATATCTTTAGCTTCAGACTTTGTTTTCCCCGATAAATTTAGACTTTCAACACTTACACCAGGATATATTAAATCGTTCCAATACTTAATATCATTATAGTTATAAACTATAAATCCACTAATGATACTTAGAAAAACAAGTAAAACTGCAATAAGTGCTATAGTCAATCTTTTTTTGTAAAGTTTTCTTTTAGACCATCTCGAATTATTTGTTTCGCCCATTTATACCACCTCTTAATGCATACATACATAATATTATACTATATAGGAATTAATTTTAATACATAACTTAATTAAGTAATTTTTGTGTTATTATAAATAATATGTAAACAAATTATTTAGTTATGGAGGCATGATTTATGAAAGCTGAAATCTTATGTGTCGGCACTGAAATTTTACTTGGCGATATAGTTAATACAAATGCTCAATTTTTATCAAGGGAATTAGCTAATCTTGGTATAGATGTATACCATCAATCTGTAGTTGGAGATAATCCAAAAAGATTATTAGAAGAAATAAAAGACTGCTTTAAAAAAGTAGATATGATTATAACTTCCGGTGGGCTTGGACCAACTCCGGATGATCTTACAAAAGAAATAGGTGCAAAATTTTTTAATAAAAAAATGATCCTAGATGAAGATACGGTAAATAAATTAAAAGATTATTTTGATAAAATGGGACGTTCATATCTTAAAGGCAATAATATGAAACAAGCTTATTTTCCTGAAAATTGCATCATACTTAAAAATGATTATGGAACAGCCCCTGGTTGTATTATTAATGAAAATGGAAAGATACTTATAGTCCTTCCCGGACCACCAAGAGAAATTAAACCTATGTTTTCAAATTACGTGCTTCCTTTTTTGAATAATTACACAAATGGAACTATAAAATCAAGGGTTCTGAGGATACATGGAATTGGAGAAGGTGAAATGGCAGAAAAAATAAAAGATTTGATAGATAATAGTAAAAATCCTACAATAGCACCATACGCCAAGGATAATGATATAACTTTAAGAATTACAGCCAGAGCTGCCACAGAAGATGAAGCTTTAAATCTTATAAAGCCTTTGGAATACAAAGTGAAAGCTGTACTTGGAGATAATATATACGGTTATGGTGATACATCAATGGAAGAAGTTACAGCAAAGCTTTTAATTGATAAAAATCTTTCCATATCCACTGCCGAATCATGTACCGGCGGACTCATAGCAGCAAAACTCATAAGTTATCCTGGCATTTCATCTATATTTTTAGACGGGGCCGTTACCTACAGCAATGCTGCAAAAATGCACAGGCTAAATGTAAAAAAAGAAACTCTAGATAAATTTGGAGCCGTAAGCGAAGAAACAGCAAGAGAAATGGCAGAAGGAATAGCTAAAACTTCCGGTACAGATATTGGTCTTTCTACAACAGGAATTGCAGGACCAGATGGAGGTACTCCTGAAAAACCTATAGGTCTTGTATACGTAGGTCTTTACATAAACGGGAAAACTTTTGTTAAGAGGCTTCAAATATCTGGTGAAAGAAATAGAGTTAGAAACAGAGCTTCAGTAAGTGCTCTTGATTTTCTAAGAAGAAAACTTATATAAGATAATTAGTATGGATTTAGTTTTAAATCCATACTAATTTAACAAATTTATTTCATTTTAGTATCTGCCTCATTACTAAAATAATCACAATTTAGTGCTAGAGGACAACGCTCACAATCTGGTTTCCTTGATTTGCATATACGTCTTCCGTGCCATATTAGATAATGATGTGTAATACTCCACATATTTCTGGGAATATTATTCATCAATTCCATCTCTACTTTACCGGGAGTGCTGCCTTTTGCAATCCCAAGCCTGTTCGAAACTCTAAAAACATGTGTATCTACAGCAATAGCTGGAATTCCAAAAGCATTTGAAAGTACTACATTTGCAGTTTTTCTTCCAACTCCTGGTAATTTCAAGAGTTCCTCCATACTTCCTGGTACTTCTCCATTATAATCCTTTACAAGAACCCTGCTCATAGCCAGTATATTTTTGCTTTTGTTCCTATAAAGACCGCAGCTTTTGATTTTTTCTCCCAGTTCATGTTCCGTAAGCTCCAATATTTTTTCTGGTGTGTTAAATTTTTTATACAATTCGCTTGTAACTTTATTTACCCTTACATCAGTACATTGGGCTGACAATATAGTGGCTAACAGAAGCTCATATGGAGATCTAAATTGAAGTGCACATTTAGCTTCAGGATATGTCTCACCTAATATTTTTAGTATTTCATCTATATTTTTATTATTCAAATTTATCACCTTGTTTAAGATTATATACCCCTCTATATTTTTCAGGCAACAGCTTTGCTATTTCATACATCATAAAATCACTTACTCTATTTTCATATTCGTGTTTTTCTTCATCATTGTTTTTCTTTGGTATTTGTATATTTTCTCCTATGTTTACTGTAACTTTAGCATAATGGAAGCTTTCATATGACATACCCTTATTGCTTATCGGCAGGAGTTTCTCACTTCCATAAATTGCAACAGGAACTACACGTGCTTTAGTTAATTTCTGTATAAGTACTACACCCCTTTTAGCTTTATTCATAGTTGAAGTTCTGCTTCTAGTACCTTCTGGAAACATAAGTATATTTTTGCCAGCCTTTAATGCTTTTATTATCTTTGAAATAGCCTCTTTATCTGCTGTATTAGGCTTTATGCCTATAGTCTTCGTCATACTCATACCAAGTTTGGTAAGTGGATCACTGTTCAATTTTACACCCGCCACAAAAATTAAGTTTTCTGCCTTTAGTACTTTCCCAAGTACTAAAGCATCTGAATTGCTGAGATGATTACAGACAAATAATATTGGTCTCTGCACATCTTCTAGATTTTTCATACCCATCACATTTATATTCGCATACTTTTTTATATAATAAGCTAAAATTTTTTTTGAAGCATATCCTACAAAATTTTTTGGAAGATGTCCTATTACCTTTACCATAAATGGAGAAATCATAATAAAGCCCCTTTCCTTAATAAACCTTCAATATAAATTATAATTTCAAAAGCTTTAAAAGTCTATTATAATAATCTTTTATATATGTTGATCTAATATCCTCAACTTTAATTTTTTTATTTAATACTAAGGAATTTATAAGTCCATTCCTTACAATTAAATTTTTACCTCTCCACCCGCAAGATGTTTTTTTGTATTTTTCTTTGAACAACTTATTATCCATATTTATGATTTCATATAAATTTATATTTTCCATAAACTCAAAAGGTTTAAATTCAGGTATATTTGATAATAAAACATTTTTATTATAAGGACATACTATTTGACATATGTCACATCCAAATAATCTTCCCTTAAATTTCAAAATCCATTCATCTTCTACGTACTTCTTTTGAGTAATATATGACATACATAAATTAGCATTTTTCTCTTTACATATGGCTTCAGTTGGACAAGCTTTTGTGCAAATATTGCAGTTCCCGCACTTGCATTCCGAGGGTTTATCATATTCAAACTTCAAATCTGTTATTATTTCACCTAAGAATACATAAGATCCATATTTTTCTGTAATTATCATATTATTTTTTCCTATGAATCCGATTCCACAAAGATTTGCTACATATCTTTCCGGAATAGCATTGCTATCCACTAGAGGGACTGCTTTTCCACCAAGATTTTCTATGAAAGTGCATATTTTATTTAAATATTTAAATACCACTTTATGATAATCTTCTCCTCTTGTATAAAGTGAAAATCCTATATCATCTTTTAAATTATAATCAAATAAATAGGGAAAGGCAACTGATATTATCGTCTTTCCCTCTTTCATATATATATGAGGATTAATCCTCTTTTTTTCATCTTTTTCTTCAAATTCGCTTGTCAGCAAATTCGAATTCCTAAATTTAAAATAATCATATAATTCATAGAACTTTCTGCACTCTGTAAACCCTACAGTATCCAATCCAATTTTCTTGCAATAATTTAGTACAGCATCTCTATAATTCATTTAACCACCTACTAAAAAAGACTATATCATCATTTCATTATATATCTTTTTTCTCTTACCTGCATAGTCTTTTATTTCTATTACATCAGGATATTTCTTATAAATTATTCTTACAGGTACTCCAACTGCTGTACAATCTGATGGTACATCATTAAGCACAACTGCATTTGCTCCTATCTTTACTCTGTCTCCAATAACTACCGGCCCTAATATTTTAGCACCACTGCCTATAAATACATTATTTCCAACTGTTGGATGTCTCTTGCCAGTATCTTTTCCTGTACCTCCTAATGTTACTCCATGATATAAAGTTACATTGTCTCCAACCTCTGCAGTTTCTCCTATTACAACACCCATTCCATGGTCTATAAAAAGTCCCTTGCCTATTTTTGCTCCAGGGTGTATTTCTATGCCTGTTAAGAATCTTGCAAACTGGGATACGAGCCTTGCACAAAAAAACATTCTTTTTTTATAGAAAAAGTGACCTACTCTATAAAATATTAATGCATGTATAAATGGATATAATAAAAATACTTCCAGTGGGTTTCTTGCTGCAGGATCATTTTTCATGGCATTTTTTATATCATAATTTAAAAGTTTAAACATGTTTTTCATTTTAATCTTCCTTTCATAATATTAAAATTATGTTTTTAATGATTACATTGATATTATCTAAATCTAAAAATATACAGGTTATATATCCAGATTTAGATAAATATCAATACATATCTGCACAAACTCACAGGATATTTATATTAATCATATAATCCCATAGACAGATATTTTTCTCCTCCATCAGGTGCTACTGTAACAACTTTTTTTCCTGCCCCAAGTTCCTTTGCTACTTGAAGTGCTGCATATACATTAGCTCCTGAAGATATGCCAACAAGTACTCCTTCTTCTTTTGCTACAATTCTTGCATACTTGAATGCATCATCGTCAGTTACTGTAATTATCTTATCTACTAATTCGGATTTATATATATCAGGTACAAAGCCCGCTCCTATTCCCTGTATTTTGTGTGGTCCAGTTTGTCCTCCTGAAAGTACAGGAGAATTTGCAGGTTCCACTGCTATCACTTTAATATTCTTATTATGCTTTTTTAAATTTTCTCCAACACCTATCAGAGTACCACCAGTTCCAACTCCTGCAATAAATGCATCTATATCCGGTACATCCTTTAATATTTCTTCAGCTGTTGTTTCATAATGTTTCTGTGGATTAGCTGTATTTATAAACTGTTGTGGTATATAATAGCCCTCTTTATCCTTTGCTATTTCATATGCTTTTTCTATAGCACCCTTCATTCCTTTGACACCATTAGTTAAAACTAATTCTGCACCGTAAGCCTTTATAGTGTTCCTTCTCTCAATACTCATAGTTTCAGGCATCACTATAATAACTTTGTATCCTTTAAGTTTTCCAATCATGGCAAGTGCTATACCGGTATTTCCACTTGTAGGTTCAACTATTGTATCTCCTTTTTTTAATAGATTCTCTTTTTCTGCCCTTTCGATCATTCCAAGAGCCGCTCTATCCTTTATGCTTCCACCCGGATTAAACTTCTCCAGTTTTAAATATGCATCTGCATATCCTTCTTCCCTTAAATTACTTAAATTTAAAAGTGGTGTATTTCCAATTAAGTCTATAGCATTATTAAATATCATCTTTTCTCCTCCTAAAAACTAAATATTTAAAAATATTGTTGACAAATTTAAAAAAGCTTCGCCTCTATAATTAATTATAGAGACGAAGCTTAAACTCCGCGGTTCCACTCAAATTAGACATTAAAGTCTCATCTTAATCAAGCACAATTATGCTCAATCACTATAACGGGTGAACCCGATGCAGCCTACTGTTGTTTCGGTACATAACTCAAAAGGGCACTTCATTTAAAGCAAATTTAGAAATCTCCCAGCATATAATTTCTTCTCTTAAAACTTACTTTTAAATTACTTTCCTTTTTCAAAGTCTTTAATAATTTCAGAGTAATTTACTATGATTTATAATATATATTATACAACTAACTTTATTTTTGTCAATAATTTTTGAAAAATCACAGAGATTTCGCATCTAAATTCCAGTAAAAATTGTATTTTTACTGGAATTGTATCCAATTACACTTATTTAAAGGGCTGGTAAGCCCGAAGA
>NZ_JAGGLM010000035.1 GCF_017874415.1 Clostridium algifaecis
ATTACTCACTTTTTGAATATAACTAAAAGCTTGGAAACCATTGATTTTAATAGGTTTACCAAGCTTTTTATCTTCTTCAACTGTCAAAGACGAGATTATATTTCAATTTATTTGTCAATTTATTTTGTCTGTTAGTTCTTACATATACTAAAAAATTCAGAAGATGAAATTACATCCAGCTATCTTATCTTTAATCTTGAAATTTAAATAATTTTTCAACAGTAGTATTGAATATTTTAGCAATATCCATTCCAAGCTTAAGTGATGGATTATATTTTCCATTTTCTAAATGAACTATTGTTTCTCGCCTTACACCAACTAATTCAGCTAATTCACTTTGCTTCATTCCTAAATTTTCTCTATATTCTTTAATCTTAGTTATTAGTTTGGGCATTATTAAAACCACCTTGAATCAAGAAAACAAAATATAATGCTGCGTAATATACCAATTATACATAAAGTAATTACTATTATATACCCTGTAGTAATTGAGTTTATATTGATTAATACACAAGGCAAAAGTACAATACCGAAAACGACATAAGATAATTTAAAGCAAATAGCATCTGTTTTATTAAGGATTTCTTTTGCATATTCATCAACTATGTCATGATGCTTTTGTATTATATAAAGAATTAGTAACATACCTGCTAATATAATATATTGTAAATAAGCGTATGTTGGATGGTCCTTCATTTGCACACCCATCCAATAAAATAAAACTAATGATAGTGCAGGTATAATTTTTGAAATCATCCATATTTTCAAACTAACTTTTTTCTTCATAATATCCCCTCCAAAGTGATATATTTATAACTTATGTTATAAATATATCACTTTAAAAATATACAGTCAATAAAAATGTAGACTACCACTTACCTTATTCTTGGCTCAAGAGCCATTAGTGTTTATACTAATAGCTCTAGTTATTTCTTATTATTTTATAATTTTACTAAATTCATAGTATATATAAAATTAGTTTTTCGCTATATAATAAAAAGGTAATGAAGCTACAGGCTTTTTTATTTAAGATTGCGATGAGAAAGGATGAAAATAAAAATGGCAGAAAAAATATTAACAATAAAATTATTTAAAAAAACATATGGAGTTGCTAGATTGGATAAAACTGATTCAATACCTGAATGGTCTCAAAATAGTAATTTCTTTTCTGCAACAAGAACAGCTGAAGAATTGTCAATAGTGTGCCCTCAAGATAACATTCCTGATGATATAAAGTATGAAAAAGATTGGAGAATTTTAAAAATTGAAGGGCCCTTGGATTTTTCTCTAATTGGAATACTTGCTTCAATTAGTTCATTATTATCACAGGAAAGAATAAGCATATTTGCTATTTCTACTTATGATACAGATTATATTCTTGTTAAAAGCAAAGATATAAATAATGCTATAAAAGTACTTACTAAAGGAGGATATAATCTTATATATTAAGACAAACATTTTCACTTTTATATAAATTATATCATGTGATTTTTGGCTTTTATGCCTTTTTACTAAATATTTTTAATAGACGCAAATAGTGATTTGCTTCACGTAAAGTATGGTCACCCAAAAGTGGTATTATTATGGATTTAATTTTACATTCTACCAATCCTTCTGTACCTTGTGCCTTAAATTTGCTTATTTCTATGGTTGCTTTCAGACTGCTATCTGTAACTTTTGAAATTGGCAATGCTTTATCCATAGCTTCCTTTGCTTCTTCTGTAAGTTTATCAAATTCATTTCCAAAGTTATTTGCCGTTTTTATAAGCTCTCCTTCGGTTGGATCAAGAAGCCCTCGAATAAATTTTGAATGTTCAGCCATAATCCTGTTCCAAAAAGTCTCTTGTTCGTAAGCTTCTCTTTCTAAATTCATATCTTCATAATTTTGTAATTTTCTAACTAGGTGAAAATAAAACTTTGCTTCCCTTAAAATATGATCTATAAGTAAAGGATAGTTAGTTGTAAAAGTTTTACATGATACAACATCTGATAATAACTTGGCCTTAAACTGTGCTAAAGCCCTAGTTAGCCTCATTGCTTCCTCATTAAGCATAATTACTTCTCGATAAATAGAAGGACTGCATACTCTTGAGGTATTACCCATTAGTCTAGTTTCTACTTCAGTTAGTTTAGTTGGAATTTTCACTCCTGTAAAATAGGATGATGCCTTTTCAGCTTCTAATGTAAAAGGTGTTACTACTTCATCAGATTGTAATACACTCGTTGAAACAACTCCACTTGAAAGAGATATTACATTAGCTAAAAGTCTATCAAATGCCATTCTAAAGTCATTTGCCTGCTGTATATAGCCTGAATTTTTCGAAGTAAACCCTATTTGTAAAAAAAAAGAATGTTCCTTCATAATCCGCGCAAAGAAAAGGTGTAACCCAAGTGATTGTCGTATAAACTCACTTCTAGATAGCATATCAATTCTCCTTAAAAACTTTCTTTATTATCATTATATTAAGTGAATATATAACTGTTACTTTTATCGTACAGTTATATGTGAGACCTCAAATTATGGATCTTGCTGCTTATCCTTATTCTTAATCATTTTTAAAATTTTACATTGACAAAATTTAGTTTTTAGTATAACATATATTCAATTAAATAATATCTTATCAAGAGTGGTGGAGGGACTGGCCCTATGATACCCGACAACCAGCATTTTTCATTTGAGTGTATGGTGTTAATTCCTACAGATTATTTCTGAAAGATAAGGAAAATATTTTAGCAATTAAAGTTGTTTTCCTTAAGGATAACAACTTTTTTTAATTAAAGTCACTATGTAAAGGATGAGTTTTATGCCAATAAATATACCAAATGATTTACCAGCTTCTAAAACACTAAAAGCTGAGAATATATTCATTATGAACCAGAAACGTGCAGTAAAACAGGATATAAGACCGCTTAATATAATAATATTAAATTTAATGCCTGTTAAAACTGTCACAGAGACGCAGCTTCTAAGATTACTTAGTAATTCGCCCATACAAGTTGATATAGACTTAATATACCCAAAATCTCATATGTCAAAGAATACCTCAGAAGAATATCTTTTTAAGTATTATGAAACTTTTGATAAAATAAAGCACAGAAAGTTTGATGGCATGATAATAACAGGTGCCCCTGTAGAAACGCTTCCATTTGAAGATGTAGATTACTGGGATGAGCTTACTGAAATCATGGACTGGTCTTCAAAAAATGTCTATTCAACCTTGCACATATGCTGGGGAGCTCAAGCCGGACTTTACCATCATTTTGGAATTCCTAAATACAAACTGAGCAAAAAAATGTTTGGAGTTTTCCACCATACTATAAATACAAAAAACACAAACCTGCTAAGAGGATTTGACGATGTATTCTTTGCACCTCATTCAAGGCATACGGGCGTAGAGAAAAAGGATATTGAGAAAATACCTGAATTAGAAATACTTTCAGAATCAAAAGAAGCAGGCGTTTATATAACTGCTACAAAAGGCGGCAGAAAAATTTTTGTTACAGGTCATCCTGAATATGATACCTTAACATTAAAATCCGAATATGATAGGGATATATCCGCCAATTTGCCTATTGACATTCCAAAACATTATTTTCCTGATAATGATCCAGGTAAAATGCCTATTGCAAATTGGAAAAGTCATGCCAATTTATTATTTCAAAACTGGCTCAATTACTATGTATATCAGGAAACCCCTTATGATTTGAACAATCTTAAATAAATAATAAAACTGCCTCAAAACAATTTTTTGAAGCAGCTTTATTATTTATGTTTAAATAACTTTAAATATTAATAAGTATTATTATAGCTTTGAAATTATAGCTTCTGTAAATTTGTCGGTAGTAGCATTGCCACCTAAATCGCAAGTCAAGTATTTGCCTTCTTTAAGTACATTTTCTACAGCCTTTTCTATTTTATCCGCAGCAGCATCTTCTCCAAGGTACTTAAGCATCATAACAGCTGAAAGTATTATAGCAGTTGGATTAGCTTTATTCTGCCCGGCAATATCTGGTGCAGATCCATGTGCAGCTTCAAATACAGCAGCATCTTTTCCAATATTTGCTCCCGGAACAAGTCCAAGTCCTCCTATAAGTCCTGATGCCATATCAGATAATATATCTCCATACAAATTAGGCATAACAAGTACATCATAGTCCTCAGGATTTAGTACAAGCTTCATGCTCATAGCATCAACTATTACACTTTCAAATTCAATATCCTTATAATCCTTTGCTACTTCTTCTGCTGTTCTTAGAAACAGTCCATCTGAAAGCTTCATTATATTTGCCTTGTGAACAGCAGTAACCTTTTTTCTTCCATTTTTTACTGCATAATCAAAAGCAGCTTTAACTATATTCATGCTGGCTTTCCTGGATATTATCTTTACGCTCTCGGCTATTTCATCATTTATCATATGCTCAATTCCAGCATATAAATCTTCTGTATTTTCTCTGAATATAACAAGATCTACATTTTCATATCTTGATTTTACTCCAGCATAAGTTTTTATAGGTCTTATGTTAGCATATAAATTCAAACTTTTTCTAAGAGTTACATTTACACTTCTAAAGCCTTTTCCTACGGGTGTTGTAACTGGAGCTTTAAGTGCTACCTTATTTTTCTTTATACTTTCAATAATATGTTCAGGAATAGGCGTTCCATATTTCTCAAGCACAGATGTTCCCGCATCAAATTCTTCCCATTCTATAGACGCTCCACTTTTATCCACAACTTTTTTTGCAGCTTCGCAAACTTCTGGTCCTATGCCGTCTCCCTTGATAAGGGTAACTTTACGTGTCATTTTAAAACCTCCAATATTATTATGCTCTATTTTCCTTCATCATATTTAAAAGTCCGCCGAATTTTATCATATCTCTTTGTCTATCAGTAACTTCAAAGGACATTGTATATTCTTTACCTTTAGTTTTATTTTTAACTACTATAACATCTTTTTTAATTTGTTCAAGTGTATTTTCTATAACAAGCTCATCCATAACATCTATATTTTCATAATCTGCTTCGTCTTTGAATACAAGTGGTATTATGCCATTATTTATCAAATTAGCTTTATGAATTCTAGCAAAAGATTTTGCAAGTACTGCCTTTACCCCAAGATAAAGTGGTGCAAGTGCTGCATGTTCTCTGCTTGAACCCTGTCCATAATTAGATCCAGCAACAATTATTCCTCCACCATTCTCCTTAGCTTTCTTAGGAAAATCCTCGTCACATGGTGTCAAACAATATTCAGCTAAATGAGGTATATTGGATCTATAAGGAAGAAGTTTAGCATTCGATGGCATTATGTGATCTGTAGTTATATTGTCTCCAACCTTTGTAAGAACCTTGCCTGATGTTATATCCTGGCATGGCTTAGCCTTTGGAAATGGCTTTATATTTGGTCCCCTAACTACCTTTATATCTTCTCCTGTCTCATCTGGAGAAACTATCATATTATCCTTTATTAAAAATTCTTTTGGCATACCTATGCTTATTGAATCTCCCAATTCTCTTGGATCTGCGATATGTCCCTTTAATGCTGAATATGCTGCTATCTCAGGGCTTACAAGGTAAACCATAGCTGATTTTGTTCCAGATCTTCCTTCAAAGTTTCTATTGAAAGTTCTGAGTGATACTGCATCAGTAGATGGAGATTGTCCCATTCCTATACATGGTCCACAGGCACTTTCAAGAATTCTAGCTCCTGCCTCTACCATTGATGCAAGTCCTCCATTTTTGGCAATCATATTCAAAACCTGTTTTGATCCTGGAGATATAGTGAGAGACACTTTTTCATTTACAGTCTTTCCATCCAATATATGTGCTACCTTCATCATATCTACATAAGAAGAATTAGTACAGCTTCCTATACATACCTGATTTACTTTTACATTTTTAAGTTCTGAAACTTTTACTACTTTGTCAGGGCTATGTGGACATGCAACCATAGGTTCAAGTGTAGATAAATCTATTTCAACTTCTTCATCATACACTGCATCTTCATCCGGCTGAACATAAGAAAAATCCTCTTCTCTTCCCTGAGCCTTTAAGAATTCACGTACTACATCATCACTTGGAAAAATTGAAGTAGTTGCACCAAGTTCCGCTCCCATATTTGTAATAGTTGCCCTCTCAGGTACAGACAAAGTTTTAACACCTTCTCCAACGTATTCAAATATCTTTCCTACTCCGCCTTTGACAGTAAGTCTTCTAAGCATTTCAAGAATTATATCCTTGGCTGTAACCCATGGACTTAATTTTCCTTTTAAATTCACCTTAACTATCTTAGGCATGTTTATATAATATTCTCCACCGCCCATAGCTACTGCAACATCAAGTCCTCCTGCACCTATCGCAAGCATTCCTATTCCGCCGCCAGTTGGTGTGTGGCTGTCAGAACCAAGAAGAGTGTCACCAGGTACTGAAAATCGTTCAAGATTTACCTGATGACATATTCCATTACCAGGTCTTGAAAAATATATACCATGCTTTTTAGCAACAGTCTGTATATAAAGATGGTCATCAGCATTTTCAGGTCCTGATTGAAGTATATTGTGATCTATATAAGCTACAGATCTCTTTGTCTTAACTCTATCTATACCAAGTGCTTCAAATTGTAAATATGCCATGGTTCCCGTAGAATCCTGTGTTAATGTTCTATCTATTTTTATAGCTATTTCTTCTCCTTGTTTCATATTACCTTTTACAAGATGCTTTTTTATAATCTTCTGTGATGCATTCAATCCCATTTTAGTTGTATCCTCCATCTTAATTAATCTATAATTGCAATCAAAACTTAACTTGCCCTTTCCTCTCTTTTTTCTAATACTTCAGGTATTATTTTTTTTACGAGAAGTTCCATTTCGTCATTTCTTATTATACTTGTTCTTCCCATTTTATACTGATCGTCTACCCATTTCTTTATTTCAAGCACTCTGCTGTCTTTTTTATCTACTTTATTATCATCTTTTAATCTGTAGTAAGTGTTAATCCATGCTGCAATTCCAGCTAATCCAGAATATTGATTTACTTGAACTACAATTGGCCTTCCAAGTATCTTGTCAGTATCAAATATATTATAAATTTCCTCGTCTTTAAGCATTCCATCTGCATGTATACCTGCTTTTGTTACATTAAAATCACTGCCTACAAAAGGAGTTTTAACTGGAATATTATATCCTATTTCATTTCTAAAATATTCTGCAAGTTCTGTTATAACTTTAAGTTCCATATTTTTAGTGGTTCCTTTTATTTGAGCATATTCAAATATCATAGCCTCGAGAGGACAATTGCCAGTTCTCTCTCCAATTCCAAAAAGTGTAGTATTTACAGAAGATGCTCCATAAAGCCATGCTGTAGTAGAATTATTTACTGCCGAATAAAAATCATTATGACCATGCCATTCAATGTTCTCGTCAGAAACATTACATACATTCTTAATTCCATGTACAAGTCCCTGCACACTTCTTGGCAGTGCTACTTGTCCATATGGAATTCCAAGACCAAGTGTGTCACATAATCTTATTTTTATAGGAATTCCTGACTCCTTTGACATATCCATAAGTCTATTTACAAGTGGAACTACAAATCCATAAAAATCCGCCCTGGTTATATCCTCGAGGTGGCATCTTGGCCTTATTCCATTTTTAAGTGCTTCTTCTACAATAGAAATATACATATTTATTGTTTCTTCTCTTGTCATTTTAAGCTTTTTAAATATGTGATAATCAGAACATGACATAAGCATTCCAGTTTCCTTTATGCCCATATCCTTAACCAGCTTAAAATCATTTTTATTTGCCCTTATCCATGAAGTTATTTCAGGGAACTTATAACCCCTTTCCATACATACTTCAACAGCTTTTCTGTCCTTTTCCGTATACAGGAAAAATTCACTTTGTTTTATTATACCGGACTCATTATCCAAATCATGAATGTAATCAAATATCTTAACTATTTGATCAACAGAAAAAGGCTGCATTGATTGTTGTCCATCTCTAAAAGTCGTATCTGTAATCCATATATTTTCCGGTACATCCATAGGGAGCTGAATGCCATTAAAAACTACTTTAGGGATTTCATCATAGGGAAATATATTTTTGTAAAGGTTAGGTTGTTTTATATTTTCAAGTGTGTAATTGTACATATACGCCATCTCCTTCTAACATTGGCACTATATAAAATATCATATTTTTGAATTAAATAATGCTTATAATTTCAATTTATGAGTTTATTTATTTTTTATTAGGACACAATATTCATGCATATTCATTCTTATATTGTGTTAATCTTGCTATTTTAGGGGGTTTAAAAAATGTTATGTTTATATTGTATCACCTTTATTTCATATAATCAAATAAAAATTTTCTTATTTTTGATTTTTTAAAATTAAATCTTTCATTTAATTCAGATAAAGGATTTTAATTAAATACATTGGACTTTATCAATGTTATGATATAATTATTAAGACAAAAATAACTATGCATTTTCTTTCAAAGGAGGCAATTATGATAAAAAATATCTTATTTTATGTAATCTTTTTCTTTTATATGCTGTATTCGCTATCTAAAAAAATAAAATTAGATAAAATAAAAAAGACAGGTACAAAAGAAGAAATTGAATCTTATATAAACGACTGTGTTACACAGTGGTCTAATTTCACTTTAAAGCTCACAGGTGCAAGAATACATATAAAAGGAAATGAAAATATTCCGGATGGTGCTTGCCTTTTCGTAGCAAATCACCAGGGATTTTTAGATATTCCAATAATAATTTCATCTTTAAAAAAGCCAGTAGGTTTCATTGCAAAAAAAGAAATACAGAAAGTTAAAATAATAAGTTACTGGATGAAACAAATAAACTGTGTATTTATGGACAGAAGTAATATAAGAAATTCAGTAAAATCCATAAATCAGGGAATTGAGATTCTAAAAAGCGGCTATAGTATGGTCATTTTTCCAGAAGGTACTAGAAGTAAAGGACCTAAAATAGGTGAGTTCAAAAAAGGAAGCTTAAAACTCGGGTTAAAGGCTATGGTGCCAATTGTACCTATAGCTATAGATGGCAGTTATAAATTGAGAGAAGGAAACAAACATTCAAATATAAAACCAGCGGACGTAAATATAACTATCTGTAAACCTATCTATACAGATAAGCTTTCAAGAGAACAAAAGGAAACTCTATCTGAAATTATAAAATCGGAAATATCTAAAAACATTTACCTGAAAAATTGATTACATTATAATTGTAAAATAGTACATAATTTTTTATATAAAAAATTGTGTACTATTAACTATTAACTATTAACTATTAACTATTAACTATTAACTATTAACTATTAACTATTAACTATTAACTATTAACTAAAAGAGGTGGGATATTAATCAGATGAATTTTATAAAAAAATATTTTTCTTTACTTTTAATTATAATCATTTCAATATTTATAACTTCGGGATGTACAAGCAGTATATCTTCAAATACTACTGAACCTTATAATGGTCTTAAAGTTCATTATATAGATGTAGGCCAGGGGGATAGCGAATTAATACAGGTAAATGGCAAAAATCTTTTAATAGATGCAGGTCCAAATGAAAGCAGAGATAAATTAATGTCATATTTGAAAAAACAAAATATAAAGAAATTTGACTATGTGATTGCCACACATCCTGACGAAGACCATATAGGAGGCATGGGTGATGTAATAAAAAAATATCCTATAGATAAATTTTATACTCCTAAAAAAATAGTAAACACAAAAACATTTAAATACATGATACAGCAATTAAGAAATAAGAATATGAAAATAGATACCCCTGAACCTGGAATAAAATTGGATCTAGGTAAAAATACAACTGCTGAGATGCTTGCACCAAACAGTATGAATTATCCAGATACAAACAACTATTCAGTAGTATTAAAAATAACATATGGAAATACCAAATTTCTTTTTACAGGCGATGCTGAAAAAACAAGTGAATCTGAAATAATAGATAAAGGTTATGATCTTTCAGCAGATGTCTTAAAAGTTGGACATCATGGGAGTTCAGGTTCGACATCACAACAATTTTTAGATAAGGTTGATCCTAAAATAGCAATAATAAGCTGCGGCAAAAATAATAAATATGGACATCCACATAAAAAAACAATAAATAAGCTTAAAAAGAAAAATATACAAATATATAGAACTGATGTAGATGGAACAATAATTTTAATGAGTAATGGGAGTAAAATAAGTAAAAATGAATAAAATTATATCAAAACTTAATTTAAGAACAAAGGGAATACTGCTTGTAGTAATATCATCAATGATGTGGGGTGTATCAGGCCCGGTAGCCCAATATTTATTTCAGAATAAAGGTATTAATCCTGAATGGCTTGTAACAACCCGTCTATTGTTATCCGGATTAATTTTTTTAATAATTATGTATATTAAGACTGGAAAAAAGATATTTAATATATGGAAATCAAAATATGGGAAAAGAAATCTTATATTGTTTAGTATATTAGGACTTGTAGGTACTCAATATGGTTATTTTGCTACAATTAAATATGGAAATGCAGCTACTGCTACTATACTCCAGTATTTAAGCCCTGTTATAATTGTAGCGTATCTTTCAATTAAATCTAAAAAATCTCCAAACTTAAGAGAAAACTTATCAATAATATTAGCTTTATTAGGTACATTTTTTCTTATTTCAAAGGGTAATATTCATTCCCTGGCTATTTCCAGTTTGGCTTTATTCTGGGGAGTTTTATCCGCCTTTGCTGCTTCATTTTATGTAGTACAGCCAGCTTACATTATTAAAAAATGGGGATGCGATGTTATACTTGCCTGGGGAATGTTTTTAGGTGGAATTGCTTTCAGCTTCGTACACCCTATTTGGAAACTTCAAGGTAAATATTCGATGGATTCAATATTAGGAATTGCTTTCATAGTTATATTTGGAACACTTATAGCTTTTTACTGGTATCTAGCCAGTACAAAATATATAAAAGCATCAGAAACAAGTTTACTATCGTGTATTGAACCCTTATCTGCTACTATTGTATCTATACTATGGTTAAACATTCCATTTGGTATATTTGATATCATAGGAAGCATTTGTATTGTAAGTACGGTTTTAATTTTATCTTATAATAAAAAAAGCTCTTAAAAAAGTGTCTTTCTAAGACACCTTTTTAACTATACTTTGTTTATATAAATTTATACAAAAATAAAGCAAATCAAGAATAACCTGATTTGCTTAATATACTCTATTTGATATTCAAATTAATATCCAAAAATAAAATGGCTCCGTGGAGAGGGCTCGAACCTCCAACCCTTCGGTTAACAGCCGAATGCTCAACCATTGAGCTACCACGGAACATTTTTTT
>NZ_JAGGLM010000036.1 GCF_017874415.1 Clostridium algifaecis
ATTGCTGGTTTATTTCTTATATAAGTTGTACTTATATATCCTTACTCTGTTTAATTTTCAAGGATCATTCTCGCTGTCTCCTCAGACAGCTTTTATAGTATATCATATTGTCATAAAAACGTCAATATCTTTTTAAAACATTTTTTCTAACAATCTCTGTCACAACATCTGCGACTTTTATATAATATCATTTCATTTAAATAATGTCAATACATTTATTTATAAATTTTTAATTATTATATAGATATATAAGTAAAACATATAAACTTTTAATAATATAAATCCCCTATATACTAATAGTATTAATATATAGGGGCTAAATTAGAATTTTATTATACTCAAAACAAGATAATATTTTTACATAAGATTAGCTTTATATTTATTCTTTATCTTGAATTTCTTTTTCTTCAACTTTATCATCACAATTTATTTTAGCAATTGCAACTATTTTTTGTTCTTCTTCTGTTCTCATTAAAGTAACACCCATAGCATTCCTGCTTGTCGTAGATATATCGGACGCATTAATTCTTATGGCTACATTACTTGTATTTATAAGCATCATTTCGTCTCCATCTTTTACCATTCTTGCTCCAACAATGAGGCCCGTTTTATCACTTACTTTATAAGTAATGATACCCTTTCCCCCTCTTCTATGAATAGTATATTCAGATATAGGTGTTCTCTTTCCAAATCCATTTTCGCTTATTACCAGAACTTCTGATGTCTCATCTACAATATCCATAGTTACTGCTATATCGTCTTCTCTTAAAGTTATGGCCTTTACTCCAGATGCAGTTCTACCCATAGGTCTTACATCTTTTTCACTAAATCTTATAGCATATCCATTCCTTGTGAACATTAATATTTCACTATCTCCAGTAGTCATCCTTACACCTATAAGTTCATCACCATCTTTTAAATTAATAGCAATCAAACCATTTTTTCTTATGGATGAATATTTACTTATTTGTGTTTTTTTAATCAGACCATTTTTAGTACCCATGATAAAGTAATTATCTTCATTAAATTCTTTAAATGTTATAATTGCCTGAATCTTTTCGTCTTTGTCTATAGGTATTAAATTAACTAAATTTGTTCCTTTAGCAGTTCTACTTGCTTCTGGAATTTCATATCCTTTTAATTTATATACTCTCCCTTTATTAGTGAAGAAAAGTATATGATTGTGAGTTGAAGTAATAAACATATGCTCTACAAAATCATTTTCCTTTGTAGTCATAGCCTGTATTCCTCTTCCACCACGTCTTTGTGAAGAATATGTATCTGCGGCAATCCTCTTTATATATCCTGAATGTGTAAGTGTTATTACTACATTCTGTTCTTGAATCAGATCTTCAATATCTATATCATCATTGCTTAATTGTATATCAGTTCTTCTATCATCACCATATTTATCTTTTATCTCATTCAATTCATTTTTAATTATTTGAAGTAGCAAGTGCTCATTTTCAAGTATATCTTTCAAATGTTTTATTGTAATTGTAAGTTCATTATATTCATTTTCAATTTTTTCTCTTTCTAATCCAGTAAGTCTCTGCAGTCTCATATCCAAAATAGCTTGAGCTTGTTTTTCTGACAATCCGAATTTCTCCATGAGACCATTTCTAGCATCTTCTGTAGTTTTTGATGCCCTAATTAGCTTTATTACCTCATCTATATGATCAAGGGCTATCATTAATCCTTCAAGTATATGTGCCCTAGCTTGTGCCTTATCTAAATCAAATTTAGTTCTTCTTCTTATTACTTCTTTTTGGAAATTCAAATAATGAGTAAGAATTTCTTTTAAATTTAACTCCTGAGGTTTATTATTAACAAGTGCTAACATTATAATTCCAAATGTATCCTGCATCTTTGTATGCTTATATAGTTGATTTAGAATTACATTTGAGTTGGCATCTCTTTTTAACTCTATAACTATTCTCATGCCTTCTCTATCAGATTCATCTCTTATATCTGAAATCCCATCAATCTTCTTTTCTTTAACAAGTGATGCCATACTTTCTATAAGCTTAGCCTTATTTACCTGATAAGGAAGTTCTGTAACTATTATTCTATCTCTTCCTTTTTCATCTTCAATTTCAGCTTTAGCTCTTACAATTACTTTTCCTCTTCCAGTTTCATATGCACTTTTAATTCCAGAAGTACCAAGTATTATTCCTGCTGTTGGAAAATCTGGTCCTTTAATAACTTCCATAAGATCACTTATTGTTGCATCAGGATTATCTATTAGTATATTTACACCATTTATAACTTCCCTAAGATTATGTGGTGGAATATTTGTAGCCATACCTACAGCTATTCCAGCTGATCCATTTACAAGAAGATTAGGAAATCTTGATGGAAGTACTGATGGTTCTTTTTCTTCACCATCAAAATTTGGTACAAAATCTACTGTATTCTTATTTATTTCTCTAACCATCTGGAGAGCTATTTTATTCATTCTAGCTTCAGTATATCTCATAGCTGCAGCACTATCTCCATCAACAGATCCAAAATTTCCATGGCCATCTACAAGAGTATACCTAATTGAAAAATCTTGAGCCAATCTAACAAGTGCATCATACACCGCTGTATCTCCATGAGGATGATACTTACCTAAAACATCTCCAACTATTCTTGCACATTTTCTATATCCTTTATCTGGAGTCAATCCTAATTCATACATAGAATATAATATTCTTCTGTGAACAGGTTTTAAACCATCACGAACATCAGGAAGTGCACGACCTACAATGACACTCATAGCATAATCTATATAACATTTTTTCATTTCATTGCTTATATCTACTGGTAAAATCTTTCCTTCGTCAAACATAAATTACACCTCTCTACACTATATATCTAAGTTTACAACTTTCTTAGAATTTTCTATTATAAAAGCCTTACGAGGTTCTACTTTTTCACCCATAAGTATAGTAAATATTTCATCTGCAATCATAGCATCTTCTACATTTACCTGAAGTAGAGTTCTATTTTCTGGATTCATTGTAGTCTCCCAAAGTTGTGATGGATTCATTTCTCCAAGTCCTTTGTACCTTTGTATGCCTACACTATTGTCCTTTCCTCCAATGTCCTCTAAAATCACTTCAAGTTCTTTATCTGAGTAAGCATAATATTCTTTTTTACCTTTGGATATTTTATAAAGTGGAGGTTGGGCTATATAAACATGTCCTTGCTCTACTAACTCCCTCATATACCTGTAGAAAAAAGTTAGGAGAAGAGTTCTTATATGAGCTCCATCTACATCTGCATCTGTCATCATTATTATTTTATGATATCTTATTTTTTCAACATCGAAATCTTTTCCAATTCCGCCTCCAAAAGCAGTTATCATAGCTCTTATTTCTTCATAACCAAGAACTTTATCTAATCTTTGTTTTTCTACATTCATTATCTTTCCACGAAGTGGAAGTATAGCTTGAAACTTTCTATCTCTTCCTTGTTTTGCCGAACCTCCTGCGGAATCACCCTCTACAAGATATATCTCACATTCTGAAGGATGTTTAGATGCACAATCCGCAAGTTTTCCTGGTAATGATGTATTTTCAAGCACAGATTTACGTCTAGTTATCTCTCTTGCTTTCCTTGCAGCTTCCCTTGCTCTTGATGCCATAAGCGATTTATCTAAAATGATCTTTGCTATTTGTGGATTTTCCTGAAGATAATTACTTACAGATTCTCCCATTATACTGTCAACTATACCTCGTACTTCACTATTTCCGAGTTTAGTTTTAGTCTGACCTTCAAATTGAGGATCAGTGAGTTTTATTGATATAACAGCCGTTAAACCTTCTCTAATGTCTTCTCCTGATAAGTTCTTATCATTTTCTTTTATTATGCCGAATTTTTTTGCATAATCATTAAAAACTCTAGTAAGTGCAGATTTAAATCCGGCAAGATGTGTTCCGCCCTCTACTGTATCTATATTATTTGCAAATGAAAAAATATTTTCAGTATATCCATCATTGTATTGAATAGCAATCTCTAATGAACAGTTTTCTCTTTCACCTTCTAGATATATAGGTTCTTTTTGAATTGGTTGTTTATTTCTATTTAGATATTTAACAAAAGATTTTATGCCTCCTTCATAGTGAAAAAGTTCTCCCTTATCATCTCTTTCATCTTTCAAATTTATTTTTATACCTTTATTTAAAAATGCTAATTCTCTAAGTCTACTAGCAAGTACTTCATAATCATACTTAGTTTCATCAAATATTTCAGCATCAGGTCTAAAATGAATTTTTGTTCCAGTTTCATTGCTATCACCTATAATTTTAAGTCCTGTTACTACCTTTCCTTTTTCAAAAACTTGTTTCCATACATGGCCTTCCCTCTTAACTTCAACTTCACAAATTTCAGACAAAGCATTTACAACAGATGCTCCAACTCCATGAAGACCACCAGAAACTTTATATCCGCCTCCTCCAAACTTTCCACCAGCATGAAGTATAGTCATTATTACTTCTACTGCAGGTTTTTTCATTTTTGGATGCATACCTACAGGCATACCTCTTCCATTATCCGATACTGTTATAGAATTATCCTGATGTATTGTTACGTTTATTTCATTACAGTACCCTGCTAAAGCTTCATCTATGCTATTATCTACTATCTCATATACCAAATGATGAAGCCCTCTGGAACTAGTACTTCCTATATACATACCTGGCCTTTTTCTTACTGCTTCCAATCCTTCCAATACTTGTATTTGATTTTCATCATACGTTTCTTTATTATCTTTAGGCATACTTTTCCTCCTATCTTTTAAGATTCATAATACATAGATTTTGATCTTTTAGTTAATGTAGATGAAGATATAGGTGATAAATAAATCTTGCTTTTTTTGTCTACTTCAGCAATAATAAATGACTTAGGTTTATCTTTTGTAATTCTTTGAACAAATCCATCTTCTTCAGCCATTCGCAAAAACTGGATAGTATCAGAACTATACATTGAAGTTTCAACATCGAATATACCAATTATATCTTTTAGTGGTACAACTATATTTTCACCTAAATGTAAAAACATAAACAATCTCCTTTCAGGTATCAAACTTTAACTACACTGCCACTACTCACTTTAAACAACTGACATTCATCCTTAATATATTTTTTTATATCATTGATTCCTGTGCAAGTTATAAATGTTTGAATTTTATTTATAGAGCTTAATATATATCTTTGTCTATTTTTATCTAACTCAGATAAGACATCGTCAAGAAGCAAAACAGGGTATTCACCTATTACATCTTTTATTATTTCTAAAGAAGCAAATTTCAAAGTTAGAACAGAGGTTCGCTGCTGACCTTGAGAACCAAAATTTCTAACATCAATACCATTTATACTAACATTAAAATCATCTCTATGTGGTCCACAAGATGTGCTGCCTCTATCTATATCATTTTTTCGGTTATTTTTTAAATTATCTAATAAATTTTCCTCAGTCTTATTTAAATTTTTAATTGAGGTAATATATTTAAATTCTATTTTTTCAACACCTGAAGTTATATCATTATGTATAATTTTACCTTTTTGAT
Organism: Clostridium algifaecis; assembly: GCF_017874415.1. Classification (GTDB taxonomy): domain Bacteria; phylum Bacillota; class Clostridia; order Clostridiales; family Clostridiaceae; genus Clostridium_B; species Clostridium_B algifaecis. Next base: position 5,555 of record NZ_JAGGLM010000036.1, read on the forward strand.
TAAGTATTTTTATATATTTATTTCTAAAGTTTGTGATTACTTTTCCATAATTTGATAATTGTTTATCATATATACTCAACATATCATTATTTTTATTAGTCCACCTTTTAAGTAAAGTATTTCTCTGGTTTAAAACCTTATTATACTGAACTAAGTTAAAATAATACTTTTTATTAAGTTTACACAATTCCATATCTAAAAATTTTCTTCTAAAAGCAGGTGACTCTTTTATTATTTTTAAGTCTTCAGGTGAAAACATAACTACGTTAAATATTCCTAATAAATCAGATAATTTATTTACTTTTATAGAATTTATATTTATTCCTTTTTTGCCTTCTTTAAAAATTTTTATTTCGATTTTTTTATCTAATCTTTCTCTTGCTACATAACACTTTATATAAGATTCTTTTCCATTCCAATTTATAAGTTCCTTATCTCTATTTGTTCTAAAAGATTTGCCTATACTACAGTAATAAATACTTTCTAGTATATTAGTTTTTCCCTGTGCGTTATCGCCTATAAATATATTTATATTTTTATTAAGCTCAATAGTTAGTTCTCTGTAATTTCTAAAATTAATAAGTTGCAAATATTTTATATACATAAAAAACACCTAAATTTAATTATATCACAATATATGCATTCATAATTAATCAAGTTTTCATTTGTTGTTTTTATACAACTTTATAAGTTTCACCTTTTAATTCAATTATATCTCCTTTTGATAATTTCTTACTTCTTCTTTTTTCTATTTCCCCATTTAATTTAACTTCTCCATTTTGTATAAGAAATTTTGCCTCAGAACCAAGTGAAACTGAGCCGCTCCATTTTAAAAAAGAATCTAATTTTATAATATCAGTGTTTATCTTTACTTCTTTCATTTTCTATTATCTCCAATTTATTTATTTTTAGTTATTTAAAAGTCTTACTGGAAGAACTAAATAGGTACAATTATTTTTATTTTCATCTTTATTTTTTATAACGCATGGACTTACACTGCTTGAAAAGTTCAGAATTATTTCATCTTCTTCCATGATTTTAAGAACATCTATAAGATATTTTGAGTTAAATGCAATTTGTAGTTCTTGTCCTTGCAAAATTATATTTACTTCTTCTTTAACCATTCCCAATTGAGAATTTGATGTTATTATCATATTATTTTCTTCAATATTTAATTTTATTAAATTGGTATTACTGTCTTTAGCCATAAGTGATGCTCTTTCTATACAATTTAAAAGATCTTCTCTTTTAGCTATTACTTTTAAAGTAAATTCTTCAGGAATTATAGAATTATATTTAATAAATTCACCTTCTAGAAGTCTTGATACGATTTTTGTATTACCTAAATTAAATAATATATGATTTGGAGTAAATGTTATATCTACGTTATTTTCTCCATCTTCTAAAATCTTTGAAACTTCATTTAAAGTTTTTGCAGGAATCACTGCATTTATTTCATTGTCATTTTCTAATTTTTCCGATTTAAGTGCTAATCTGTATCCATCCAATGCTACTAAGTTAAAATTTTTATTTTTTGTTTCAAATAGAACTCCTGTAAGTATGGGTCTTGTTTCATCTTGTGCTGCAGCAAATATAGTTTCTCTTATCATATTTTTTAATATATTTTCAGGTATAGAAAATATCATATTTTCATTTATTTTTGGAAGTTCAGGAAAATCATTTCTATTCATATTTATTATATTAAATTTAGATTTCTGGCATAATATCTCTGTTGAAATACCATCTGTAGTACTTATATTTATATTGTCATTAGGTAATTTTCTTATTATTTCTCCAAATAATCGTGCATTTATTACTATAGAGCCTTCTTCAAAAATATCTGCTTCAACTTTTGTCTCTATACTTAAATCTATATCAGATCCTGTCAATATTAACTTATCTTTATTAGTTTCTATTAATATTCCATTTAAAATAGGCATTGATGATTTGCCTGTAATTGCTTTTTGTACTGTAAATATTGCATTTTGTAAATTTGTTTTAGTACATGTAAATTTCATTATTTTATCCTCCTTAAGTACTTTTGTAGAATAGATAATTAGATAATATTTTAGTAGTAATAGTAGTAGGGGCTGTTTATATGTGTATAACTTAAATATACGTTGATTTATAAGGAAAAAATAAGAAAAATAATTGTGGATAAGTAATTAATTAAAAATTGACTTTATCCACAGTATTAAATAATAAATAAATAATATTTTTTATCCACAATATTTAATAATAAAATTATACACATTTGTTTATAACTATTTTTGATTTATTCTTTTAGTTAGTTCACTTATTGCGTTTTGGAGACTTTCATCTACTTTTAAATTTCCAGATATTTTTTCATAAGCGTGTATTACTGTAGTATGATCTCTGCCACCGAATTCTTCTCCTATTTTTGGAAGTGACATATCAGTCAATTTCCTACTTAAATACATAGCTATTTGTCTTGGAAAAGCTACATTTCTTGTTCGTCTTGCAGATTTGAAATCATCTATTTTTAGGTTATAATAATTTGCGACTACATCCTGTATAAGTCCTATTGTAACCTGCTTTGATTGTTTACTTGATATTATATCCTTTAAGGCTTCTACTGCTAAATCTACACTTATTTCTTTATTTGTCAAAGATGAAAAAGCTACTATTCTTATTAATGCGCCTTCCAATTCTCTAATATTTGATTTAATTTTTGTTGCTATGTATACCATAACCTCATTTGGTATATTTAGTTTTTCCACGTCAGCTTTTTTCTTTAATATTGCAATTCTAGTTTCAAAATCAGGCGGCTGAATATCAGCTATAAGCCCCCATTCAAATCTTGATATTAATCGATCTTCTAATGTTGATATTTCTTTTGGTGGTCTATCACTAGAAAGAATAATTTGTTTATTTGCTTCATATAATGAATTAAATGTATGAAAGAATTCCTCCTGGGTCCGTTCTTTACCAGCTATAAATTGTATATCATCTATTAATAATATATCTATATTTCTATACTTATTTCTAAATTCTACATTTTTATCATCTTTTATTGAATTTACAAGTTCATTTGTAAATTTTTCAGATGAAACATAAACTACTTTTGATTTTGGATTGTTTTCCAATATGTAATGTCCTATGGCATGCATTAAATGAGTTTTTCCAAGTCCTACTCCGCCATATATGAATAAAGGGTTATATGCTTTAGCAGGAGATTCTGCAACGGCAAGTGAAGCTGCATGAGCAAATCTATTACTATTCCCTACTACAAATGAATTAAATGTATATTTTGGATTTAACATGGTTTGTGATCTATGTTCTGTTTTTGAAAAATCTTTTTCACTGAGTGAATCTAATGATTCTTCTTGGGATATTAGAAATTCAATTGTATATTTTTTAGATGTAAGAATTTTTAAAGATTTTATTATTAAATCTTTATATTTGTTATTTAGAACGCCCCTGGTTAAGTCATTTGGTACACTTAATTTTAAAATATTATTTTCTATTGATATGGGAGTAATACTTTTAATCCATGTATTAAAACTTACTTCCGTAATTTCACCTTTTACAATATTTAAAGTCTTCTCCCATAATTTTTGTAAATAGGCATTCATTATATATCCTCCAGTCTTAATTAATTAAACACAATTTATAAACAATATACAAACAATTTATTATAATTAATTGCCAGTTGTTTATAAAAATATTCACATGTTTATAATTTAGTATATAAATATTAAATAAAAAAATTATAAACAGCATATAATTAACAGTATTGACTATAATATATATTAAACCATATCTAAGAATAAATTAATATATATTATAGTTATCCACATGTTTATCCACACCTGTGGATAAACATAATATTTTTTGAATTATACACAGGCCTTTATTAATAATATCAAAATAGATGCAGCTATTCAAGAAGTTATCCACAAAATTTAAATATTGTTTATAATACATATATACAAAAGTATAATAAAAAAATCTTAATTTGCATTATTTGGATTTATAATTAGTGTTGACATTGTAGTA
>NZ_JAGGLM010000037.1 GCF_017874415.1 Clostridium algifaecis
TTGTCAACACTTTTTTACAAAATATTTTTAAAAGCTTTCATCTTTTAAACTTTTGCTGTTTGGCTCATTTGGCCGCCCCGTTTGACACAACGAAATTTATTATAGCATACCTTTTATTATTTCAATAAACTTATTTCGTTATTTTTCTAATTTAATCTACATTTTCTCTATTATTATACTTATATCTATCTTTTTTATATATAGATACGCATGGATATGTTTATATTATTTACATTAATAAACTAAAGCTTATATTAAGTATATTCTTATATTGTTAACTGAAAAACTTACATAAATATATAATAAGTGTAGCTATAATAACGCTAAATATAAAATTTTCTCAACTAATAAAAGGTGACCAGATATAACCAGTCACCTTTTATTAACCATTGTTTAAGTGTCAAATTTATTCAACTTATAACAACCTTTTTCTTTTCTTCTCTAATAACAATAATTCTTTGTAATGCAATAAATATAAATAATAGCATTCCTATTGCAATCTTTGTCCACCAAGAATTAAGATTTCCTTGGAACATTATAAGACTTTGGATTATACCCATAGTTAAGACACCAAATACAGGCCCTATAGGATATCCTGACCCTCCTGTTAACAATATTCCTCCTATTACACAAGCTGCAATTGCATCCATCTCTGTACCTAAACAATTTAAACCATAGCCTGATAAAGTATATATAGTAAATAACAAACCGGCTAAAGAAGAACAAAAACCCGATACAGTATAGACAAGAATTTTAGCTTTTCCAGCATTGAGACCCATAAGCATAGCTGAATTTTCATTTCCACCAATCGCATATACTGTTCTACCAAACCTCGTATATTTCAATACAAATATAGCAACTGCCGCTACTATTAAGCTAACAACTACATTGACAGATATAGATACACCAGGTCCAATTGGTATTCTAAAACCTGAAATTGCAGTAAATAATGGATCCTTAATACTTATAGTATCTATACTTATAATGTAACTTGCTCCTCTTGCGAAAAACATACCTGCTAATGTTACAATCCATGGATGAAGATCAAACTTTTCTACTAATATTCCCTGTACTGTTCCAAATACAATACCTACAATTAAAACAAAAGTCATAACTAAAATTGGATTAACTCCATTTTTTAACAAGCTTGCAACAATCATACTTATAAAAGCTATCATGGAGCCTACTGAAAGATCTATTCCACCCGTAATAATAACAAAAGTTTGGCCAATAGCTAAAACTAACAAATAAGCATTGTCTATAAAAAGATTGGCGAGTACTTGACCTGAGAAAAAACCGTTAAACATAACAGAACCAATTAAAAATAATACTATGAATAGAACAATTGTTGCATAAATTGAAATGTATGATGAATTTAATTTAAAAATCTTTTTTTTACCAACTAATTTTTTTATCATAGACGAGCCACCTCTTTTTCATGCTTGTTTTCAGTATTATATTTTTTAGTATTGTTTGATTTCTTTCTCTTTAGCATTTTTCTAAATGCTTCAGACTGTATAATGCAAACTATTATAACTACTATAGCTTTAACTACAAGCGTAATTTCTGGAGCTACACCCATGCTGTAAATAGTTGTTGTCAAAGTTTGTATAAATATTGCTCCTACTACTGTCCCTCCTAAGTAAAATCTACCACCTGCCATAGAAGTTCCTCCAATAACAGTGGCTAATATAGCATCTAATTCCATCCATAATCCTACATTGTTTGCATCTGCGCTCTTTATATTAGAACATAAAATAATGCCAGCAATACCTGCAAGAATACCTGATATAATATATAATGAAAAAATGATTTTTCTTGCTCTTATACCACAGTACTTACTGGAACTACTATTTACACCTATAGATTCAACAAATAAGCCTAATGCTGTTTTTCTAATAAGTAAATAAATTGCAAAAACAATTACAGCAGCAATAATTATTGCGACAGGAAAAAGTAAATATCCTGTTCCTATAAAAATAAATCCCTTATTAGTAAATGTTAATATTTGTCCGCCCGTAATAAGCTGTGCTATGCCTCTTCCGACTATATATAGAATAAGTGTAGCAACCATAGGTTGAATTTCAATATAAGCTACCAGAAAGCCATTCCATATTCCACAAAGTAATCCTACTATTGCTCCTGATAATACAGCCTCTGGAACAGAACCACCTCCAACTATGACTGTTGCCGAAACAGAAGCACTTATAGCAATTATAGATCCAACAGAAATATCAATTCCTTGAGTAGCAATAACTATTGTCATGCCTAATGATATTAACATAAGTGGCGCTGCATGATTAAGTATATCTATTAAATTTCCAAATAAGTGTCCATCTTTAATCGTTATATTAAGAAAACCCGGTCTTACTAAAAAATTTAATAAAAGTAATGCAATTAACGCCGCTACCGGCCAAAATATTTGCGTATGGTAAAATTTTTTGAATATATTGGGAGTTTTAGTCTCATTCATTAACATTACCTCCTTCTGCAATAGTCTCAAGTATCTTTGCTTCCTGTACTTCTTCACCTACTAATTCACCTATAATTTTTCTATCTCTAAGTACAAGTACTCTATCACAGCAAGTTTCTATTTCTGAGAGTTCAGAAGATATGAATATAATTGACATGCCTTCTCTTGCCAGTCTTATAATTAATTTTTTTATTTCGTCTTTCGCACCTATATCAATACCTCTTGTAGGTTCATCTAAAATTAGAAGCTGAGGATTTGTTGCAAGCCACCTTGCCAGTATAACCTTTTGTTGATTTCCACCACTCAAATTGTCAATTCTCTGTTCTATACTAGGAGTTTTAATATTCAATAACTTAACATACTTTTTAGCAATTTCCTGTTGTTTTTTCATCGGAATATATTTAAAAATACCTTTAATGGACTGTAAACCCAATATTATATTTTCTCTTATAGTCAGCTCACCAGCTATACCTTCCACTTTTCTGTCTTCCGGGCAAAGTCCTAAACCCTCTTTAATGGCTTTTTGTGGATAAATATATGAATATTCCTTGCCATCAATAGTCAATGTTCCATGATCTGATTTATCTATACCAAACAGTAATCTAGCACATTCAGTTCTTCCAGATCCCAAAAGTCCTGCCAATCCCAATACTTCACCCTTTTTTATATTCATATTAAAAGATTCTACAGTACCTTTTCTGCCGAACTCTTTAGCTTCCACCAAATTTTTATTTTCTATACTATCATATTTACGTGATGATTTTTTATTTTCTTTTACCATTTCCTCGTAGTTTTTTCCTATCATCTTCGAAATTAGATCCATCTCAGGCAAATCCTTTGCAATATAAGTTCCAACTAACTTTCCATTTCTGAGTATTGTTATTCTATCTGAAACTGCATAGACCTGATCTATAAAATGAGTTACAAACACAATTGACATGCCCTCAGATTTTAACTTTCTCATAATACTAAATAGCTGTTCGGCTTCATTACTATCTAAACTAGATGTAGGCTCATCAAGTATTAATATTCCACTTGATATGTCTACAGCTCTCGCTATAGCTACCATTTGTTGAATTGCAACAGAGTAACTTGACAGTAACTTTTTTACATCTATTTTTAAATTTAATCTTTCTTCTAATAATTTTGATGCATTTTTATTCATTGTATTCCAATCGATGAATCCATTTTTCATTGGTTCTCGTCCAATATAAATATTTTCAGCCACAGTAATGTTTGGACATAAATTAACTTCCTGATAAACAGTACTTATTCCATTTTCTTGTGCATCTTGAGTTGATTTAATTACAATTTTTTTACCATTCAAAATAATAGTTCCTTCATCTATTTCATAAACTCCTGTAAGAACTTTAATTAATGTTGACTTTCCAGCCCCATTTTCTCCCATAAGAGCATGTATCTCACCCTTTTTAAGTTGAAAATTCACATTAGAAAGAGCTTTAACTCCAGGAAAAGACTTGCAAATTTCCTGCATACTAAGAGTAATATCACTTTCAAACATTAATTTCACCCCTATTTATAAAATTTTCATGATGTAGATGTATGAGTATGAAATATCTAACTCATACATCATATTTTATTGTTCTAATATTTTCTGTTAGGTAATTCTTTTTTAGCTTGTTCTTGAGTAAATGCGCCCTCTTTAGTGTGTACAATTTTATCCTTAAGTTTTCCACTTAATATTTGTTTTGAAGTATCTAGTAACTGAGGTCCTAAAAGAGGATTACACTCAACTATGCCGTTTGATTTTCCATCAGCCATTAATTTAAACATATCTTTAGTTCCATCAACTGAAACTATAAAAATATCCTTCCCTGGTTTTTTACCATACTCTTCTATAGCTTGTACAGCTCCAATTGCCATATCATCATTGTGAGACCACAAAACATTAATATTATTTCCGTCAGATTTCAAGAATGCTTCCATAACTTCCTTACCTTTTGCACGAGTAAAATCACCAGTTTGTGATTTTATAATTTTATAGTTTGGACAATTTTTTATAGTCTCATTGAAACCTTTTTGACGACCTATCATAGCTGTTGATCCAACAGTTCCTTGTAATTCTGCTATGTTAAGTTTTGCATCTTTACCAAATTTGTCAATTATAATTTTAGCTGCTCTCTTTCCTTCTTCCTCCATGTCTGATCCAAGGAAAGCTGTAATAAGAGATTGATCTGATACTTTTACATTTCTATCTACTATAACAACTGGTATCTTAGCATTTTTTGCTTCTCTTAATACTGTATCCCAACCAGTTTCTACTACAGGATCTAATGCGATTACGTTAACTTTTTCAGCTATAAAAGATCTTATAGCTTTTATTTGATTTTCCTGTTTTTGCTGTCCATCAGAGAACTTTAATTCAAAGTTTGAATCTAATTTTGGAATTTCTTTAATAGAAGTAGTTTCTGCTGTTCTCCAGCCACTTTCAGCTCCAACCTGTGCAAACCCAATAACTTTTTTCTTGTTCGATGAACTTGTCTGTTGACTACCACATCCAGCAAAAATACCAACTGATAAAACTACTGTTGCTGCTAAAGCAGCAATCTTCTTAAATTTCATATTCTTCCCCCCATTTACATTTTATATTTGGTCTTTAAATTATAAGTTGTAAAATATTTATTTCAAAAAAATGTGGAATATATAAAAATTATCCAACTATTCGTATTAATATCTTATTAATTCTTCATAATTAGATTTGTTTTTTATAATTTCCTTATTTTTTTTGAAATCGGTTACTTAAATGAATCTAAAACATTTATCCAAATTAATAATAGTATTTATTGGTATAAATGTCAATTATTTTTATCTTTTATCAGTATTTATTTTAATTATATGTTTTGTTATTATGACTATTACCTATTTAAATAAAATTTAAGATAATCTTATTTAGCTAAATTTAGAAATCGATTACTTAAATATAATAATAATATTTGTTCGTACAAATGTCAATTGTTATTTTTTTTATAGGTATTAATTTTTTTTAATTATAGTTCTAATATCTATTAATATAATTAAATTGGTGCAGTAGAATTACGAACTACAAGCGTAGGCTCATATAATATGGAGTCACTATCCTTAAACTGATTATGATTGTTAATTAACTTAATAATCAGTTTGGCTGCATCTATTCCCATCTTTTCTTTTGGATGAGTTATAGTAGTTAATTTAGGATATACCATCTTTGATATTTGAGAATCATCAAATCCTATAATTGATATGTCTTCAGGGACTTTTAGTTTAAAATTATGTGCTATATTTAATACCTTAAATGCGATTTCATCATTATAACAAAATATTCCTGTTGGATGATTTTTTTCTGCTATTAATTTTTCTATTTTCTGAGGTAATAAGGACTCCGTTTCCTCTGACAAATAAGTTATGATTTGATTTTCATTTAATTGGATGTTATTTTCCTGACACATTGCAATGAATCCATTCATTCTATTAACTCCTTGCAAATCGTCCACTTTGAAAATGCCCATTATATTTCTGTGTCCCAAAGTAAGCAAATATTCAACCGCTATCCTAGCACCTTTAAAATCATCTACACATAAACTGGGAACCTTAATTTGAGGATAAGATGCATTTATCATTATAAATGGAATATTTTGCTTTATTAAGTTATTAAAATAGCCTATATTAGGGCTCTGATATGCACTCTTTGTCGGTTCCATAATAAGTCCATCTATCTTATGTGCTAATAAATTTTTTAAACTGCTATTTTCAAACATTATATTATTCTTAGTAGAAGATAATAAAAGAGAATATGATTCATCATAAAGAGTATCTTCAATTCCTCTAATTATGTCTGGAAATATATAATTAGAAATATATGTAGTAAGTACACCAACATTTTTATTTTTTTTCAAATAAAGTTCTGTTTCTTTAAAGTCAGACAGATATATTCCACTGCCCTGTATCCTATATACATATCGTTCAGAGGCTAGATCACTTATCGCTCTCCTAACTGTATGTCTGCTAACTTTAAATAAATTCATTAATTCTGATTCAGTCGGGATCTTATCATGCGGTTTGTACTTTTCGTTAACTACCCACTTAATAATTTTTTCTTTTACTATTTCATATTTATGTTTCATATTTTTCTCCTATAATAGCATTTATTTTTTATAATATAAATCTGACTTTCAATTATTGGAATAAAAAAGTTAATTCCTTTATAGGTTATATTATAACAAATGATAAAAGATATAAAAAGTTAAATTATTCAATATAGTTTGCAAATTTATTAGTATAAATTTGCAAACTATATTGACATTTATGCTAATAAATATTATATTTGTCTTGAAAGCGATTAACTAAATAAAAAGGTGGTCATTAAAATGACAGGGAAATATACAATTGGAGTTGATTTTGGATCATTATCTGCAAGAGCAGTAGTTGTTAGCTTAGTTGATGGAAAAGTTATCTCTTCTGCAGTAAAAGATTATCCAGATGGTGTAATCGATGAAAATTTACCTGGCACAAAAATCAAGCTAGAGAATAATTGGGCATTGCAAAATCCAAACGATTATTATAACTGTTTTATAGAAACAGTATCTAAATCTGTTAAAGAAGCTTCTAAAAAAATATCCAAAGATGATATTATCGGTGTATCTATTGATTTTACATCTTGTACTGTCCTTCCTGTTAAAGCAGATGGTACTCCTTTAATGAACTTACCTGAATGGAAAAATAATCCTCATGCATGGGTCAAGCTCTGGAAACATCATGCTGCACAGGATCAGGCAGATAGACTAAACGCTATTGCAAGAAAACGTGGTGAATCATGGCTTCCTTATTACGGTGGCAAAATTTCTTCTGAATGGCTATTTCCTAAGTTAATGCAGATAGCTGAAGAAGCACCAGATGTATACAGTGCAATGGATCGTTTCATCGAAGCTACTGATTGGCTTACATGGCAATTAACTGGAAAAGAGGTACGTAATGCAACTACAGCAGGTTACAAAGCTATATGGAATACTGAAACTGGATTTCCTGATAAGGATTTTTTTAAAGAATTAAATCCTTTAATGGAAAATGTCATAGAAGAAAAAATTGGTACTATTTTTTATCCTGTAGGAACTAAGGCTGGTACACTCATTCCAGAAGTTGCTAAAGCTACCGGCTTAAATGAAGGTATTGCTGTTGCTGTTGGCAATGTCGATGCTCATGTCTCGGCTGCACCTACTGGTGTTGTAAAATCAGGTACAATGCTTAATATTATGGGAACATCCACCTGTGATATTACTTTAAGCGATAAAAAGATTGCTGTACCAGGCATGTGTGGTGTAGTTAAAAATGGTGCTATTCCAGGATATTATGCTTATGAATCCGGTCAAAATGCTGTTGGTGATATTTTTGCATGGTTTGTTAAAAATCAGGTTCCACAAAAATATTTTAACGAAGCAGCTGATAAAAATATTAGTATTCATACTTTACTTGAAGAAAATGCTAAAAAACTACAAATTGGTGAAAGCGGATTATTATCATTGGATTGGTGGAATGGTAATCGCTCTATTTTAGTTGATACAAATTTAACCGGTTTAATATTGGGTATGGATTTGGAAACAAAGCCAGAAGAAATTTATCGTGCTTTAATTGAAGCTACTGCATTTGGTAAACGTTTAATTATTGATACATTTGAAGAGAATGGAATTAAAATCAATAATTTAACTGTTTGCGGTGGATTGCCTCATAAAAACCAAATGTTAAACCAGATTTATGCTGATATTACAGGAAAAGGAATATTTATATCAGAGCATCTGCAAACACCTGCCATAGGTGCTGCAATGTTTGCCGCCGTTGCAGCTGGTAAAAAAGCTGGTGGTTATGATTCTATAGAAGATGCTGCAAAACAAATGGCCAAAATCAAAGAAAATTCAATTAAACCAATTCCTGAGAATGTAAAACGTTATGAACTTATCTATAAAGAATATGTAAAATTACACAACTATTTTGGCACTGGTGAAAATAACGTTATGAAACGCTTAAAGAAAATTAAAGCATCTGCAGTGAAAGAAGGTTAATTAATGTTAGAAGATTTAAAAGAAAAAGTATTAGAGTCTAATTTAATGCTGCCAGAATATCATATGGTAACATTCACTTGGGGAAATGTTAGTGGAATTGACCGAAGCAAGGGGCTAGTAGTTATTAAACCTAGTGGTGTTGAATATACAAAAATGAAAGCAAGCGATATGGTTGTTGTAGATTTAGATGGAAATGTCATAGAAGGAGATTTAAATCCATCTAGTGATACACCTACACACTTAGTTTTATATAAAAACTTTACTGATATCTCAGGTATTGTACACACACATTCTCCTTGGGCTGTTTCTTTTGCTCAAGCAGGTATCTGTATTCCTGCAGCTGGTACTACACATGGTGATTATTTCTATGGAAATATTCCTGTAACACCTCCTATGCTTAAGAATGAAATAGTTGTAGATTACGAAAAACAGACAGGTGATGTAATTGTCAGAACGTTTAAAGATAACAACATCAATCCAAATGATGTACCAGGAGTACTAGTAAATGATCATGGTCCATTTACCTGGGGAACTGATCCAAAGAATGCAGTACACAATGCAGTTGTCTTGGAAGAGGTAGCAAAGATTGCATATCATTCGTTACAACTAAATCCTCATAACATTAGAATAAATCAAGTTTTGCTGGACAAACATTTTAAACGTAAACATGGAAAAAATGCATACTACGGCCAAAATAATAAGTAAAAAATTAAGGAGGGGAAAATATTATGTTAAAAAATAAAAAAATGGAGTTCTGGTTTATCGTTGGTACTCAAGATCTATATGGTGAAAATGCACTAGCAGAAGTAAAAAAGCGGCCATAGCCGCGTTATTTCGCTTCGCTCAACTTCTTTTGGGCGTAGCCCTTTAACTAGGCTGCTTTATTATATTTTTTATTATTA
>NZ_JAGGLM010000038.1 GCF_017874415.1 Clostridium algifaecis
CACTCCTTCCCATTCCGAACAGGCAGGTTAAGCTTCATTGTGCCGAAAGTACTGCAGGGGTGGCCCTGTGGAAGGTTAGGTAATCGCCAGGTTAGCATGGTTCACTAGCTCAGTTGGTAGAGCACATGACTTTTAATCATGTTGTCCGGGGTTCAATTCCCCGGTGAGCCACCAAAAAGAAGTATATTTTATATGCTTCTTTTTTATTTTGTTAAAAAACCACAAGATAACAAAATTATCCTGTGGTTCTAATTATTTTAGATAAATTGAATTAAGCAGTTCTTTTCCCGTAGAAGTTTTAAAATACTTAGTATCCATATGTTCAATATCACATTTTTTCATATTATCCTCATATGCATTTACTAAAAAATCGCTTTCAATCAATATCTGTAAATCTATTTTATCAATTTTATTGTAACTATGATGATTACCTATTAAAAAACATATTCTATCAACTATTGTATTGTCTAAATTTATTTGTTTAAGTAGTTTTCTAGCTACAGGAGGTCCTTCAATTTCTTGGTAATTTCCTGCTGAACTGTTATATTTTCTTTCACTTTCTTTGATGCCTATATCATGAAGTATAGCAGCTAATTCCAGTATGAGCATATCGGTTTTATTTAATCCCTCTAATTCACCTATGGTTTTGCTAAAACCATATACTTTTAAAGCATGATTTATCCTTTTAATATCATTTCCAAAATAAAGTATCATTTTTTTTATTATATAACATGATAAATTTGACATATGTATCTCCTTTTTATTTGAATTTATAATATTTATTATAATTGAATTATATTACTATATCAATTTTACTATAATAAAGTATTACTAGGTTTATAAAGAAATTAATAATATAGTGAATGATGAAAGTAAGTTTTTTATGTTATAATTTTTAATGTAATGTGTAATTAATTTGACAATATTGTTGAATTGGAGGTAAAAAATGAGAAACTTAGAATTTTTAAAAAGTCTATGTGAAGCTCATGCACCTAGTGGAAGAGAAAATTGGCTTTATCCTATCATAAAGGATGGTTTTAAAGAATTTGGAGATATAAGTATAAGTCAATTAAATAATATATATGTACACAAGATGGGCAATAGTCAAAGTAAAATAATGATAATGGCTCATTCAGATGAAGTATTCTTAATGGTAACATATATATCAAAAAGAGGATTTATTAAATTTAAAACTTTAGGAATAGATGCTAAAAGTCTTGTAAACCAGCAAGTTGTTATACATGGAAAAGAGGATATAAACGGAATTATTGCGCTAAAGCCTAATTTAAAACAACAAAATAAAATAAAATTAGAAAACTTATACATAGATACGGGTAAGGACTTTGATATTATCAATTCTTTAGTTAATATAGGAGATTATATTACGCTGGATAAAAAAATGATAGAACTTTTAAATGAAAATGTAAGTTGCAAAGCTATTGATAATAGATCAAGTATTGCAGCCATGCGTGTTTGTGCAGAAGAACTTGAGAATGTAACTCCAGATTTGAATGTTTACTTTGTATGTTCCTGTCAGGAAGAAGTAGGTCATAGAGGAGCGGGAATGGCAAGTTATGATATAAAGCCTGATATTGGTATAGCAATAGACGTGACTTTTGATGGCGGCTTAATGGGAGATACTGATAGAGAGAACATTTTAAGTAAGGGCCCTGTAATATGTGTAGGACCTAATGTGCATCCAAGAGTAAGAGAGAGGATCACAGAAATAGCAAAAAAATATAACATTCCTTATCAAATAGAAGTAGAGCCAGGAAATACAGGAACTGATGCATGGGATATTCAGACATCAGTAGGTGGAATACCAACGTTGCTGATATCTATACCTATAAAATATATGCATACGTCTGTAGAGGTAGTAAACTTGGAGGATATAAGAAATACTGGAATATTGCTTGCAAGATTTATACAGGAACTTAAAACCAGTGAATTGGAGGGATTATTTTGCTTTTAGAAAAACTGTGTAATTCTTCAGCTCCTTCTGGTTACGAAGGGGATACAAGAAACTTAATAAAAGACGAGCTTAAGAAAATGGATATAGATTTTTGTATAGACAAAATGGGAAATGTACTAGCCAAAAAGGAAAACAATCAAACTTTGAAAATAATGATTGCTGCTCATATGGATGAAGTTGGTTTGATTATTACATCATATAATAGTGATGGTACTTTAAAATTTTCCGTTTTAGGTAACATAGATAAAAGTTCTCTTCCATGTAAGGTCGTTTTAATAGGCAAGAATAAAATTAAGGGAGTAATAGGTTTAAAGCCGATTCATCTTCAAAGTAAAGAAGATAGAAATAGGAGTGTATCTTTAGATGACTTATGTATAGATATAGGTGCAGAATCCGAAAAGCAGGCTAGAAAAGTTGTAGACTTAGGCGATTTTGTTGTGTTTAATATAGCTTTTGAAAAGTTTTCTGACAATATGGTAAAATCAAAAGCCTTAAATGATAGAATTGGATGTGCAGTACTTCTTGAAATTTTAAAAGAAAACTATGATTGTGATTTATATGTTTCTTTTAATGTACAGGAAAATATAGGTGAAAGAGGAGCATTTGGATCAGTTTATAATGTGAAACCTGATATTTTTATATTAGTAGATACAATTTGCAGTGATAATTTAATTGACATGAATTATGCATCGGATTGTCTAGAAATTGAAAAAGGAATAATTATTCCTTTTAAAGCAGGAATTTCTATTTTTGATAGAGAAACTGTAAAGTATATTAGAAATGTAGCAGAAAAAGAAAATATACAGTACCAAAAAATTGCAGGAACTAAGTGTGATGGACAATCAATAGCTGCCGAGGTCACAGGTCAGGGTACTAAAGCTGCTGCAGTATTAATACCATGTAGATATATGAACTCAGCTGTATCTATGTGTAATTTGGATGATTATTATAATGTGATAAAACTATTAAGAAAATATTTGGAAAGTTTCTGATTAATAATATGAAAGGAGTTGAATACTGCCTGCTTATGGTGGTAAAATTATGGACGATCTTCTTGTAGATTTAATTAATGCTTATGGAGTTAGTGGAAATGAAGATGAAATAAGAAATTTAATAAAAAACTATTTAAAAAGAAATAATCATAAGTTGTATGAAGACAGTTCTGGAAATATAATCGTTAAAAAAGGTTCTGGAGAAAATAAAATGATGATATGTTCCCATATGGATTCAATAGGATTTATAGTAAATCATATTGATGAGAATGGAATAATAAAGATGGACAACATTGGGACTTTTAAAAAAGAAGATGTAAGCCACAGCTTTATAAGATTTGAAAATGGTACTTTGGGAAAAATATCTTCATGTGGGTCAGATATATTTGTTGATATAGGCTTAAATAATAAAGAAGAGGTTTCAATGAAAGTAAAAGAAGGAGATACAGCTTCTCTCGTGGGTCCATATTTAGTTGCAGGAAACAATAATATAATAAGTCCACTTCTTCATAATAAAATTGGGTGTTATATACTTTTAAAGCTTATAGAAAAATTTGAAAGTGAGAACATACAAGTGTATTTTGTATTTTCATCAAAGGGAGAGATTGGCGGAATTGGAGCCAGAGCTGCAGCTTATAATATAAAACCGGATTATACCATAATAGTTGGTACTGAAAAAGCTGCATCAACTGATCAATTGGAACAAAATATAAATATAGGAGAAGGACCTATACTTAGAATAATGGATAAATCATTAATAATGCATGAAGATATAAAAAATATGCTTGAGAAGGCATCTCTAAAAGCACAGATTAAACTTCAATACAGTATAAGTTCAGGAAAGTCTGAAGGTGGACTTTTACATAAAGAAATATCTGGAATAAGAACTGGTGAAGTTGATGTTCCATGCAGATATAAATATTCAACCTCTGAAATGATATCAGTTTGTGATGTACAAGATACAATAAAACTATTAACAGAATTAATTTAAATATAAGTTATAGAAAGGTTTTAATAAAGTATGAATAAATATTTTAAGTGGATACTGGTTATAGTATGGATGATTGTAATATTTATGTTCTCAAATCAACCAGCGAATATATCAGATGAAAAAAGCAGATTTGTTGTGCATTTATTTAATGCAATTGGAATAAATCTAAACAGTATATTTGGAAATTTAGCAAATTTTGTAGTAAGGAAAATTTCTCATTTTAGTGAGTACTTTATATTGTATTTACTATTATTTAATGCCCTTTACAAAAGATTTGAAATAAAAAAAATTTTATTCTTATCAATAATAGTGGTATTTTTTTATGCCTGTTCGGATGAAATACATCAAATTTTTATTCCAGGAAGAACAGCAAGAATAAGAGACGTAATAATAGATACTTGCGGCGGATTAATATCTCTTTTGTGCTGCTTTTATTATAATAAGAAACACTAGAATTTTTTTAGTGTTTCTTTTAATTTTATCCAATCATCCTGGTACATGGCTTTAAAAGTTTCATTTCTATTATAAGTTAAAGATGAAGGATGATACATCGGGAATATATACCTTTTAAGTTTTTCATTAAAATATAAGGAGCCATGGCAGTTTCCTATAGATTTAAATTCTGTAAGTCTTTTTAGAGGAACATTTCCGAGAGTCACTATTATTTTAGGATTAACAAGGCTAATTTCTTCATCTAAAATATCTTTAAATAGGTTTATTTCTGATATTTTGGGAGTTCTATTACTTATAGTTTTTCTACCATTTTTACCTTCACTTATTTTTATTGGTCTAAAAAAACAGGTATTTGTTATCCTTACATTATTTCTTGTGAGTCCTATGGAATTTAAATATTTTTCAAAATTCTGTCCTGCCATTCCTACAAATGGTTTACCCTCAAGGACTTCTGTTTTTCCAGGAGCTTCTCCTACGAATAATATATGACATGGCATAGGTCCATCACCTGTTATGCATCCTCCTATTTCAGAAGCAGTGTAATTATCACATATATGTTTTATTTTTTCTGAAAGTTCTTTATTAATATCCATAAAAGTATCCTTTCTAGTAAGTTTATTTTTAATTGTACCAGTACATTTTAATATATTTTACAGTAATGGTATAATCTCTTTAAATAATTATTATATGAATAATTTTAACATAATATTCAGAGGTGAAGAATGTGAAAGTTCCATATATAATGACTCCGGGACCTACCGAAGTAAGTGAAAATGTTAGATTTGCAAGAAGTAGAAGATGTACTAATCCAGATTTGGATATAGAATTTTATGAGTTTTATAAAGAAACCTGTAATAAAATAGGTAAATTTTTTAGTACTAAAAATGAAGTGAGAATATTGGGAGGAGAAGGTATACTCGGACTTGAGGCTGCATGTGCATCACTCACAGAAAAGGGTGATAGAGTTCTTGTAATTGACAATGGAATATTTGGAGAAGGTTTTGCTGATTTTATCAAATTATATGGTGGGGAAGTAGTTTTCTTTAAAGGAAATAGAAAAAAGCAGATAGATATAAAGGCTTTAAGTGCTTTTCTGGAAAAGGATAGTAATTTTAAATATGCTACAGTTGTACACTGTGATACTCCATCTGGAGTTTTAAATGACATAGGGAAGATTTGTCCAATGCTTAAAGCAAAAGGAATACTTACTGTAGTTGATAGCGTGGCTGCTATGGGTGGAGAAACTTTAAGAGTAGATGACTGGAATATAGATATAGTAATAGGAGCATCACAAAAGTGTATTTCAGCACCTCCAGGTCTTACTATTTTAAGTATGAGTAATGATGCAATTGAGTGCATGGAGAAAAGAAAAAGCCCTATAGCATCTTTTTATTGTAATCTACTTGTATGGAAGGATTATTATAAGGATAAATGGTTTCCATATACTCCACCTGTAAGTGATATAGTTGGACTTAGAGAAGCTATAGAAAATATACTTAAAGATACTGGAATAGTGGATAGGCACCATAAAATTGCTGTAAGTACAAGAAATGCAGTTAGAGAAGCGGGGCTCAATTTATATACTGAAGATGGTTATTCAAATACAGTTACGGTAATTGAAATTCCTGATGGTATAGAAGACAAGAATTTGAGAAGTTTTATGAAAGACAACTATAATGTTATGATAGCCGGTTCATTTGGATATTTGGAAGGCAAAGTTTTAAGAATAGGACATATGGGTGAAAATGCATATCCGGATAAAGTAAGTTATACTTTGCACTCTCTGCAGAAGTCTTTAGAACATTTTGGATTCATCTGTAAATGTGATATGTCATCATGCTTTTTGAATAATTTGTAATATTAATGTATAAATTTTATATCAACATAACCTTGTGTATCAATAGTATTATAAATGAGATAAATTCAAAATTATATATGCTAAACAGAGTTAAATGAGTTTAATGGCTATATTTAATATAGCCATTAATAAAGTATGTGCTATAATAGGTTACGTTGTGTCAAACGGGGCGGCCAAATGAGCCAAACAGCAAAAGTTTAAAAGATGAAAGCTTTTAAAAATATTTTGTAAAAAAGTGTTGACAAACA
>NZ_JAGGLM010000039.1 GCF_017874415.1 Clostridium algifaecis
ACTTTATTTCAGGATGGGCGGTTAAAAGTTCCCTTAAATCTTTTTCTGAATGTTTTTCTTTTGGTATTGAGTAAATCAAATCTTTTGACATAAAAATTTTACCCCCTTGTAAAATAATAAAAAAGTATAATTAATCCTTTATTTATACTAAAATGATAAAAAAAGAATAACTTTATTTTGATATTTAAATTTTTATATATGTATGATTTTATAATTAATATTTACATATGTCAATAGTAATATACATATTTATTGATTATTTTATAATAAATTGATACATAACTTTTTGAAAGATAAAAATTGCTGGCATATTTTATTATACCAGCAATTGCAAAGATTAATTAATATAGTATTTTGACTTTATCACCATCATTTAAGAAAGTTTGACCCTCTGGAACTATATTATCTTGATTATCTATTTTTGAAGATATTACTTCTGTTACTTTATCATTTGAAAGCCCTGTATCTATTGATATTTTCTTTATCTTATTATTTCTTACTATGAAAAGATAAGAAACACCATTTTCAACTTTTATAGCTTCATTAGGTACAGTCATCACATTATCTTTGTTTTGATCTGGAAAAGATACTTTTGAAAACATACCTGATTTTAATGTGCCATCGGTATTTGGTATTTTTATCTTAACCAAGTATTGTTGCGTTTTGCTGTCTGCATCAGGATCTATAGTATCTATAGTTCCTGTTAATTTTTTATTTGATAAAGAAGTAATTGTTATAGGTATAGATTGACCTACTTTAATTTTTGAAAGCATAGAATCAGGTACATCTGTTTCAGCCATGATTGAGCTTGAATCTATTATAGTTACACAAGGCTGTGTAGATGATGATATTTCTCCTTCATGTATATTAACTGCAGATACTACTCCAGATATAGGAGCTTTAATTGTATTATCATTTATCTGTACTTGAACTGAGTTCACTCCAGCCTGAGCTTGTGCTACTTGAGCCTGTGCAGCCTGAACTGATTCAGGACCAACTTTATCTTGTACTAAATTTAGATTTTGTTGTGCAGCTGAAACATTAGCAGACGCAGTATCTAATTTAGTTTTAGCATTGTCTAAATCTTGTTTAGGTGAAGCTCCAGAAGAATATAATTTTTGAGTTCTGTTGTAATTTGTTAGAGCATCATTGTAATTTATCTGTGCGGTTTCTAAAGTTTGTTCAGCTTGTACAACAGGCTGTTCAACTCCAGAGCTTTGAGTTTTATTTAAGTTTGCATTTGCAGAATCAACACTTGCCTGCTGCTGAGCCAATTGGGCATTTAAAGTGCTAGAATCAAGTGTAAAAAGTACATCACCGCTTTTTACAGCACTTCCGACTTTTACATTTAAAGTCTGAACTTTACCGGGTGTTTTAGGAGATAATGAAACAGTTTTATCAGCTGCAAGTTTCCCGGAATAATCTACTGTTGTAGATAAAGAACCAAGCTGAGGTTGAATTACTTTTACATTCTTTATATCACTTTGAGAAGTTATTTTTTTGTTTTTAATGGTATTATGTACTATAGCAGCTATTGCTAGGACAGCTAGTAATATACATATTATTTTTCCTATATTGTTTTTAAATATATCCTTTGTGAATGCAATTTTTTTAAATCTCAAAATACTACACCTCCTGAATTTCTGGTTGCTTTTTTCTTTTTTTAAATAAGTGATTTTTTAAGTCATCCATTAATGTATATACTATAGGTAGTATTATAGGTGTAAGAATTGTAGATGCAATCATTCCACCTATAACTACTGTTGCCATACTTGATTTCATTTCGCTGCCCTCACCAAGTGAAAGTGCAGATGGAAGCATACCTACAATCATTGTAGCAGAAGTCATTATTATAGGTCTAAGTCTTGTAGTACCTGAATCAATCAAGGCTTCTCTTAAGTTTTCTCCACGTTTCATAAGAGTATTTGTATAGTCAATTAAAAGAGTACCATTTTTAGATGCAAGTCCATCAAGCATTATAAGTCCTATAAGGGACATCATATTTAATGTTTTTCCCGTGATTGCAAGTATCGCAAAAGCACCAATCAATGCACAAGGTAAAGATATCATTCTTATAAATGGGGTAAGGAAAGATTCATATAGAACAACAAGTATCATATAAATAAGTATAAGAGATATACCAAGTGCTTCTATAAGCGAAGTAAAGTTATCTGACATACTCTGCTGGTCTCCACCAAATTTAATCTGATAACCTTCAGGAACCGAAAGTTTTTTCAATTTCTTAGTTATATCACTGTCTACGCTACCTAGTGATCTTCCCTGGATATTTGCTGAAATTGTAGCTACATCTTGTCTATCCTGTCTTGACATTGACTGCTGGCTATCAGCTTTTACTATAGTTGAAATTTGGCTTAATGGTACAGCTTCACCTGATTGGTTAAGTATTTTTATAGAGCCAATATCATCAGGAGTTTTTATAGTGCCGTCTTCAAATTTCACTGTTATATCATAGTCATCTCCATCTGTTCTATATACACCAGCTGTGGAACCTTGAATTGCAGTCCTTAGCACAGAGGATATATCTGATGATGATATGCCATATTGAGCTGCAGCAAGCCTGTCTATATTGACTCTAAGTTCACTTTTGCTTGATTTAGTAGAATTATTTACATCTATAACTCCTGGAACACTTTTTATTATACTTTCTACTTTATCAGATATTTCATTTAAAGTATCTGGACTGCTGCCTAGTATACTAATTGATATAGGATTACTATTTCCGCTTCCTACATTTGATTCTTGAACAGAAAAATCTGTTCCAGTTAAGTGAGCCTTACCCCAGGTTCTTACCTCTTTTGCAATTTCAGATTGAGAAAGTTTTCTTTCACTTTTAGGTTTTAGCATTACATATATGCCTGATGAATTTGAACCATCTGAACTTAAATCATTACCATTAGAACCAACAAAAGAGTAATATTTATCAATTCCATTAATTGTATGTAAGTGACTTTCAACCTGCCTTACTTTTTTATCCATTTGGTCCAAGGTAGCGCCAGAATCAAAAGTCATATTTATTGAAAACATACTTTGATCTGTAGTTGGTATAAGTTCTGTACCTATTGCACCAATTGGCAGTAAAGCAATAACAGCAATTAGACAAGCAACTGAAATAGCAAGTACTCTTTTTCTGTGATCTAAAGACCATATCAATGCTTTTTTATATGAAATGGTTACTCTATCTATAGAGGTTGATATTGAATTTAATATTTTAAAAGCTCTAGTTTGTTTAATTCGATACCAAATACCAGAAGTTTTTGCAGCTGATTTATTATCATCAATTTTTTTATATAATCTTGATGCAAGCATAGGTGTAATTGTAAAAGAAACAAATAGAGAGAACAATGATGCTACAGCTATTGTAATTCCGAATTCTTTAAAGAATTTTCCTGCCATTCCAGACATAAAAGCTACTGGCAGGTATACAACTACATCACACAAGGTTATTGCTACAGCAGCAAGTCCTATTTCCATACGTCCATCTATAGCTGCATTTATTGGATCTTTCTTCATCGCAAGATGCCGCTGTATATTTTCAAGCACAACAATAGAGTCATCTACCAGGATACCTATACATAGAGATAATCCCATAAGAGATAACATATTAAGTGTAAAATGAAGTACATGCATCATAAAAAATGTAGATATAAGTGAAGTAGGTATTGCAATAAGAACTATAAGTGAGGATTTCCAGCTTCTTAAGAATACGAGAAGTACCAGAGCAGTTGTTATAATACCTTCTACTAAGCTGTGCTTTATTTGAGTAAGTGATGATTTTATAAATGTAGTAGTATCATATGCAACTGTAACATGAATTCCAGATGGAATATTCTTTTTTATTTGATCAAGCTGTTTATAGACATTATTTACAGCCTCTACAACATTTGCATCACTTTGTTTTTGAATGCTTATTGCTATTGTATCTTTTCCATCCAAACGCAAATATTGACTTTTGTCAGGGTAATCTAGGTTTACATCAGCTATATCAGATAGATGAACAGTTCCATTTCCAGAAGAAGTAGGTACTAATATATTTTTAACTTCATTTATATCGTTAAATTGGCTCATAACTCGTACTGGCTGATTTAAATTTTCCTGCTTTATCTGTCCTGCAGGTATATTTATGTTATCAGATTGTAATTTAGTTACAAGTGTATTTATATTAACACCATATGATTCTATAGCATTTTTGTCCAATTTTATCATGAGTTGTTTTTTCTGTATTCCTTCTAGTGAAACATTTCCTATACCAGGAACTTTTTGAAGTGCCTCTTTTATATTATTTGATTCATTATACAATTCATCATGGGAAGCATTTCTCGATACTGATAATATTAATATAGATGAAGCATTCATGTCTATTTTAAATAAAACAGGCTTGTCTGCATTTTTAGGAAGTTTTGCCTGAGCATTATCAACAGCTTTTTGGACATCTAGAAATGCTGTATTCATATCAGTGCTCATTTTGAATTGTATCATAGTTTGTCCAACGCCTTCTCTAGCTGTGGAGTTTATTTTATCAATTCCACTTATACCAGAAACAGCATCTTCAATTGGTTTTACAATATCCGTTCTTATGTCACTAGCACTTGCACCTGCATAAGAGGTAGATATTGATATCATAGGTATATCCATAGATGGCATAAGGTTTGCCCCGAGATTTTTATAACCGTATATGCCAAGCCCGAGTAAGAACAATATAACCATAGTTATTGCTGCAGGCTTTTTTACAGATAGTTTCGTCAAGTTCATTTTTGTTACCCCTCCTTAGTTTTTTAAGTTGTTTTTGTAATTTATAAAATTACTATTTAATTTGGAAATGCCGCAATTTATTTTTTCTAAATCTTCTGTTTTAATAGTTTTAAGAAATTCTTCTAAAAAGTTTAGTCGGGATTTATTTACTTTTTTTATAATTTCATCTCCTTTATCTGTTAAATTTAATATAACAATACGCCTGTTGTCCTTAGGACGATGCCTTGTTATAAATTCATTGCTTAATAATTTATTACTCAAGCTTGTTACAGCAGAAGAAGTTATACCCATACTTTTAGCTAGACTGCTTACAGTACATGAACCATTATGTTTGAGTTCGGATAAGAAAATTATTTGGGGTACAGTTAAACCACCTATGTATTTTGAATTATTAAAAAAAGGTTTCGATATTAAAAAAAAATCAACTATATTTTTTTTAGCACTTTCCAATATATCGGGTCTATTCATTGAGTATATCCTCCTAAATGATTTGTATTTAATAAATGATAAATAATTAAATAATTAAGTGTTTAAACTATTTATAGATTTAATAAATTAAATTATATATTTTTTATGAATAAAGTTCAATAAATTATTAATAAGTTAACATGATATTCATATTCGTTAAATTTTAATTAGTTTAATGTTATAATTAGGGTATTTTGTTTTAGTAAAATCAGAAGTTTAGCACTTAAAAAATTTTTAGGACGGTAGTCCTCTAGATTATAAAGGTTTATGAGCATTTTTAGTAGAATTAATAAATTCCGATT
>NZ_JAGGLM010000040.1 GCF_017874415.1 Clostridium algifaecis
AATCAAAAGCAGCATAAAAATTAAAAGATTATGATAATCTACGAAATAAAGAGATATTACGAGTTTAAGATGTCTATTTTATTGGGGAAAGGTCAGGTACGCATGATTTGGCGTTTACAAAAGGAGAACTAATCATATGAAATATGAAGGTATTGTATATAGACCGCCAAGTGAAGCGTATAGTTTAATAATTCAAGTTACTATAGGATGTTCACACAACAAATGCAGTTTTTGTAGTATGTATAAAAATAAAAAATTTAGAATACGTAAATTAGAAGAGATATATGAAGATTTATATGAAGCTAGGGCAATGTATAGTCATGTAGAGCGCATATTTTTAGCAGATGGTGATGCACTTGTTTTATCAATGGAGAATTTAAGATGCATATTGTTAAAAATAAAGGAGCTATTTCCAGAATGTAAAAGGGTAACATCCTATGCAGCTCCAGGGGACATTTTAAGAAAATCTGTTCATGAGATTAGAGAATTAAAGGAACTTGGGATAAGTATGCTCTATATGGGGATAGAAAGTGGAAGTGATACTATACTTAAAGAAATACAAAAAGGTGTTACATCTTCTCAAATAATAGAGGCAGGAAAAAAAATTAAAGGAAGTGGGGTTAAGCTTTCTGTTACATTTATTTCAGGCATAGGAGGAAAATACAAATGGAAAGAAAATGCCTTAGAATCTGCAAAAGTTATAAGTGCCATTGATCCTGATTACGTTGGACTTTTAACTCTTATGGTTGAAAAAGGTACTCAAATTTATGAAAATATAAATTGTGGGAAATTTGAACTTTTACCCCCTGAAGAAGTTATGCTTGAAACTCGTGAACTTGTTAAAAAAATTCATGCTACTAATTGTGTTTTTAGAAGCAATCATGCTTCAAACTATATAAATTTAGCTGGAACATTATCAAAAGACAGGGATAATATAATTGCTTTAATCGATAGCGTTTTAGAAGGAAAGCATGGATATAAACCTGAAAGATTCAGAGCATTGTAGTAAATATTGGTGACAGGCACCTGTGAATATATTACAGGTGCCTGTCACCAATACTTTGTGATTTTTATTTTCTTGCTTTTTCAGCTCTTACAGTTTTACCTTTTATAGTCTTATCTTTAAGGCCTTCGATGACCAGGTTTCCTTTTCCAGAAAGTATTTCAACGTAAGAAAAGTTGTCTTGTATGTCTATAATTCCTACGTCTTCAGGATTTACTCCGTCAATGCTTGATATGGCTCCAGCTATGTCACCTGGTCTTATTTTTTTCTTTTTTCCGGCACTCAAGTGTATTTTTGTAATATCCTTATTGAGTTTTTCTGCCTTGTCTTTTTTTAGTTTTGGTGAAGTTTCAGCACTTTTTTTAAATATGGCTTTACCTTTTTTTACTTCTTCCAGAGTTGGAACCTTTCCTTCTTCTATAGTAAGATTGAAGTATTCTTTTATTTCTTCTAAAAATCTGTATTCTTTAGGCGTTACAAAAGTTATGGCAGTTCCACATTCTCCTGCACGTCCTGTTCTGCCCATTCTATGAATGTAACTTTCTTTCTCCATAGGAATATCATAATTTATTATATGAGTTATATTTTCAACGTCCAGTCCCCGAGCAGCTATATCAGTGCAGACAAGGAAGGTAAATTCACCTCTTTTAAAACTCTTTATAACATTTATTCTGTCAGCTTGCAGCATACCGCCGTGAAGAGCCATGCAGGAATAATTTCTATCATTCATTTTTGCAGTTAAATCTTCTACATTTTTCTTTGTCCTGCAAAATATCATGGAGCTTTCAGGTCTCTCCGTGTATATTATTTTATTCAATAAATCAAACTTATTATAATATTCTACCTGGTAATACAGTTGTTTTATCCTATCTGTTACCGAACTTTTAGATTTAATTTCTATGTTTGTAGGATTTATCATATATTTATCACATAAATCCAATATTTGTTTTGGCATGGTTGCAGAGAAAAGAAAGGTTGCTCTCTTTTTAGGAAGTCTATTTATAATGGATTTAACCTGATCTATAAAGCCCATATTTAGCATTTCATCAGCTTCATCTATAACTAGATATTTTATTTTTTTTAGTTTTAGGACACCTCTATCTATAAGATCAAGAGTTCTTCCTGGAGTTCCAGCTACAATGTGAACCCTTTGTTTTAGCGCGTTTATTTGGATAGTTACAGGTTCTTTGCCAAATATAGCTGCACATCTTATTCTTTTAAATCTTCCTATATCTATAAAATCTTCTTTTATTTGAAGTGATAGCTCTCTTGTAGGAGAGAGTACTAAAACCTGTGGATCTCTCTCTTCCAGTTCTATTTTTTCACAGATTGGTATGGCAAAAGCTGCAGTTTTTCCACTTCCAGTCTGTGATTTTACTATAACATCATTATTTTTTAGAACAAGAGGAATAACTTTTTCTTGAACCTCGGAAGGTTCTATATAGCCAAGTTTCCTTATCGCTGATAGTATATTGCTGCTTAATTCGAAATCTTTAAAATTTAATTTAGTCATTATCTTACCTCATATATTTTATTTTAACAAATTTATAATACTATTATACATATATAAAGTACAGCTGCTATATTTTTATGTAGTGAAATGATAAAATAAATGTATCATAAAATTTTTTGAAATTGGAGGAAAAACAATTTGAAATATAAATATATATTATTTGATCTAGATGGTACACTCACTGATTCTAAAGAGGGCATAACTAAATCTGTACAGTATGCTTTAAAAAAGTTTGGAATTGAAATAAAGAATTTAGACACACTTGAAAAATTTGTAGGACCGCCTCTTAAAGATTCATTTATTGAATTCTATAATTTTAACGATGACAAAGTAGCTGAAGCGGTTAAATATTACAGGGATTATTTTAAAGATACAGGGATTTTTGAAAATAAAGTATATGATGGAATAGATGACTTCTTAAAAAAATTAAAAAAACTTGGATTTAAGTTGATTTTAGCTACTTCAAAACCGCAGGTTTTTGCAGAGAGAATATTAAAACATTTTGATTTAATGAAGTACTTTTATGATTTTGCTGGAAGCAATTTAGATGGCACAAGAGGCAAAAAAAGTGAAGTAATCAGATATGCTTTGGATAAGCATGGTATAAAAAGTGAAGATGCAGTTATGGTAGGAGACAGGAGATATGACATTATAGGTGCTAGAGAGAACAATATCTATTCTATTGGAGTTACGTATGGATACGGTTCTGTGGAAGAATTAGAAAATGAAAAACCTGATTGTATTGTGGACAGTGTTGAGAAATTATTTAAAAAGATTACAGATAAATAAATATAAGATTATAGTTAATATTATTAGTTATAAAAAATAATAATATGTTATAATATTTAGAAACAAATCGATGTGGAGGTAATTTTATGCAAAAATCAGTTGAAATTAAAAATAAAGGTTTGACTTTGAGAGGGATGGTACACACTCCGCAAATAATTACAGGAAGGATTCCATTAGTTTGTCTATTCCATGGTTTTATGGGAAACAAAGCAGAGCAGCATTTTATTTTTGTAAAATTATCTAGAATATTAGAAAACATAGGAATTGCAAGTGTTCGGTTTGATTTTGATGGTAGTGGAGAAAGTGATGGAAATTTTGTAGACATGACTATGTCTAAAGAACTTGACGATGCCAGAGCTATTCTAAATTATGCAAAGTCCCTGGATTTTGTTGATACCAGTAAAATAGCAGTTCTAGGAATTAGCATGGGTGGAGCTGTTGCAAGTATGCTTGCTGGAGAGTGCAAGGATGACATCAAAGCTCTTTGCCTGTGGGCTCCAGCTGGAAATATGGGTGAGCTTGTAATGACAGGAAGAAGTGAAAATGATATTAATGGATTGAAAGAAAGAGGCTACTATGATTTAGATGGTTTCGCAGTTGGAAAAGATTTTGTAGAAGACGTGTTAAAATTAGATATTTTTGGAATAGCAGCTCCTTACGATAAAAATGTATTAATTATTCATGGAACTGAAGATAAAAGTGTTCCTTTTACCATTTCTGAGAGGTATGGAGAAATTTACGGTACTAAAGCTGTAATTCATGCTGTTAAAGGTTCTGATCATACTTTTGATAGCAAGGAATGGGAAGATGAAACTTTGGAGTATACTGCAGGTTTTCTAGATGGTGAACTTAAAAATAATATATGATTGCATACATTTGGAGCTATCAACAAAGAATAGCTCCAAAAACTTTCTAATTTTTATAATATTTTTTTGGAGAGAATCCAAATCTTTTTTTAAAAGCTCTTAAAAAATTGGAATAATCTCTGAATCCCGATTCAATACATGCATCTGTTATGCTTTTACCATTTTTTATAAACAAGGTAGACATGATCAGCCTTTTTTGAAGTATATAATTGTGAATTGTATAACCAGTTTGTTCTTTAAATTTATGCATGAGGTAATATTTGCTTACAAAAAATTTAGAGGATAAAAAATTTATAGATATATCTTTATCCAAATTTTTATTTATATAATTTAAAATATCATTTATGCGCCTGTCATATTTTATGTCGCAGGATTCTTTTATATCTTTTTGACCTAAAAATAATCTGTTGATATAAACCATAAGTTCCAAGAATAAAGAAACTCTAAGAATTTTATAACCCAATTTTTTATCTTTAAAGGTGGATTCTATATTAAAAATTATTTTGCTTATATGTTCGATATTTTCTTTGTCAGGTCTTAACAAATTAAATCTTTGTTTTGATGCAAATTCGAAGCAGCTTAATAAATTAAATTCATCGTTATGTTTTATTAAAAAATCAGAATTTATCCATAGGATTATACGTTCATATATTTTATCTGGATTTA
The DNA here is from genome assembly GCF_017874415.1 of Clostridium algifaecis. Taxonomy (GTDB): domain Bacteria; phylum Bacillota; class Clostridia; order Clostridiales; family Clostridiaceae; genus Clostridium_B; species Clostridium_B algifaecis. The sequence continues at coordinate 4,838 of NZ_JAGGLM010000040.1, forward strand.
TTATTGCTTTGTGTATGTCATTGTTATTTACGAGAAGGATGTCCCAAGGCTTTAATTTATAAGATTTACCTTCTATCAGATAAGTTACATCACCTGATAAAAAGATAACTATCTTATTGAAATTGTGATAGTGGAATTCAAACTTGATATCTTTTTTATCTTTTAAATGAAATATTTGAAAGTCTTTATTCAAATAACCGCGTTTAATTTTTAAAATTGTATTTTGTGCCATTGAATTTTACCTCGATATTAATATAATTATATGCTAAAGCATTTTTTACAATGTTTCAAGCATATTTAGCAATAAAACTAGTAAAAAATTAGAATATAATAAATATATAAATTAAATGAAAGAAATTAAAAGAGGTGTTTTTATGAGTTTGTTTAATGGTTCGGGAGTTGCACTTATAACACCATTTAAAGATGGTGCAGTAAATTTTGAAAAGCTGGAAGAACTTCTGGATTGGCATATAGAGTCAGGTACGGGTCTTTGACAGTTGTATAAATAAATTTTCCTTGAAAACCTTGATATAGGCTTATTTTTTTGTCAATTTTCTCATTTTAATATATCGCACTTT
>NZ_JAGGLM010000041.1 GCF_017874415.1 Clostridium algifaecis
CTTCATGTAAAAAGAACAAATGACAAACTGCGACCATTTTAACAAATGGCCGTTTATTTTTGTACATATACACTTGGTAGTTTATCGCTTACTATATAAATCTAATTAATTTTTATAATTATTATACCTCTAGATTTCTATAAAAAAAAATGTAAGTAGATTATTTATTACAATCTACTTACAATATAAATGATTACATTATTTTACAGTATAATATTTCTGCCAGTCAATATCTGGTCTCTCTTTCTGAAGTATTTTAAAGAACTCATCTAAAAGTCCCATTTTGTTTAATTTTCTTAAAAATGATTTTGGATAAGGTATATCTTCTTCATAACTCTTCCTTGGATCTATAAGCATGAGTGTTCCATCTTCCTGTACAAACAAATGTGGAAATCTGAGTTCCAATTTTGTAAATCCATATGATTTCAGCTCATCAATTAAACTTGCTATATTTAAAACAAAAGACTTTTCTATACCATGTGCTTTTATATAGTCATATACACTCGTTCCTCCTACATACTCCCTAATCATATAATATTTGCCAAGCTCATAAGCTTTAGGGAAATGGAGACTTTTTTCTACTGATTTTAATATATCAAATTCAGCCTTGCAGCTGTTTGCACTTTTAAATATCTTTATAATCCTCTTCTTGTCTGGCATTAAATAAACTTCTCCACTATGACCTTTGCCTAAATATTTACACTTAGTAAGATCAACTGGAATATTTCTTCTCTTGATATCCATTTTATCACCTCCTTTGTTTTTATGTAATATATAAAAACAAAGGATAAGTTTATAAACCAAAAGGTCTATCTGATATATAATATTAAAATTAATTTATTTTGTTACTGTTTTTAACCTAAAGATTCAGTTTATTTATAACATACTTTTCAAAAGCTGATGCAGCTTCTTTATCCATACTCTTTACATTGTCTAATTTATATTTAAAACCAAGCTTTTTATACTTGCTTACTCCAAGTGTATGGTATGGAAGAATTTCAAAGTTATCTAATTTGTCTAAGTTAACACGATTCTTTATTATATTAACAATTTTGTCCATAGGCTCATAATTGTCTGTAATGCCAGGAACCATTACATGTCTTATCCAAAGCCTTGATTTTGATTTATTAATCGCCTGTACAAAATCATAAAATTCTTGAATTCTTCCACCAGTCAGCTTATTATAACCATATTCATCTACATGTTTTATATCAAGAATTACAAGGTCTGTATACTTTAAAATTTCATCATATGTTCCCTTTCCAAAACCCGATGTATCAATTGCTGTGTTTATATTATTTTCCTTACAGAGTTTCAAAAATTCAATCAAAAATTCAGGCTGCATAAGCGGTTCTCCACCAGAACATGTAATTCCACCACCTGATTTTTCAAAGTATGCTTTAAATCTTAAGACTTTCTTTAAAAGATCATGAGCATCTATATCCTCAGAAGCATTAAACTCCCAGGTATCTGGATTATGGCAAAATGCGCATCTAAGCCTGCAGCCCTGAAAAAATACCACTACTCTTATACCAGGGCCATCTACAAGTCCCATAGTTTCTATAGAATGAATTTTTCCCATATAAACATCCCTTCAAATTCTAAAATTTCTGTTCAATTAAACTCTTTCATGAAAAGTTCTGTGTACAACTTCAAGCTGCTGTTCTCTCGTAAGTTTAACAAAATGAACTGCATATCCTGATACTCTTATAGTAAGTGTAGGATATTTTTCTGGATTATCCATTGCATCTATTAATGTTTCCCTATTCATTACATTTACATTTAAGTGATGTGCTCCCTTTGAGAAATATCCGTCCAATATAGCAGCAAGATTATTTTTTCTCATGTTATTATCTTTTCCAAGCGCATCTGGAACAATTGAAAAAGTATTTGACACACCATCCTGACACACTGAACGATATGGTATTTTAGCAACTGAATTTAATGATGCAAGGGCTCCTTCCTTGTCTCTTCCATGCATTGGATTAGCTCCAGGTGCAAGAGGTTCCCCTGCTTTTCTTCCATCAGGAGTTGTTCCTGTCTTTTTGCCATACATTACATTTGAAGTTATTGTAAGTGCAGATAATGTATGTTCTGCATTTCTATATGTCTTATTTCTCTTAAGCTCACTTGAAAATTTCTTTACAATTTCAACTGCTATGTCATCTACTCTGTCATCATCATTTCCGTACTTTGGAAAGTCTCCTAAAACTTCAAAGTCTATGGCAATTCCATCTTCATTTCTTATTGGTTTTACCTTTGCATATTTTATTGCACTTAGTGAATCTGCTGCTACTGAAAGTCCTGCTATACCACAAGCTAAAAATCTATGAACATCAGTATCGTGAAGTGCCATTAGGCCTGCTTCGTAGGCATACTTGTCATGCATATAGTGAATGAGATTAAGAGTATTTACATATAAGCTTGCTACATATCTCATTACTTTAAAATAATTATCCTTAACTTTTTCATAATCAAGTACTTCATCTTCTATCCTATCTATGTCTGGCACTACCTTTTCGAATTTTTTTTCATCAATTCCTCCATTTATTGCATAAAGGAGAGATTTTGCCAAATTACATCTTGCACCGAAAAACTGCATCTGTTTTCCTACTGCCATAGCAGATACACAGCAGGCTATCGCATAGTCATCACCATATATAGGTTTCATTATATCATCATTCTCATATTGAATTGCATCAGTTTCTATTGACATCCTGCTGCAGTATTTTTTGAATTCTTCTGGAAGATTTTGTGACCAGAGAACTGTCATATTAGGTTCTGGTGCAGGTCCTAAATTTGTAAGAGTATTTAAAAATCTATACGAATTTTTAGTAACCAGTGTTCTTCCGTCTATTCCCATTCCACCTATAGACTCAGTTACCCAGTTAGGATCTCCTGCAAATAATTCATTATACTCAGGAGTTCTAAGGTGTCTCTCAAGTCTTAATTTAATTACAAATTGATCAATGAGCTCCTGTGCTTCCTGCTCATTTATAATTCCTGCCTTTAGATCCCTTTCAATGTATATATCAAGAAATGTGGAAACTCTTCCAAGGGACATTGCAGCACCATTGTTTTCCTTTACTCCTGCAAGATATCCAAAATAAGTGAATTGAATAGCTTCCTTTGCATTTGCTGCAGGTTTTGAAATATCTATTCCATAACTTAATGCCATATTTTTCATTTTGTTAAGTGCTTTAATTTGTTCTGAAACTTCTTCTCTACGTCTTATTAAGTCTTCAAGCATAGGTCCTTTTAATTCTTTTAAATCCTTCTTTTTCTGTTCTATTAAGTAATCTATTCCGTATAAAGCTATTCTTCTAAAATCACCTATAATTCTTCCTCTTCCATAGGCATCTGGAAGTCCTGTTAAAAGACCAACGTGTCTTGCTACTCTCATTTCTTCTGTATATGCATCAAAAACGCCTTCATTATGAGTTTTTCTATATTTCGTAAATATATTGTTCATTTCTTCATCGACTTTATATCCATAGTCATCAAGAGCCTCTTTAGCCATCCTTATGCCGCCAAACGGATTTACCATTCTCTTAAGTGGTGCATCTGTCTGCAGCCCAACTATAACTTCATTTTCTTTGTCTATATATCCAGGCTTAAAGCTGTCAATACCAGATACTGTCTTAGTATCTACATCAAGTACTCCGCCTTTTTCAATCTCTTTTAGAATTAATTCTTCTGATTTTTCCCAAACATTCTGAGTTTTCTCAGTAGGACATGTTAAAAAGCTCTCATCACCAGTATAAGGATTGTAATTCTTCTGTATAAAGTTTCTAACATCAATATTTTTAGTCCAATTTCCTTCTTTAAAATTACTCCATTGTTTTTGCATAAAAACTCTCCTTTTAATTAATATTTTTACTATTTTTTAAATTATTATGCCTCTTAAAATAAGTTACAATTCAGACAAATCAAAATATTCTTATTACATATTGACATAAATATTACATATTAATCAAAAAGACCGCCCGGGCTTTTTGATTGCCCAGGCGGTCGGCTCTTAAAAATCGTACTCCCTGTGGTTATAGTCCACTTCCGCCGGTTATACGACTCGCTTAAAATCAATTTATTGTTATTTATGTATTTAAATTATCATATTTTTTTAACTATGTCAACTATAACTTTTTACTAGTTTAAATTTGTTGATTTTCTTAATTATATCTTTATTCATAGAATTCAAGTTTTTAGCAGTATGAGAAACTTCTTCAGAAGAAGCTGTCATTTCTTCTGTCGATATAGAAATCTTTACTGTAGAAGAGGATATGTCTTCTGCTATAGAAGAAGCTAAATTAAGTTCATCTATAATATGATTTTTATTGTTATTTAAGGTTACTGCTGAAGAGTTAACAGATTCAATTTTGGGGGTTATTTTATCTACTGCTGCATTTATTACGTTATAGGAATCAATGGCAGTCTCTATGCTATTTTTTTGTTTTGCAAGTTCAGTATTCATAATACTCGTTGTTTTAATCATAAGTTCTGTATCATTAAAAATATTGTTAATCAATAAAGTAATATTTTCTGATGAAAGTTTTGATTGTTCGGAGAGCTTTCTAATTTCTTGTGCTACTACAGAAAATCCTTTTCCAGCTTCACCTGCTCTTGCAGCTTCAATAGCGGCATTTAATGAAAGTAGATTGGTTTGATTTGCAATGTTATTTATCAAATTGCAGAGATTTCGCATCTAAATTCCAGTAAAAATTGTATTTTTACTGGAATTGTATCCAATTACACTTATTTAAAGGGCTGGTAAGCCCGAAGAC
>NZ_JAGGLM010000042.1 GCF_017874415.1 Clostridium algifaecis
GATTATTGCTACAGATATATTTGATATAGATAGGGTAGATGAACTTGAAAAATATTTTTAGAACGGTCATTAAATTGGCTGTTCTTTTTTAGTATATCTAGATAGTCATAAAAAGAACAAACGTTTGTATAAAATTATTTTTTATGACTATAATAAAAATATAAATTATTATGGTATTATGGAAAAATATGATTGATATAGATTATAATAAAGTAGAAGATGCAGTATGGTTAGGAAAAAGAATAAACATATCACCTTAGTTAACTTGTAAATATACTATTGACAAAAGTTTATTTATAAGGTAATCTATATTTAGAATAAAAACTTTATAATAATTGAAAAATATTCAATTAACGCTATAATTATATGTAAAGATATAATTATGGAGGTATTAATTGAGTACTTTTGGTGATAGGTTTAAAAAATTAAGATTATCCAAAAGCTTAACGCAAGAACAATTAGCTGAAGATTTTAATAAAAAATATGGGTATTCTTTTAATAAGGCAACTATAAGCCAGTATGAAAATAATAAAAGAACACCAGAAATAACCGCTATTATGAATTTTGTAGATTACTTTAAAACATCTTTAGATTATTTGTTATGTAATGACAGATACATTTTAAGAGAAATTGGTGGAGTTTATTGTATAGGTGATAATTCGGATTGTATTGAATTACAAGATATAGTAGACATGATTAATAATATAATTCTTAATGGAAAAGTAAAAGTGTACAATAAAAAATTAGATCAAGATGAAATTAAGATAGTACATAACTGTTTAGAAATAGTATTGGAATTAGTTAAAAGAGATGCGTTAAGTAAAAAGAAATAAGAAATAGGACTATAAATAAGTGTCTATTTCTATATCATAGTTAACATAAATAAAAACTTATAACTAAAAGTTAAATTTAAAAGCAACATAAAATTAATAATTAAGTAAGGATTGATACAAATGATTTGGGTTGTAGGTGATATACATGGGATGTTTGATCCTTTAAAAACATTGTTAAATAGAATTAAGATGGATATTTATTCTAGTGAAAATATAAAAAATGCAAAAATAATATTTTTAGGAGATTATATAGATCATGGCGAATCATCAAAAGAAGTAATTGATTTATTGCTGGAGCTTAAAGAAGAATTTGATGTTGTTTTTTTAGCAGGAAATCATGAAGATTTATTATTACAATATGTGAATGAAAGTGATTTATTCAAAACATATGGAAATGTATGGTTCAAAGATAATGGTGCAAAAGAAACTATAGTATCTTTGTCACCAATAAAGAATCTATGTATGAAAAACTTTAGTGGACGAGATGGACAAAATATTAAATGGAATAATTTAAAAATAGAAAATAAATATTTAGAGTTTTTTAATAAATTAAAATATTCTCATATAGAGCAAATTGGTACTGGAGAAGAAGTCTTTAAATTTGTTTTCACTCATGCAGGAATAAATCCAGAAAAAGATATAGATAAGCAACTTGATGTAAAAAATTATGATGATTTTCATAGTTATCTAAAAAACAATAAAGAATGGATTGAAAATAGTATTATTTGGATGAGAAATATGCCAGAGAGACCAATTGAAAATTATATATTTATAAATGGACATACACCTACGATTGGAATAGATAAATATTGCAGTTGTATAGGCAATTATGATGTACAATCTGGTAAGCCTTTTTTCAATTTTGGAAGTAAAGAGGCATTTTATAATAGAAATGGATCATATTATTATTTTAGCAATGTTAATAAGGAAGACCTAATCTCAATAAACATTGACACTGGTGCTATATTGGGAAAATATTTAACCGCTATTAAAATTCCCGATAATCTTATTGAAGAAAGAAAAATACAGGTTATTCAAGTACCAACTAGTGGTATAAGAAGAAGTGGATATTGTAAAATTGAAAATTATTATATAAAAGTACCTTATTGCAGCACTTCATAATGATGACAGGCACCTGTAAAATAATGTAAGGACGGTTATTGAATTGGCTGTTCTTTTTTAGTATATTTAAATGACCATAAAAAGAACACAGGAAATAATGGAATGGTATAAGTTAACGATTGAAAGCCAAAGAGTCACTTTAAAAATATTAAATTCTGCACCTGAAGTTGTGCCGTTAGATAGTTCGTTAGCTGAATATACGTTGAGCGAAGCTAAGAGAATTTTATTAAAGGCTGAAAATGAATTAAATAGAGAATGTCAGTAGGTTCGTGTAAAAAACAAACCTACTGACATTCCCCTTTATTTTTCTATTTCAAATATTTATAAGTGTCTTTAAGGTCTTTAAAATCAAGTATTTCATCTATTATTATTTCTAGTACAGTCATATCTGAATTTTGTATTTTAATTTTTACATCATCAGGAAGAATACCAAATTTTTTAGTTAATAATTTAATTGATGTTCTTATAAGTTCTTCTTTTCTGCCTTCTTCTCTACCTTCTTTTCTGCCTTCTTCTTTACCTTCGTCTCTTAAAAGTTTGCCAAGTTGAGTCATTCCAAACACCTCCTTGATTTTATCCATATCACAAATATCAACGAATTTTTCAGCAAAAGCGTATAATAGGGCTAAAGAGTTCATTTGATTTTCTTTATTTTTTATTTCTTTGGCGAGTTTAATAGATTCAATTATCCGTTCATTTTTATCTTTAGCACTGTCCATTATTGGGAGAAATACTAGTAGAAGTAAATCCTCATTACTTAAAATTTTATCGTTTTTAATTTTTTGCTTTAGATATTCATATTTTTTATCACCGTTAATACTGCCCATGTAAAAAGCTCTAATGGAATACTTAATAGAGCCAACATTTATACTTGTTTCTGCTTTTTTAATATTAGAAGAGTAGACTACAATGGTGTTTACAGGCTTATTTTCTTTATAGTGTAATACTGCATCATAAGCAAGAAATCTTGATAAATCACTTTTTTTATTGCTAGTTTGAAATTCAAAATGTAAAAAAGAGTCATCATCTAATAAAAAAGTGTAATCCATAAATGAAGTATTTATCTGAATATCTTTTAATTCTGTCCTTGCGGCAGCAATTATTTTAGATTTTATGCCAAAAAATTTTAGTGCATCTTCTTTGAAAACGTCCATTATACTTTTCATTATAGCATCTTCAATGTTTTTAATTTTGGGAGACATATGTTAAACTCCTTTGTGATTTAATATTGTATAATTACATTTTAACATAATCTATATTTTAAAACATCTAATATTTTTTGAAAAATGGTGACAGGCACCTGTAAAATAATGTAATTTTTTTTAAAACAGTCATTGAATTGGCTGCTCTTTTTTAGTGTATCTAAATAATCATAAAAAG
>NZ_JAGGLM010000043.1 GCF_017874415.1 Clostridium algifaecis
TAATATTTTCCTCGAACTTCTAGACTTAGATTTCTCAAGCCCTAACGGGCTATTTTTTTGAGCCAATTTTTTTTAAATTCCTAAGAAATAAAAAAGCATTCTATAGAAATCGCTGATGCTTTAAATAAAAGTAAAAAGCTGCCATATCCTATTGTATTTAAGTCATTAGCAAAATCTGCTGATCAAATTAAAAGTCTTATGAAGGAAGTAAACTACAATGATAATGTAGCTGGTGTTATTACATGGATGCACACATTCTCACCAGCTAAGATGTGGATTGCAGGCACTAAATTATTACAAAAACCTTTACTTCATTTGGCAACACAATTCAATGAACATATTCCATGGAAAACAATTGATATGGACTACATGAATTTAAATCAAAGCGCTCATGGCGATAGAGAATATGGATTTATCAATGCTAGACTAAAGAAACACAATAAAGTTATCGTAGGCTACTGGGGAAAATCTGAGATACAAAAAGAAATTGCTGACTGGATGCAGGTAGCTGTTGGATATATTTTAAGTCAAGATATCAAAGTTGCACGTTTTGGAGATAATATGCGTAATGTAGCTGTTACTGAAGGAGATAAAATTGAAGCACAAATTCAATTTGGTTGGACAGTTGATTACTTTGGTATTGGTGATTTAATCACTGAAATGAATAAAGTTTCAAAAAAAGATATAGATGATACCTATGAAAAATTTAAAAAAATCTACATTATGGACGTAGGTGAAAATGACCCTAAATTCTATGAAAAACAGGTAAAAGAACAAATTAAAATAGAAATTGCATTACGTAACTTCATGGAAGCTGGTAACTATACTGCATTTACTACAAACTTCGAAGATTTATATGGTATGAAACAATTACCTGGACTTGCAGTTCAGCGTTTGAATGCAGAAGGATACGGCTTCGCAGGTGAAGGTGATTGGAAAACAGCTGCTTTAAGTAGATTAATTAAAATTATGACTGATAATAAGAAAACTGGTTTTATGGAAGATTACACATATGAATTAAGCACAGGAAATGAAAGAATTTTAGGTGCACATATGCTAGAAGTTGATCCCACTCTTGCATCTGACAAGCCTAGAGTAGTAGTTAAGCCTCTTGGTATTGGTGACAAAGAAGATCCTGCCCGTTTAATTTTCAACGGTTCTGTTGGTAGCGGTGTTGCAATATCTATGTGTGACTTGGGAACACATTATCGTCTACTTATAAATGAAGTAACTGCCGTTGAACCTTCAGATGATACACCAAATTTACCTGTAGCCAAAATGGTATGGCAACCAGAACCAAACTTCAGTGATGGGGTTAAATCTTGGATTTATGCTGGCGGTGGTCACCATACAGTTGTGACTTTATCATTATCTGTCGAACAAGCTTATGATTGGAGTCGTATGGTTGATTTAGAGTCAATCATTATTGACCATAATACAAAATTAAGAGATATTATAAAAGAAACTACAAAGTAATTATTTAAATAATGGCGTACTATTATTATACATAAATAATAATAGTACGCCATTATTTTTATATTTTTAATATTTAATGTTCATCAAAGTATCTCTTATGCTAAAATTACTTTATTTCATTTCAACTTTATATTTGCTTCTCAATTCTTTATCAAATTTTGAATATTCATATGCTTGTCTTTCCTGCAATAATCCCATTTTAATAGAATCCTTTACTTCATCATAAGATGCTATAGAAGGTTCAACTTTTTCTTCTACTTTTATAAGATGATATCCAAACTGAGTTTTTACTGGTTTACTGATTATTCCAACATTCAACTTAAATGCAACTTCTTCAAATTCTGGGACCATCTGTCCTCTAGAGAATTCACCTAAATCTCCACCTTGAGCTTTAGATGGACAACTTGAATATTTTTTTGCAGCATCCTCAAAAGACATACCATCTGAAATCTCTTTTGAAATCTTATTTGCTTTTTCTTCACTATCCACTAATATGTGTTTTGCGCTTACTTTTTCAGGTTTTTTGTACATATCTTTATTTGCTTTATAGTAATCCTGAACCTCTTCATCTGCTACACTAACTTGCTTCATAACTTTAGATATAGCTGTTTGGGTTAATATTTCTTTTTTAGCAGATTCAAGAATTTTTAAATATTCTTCATCTTTTTCCAGGTTCATATCTTTAGCATAACTATATGCCAATTCAAAAAATACCATTTCATCAAGCAAATGCTTCTTGCCATGCTCTGTATTTAGTTGATTTCTTTTATCTTGTGGAAATCTATTAATTGCCTGTTGAATATCGCTTTCTTTTATTTCATTTCCATTTACAATTGCTAATACATTATCTTTCATAAGTTATCTCCTTACTATATGTATTTTTTTAATTTACTACACAAATAATTATGCCCTATTTTTCATAAAATTTCTATATTAAAAAAGAGTTTTAGATAAAATCTAAAACTCTTGGTGGCCAGACCAGGAATCGAACCAGGGACACGAGGATTTTCAGTCCTCTGCTCTACCGACTGAGCTATCTGGCCATATATTTATAATTTTATAATTACCTGGCGACTACCTAACCTTCCACAGGGCCACCCCTGCAGTACTTTCGGCACAATGAAGCTTAACCTGCCTGTTCGGAATGGGAAGGAGTGT
>NZ_JAGGLM010000044.1 GCF_017874415.1 Clostridium algifaecis
GTAACCGTCAAATAAGAAAGTGGATAGAAAGTGTTAGAAAATTATGAGATAATCTTCTAAAATAAGTTTTTAAAGTTTTTCAAGTTAACTTTAAAAACTTTGAAAGGAGATTTTATATGGATGTACAAAAAGCAACCCAAGAATATAGAATGAATGAGTGGATTAAAATCATACGTGAATGTCATAGTAGTGGACAGTCTGTAAAGTCATGGTGTTCTGAAAATAGCGTTAGGACTAACAAGTATTATTACTGGTTAAGGAAGATACGTATTGCTGCATGTGAAGCCCTTCCTTCCAAAAATCCAGAGGAACAGATAGTTCCTTTAGATACTCCTAAATTATCAAGTATTTCTGAAAATGCAGCTTATGTTTCTTCCGAAACATCTCAAGCTGATATTGTTATCCGTTTAGGCTCTGCAGTACTCGAAATTCATAACGGTGCTTCAGCCAATTTAATTGAAAATACTATAAGGGTGCTGCAAAATGCTAGGTGATATTTCAAGGGCAGAAAAAATATATATTGCAACTGGATATACGGATATGAGAAAGTCAATTGACGGACTATCTGCAATTGTACAGCAGAATTTTGAGCTGAACCCCTTCCAAAATAGTCTATTTTTATTCTGCGGACGTAGGAGAGATAGAATGAAAGTATTATATTGGGAAGGAGACGGATTTGTCCTTTTGTATAAACGCCTTGAAAACGGACGTTTCCAGTGGCCACAAAATGTACAGGCGGTAAAATGCATAACACCTCAGGAATTTCGCTGGCTGCTTGAGGGGCTGTCCTTGAATCAGCCGAAGGCTGTAAAAAAAGTAGATGTAAAAAGTGCTCTCTAGTGTCAGAGAAATCTGACATCATGCGGTATTTAAGAAATTCATGGTATAATAATAGATATAAAAAATTAGCAAAGGAACTGTCCCGATTATGTATACCAAAAACGAAGTTTTAAAACTTAAAAACCGCATAGCACAGCTGGAAAAGGAGAATAAAACTCTCCATGAGACAGTTGAATTTTTAACTCATAAGTTATTTGGCAGGAGCAGTGAAAAAACATCTGTAATAGCAGGCCAGGTAAATCTTTTTAATGAAGCAGAAATTGAAAGCAGTCCTTCTGCACCTGAACCAAACCTTAAAGAAGTATCAAACTACAGACGTAAGAAATTTAAAGGTCAAAGGGCAGAATTACTAAAAGATATCCCACATGATACAGTAATTTGTGGACTTGAAGAAGATGAACGTTTTTGCGAAAAATGCGGGACACCCCTAAAAAGTATTGGCAGGGAATTTATCCGTACAGAAATAGAATTTATTCCAGCAAAAGTCCGCGTTATAGACTATTATCGTGAGGCTTATGAATGCAGGAAGTGCAGAAAAGAAGGACTGCCTTATATAGAGAAATCACCGATGCCATATCCGGTAGTGCAGCATTCAATGGCTTCGCCATCTACAGTTGCACATATCATGTATGAGAAGTATGTAAATGCTCTTCCACTATATAGGCAGGAGAGAGAATGGGCATCATTAGGGGTAAAGTTGACACGTGCAACTATGAGTAACTGGATTATGGTTGCGTCTAGGAACTGGCTGAAACCTCTTACAAATCTGATGCACCAGAAACTTATAGGGGAGAAATATCTTCATGCAGATGAGACCCCTGTACAGGTACTGATGGAGCCCGGAAGGAAAAATACATCGGAATCTTATATGTGGTTATACAGCACATATGCAGGCAGTCAAAAACCGATAAGGTTGTTTGACTACAGGCCGTCAAGGAGTGGAGACTGCCCGCAGAAATTTTTGAAAGGATTTAAAGGCTACCTTCACACGGACTGCTATAAAGGATACAACAAAGTTCCTGGAATAACAAGATGTCTGTGCTGGACACATCTCAGGAGATATTTTGTTGAAGCACTTCCGAAAGATATAAATAGTCCGGAAGCCACACTCCCCGCAAGGGGGATTGATTTCTGCAATAAACTTTTTGCAGAAGAAAAATTAATAAAAGAGCTTACACCTGATGAGCGAAAAATAAAGCGTCTTGAAACGGAAAAACCGATTCTGGATGCCTTTTGGAGCTGGATTAATTCCATAAAATACATCTGTCTTCCTAAATCAAAGCTTGGAAAAGCAGTAGATTATGCAGTAAATAATAAAAAAGGATTTATGAACTATCTGTTGGATGGCAACTGTGCTATTTCCAACAACCTATCAGAAAATAGCATAAGACCATTTACAATAGGTAGAAAAAATTGGCTTTTTAGTGGAAGCCCAAAGGGTGCTGAAGCAAGTGCAGCAGTATATAGTATAGTTGAAACAGCAAGAGCCAATGGATTGGAACCCTACAGTTATCTTGAATTTTTGTTTAAGAATCTACCGGGTGTCCAATTTGAAGCACATCCTGAATTTCTAGAAGAATATCTGCCATGGGATTCGTGGGTTCAATCTTCATGTAAAAAGAACAAATGACAAACTGCGACCATTTTAACAAATGGCCGTTTATTTTTGTACATATACACTTGGTAGTTTATCGCTTAC
>NZ_JAGGLM010000045.1 GCF_017874415.1 Clostridium algifaecis
CCTCCCACGAGGTACCACCGGATCACTAAGCCCGACTTTCGTCCCTGCTCCACCTGTATGTGTCGCAGTCAGGCTCCCTTATGCCTTTGCACTCTCCGAAGGATTTCCGACCCTTCTGAGGGAACCTTTGGGCGCCTCCGTTACTCTTTTGGAGGCGACCGCCCCAGTCAAACTGCCTGCCTAACAATGTCCCGTGGCCAGTTTCATGGCCGCCGGTTAGAATTCCAGTACTGTCAGGGTGGTATCCCAAGGGTGACTCCACTCAGGCTGGCGCCCAAGTATCCATGTCTCCCACCTATCCTGTACAGACAATACCGAAACTCAATGCTAAACTACAGTAAAGCTCTACGGGGTCTTTCCGTCCAATCGCGGGTAGCAAGCATCTTCACTTGCACTACAATTTCGCCAGATTTGTTGTCGAGACAGTGCTCAAATCATTACGCCATTCGTGCGGGTCGGAACTTACCCGACAAGGAATTTCGCTACCTTAGGACCGTTATAGTTACGGCCGCCGTTTACTGGGGCTTAAGTTCATACCTTCGCTTGCGCTAAGTATTCCCCTTAACCTTCCAGCACCGGGCAGGCGTCAGCCCCTATACTTCAGCTTACGCTTTAGCAGAGACCTGTGTTTTTGATAAACAGTTGCTTGAGCCTATTCTCTGCGGCCCCTTTCGGGGCACCCCTTATCCCTAAGTTACGGGGTTAATTTGCCTAGTTCCTTAACAACAATTCTTCCGAAGGCCTTAGGATTCTCTCCTCACCTACCTGTGTCGGTTTGCGGTACGGGCACAAATTTACTCCATAGAGACTTTTCTTGGCAGTGTGAAATCGGATACTTCTCCAAAATTGGATCCCCGTAACACCCCGGCATTGACCCGGCGGATTTGCCGGCCAGGCCTGCTTCAGTGCTTAGACACACATCCAGTAGTGTGCACATCCTATCCTGCTGCGTCATCCCATCTGTCAAACATAAATTTGCGGTATCGGAATATCAACCGATTGTCCATCGCCTACGCCTCTCGGCCTCGGCTTAGGTCCCGACTAACCCTGAGCGGACGAACCTTCCTCAGGAAACCTTAGGTATTCGGCCAATAAGATTCTCACTTATTTTTCGCTACTTATGCCAGCATACTCACTCCTGTACAGTCCACTGCTCCTTACGGTACAGCTTCAATCCATACAGGAAGCTCCTCTACCACTCTTTCGAGTCCATAGCTTCGGTGGTAAGTTTTAGCCCCGGACATTTTCGGCGCAGGACCTCTCGACTAGTGAGCTATTACGCACTCTTTAAATGAGTGGCTGCTTCTGAGCCAACATCCTAGTTGTCTTAGAAATCCCACATCCTTTTCCACTTAACTTACACTTTGGGACCTTAGCTGATGATCTGGGCTGTTTCCCTTTTGACCACGGATCTTATCATTCGTAGTCTGACTGCTGAGATTCAAGTATATGGCATTCGGAGTTTGATAAGGTTCAGTAACTGTTGTCAGCCCCTAGCCTATTCAGTGCTCTACCTCCACTACTCATACTCAACGCTAGCCCTAAAGCTATTTCGAGGAGAACCAGCTATCTCCGAGTTCGATTGGAATTTCTCCGCTATCCACAGCTCATCCCATGGTTTTTCAACACCAACGTGGTTCGGTCCTCCACGGAATTTTACTTCCGCTTCAACCTGGCCATGGATAGGTCACCCGGTTTCGGGTCTACAGCATGCAACTGGTCGCCCTGTTAAGACTCGGTTTCCCTTCGGCTCCGTACTATAGGTACTTAACCTTGCTGCATACCGTAACTCGCTGGCTCGTTCTACAAAAAGCACATCGTCGCACGTAAAAGTGCTTCGATCGGTTGTGGACACACGGTTTCAGGTTCTATTTCACTCCCCTTCCGGGGTTCTTTTCACCTTTCCCTCACGGTACTTCTTCACTATCGGTCACCAGGTAGTATTTAGCCTTAGGAGGTGGTCCTCCCTTATTCCCACAAGGTTTCTCGTGTCTCGTGGTACTCTGGAACGGATTATGGCTTTTT
>NZ_JAGGLM010000046.1 GCF_017874415.1 Clostridium algifaecis
TCTCGTCTTTGACAGTTGAAGAAGATAAAAAGCTTGGTAAACCTATTAAAATCAATGGTTTCCAAGCTTTTAGTTATATTCAAAAAGTGAGTAATGTTTTTTGCTTTTTCGTGTCTTTAAAAAATTTTTTTGCCATTTTATTATTTATGATTTGATAATCAGTACGAAAACCAAATGTATCATGCAGAGCATCTGTAAAATCTGTTCTTGTGTAAGTAGGAACATATCCTTCGCCTTTGATTTTATAAAAATTCATAGATCTTAGTCCGGAAATGATTTCAGAGCAAGTGAATTTTTCTTCTAATTTTTTTTCTAATAATCGATATATTATTAGTGAAATAAAACATGTGGTAAAATGAGCTCGAATTCTATCGTCACGTTGCAGATACACAGGTCTTGCTTTAAACTCGGTTTTCATAATTCTAAAACATTCTTCGATTTCCCAACGCTTTTGATTTACTTTTATTATGGCGGAAGCCTCGTCTTCTAGGTTTGTGCAAACTGCATAAAATCCATCAAACACAGCTTCTTGTTCAATTAGAGTAGTATTAATCCCTAAAATTTCTTTATCAGCAATCTCACCATCTTGAGTACAATGACTTTTTGTGATAAATCGCTTATAATCATTAGTATTACATTTCTTTAATTTTGTAGGATTTTTATCTATTGTATTCTGAGCTCTTTCAACCTGTCGGTTACGAATAGTAGATTGATAATTTTTATATTTAAGAGAAAATGTAACGATTAATTTTTGCTCTAATCCATCTTCCTTAATCCATCGTTCTTTATAAAAAATATTTTTAAGATTTTTTTCTTCATCTAATTCATTAAGGTTATATGTTTGATTATAATCGCTAAGGCGCCAGCCTGTTGGGTCTAACGACCACTCTTTTAAATGCTTTCGTAATTTTTTCACAGACTGAGTAGTAATAAAAGAACGATTATCAACGCTATTAAATTTTCTGTTGGTGGTGGATGCAAGTCCTGCATCAGTACAAACAACAAATTTTGAAAGATTAAAATCTGATATAATTTTTTCTTCTAAAGGCTTTAGGGTAACTTGTTCATTGGTATTTCCATTATTGATGCAAAAGGCAAGCGGAATACCATCACTGTCCATAAAAAGTCCCATTTGAACAATAGGATTAGGTCGATGCTCTTTTGAAACACCATATCGTTTTAAGCCATCTTCCTGTTCGATTTCAAAGAAGTAGTTTGTGCAATCGTAATAAAGGATACCTTTTTTTCTGTCATATAGTTTTAAACTGTTATTATATAGTTCAGATTGAATAAAGTCAGCTTCGCTTGAGAGTACTTCTAATGCTCTATAAATATGCTGAATATCAAAATCTGGTTGTTCCATAAATTTTCTTGATAATTCATGCGTAGCAAGTTTTGAAGCTGGGAAAATAATCCTGCCATAAATTAATCTAGAAAGAATAGAATCAAGGTTGTAGGTGAATTTATGTTTATCTGAAATTTTTTTGCAAATTTTGTTTAAACCAAGTTCATGATAAAGTTGCTGCAAGAACAAATAACCACCGTTGAAGAAATGCTGCTCGTCTTTTGAAATTTGCTTCGCAGGAGAATATTTTACTAATACTTCTCGTTTTTCTTCTTTTTCCTTCTGATTTAATTCATCAACATATTTTTTTGCCCATTCTATTGGGTCTTCGCCTTTCAAGTTTTTCAAAAGTTCAGAATAAGTGCCAAGTTTTTCAACAACTTTAGAAGAACGTTTCCCATTTTCAAATATGGATTTTACGACATATAAAGAAGCAGCATTTTTGGATTTAACAATTTGTAATCTCATTTTTTTAGAACCTTTCGTTAGATGATACTTATATTATATCACATTGTGTAACATTGTGCACTATAAAGTTTTAAAATTTGACAAAAAAATAAGCCTATATCAAGGCTTTCAAGGAAAATTTATTTATACAACTGTCAAAGACCCG
>NZ_JAGGLM010000047.1 GCF_017874415.1 Clostridium algifaecis
ATCTCATCTTTGACAGTTGAAGAAGATAAAAAGCTTGGAATCCTTTGATTTAAAAGGCTTTCAAGCTTTTAGAATATAACAAAAAAGTGCGTACTTTTTTTAGTTTTATGTATCTTTAAAAATTTTTTTCATTTGTTTTATACTTACAATCTGATAATCTGTTCGAAAACCAAATTTTTCGTGTAAAGTATCTGTAAAATCTGTTCTTGTGTAAGTAGGAACATATCCTTCGCCTTTGATTTTATAGAAATTCATATCTCTTAATCCAGAAATAATTTCAGAACAAGTAAATTTTTCGTCTAATTTTTTTTCTAATAATCTATATATTATAAGTGAAATGAAACATGTAGTAAAATGAGCTTTAATTCTATCATCACGTTGAAGATATACAGGTCTTGCTTTAAATTCGGTTTTCATAATTCTAAAACATTCTTCGATTTCCCAACGCTTTTGATTTACTTTTATTATGGCGGAAGCCTCGTCTTCTAAGTTAGTGCAAACTGCATAAAATCCATCAAATACAGCTTCCTGCTCAATTAGAGTAGTATCTATTCCTAGAATTTCTTTATTTGCTGCTTCACCATCTGGAGTGCAATGACTCTTTGTGATAAATCTTTTATAATCGTTAGAATTACATTTCTTTAATTTTGTAGGATTTTTATCTATTATGTGCTGAGCTCTTTCAACCTGTCGGTTACGAATATTAGATTGATAATTTTTATATTTAAAAGAAAATGTAACGATTAATTTTTGTTCTAAGCCATTTTCCTTAATCCATCGTTCTTTATAAAAAATATTTTTAAGATTTTTTTCTTCATCTAATTCATTAAGATTAAATGTTTGATTAATTCCACTAAGGCGCCAGCCTGTTGGGTCTAACGACCACTCTTTTAAATTTTTTCGTAATTTTTTTACAGACTGAGTTGTAATAAAAGAACGATTATTGGTGTTATTAAATTTTCTATTGTTGGTTGAAGCAAGTCCTGCATCAGTGCACACCACAAATTTAGAAAGTTTAAAATCTGATATAATTTTTTCTTCTAGAGGCTTTAAGGTAACTTGTTCATTGGTATTTCCATCATTTATACAGAATGCAAGAGGAATACCATCGCTGTCCATAAAAAGTCCCATTTGAACAATAGGATTAGGGCGATGTTCTTTTGAAACACCATATTGTTTTAATCCGTTTTCTTGCTCTATTTCAAAGAAATAGTTTGTACAATCATAATAAAGAATACCTTTTTTGCGGTCATATAGCTTTAAACTGTTATTATAAAGTTCAGATTGAATAAAATCAGCTTCGCTTGCTATTACCTCTAAAGATCTATAAATATGTTGAATATCAAAATCTGGTTGTTCAATAAATTTTTTTGATAATTCTTGCGTAGCAAGTTTTGAGGCTGGGAAAATAATTCTTCCATAAATCAATCTAGAAAGAATAGAATCTAGGTTGTATTTAAATTTGTGCTTATCACAAATCTTCTTGCAAATGCAGTCTATCTTAAGTTCATGATAGATTTTTTGAAGAAAAAGATATCCACCATTAAATGAGTGTTGTTCATCTTTAGAAATAATTTTAGATTGCTCAAAAGGAATAAGCATTTTTCTTGTTCCTTTTTTCTCTTTTTCATTTAAATTTTTAATATATTCTTTAGCCCACTCATATGGATCTGCACCATTAAGTTTTTCTCTCAATTCAGTTTCGGTTCCAAGTTTTTCTACAATCTTGGAAGAATTTGATTGAGTCTTGCTATTGTAAATAGATTTAATTACATATAGTGATGCTGAATTTTTAGATTTGCTTACCTTAAGTCTCATTTGGAATATCGCCTCCTTATACTTATATTATACCACAGTGCGACAAAGTGCGATATATTAAAATGAGAAAATTGACAAAAAAATAAGCCTATATCAAGGTTTTCAAGGAAAATTTATTTATACAACTGTCAAAGACCCG
>NZ_JAGGLM010000048.1 GCF_017874415.1 Clostridium algifaecis
GAGTAAGCTCGGAAACTAATTTCAAGCTGGCTCAAAAATATTGGTTATGTTATTTTTGTGCAGATAACTCTTAGAGGAAGACATTATTCCTAAAAAAGAGTATAGCAAAGCTAACTTATCCATGAATAAGTTTTTTGAAAAAAATTTACAATTATGTAGATTAGCTTACTTTGTTTAAAGCTGATTCTAAAATGTCCAATATATTAGTTCTTGAAACAGATAATTGAGCATCTAAATGAATATTGATGCTATGGATTAATGTCCACCAGGACCAACGTTTTTTACCACGGCAGTGGGCTTCTTCCATATTGTAATCTTCGAGTAGTCTTTTATTTACTCGTTCTGAAGATGTTCTCTTTTTCATTATTTGTTTCCATAAATTTGTGTTTCTAGGTATAGGCGTAAATAAACGCAGGTCATCATCAGGCTTGACGTATATTACTCTGCCGTAGGCACTTGGAGAGCATACTTCCTTATGAGGACAATTGCTGATTTTACCTTTAACTAAAGGACAGCGATATTTTATTCTACTCCTGTCTTTATCATACCAATCATATACCATAGGTTGGTTGCATTTACAGATAGGAATACCGTCTTTAGTATAGCCAATTGGTGGTTCATATTTATTTTTGCCTTTACCCTTTGGGTTAAGAGATATAACAGCTTTTATATTCCATTTGTTAAGAAGTTTGTATGTAGGATAGTTATCATGGGCAGCGTCAGCAATAAATTTATCAAAGTTAAATAATGGATACATTTTCTTAACTTCTGAAAGTGCAAATATTGCAGTTACACCATCATAACGCTGTGCTTGAACCATCCTGAAATATATTGGAAGATCTTTTTTAAGTTTAGAATTATAGACACTAAGAAAATATAGACAGTGACCATAGTACCATTTTTCGTGATAGCTGTCCCAACCGCGTCTAGCATCAGGGTCAGAAAATTTTCTATCACATTTGCAATTAAAAATACCTTTTTTAATGCAATCACAGGTTTTAGTGCCTAGTGGGCTGCCGCCTGTTTCAATACAGGTTCCATCTCCTGATATATCAAGTTTTTTGGTATCACCAAGGAGACCAAGTTTTACAGATGGCCCTACAGCTAACTTAGCAAAAATTTGTTGAAACAGCTTTTCGGGATGGGTTTGGATGGTTCGTCCTTTAAGAGCTTGTTCAACTAAATTTTTAATAACACCAGGGTGTTTTGGCGGCAGTTTTTTATTCTTCCCAAGTTTTTTTCGGGGCTTGGAAACAAAAGGATGAAGTGAGTTCCTGGCTGATTTTTCAACTTCAGAGCTCACGCCCCAAAACCTTGATATGAAATCATAATGAGTACCTAATCCTGGTACATCTGACATTGAGACACCAATGGCAGCACAAAGTATGTCATGTGCACGTAAGTGTTTTACCCACTTTGATATGCTATGAAAACCTAAATCAGACATTAATATAAATGATCTAAAAAGTTCAGGCTGTTGGTTTGAAGGTTTACCAGTTGAAGAATAGGTTTCACTAACTAATGGCAGTATCTCATCAAGATTTAAGATATATAGTTTTTCAATACTTGATGAGTAATATTCCACGATAGTGGGATTAGTTTTAAGAATTTCCTTAATACTCGATAAAAGAAAAATTTGATAATCAAAATGGCTGCGCCAGTTACCTAACATAAAAAACACCTCACAATTATTTGTAAATAGAGTCCATATTATGAGGTTTCAAATTTTACAAACTTTGTCAAGTATTTTTGGAAAAAATATAAAAATTATTTTAGTTTTTGTTTGAAATTCTGGGGGGAATAATCAAAAAGCACCCTTCGGGATTAAGATAAATGGAGGCCTAAGGGTTTCCGAATATACTT
>NZ_JAGGLM010000049.1 GCF_017874415.1 Clostridium algifaecis
ATTTCTTAGGAATTTAAAAAAAATTGGCTCAAAAAAATAGCCCGTTAGGGCTTGAGAAATCTAAGTCTAGAAGTTCGAGGAAAATATTACAAGTAATATTTTGGAAGCATATTTTTGGTATAATTATTTCTAAAATTAGTATAGGGTTGATATAAATGCGTGGAGTAATAAAACAAATATTTGTTGATAATTGGGAAAAATTCCGTAAAATTAATAAAGGCAAAATTAGGGCTAACATAGATAGAGAAGTTTACAAAATGATTAACTGTGGGTCGTTAGACAATGGATTCATTGAATTTAAATGTGAAAACTGTGGAGAAATTAAGAGAGTTGGTTTTAGATGTAAAAGTAGATTCTGTACGTCTTGTGGTAAGAAGAAATCTGAAGAATGGTCAGATGAGATGGTGGCGAGGCTTGTTAATTCAAAGCATAGACATATGGTATTTACAATTCCAAAAGAACTAAGAATATATTTCGCACGTGATAGAAAATTACTATCTTTGTTACCCAAATGTTCAGCTAAAGCAATTATGAGTTGGTTTAGAGATTTAAATAAAAAAGAATGTTTTACTCCAGGAATAATTTCAGTTATTCATACTTTTGGTAGGGATTTAAAATGGAATCCCCATGTGCATTTGATTGTTACCGAAGGTGGGGCAGGCGAAATCACGGTTTGGAGAAATACCAGGCATATAAACTATACAGCATTAAGAAAAAGATGGCAGAAAATATTGCTAGATGAGATAGGAAATAATATTAAGAGTAGGAAAAAAGAGTTTAAAAGATTAAAAAATGAGCTATATAAAAGATTAAAAAATGGATTTTATGTATATGGAAAAGGAGAAATAAAAACAGCAAAACAAGCAGCAAGATATGTTGGAAGATATACTGCAAGACCAGCGATAGCTGAATCGAGAATAAAAAAATATGATGGTGAAAAAGTAACTTTTGTTTATGAAAGACATGAAGATGGACAGAAAGTTGAAGAAGAGCTTGATGTTTTTGATTTTATAGGTAAAGTAATAAGGCATATACCAGAAAAGCATTTTAAAATGATAAGATATTATGGAATATATGCTAAAAATACCAGGCATAAAAATAAATTTTTTAAACTTGTAGATGAGAAAGTAGCAGAGTTTAAAAGGAAAATGAATAATTGGCAAACAAGAATAGTACTTACATTTGGTGTGAACCCTTTAATATGCGAGAAGTGCGGAGCACAAATGAAGTTTCATGATATATATTACAAAAATAAAAGTATGAGAGAAAAATTCAGGAAAAAAATAATGAATGAAAATAAGAAAAAAATAGAAGAGCTAATGTATAGTTATGGTGTTATTAAAGGTATAATCCGTGATAAAATAGAGCCATTATATGTATAAAGGAAGGTTATTACTATGGCAAAAAAGAGTAAAAAAATAAAAGATAAACAAAGAGCGAAATATAAAGCTAAAATAAAAGAAAAACAAATTAAGGAAGAAGGCATTTTGTATATATGTACAGAATGTGGAGTAGAAGAATATATACCAAGAGATGTGGTTGAAATGTTTGATGAAATAGATGATGAAAATATAATTGAACCACCTACGTTTAGTTGCGAAAAATGCGGAGCTATAATGAGACCAAAAAAATATGAAGGTGTTCATGGGATAACATATGAATTTTAAACTGCAAAACATTAATATGCTACCGCATAAAAAGTATAGTTATATAAAAATATAATAATAAAAAATATAATAAAGCAGCCTAGTTAAAGGGCTACGCCCAAAAGAAGTTGAGCGAAGCGAAATAACGCGGCTATGGCCGCTTTTTTA
>NZ_JAGGLM010000050.1 GCF_017874415.1 Clostridium algifaecis
TTCTCTTTCTTCATCTGAGAAGGATTCAAATACATCAATTTCACTTCTGTAAGCTCTTCCTTTTTCAAGGTAATCTGCTGCATCCTCCTGTTTTTTTGAAAGTTCAGCGAGCAAGTCATCCTCTGTCTTGCAATTAGTTACTGCATATTCTATTCCATCGAGCATTGCCATGTAAAGTGCTCCTACAGCAACATATGTGTTTGTTCCAGGATTTGGAGCTCTGAGCTCGAATCTAGTTGCAAGAGGGCTTTGAAGTTCTCTTATTACTCCGAGAAGTACTGATCTGTTTCTAGATGGTATTTCTACGGAACGTCCAATTGATGTTACTATACATATAGGTGCTTCAAATCCAGGTTTTAATCTCCTTAAGGCATCTGTTGTACATGAAACGAAAGGATTTAAAACTTCATAGTTTTTAAGTATGCCCATTATAGATGCATATCCAAATATACTTAAGAAATGGTGCTTGGTTGTTGAGAATAAGTTTAGTCTCTTTCCATTTTTAAGTTTTAGAGCAATTCCCATATGAGTGTGTTCGCCGCTTCCGGCTACGCCCTCTATAGGCTTTGCACGGAAAGTTACATTGAGTCCGTTCTTTCTGAAAGTTTCTTCAACTAGGTTCTTTACAAAAGTTTCATTGTCAACTGCCTGTACTGCGGTTGAATATTTCCAGTCTATTTCGAGCTGTTCCATTATATTTGAGAAGTTTCCATCTCCGGATACTTTGGCCTGTATTCCACCAACTTCCTTGTGTCCCATTTCAGGTTCAATACCATATAAGTCCATGGCAGCAAGTGTCTGTTCAAGTGCTGTTTTAACTGCACCCTTAGTTCTTGTCCAGTATTGCTCCTTTAAGACCTGGGAAGTGGAAAGTGCCTCGACTTCGGCCTTGTTGTCAGGTGTGTTTACCCAGAATTCAAGTTCTGTTGCACAGGTTGCAACTAAATCGTCTATATCGTCTATTTTTATACCGAAAGGAGATAGAACTGCAGGGTATTTTTTAAATAATTCTAAAAGGGTTGATTTAAAGTAGTCAATGGAGTGCTTTAATACATACCTTGAATCCACTGCTGTATTGTCGTGGTATAAAAAGCAAGGTATCCTGAGGGTTGCGACAGGTTTTCCCGTTTCTTCATCTATATTGTCATCGTTGTATTCAACATACCAGTTTACATCGGCGTCCGGGAGCATATCTACCTTTGCATCGTCAAGTGTTGCGATTCCAGGTAAAACTACGGAAGAACCATCTGTCTGGACAGAACCGTTTAAAAATCCATTTATATCGTCCAGGAATATTTTGATAGGAATTTTTTCATCGGTGCTATTTCCTGATAAGTCTACACCTACGGCGGATACAAACTTTATTTCAGGATGGGCGGTTAAAAGTTCCCTTAAATCTTTTTCTGAATGTTTTTCTTTTGGTATTGAGTAAATCAAATCTTTTGACATAAAA
>NZ_JAGGLM010000051.1 GCF_017874415.1 Clostridium algifaecis
TGAGTTTCGCTCCGCCTCGCGGTTTCGCATCTCTCTGTTCTGCCCATTGTAGCACGTGTGTCGCCCTGGACATAAGGGGCATGATGATTTGACGTCATCCCCACCTTCCTCCGCGTTAACCGCGGCAGTCTCGTTAGAGTGCTCACCATTGCGTGTTAGCAACTAACAATAAGGGTTGCGCTCGTTGCAGGACTTAACCTAACATCTCACGACACGAGCTGACGACAACCATGCACCACCTGTCTCCCTGCCCCGAAGGGCTTCGCTTATCTCTAAGCTATGCAGGGGATGTCAAGTCCAGGTAAGGTTCTTCGCGTTGCTTCGAATTAAACCACATGCTCCGCTGCTTGTGCGGGCCCCCGTCAATTCCTTTGAGTTTTAATCTTGCGATCGTACTTCCCAGGCGGAGTACTTATTGCGTTTGCTGCGGCACAGAAGGGGTCGATACCTCCTACACCTAGTACTCATCGTTTACGGCGTGGACTACCAGGGTATCTAATCCTGTTTGCTACCCACGCTTTCGTGCCTCAGCGTCAGTTACAGTCCAGAGAATCGCCTTCGCCACTGGTGTTCTTCCTAATCTCTACGCATTTCACCGCTACACTAGGAATTCCATTCTCCTCTCCTGCACTCTAGATATCCAGTTTGGAATGCAGCCCCCAGGTTAAGCCCGGGGATTTCACATCCCACTTAAATATCCGCCTGCGCACCCTTTACGCCCAGTAAATCCGGACAACGCTTGCCACCTACGTATTACCGCGGCTGCTGGCACGTAGTTAGCCGTGGCTTCCTCCTCTGGTACCGTCATTGTCGTCCCAGAAGACAGAGCTTTACAATCCGAAGACCTTCATCACTCACGCGGCGTTGCTGCATCAGGCTTTCGCCCATTGTGCAATATTCCCCACTGCTGCCTCCCGTAGGAGTCTGGACCGTCTCTCAGTTCCAATGTGGCCGATCACCCTCTCAGGTCGGCTACGCATCGTTGCCTTGGTAGGCCGTTACCCCACCAACTAGCTAATGCGCCGCGGGTCCATCTCAAAGCGGATTACTCCTTTCATCAAAACTCCATGTGGAATTCTGCTTTATGCGGTATTAATCTCCCTTTCGGGAGGCTATCCCCCTCTTTGAGGCAGGTTACCCACGTGTTACTCACCCGTCCGCCGCTAATCCACCCCCGAAGGGGCTTCATCGCTCGACTTGCATGTGTTAAGCACGCCGCCAGCGTTCGTCCTGAGCCAGGATCAAACTCTCAATTTAAAAGTTTGCTTGCTCATTACTGTTTTTCCTGCTATTACTTATAATAGCTCAAAAGAATTGCTGGTTTATTTCTTATATAAGTTGTACTTATATATC
>NZ_JAGGLM010000052.1 GCF_017874415.1 Clostridium algifaecis
AAAAAATTCAAGAATTCTATAAAAAATTCGAACTTGTTAAATTGACAGAGAACACCATAACAGATAAAAATGAATTAGAAGAACAATTAAAAGAAATAAAAAAAATAGGATATTCATTTGAAAAAGAAGAAACTGAATTAGGTCTTGTATGTGTAGCTGCACCTATAAAACAATATAATGGAGAAGTTATAGCATCTGTAACTGTAAGTGCACCTTCAAATAGGATGACTGATGATAAGATTAGTGATATTGGATGTGAATTAGTGAATGTATGTAATGAAATTTCTAGTAAGATTTGAAAAAAATTTATATATTTATTTTTCCAATCATCATCATTATTGTTGTACTAACAATTGATATTACAGCAGTATTTAAAAAACTTGCTGTGTAAGTAAAATATTTTTAGGCAAAAAATAAGGAAGACCCACCAGCAATTACTGATATGCTCTCCTTGTGGTAGACAGTTTAAATAATAAAAGCTGTTTACTATAAGACCAGCTAGTGATAGTCAATAGAAATTACAAAAAAATTTATGAGTAAAAATTTGCATCACAAATAATCCATTGAAAAATACGAACAATGGAATTACTTGTTTCTTAGAAATTTAAAACAAATATTTGTTGATAATTGGGAAAAGTTCTGTGAAATTAATAAAGGTAAAATTAGAGCTAATATAAATAGATAAGTTTGCAAAATGATTAATTGTGGATCATTAGACAATGGATTTATTGAATTTAAATGTGAGAATTGTGGAGAGATTAAGAGGGTTGGTTTTAGATGTAAAAGTAGATTTTGTACGTCTTGTGGTAAGAAAAAGTCTGAAGAATGGTCAGATGAAATGGTGGTAAGGCTTGTTAATTCAAAGCATAGACGTATGGTATTTACAATTCCCAAAGAACTAAGAATATATTTTGCTCGTGATAGAAAATTACTATCTTTATTGCCAAAGTGTTCAGCTAAAGTAATTATGAGTTGGTTTAAAGATTTAAATAAAAAAGAATGTTTTACTCCAGTGATAATTTCAGTTATTCATACTTTTGGCAGGGATTTAAAATGGAATCCTCATGTTCGTTTGATTGTTACCGAAGGTGGGGCAGGTGAAATCACGGTTTGGAGAAAAACCAGGCACATAAACTATACTGCATTAAGAAAAAGATGTCAGAAGATATTGTTAGATGAGATAGGAAATAACATTAAGAGTGGAAAAAAAGAGTTTA
>NZ_JAGGLM010000053.1 GCF_017874415.1 Clostridium algifaecis
ACGTCAAATCATCATGCCCCTTATGTCCAGGGCGACACACGTGCTACAATGGGCAGAACAGAGAGATGCGAAACCGCGAGGCGGAGCGAAACTCAAAAAACTGCTCTCAGTTCGGATTGCAGGCTGAAACTCGCCTGCATGAAGTTGGAGTTGCTAGTAATCGCGAATCAGCATGTCGCGGTGAATACGTTCCCGGGCCTTGTACACACCGCCCGTCACACCATGAGAGCTGGCAACACCCGAAGTCCGTAGTCTAACTTAGGAGGACGCGGCCGAAGGTGGGGTTAGTGATTGGGGTGAAGTCGTAACAAGGTAGCCGTAGGAGAACCTGCGGCTGGATCACCTCCTTTCTAAGGAGAAATGAAGCAATTAGATTTGTTTCATAAAATTGTTCGGTTTATTCTTTACTCTGTTTAATTTTGAAGGATTATTCCTTCTAAAATTGTTCTTTGAAAATTGCACAGTAAGAATTCGAAAATTATTTATAATTTTCATAATAGAGTATTTATGTATATTTAAGCCGCCAGGCTTCATTTATACTAGATACAGCTAAGGTTATTGTATAACCTTTGTAGATGTACTTATTAATAAAGCATAATGTATTTTATACTAATTAATAAGTTTAAACTAAGAAAATTGTTGTTAATAGCAATTTTCATTAAAGGTCAAGCTACAAAGGGCGCATGGTGAATGCCTTGGCACCAGGAGCCGATGAAGGACGTGATAAGCTGCGATAAGCTTCGGGTAGACGCAAATAGTCTGTGAACCGAAGATTTCCGAATGGGGAAACCCACAATGCTACGCATTGTACTATAAACTGAATTCATAGGTTTATAGAGGGACACCCGGGGAACTGAAACATCTAAGTACCCGGAGGAAGAGAAAGAAACATCGATTTTCTGAGTAGCGGCGAGCGAAAGGGAAAGAGCCCAAACCAGAAACTTGTTTCTGGGGTTCGGACGGATATAACATGGTAATAAGTTAGGTGAAGAGAGCTGGAAGGCTCCGCCATAGAAGGTAAAAGCCCTGTAGGCGAAAA